>CAWDOH010000076.1:0-185884 GCA_963803725.1 Bryobacterales bacterium | reverse complement strand
AGGCGCGCTGCAAGATCCGGCGCGTGGCAGGTCCGCTCAACCGCCTGTGTGCCCGATCCACGTCCGCTAACAACGCAATGTCTTCCGCCGTGTACCTCACTGCGAACGCGTGCCGTTGGTACGACTGGGGCCGTATTACGCCGCAATCGAGATACGCCCGGATCAACCGCGTGGTCTGCGCCTCGCTCAACCCGGTCACTTTCCGCAGGTAGGCCCGTACCAAGCCCCGCTCGCCTTTTCCCAAACTTCGGTACTTCTGCGCCGCCAATACCCGCTCCACCCACAGGTATCGTTCCTCCCGCCCGCCACTGCTGAACTCGATCGGCTCGCTCGACCGCAAAAACTCTCGGATCTGATCCCGGCTCAGGCTCTCGGCATTCTGCATCCGTATCTGCACCCGGCCGCGCCACGCCTACCCCATTGTTCCCGTTTTCATGCTCATCTTCCATTGGAAACCGCCCCAGCCAATTCACTAGTTTCATGCTCATCTTGCGTTGGAAATTCCCTCCCTTGACCGATTCTCGCTTAGGGCCTAGAATGATAGCAGCTTCGATTCTCGTCTGGCGGTGAATTGTATGAAAACAAAGCACTTTGTCGCTTGGTTGGGTGTGTTTGCGATGGGTTTGGCAGGCGCTTGGCTGTGCGCCGCGCCCCAAGCCGCCAACAGACGCTCCAGCGGCAAGCCGATCGACCAGACAGCGCCGCTGCTCCCGCGCCACGCGACACGGTCGCCAAGCCGATGACGGCGAAGCAGAAGAAAAAGCAGGAAGAGAAGCTGCGCAAAGAGCTGGAAACGCCTTACAAGAAGTGGCTGAATGAAGACGTGGCCTACATCATCACCGACGAGGAACGCAAGGCCTTCAAGCGGCTGAGCACCGACGACGAGCGCGAGCAGTTCATCGAGCAGTTCTGGCTGCGGCGCGATCCGACGCCGGACACCGAAGAGAACGAGTTCAAGGAAGAGCATTACCGGCGCATCGCCTATGCCAACGAGCATTTTGCTTCGGGTATTCCGGGATGGAAGACGGATCGCGGCCGGATCTACATCATGTACGGTCCGCCCGATGAAATCGACGATCATTCCTCGGGCGGCACCTATGACCGGCCGATTGAAGAGGGCGGCGGAACCACTTCCACGTTTCCCGTTCGAACACTGGCGCTATCGCTACATCGAGGGCGTCGGCAGCAACATCATTATCGAGTTCGTGGATACCACCATGTCCGGCGAATTCCGCATGACCATGGACCCGTCGGAAAAGGACGCTCTGACCTATGTTCCCGGCGCCGGCCTGACGCTGTCCGAACAGATGGGCCTGGCCGACCAAGTCGCATCGCTTCAACCGCACCGACGGAACGACGCTCGGAACCGGCACCCAGCCGCTGCCGGAGAGCATGAACGAGTTCACGCGCCTGGAGCAGTTCGCCAAGCTGCAAAAGGCTCCGCAGGTCAAGTTCAAGGATCTGGAAGCCGTGGTCAGCTCCAACATCCGGTACAACAATCTGCCGTTCAAGGTGCGGGCCGATTACATCAAGATCACCGATTCCACCGTGCTGACCACCGTCACCATCCAGTTCCAGCGCAAGGACCTGCAGTTCCAGCAGAAGGACAATGTCGCCAAAGCCACTGTCAACATCTTCGGGCGCATCACTTCCATCACCGGCCGGGTGGTGAATACTTTTGAAGATCCGGTTACCGTCGAGTGCCCGCCGATCTGCTGGACAAGGCCATGGAAGGCGCGTCCATCTATCAGAAAGAGATTCCGCTGGCGCCGGGGATGTACCGGCTGAATGTGGTCTGCAAGGACATTACGGGCGGCAACATGACCACTTATCCCATGGCGCTGAACGTTCCGCATTTTGACGATGAGAAGCTGGCATCGAGCAGCCTGATCCTGGCGGATCTGATCGAGAAGGTTCCCACCCGTAGCATCGGCACCGGCCAGTTCGTGATCGGCGATACCAAGGTCCGGCCGCGCCTGAACGACACTTTCGACCGCAGCGAAAAGCTCGGAATCTACACGCAGTTTTACAATTTCTCGCCGGACGAGAAGACCAACAAACCGAATGGTTCCATCCAATACGAGATCACCAAGAACGGCGCCAAAGATCCGGTGCTGGACTATACCGAAGAAGTGACCTCAATCCCGGGGGCCTCCTCGCAACAGGTGACGGTGGAGAAGCTCTTGCCGCTGCAATCGCTCGACGCCTGGGCAATATACCCTGAAGATGAAGGTGGTGGACAAGAACAGTAATCAGATGTTAACTCCCACCGCCAATTTTACGGTAAAGTAGATTTAGGTGGACGGTGTGGTGTATCTGTCCCCTGTAGCCTTAGTACGGAGATGATGACCGGTCGGCCAAAACTCGCTGCCAGCGTGATTGCGGCGCTGATCTTGTCAGCGCCGGTGGCCTTCCCGGCAACCGACTTCCCCGTCCGGGAAGCATCGCCGGCGTGGTTCGGAACTCCAGCGGCGTGCCGCAGATGGGCGCCTCGGTTCTTCTGTTCAATCGCTCCGAGAGCTGCTGCGACGGGTCCTCACCAACGAGCGCGGTCTGTTCGGCTTCGGCCTGCTCAGCTCCGGATCTTTACTCCGTTCGCGTGTCGCTGGCCAGTTTCGTTCCGGCCGTGAAACAGAAGATCGCGGTGCAGCCGGGCATGCAGAGCTTGCTGTATGTCGATCTGGCCAGCGTTTTGAGCTCCATCGAGCTGGTTTATGCCAAGCCCGGCCAAGGCGCTCTGATGAGCGACGACTGGAAGTGGGTGCTGAAGGATTCCGCCGCCACGCGCCCGGTTCTGCGGTTCCTGCCCGACAGCAGCAGTATCCGATCCGCCTCAGCAGCCCAGCCTGGCCACAGCCAGTGTTTTTTCCGACACCCGCGGCGTGTTCAATGTCTCGGCCGGCGATCCGGGATCGCTTGGGTCGGCCTCCGTCGCAATCCGATCTGGGAACGGCTTTCGCGCTGGCCACCTCGCTGTACGGCCGCAATCGAGCTGCAACTGAGCGGCAACGTCGGCTACAGCGCGCGCAGCGGACTGCCCACGGCCGGCTTCCGGACCAGTTTCAGCCGCGATGGGATCGGGCCGGAAGTCGCTGTGACGGTACAGCAAATATATCTGCCCGTGCGCGGCAGCCTGGCTACTCTGACGGGACAACCTGACGGTGCGCCCGGCTTTGCGGTCGATGTCGGTGTCCATGCACGACAGCATCGCCATTACCGAAAACCTGCGGATGGACTATGGCAGCTCGCTCGACTCGGTCAGCTACCTGGATCACGTGAATTCGCTGAACGAGTTCGGGCGTCTGACCTACGATCTGGGCGCGGGCGGCAAAGTGAAAGTCGCCTATAGCTCCGGCGCGCCTCCAGTGGAATTGGCCATGACGCCCCGCGATGCCGAAGGCGATCCGGCGACGGAAGCTTTGGCGCAGGATCTGGCGGCGCTGGCCGTGCTGCCTCGCCTGTCGTTGCTGGACGGACATGCGGCCATCCAGCGGTCCCAGGATTCCGAAATCGGCTACGAGAAGAAGATTCGAGCTACCACCATTCAACTTGACCTGTATCACGAGCGGGTCGACCAACGATGCCATGACCGTGGTGGCTCCCGACGGAGCATTTGCGCCGGGCGACCTGCTGCCAGACATCTCGTCTCAGAACAGCGTTCTCGATGCCGGCAGCTACCAGCGGTCCGGGTTTGCGGCCTCGGTGTCGCAAGCGCTGGGCGATCAGATGAGATCGGTACCTCGTTTGGAAGCGGCGGCGCTTTGGCGCCCGACGGTCAGGATCTGTCGGCGACATCGGCGGCGGGCCTGCGCGCTGGCTTCAGACCGTGCAGCGTTTCTGGGCCTCCGCAAGGGCTTCCGCCAAGGCTGCCGCTTACGGGCACCATAATCAGCGGCAGCTATCAGTGGATGGATTACAACGACACCATCATGCCGGACCATTTCTACCTCACGCAGAGTCCATATACCGAACCGGGACTGAACGTCCGCGTGCGTCAGCCCATCCCGTCCGTGCCGGGAATGCCGGGACGCCTGGAAGCCACCGCCGAACTGCAGAACGGCTTGGCGCAGGGCTATCTGCCCGTCACCGAGGGCGGCCAGCACGTGACGCTGGTACAATCGCCACGCGCGCTGCGCGGCGGGTTGAGCTTCATTTTCTAAAAAGCATTAACCACAGATAAACCACACATGGCCTTCGGCCACCCTGGGGGATGAAAACGCCAGCGAGGGGTTTGAAGCGCTGGAGCAGGTGAACCTTTCAGCGCAGTGGTGGGGAAAGCTCCGATGATAAACGCGGATAGAGAACAAAATACACGCGTTGTTCCGAAAAATCACGTATCGTCTTCAAAACACGGATTCTCGCAAAACCGATGGACATTTGCGGTGCACAGCATTTTTCATGTTCTATGGGTGGCCCGTCGCGGGCCATGAGTGGTTCATCTGCGGCTGATGCCGGCTGTTCCGCTGGTCCTCAATAGAGCGGCGGATAGTGCCTGGTCTGCAATTTGCGGCTGGGCTGGGGGCCCGGCCCGTCGCTCGATTGCGCGCGCGGCATCGGGTTGCGGAAGTCGATCTCCGCCGTGTTGAATTATAATGGCCGGTCCAGCACCATCTCCATGGTGGTTCCCTTGGCGAGGATTGCGTCGGGGCCGCGCGTGAGTAGCACGCCAATCAATCCTGCCGTCACCCCGGCGGCGGCGCCCAGGCCAGCACCCATGCCCGCATGTCCAGCGGCCGAGCCCGCCAGGCCGCCAATGGTGGCGCCCACGCCCGCGGCTTCTCCTACGGTCTTGACGTCGCCGGCTTTATCGCCCTCGCCCTGAATCTTGCCTTCGGATTTGTCCAGCGTCTCCGGCGCGCGCCCATCCAGGCTGCCCATGCGAGCCCGGAAATCGCGTGTCACGCCGTTGGGCAACGTGAGCGAATCGAATCGGACGTACAGCTCGCCGCGCCCTTTCACCCGGCCCGGACGCTTTACCTCCGTGACCGTGCCGGCCACATAGCTTCCCGGAGGAATGATGACATGCCCGTTGACGAGAATCGGAAATACGCTCTCCAGATAAACTCGCTCGCCGGTCACCGCGGTTTTCGTGCTGATGCTGTTGATCATGCTCAGGGGGATGCGGGTGCCCACCGCGACCACGAACTCATCGGGGTTGGAGGGAGCCGGGCGTTGCACCGGGGATGTCGCCTCGGGAGCGGGGGCCGCAGGAGGAGCCGGAGCCGGTTCTTGCGCGCATAGAGCGAGCGAGGCGGCCAGCGCCAGCAAGGCGGATCGAAGGTACATCGGGAATTCCCCTTCTCCAGTTTAAACGCAGGCCGCCGTTAGCGGGTTTCCGCAACCCGGCGAGCGGGCCTGTTCGCCTTCTTGTCCTGATTCACCTTCCCCTGAGGCTTGGCCGCCACCAGTTGCAGCGGACCCGACGCCAGGAAGAACGCGAGCAACGCCGCCGGCCACAACTGCAGCAAAATGCGCTCGAACGACGTGCTGATTTCGAGCGCCAGGTTGTCCACATAAAGAATATCCATCAACAATTTGGCGGCCAGCGTCAGGCCGAAGCGCAATTGCGGCGGTAGCCAGCGCCGCGCGGTCGCGCGCCTCCACTCGAAAGCGCACCAGATACCAATACAGCGCGAGCACCAGAGCAATCGGGATCAGGAAGCGGCCGAAATTGAACAGCATAATCACGCAGCCCTCCACCGTCACGATCCAACGCGCCGGATCGGCCAGATGCTTCAGGATCGCCGAGGCGGGCCCGAACAGCAGGTCGCTCGGTCCGGCCACGCGCAGCTTGAAGTAGATCACCACCGCCAGCGGCGCCGCCAAACCCAGCGCCGAAGCGCAGCAGCTGGGGGCCTAGCAGCTTCCGCTCGCCGAAACCGCAGCAACGCAATGGCACGCGCCACCAGCACGGCCGCCACGAAAATGATCCCTTCGTTTCTGGTCCAGGCGGCGAACCCGGCCATCAAGCCCGCCAGCGCGCTGAAGCGCAGATCTCCGGATGCCGGTCCTGCAGGCAAAACAGCGCGAGCGTCGCCAGGATGTAGAAGCTCAGTGGCACGTCGCCATAGAGCGCGGCGCTCAAGGCGACAAAGCTCGCGGTTGCGAGCAAGCATCGTCCCGCCCAGCAACGCGTACGCCTTGCCGCGCAAGGCCCCGAGCGCGCTCATCAACACACCCACGGTGCCGAGGGCAAAAAGAAACGCGATGGCGATCGGCGCATCGGTGGATTCCTGCCCGGTCAACTTCCAGCACAAGGCCACCAGCCCGGGCAGCATCAGCGGATAATCCGGATGGGTCCAAGCTAAGATCGCTCGAAAAAGCGTCGCGCCAGAATGCGCCCGCGCGAAACAGGAATCGCGCCCTCAAATTCCAGATGGACCACGCGCCTTCCTCGCCGTGCGGATTGTATGCCAACCGCGCCCAGGAACATCGTCACGGCCAGCGCGGCCGCCAGCACGAACAAGGCGGTCAAATACCAGGGGACTGCCGGGCCCTCCGCCCAATCCGAGCAGCGTGCCCGCTTTCCTTGCGAAGCATGCCCAGCGCCAATGCGATCACGATGGCGCCGCCGCGTCACCGACGCCAGCACCGTGACACCCGGCCCGGCCAGCAGCAGCGCCAAAAAGTACAAACACGATGCGACGCCCGCGCCCACCCCGATGCCGAGTGAAAAAAGCCAAACGTTGTGCAGCGACCAGCGCAGCGGCTGCGGAAACATCCAACGAACCAGGCCGAATCCGGCCAGCCACATCCCGGCCAGACACAACAGCAACATCATCTGCTTCTCGCCCCGGCAGAGCGCCAGGCCGTTGCCGACCAGCCGGAGCGGCCGCAGATGATTGGCCTGCAGAAGCCTCATGTCCAGTTGTTTGCCGTGATAGTTCACAATCACCAGGTTCTCGTTGGACGGATGGCCTGATGATGGCGGGCGCAAGCGTGTATTGCGTGAGATGGAACTCGGCCAGGGCGCTAGGATCGTTGGGCGGGAGTGTCGGAAAGATAGCCATACACGGTGTGCGGTTGAATTGTTTTGCGAAAATCGTTGAACCGGTTTTCGAAGGCCGCCACACCGAAGGACTGAGTGCGCTGGGTAGCGGCTCCCAAAACGTCCAGCAGGAACCAGAAACTGGAAACGAGCGCGATGGCCGCGAGCGACAGAACTGCGAATTTATAGCGCGCCAAGCCGATCAGTTTAACACTACGGGCTCACTGGAAGGTGCACGCCGGGAATGCTGATGGCGCCGTCCAGTTGCAGGCGGATTTCGGGATTCGAACCGGTGGACAGGGGCAGCGTCAAGTTGATTTGATATAGCCCGGCGAAGCCTGGCGCGACGCCCGCATAGTCGATCGCGCTCGGGTCCACCGCCACTCCATCCAGCAGGATGGACAAATTCGCGCCGGCTACCAACGACGCCGCAGCGGTGGGCATCTGGCCATAAATGGCGGGCGGCGCCACTGCGCCCAGGCCCGTAGCCCACAGGATGACGATATCGCCGGGTTTGGCGGGCGATGGCCGGCGTCAGAACCGATCCATCCGCAAGCGTTGCAACCGCGTTTTGAAGGTCCAGTTGGAAAAGCCCGGGCGCGGCGTCAGCCAGTGTCACTGCGATCGCCGGTCCCGCTAAGCCGTCGATGGTCACGTAGACCACCGCCGACTGCGCAGCATGATTCGGGGGAACCAGGAAGTTGATCTGCGTGGGAGAGACGTAATACAGGTCGGCGGGATAGTTGTTGACGAAAACCTGGTCTCGCTGGTGCCAAGCACGGTGGGCAGCACGCCGCCCTGGATATCGTTCAATGTGATCGCCGCGATGCTGTACGCCAGGTTCGCGCCGTAGATGGTGCCGAGCGTGTTGGGAGCCAGTGCGCCGGATTGGTTGTCAGCCGCGTTGACGATGCTGGCGGCGTCGTAAATGGGCGCTACTCGGGGCACGGGTTTTTCGGCCCCGAGCACGCACCAGACGGACAGCAGGGCCAAAGGGAAACGAACCAATGGCATCGACCTTTAGTTCGGAATTGGGCTGCAAACTCTCAGGAATATAGGCGCGCGTTAGTATCTCGGAACGGCCGGGTCGATCTCCAGGCTCCAGCCATCGATGCCGCCGGCCATGCTCTGGCACGCGCCTACGCCCTGCTCGCGCAGCCAGTGAACCACGTTCAAGCTGCGCACGCCGTGATGGCAAAATACGATCAGCGGCGTTTCGTCCGCCTGCGCGTCCAACCGCGAAAGCTCGGCCGGCACGCTGCGCATCGGAATCAGCTCTGAGCCTTCGATGCGCGCGAGTTGGAATTCGCCCGGCTCGCGGACATCGATCAAAGCGAGTTTCTCACCCGCCTGTAAGCGGCGCTGGATTTCCTGCGGCGTGACTTCGAGCGGCAGCGGTGTTTCCGTCATTGTTTGGCGGGGGGATGCGGGTCGGAAGTCATTTTGAAATCGTCGGTCTTGGCCGGGTCCACAAATTCCATTTTGACATTGGTGCCGGCGCCTTCGATATAGCGGTACGTCCAGTCGATATAGGGCACCGCTGGTACCGCATCGCCTGTGGTGTGATCGTCGATTTCATCGGGCGGCCCGTACACGATGTAGATTCGTCCGCGGTCAGTTCTCCAGCCGGGCTTGCCGGTCGCCGTTGGAAAATGCAGGTTCGCAAATATGATCCGCCGGTAATGCTCATCTTTGAACTCGTTTTCTTCAGTGCTGGGCGTGGGATCGCGTCGTTTCCAGAATTGCTCGATAAACGCTTCGCGTTCCGCATCGGTCTGCAAGGCCAGGAACGCGGCGCGTTCCTCGGGCATGATGATGTAGACCACGTCTTCATCCAGCCACTTGGTGTAAGGCGAAACCTTCGGCGCCTCTGGTGCGGCGTTCTGCCCAGCCTGGACTTGGGCGACGTAACGCTGTATGGGGACTTCGGGCGTACCAGGCGCCTTCGCTTGCCACGCGGTCAGCCCAACGGCGGCCGCGATCATCAAAATTCCAGCGGAAACGAAGGGCGTAAGCGCGGAACCGGGACCCTCCGTGGGAATGAGCAGACGGCGAATTCTTTTCACCAGATTTCCTCCTGTAGCGGCCAGGGCGGCTTCCGATGAGCCCCACCGGCATTGTTCCAAGGCAGCCAGCGCCACGGCGTATTGGCGCGCATCGCCACTCAGGGCGACCGCCAGATCGTCGCAGCAATTTTCGCGCTCTGTACGGATCACGCCGGAAATCCACCAGACCACCGGGTGATAAAACAACAGGCTTTCCACCGACGTTTGCAGCATGTTGACCAGGTAATCGCAGCGCCGGATATGCGCCAGTTCATGCAGCAGGATGGATTCGATCTGTGCGGCGGGCAAGCCGGTGAGCAGACCCACGGGCATCAGAATCACCGGACGCAGATGGCCCATCACAACGGGAACTCGCGCCAGGCAGGATTCGAGCAGCACAACCGGTCGAAAGAGCCGGAGACCTCGCGCCAGCACTGTCAACTGTTCCTGCCAGACAGCCGGAGCGGCGCAAACGCCTCTCCGTCGCAGACGCAGCGTCCAGGCCCAGCCAGCCAGATGCCGGAGGCAAAACAGCGCTACTCCAGCCATCCAGAAGGGAACCAGCCACGGCAGCAGGTCGGCCAATCGGAGCATCGACACTTCGGCGCCATCGGCCAGCACGGCCCCGTTGTTTGAAGGGAGCGCGATCGGATTTCCCGCCGCGCCTGAGACAGCATACCGGGGCGCAAGTCGCAGCAGCGTGACGCCGAAGCATAGCAGGATTACGCACATCGCCAGGCATGCGGCCGTGTAGCGCGCGGGGGCCGAGCGAGTGGCCGCGAGAACGCCCGCCAGCACCACCGCGACGATCGCGCCCTGCCAAAGAGAATGAAACAGAGTCCAACCGATCGCGCCCGCCAGCGGAGTTTGCAGCCACGCTTCCAGCCAGATCATTTGGCCCCCTTTTCGTATTCATCCAGCAACTTCCGCAGCTCAGCCAATTCCTGTTTCGAAGCCTTGCGCGAGGAAAGCGCGCCCATCAGCAGATTGGTTGCCGATCCCCCGAAGGCCCGCTGCAACAGGTCGCCCGCCAGCCGCTGCTGCGTCCATTCACGAGGTTGCGCGGCTTCATAAATGTGCGCGCGCTGTTTCTCGTTCCGCCGCACCAGGCCTTTTTCCGCCATGATCTGCATGAATTTCAGCACGGTGCTGTACTGCGTCGGTTTGCGCCGGCTGATGGTTTCGTGGACGTCGCGCACTGTGCTGGGCCCGCGGCTCCACAGGACCGTGAGAATTTCGAGCTCGGCTTCGGTCGGCCGGGGTGGCTGGCGTGACATACGAAGACATTACTACGAAGGAATTACTATGTCAAGCGGAATCGGCTCTTATCGAAACAGCCGTTCGTCCCACACTACCGGCTGCGGCTTAGTTGTCCGAAGCTTGCGAAACCCGGGATGCGTCTGGTTGATGACCACATTGCGTTCCGCGCGCGCCACCACCGATGGCACCATCAGAACCGTGGAGCGCGCTTCGTCGTACCAGTCATCGCCAAAACGCCGGCTCGCTCGCTGATCGGACGCGTCCCAGCCTCGAACCTTCGCCGCATCCAGTTCCTCAACACTTACGCCCTTGCCAATCAAAATCTCGATCCAGGCGTGATACTTGGGCACCCG
Organism: Bryobacterales bacterium; assembly: GCA_963803725.1. Lineage (GTDB taxonomy): Bacteria > Acidobacteriota > Terriglobia > Bryobacterales > Bryobacteraceae > JOPF133. Next base: position 175,238 of record CAWDOH010000076.1, on the reverse strand, counting down.
TCCGATGTTGGCGTTGGCCAGAATCTCCAGCATGGCGCCGGCATAGGTTTCGGCGGCATAAATGACGCGCCGTCCCGGTGAGTTCCAGCGCCCGCCGAAGGCTGCCGCTCCTGCTCCATCGAAAATCGGGCGACGGCGATCGGCGATTCGATGCGCTCGCCGCAACGCTACATTCCAGCGTCCGCTAGGCCGGGAGGCCATGGAATATTTTAGCGAGAAGTTCTTCCACTTGACGGGCGCCGAGCTCGGTCATGGCGGCATCGATGGGAGTTTTTCTGCGCAGGGCAGGATGCGGGGTAATTAAGAATCGGTGTGCGTCCTCGCGGTCGCCCCAGACATACTCGGCGTTCGCCACTACTCTCGCCACGCGTTCGGTGCGCTCGCTCTCGGCCGGACTCAACCGGTCGCGGCGGCGCTTAAACGTGGCTTCAGGAACAATCCGGTTCATGAGTTGCTTCTGCTCGATCCTGCGCGCGAAAACGCGGCTGGCTGTTTGCCGCAGCGCCGCCTTGGGTAATCCTTCCGCGACTGCGTCATTGAGCGCCGCCAGCGATGCCAGACGCCGGCGCAAGACGGGCCTGCCGCCCAACACGTCAGCGATCTGAGTTACCGCAATCATGTCCTGTATCATTTTACCTGTATTGTGGTATCAACTGATGCGGTTCGCGAGCCGAGGCCGAGGGTCAAGTCCGTTCCTCCTCCACCTGGCGAAGCCGGCGCGACAGAAAATCGATTTCCAGCTGATTTGTAGCTAAGCCGAGAGCTTGTTGGTATGCCGCGGCGGCCTCAGCGTGCCGATGCAGCCGCCTCAGTAAATCCGCTCGAGCGGCGTGAAACAGGTAATACTGATCCAAAGAGCCTGAAAGATCGCCGATTCGTTTCAAACCCTCCTCGATCCGCCCGCTCATCGCCACCGCCGCGGCATGATTCAGCGCGATCACCGGAGACGGATTCCGTTCCATCAACACTTCGTACAGCGCGGCGATCTGAGCCCAATCGGTCTTCGAAGAATCTTCCGCTTCCGCATGCACCGCCGCAATGGCTGCCTGGATCTGATATGGTCCCGGCCGGCCCAGCTTTAAACCGCGCTCCACCAGCATCAATCCTTCTGCAATCGCATCCCGATCCCACAGCAAGCGATCCTGATCCTCCAGCGTGACCAATTCGCTCTCCACCACGCGAGCCTCCCGGCGCGAATCATGCAGCAGCATCAATGCCAGCAGACCGATATTCTCGGCATCTTGCGGAAGCAGCTCGCACAACATCCGGCCCAGGCGAATTGCTTCAGAGCACAGATCCTCGCGCATCAGCTTGGCGCCTGAAGTTGCGGCGTAGCCTTCATTGAAGATCAGATAAATCACTGCCTGCACCGTAGCAAGCCTCTCGGGAAGCCGGTCCGGGGATGGCACCTGATAAGGAATCCGCGCCTCTTGAATTTTTCGCTTGGCGCGCACCAGGCGCTGCGCAAGCGTCGCTTCGGGAACCAGAAACGCCTTGGCGATTTCAAGAGTCGACAGACCGCCGAGCGTGCGCAGCGTCAGCGCCACCTGCGCCTCGCCGTTCAAGGCGGGATGGCAGCAGGTAAAGATGAGGCGCAGCCGGTCGTCGGGAAAGTGCATCGGATCTGCCTCGAACTCGGGACCCTCGGCCTCCGCTATCGCAGCCTGATACTTCAAGGAATCCTGTTTTTCGAGCCGCGTCTTTTCCTTCCGCACCCCATCGATCAGCTTGCGATGCGCGGCCGTCATGATCCAGGCCGCCGGGTTGTCCGGAATTCCTTTGGCCGGCCAGGAGGCGAGCGCGGAAGCAAACGATTCCTGCAGCGCCTCCTCGGCGCGGTCGAAGGAGCCGGAGATTCGGATCAGGCTGGCGACGATCCGCCCGGATTCCTGCCGGAAGACGGACTCCACCGCCGAACGAATGTCATCCATCCGAAACCGGAGCGTGGCTGGCAATCGGCTCCGCTCCGGGGCCCTGCGTCATGAAGCGCATCGGCCGGATTTCGATGCAACCTTCACCGCCCTGGCAAGCGGTTGGAATTTTGGCCGCCCAGTCGATGGCTTCGTCCAGGTTCTCGCATTCCAGAATGTAGTAACCGGCGAGCTGCTCCTTGGTTTCGGCGAAAGGCCCGTCCGTGACGAGCGCCGTTCCGTTTTGTATCCGGACCGTAGTCGCGGTGCTGGTGGGAGCCAGTGGTTCGGCCCCCATCAACACGCCTTTCCCGGTGGCTTCGTCCATCACCCGCCGATGTCCCATCCGGATTTGTTCGGCTTCCTCCGGCTTCAGGCCGCCGGGCGGTTCGGTGGAATAGACCAGCATCATATAGCGCATCGCGATTTTCCTCCTGAAGCATGGCACGGATCAGTTCGCGGGGAACCCGGGATCGGCCCGCACCTCGAGAATCTGCTTAGTATGGCGCTCGGTGTGAGCCGAGGCTGCGAGAATCCATTGATAGCCGTCCATCACTGTGTGCTCGCCCTTCGAAACTCTCTTTAACGGCGGCGATTCCAGGACATGGTCCCGCAGATCCGGCATCCATTCCAGGCACTCGGCCAAGGTCCGGGTGTTCGTCTTCACCCGATCCAAGGTTGCGGGCAATGCGCAGTCGCCTTTGGGATGCAAAGGCTCGGGTGCTGGATATTTGGCAAGGCGGTTGGGGAAGTGGTTGATGATCAACGCATCCACCAGTTCGAGATCTCGGCCGGCGGGAGCCGGGGCCGCGTCTGGGAGCTGATCCCGCAACATCCCGAGTACGCGCTCCTGCACAAACACGATATGTTCCGCGATTTCGGCGATGGACCAGACCCCTGGCGCCGGCTTGAATTTCCATTGCGCCTCTGACATTCCCCGCAATGCGCCGACAACCGCGTCGCGGGTTTGCTGGAGATGCAAAGTCGCCAGCTCGAGCTCCGCCGGTGTGAGTGGATGTTCAGCGGCCGAAGCCGCCGGTGAAGTAGCTTGCATGTTGTTTCTCCTTTCGCAACCTCGTAATAACGACGTTCGATCTTCTTGGAATCGACAGCGCCGCTAGGAAAATTTCATGATCGGCCGGACTTCAATCGATCCAAAACGCGCCCAGGGGATCTTCGCGGCAATGGCGAGGGCCGTATCGATGTCCTTCGCTTCCACCAGATAATATCCGCCCAGTTGTTCTTTCGTCTCGGCGAACGGTCCATCCGTCACGAGCGGCTTGCCGTCCCGTACCCGGACGGTTTTCGCGGACGGCGTGGGCTGCAACGCTTCGCCGCCCTGAATGGCGGTTGCGAATTCTTTTCCAAAGTCCGCGAACGCCTGATAGTCGGCGGCGTTCTCGGCTTCGGTGCGCTGAGCCGCCCGCGCTTCCCGGTCGTAAATCAATAGCAGAAATTGCATAGCTTATTCTCCTCATGAGTACGACGGGCGATCAAGCGGAAATCGACAGGCGATCATCACGCGGAGCTGGTTTCTGTCAGAAAAGTTTGCGCATCTCCCGGCGAGGGCCGAACAGCCGGCTGGCCCAATCCGATTCCCCTCGGCGATAATGGTTCGGGGAGATTCAGCCATGCAGCGATTTCTTACGGCAGGCATCATCATGGCGGCGCTGGTATTCACCGCCATTGCGCAGGACTGGTATCACGAGCGTGAAGAACGCTACCGCGGCGAACAGTGGCGAGCCCACATCTTCATGCACGTCAGAACCGATCTGGAACACGTCTGGAGCGGCCGGGCCGCCGACAGGGAACAACGGCGTCTGGAGAAAACCGAGCAGGAGCTGACGCAAATGCAGGGCGATCTGGATCACGGCCGGTGGGATAACGGCATTCTCAACGATGTGATCGATTCCATTCGGAAATCGTCGGACGACCAGCGTCTTCCGCCGCGCGACCGTGCCGTGTTAGCTGACGATCTGAACCGCCTCAAGGATTTTCAAGACCATCACAATCACCGGCCTTAGGGTACCTATATGAAACAACCGACGTGGAAGTGGATTTCGTTGTTTTGCGCGGCCGCCGTTTTCGCGACGCTCGGATCCCGGCCCGTGCAGGCGGAACTGCTTGAAAAGAGCAAGAAGGTGGCCGGTACTAAGGTCGAGTATAAAGTTGTTCTTCCCAACGGCTATGATCCAGCCAAGGCGTATCCGGCGATCCTGGCCTTCGGCGGAGGTCCGCAGACCATGAACACGGTGGACGGTGTTCTGAACCGCAACCTCCGCGCGGAGGCCGAAAAACGCGGCTACATCGTGATCGCTCCCGCCGCTCCGGACGGCCAGATGTTCTTCGAGGATGGGGCCCGCATTTTCCCTGAGTTTTTGAAGATGATCCTGGCCGATTACAAGATCGAAGACAACAAGTTTCACATCGCCGGACCCTCCAACGGCGGAATCGCCGCGTTCCATGTTGCGGCCCAGAATCCTCAATATTTTTTGTCCATTACCGCCTTCCCGGGATATATGTGGGAGCCCAGCCCGGCCAAGCTCCAGGCGATTTCGAAGATGTGCGTCTTCATGTACGTCGGTGAGAATGATCCATACATGTGGCACGACGAAATGAAGCGGGAGGCCGAAGTGCTGCGCGCCGAAGGCACCGTGGCCCGCTACACCGTCGAGAAGGGCCAGCCGCACCGCATGGAAACGCTCGGAGGCGCGGGCGCCGGGCGTTTGTTCGAGGGATTCGAAGAAGCCAGGAAAAGCTGCCGGCAGTAAGGCTCGCGAAGAATTAACAATGGGTGAAACGAGGTTTCCAGCCGATTGGGATGAACAAAAGGTGCGGCGTGTGCTCACCCATGACGAAGAGCAGACCGAGGAGGATGCTGTGGCGGAGGACGAGGCCGCGTTTCAGCACTAACTGGTCCCCAAGATCCGGGAGCTGATCGCGAAGCGCCAAAGCTAAAGGCGTTCCCACCTCCTTTCCAGGTCTACTTGCCGCGAGCTGTGCCGTTTTTCCGCGAAACAAACCTGGCTTCGACCGTGGGTACTCTCCCGCTTTCCGCCTCCCATCCACCTGTGTTATCGTCATATCCGCTGGGACTTCCAACATGACTCGATCCATCACCCTCACCCTCAATGGCACCAAGCGCACCGACACCGTCGAGCCGCGCCTGCTGCTCATTCATTACCTGCGCGAAGTGGCCGGATTAACCGGCCCGCACATCGGCTGCGAGACGTCGCTGTGCGGCGCTTGCACCGTGCACGTGGACGGCAAAGCCATCAAAAGCTGCACCATGTTCGCCGTGCAGGCCGACGGCGCCAGCGTCCTCACCATCGAAGGGCTGGCAGCCGGCGGCCAGCTGGATCCGATGCAGGAAGCCTTCTGGAATCAGCACGGCCTCCAGTGCGGTTTCTGCACGCCCGGAATGATCATGACGGCCAAGCAGATCATCGAGCGCAACCCGAACCCCAGCGACGAAGAGATCCGGCACGGCCTGGAAGGCAATCTGTGCCGCTGCACCGGCTACCAGCACATCGTGAACGCGGTGAAGGCCGTCGCGGCGAAAGCGTAAGGAGCACATCATGGCAACCACCACCACGAAAACCGAACTTCTGGTTGGCAAGCGCATCCGCCGCCGCGAAGATCCGCGCCTGATCACCGGCACCGCCACCTATGTGGACGACATCCAGATGCCCGGGATGCTCCACGCCTGCATCGTGCGCAGCCCGCATGGCGCGGCCAAGATCAAATCCATCAACGTTAAGCCCGCGCTCGATTTTCCGGGCGTCGCTGCGGTTTTCACCGGAAAAGACACCGAAAAAGTAGGGCCGGTCCCGTGCGGCTCTTCGCTGCCCGGTCTGCGCGTTCCGCATCATCACATGCTGGCGATGGATCGCGTTTACTTCGTGGGACATCCGGTGGCAGTAGTGGTGGCCACCGATCGCTACATCGCGCGCGACGCCGCCGATGCTATCGAAGTAGATTACGATCCGCTGCCCGCGGTCACCGATCCGGAAAAGGCCATCGCGCCCGGCGCGCCCGCCGTGCATCCGGAATGGCCCGACAACACGGCCTTTACCTATCACCAGGAAGGCTGGAGAGGTGGACAAAGCTTTCGCCGCCGCCGACGTGGTGGTGAAGGAGCGCATCATCAGCCAGCGCCTGATCCCTTCCGCCATGGAAACGCGCGGCTGCGTGGTGGACTGGCGTTCGGGCGACAAATCGCTGACCGTCCACCTGACATCCCAGGCCCCGCACCTGGCCCGCACGCTGCTGGCGGCGATGTTAGGGCTGCCGGAAAATCACGTGCGCGTTGTCACGCCCGAAGATCGGCGGCGGCTTCGGGAGCAAGATCCAGGTGTACGCCGAAGAAGCACTCATGGGCTTCATCGCGATGAAGATCGGCAAACCGATCAAATGGATCGAGAGCCGGCGCGAAAACTTCACCGGCACCATTCATGGCCGCGGGCACGTCGACTACTACGAAATTGCGGCCAAGCGCGACGGAACCATTCTCGCCATCAAACTGAAGCTGATTCAGGATCTCGGCGCGTTTTTTACGCTGCTCACGCCGGCCATTCCCACGCTCTCCGTGCTGATGATGCCCGGCCTCTACAAGTGCCAGAACATTCGCGCCGATATTGTCGGAGTGTTTACCAATTGCATGGCGACGGATGCTTATCGGGGCGCCGGCCGGCCGGAAGCTACGCACGGCATCGAGCGCATGGTGGACATCCTGGCGGCGGAATTGAAAATGGATCCGGCCGAGATCCGCTTCAAGAATTTCATCGCCAAAGACGAATTCCCGTACGCAACCGCAACCGGACTGATTACGACAGCGGCAACTACGCCGCGCCGCTCGAGAAGGCGCTGGACACCGTCAGTTACAAAAAGCTGCGAGCAGGAACAGAAGGACGCGCGCGCCAGGGACGCCTGATGGGCATCGGCATGTCGACCTACGGCGAGATCTGCGCCTTTGGACCATCGCCCGCCACCCCCGCCGGCGGCTGGGAAAGCGCCACGGTGAAGATCGAGCCGTGCGGCACGGTGACGGTGATGACCGGCTGCTCGCCGCACGGCCAGGGCGAAGAAACTACCTTCGCGCAAATCGCCGCCGACGAACTGGGCGTCGGCATCGACGACGTTCTGGTGCTCCATGGCGACACCGCCATCGTCCAATACGGCATCGGGACGTTCGGCAGCCGCGGCACGGCCATCGGCGGCACGGCCATGTACTTCGCCATCCAGGAGCTGAAGGAAAAGATCAAGAAATACGGCGCGATGCTGCTCGATAGCGACGACGTGACTTTCGCCAATGGCGCCTGCACCGACAACAAAACCGGCAAGTGCGTACCGCTGGCGAAATCGCCGCGGCGTCCTATCGCGCGATGAAGCTGCCGCCCAACACGGAACCCGGCCTGGTGGCGACCTATTTCTGGGAGCCGCCCAACTTCACCTTCCCGTTCGGCGCGCACATTGTAATTACTGAAGTGGATCGCGATACCGGCGCCATCGAGATCAAGCGCTACGTCGCGGTGGATGACTGCGGCAATATCATGAATCCGCTGATCGTCGACGGCCAGGTCCATGGTGGCGTGGTCCAAGGCCTGGGCCAGGCGCTTTGGGAACAGGCGGTTTATGATGACAACGGCCAGCTCATCACCGGCGAGTTCATGGATTACGCGCTGCCCAAAGCCAGCAACATTCCCTGGATCGAGACCAGCCACACCATCACGCCGTCGCCCGTGAATCCGCTGGGCGTGAAAGGGGTCGGCGAAGCCGGCACCATCGGATGTTCTCCGGCCGTCGTCAATTCCGTGGTGGACGCGTTCAGTCCGCTGGGTGTGCGGCACATCGACATGCCGATGACGCCCGAAAAAATCTGGAATCTGATCCAGGCAGGAGGCCGCGCATGATCGCGCAGAATTTCGAATACTCCGCGCCCGCGAATTTGAGCGAAGCTCTCCAGCTACTGAGCAGCGGCGAAGCCAAAGCGCTGGCGGGCGGTATGAGCCTGATCCCGCTGATGAAGCTGCGCCTGGCCACGCCCGAGCAACTGGTGGACATCAGCCGCATCCCGGATTTGAACTACATTCGCCGGGATTTCGACGGCAACGGCAAGGACGTGATCCGCATCGGCGCCACCACTACGCACTATGACGTGGAAAGCTCCGCGCTCCTGCGCGCCAGTTGCCCGCTGCTGGCCTGAGACGGCTACCAACATCGGCGATATCCAGGTGCGCAATCGCGGGACTATCGGTGGCAGCATCGCGCATGCCGATCCGGCGGCCGATTATCCGGCGGCGCTCCTGGCGCTCGAAGCTCGCGTGATTCTGGCCAGCGCGAAATCCGAACGCGAAATGCCGATCGTCGATTTCTTCGTCGATACCTTCACCACCGCGCTCGAACCGGGCGAGCTGATCCGCGAAGTGATCGTGCCCGTTCGAAGATGCATCCACCGGAACCAGCTATCAGAAAGTGCTGCAGCCCGCGTCCGGATTCGCCATCGTGGGCATCGCCGCGCGCATCCGCAAGGTCGGGCGGCAAGAGTCACTTTCGCGCGCGATCGGCGTCACAGGACTCGCGCGGCAAACCCTACCGGGCCATCAACGTGGAGCAAGCGCTCGAAGGCACTGCCGGCTCGCCCAGCGATATCCAAAAGGCCGCCGCGCTGGTGGCCGATGGCGTGGAAGCCAATTCCGATCTCCACGCGTCGGAGAACTACCGCAAGCACTTGGCCAGCGTTTACACCATGCGCGCGCTGGCCATCGCATTTTCGAGGACGGCTTGAAGATCAGCGGTTCCTATTCCGTTCCTGCCAATCGCGAACGAACCTACCAGTTGCTGCAAGACCCGGCGGTCCTCGCCAAATGCATGCCGGGGACCGATCATCTGGACAAGATCGCCGATGACGAGTACGAAATGAAGATGAAGATGGCCATCGCCAGCATCGGCGGTCTCTTCACCGGCAAGGTACGTCTGGCCGATCAGAATCCACCTGAAAGCTTTCGCCTGATGGTCGAAGGCACCGGCAAAATCGGATTTCTCAAAGGCGAAGGGCTGCTGAACCTAACCCCGCAAGCGGAATCAACCGAAGTAAAATACGAAGGCGACGTGCAGGTGGGTGGAACGATCGCGAGCGTCGGTCAGCGGCTGCTGGATACCACGTCCAAGATGATCATCAAGAAATTCTTTGAAAAACTGTCTGAAGCCGCAGTAGAATAAGCTTTTACCGGAACAAAGTGGCGCGGCCGTGTCTACTGCGCCGCGCCAGAATCAGAGGAGGAGAAGGTAGATGACTCACGCTTCTCTGTGTAAGAGGACGTACAAAAATAGCTCCTGGTTTCAGGGATCGAGATTTCCCGGGATTCGCGCGCTGGGTTCGTTTTGCATTTTTGCACTTCTGTTTCTGGCCTCTGGAAACGCTCTGCTTCAGGCCCAATCCCTAACAATTACGCCCACCACATTACCCAGCGGTTTGGTTGGACAAGGCTATCTTACGCAACTGAGTGCCTCAGGCGGTGTCGCGCCTTACAGCTTTTCTCTTGGATCTTTTTCCAATTCAGATACCGGCCTGCCCCCAGGTGTGACGCTGAACGCCAACGGTAATGGCGCAATTACGGGAATTCCAACCTCTTCGGGAACTTTCTCCTTCACTGTGCAAGTGAACGACCAAGACGATGGCATCGGAACGGCGGATATCCAGGTCACCATCGCGCCGATGACCATCAGCACTATGTTCCTGCCGGGAGCAACCACTGGCGTGCCCTATTCCGTGCAACTGCAAGTCAACGGTGGAGTGGCGCCCATAACATGGTCCATCCAATGTACGACCTGCACCTCGCGCAGCGGACCTAAAAGCGCGGTGGTGCCTCTGCATGCCGCGGACTTGCCGGCCGGCCTTACGCTGAACCAAAACACGGGTGTGATTAGCGGCACACCGACTGCATCCGGCCTGTTTCAATTCACGGTAATCGCGGTCGATCAGGACAACAATCGCGCCACCCAGCTGCTCGGCATGGAGGTCTCAACCTGTGCCCCCACCGTCACGCCTGCCTCTCCACTGCCCCCAGGCGAAGTGAAAGTCAATTATCCTCAAGTCACATTCGCCGCCTTCGGCTGTACGGGCCCTTTCACGTTCACCGCGCAAGGTGTGAGCCCATTTAATCCCAGCGCCTTGCCTCCCGGTCTCATCCTGAGCGCGAACGGCGCACTAACGGGAACTCCCACCACCGCCGGTATGTTCGGCTTCGTGCTCGACGTCACCGATCCCAACCAAAACGTGACGCAGTTGCAATACAGCATTACGATTTACCAGCAGCCGGCCATCACTACCCAGTCACCACTGCCGAACGGACTCGTCAACGTCCCCTACTCCCAGCAGATCGCCGCCGCTGGTGGCGTTCCGCCCTATATCTTCTCCATGAACGACAATCCGCCTGGGATTACCATTACTCAGGGCGGCGTTCTGAATGGCACTCCCACCAAGGCCGGAACGTACAACTTCAACATCGGCGTTACCGATAGCCTGCGCGCCCAGACCGTTTCCCCCTTCCAGGTCACCTTTGTGACGGCAACGACACAAATCCAGGTGTCGCCCCTGGGCCTTACTTTCAATGCGGATCTCAATGGCGAATCCTCCGCCCACGCAAGCCATCGCCATCGTTCCTGCCACCGGAGCCACGCTACCGATGAGCTACAGCGTGATCGTCGACAGCGGGCAGAGCGGCACGGCAGCGCCCGCGTGGATCACGGTCACTCCCACCAGCGGCGGCGTTCCCGCCGGGCTGGTGGTGAGCGTCAATCAAGGCACCATGGCCGCCGGAGCTATTCGGCGCGCATTCAGGTTTTAGATAGCATCGGGCTTGCTACCGATGTCTCGGTCACGCTCAATGTCGCGAGCATCCCGCAGCAATTGACGGTGGCTCCGGCCATGTTGAATTTTGCCGCGCGCTCGGCGACGCCCGGGAACCTGATCGAAAACCTGCTGGTTTCGAATAGCGGCCCCGGATCGCTCAACTTCACCGCCTCGGTGGTGGGCAAAAGCCCCTGGATCACCAGCCTCACGCCCGCCAGCGGCACCACCACGCCGAACGCGCCGGTGTTCGTTCAGGTTCAAGTGAACACAAGCGGCTTGGCAGGTGGGCGCCTATAACGACGCGATTCTTGTCTCCTCCTCTGCCGGCAATATTCCGATACCGGTGTCACTGTTTGTCGCAGCCAGCGGTCCCATCCTGGCCGTGGACACCACCGGCGTGCTGTTCCAGGCCATCGAAGGCGGCGGATCCACGGCGACACAAATCATCAAGGTTCTGAATCTGGGCGATCCCAGTTCCACGGTGAATTGGAGCGCCACATTGGTCAGCGGCTCCAACTGGCTGAACCTGGTTTCCTCCAGCGGAACCGCCACCAGCACCGCTCCGGGCGTTCTCACGCTGGCGCTTGCTCCGAACGCTACCCAACTTACTCCCGGCCCCTACTACGCGATCGTTCAAATTACCGATTCCAATTCGCGGAATTCGCCGCAATATATTACGGCGGTCTTGAATCTGCAGCCGGGCAACGCGGCTCCGGCGCCCTATCTCGCTCCCGGCGGCCTGTTCTTCACCACCTCCGTCGGCGGAGCTGCGCCCACCGCTCAGCAAGTCCAGATCAACACCAGCAGCGCTTCGGCAGTTTCCTTCACTGCCGCAGCCTCCACCTTCGGTACCGGCACTGGCTCAACGTAACTCCCGCCGCCGGCACCGCGAGCGGGCAAACGGCCGCCTCGATCGCGGTGTCGGTGGACCCCACCGGCCTCGCCGCGGGCATCTACTCGGGCGACGTCAACGTCTCCATCGGCTCGTTGCTCCAGTCGGTTAACGTCACGTTCGTGGTGCAGCCCGCTAGTTCGTTCGAGCGCCATCATCGACGCTTGAGGCCCCAGGCCGCCGGTTGCACCGCCAGCAAACTGGCGATTACCGAAACTGGCCTGGCCAATAATTTCGCTGTCCCCGCCGGATGGCCCGCCACTTTGATCGTCCAGCTGAACGACGATTGCGCGGACCCGGTCACCAACGGCAACGTGGTAGCGAGTTTCTCCAACGGCGATGCGCCGCTCAACTTAGCCGGCGACTCGCTGGGCAATTACTCCGCTACCTGGCAGCCCGGCGGCGTCAACGCCAACATGGTGGTTACCCTCAACGCCACCGCCGGCGCGTTGCAGCCCGCCACGGCCAAGCTATACGGCGGAATCGCGCAAAATCCAACTCCGCCTCCGACCATCGCCCCCGGCGGAACGCTCAACAATCTGAATCCCGTGGTCGGCGCGCCGCTGGCGCCGGGAACCATCGCGCAGGTTTATGGCTCCGGTCTCGCGTCCGCGGCTGTCTCCACCGGCGAGCTTCCGCTGCCCACCACGTTCAATAACACCTTCGCACTGGTTGGTCCCGCGCAAGCTCCGCTCTATTTCTTAAGCAACGGCCAGATCAATATCCAGATCCCCTACGAAGCCACGGCCACGCAACAAATCCCCATCGTTCTCAGCGTCAACAACGCGCTTACGCTGCCTCTGATGCTCAATATCGTTCCCTCCTCGCCCGGCGTGTTGTCGGCCGACGACGGCCCACGCCGCCCAGCCGTCCAAAATGGGGCGCACATCATCGCGCAGCACTCCGCCAACTTTTCGCTGGTATCGAGCTCCAGTCCGGCCAAGCCTGGCGAGTATCTGGTGATGTACCTGGTGGGATTGGGCGCCACCAATCCCAGCGTTGCTTCCGGCGCGGCGACGCCAACTTCGCCGCTTCGCAAGCGTTACCGTGCAGCCGACCGTCACCGTGGTCGGCAACGTCCACCGTCGCCTTCGCGGGACTCACGCCCGGCTTCGTGGGGCTTTATCAGATCAATTTCCAGGTGCCCACCGGCGCGGCTTCGGGCGAACTGGAAGTGGACGTCACGCAAAACGGCGTCGCCGCCAACCCGACCCTGCTGCCGGTTTCGAACTAGGCGTATCGGTGAACCGCGACGGCCGGTAAGGCTCCAGTGAGCTGACTCGCGCGCCGTCCAAAATCTCGAGCGCCGCCAGTTGCCCGATCAACGGCGCCAGCGTCACGCCGCTGTGCATCGCCGCGACATAAAGGTTCGGGCATCGGTCCGAAAATCCAACCACTGGGTATTCGTCCACCGGCATCACCCGATGTCCCACCGTCACGCGTTCCACCGCCACGCCGCGGATCCCCGGCAGCACCCGCGCCGCTTCCCGCAGGATTCGCTGGCCGTTGTCCCCGGGCTCGAGCGTCTCGCCATCCGCGGTCCCCACGCCCGCCACAATCTGCCCGCCCACCACCACTCGCCCATCCAGCTTCTGCTTGCAATGCACGCCCGGCGCCAGCACCACGCGATCGATCAGCTTCGGCTGCGGCCGCGTATGCACCAGCACGCCCTGCGATTCCTTCAGCGGAATGCTCACCTCCGCCATCTCCGCCAGCCGCTGGGTGGCCACGCCGGATGCCAGCACCACGGTGTCGGCGTCGAGCGAACTTTCGCCGGCGCGAATCGCCGTCACCCGGCCGCCTTCCAGCTTCAGCCCATCCGCCTCGAACGGATACCGCACTTCCCCGCCCAGCTCGCGCACCTGGCGCAGCAGCGCTTTCAGCGCATCCACCGGATCCAGCGCGCCCTCGAACTCGCAATGGCAAGCCGCGCCGAAATCACCGGGCGTGACGTTGGGCAACAGCCGCCGGAACTCCTCTTCATCGATCAGATGCGTCGCGTAACCCCACTCCTGGTGCTTTCGCACGTTTTCCCGCAAATCTTCGGCCGTCGCGTCCGCGGGCGCCCACGCCACGCTTCCGCCCCACTGCACCTTCAACTCGCCGCCCAGCTCGGTCTGCAGACGGCGCCATCCCGCCAGGCCCAATTGATTCAAATCGAAGTACGCGCGGGGGCGTTTCGAAAACGTCGCGTTGATCCATCCGAAAGATTTCTCGGTGGCTCCGGCGCCCGGACGAACCGCCTCCACAATCACCACCCTCGCGCCGCGTTTCACCAGGTGATAGGCGATGGATGCGCCGATGATTCCAGCGCCCACCACGACAATACGATCAGCGGCCATGTTCGATTGGTAACACACTCACGCGCGAAAAGAGTTCCCGGCGCCCGATCATCTCAAACCTCATGAATGCTAAAATTGAGTTCGGTCCGAATGGAACGAGCCGGCAAGGCCCTCGCCAAACTCAAACTTTCCGATGCTATCTCACCCGACCAGCTGGCGTTTGCCGCCTGGCCGGCCGCGGTGGGCAAGCGCATCGCCGTGCATGCCTGCCCGAAGGCCTTGGTGCGCGGCACGCTGGTGGTCGAAGCCGAAGACGCCATCTGGCAGAAGCAGCTTTTTCATTTGCGTTTCGACATCCTGGCCAAGCTTACCGAGGTTCTGGGCAGCGAAGTGATCTCCGATCTGGAATTTCGCATCGCTAGAACCGCGCCCCGGCGTCCGCCGCAATCGGCGCAAAGTCACAGTGAGACCCTCTCGCCCGACGACGCTGATAGTATCGAAGACCCCGGAATGCGCATCGTATATAAGCAAGCCCGCAGCAGGGCAGCGAAGAGGGCCACCGCGTGAAAATTACTGAGTCCGAGGTCCGCAATGTCGCCGATCTGGCGAATCTGGAGCTGACCGATCTGAGATCGCGCGCCTGGCCAAAGACATGGATGAGATCCTGACGCATATGGACGCGCTCAGCGAGCTGGACACTTCGACCGTGGAGCCGATGGCTCAGGTGCTCTATCAAAGCGAAGAGACCGCCACGCTGCGCGCGGACGAAGTGATTCCGCCCATCGGCAACGAAGCCGCTCTCGCTAATGCGCCGGTGGCCGGCGCCGGATACTACAAAGTTCCCAAGGTCATCGAGAGGTGATGGAAGCACGATGAGCGGCGTTGCCACGTTGACGATCGAGCAAGTGCAGGCCGGCCTCGCCTCGCGCCAGTTCAGCGCCCGTCGAGCTGGCCCAGTCCGCGCTCGATTTCGCGCAGGCTGAAAATCCCAAGACCAACGCATATCTGCATTTCTGTCCCGAACGCGCTCTGGCCGCCGCCGAACGCGTGGACCAGAAGCTGGCTGCGGGCGAAAACGCCGGGCCGCTGGCGGGCGTTCCGATCGCCGTGAAGGACGTGATCGTCACCAAAGGCGTTCGCACCACCTGCGGCTCGCGGCTGCTGGAACGCTACATCCCGCCCTACGACGCCACTGCGGTGAGGCGTTTGGAACAAGCCGGCGCGGTCATCCTCGGAAAAACCAATTGCGACGAGTTCGCCATGGGGTCTTCGAACGAAAACTCCGCGTTCGGACCGGTGCGCAATCCGGTGGCGCTCGATCGCGTGCCCGGTGGATCGAGTGGCGGTTCGGCCGCGGCCGTGGCGCAGGGAACCGCCGTCGCGGCGCTCGGCTCCGACACCGGCGGATCGGTTCGACAGCCGGCCTCGTTCTGTGGCGTGGTCGGCGTCACGCCCACGTACGGCCGCGTCTCGCGCTACGGACTGGTGGCCTTCGCCAGTTCGCTCGATCACATCGGGCCATTTGGGAGAACGGTGCGCGACGCGGCGCTGTTGCTCGAAACCATGGCCGGCCGCGACGAATGCGATGCAACATCCGCCTTCGCGCCCGTGCCGCGCTACACCGCGCAACTGGATGGCGAAGTCGCCGGCACCCGGATCGGGCTGCCGCGCGAATATTTCGAAGGATTATCGAGCGAATCGGGCGATCGCATCCGGTACGCCGTCGCGTTGCTGGAAAAGCTTGGCTGCGAAGTACGCGAGATCAGCCTGCCCGCCACCAAATACGCGGTGCCGTGCTATTACATCATCGCCACGGCCGAGGCCAGCTCCAATCTGGCCCGCTACGACGGCGTGCGCTACACCACGCGCGCGAATGAAGACACGCTCAGCGGCATGTATCGCGCCACGCGCGGCCAGGGTTTCGGCGCCGAGTGCAAGCGCCGCATCATGCTCGGCACCTACGTGCTCAGCCATGGCTATTACGACGCATATTATTTGAAGGCGCAGAAAGTGCGCGCGCTGATCGCCCAGGATTTTCGCAAAGCTTTTGCCGAAGTGGACGCGATTGTTACCCCGGTTTCGCCGTCGCCCGCGTTCAAAATCGGCGAGAAAATCGGCGATCCGCTGGAAATGTATTTGTCCGATATTTACACGATCACCGGCGACCTGGCCGGCATTCCCTGCATGAGTGTGCCGTGCGGCACAACTTCCGAAGGCCTGCCGGTCGGCATGCAGATTCTCACCAGGCACTTTGATGAAACAGGCATGTTCCGCCTGGCGGACGCTTTTGAAAAGGCCGGCGGTTTTGCCGGCTGAAATTGAATAATCGAGAGGAGAATTACTTGGCATTTACCGTTCCCCCGCTGCCTTACGCGTTTGACGCGCTGGAGCCTTATATCGACGCCAAGACCATGGAGATCCATCACGACAAACACCATGGCGCCTACGTCACCAATCTGAACAAGGCGCTGGAATCGGCGCCCGATTTACAGAGCAAAACCGTGGAGGAGTTGCTCGCGAATAATTGCGCCATCGTGCCCGACAATATCAAGACCGCGGTTCGCAACAACGGCGGCGGGCATATCAATCACTCGATGTTCTGGACCATCCTCGCTCCCAGCGCCGGCGGCAGCCCGTCCGGCAACGTCGCGAGCGCGATTAACTCCGCGTTCGGCAGTTTCGACACATTCAAGGAAAAATTCGGCGCCGCGGCCACCGGGCGTTTCGGCTCCGGCTGGGCCTGGCTTGTCAAGAACAGCAAAGGCGTCGAGATTATTTCCACCGCCAATCAGGACAGCCCCGTGATGGAAGGCCATTTTCCGGTCATGGGCCTGGACGTCTGGGAGCACGCGTATTATCTGAAGTATCAGAACCGCCGCCCCGAATATATCGCCGCGTGGTGGAGCGTGGTGAACTGGCCGGAGATTGAGAAGCGCTTCAACTCGGCGAAGTAGCCGGCGGCAGCAAGAGCTTATTTCGGAGCTCGGGCCCGACAGCAGAACTGGGCTGCATCGGCCCGGCTCCTTTTGCCCAGCCAAAAGAACGTCTAGTTTCTCATCCGCTATTTGTTGCAGCAAGGGTTGCAGATCGCGCAGCTCAGACTCCGCAACGATCTCACGCCCATTCGCGCGATCGATCATAACTGTCGGCCACCCATAGCAAGTGGTGCCGTCCGAAAGCAGAAGCCGGTCCTTCCCAATCTCTTTACAGGGATCCTTCCAATTGGCTTCCAGTTGTCCGTCAACCACGGGCGGAAGACGCACTCCCCCGCAACTGGGAGAGCGCTTGAAAACCGACGCAATTTGCCGGAGATGCCTCTTGGCTGGATCAAGGCTATTACCTTGATCGGGCCACTCGGCGGGGACGGCTGCCAAAAGTCGATCAGTGCCCCGGCGGAGTCCATAGCGGCGGTGAACGAGAGTCGTATAAGACGCTAAATTAGCCGGACGCACCAGACGCCACGTTGTATCTAGTGCCCGATAGATTCCGAGGATGCTTGTATCCTCACCACCGGTGGGATTCTGGATCCAGCTGCAGTCGGTGACAACGAGTTCAGCTTCACCGTTCAGTTCGGCAAACACCGCTGGCTCCCGCGGGAATCGTCCGTATGCTGGCATGCGCGTGCGAATCACCCAAGGCACCGGCCGGCCACGATCGTCGAAAAGCAAGAATGATGATGTGACCTCATTGATGCAGTGCCCACTTTGCGAAGCTAGAGAAGCAACCAACAGGTCTAAATGCGAATTGTGATCGAAATCAGCCTGCCAGATGGTGGTGAATCCCATGCCTTCACTGACCGTCAGCACCGCCTGCCAGAGTTCGCCCCGATCGTCGTGTCCCTGGAAATGGACGCGGCCATCTTTCGACAAAACGGCCCAGGCGCGACCGAAGGGCAGAGTAGTCCGCGGCTCGCCCGGCATGCCGAGGTTGATATCGCCAAGACAGCGAAGCAGGGGCGTTGCTGCCGGAAGCCCGACAGGAAATAGCCAAAGAAAAATAAGCCACCGGCCTCGCCCTCGCAACATAAGCTCTGGCCTCGATCATCGCACGATCTGCGAGCCACATCGAGCCGCAGCAGGCCGTGCATCAACGGCCAATCGTTGGTGCTAACATGCAATTTCAATGGAGTGTGTATTAGAGCTTCGCGACGTTTCGAAGCACTATCCCTCGCACCACGCCGTCAACGGCGTTTCGCTGAACCTCGCGCGCGGCGAGTTCTTCTCGCTGCTCGGCCCCTCCGGATGCGGCAAGACCACCACGCTGCGCATGGTCGCCGGATTTGAAGAGCCGACCTGCGGCGAAATTCGCCTCAACGGCTCCAGCATCCAGCATCTGAAACCCTACCAGCGCAACGTCAGCACGGTCTTTCAAAACTACGCGCTTTTCCCGCATCTCACGGTGCGCGACAACGTCGAATTCGGCCTGCGCCGCCGCGCGGGCAATCACATCGGCGATCGCGTTCGCGACGTGCTGGATCTGGTTCAGCTCGCAGGCAAGGAATCGCGCCGCCCCGCCCAGCTCTCCGGCGGCGAACGGCAGCGCGTCGCGCTGGCCCGCTCGCTGGTGCTCGAACCCGACGTTCTGCTGCTCGACGAACCGCTCTCCGCGCTCGATCCCAACCTGCGCAAACAGGTCCGCGCCGAGCTGAAAGCCATCCAGCGCCGCGTCGGCATCACGTTCCTGTTCGTCACCCACGATCAGGAAGAGGCGCTCTCGCTCTCCGACCGCCTGGGCGTCATGAACAAAGGCCGCCTGGAACAAATCGGCACGCCCGAAGAAATTTATCTGCAGCCCAGCACGCGATTCGTCGCGTCGTTCCTGGGCGCCGTCAACTGGATCGGCGACGTCGGCGTGCGCCCCGAAGCCATGCGCATCGCGCGCGAACCATCGCGCAACGGCCACCGCTCGCGCCCCGCCACCATCGTTCATTCCACGTTTCTCGGCAACTGCGTCCACGTCGATACCCGCTTGTCCGATGGCGAACCCGCCGTGGTCGAGATTTCGCGCCTGGGTGAAACCTTCGCGCCCGGCGAGTCCGTCCACCTCTGGTGGGAACCGGCCGACGAGCTGCGCTTCGAATGAACCGGCTGCGCGCGTGGTTTCTCGCTCCCACCTGGACCGTCGTCATCACGCTGTTTCTCGCGCCGCTCGCCATCATCCTCGGCTATAGCTTCCTCACGCGCGGCGTCTATGGCGGCATCACCTCGCCCTGGACGGCGGAAAGTTACCAGCGCCTCATCGATCCCATCTATCTCGCCATCCTCTGGCGCTCGTTCTGGGTCGCGGGCGCATCCACCGCGCTCTGTTTGCTGCTCGGCTTTCCGCTCGCGCTGTTCATCTCGCGCGCCGGCCGGCACAAGAACTTCTATCTCGGCCTGGTGATGCTTCCCTTTTGGACCAGCTTTCTGGTTCGAACCTACGCCTGGATGTTTCTGCTGCGCGACACCGGCCTGCTCAACACGTTGCTCCAAAAGCTCGGCCTCATCCACTCTCCGCTGCCCCTGCTCTATAACGATGGCGCGGTGATTCTCGGCCTGGTCTACGGATATCTGCCGTTCACCGTCCTGCCGCTCTACGCGACGCTCGAACGCCTGGACCGCACGCTGCTCGAAGCCGCGGCCGACCTCGGCGCCAAGCCCTGGGCCGCGCTGACGCGCGTCACCATTCCGCTTTCCGCTCCCGGCATTCGCGCCGGCGCGATCCTGGTCTTCATTCCCTGCCTCGGCGCGTATCTCACGCCCGACCTGCTGGGCGGCGGAAAGTCCGTCATGATCGGCAACCTGATCCAAAATCAATTCACCACCGCGCGCGACTGGCCGTTCGGCTCCGCCGTCTCGCTGGTCTTGATGGCCATCGTGATGGTGTTGCTGTTTGTGATCGCGCGCGGCGAAGGCGAGGGTTTGTTGTGAAGCGCGCGCACCTGCCGGACTCGCCATCTACGCCGTCGGCGCGTACCTGTTCCTCCATTTGCCGCTGCTGATCCTCTCCATCTTCAGCTTCAATTCCTCGCGCTTTACCGTCTGGGAAGGCTTTTCGCTGCGCTGGTATTCCGCCGCGCTGCACGACACGCAATTGACCGAATCGGCGTTGAACAGCCTGATCATCGCCGTGGTCGCCACGCTGGTCTCCACGGTTCTCGGCACGCTGTGCGCCTATGGCCTGTGGAAGCGCACTTCGCGGCCGCTGGCAGGGTCGCTTTACCTGTCGCTGGTCACTCCCGAAATCGTCACCGGCATTTCGCTGCTCGCCTTCTATCAGTGGATCTTTCGCTTCCTGCGCGTCCAGCTCGGCATGCACACGGTGATTCTGGCGCACGTTTCGTTTTCCATCGCCTATGTGGTCATCGTGGTCATCGCGCGGCTTCGCACCGTGGACGCCACGCTCGAAGAAGCTGCGCTCGATCTGGGCGCCAACGAGTGGCAGGCTTTTCGCTACGTCACGCTCCCCGCGATTCTGCCCGGCGTTATCGCCGCCGCGCTGCTGGCCTTCACCGTTTCTTTCGACGACTACGTGATCACCAGCCTGGTGGCGGGCGTCGATTCCGAAACGCTGCCCATGGTGATTTACGCCATCGCGCGCCGGGGCGTGAATCCGGTGGTCAACGCGCATCTCGGCGCTCGATCGTCGTCGGATTCGGATCGCTGGTCCTGATCTCGGAAAGGCTGCGGACCACATGAACCGCCGCTATTTCCTGTTCGGCACGTTGGGTGCCGGCTGGCCTTACGGCGTGCTCGCGCGATCGCCGTCCGCGCCTGAACATCTTCAACTGGTCGGCCTACATTGCGCCCGACACCGTGCCCAAATTCGAATCCGAATTCGGCGTGCGCGTGCGCTACGGCATTTACGAAAGCAATGAAGAGATGCTGGCGCGCGTGATGGGCGGAAATTCCGGCTGGGACATTGTTTTTCCGACCGGACTATATCGTGAAGCCGCTGCTCGCGAACGGACTGGTCGCGCCCATTCATCGCGAATTGCTCCCCAATCTTTCCGAGCTCGAACCCCGCTTCCAGCGTCCCGATTGGGATCCCAATCTCAATTGGTCCGTCCCCTACATGGTCACCGCCGCCGGCATCGCGTATAACCGCAAGCTGGACCCGCCGCCCAAAGCCTGGGCCGACATGTGGGACCCGCGCCTGCGCGGCCGCATGACCATGCTGGACGATCCTTTCGACACCATGGGCGCGTCGTCTCAAGAAGCTCGGCTTCTCGGTGAACGCGACCGATCCCGCGCAGCTCGATCGCGCCCGCGCCGAAGCCATCCGCCAGAAGCCGCTGCTGCGCGCCTATCTCAACGCCGAAGCGCGCGACCAATTGGTGAGCGGCGACGTGCTGGCCGCGCATATGTGGAACACCACCGCGCAGCAGGCCATGGACTCGTCGCCGAATGTCGGCTTCGTTTATCCGGCCGAAGGCTACGCCGTTTATCCCGACGCGTCCGTGATCCTGCGCGAGAGCAAGCGTCCGGAGCTGGCGCACCAGTTCATCAATTTTCTGCTGCGCCCCGACATCGCCGCCGCCAACGCGCTCACCGCGCGCACCACCACCACCAACGCCGGCGCCCGCAAAATCCTGCCGCCCGATTTTCGCGACAATCCGACGCTTTATCCCGCTCCCGACGTCGTCGCACGCGGCGAATGGGCCATCACGCTGGATCCCGCGACGCAGCGCCTGCGCGATCGCTTGTGGACGGAGATCAAGGCCGCATAACCCCAAAGAGTTCTGAAACCGTGATTCACTCAGTGATCCATATGTACACAGGATTGGAGATCACCGTTGCGCCATCGGGCAGCGTTACCCAAACCATGAGCGGACCAGAATATTCCAACATGAAATCCGGAATCTGGACGTTGATTTGGCTCAAACCGGCGATCTCCAAAGGAGCCGGCCCGGCGTATTGAACGGTTGTGAAATATGGCTCCGGGCTATTCTGGTCCGGATTCGGAACCTGCACTTGCACCTTTAGGTCTTGGGTTGGAAGCGGAAGCTGGACAATGCTGCCGTCCGCGGGGACGGGCGTGACGTCCCCCAGGCCGGTGGCAAACAGCGTAATGATCGACCCCGCATGCAGGGGATTCTGCTGCGAGTTCAAAGTTCCATCCTGATTCAAGGCCGCGGCATAGTAGGGCGTGGCCGGGTTCAGGAAGACTCCCGGAGCGGCTGCGGACACGCCCGCCGCAATGCAGTTCGTGAGCGTGCCCTCGTATCGGACACAAACCTGAGTGGTGGCGTTCGGCGCCAGGCCGAACGGAGTGACAGCGTTAATTTGCGAACTGCTGACATAAAGCAACGGCGCGGGCACGCCATCGAACGTAACTTGTGTGTTCGAGATGGAAGCAGGGAACAGGCCGTTCGATCCGAGCTGAGCAACGCCGGGGATGATCGGCCCGATGCCGTCTCCGAACAGAATGATAATCTCTCCCGGCGCCAGCGGAGCGCCGCTCAGAGTGGCCGAATTGCCGAGGCAGGCCAGGTTCACCGGCGTGGCCGTGCTTTGAGGCGCGAGAGTCAGCAGATCAAGTTCGTTTGCGCCCTGCGACAGATCCGTGATGCTCCAGACCAGTTCGAACGCGGTAGAGGGGCTGACGGAGAGGAGGGGGAATTCCGGGGGGCCAGTGCCCTGCAGCCAGGTGGATTGAAGGAGATCTCCCGATCCATCTATGCGGATGAGGAATCCGTTCGGATCTCCGCCGGTAACGGTAAACTGGCATGCCTGGACGGCCTGATAGGCCGGGAAAGTGACGTTGTTTGTGACGCCCACAACTGTTGTCACGTCCGCGGTGTCGATCGCCATGGTGGGAACCTCGCCCACGATGGAAGGGTTCGCCACGCGGAGCGGGGTTTCGAACAGAATACCCGAACCGTCCCCTTTATACCGCCTCAGGAAGAGATCGTTGCCGGCGCCTTGTTCGAGCACCTGCGCGTCTCCGGACGGGTCAAGAGCGATCGCGAGGCCCTGCTCGCCAGGGTTCCCCAGCGTTGAATATAGAAACGCCGAGCCGCTCGAATTGAGCCTGACAGTGAAGCTCGTGAATGTCGCTAAGCCCGGGAAGCTTGCCGCTCCTGATGGATTGGTTGTCACTGCCGCGTTTGGCGTGGTTGGGAAGTCGGGCGAGTAGGTCTGGCCGGTGATAAAAAGGCTGCCCCCGGCGCCGGCCACGGCACCCTCCGGGTAGTCAGTAGAGGAGCCGCCGAAGCTCGCGGCGTACACCAGCCCTGTGCCGGCCGGATTCAATTTTTCGACGTAGATACTCTTTCCCTGGCTGAGAGCGCCGATGGTGGACGGCCCCGGAGAGGCGGGCCCAAATACAACGGCTACCGAGCCAGAGCCGTCCACAGCGGCGAGGCCGAATCCCGTAGTGTCGAGATAGGTACAGTACTGAACGGTTCCCGATGTTGGGCTGAGTTTGCAGACGAACGCCGCGTGATCGCCCGGGGCAGTGGAGCGGTACGCCCCTGCCGTGGTAGTGAAGCCGCTAGCGGCGGCGGTCCCGAAGACGTAAACATTCGCGGCGGAATCAAAAGCAATACCAGCCTGGTATGTTCCTGCCAGAGTGGTCGTGAAGAGCACTTTGCCAGCGGAGTCGAGCTTCGATACGGAATTCGTCTGACTGGCGCCGGAGTTAATGAGGTAGACTTCGCCCGCCGGACTCAGGGCCGCTGCTGGCATCGCACTCGGGTTGATGATCAGGAGCTTCTGCACATTGGATATACCCCAGGGCTGCGCGAGAGCCAGTTGACCCGCGAGAGCCAGTTGAGCAATGACACCAAGCCGGGATCTCAACTTCCACCATGTCGCAAAAAACGGCGCGGGTCAAGACCGGTGTGTCACTTCCAGACTGTCTCAGTGGAGGGGTTCACCCCATCCGGCTGTATCAAAACTGAATCAGAACCCCTTCTGTTCGGTCCTTAGAGGTTATCGGCTGAGCGAAAGCAGACTCCCCACATTGTTGAAATACCAAGGAACTGAATGGGATTGAAGGAAGCTTTGGAGGCGGTCCACTCGCCTACGGAGCAAAGACTCGGATTGTCTCGCGGCGTTGGGTGGGACGCACTGCTGGGAAAGCACCGCGAGCCCGGCCAAATTAACCCTTCAGAAGCCCGAAAGCTTTGCCGTGCCGGGGCGCAAAGACGGTCCGGCGCGTCAAGAACAAACGCTTGTTCGTAACTGTTATAGAGTATTCGCATTTATCACAGAGACGGCGAGAAAGCGGTGAGCCTATCGTCAAATAAGCTCATCAAATTAAATTGAGGGTAATGTGATGAATATTCGAAAACAGCTCATAGCATTTGCCGGTATCGGAGCGTTAACGTCGGCAGGGCTTTTCGCGTCCGTAGCTCCGGCGCAAAAGCCAGCCGGGCGCCAAGATCGGTTTGTGAGCGAAATGGAGACCGTATTGGCAATGACGCCACAACAAAAGGATCAAGCCCGCACGGTGATCCAGGAGGCTCGCCAATCAGCAAAGCCGATTCGCGAGGAGCTCATGAACACCAACAAAGCCCTGCAAACCGCGGTCCGATCGGACGAAACGGCGGAAATTCAGCGGCTATCGACCACCGAGGGGCAAGAGATTGGTCAACTGCTGGCCATCCGAAGCTCGACGGTAGCCAAAGTATATAAAACCCTGACGCCCGACCAACGAGCGAGAGCAGACGCTCTGCATCAGCTTTTGACGCGAGGCGTTCGCCGGGAAATGGCGCATTCCAATGCGCGCGCGGGAGCGTAGGAAATAAGGTAAGGTAATTTTCGGTGATTTCTTTAACGCGCGCCGCTAGCCGGCGCGCGTTCACCCTTAGTCGCCAGATTGCGGCGACACATCCACCGACACGCTGATCACTTGCTCGCCGCCGCCCAGCGCTACGCCTTTCACCGGCGTGACGTCGGAATAATCGCGGCCCCAGGCCACGGTGAAATGTCCGCCGCGCGGCATCACGTTGTTGGTGGGATCGAAATCCTGCCAGCCGAATACCGGGCACCACACCGAAACCCAGGCGTGCGACGCCTCTTCGCCCGCGAAATCGCCGCCGGTGCGCACATAGCCGCTCACGTAGCGCGCGGGCAGCCCGAGCGATCGCAGGCACGCGATCATCAGGTGCGCGAAATCCTGGCACACGCCGCGGCGCGAATCCAGCACTTCATCCACCGGAGTCCCGATAGTGGTGGCGCGGTGATCGTAGTGAAACTCGGTGTAGATGCGGTGCGAGAGATCTTCGACCGCGCTCAAGCAACGGACGGCCGGCAGCGAAAGGAGCTGGCGGCGTATTGCGCAAACGGCGCGCCCACTCGAATGGAAGGCGATTCGAAAACAAACTGGCCGGCTTCGAACGTTTCGGGCGTGTCGCGTTTCGCCGCTTCCTCGCGCACCTGCTCCCAGGGCGGCGACAGATCCAGAGCGGGAGGCGCGACCGCCTCCAGATCGGCCAGGCAGCGCGACGTGATGATCAACTCGCGGTGCGGCTCGGCGATGGAGAAGAACGTCACTTCGTTGCCGAAATAATCTTCACGCGAGAGCAGGGAATCGGGCGTGGGGCTGACCTCGAGGCCATATTCCAGGATGGTTTGGTTCTTGCGCGGGCGCGGCTGCAGGTGCACCTCGGTATGGCACATGGAAACCGGTCCCGAGTACCAGTAGCGAGTGATGTGCGTGGCCAGTAGCTTCATGTGTCATGTTTCACAGGCGCCGCGATTGCGCCGCATGGCTGAAGTAGGCGCGGGTTAACGTTTCCGAGAGCACGGTCAAGTCCGCGATCAGCTTGCCGAGCAGCCCTTCGCGAGCTTCGGCCGCGGCGCGCCCTCCGGAGCGGGCCAGCTCGCGCACGTCGATGAGCTGCACGGTATTGAGCAGCGACAGCGCCATGCGCTCTTCGGCGGGCCGCCGGATGGAAGTCTTGCTGCCGGGAAGTTCGCCGATGTGCTCGCGCAGCCGCGCCAGCTGAAACGCGATGGAGCGGGGGTTGGCTTCGTCCACCAGCAGCAGATCCAGCACCAGGTCCACTTGCACCGAGGTCAGGTAGCGCGAGCGATAAGTGATGGAGCTGTCGGCCATTTCCAGAATCGCTTCCAGCACGCCGACGCCGCCGAAGGCTTCCTTCGGCAATCCGTTGCGCAGCAGCTCCACCATCTGGATGGCGCGCTCCAGGCGCCGGCCGATGTCCAGGAAGCGCCAGCCGTCGCCGCGCGTCATGCTTTCCATCACCAGGCCGCCGAAGGCCGACAGCGTGATGATGGCGTGATTCAAGCGATCCTGCGCGGCGCTGACGCGAAATTCTTCGGACGGCGCGGCGGCGTGGAGAACTGCTGATCCAGCTGATTGAGGATGAGCCACGCGTCCACCGAAATGCGGTCGCGCAGCAGCCAGGCCACGCGGCGCACTTGATGGATATTCGAGACCAAGCCGTTGGCCGCGGCCGGATCGTAAATCATCGAGAGCACTTCGCGTTCGGCGGCGGCGGGTTTTTCGCCGGCTCCATATAACCCAAGGCGGCAAGAATCTCGAGACCCGGCTTTCAGACCGGCGGCGCGCGTGGCGTCCCCTTCCTGGAAGAAGCGCGAAAGAATGGCGCGCGTGATTCGCACCGCGGCTTCCACGCGTTCGGTGTAGCGGCCCAGCCAGAACAGATTGTCGGCGACGCGGCTGGAAAGATCGAAAGTGGCGCGGCTGACATCCAGCGGATGCGTGGCCGGACGCAGCAGCGTGAACGGAGGCGCGGGACCGTCGCCCAGCACCCAGGTATCCTTGCTGCCGCCGCCGCGCTGGATGGACACCACCATGCTGTCGAGCGAAGTGGAGACGCGCGTCAAGCCGCCCGGCATCACGGCGTAGCTTCCGCCGGATGGCACCGCGTACACGCGCACCACCATGTGGCGCGGATGCAGCGGATCCGTCCTCCCACACCGGAACGGTGGAAAGCGCGACGCGTTCCTGCGCCACGTAGCGGCCGGGCTCGGCGCGCACTCGATCGAGCAGCGCTTCGCGTTCCTTGCCGCTCAGAGCGCGCGCCGAAGATGGGATCGCCGCGCGTGCCGGGGAAGGTGGGCTTCAGCACCAGGTTGTCCAAATGATCGAGCACATATTGCGAGCGGCTCTTCCTGGCCGCACCACCAGGTGGCCACGGTGGGAATCTTCAATCCTCGTTCAGCAGGAGACGGCTGAGCCCGGGAAGGAACGCGGCATAGGCGGGCGACTCCGCCAGGCCCGATCCCAGCGCATTGGCGATGGCGACGTTGCCGGAGCGCACCGCCTGCACCAGCGCGGGCACGCCCAGCATGGAATCGCCGCGCAGTTCCAGCGGATCGCAGAACTGGTCGTCCTGGCGGCGCACGATGACGTCCACCGGAAGCAGGCCGCCCAGCGTCTTCAGGAAGACGCGATTGTCGCGCACCGTGAGATCGCCGCCTTCCACCAGCGTGTAGCCGAGATAGCGGGCCAGGAACGCGTGCTCGAAATAGGTCTCGTTGTAAGGACCGGGCGTCAGCAGCACGATGCGCGGATTTTCGCGATTGGCGGGCACCAGGCGCTGCAGCGCGTCGCGATAGGTCTGAAAGAAATTGGCGCAGCCGGCGGATGTGCGACGCGCGGAAAACATCGGGCAGCACGCGCGTGGTGACCAGCCGATTTTCGAGCGCGTAGCCGGCGCCGGAAGGAGCCTGCGTGCGATCGGCCAGCACCCACCATTGCCCGTCGGGCGAGCGCGCCAGATCGGCCGCGTACATGTGCAGGAACACGCCGCCGGGGGCTCGATGCCCCAGCAGGGCCGCAGAAAAGCCGGGTTGGGAAAAACCAGCTCGGCCGGAAGCATCTTCTCGCGCAGCAGGCGCTGCGGCCCGTACAGATCGGCCAGGATGGAGTTGAACAGCATGGCGCGCTGGATGACGGCGGCTTCGATGGTTTTCCATTCGGCCGGATCCATCATCAGCGGAACCGGATCGAGCGGCCAGGGGCGCGAGGTGCTTTCCGGATCGCTATAGACGTTGTAGGTGATCCCGTTGTCGTGGATCAGGCGCTGGCCTTCGCGCCAGCGGCGCGTGAGGCCCTGGTTGCCCATCGCGGTGAGCGATTCCGACAGCGCCAGCCAGTGCGGGCGGAGTTGCTTGCCGGAGCCCAGCACTTCGTCATAGAAGCCGGGCGTGGCCTCGTAACTCCACACGGGACCGATTGGCTTTGGGCCGCTGTGAGCTTGCCGGTCATCCCAGGATATGTCTGTAGTGTTGCACAACGTAGCGCTCGCACTCCTGAGCAATATCACTCAGTTTTCGATGAGGCCGGTGAGATACTGAAATCATTGTGGCGCACGCACTCCTGCGTGCAGCGTCGGCACTCGTGCCGGCGTGCAACTTGAATACTTGCAAAACCGGAGCTGCCGCACGCCCCTCTCCGGATTAAACATAAGTCCCTTGAAATGTTGTCCCGCCGCAAAACTAGGTGGCATTGCGCAGGAGTGCGTGCGCCACGGCGGGTTACAGACAAAGAGCTTCATAGCAGGCCGTCCGCGGCGCTGGGCGGCGGCCTCCGCAAATCCAGCGTGAGCGGGAACTCGGGATTTTCTTCCGGCAGCGGAACGCGCATCGGGCCCGGCGTGTGGCCGAACGGGAAGAAGCGCGAGCCGCGGCGCGACTCGGCTTCGTTCGCATTCACCGGGAACGTGTCGTGGCTGCGGCCGCCGGGATGCGACGACGTGATAGGAGCAGCCGCCCACCGATCGGCCGGTCCAGGTGTCCACTACATCGAAGATCAACGGCGTGTGAACCGGGATGGTGGGATGCAGGCAGGAAGGCGGCTGCCAGGCGCGAAAACGCACGCCGGCCACCCATTCGCCCTGCTTGCCGGTGGAGTGCAGCGGCAGGCGGCGGCCGTTGCAGGAGATTACGTAGCGGCCCTCCACCAGGCCCTCCACCTTGATCTGCAATCGCTCCACCGAGGAATCGACGTAGCGCGCGGTGCCGCCCGGGCTGCCCTCTTCGCCCAGCACGTACCAGGGCTCGGTGGCCTGGCGCACTTCAATATCGATGCCGGCATGATGCGCGTGGCCGAAAACCGGATAGCGAAACTCGAAGTGCGGCGCGAACCATTCGGCTTCGAATTGATAGCCGGCGCGGTTCAAATCGCGCAGCACGTCGCGAAAATCCTGCGCCGACAAAATGCGGCAGCATGAATTGATCGTGCAAGCGCGTGCCCCAGTGGATGGGGCGTTCGGTATAGGGTTCTTTCCAGAACCAGGCAAGCAGCGCGCGCACCAGCAACTGCTGGGTGAGGCTCATGCGCGCGTGCGGCGGCATTTCAAAGCCGCGCAGTTCGAGCAGCCCGAGACGGCCGGTGGCCGAATCCGGCGAGTACAGCTTGTCGATGCAAAACTCGGCGCGATGCGTGTTGCCGGTGACGTCCACCAGGATGTGGCGCAAGATCCGATCCACCAGCCAGGCGGGCACCGGGCCTTGCTCGGGGCCGGGAATCAGGCCGAACGCGATTTCCAGTTCATACAGGCTGTCCGCGCGCGTTTCGTCCACGCGCGGAGCCTGGCTGGTGGGGCCGATGAAGATGGTGGAAAAAGCGTACGAGAGCGAGGGATGATTCAGCCAATAGCCGATCATGCTGCGCAGCAGATCGGGCCGGCGCAGGAACGGACTGTCGGCGGCCGTGGGTCCGCCCAGCACGAAATGATTGCCGCCGCCGGTGCCGGTGTGGCGGCCGTCCAGCATGAATTTCTCGGCGCCCAGGCGCGATTGGCGCGCGTCTTCATAAAGCGCGGTGGTGTTTGCAACCAACTCCTGCCAGTTGGCGGCGGGATGCACGTTCACTTCGATGACGCCCGGGTCGGGCGTGACTTTGATCTGCCGCAAGCGCGGATCGTCGGGCGGCGGATAGCCTTCGATCACGACCGGCATTTCCAGATGCGCGGCGGTGTCTTCGATGGCGGCCAGCAGATCCACGTAATCTTCGGCCACCGGCAACGGCGGCATGAAGACGTGCAAGCGCCCGTCGCGAGCCTCCACGCACAAGGCCGTGCGCACGATCCAGGGCGCGGATTCGCCCAGCTGCGGGCTTGCGATCGCGCTTCGGCTTGTTTCGGCCGATTGGAAGCGCGGCGCGTCGGCGGGAGCGAATCTGCGGCGGAACCGGCAGCGGCGCGCGATTCACCATTGGATCCACCGGATAGGCCACGGGCGCTTCCGAAGCCGAAACCCACGGCAGGCTCGGCAGCGGAAGGCGCAGGCCGACCGGAGAATCGCCGGGCATCAGGAACAGGTGCTGGCCGCGCAGCATCCAAAGCCCGGTCTGCCACTCAGGACCGTTCAAACCGGGAACGCGCTGGACCGGAAGCACGAAGCCGGTGGGCGTGTCGAGCCCGCGCTCGAAAACTCTGCGGAGGCGCTCGCGTTCGCCCGCGTCGCTCAGCCGGTTGTCCACCGGATCGACGTTGACGGGCAGCTGGCGCTCTTTCTGCAAATAGTAAACCGGATCTTCGAAGGCGGGGTTCACGTACTCGGGATCGAGTCCCAAGCGGCGCGCCAGCGTCTCGGCGAAATGCCGCGCTTCCAGCGGACCAAAGTCGGTACGAAGCTGCTCCTGCGCGAGCAGCGAACGATCGTGCCACAGCGGCACGCCATCGGTGCGCCAGATAGCAGGTGAGCGCCCAGCGCGGCAGAGGCTCGCCCGGATACCATTTGCCCTGGCCGTAGTGCAGCAGCCCGCCGGGCGCGAAGCGTTTTCGCAGACGATCCAGCAGTCGCTCGGCGAGCTTGCGCTTTTCCGGGCCCAGCGCGGCGATGTTCCACTCCGCGCCGTCCATGTTGTCGATGGAGACGAAGGTGGGTTCGCCGCCCATGGTGAGGCGCATGTCCGCGGTGCAAATATCCTGATCGATGCGGCCGCCCAAGAGCCTGGATGCGCTGCCATTGCGCTTCGGTATAAGGCAGCGTGACGCGCGGATCTTCGTAGATGCGCGTCACCGACATCTCGTGCGTGAACTTTACTTCGCACTCGTCCACGGCGCCGGAGATCGGCGCGGCGGAGGAAGGCTTCGGGCGTGGCGGCGAGCGGGATGTGACCTTCGCCCGCGAGCAGTCCCGAGGTCGGATCCAGGCCCACCCATCCGGCGCCCGGCAGATACACTTCGGTCCAGGCGTGCAGATCGGTGAAATCTTGCCCGGGCCCGGGCTGGCCCTCGAGCGGTTTCATGTCGGGCTTCAACTGGATCAGATAGCCGGAGACGAAGCGCGCGGCGAGTCCCAAATGACGCAGGATTTCCACCAGCAGCCAGGCGCTGTCGCGGCAGGAGCCGCTTTCGAGCGTCAGCGTCTCTTCGCTCGATTGGACGCCCGGCTCCATCCGAATGAGATATCGGACCTTGTGCTGCAACTGCTGGTTCAGGTCGACCAGAAAATCGTTGGTACGCTGCTTGGAGAGATTGACGGTCTTCAAATACGCGGCCAGCTTGGGACCGGCCGGGCGGATTTCGCGAAACGGCGCGAGCTCGTCGCTCGAGCGCCGGCTCATAACAGAACGGAAATTTCTCGGCGTAGGGCTCCAGGAAAAAGTCGAATGGATTGATCACGGTCATTTCCGCGATCAGGTCCACGTCGACCGAGAAGTGCTTCACGCGGCTGCGGAAAGACGACGCGCGCCAGGATAGTTACTTTGCGGGTCCTGCTGCCAGTTCAGGAAATGGGGCTTCGGTTCAACCTTGAGCGAGTAGGCTGTGATGGGCGTGCGGCAATGAGGCGCGGGCCGCAGCCGGATGGTTTGCGGAGACAGATTACACCAGCCGGTCGTAATGATAAATGGTCCGGTGATGCAGCGCGACGCGGATGGGCATAGTGGCTCGAAATAGGTGTGGCCAACGGTGCCTGCAGCATCCACGGACCAGGGGGAGACTTGTGATTGATTATACCCCGGCCCGTGCAACAGAAATGCCCATCCGTGTCGTTTTATGAATGCAACCCCGATCAGGCCGGCGGGGCGGCTGAGGGCGAGACCACCTGCCCTGCTCTAGTTCGCGACCGCCAGCACTCTGGCTGCGGCCGGATGCTCGTAAATCGACTTCATGGTGTCCACGACGTCGGTGTAGGTCAGTTCGTCGGCGGGTTTTTCTCCGGCGAAGAGCACGATGTCGTCCAGGCTGAGAATGCCCGCGAGCGCTGCCCTCGTGATCCACCACGGGCAGACGCCGGACTTGCTGCGCCCGCATGGTATCGAGAGCGGTGTGAATGTCATCCTGCGGCAGGCAGAAGAACACCTTGGGGAGCGCGACATCTCGCACGAAGGTATCGCCGGCCTTGGCGTTGCGAGTGCCCAGCGCAATCGAGACATCCCGGTCCGTGATCATGCCGATCGCACGCCCATTTTCCACCACCGGAAGCGCGCCACACCCTTGTTCCCAAAAGATTTTTGTAACGGTCGCCAGATTCGTATCAGGACTGCAGAATCGGACGCCTTTTACCATGACATCTTGGACTTTCATAGTTACAGGTCCTCTCTGGAGCCGCACCTCTACTGGGGGTACGATTCCATCGCTAGTACCTGCACGTGACCGTCCAAGGAACACCTAGATTTTTAGGCAAGGCGCGGCACGCATTGCGCAATCTGTGTAGTCTCACGCAACGCGCCTGAGTCACCGCGCGCTATTTCTTCCAGGTGCGCATATAGGCCACGATGTCGGCGGCGGACCCGGAGGGCGGTGCGTGGGCTTCATTTTGCCCTTGCCGTCGGTGATGATCTTTTCCAGATCGGCGTCGCTCATGGCCTGGACTTCGGGCGACTTCAGATCCCGCATGTCCACCTTCATCATTTTTGCGATGGCGGGGTTTGCCGTGCCGTCTGCGCCATGGCAGGTTTTGCAGGACTTTGTCGTAAGCAGCTTTCCGGCTGTCGCGCTGGCGGCCTGCAGACGCAGTGGCCGCGGCAACCGCAAAACGAGAGTGTAATTAGTATAGTTCGCATGATAATCTCCTTAGCATTGTTGTATTTCTGTTTATGGATGTCCCGGATTTATGTCGGAGTTCAAATAGGCGATCAGGTCGGCCATTTGCGAGCCGTCGAAGCGCGGCCATTCCAGACCTTTGGTTTTCATCAGATCCAGCATGCGCGGTCCGTGGCGCCAGAGCACGGAGATCATAGTGGCTCCGGTGAAATCGCTCCCGGGAGCGGGCAGGTGAGGAGCGCCGCTGGCAGCATCGTTGTGGCAGACGGTGCAGTTCTTGGTCACGAAGACGCGGCTGCCCGCGGCGGCACGGCCCGCATCCTTGAAAAACTTGGCGGCCCAAAAAGAGCTGACCAGGTCGCGCATCTGGGCGGGAGCAAGTTGGACCGAGGGTGCGCCGGCAGCCGCCATGCGAGAGGCGTGGTTCCACATGTCCGCCGCGATCTCGGTGAGTGTTTGGCCTTGCACGCTGTCGCGCCAGTGCCGTCCACCGTTTGATGACATTTGGCGCAGCCGGACGATTGAAATACCGCGTCGCCCGCGCCTGCCGCTGCGATGCGTAATACGCCCGCTTACGCCGCGCGTGCCAGGCAGATTGCGCAGGTACACCAGCATGTCGGTGAGTTCCTGCGCGCTGATCTGTGGAAGCGGGACGCCCTTGGACGCTGAGTCCGGCCAGCATATCCGCGCGATGATTCCACATGGCGTCGAGCAGCGCGATCGGATCCTGGAGCCCAGCCCATTGCTCACCGGCTTGGCCGCCGGGTTGGACGGTCGCGCTCAATCCGTGGCACCCTGCGCAGCCGAGGCTTTCGAAAGCCCGCTTGCCGCGCCCGGCATCGCCGGGCTTTTCAAAAAAGCGCGCGGAGTAGAAGAATGCCATCAAATCCTGGGCGGCCTGCTGGTCGAGTTCGCCAGCCATGATCTGCCGGTCGCGCATGGCTGCCCACATGCCGGGCGCGTGATTCCACATGGTGGCCGCGAGCGACGCGGGCGTGAAGCCGCGGTCTTCCATATGGCCCAGGTCGGGACGCCACTTTCCCGCCCTTTCCATTGACGCTGTGGCATTGGATGCAGGCCAGCGTTGTGAAACAACCGCTCGCCCCGCGCCGAATCGGCCGTGAAGCCGGCGGCACGCGCGGCAAGCGCGGAAACCAGCAGAACAAACAACGTGCGGTTCGCCATGCTCATCGGGTTATCCTCACTCCCGTGGTCACCAGCGTGCGTCCGGAATCCTTCATAAAGATAGAACGCTTCGCCGTATCCGTAATAGCGCCATTCGGTGAACCAGCTCACGTGCTTGCCGAGCGGCACCCAGAGCTTGGCCACCGGCTGATAGTAGCTGGTGGGCCGGCTGCCGGAGGAGATGAAAAATCGATCCGCCCGGCCGCCAGCTTCGGAGCAAAACGCTTGCCATGCGGCCAGGCCAGATCCAGCAGCGCCGTGCCGGTGTGGGCATCGTCGCGATAAGCGCGAAACTTGCGGCGAGAGAGTGCTCCGGCTCGAGATACCCGATGTTGGATTGCAGATCGCAGCGCGAATAGGAGCCCTGGATGTCGAATATCTTGCTGCTTTTGCGGCGACCAGTACAATGACAGCGACTCCTGATGCGACGTGTACTTGTAATTGGTTCCCGGACAGCGGATTCTGATTGTTCAACAGCGTGAAGTCGGCCGAGACGCTGAGCGTCTGCAGCGGCTGATAGTGCACCTGCGCCCGCACCTTCTGATAATTGTAAAGGCTGGTGAGGAAGTAAACCCCGCTCGACGACGCGCCCTCCACTTCACCGGTCAGCGAGATTTTCTGCGAGGGCCGGAAAGTGGCCGAGCCGACTCCGACGTTTTGCCGCAGTTGCTCCTGGTCGGAAGCTGGCCAAGCCCGCCGGCGGCAGGAACGCGTAGCTCGCATCGCCCCATACATAGCGGTAGCCGCCGCGCAGCGTGAGCTTGGAACTCGCATCGAAAAAGATGTCGAGCGACTCCTGGTTGTAGTTCGTCACCAATGTGGAATCGAGCAGCGCACTGAGCGCGAGGGGTGATCCGGCGACCAGCAGCGTGTCGAGCGAGGCTGGATGATCCGGCATCGTGCAACCGGTCCGTCATCCAGTTTTCGACGATGCGCACGCGCTTGAAGGGCCGGATCTCTGCGCCGAGGCTGCCGGTGGTATGCGGCTGCTCGGCCGCGGCGCTGATGATTTCCTGTTCGCTCGAATAAAACAGAATCTGGCTTTGCAGATAAAGATTGCCGGTGTCGTACTGCTGATAGTGGACGTTGGTGTTGGGCTGGCTGTAGAGAAACTGGCCGTAAATATCCAGCCAAGTGGTGGGGCTGGCCGTAAGCAAGGCTTTGCTGTAAGCGCTGGATCCACCGATGCCGTAAGCCGCCAGCAGGCTGGTGAGATTCAAGGTCTGGCCGAAAACCGGCGCCGAGAAATTGCCGCTATTTACCGAGCCCGGCGCCTGATACAGGCTCTGATCGCTCTTAAACGCCGTGCCGCCCTCTTCCAGCGTCAGGTGAAAATGCGGCTTCTCAAATCGGACGCCGCCGCGGTACAAGTCGGTGGAATCGCAGAGCGTATTGGGAACCGGGTATTCGTTGCTGTCGCTGACAAAAACCGACGCGCCGGTGCCCGGAGCGGAATCGTGATCCCATCCGAAGTAGGGAGTCCACCAATGGCCGGGCCGGATGTCGAGCGATAAGCGCGGCGATCTTGCGGCGGGTATCGAAGGATTGCTCGTCCAAGCACGACGCCTTGGCTGAGCAGCGGATCGGCGTACGAAGGCAGGAAGTTGAAGTAGGCGAAGTCGCGATAATCGGCGTTGAAATCGTAGAGGCCGGACTTCCTGGCTTCGACGTGCAGCGACTCGGCATGGCTCGGCGCCCCAGGTGGTGGCGCGCACCTGAATGGTATCGAACCAGCGGTGTTTGGGATCGGTGAGAGTGAAGTCCGCACCCAGCAGCTTGGGACCGGAGTGAATGTCGATGATGCTGCGATAGGTATCGTAGCTTCCTCCGACACCGGTGTTCCACAGATAGCCGAAATCGATCCAGCCGGTGAGCAGCGGCTCGGTGGAAGGAACGGGCGAAGCCGCGTTGCCTGAATCAGCCGAGCCGCGGGCGCGGGTGTCGCAGCCGGCGCTGGCGTCGCGAACTGGTGCAGGCGGGAGCGTGCCTGCTGCGCAAGCAGACGGGCCAGCTGCGCGAGAACGATCCAGCAGCGCCCTCATTTGAGTAGATTCCGATCCACGTGGCTGCCATGAATCTTCTGATGGCACACCGTGCAGTTCTGAAACACAGGCGAGCGCAAATCGTGAAATGACGGCGGCACCACGCCCATCACTTTCACCGGCGATGGAAGGCAGGTTGGCGTGGCACTCCAGGCAGACGAAGCGAACGTCGGCGCGCGTCAGCATTCTCGGATTTGCCGAGCCATGCGGCTCGTGGCACGCCTGGCAGCCTTCAAAGCGCACCGGCGCGTGCTCGAACGTAAACGGACCGCGCTTATCGCCATGGCACTTGAAACATCCCGGCTCATTGGCCGCGAAGCTCTGCAGCATGGCGGGCCGGATACTGCCGTGGGGATTGTGGCAATCCACGCAGCTCATGTCGCCTTCGGGAAGCTTGTGATGGAAAGGCCGCTGGAACTGCGCCCACTCGCTTAGATGGCAGCTCGCGCACAGCTTATTCGTTGCATCGGCCTTGCGAACCACCAGCGGCTGATCGCTCGAATGCACTTTATGGCAGGCGGTGCAGGAAATCTGATTCTGCGCGTGGCTGCTCTCCAGCCGCCCGACCTGGGTCGGCTGATTCAAATGGCAGGTGAGACAGATTTGATCGGCCGCCGCGGGCGCGAGCTTCGCCGGATTGCGGATGTTGTCGGCCGAGGGTCGCTTCGGTGTGCGCCTGGCCGGGACCATGGCAGGCCTCGCACGCCCGGCCCTCCCATCCGCGCTTAGCGTCGACCGCCAGACTGGTGATGCGGGTTCTTGGCGAACCCGTTGTAGATGTCCTCGTGACAGATCTTGCAAGTGTCCGAGCCGGCGTAGCCAGCCGGAAGCGTTTGCGCGGCTGCCCACCGGGGAGCAGCCGCCAGGACGAAGAGCAAGCACAACTACGTACCATCGAGTCATGAGTAGAATGAGCTACTAATCTCTCGCATCAGGTTAGCGCGCTATGGCTACAGACTACTCCGTGTGTTGCGAGTCAACCGCAACTGCGCGCCGGAGGCATGGCATACGCTGCAGCTTTCTCCGAGCGAGTCGGTATTGGCCAGGAAGTGCGCCGCCTCGGCCTTGGAAACGTGGCATCCGCTGCAAGCCGACGCCGTGGGCTGCACCGGATTGATCCAGCCCTGCGGATCGGTTACCGGATTCAGGCCGGTCAGCACGGGCAGATCGTTTTGCTCCGAGCTATTGACGTGGCACATCGAGCAGTTTTGCAGATAAGTGGCCTCTCCGGCGGGGCTCATGGCCGGGAAGAGCACGCCGGAGAAGTCGTTGTGGCTTCCGCCGTAGCCCACGACGATGTAGGGTTCTTGGCGCCGTCGGCCGCGGCATTCACGCCATCGTGAATGCGGTGAACCAACAGATTGAAATTGATGCCCTGCGGAGGCGCCGCCTTATCCGCCGCGACCGTCGCTGTGGCGCGCGTGCTGGCATCGGTATTCGACGGATTGTGACACAGCACGCAGTATTCGGTGTTGTTGCGCAGCCCGCCGTGCAGCGAGAGCGCGACGTGGCAGTTATTGCAGTTGCTGAGCGCAACCACGGTGCGGCGCGGCGCCACCGCCGAGCCGTCCACCGAGAAGTTGACCACCGGGTTCTTGGCGCCCGTACTCGACGCTTTGCGGGAGGTTGTGCCGGCCAGCACCGTCACCGTGGTGCGCGACTCGCCGCCGATGGAATAAGTTCCGGTGGCGCCGGCCGGAATGGCGTGCGTGAAGGTGTAGGAGCAAGCTGCCGCTGGAACTGCAGGTTGGCTTGGTCACGCTCTCCGTCACGTATCCGGGAGTGCGGCGGTGTCGCTTCCGAAACTGGTGTAGCCGTAATCGGTGGTCGGACCGGCCATGGTGAAACTCAGAGGTGGTCAGTGCTCGACACAGCGATGTTGTTGCCCTTGTTGTCCTGCAGAGTGAAGTTGACCGTGGGCGTTTGCCCGGCCTTGGTGTTGGTCACGCTGGTAATTGCGAGATTGATGCCGGCCAGCAGCGTATCCGGGTTCTGCGGGTAAGTGGCGGCGGTATCGGTGGCACCACGTGCGCGCCCATGATGGATGCATCGAAGGGCATCTCGCCTTGCGGGACATGGCAGTTCATGCACTGCGTGTCGTCCGCCTGGGGTCCGCCGGGATGATTGACCCGGATCGGTGGAACGCCGGTCGCGAAATTGACGTCGTCGTGGCAGGCGCCGCAGGCCGCGCGGCTCGGCTCCATCAGGAATGCCTTGGCTTGCGCGGCGACGCTGGTTTTCGAGGTGCCCGGCGCAACGCCGGTGCCCGGAGTCGAACTGGCAGTCTGGCTGTGGCAAACTTCGCAGCGGCGCGGATCGGCGGGATCGATCACGGTAGAAAAATTACTGAGGGAATTCATGTAGCCGGTGATCTCATAAGGAACGCCAGGCGTGGTCGAAGTGCCCACCACGCTCGGCAACTGCGATCCCATGTGGATCTTATGCGCCATCACCTTCAAATCCAGCGTATTGCCCGTGGTCGGGTCGTGGTTTTGCGGCTGATGGCACAGGACGCACATGCTCAATGCCCGATCGCGTGAGCGCCGTGGAAAGCCAACTGATCGTGGCAGGTGTTGCAACTGGCGGTGCGAATCACGTCGCGCGTCACGGTGACCGGCGAACCATTGGGAACGAAATTGAAAGTGTTCCCGGCGTAGCTGGTGCCCAGATTGAAGGACGTAAGATCGCGGCTGCCAACCACGCCAATGGTAGTGGTGACGGTGGGATCAAATCCCGCGGGAGCCTGCGCCATCAATGTGTATTGGTATTGGCCCGCGGCTAACGGCGTGAGCGTGCCGCCGCCCTCTTCAAAATTCGGGCGCGTGATGGTGCCGAGCACCTTGCCGGTGGCCGGCGCGGTGGTGTACGCCACATATTGTTCCTGGCCCTTGGGAATGTAGGAGGCGAAATACGCCACCGATACGGCGCCCGGAGTATTCACGCCCGCCGCATCCAAAGGCAGCCCCGACGGATCGGTGAGCGTGTACGTCACGCTGATCGCGCCGCTGCTGCTGATGGCGGCCGAGCTGATGGTGATCACCAGGCCCGGCCGCACAAAATCAACCAAGGCCGGATCCGCATAGAATGCCTTTTCGCGCGGACTGTACTCATGCTTCTTGGTCTGCCCCGTCAGGCAGAGAGAGATGAGCGCGACGAACGCCGCGATCCGTAATACCACAGAGAGATGTTTCATAAGAGTCCTTATCGGTTCGTACAGCTACTTTTACAACACAGGAATTTGTTTCACGAGCAACCCAATGCTCTCAATCCTTGTTGCTTTTTCGAAACCGGTTCGCGCACGTGAGTAACCAAAGATCTGCCTTTGTATTCCGTGACTTATAAGGTGGTGATGGGTGAATCCACGTGCTCATGGGGAATATCCCCCACTGTTCCCTGCGGGATATCGCGGCTTAGAAGGAGGCTTCTGTTATTCCCCTTACCGTTGCCAGCCGAGGACCCGCAGTTGCTCTGCCTCCCTCGGGCATGGAACACGAACACACCCGAGAGGCTATTCACCAGCGGCTCGCGGCCGGCCCCGAACAAAGCTATCTGAGGGATTGGGTTTATGGCGGCATCGACGGCACGGTGACCACCTTCGCCATCGTCGCCGGAGTGATTGGCGCGCACCTGGCGCCGCGCGTCATCCTGATTCTGGGCGGCGCCAACCTGATTGCGGATGGATTCGCGATGGCGGCCAGCAACTATTTGGCGACTCGATCGGAACGCGAGGAATTTGAGCACGCCGAAGCGGTGGAGCGCCGTCATATTAAATCCTTTCCGGAGGGTGAGCGCGAAGAGGTCTCCGAGATTCTGCGGGGACTCGGCATCGTTGGGGACCTGCTGGGCCGCGTGGTGGCCGCCATCACTGCGGATCGCGATCGCTGGGTGCGCGTGATGCTGCGCTACGAATATGGGCTGCCGGCGGTGGTGCGTTCGCCGTGGCGGGCCGCCGGATCGACTTTCTTCGCCTTTCTTGTTTGCGGACTGATTCCACTCGTTCCGTTCGTCGCAGGATGGGAGGGCGCCTTCGGGGTGGCCTGTGCGGCCACCAGCCTGACGTTTGTTTCGATCGGCGCGCTCAAGAGCCGATGCTCCATCGAACCATGGTGGCACTCGGGTCTGATTACGCTCGCAATTGGCGGCGGTGCAGCCGCTGTCGCGTACGTACTCGGGGCGTGGCTGCGCTCGCTAACCTAAACCAACGGACACCAAGCACCTTACCTGGTTCCTGAGTGAAATCGCTCATGCCAGCACGCCTCTTCAGAGGAATTCAACGCTCGCCGATGGCCTGCACCACGAATCATCTAACAGTAAACATGGCAGGCGGCGTGCACAATCCTGGTTTGAAAGGCGGGTCTCATGCGGGCTTTTCAGAAGATCCTTTTTCCGGTGGACATGTCGGACAGTTGCACG
Organism: Bryobacterales bacterium; assembly: GCA_963803725.1. GTDB lineage: Bacteria > Acidobacteriota > Terriglobia > Bryobacterales > Bryobacteraceae > JOPF133. Next base: position 134,744 of record CAWDOH010000076.1, on the reverse strand, counting down.
GCTACAGCTCCCTTTGTGGAAGCCATGGCGCGGAGATACAACGCGGAAGTCACCCTCTTGCATGTGCTCGAAATGCCCTCCGGCTTGATTCCGGATTGGTACGGAGGCGCGGTGCCGGTAATCGATACCAGCGCGATTTGGCAGGCGGAAACCGAAGCGGCCCAATCCTATCTGACGGACAAGTTCCAAGGCCTCAAGATCCATCGCGTGGTTGTAGAGGGCGACGCAGCCCGCAGCATTGATGACTACGCACGAGAGAACGGCACGGACTTAATTATGATGCCGACGCACGGTTATGGGCTATTCCGAACGCTGCTGCTCGGCTCGGTGACGGCCAAAGTGCTGCACGATTCGCCTTGCCCGGTATGGACCGGAGTGCACGTGGAAGACGCACCGGCTGTGTCCCCTGAGTTCGCAACCATCATGTGCGGCGTGGATCGCACCGAAGACAGCGTTGCAACCATGCGGTTCGCTTGCCGGCTGGCGCACGACAATAACGCCAAGCTCTTCCTGGTGCATGCCATCCCCGGAGCGGAGGTTGCGCCCGACAAGTATTTCGACACCGATCTCCGCCAATACCTGGAGCAAGACGCGCGGAAGACCATCGCGCATTTGCAGGAAACCGCCGGATTAGCCGCGCCGCTTTGTCTGGGGGCGGGAGAAGTATCGCACGTGGTGCGGGACTCCGCGCTCGGCCACAGCGCCGACTTGGTGGTGATTGGCCGCGGCAAGTGCACCCGAACCCTCGGGCGCCTGCGCAGCAACGTTTACTCAATTATCCGCGACGCGCCTTGCCCCGTCATCAGCGTATAGGTAGTGCCAGGGAAGTGACCCATGTTGCCGTTCCATAAAATTCTGTTTCCGGTCGATTATTCCGCGCCCTGCCAGGCGGTGATTCCCTACGTTCAGGAAATGGCCTGCCACTATTCGGCGGAACTCACGGTGTGCCACGCCTATGCGCCGCTGGCAGCCATCGCGCAGAGCGAATTGCTGATCACCGATCCTGAGCTCGAAGCCAAGGCACGCAATCTCGAAGAAGACCGTCTGCGGCAGTTTTCCTGCTCAGGTTTTTCCGGGACAACGGACGGAAGCCATCGTGGAATTAGGAGAACCGGGCAACGTGATCGACCGGGTGGCCCAGCAGCAGCGCGCCGATCTGGTGATGCTGGCCACGCGCGGCCACGGGCCGGTGCGGCGATTCCTGCTCGGATCCATCACCGCCAAAGTGATCCACGATGTGAGCGCCGCGGTGTGGACCGGCGTGGGAGCCGCGTTGTCGGATCATCCGGTGCGCATTCCCTATCAATCCATTGTGTGCGCATTGGACGACAGCCCCGAAGCCGAAGGCGTGCTGCGCGCCGCCGCCTCTCTCGCTTCCGCGTATCGCGCGCAGCTTTGGATCGTGCACGTGGTGCCTACGCCGCCCGTCTATCCGGATGTCGATCTGGGAGAACACACTGAGGAACTCAAGGAAGCCTCGCAAGTCCGGCTGCGGGAGCTGAAGGCCAAATTAGGCGTGGATGCGCCGCATACCGTGCTCGACGCCCTGCTGGGTGATGGCATTCATCATGAAGTTGTCCGGCGCAAGGCCGATCTGCTGATCACTGGCCGCGGCCATTCCATTGGAACCTTCAGCCGCTTGTGGTCGCATCTGTATTCGATTATTCGCGACTCGCCGTGTCCGGTCCTCAGCGTTTGATGTTGGCAGGAATGTCGGCGTCCGACCGGCGCGGTGGCCCGATCCGGTTCTGCCGATGCGCTCTTTTCCGCTGGACATTTCAAAGCTAGAGCGCCCTCGTCGGCTTTGGCTCCCCAACCGGCCGATCGGCTTGCACTGGCGCTCTTTCTGTCCCGCCGACCCCGGCTACGGAGGGATTACCGGCCTGGCTCCGCCCCCCCCGGCGACGCTCGCCGCAATCCACAGGGTGGCTTATCATATTGACTGATGTCCGTTGAAGAAGAACTGCAGGAACACACCGAACACGCCAAGGAACCCTTCGACAAGAAGGTGGCCGCCACCATGGCGATCCTGGCCGCATGTCTCGCGGTGGTGTCCGTGCTGGGCCATATCATGATCTACCGAAGAGCTGCTGCTACAGCAGAACGCTTCCGACCAATGGTCGTATTATCAGGCCAAATCCATCCGCCGCTACCAATCCGAAGTGGCGCGCGATCTGTTCTCCGGAATGAAGCTTGAGCGGCCAAAGCACGCAATACCAGAAGAACGCCGAGAAGTACCGCAACGACGACGACGACATCCAGAAAGAAGCGCAGGGACTGGAACACGAAAGCCATCTGCGGGGCCGCCAGGCGCTCGGGTTCCACTTTGGCGAAGTATTTCTGGAGTTTTCCATCGTTCTGGCGTCCCTGGCAATCCTGGCAAAGCGTGAATGCTGTGGTACGCATCTATCTTGAGTGGGACCATCGGCGCGGTTGTGGCGGCGACAATTTTCCTGGTCCCCTCGATTGTGGACAAGTTCCAGCAGTAAGATGAAGCTCCAGCGGTAAAATCGAAGCTTCACAGTAAAATGATTGAATGGTTGAAAATGTCAGACCGGGCGTTTCTGCCCGCCACGCTCGAGTTGTGCTCTTTGACTTCGATGGCACGCTGTCGTTGATCCGCTCGGGCTGGATGAATGTGATGGTCCCGATGATGGTGGAGATCCTGGCCGATCTCAAGACCGGCGAATCGGAAGAGCAATTGCGCGCGATTGGTGGAAGAGTTCGTCTGGCGGCTCACCGGCAAGGAAACCATCTATCAGATGATTGCCTTCGCCGAGGCCGTGCAGGCGCGCGGCGGCAAGGCGCTGGATCCGCTGGTGTACAAGAAGATGTACTTGGATCTGCTGTGGCAAAAGATCGAAAAGCGCGTGGAGGGTTTGCGGAAGGGCCAAACCGACCCGGAGGAGTTTCTGGTGCCGGGTTCGCGCGCGCTGCTGGAACGTTTAAAGGATAAGGGGTTGAAAATGTATCTGGCCAGCGGTACCGATGAAATCTATATGAAGGAAGAGGCGCGCCTGCTGGGCGTCACCCAGTATTTCGATGGCGGCGTCTATGGCGCGCTGGACGACTACAAGAGCTTTTCCAAGGCCATCCTGATTCAGCGCATTCTTTCCACCGCCGAGTTTCAAGGGCATCAGTTCCTGGGCTTTGGCGACGGCTACGTGGAAATCGAAGAGGTGAAAAACGTGGGCGGCGTGGCCGTGGGTGTTGCGAGCGAAGAGCCGGCCTGCACCCGCGTGGATGAATGGAAACGCCAGCGCCTGATCGGCGTCGGCGCGGACTACATCGTTCCCAATTATCTGTGCGGTGAAGAGCTGTTCTCTTCGCTGTTCCCAGCCTGATGCCTCTCAGCACTGCGGAGATTCTGGAGGCCTTCCCCAGATACTCGGCGCTGGTGGTCGGCGACATTTGCCTGGATCGCTGGTGTACTTACGATCCAGCGACGGCTGAGCCTTCGCGCGAAACCCGCATTCGCGAGGATCGGCGTCGGTATCCACCGAAGTGGCTCCCGGCGGCGGCGGCAACGTCGCTAACAATCTGGCGTCGCTCGGCGTCGGTAGGGCCGCGGTGCTGGGCGTGCTCGGCGACGACGGCTTTGCGCACGAGCTCACCCGGTCGCTGAACGCGCGCGGCATCTCGACCGATCTTTTGGTGCGCTCCGACAAGGTGCCCACCTTCACTTACACCAAGCTGATCAATGCGATCACCGGCGTGGAGGATCTGCCGCGCGTGGATTTCATCAATACGCGGCCGCTGCCGGACGCGGTGGAGCAGGAGGTGCTGGAGTATCTGCGGGAGTTCGCGGCCTCCTTCGATATCATTTTCGTCTCCGATCAGGCCGATACGCGCCGCGGCGGCGTGGTCACCCCGGCGGTGCGCGTCGCTGCTCGAGGAGATTGCGCAAGCCAACCCGGAGAAAATCATCTGGGTGGATTCACGGCTTCGCGTGGAACGTTTTCGCAACATGATTCTGAAGCCCAATGAGCGCGAGGCCAACTGCGGCTTCCATCGGGCTGTTCGGTGATGTGGATTATCAGCGTTTGCGAAGTCACGCCAATTCGAAGCTGGTGTTCGTGACCAAAGCGGCTGAAGGGAGTGGTGGTGGTTGAGGAAGGCGGCGAGACTGCCGTTCCGGCGTTTCAAGTGGGCGAGCCGGTGTATGTCGCCGGCGCAGGCGACAGCTTCTCGGCCGGTGCGGCGTTGGCGCTGGCCATCACCGGATCGGCCACTGGAAGCGGCGCGCTTTGGCAATCTGGTGGCATCCATCACCGTCCAAGAAGCGGGGCACCGGCGTTGCCAGTCCCGAGGAAGTGCTGGCCGCCGACCGCGCCTGACATGCTCTCACCCAACCGGCTCACCCCATGAGCACGCTCGCAATCGACATCGGCGGGACCAAGTTCAGCATGGCGGTATTTGAAGGCAAGCGGATGGTGGAGCGCGAATCGCACTCCACCGATCGTGAAGGCGGACGCGAGTGGATGCTCGTCGAGCATCGGCGGCCGTCATCCAGAATTTGGAAGCGCACGGCATCGCTTCGATTGCTGCGGCATCGGTTTTGGCGGCCCCGTGGATTTCGAACGGCAGCGCGTCGTCTTATCCACGCACGTTGCCGGATGGAGCGATTTCGACCTTCCCGCTCACCTGACAAATCTGCTCGGTTTTGTTCCGGTCATGGATAACGATGCCAATGCCGGTGCGCTGGGCGAAGCTTTGTACGGAGCCGGGCGCGGTTACCGGCCGCTGTTCTATATGACGCTTTCCACCGGGATCGGCGGAGGATCTGGTCTGCGAACGACACCGTCTATCGCGGCGCCGATTCGTACGCCGGCGAGATCGGGCATCTGACCATTCGCCCCGACGGTCCCGAATGCCTGTGCGGATCGCGCGGCTGCCTGGAGCGGATGTGCTGCGGATTGTGGCTGGAGCGCGATCATGGCCGTCCCGCGAGCGAGTTGTTGCGCGATCCTGCATTTGTGGAGCGCTATGTTGTGGACCTGGCGCTGGGGCTCAAGGCCGCCATCATGCTGCTGAACCCGGCGCGCATCGTGATCGGCGGCGGCATCAGCAAAGCCGGCGATCGCTTGTTCGTGCCGCTGCGCGCAGGAATTGGCGCAGGCAAATCACGGCCTGGTCGCGCGCGCGGATCGACGTGGTTCCCGGCCGAACTGGGCGATGACAGCGTGCTGTGGGGCGCCATGGCGCTGGCCACCCGGCGTACCGCATGAAGCTGCCCGCCTTTTATCCGATTATCGACGACCGTTCCGGCGGCGGAGGCGCTGCTCGAAGCAGGCGCGCGGATTCTGCAGTTCCGCCACAAAGGCTTCTTTTCGCGCAAGGCCTTCGAAGATGCAAGCCGGATCGCGGAACTTTGCCGGAGCGCCGGAGCGCTGTTCGTGGTGAACGATCGCGCCGACATCGCAATGCTGCTCAACGCCGGATTGCACCTGGGCCAGGACGATCTTGCGCCGCCGATGCCCGGCGAATCCTGCCCGCCGGAAGCATCATCGGATTCTCGACGCACAACGAGCAGCAATTGCGCGCGGGCGATTCGGAGCCCGTCGATTATCTGGCCATCGGCCCGATCTTCGCCACCGGATCGAAGCTGAATCCCGATCCGGTAGTTGGATTGGATCGCTTGCGAACCTTGCGGCCGCTCACGCAGAAACCGCTGGTGGCAATCGGCGGCATTACCCGCGAATTAGCGCCCCAGGTTTTCGAAGCTGGAGCCGATTCGGTGGCCATCATCGGCGACCTGTTTCCGAATCGTGCGCGCGCGCGCCGCAGAATGGATCGCGATCAGTGCTCGTGCTCGTGTTCGTGATGCTGCGACGTAACCAGAATGGTGCAGGGCGCATCGGATAACGCGCACTTGGTGTGCTCGAACTGAACGGTGGTGTGATTGATTTCGTACTTGCAGAGCACGTCGTTGATGCGCTGCAAAATGGCGTTGCTTTCCGAAGGCGGCATGTCTTCGATGAGCACGTGGCAACTCAACGCGTGCGCGCTCGAACCCAGGCTCCAGATATGCAGATCGTGAACGTCGATCACGCCGTCGATCTCGCGCATGGCGCCGGTCACTTCGTTCAGCTCCATGCCGCGCGGCAGGCCTTCCAGCAGCACATTCAACGATTCTTGAATAATGTCCCAGGCGGTCCAGACGATGAGAATGCCGATCAGGACCGACAGCACCGGATCGATTACGGCAAGCCGGTGAAGTGAATCGCGATGGCGCCCGCGATGATCCCGACCGAACTGACGGCATCGCCCAGCATGTGAACGAATGCGGCGCGGATATTCAGGTCGTGATCCTTCTCGCGATGCAGGCCCCACATGATGCCGCCGTTGAGCGCAAGCGCCGCCAACGCGACCCAGAACATGGTCCACTCTTCGATGTGCTGGGGATGCAGGAAGCGCTGCCAGGCTTCATAGAAGATGAAGACGGCAATCACGACCAGCGTGAGCGCATTGACGAAAGCCGTCAGAACGCCGGCGCGATGATAGCCGAAAGTCTTGACGCTGTCGGCCGGCTTGGATTGCATGTACACGCCGATAGTGGCCAGCACCAGAGCGAGCGCATCGGTGAAATTATGGCCGGCATCGGAAACCAGCGCCAAGCTTCCGGAATCGGAAGCCGGCGACGGCTTCGACGACGACGAACAAAATGGTGGCGAAAAACGACCACTTCAGAATGTTCGCCGTTCCGTGATGGTGGCCGTGGTGATGCAATTTATCCCTTTATCTTCTATTTTACCTCTTTCAGAACCGGGTGACTTCGGTAAAGTTGAAGCCGCGGACCTTCATGGCCGGGACCACCATGTCGAAAGCCTCTTCGCCGGAGGCGCGGACGGAAGGCGAAAGCGCTTCCACGTTGTTCAGCAATTCGATGATGCCCTGATTGAAGCGGAAATTGCGCAGGCCCCGCGCTGACGCGGCCGTTTTCGATCAGGAACGTGCCATCGCGCGTCATGCCGGTCATGATTTTTTCGTAGGGATCCACTTCGCGGATGTACCAGAGCCGGGTGACCAGAACGCCGCGATCGGTGGACGCGATCATTTCATCGAGCGGATGTGGATCCGCCGGCGATCACGATGTTGAGCGGCGCTTCGCCCACTTCGTTGGGCAGCGGGAAGCCGTGGCCGGTGGGCTCCACGCCGGCGCGCTGGGCGCTGGATCGCGAATAGGCCAGTTCGCGCGGAACGCCGGCTTCCACCAGCGTCAGTTTGCGGCGCGGCACGCCTTCGCCATCGAAAGGCACGCCGGCTTGGAGCGGATGCGCGACATCGTCCGAAATTTGGATGTTGTCGCCGAACAGTTTCTTGCCCAGCCGATCGGTGAGGAAGCTGCGGCTGTCGGCGACGGCGGTGGCGCTGAAATCGCCGAACATCTGGCCCACCAGATCGAGCACGGCGGCGGGCTCCAGAATCACGGTGTAGCGGCCGGGAGCGATCTCGTGCGGATCGCGCGAGAGGCGCGCTTTTTCGCGGCGCTGCGGGCCAGCGCCAGCGGGATCGATGGCATGCATGCGAAACCGCCGAAGCCTTGGCCCATCCGGAGCTATCGTCGGCCATGGCGGTGATGGAAAACTGCGCCATGGTTTCGGCGTGCCAGGCGGCGACGCCGCGCGAGTTGAAGATCGCCTCCACGCTTTGGCCGGTGGAATAAATCCCGGCGGCGGTTTGTCCCAGCGCTTTCGACGATGCGAATGGCTTCGGCCACGGCCCGGCCGCGATGCTCGGGCGTGGCGGCCGCAGTGGCGGCATCGAAGCGCTTGGTTTCGGAAATCACCGAGGGCTCGGTGAGCGGCAACAAATCCGGATTGGGCGCGGCGGACCGGGCCAGCGCGAGGGCCTGCTCCACGGCGCCGCGAATGGAATCGGGATCGAAGCGATTGGTGGTGGCGCGCGCGGTCTTCTGATCGAGCGCCACGCGAACCGAGATCCAGCGATCCTGCTCGGCGACGTTTTGATGGATGGTGTTGTTGGCGAAACGCGTGAGAGCGCCGAAATGCGCGCCGAAGAGCGCCTCGACGTCGGAAACGCCCAGCGACTTGCGCGGCCTGCTGCACCGCGCCGAACAGCTCGCGGCATTCCTTTTGGACGACATGGATGCTCAGCCGGCATACGCGGCTCCCACTTTGATGTTGTGGAAGCGCGCGGGGCTGGCGCCGTGGCCGGTGCCGATCACTTGCTCGGGCTGTCCCTTGCCGCAATTCGGAACGCCCCACAGCACCCAATGATCGCGATTGGCGATGGCGGCGCAGGAATTCCAAAACTCGGTGGTGATGCCGCTGTAGGTGGGATTCTTGCAGCATGCGAACGCGCTTGCCGTCCTTGATCTCCCAGGCGATCTCGCAGCCGAACTGGAAGTTGTAGCGCTTGTCGTCGATGGACCAACTGCGATTGGTCTCCATGTAAATGGCGTGGCTGACGCCCGCGAAGACTTCGTCCAGCGTTTGCTCGCCGGGCAGCAGGCTGACGTTGGTCATGCGGATGAGCGGGAGCCGCGCCCAACTGGTGGCGCGCATGGTGCCGTTGGAACGCGTGGCGCCGATGGCCGCGGCGGTTTCGCGCGAGGTCATATAGCCGACGAACTGGCCGTTGCGAATGATGTCGGCCGATTGCGCGGGAACGCCTTCGTCGTCGAACGCGAAGGTGCCCATGCCGGGGCCGTGCTCGATGCGCGCGTCGCAAACCGCGTTGACCAGATCGGAGCCGTAGCGCAGGTGATTCAACTTGTCGAGCGTGAGAAAGCTCATGCCCGCGTAGTTGGCCTCCGAGCCGAGCACGCGATCGAGCTCGATGGGATGGCCGATGGATTCGTGAACCTGCAGCCCGAGCTGGCTGCCATCCAGGATCAGATCGAAGCGGCCTTCGGGGCATTGATCGGCCGAGTGCAACGCCACGGCCTGCTCGGCCACGCGCGGCGCGTGCTTCAGCAGATCGAGTTCGTGGATCAGCTCATAGCCCTTGAGCTGATGCTGGCCGCCGAAGGAATTCGGATAAGAGCGCTTCTGGATCTGATCGCCTTTGAAGCTGTAGGCTTCGAATCCGGCGCCGCTGGTGGTGCGGGTTTGATCGATGACGCTGCCGATGGAGGAGACGAAGACCTGCCGGCTGCGGTGGAAGATCATGGACGTTTGCGCCAGCGTGACGCCGGAAGCGCGGCGCAGCTCTTCGTCGACGGCGGTGAGCAGCGAGAGCTGTTCTTCGACGCTGACCGAGAAGGGATCGATCTGGCAGGGCGAGACCCAGGTGGCTTCGTGCTTGGCTTCGGGCGCGAGCGTGACGTCGTGTTTCTTGGCGAGGGCGCTGGAGCGGGCGATGTCGACGGCGAGCGCGGCCGCGGATTCGACGCCGGCGCGGGTGAGATCGTCGGTGGCGGCGAAACCCCAGCAGCCATCGGCGAGCACGCGGATTCCGATGCCGACCGATTCGTCGCTCGAGACCTGGCCGGGCTTGCCGTTCTTGGTGCCGAGCTCGCGGTCGCGACTTTCGATGACGCGAACGTCGGCGTAGGTGACGCCCGGGCGCAGGGCCGAATCGAGCGCTTCCAGCGCAAGCTGCTTCATGCATACCAGGATAACCGGAGGGAGCGGTAGGACAGAAAAATTACGGGGCGGGGCGCGGGAAAGCGAATGTAAGATGCTCATTCGGAAGGAGTGGACGCATCAGGGTGTTTTTTGTGCGCGGTGACGCATTTCCTGGGGACAGCCGGAGGAGTTATGAAGAATGATTGATTTTCGGCGGATTGGGAGGATATTCGCCATTGGGATTAGAATATCGCGGGATGCGGGACCTTCGGCAGGGCGCACCGCGCAGGTATTTGACGGGAAAGGGAAGAAGAAAGCGGGCGTAGCGTGATTGGGCCGGCCGGCGGTCACAGGTTCTAAAGAGGGGGGGGTTCAATGAGTTACGGCTCTTCTTTCCTAATTGATTACGGCACCGGGGAGTAGACTTGTCGCAGAGCCGGCAAGGCAGGTCGGATCCGGGTTGGTGTTATTGCTGAGTTAAGTTGACCTAAGGACAAAATATATGGAAGGTGCTCTCTTCGATTCCACCAAAAGAGTTGCGGCAAAGACAGTGCACAGGGCTTGGGGACCGTCGGCGGCGAAGGTCATAATCGTTCTGATTGTCGCCGCAGCAATTGTCGTCGCGCTGTTGGTGCGCGGTTCGCTTGCGGAGAAGGTAGCCGCGTTTGGTGCTCTTCTCTTGGTTTTGATAGTTGGTCTTCGGGAACGCGAACTGATACCGCGTGAAGATGTGACTTCGAGCCGGACTTGCGCTCTCAGGAAAGTGAGAAAGAAGAGGCCCGTCGAGGGTATAAATTGAACTGTGTAAACGGCCATCGAAAGGATCACACTAAGGAGACCCGATGGCTATCGACCTCAAACTCATCGACAAATTGCTGGCGGACTACAAAAAGCCAGAAGACATCATAGGCGAGAACGGTCTGCTGAAGCAGCTGACCAAGGCTCTGCTGGAACGCGCCATGCAAGCCGAGATGACCGACCATCTCGGCTACGAGAAGCACGACCCGGCTGGGAATAACAGCGGCAACTCGCGCAACGGTGGGACAACCAAAACACTGAAAGGCAATTTTGGGGAGATGCCGCTGGAGACGCCGCGCGATCGCAACGGTAGCTACGAACCGAAGATCATCGGCAAGGGCCAGACGCGTTTCACTGGCTTCGACGACAAAATCATCTCGATGTACGCGCGGGGCATGAGCACGCGCGAGATCCAGGGACACCTGGAAGAGATCTACAAAGTGGAAGTGAGTCCGACACTGATTTCCAACGTCACCGAAGAGGTGATGGAAGAGGTCAAGAGCTGGCAGAGCCGGCCGCTGGATGCGGTGTATCCGATCGTGTACTTGGACGCCTTAGTGGTAAAGATTCGCGAGACCGGGCACGTGCGCAACAAAGCGATCTACGTGGTGATTGGCGTCAACATGCAGGGCAACAAAGAGGTGCTGGGACTGTGGGCCGGTCAGACCGAGGGAGCAAAGTTCTGGCTACAGGTATTGACGGAGCTGAAGAACCGGGGCGTGGCCGATATGTTTATCGCCTGCGTGGATGGTCTGAAGGGATTTCCCGAATCCATTGCGACAGTGTTTCCGGAGGCGCAAGTGCAGTTGTGCCTGGTGCACCAGGTGCGCGCATCGCTGAACTATGTGTCGTGGAAACAGCGCAAGGCGGTGGCCGCGGATCTACAGCCGATTTACCGCGCCAGCACAGTCCAAGAAGCCGAACAACGGCTGGACGAGTTTGCCGCGAAATGGGATGGAGCGTATCCCACCATCAGCCAGATGTGGCGCCGGAACTGGGAGCATCTAACACCGTTTTTCGCTTATCCAGCCGACATTCGCAAGGTGATCTACACCACCAACGCGGTGGAGTCGCTGAACATGTCGTTGCGGAAAGTGATCAAGACCCGCGGCTCGTTTCCCAACCAGGAAGCCGCTATGAAACTGCTGTACCTGGCGCTGGAGCACATTGCCAAGAAATGGACCATGCCGGTGCAGAACTGGAAGGCCGCCTTGCAGCGCTTCGCGATTCTGCTTGGCGACCGCGTTCCGAAAGCGGAGCTGGTCTAAATCGTCGCAGCATGAACAATCGGAAGAAGAACATTTCTGGGATCGGGGGCTCTGCCCCCAAACCCCCGAGATTTACCGCTTTTGCGCCAGGATTCCTGGACCGGGAGGCGAGCTCCGCTCGCGCTCCCGAAATCCCGGCCCCTGAGTCGGCGCTCGGGTTGCGTCTCCGCAGAGCCCTACCCTACGCTCAGGTCCGTCCAGTCTACCAGGGATGCAAGGTTAGAAAATGACCGGCCGTTTACACAAAAAACTTGACGCGCCCGGCCCGTCTAACATCTCCTATTTGCAGCTGCCCAGAAAACTCCCTGAAAACGCAGCACTTCGAAGAACCGCATCACCTCGAAAACTGCCGTTTTTGCTCCAAACTATGTCAAAACTGGTGTCAAAACCCTGTCATGCTACTTTGCCTGTGTCAGAACCACCCTTATGGTTCGCCCGGCGATTCAGTTGCGCGAGGGCTTCGCGCTTCATCTGTAGTTTCATCTGCGAGTATTTCTTGAACACCCTTGCATCGCCTTGCCGCAACATCTGCGTGACCCACTCGTCGGCCACCCCGCCGGCGCTGAGCCGGGTCGCATAGGTAGATCGAAGATCGTAGATCCGAAAGCACGGCACTCCAGCTTGGCGCAGCGTCGTGGCCCAGGCGGTTTTGAAGCTGCCTGGCACACAGAAGGCTTGGCTGGATTCGGAAACAGGAATGGAGACGAACCAGCAATCTCCATCTGACTGCGACGGGCCTCCACCGCGATTTCCGTCAAGGGCACTTCCGGCGAATACGCCGGTATCATTTGAACACTGAACTCTTTCAAGGCCCGGCCTGCTTGGGTAAGACGATACTTGTCCAGCGGCTCGCCGGCTCTCGGAGTGACAAAGAAATGGCTCGCCCGATCGCTATACAGTGCACAAAATACCCCTTTTTCCTCGATGACGGCCCGCAGTGCCGCCAGCACCGTCCGGGTCGATTCCTCCAGCACCAACTGCGCATGACAATCAAGTCGTACCAGCGATCGTCATTCAGCCAGCGGTGCTGGCTGCCGTCGATGTGCAGCAGCATACCGGGCAGCGGCCTTCTCTCCCGCCGCCGGCGATGCGGCCCGCGCCGCCTCCGCCGCTGTATGAGTCCGGCGCCCTGCAAGGCCTGCTTGACCCGCGTGTAGCTCAGCGCAATCGAATGCTCCTCTTTCAGCTTCTCGTGGAAGTGGCTCGCGCTCAGATCAAAGTAGCGCTCCTGATAAAGTCGCAGCCCTCTTCGCACACCTTCACCGGAACGCGACGTTGGCTCCGTTTTCCTTTCCTCCGATCCGTCAACCCGTCATAGCCGTGCTCTTCCCGACCTTCCTTCCAGCGCCGCATCGTCCGGTCACTTATCCTGATGATCTCCGCCGCTTCCCACCAGCGCATCTTCTTGGCCAAGGCCTTCAGCAGTACATCTTGCAACTTCATCATCCGCTCCACTTCCGCGGCTGAGTACGCCTGGTTGGAATCCACCCTTCCAGGCTCTCCTGCCGCTGGTCAAAGCGGACAGATCATGTGCTAATGAAACCGGACATATCATAAGCTAACGTCAATGGCCGCTCTCGAAGAGTAGCCGAAACGCCTTCTGTGTTATCCTGCGCTCGCATTTGGAGCGATCCATGACTAAAATTAAACTTTCAGCTCTGCTGTTGTCTTGCACTGTTTCGCTGGCGCCCTGCCTGTTGCTGGCCCAGGTCCAAAGGCCAGGGGAGTATCCGCGGGGCGAGAAACCTTCTCCGATGATGAGGTTTTTCGTAACGAGCGAACCCATCGGCGATGGCGGCAATCTCGGCGGACTGGGCGGCGCTGACGCACATTGCCAAGTGCTCGCAACGGCCGCGGGCGCAGGAAATCGCACCTGGCACGCTTACTTGAGCACGCAGGCCCGGCCCGGCCAGCCGGCAGTGAACGCGCGCGACCGCATCGGCAAAGGTCCCTGGTACAACTTCAAAGGCGAAATGATCGCGCAGGATCTCGCGCACCTGCACGGCGATACGATGGAACTGGCGCATCAGGGAAATAATCTGAATAAGCTCACCGGGTTGACGGAAAAAGGCCAGATCGTGCCGGGTTTGTATGACTATTCCGATCCGCGCGATAACGACTGGAATTACGCCAAAACGACCCGGTTTTCGACTCGCCACGAAATGCTCACCGGTACTCAGACCGATGGCGCCGCGTTCACCGATGGTGCCGATCACACCTGCGATAACTGGACCAGCAACAAGAGCCCGGCCCCGGGAACGTCGAACGGAAACCTGAACGCTGCCGATGGCAGGCCTAACGCCCAGATCGGTTTTCCCGACCGCAATGGCGGCGGCAGCGGTTCCTGGAACTCCGCTCACGGAACCCGCGGCTGTGCCCAGACGGATTTGACGAAAACCCACGGTATCGGCTTGTATTACTGTTTCGCGATTAACTAGAATGGCGGAAAAGCATATGACCAAGCCCCATGCCTCCGTTGTTGTCTTGTGTACTTTGATGCTGGTCTCTGGCTTGATGCTGGCTCAACAGAACGCGCCGAATACCCAGGGCATCACGCCGCCCCCCGGTAGCCCGACGCCGACTCCGGCTCGAATGACCTTTTTCGTTACCAGCGTCGGTCTCGGTAAAGGCGGAGACCTTGGCGGACTGGCGGGCGCCGACGCGCACTGCCAGGCGCTTGCGGAGGCTGTCGGCGCGGGCGGGCACACCTGGCACGCCTATCTCAGCACGCAGGCTCGTCCCGGACAGCCCGCCGTCAACGCGCGTGACCGTATCGGCACCGGGCCTTGGTTCAACTGGTCGTTCGCGCAACTGGGAGCGCCGCAAAACGCCATCATTTCGGCAGACCTTTCCGAACTTCACGGAGACACGCTCGTCCAGGCGCAGCGCGGCAGCAATCTATTCAAACAGTCCACACGCAACGAGCAAGGACAGGTCATTCACGGGATCGGCGATACGCCACCGATTCAGCACGAAATCCTCACCGGATCGAAGTGGGACGGCCGCGCTTACATGGATAACGCCGACCATACTTGCAACAACTGGACCAGCAGCTCAACAGGTTCCGCGCAGGCCGGCCATTCTGATCGAATCGGCCATGGCTCATCCTGGAATTCCTCGAACGCCACAAAAGGATGCAGCCAGGCGGCGCTCGGAAGCAGCGGAGGCGCGGGCCTTTTCTACTGTTTCGCAATTAACTGACATTCGCCGGCTGGCCCATGCGCTTTGCGGACGGAGTGTTTCGGCTCCTTGCCCAGCGTCAGTTGGCGAGCGGAGGGCAATTGGCGACCTGCTTCTGTCCAATGTCGATTAGCTGAAAAGGGGGCAAATGATTCCCCGTTTGGTGGTCTGCGAAGTTCGGGAGGCCAAGGCCACGAGGTTAGAGCTTTCCGGCCTCGTTGCGGCGGAACGTACAACCGTGACTCGCGAAAGTGCAGAGCGCACAACTGGCGTTGGGTGTACGACTGGCACGTTTCCAGCTTCGCTCGGGATGGACCGCCCTACGCAGGGTTCACGCGAAAGACAGTCGCTGCCGAGACCGATGGTACCTTCCATTGGGGATATTTTCTTCCCTTGGCCTGGAGCACGCCTGCCTTTTCGACCGGATCGTTGACCATTGACAAAGTACGGTCAAACACTTTGTCCCCTATCTTCAGGCGCACGTTGGGATCACGGACTATATTTTCAACCCACTGTCTGCCGCGATAAGAGGTCACATACAAATTGCCGTTATATACGGCGCACCAGATCGTCACCGAGTGAGGCAGCAGAAACCGGGTCTGGGTCTGAATCTTGATCTGCGGAACGTTGTCCGTGAACGACCAGTCCGTAACTGGGGTAGTGACGGGTTCCCCCTTTAGCCAAAGCCCAGGCATTCTGCACGACAAAGATCTATCGGTTGGCGGGCAGCCCTTAGGTTCGAAACCAGTGAAGCTCAGTAACAGGAGAACCGCGAGCAAGACAATTACTGTTGACCCAACAATCTTTACCAGTTTTCTCATACTGGGCTCCTAAAGACTATTTCATAATGCATACGGAATTTCCTAACAGATGATTCTACACCCAAACCACGCCCGTTTCGTTTTGTCGCTTGTAGAAAGCCCCTTTTTATCGCGCCGCCCCTTTTTGAAATGGATTAGGTTGTGGAACTGAGGAGCGCGCGCAGGCAGTCGTTCAGGCCAAGGGAACGATCGCAGCCCATGGCACGGTCCGGGCTGTCGCGGCCGATCCCGACGACGGCCGCATCCTGGAGTGGGCCGTCGATGGCAAAGCAGATCCATGAGCCATGAGAACCGGGACCGTCTGGTCGACGCTGTCGTGCTGCCAGCTTTTGAAGAAAGACCCTAGGGCGCAACCAAACCGGCGCTTGATGAAAATGCCCGCATTCGGATTCTCGATGAAGCCGGATTCTCTTCCCGCTAGCGGCATCGCCGTGGGAAAACTTCGAGAAGGTTGACGCGCACCCGGAGACGGTCGAGTGTACAATGACTCAGTCGGAAGCCAATCGGAGATCGCGGCTTTCACGTTTAGGAGCTCACGATGAGGACGTTAGCGAAAATTGCAGGCGCAATCCTGGTCTGTTTGGTTCTGGTGTTGGTGGTGCTGCGTATCACCGGCTTCAACCCCATCGGGGATACGCCCGGTCGCGGGAATTACCCTGGGTTGTGGCTGAGTGGAAACGTTGTAACTACGCCGGTCACTGACTGGTCGTTCGTGACCCAATATCGGACAGACAAACTGCAGACGCGAACCTGGTACCTCATTCCCCATTCGGTGACAACAGGTTTCATCCTTCACAACGGTCAGCTGTATATAACGTCGATGTTCGGGGCGGGAGTGCCTTTTCCGCAAGGCAAAAATTGGGTTAGCAATGTGATGCGCGATCCGCATGTCCGCCTGAAGTTCGGAAACAATCTATACGATTGCAAGTTGTCCCATGTCACCGATCCGGACGAGAAAGCGGCCGTGCTGGAACAGCGAGCAAAACAGAACCCTCAACTTCTGGCCTCAAACGCCGGCAATGGCCCGGTGCTGCATTTATTTCGCGTGCTTCCTGAGTGAACCCGACTGCTCGTTGTAACGCGGTTCGCTGTCCAGCTGGTTAAATCCATGAGAATCGTCATCACCGGCGCCAATAGTGCTTCCGGGCAAGCGATACTGCGCTGTGCGGCAGAAGCCGGAGTGACGTCAAACCTAGTCGCCGCAGTCCGCTCCGAGCGTGCCGCGGACGAGATTCGGCCCTTGCTCGGCGAGGGGAGCAGCCTGGCCAAGATTTCGTACGACGATCCCGGCAGTCTGGACGCGGCGCTTCAAGGAGCTTCCGCGATCATTCACTTGGCAGGAATTCTGGTAGAGCGGGCGGGTTCGACCTATGAACAGGCCAACGTTGCGCCAGTTCGTAGCGTGGTGGCGGCCGCGCAGCGGTGTGCCGCGGATGGTTTGATGGACAAGTTCGTCTTGATTAGCGCCACGGGAGCCGATGAGAAATCTTCCAACGCCTACTATCGCAGCAAGGGACAGGCAGAAGCTGCGGTGCGTGCTTCCGGCCTGTGCTATACGATACTGCGGGCTCCGCTCCTGCTGGGGCCTGCAACCGAAGGCGCAGCAGCGCTGGCGCGGAATGCCCGCGGCCCCAGAGCCAAGCTGATCGGCGGCGGCAGCAATTTTCAGCAGCCTCTCTATGTGGACGACCTGGCGCGGGCTGCCATCGCTGCCTCCCAACCTTCAGTTGCGAGCAATCGGACGTTGGACCTGGTTGGCCCCGTTTCGCTGCCGGACCGGGAACTCGTCGAGCGAGCGGCTCGGCTTGCTCGGCCGCCAGGTGCGGGTGAACTCGATCCCGAAAGGACTGCTTTCGTTTCTGTTGGCCATTCGTCAGCGCGTCTCCGGCCCCGGATTTTCGCCGGACGCGATCGAAGTGATCACGGCCGACACGCGTCTGGATCCGCAGCCCGCCGCGAGTGAATTGGGAATCCACCTGACCGGCATCGATGAGATGATCAAGAAGAGTTTAGGATAGGAGCGAAAAATGGACCAGGCCAGCCAAGCCACTACATTGGCGCGCGACTCGGGCGCAAAAAAAGCCAAGCCCTGGCAGCGGCTTTTGCCGCTACTGATTACGCTGGCCTGCTTCGCCTATCTCTATAACCGCCTCAACCACGCCGCTTCGGCCGAAGGCACCGGGCTGCTCACTTACCTGGCAAAAAGCTTCGAGCATGTGAACTGGCTGTATTGGCTGGCGCTCATGATTCCGTACTGCTTCCTTTATGTGATATTCGATAGCCTGGTGGTCTGGAGCGTGATCAACTGGTTCAACGCCAAGATCCGCTACGCCGATATCTTCCCCATTCGCGCCAGCGCGTACATTCTCTCGCTGGTGAACGAGCAGGTCAGCAAGGGCGCCATTGCGGTCTATCTGAATCGTCGCGACGGAGTGCCCGGCTGGGAGGTCGGCTCCAGCATGCTCCTGGTCATGTTCTGCGAGATTTACAGCCTGATCCTGTGGGCCACGGTGGGCGTGCTGTTGCGCTGGAATAGTTTCCAGCCGGCCTTCCACCTCATTCCATGGATCGCCTTGGGCGCCGCCGTGTTCTTCACTGTTTTCCAGTTGTTCTTCAGCGGAAGAATCGCCCCCGGGATCGCACTGCGGGACCGCCCCATCTTCCGCGCGTTCCGGATGGCCAAAGTGTGGCACTACGCGGTGGTGATAGCGTTGCGCGCGCCGCCGGTACTTGCTGGTGTGGTTGTCTATACCCTGGCGCTGAGACTCTTCGGAGGCTCGATAGGTTTTGGAGAGATGCTGGGCATTTTGCCGGTGATCTTCTTTGGTGCGGCAGCGCCGGGACCGATGCACTCGGTGGCGATTCTTTTTTGGGTCTTGCTCTTTCCGGATAAGCCGGGCCAGATGACAGCCTTCGGCTTCGTGATGCACAATTTCTTCCTCTTATTTAACGCCGCACGTGGGCCTGCTATTTCTCCGGCGGGCGACCCGGGAGCTGTTCGGGTAGCGCGGTGCCCCGGCTCAGCATCAACCGTTGGACCATCGATACTAGCGTGCTCAGCACCAGCAACCAGACCAGGATCGTGAGCAGGGGCTGCAAAAACGTAAGTCCCATTCGGATGAGGATATCCATGCAGGTGGGAACGAAGTAAAGCATGCCGTTGTACCGGCCAAGCTTGCTCCCGCGGAGCTTGGTGTGCCGGTGAATCCAGTAGGAATCGATCACGTACTGGGCAAAGGCCGCCGTGATCAGGACCGGCAAGATCCAGGGAAATGCGCCGCGCAGGGCTCCGGCAAACAACCCGGAAGTGACGAATAGAAAATCGGTGGTGTGATCGAAGGTTCCGCTCCAGGCGGTCACCGTACCTTGCCGGCGCGCGATGGGGCCGTCCAGAACATCGGTGATCAACGCCAGCACCCACGCCAGGAGAGCGAAAATCGCGGAGTGCCGGTCTCCTTGCGCCATGAAAAATGCGAACGGAAACACCAGAAGCAGGCGAACGGCGGTCAGCGCATTAGCCATCGCTTCGTCCCAGGTTCGGTTGACGCCGCATAACGCCAAGCATACACGGGCATGCGGTGGGTCTGTTTCCGGCGCAGACGAACAACAAGCGTCGCCTGCATCTCGTCCCAACAGATTATCCAAGGGCGTTTAGCGAAAGTGATCCCCTCGGTCGTATCCCACGAAGCAGCCTAGGCGGCAACCGTGAGAATGTCTCGCAGAGGCTTGACGAATCGCTAGCATTTTCGGCACGAACAGCCGATATCCGTGATAAAGTCACGAATGAGATGATCGCCTCCTTCTCGGTCGAAAACTTCCGCTCGTTTCACGCAGAAGCCACATTGTCGCTCATTGCGAGTAATCGACTCGCCGGGGAGCATGGCAATCATGCCGTCGCTGTTCCTGGCACGTCGGCAAAAATTCTTCGAACCGCAGTCATCTATGGAGCGAATGGGGCAGGCAAGTCCAATCTATTTAAGTCGCTTGAGTATCTTCAATCCATCGCTTTACCGATTTATGACCCAGATCGTGAGGGCACTGGACGGGACGCATTTCGTTTCGGTGGGACACAAGATGACCCTACAGTCTTTGATCTCCAATTTATCGCTGATGGCAAGCTCTATCGTTACGTAATCAAAGTCGACGACCGACAGGTGCTCGAGGAGTGGCTCGCTGAAGACGCTGACAACAAAGAGAGGGCTGTTTTTCAGCGTGGACGGGAGCGCGATGTTGTTCTAGGCAGCCACTTAGAGAGTACACGCGTCTGGCCGCTTTGGCGACCGTTGGCGCTCCTCCGACTCAGTCATTTCTTAGTACGGTCGGAGCTGCCGACCTCGATGTCGGTGATATCGGTCCGGATCTTACATCCGTGATTGGTTGGTTCTGGAGCGTGCTTAACCTGGTGCCGCCAGGACTTTCGCAGCAGACCTCATTGTGGCGTAAGTTGAACGATGATCCGACGCTCCTCGATTTCGCGAGCGATTTCCTCCGCTCTTCATCGACTGGCGTTGATCGCCTGGAAATCATAAAGTCCGAAATTCCGCGCGAAGAACTCGCCGATTTCGTGGGTGAACAGCGGGCACTTCGGTTCGTGAAAGACGCCGAGTCGGGAACGCGAAGATTCATAAAAGCTCCGAGGGTTGCTGGTGATGCGTGGATTGAGGTCGCGGGTTCAAGCGGTTTCCGCTTAGTTAGGTTCCAGTCGACGCACAAAACCCAGAATGGCAACACAGTAAATTTAGATCTCGATAGCGAGTCAGACGGAACAAGACGACTACTTGATCTGCTACCAGCGCTCCATCAGATGCATAGACAGGGCGGCGTCTATTTTATCGATGAGATCGATCGTTCGATGCATCCGATTCTCGTTCGGCGTTTGTTGGAGTTCTTCTTAGCTTCCTGCGGAGAGAACCCTGGGCAGATGATCCTTACGACCCACGAATCCAGCCTTCTTGACCTTGACCTTCTCCGACGAGACGAAATATGGTTCGCGGAGAAGGACCACGAGCAGGCTACGCGTCTTTACTCGCTGGCCGACTTCAAGGTTAGAAATGACTTGGAGATCCGCAAGCACTACTTGCAAGGACGATTCGGTGCGATACCATTTCTCGGTAGTCTCGACCGCCGCATGAACGGACAAGACCAAAGTTCTTGACTCTCATACCGCGACCACTCGTCCGAGAAACGGCAACCTACCGCGACGATCGCCTCTTTATCGTAGCCTGCGAAGATACCTATGCCCCGAAACAGTACTTCGAGTTTTTCCGAAATTCCGCGAGTGCAGATCCACGTTGTTCCGACCGAAGGCGGGCTGTCTTCACCACAGCATGTGCTCGAACGACTTTTGGCGATTGAGCATGAGGAATACGACGAACGCTGGCTCCTCCTAGACGTCGACCATCGGAGCGCGGGGCGGCACGTTGTCAATCTCGTAGAAACCCTTAGCAGAGCGCGGCGTCAAGGAATAAACGCAGCCATCTGTAACCCATGTTTTGAACTGTGGCTGCTGCTCCACCATAAGTCTGAAAATGAACTGGGCGGGCTCTGTCACTTCACCCATAGTTTTGCCGGATTGGAAGCATAGTCTTGCCGCGGGAAGCAGTGGCTGCACCGGGTCCGAAGGACAGCGCGCGGCAACTTCGCTCGCGATTTCTTCAGAGGAAGTGGGCTGACGTCTCGAAAGCTTCCTCGGGCGTGCCTTGATCTTCCCCGGTGATCAAAAAGCTCGGTTCGTACTTTTCGTGGGCATAGGTGTACCAAGCGAAACTCCATCGATCTTCGTTTCCGAAGTAGCGAATCCGGCAGAGATGCAGGGGGGTATTTCGAAGCCGCTCGATCCACTGGTCACGCGTCTCGCCAGGAGGCGGAGCACTTCCGCGCGGCATGTCGGGTTCGCTGTACACGTCGATGTAGCATAGGGCTCCGCGGAAGCGCACTTCGATTCGAGTGAACTTTCCGGGGTACTGCTTGGCCGCATAATCAAGAATGCGCCGCTCTGTACGTGCCTTGATGCCGGGCGGGATGCTCTTCCCGCCAGTGTGAGGGCTGTAGACCCACGTGGGCATGCGTACTCCTCCATTCTTCCGTCTGCGCGCGGAGGACGTCGGGGGAAGTACGTTGTGTTGTTCGCCATTCTAGCGCAGCCGTCACGTCAGGAGGCCGCATGCGCTACCTTGGAGGCATGCAGACGGTCAGAGTGGAAATCCCGGCGGAGCTTGTTCTGGCGGCAGGATTGGATGCGGGCAACCTGGCTGTGGAGGCAACCCGGCTCCTAGCGCTGGAACTCTACCGGGAGGACAAGGTTTCGCTGGGGCGTGCCGCCGAACTCTGTCACACGCCAGTGGAGCAGTTCATGGAGTTTGCAGGCCGACACAATGTTCCGCTTCATTATGGCGCCAAAGAACTGGAGGAGGATCGCCAAACGTTGGAACGGCTCGGGCTGTGATTGTCGTTTCTAACTCCTCCCCGCTAATCTCTCTCGCTCGCATTGGCCGGCTTAACCTTCTTGCTTCATTCTACGAACGCATTCTGGTCCCACCCGAAGTGCACCATGAAGTGACAGTGGATGGGTGGGGTCTTCCCGGAGCCGAAGAAGTGCGCAACGCGGGTTGGATTGAAGTGGCGCCACAAAGCTTGCTTGGGGATATCTCATTGGAGCAGGCATGCCAAGGCCTTGGCGCTGGTGAGCGTAGCGCGATTCTTCTGGCCAAGACTCTTCCGGCCGACCTTATTCTTCTGGATGAATGGAAGGCGCGTCGCATCGCGCGGGAGGCAGGGTTTTCCATTGTGGGCTGCTTGGGAGTGCTGGAGGCTGGCACCCGCAGGGGCCTCGTTCCGGATCTTCGCCAAGCGTACATAGACCTGCTGCGGCAAGGGATCCGATTCGACATTGGGCTCCTTCAAGAAAGCTTGGCACGGCTGGGATTACCGAAGCTGTAGCCGATCGCGCTCATTTGACGGCACCGGGTCATTCGACCGTTGGTCTCCCATTCTCCAGAATCTCGCGCTTAATCTCGGCCAGAAGATCGCGTGCGATGCGGTAATCCAGACTTTTTGGTACGGACATCCGCGTGAGCACGCGGTTCACAAATAGGCCCGTCCTTTGTTCGTGCAGTTGATAAGCGATCTGGCGAAACTCCGCGATCTTCTTGGCTTGGCGCTCTTGAATGGAAGCGGCGCAGTACTCTCGAAACCGTTCTTGGACCGCACTACATTCGGCGGGAAAATGTTTACGAAGGGTCGCATAGTGATAACCGTTGCGTCTCTCAAAGGTCCTCATGGAAGGCGGGGGCAACTCTCTCAATACTTCGTCCATTTGGCGTGCGACCTTGATCCTGTTGAAAGGCATGCGTCGCCGGACCCAGAGGTTGCGCCAGTGCGGCACGCCCGCGCAATCCAGTGATTGAAGATCGCTCGGCGAGACGCTCCCCGTGAGGAGATCGACCAACCTCACGTTAAACACGCGCGCCAGGCGCAGGTAGGCCGGCAGAATCGGATTTTTTGCGCCCATTCGCCACTGACAGACCGATGTTGCACTGACCCCCAGTATCCGGGCAAAACTGGACAACCCTTCTAAATCACTTCCAATCCGAACCAGTTCGGCTAACTGGCCCCTGGTCACTAATGGCGGGGTAGAGAATGCGACTTGGATTAGATCCACAATCTGGCCCGCTACCCAGATTTCCCACTCCGGCGATTCCTGGTGGAGAACCGAATAGCGTTCTGGATCGTCCTTGCCCGAATCCGAACCGAGCCAGCGCTTACATCGCGTGCAGAACCCCACCCACGAGCACTGGCCGAGCAATGGTTGCGGAAGTGCGCAGTGCGGACAGGTGAGGCGCAATGGGTGGCGGTGGTAAGGGCAGAACTTGACGACTTCCAGCGTCCACAGCAAAGGCACATAAACCGTTTCGCCGGCTTTTCTCCAACTGGTCAGGCAAACGGGACACCATGCGGCCACGCCGCGCATCAACATCGGCGAGGGGAAGAGCGACTTCCAGGGGATCATAGTGAGATATTGAAGATCGTTTCTGGCAGTCAGCTTGCCGACCGCCGAGACGAAGTCGGCTGCTACGCCGCCTGTGGCGTTGATGCCGGAAGTAAAGGAACGTGCCCGAGCATTGATCCCGCAGCTAAACATGTTTCGCCGGTGCACGCCGTACTTCATCACCTCGTGATGGTGAAGAGCGCCGGGAGAAACAGAGTGGGCCTGGGCAACGCGCGAGAAATAGCTTGTCAGGCATTCGACCAGCGGTGTTCCGAACCCGACCGGATTGAGATGGAACAGTTGGCTACGGGGCGGGACTACAGGCGCCGCAACGTCCCACGCTTCATAAGTTGCAAGACCGTCATTGCTCATTCAAGCCTCCTTGGCAATTCCAACAAGGTCCCGAGCCGGTTTGCGCTGTCCAACACGTCGACGCACCTGCGGAACCGGCGGATTCACCCGAGCCGCTGCTGGCGCCGTCGCCGAACTGGTGGCGCCCAACCGCAGAAGATGTCTCAGGCGATCGTGCTTCTCCTCTTTTTCGGAAACGTCGCTCTCGCCGTCGACCGTCTCTCGGGCCATTCTCTCGGATTGATCCAGTGACCAAGCCGTTTTTTCAAGGATCTTGCGACTCACGGCGTTGGCGCCCTGATTCATGGCCAGTGACAAACCGCGTGTCAGCCAGTCTTTCACCAACCCGACACAGCCAATCGAACGCTCATAACAGTATTCCAGGTGAGGCAGCAGGTCGGACTCACCGGGCAGAGGCAGGTGCCGCTGCAAGGTGAAGAGCACGTTTCGAAAGGCTGTGTAATCCTCGCTTCTTTCAGCGCGGTACCGCGGAAAGTGAATATCGATGCTGCGGCGGCTCAGTTGAGCACTGAGATTGCGGAAGGGAAGCAACTCGTAGGTGCCCACTAGGATATGAACCGTATTGGTGAGGCTGGCCAGGGATTTGATCGAGTCGAGTTGATCTTGCAGCTTGCGGCCGCTCTTCATCTTCGCCAGGTGCTGGGCCTCGTCGACGAAGAATGCCGCCGGTCGGCGGTGAATCAATGCGCTCTCCAGAGCCAGCCGGAGTTCAAGCCCCGCAGCACGCGGATCGGTGAGCGCTCGGCCGAAGGTGTCGCGAACGTTGTGGAATGAACTTCGAACGTTGCAAGTCAGCTTCTGATCGATAAGCGGTTCGTCGAGTGCGAGCAGAGCACGCCGATAGTAGTCCTTCCAACTGAACTGGCTGGAATCCGGGGCCGCCGCTTCCATGCTCACCACGGGGACCAGCCCGGGATTCTGACGAAGGGCCTCCATCATGGATTCCTTCAGTTGCTTTTCCACTCGCCGGCGCAAGGTCGTCTTCCCGACGCCGGTCGGGCCATACACGAAAATAAGGGACCAGCCGGCAGGTTCCTGAATGGCTTGTTTCAAGGCGGCATCGGCTTCCTTCAGGAGTGGGTGCGCAATCGTGAAAGACTTGAAGTAGCCGAGCCGTGCTTCCGGTGGTTGGCCAAGCAGATCTCGGGGAAATGCGTAGTCGGGCACGATTCAGTACTCCTCATACAGCTCAGGCTGCGGCACGGAGCAAGGGTCGATTACCAGTGCTGGAGTCGTGGCGTCAGGCTCCGATTGCGATGGAGATGAAACGGTTTTCTCAGGCCGGTCGCTGGGCTCGACGTCAGCCTGGCGGATTCTTCGAGCTGCCGCATCCTGGAGCCGTTGAATCAGAAGCGACTCCTCTGCTTCGACAGAGACGACAAAGTCGGCCAGCCGCCTGGCCGTCACTTGGAATTCCCGGGAATGGTCCTGCGATCGCTTACGTAATTCGGCGGTTGCGATCATCATCTCCCGCTCCGAACGTCCGCGAAACGATGAGAAGTGTTCGGAATAACAACTGATCCAGTGGTTCGCGACGTAGGCGTAGGCTGTGCCCGCGTCGTACGGGTCGTACCGGACAGGCACTCTGGTCCGCTCGATGGTGGGGTCTCGGAAAGCGGCAGACCAGTAGTGCAACTGATTAATCTTGACGCCCTTTCCAGAGTCGACCAGAGCGGCTCCTCTGGCGGTGGTTGGCAAGGTCATCATCCGGAATTCGTCGTCGTACTGGATGTGACGCTGAGGGCGATTCCCGGAGCGCTCCAATCCGAGTTCGAAACAATCCCGGGGAGATTGGCCAAGGGCGGGGTGCATTGTGGTGTCGTAGAATTCGTAGGCCCACTCGCACAGACGACGGTGAAGCGATTCCAGAGTCCAGACGGCGTGATTCTTCGGGTCAACGCTGGTGGTCACCTGGCGCACGTTCTTGGTGATCTGTGTATTGCCTGCCAGACTGTAGATTAGTTGCGTGCTGGTTCCAAAAAGCCGCTCACAAACGGATCCAAACCGTGGCTTAGCTGGAGGCCGGGTCTTCTTGGTGCATTCATATCGCGCCAGCAGTGTCTCGAAGTAGACGCTGTCGAACTCCTTTCCACCGTCGACGACCAGGATTTGCGGAAGCCGGCCGTGCCGCCGAACGCACTCCCGCAGGACCATCATGCAGGATCGATAGGAAGGCGGATCGAAGGATAGGAAGAAGGCCAGTAATCGCCTGGAAAATGCGTCCATGAAGATTGTCAGCCACGGACGGCCGAGGTTTCGGCCGGTGCTGGAGCAAAGGATTTCTACGTCGAGTTCGGTGTGATCGATATGGCAGATGTGAAAAGGCCGGTCGCCGTGGCGCGGGGTTGTGAGGCCCAGTTCCAAGTAAGGCGCTTGCACCTGATAGGCTGCCCGTCGACCGCGCCGGTTGAGAACGATCTCCGATTGTAAACGCCGGTTGATCGCCAAAGAGAAGGTTTTGTAGCTTGGCGCTACAGTGTCTTCGGTCTCGCAAGCACGGATCAACGCGCCATACACATGGAACCTCCGTTTCTGCTTGAGGGTCTCGTAGTCCGTTTCGATGATGTTCATCATCAACGCTTTGGCTTTCTCCGGAAGTTTGCTATTCCGGTTTCCGCAGTCATGGAAGCGGGGCAGAAGACCGAGATAGCCATCACCCTGCATCGCCTCGGCGTGCCGGTATCGGTGTAGCCAGTGTCGGACGGTTCGCTCCGAAACATCGTCTTCCAATGGCAATTTCGCCTCATAAGCTTGGATCAGCCGTAACCGGCGATTCGCCTCCGCCACTTGTGCCGGGCCCATTTGCGGTAGGAGTCCTTTAACTGCCGCGCCAGGGCCTGCACTCGGTCCGGAACCATTCGACGCGGGTAAGCATTCGTCTTTAGGCTGGTTTAGGCGGAGGCGAATCTTTTCGGGTTCTGTGAGCGGAGCCGAGGAGATGTCGATATCGAAAGTTCCGATGGCGATCATCGCAAAGAGATCGTCGCGCGTCACGACGCCCTCGGTTTCCTGAACGATCTCGCTCAGTCGGATACCCGGACTGGCGGTAACGAGCGCACGCACGTGCTTTTGGGCTTCGGGCCGTATTGGCCAGTCGGACCGGAGGTAGTCCTCCAGGAACTGGACATTCCGTTGGTACACCCAGTTGATCTCACTGGAAGAACGGACCCGGTAATAGAAACCAAAATCTCTGGCGCACGCTTCGCCCGGCGGGCAGCACCAGTGACCGTCTTCGGCGGCGAGATATCTGTTTGGGCTTCGCTCCGCAAGATGCAGGAGTTCCTCTTCCGTTTTCCATTCCTCCCAACCGGCGCCGGTCGTGCGAATCACGAAGAAGTCGGGCGTATGGAGAACGCCCAGGTGCTTTCCACCAGTACCTTCGTAGTCCAACTTGATCTGAATGGGTTGATCGTAAAACTCGAGGACTTCGGGATCGTGCTCCATCTCATATATGCCGGCGAGTTCGACCCGATGACTTTCGAACTGGATGGTGACGCCCATTTTCCGGCTGGGATAACGGCCGCTAACGTTTGACCGGCCACCGCCTACCCGGCGGGCCGGATCAGATGTGCGGATTCGATCCATCAGCGCTCGGGCGTGCGGCGAGACGCCGATCCCGCTGTACCAAGCTTCTAAGGCCTCTGGACTCAGCATCGTTCAGCCTCCTCGAAACCGGCGGTCACGACAGATGCTCTGTCGGTGCCCGCCCGTGTTCGTTGTCCTGTTTACTTTCGCTACGTGGACGGCTCCTCGTTCTTGAGCGCGCTCACATATCGCACCCCTGCCTCGTTGATCAAATCTTGGAGCAAGCGCCCATTTTCGATGGCCTTGCGGACCTCGGGCACCAACCTCTCGGGAACATAGATCGAGAAACGGCGAGAACCCCGGCGCACGTACAGCGCGTGGCTGCTGTGTCCCTTACCAGCGGCGCACGCCGGGCAATTCTTGCGGATACAGGGACCCTTCCTCAACGAGAGCGAACCGGTGGCTACCGGCCAGATCCCACCAACGGCTTTTGTAAACCACCGCTGGACGTCTGAAGGGCTCTTGTCATCCGCCATATATCGTATATGTGCTATCATGCATGTATACAAATCAGAAGTCAATAATTTTGTTTTTGGGCCTATCGACCGATGGTTTTTGGAGCGGTGCGAACGGCAGGACTATCCTTCAACATGGAGCCTTCGGCCAAATTATCGTTCCAGGTTAGGGCGTCTGGGGGAGCAGGTCGCCAGAAATCAGCGGATTCTGGCCGCGCACCGGCAAAGGTATGGTTCCAATCGTGGCAAAACTATGGTTCAAGTCACAAAAGAACAACCACCGGCGCACGAAGAAGAACAAGAACCCGCAATGTCCGCGGATATCGTGTCCCTAGCGCAAGGAGTCTAAGGGGCAAGGAGATCGCATGAAGAAGGCAGTAAATAGTGGGCTGATATTGCTCAGTATTGGTGCCCTTCTCCTATCCGGTTGTGGGATGCGGCAGTGCCTCCACACCACGATGGGATGCGAGCCGGATCGCACTGAAAGAGAGAAACCGTGCCGGGAGTTTGGCGGTCCGACCACAGGATGCCATTCAACTAAGCCCGGAGCGTATCTAGTGAAGTGAGCGATTCCTCTGAAATCGCCGGAGGCGGAGGGCGGGAGGTGGGCGATGTATTTGCAAATGAAGCTTCGCCATTACGATTGCGCTCGACTGCGGGACGCCGTGCAAGAGTACGTCTCCCAACGCCGTGCGATGCCCGAAGTGCGCGAAGGCGTGGGAGAAGGAGCGGAACCGGCAGAATCAGCGGCGGAGATACCAGCGGTTGATGGCGGCACGGCGGGCAGGTTGATCGCGAATCGGCAGCAGGTTCGCGGTCGAGAGTTCGGGAATAGCGGAGGCAACGATGACTATTGGAACGAGATCCGTCTTGTACGGTGCGCATTGCGCTGTGTTGCACCCCTGGTTCCTCGCGGTCGCCTGGTCCAAATTGTACGGCTTCCCCTGGGACGTTCGGTTATGGGCCAGCTTCTGGCTGCATGACATTGGCTATATTTCGAAGCCCAACATGGACGGAAGCGAGGGGGAGACGCACGTGGAACTCGGCGCAAGAATCATGGGCCTGCTTTTCGGTGAGTCTTGGGCTGCGTTTACAGCCGCGCATTCGCGCTATTGGGCGAAGCGCAACGGCCGGCAATTCTCACGACTCTGCGTGGCCGACAAGCTGGCTTTCGTACTCACGCCCGCCTGGTTGTATCTGCCGATGACAAGGGCGACCGGGGAGTTGTCGGAATATATGCTGCGCGCTAAGGAACGACAGGCCGGCAGTGAGCACTTTACGGACTACGAATCCGCGCGACTCAATTCGGCTGACGCTCGGGAATGGCTGGAGGGCCTGAAGAGCTACACGCGGCGCTGGATCGAGGAACACAGAAACGGCGGGGCAGACAATTGGACAGTCGGAGCCTGTGCCGAGTCCACGGCCGCCTTTCGTTGAGACTGTATTGATCCGGTAGCGCGTGGACGTTCCCAAAGACGTTGAGGGCTGAGAGCTGTAGCCGAGGCCGTGGGCGAAATCGAAACTCACGCCTGATCTCTCCGGCGACACGACGCCTTCCGTTTAGCAGAAACCTTTCGAAAAGAGACACCCCCATAGCACAGTGGAACCTTTGAGGCCGCATGCGGCCATAGGTTCGAAAGTTCGCGGTTCCTGGTAACCCGCGGCTGCCGGTATTGGGTAACCGATGCCGGTTCACCCCATAGGCACGGCACCAGGATAGGCCGTGTCACCGGTTTCTTGGCGGTGGTACTGAGGCATGTTGACGTGAGGTGGGAAATGACAACGAAACAACGCCTGGCTTGCGGCGCCGCAATTCTGCGGAGCATCGATGCACGCCGGCAGCGTACGGGGAACCGCAACGAACTCCTAGCACTGGAACAGGCAATTGTGGATCGGGAGCTGATCGAGCTGGTCACAGGCGGGCTGTGTGATGAAAAGCGTGAACTCGCGGGAGATCGCGTTCGGAAGCGACACGTGCCGGCAGCCACGAGGGACACGGGAGCGCTTTATGAGAAGGATCTGCGGAGGGCAAACCGATGAACCGGATCGAGCTTAGCGGCAAATCCCAAGGGAAAGGCCGAAACGGCTATTTCCAGCTTCACAGCGTGGAACTGATGAACATTCCGACCGACCCAGACGGCCAAGTGCTGAACATTGATTTCTACCCGAGGCGGCGCGTCAACTGTGTTGGCCCAGCGCGTTTACTGCTCAACGTGGACGACGCTACGAAACTGGCGCAATTTCTCGGAGAGGCAGTTGAAAGCCGGCCTCCGGTGGCAAACATCGAGCACGGAGAGCTGGTGTGCGAGTGCGGGCATCGAGGTACGCCGCGCCTCGAAGAATCGGGGTACCAAGTCTCTCACGCGCTGGTAGAAATCGTCGGCGACACGATCATAGCGAGCGGTTGGGATGGATCGAGCCGAGCCGTGTCGGAAGATGGCGACGCGTACTGGTTGATGTGCGATGGGTGCGGGAAGCTGCATCCACTACCGCCGGACCTGCATATCGACTGGAGATAGCGCTCCGAGTCGTCTGGCGTCGGAATCATCGTTCACCTTCCTTGCAGGGTCTCTACGGCGAAGTCGCATTACCAGGGACTATGTCCCGGCGCTTCTTCGCCGGTGATCGAGCAAGTGGCGGACCCTCCTGGTCCGAAGAAGCAGTCGAATATTTCGAACGAAAAGGAGAATTCAATGGCTGAGCGTAGTGTGAACAAAGCGATCCTTGTCGGAAGACTGGGCGCCGATGCAGAAACCAGATTTACCCAAAACGGTACCCCTGTTTCGCGGGTGTCGCTGGCGATGAATCGCCAGTGGACGGATTCCGACAACCAGGTGCACGAAGAGACGGATTGGATGTCGATCGTGATCTGGAACAAGGAAACTTTGGCCACGTACCTGACCAAAGGCACCAAGCTGTATGTAGAAGGGCGCCTGCAAACGCGCTCCTACGACGACAAGGAAGGCGTGAAGCGGTACGTCACAGAGGTCGTGGCAGAGAACCTCGTGTTGCTCGGTGGAACCGCAAGCAGCAACTCCAACGGCAACGGTGGAGGTGGGAGAGAAAGATCCGCACGTCGTCCGACCCCGGGCAAGCCCTCGAATGGTCACCGCGATCGCGCACCGGAGCCCGCAGAGCAGGGCCTGCAAGATGACGATGTACCGTTCTGATGTACCCGCGCGCAGGTCGAGTCCGATTATTGGGTTTGTGTTGCTTGAAGCATAAAGTGGCCGAGGCTTGAGCGATAAAGTGGCCGACGAACGTTCCGAAGCCCGGTGTTTCTTGCCGCGTCGCGTCCCACAGAGCGGGTGGATTGAAGGATTGTTAGAGGCGGCGGGCGAGGATACCAAAATGGCGGCCCACCTTTCGCTGGGATTTCGCCCCGCCTTTCCCTCTTCAGCGATCATCTCAGAACGGTCCTCGCCGTCAAGGGTTCGCTTCGCCGCGCCCAACAATGGCGCGCCCTTGACCGCTTCGGGCCGTTCTGAACAACGCCTCCTAATACGAGGGAAAGGCTCACTCCGAACGGCTCTCCCGGCAGGGTGCCAGTTCGCCGCCATTTTGGTACCCTTTTCAACCGCCACCGACAAAGGATAAAGTGGCCGGGAATACGCGATCGGAACCATCGAATGGCCGCGTGGTTCGGACCCGGTGAGCCGCACATCGACCGGGTGATAGTCTGTAACCTCGGGCCGCAAAATCCTAGCGCCGTGGCCTAAAACAGGCTGATCGGCATTTCAGCGAGGTCCATTTCCACCCATCCTGTCCGGCCGGATGTCAGCTTGACCTCGGCCCACCACGCTTTTCTGCCTAGGTCCACGTAGGTGGCCGCGCAGTGTGCGCCGCCGCAGCCTGTGCCATCCGGCCATTTCACGAACGAGATGTCGAAGAGCGAGTGATACTTGCCCTTGAACCAAACCGCCGAAAAACCTTCGCCGCGATAGGCGTACTGAGAATGGTATCTCCGCGCCGGAGATTCTGGTCCGGCAAGTCGCGATCCATGCGAATCAGACCCGGCTTGAGTGTGACGACTGCACCGGTGATGCCGGTCACCTGGTCTCCCGCCGCGAGTTGACCGATGGACCGACGCTCCGGCTTCCATGTATCGTACACCGTGACTGAACGATGCGCGGCCCATTGACCATATGCGCAGGTCTCGTACGGGCAGGCTCCCCAGTCATAGAACGGGAGGGCGGGAGTCGCCATCTCCTTGGATCCTCCGCTATCCTGGCAGAAGGCCGGCAACAGGATCCGGCACACATCATCAGGGCCGCAGTCCGCATAGCTACCAGTTTAGTCCAGGCCCCGCTCGGCTGCATGGCGCTGATCGTGTTGAAAGCTTTTATTGTCAAGCGTTGCCGCCGGAACTTCGCTGGCCGCAAATGGATCTAAGATTAAGGAAGATTAGCAATGCTTAGCGGCCGGTTCTGTCTCCTGTTCGGCGCTGTCGTGGTTAGCGTCTGCGCGCAGACCGACATCCCCGTTTTCACGCGCGAAGGCATCCTGCCAGTTTGGGGAAAGCGCGCACAATCGCTTATGCCCGGCGATCTTGTTGCGATCTACGGTCGCCATCTGGCGCCCACAGGTGGATGCGCTCAACCTCCGCCGCCGAGCGGGGGACCTTATCCAACGGAGTTTTGTGACACTCAGGTGACCGTTAGCGGATTCCTGCGGGCTTGCTCGCTGTTCTGGAGAATCAGATCAATCTCAAGATCCCTGCCAGCGCTCCGATTTCGGGTGAAGCCGCGATTGTCGTTACCGTTCGCGGTATCCGCAGCGCGCGGTGATGGTTCCCTTTGGAAAACCGAAAGTGATTTTGTCTCTGGCCGGTCCCCCGTATGTGCATATGCCGGTATGGATCGCGCTCGATAGGCCCTACCCGTATTACGACACCCTCTATCCCTACTCTCTGATCCCGGAGAATTTCGGCGGCGGCAGCTTTGAAGTGAGGCGCGGTGGCGTCATGCTGAAGCCACTCGAAATCCGGCGGGACGGCGAGCCGATGATGATGAACGGACTTCTCAATGGGAGCATCGCGCGGGCGGATTCTCCGCGCGGGCGGATTCCGGTCCACCTGCAATACCGATTCGATGTGCCGGGCAAATACGAGGTTCGTTTTATCGGCACACGCCTGGAACCAGATCCTCATCGCGGTATCCGATCTGTGCAGGTGGACGAGTCCGATTGGACGGAAATCGAAATACTCCCATATTCCGCTGCCCAACGCAGGCAATAGATTCAGGAGCAGGTTTCGAAAATGCCATCATCGCCGGGATTGCTTATGGGCGATGTGATACCAGGGCTGCTGGCTTTACCCGACGAACTCGCGTTGTCTGCCATTCTTCCCGAACTGTATCATCCCGACGATCAAGTTCGCCGTTACGTGGCGGCCAGTCTGACGATGTTCGACACTGCCCTATTGGTGAAAGAGCTGACGCCGCTGATTCGCGAGAAAGGACCCACGGAAGAGATCGCCAGGCTTCTGGATGGCAGAGAAGATCTCTTTGTGGGCGGACACCAGGCGTTCGTCGCTGCGCTTCCATCTTTTCTGAACTCTGCTTCTCCGCTGGTGCGGGCAGGCGTGCTGCAGTATCTGGTCTGGGAACAGAATCACGATTGGGGCAATACCCCGGAAGCCCAGAACCAACGTAGCGCCATAGTTCTGAAAGCTGCGTCGGCTATTCTTGAGCGCGGCGATGCGCGATTGCAGCAGCTTCTCGCGGAGGCTTTGGGGTCTATTAAAACCGATACGTCGCGCGAACTCCTCTGGAAAATGATTGAAAGCGGAAAATCGGAGGAGCAATCGAGGATCGCGCTCACTTGGATCGGCGATTCGCGCGACTTGCCGCGATTGGCAGCGATTTTGATGCGGGCGGACCCGGGCGATCCGTATGGGCGTGAGAATTCTTCGCTGGCCTATAGTCTGCATCACGCGTATGGAGATGCTTCGTTGCCCTGGCTGAGGCAGGCTGCGCATGATACGAAACAAATCTTTGTGCGGACCTCGTGTGCGAAGGAGCTGGTTCTTGCGAATCAGCCGGATGGCTTCGAGTATCTGCTGCAGTCGATGAACGAAATGCCATCGTTCAAAGCGGAAGCTGTGCAATTCATGCGGGATCGTTTCCCCGATCTTCGAAATGCGCCCGAAGACGCCGTTCTGGTTTCCTGAAAAGCAGAGCAGCACAGTAGATTTGCCGAACCGGAGAGAACCTGACTTGCGGCATCGCGGTCGCTAAGCTGAATCGGCTTTGCGCTTGAAGGTCGGCGTGCTCACTGAGGCTACATTTTTGAGCAGGGAGTCTTGAATTGAATTTATATGTGGCCACTTTGGCCATTTTATGGTTCAAGTCTCAGTTTGAGCGTAGTGGGGAGACTCTCCAATGCGTGTCCGGAGTTCTTTCAGCCATTCGGCCTTGTTCTTTCCATGAACGACGCGGCCGAGGAACCCGAGCGATTCGGCAATATTGTCGCGGTTGAGCCGGATGTCCTGACGGGTCGTCTTAGCATACTGCCACACCCACTGCTTGACATCGTCTGGCTTTGTGAAGACGTAGGTCGCATGACCGGCCTGCGGCACCTCGACGACTACGGATTTCTCGAGATCGAAAATGTATTCGTCACGGAACACGTACATCGCTCGCGCGCGCTTGGTTAGCTGCTCGTGGTAGTAGGAATCGTAATCCGGGCGCCAGGTGATCTGCGCGACGTCAAAGTCGCCGGGTAGACCGAGATTCCAGCACAGCCGACTCAATTCGCCTCGCTCCGTGGGAATCTCTTGCACGTGGGCGCGGAGACGATCGATCTGTTGCCAGTACTGACCGAAGCGCGTGTGAGTGCTCCGCGCCTTGAGGATGTCTTCTTCGAGGCCTTCGGGCATTTCCAGCTCGGTTCGGCTGGGGAGCGCGGTTTCCCATTCGATTAGTTTCCACTCGCCGCCGCGTTTGCGATAGCGGCCCGTGTGAATGAAGTCGGCAGATATTTCGACGGTGGCAGTAATGAGATGGCGCCACTGGCTCCAGGTTGGATCCCATCGGAGCGGCAACAACTGGTGGTCGATGAGAACCTCGAGTTTGCGATGGCGGTCCCGGAGGATCGCATAATCTTCGAAGTAATCGAGTTTGCGGAGAGGCACCGGGACGGTACGGCGCCGGCGCTCCGGCATGAAGGCCAGAATTCGGTTCGCAAAGAAAACGCCACTCTCCGCAGATCGTTCTCCCTGTACCAACAGAGATCCGAAACCGGAGTAGGGGAATGGAACAGGAATCGCAGAATCTTTTATCAGCGCGTCATATACCCCGCGGATGTCGGGATCGGCCAACATGTTGTAGGCGCGCTCAATCGTGGCCAACTCGGCTTTCGATGCGTTCTGCTTCTGCAACTCCATGCGCCGGAGCCGATAGGCGAGACGCAGTTCCTTGTACGTCACGTCCTGTGGCAGACGAAGCACGTAGTAGAAAGTAGGCTGGCTTGGCCAAGAGGCTCTCCGATTGGCGGCAAAGAAGTAGTCGCGAATCACCGGGCAAGGAATGTGGATGGCGTTGATGCCAAGTTGGCCTTCGGCGACCTGAACACGCACGAAAGGTTCTTCTCGCTTGTCCAGCTTCGGCAATGCAGCATAACCAGCCTTGACTTGGTAGACATCGGCTCGCCGCAGCGACGGCTTCCGGATGTAGACCTCGGTGTCCGCAGTCGCAGTCCCGGTGGACGCCGGCACCAGGACCTCGTCACCGATCCGCACGTTCGAACCGACGAGGCGGGAGAGCGCGAACTGCGCGGCCGTCCGCGCCTACGCAGACCAGTTTCGATTCTTCCGGTCTGATTTCGAGGACGCGAGAAGGCAATTGCGCTTCGGAGCTGGCAGGGGCCGCAACGATCGTGTCCACCACTGAGTTCATGGCTGCCTGAGCATAACCCGGATTCAGAAACCGCGCAAACGAACGCCGACAGAAAGTGTAAGCACATGACAGAGAAAGGTTTATCGGATTCTGGTCGCCGATCGGCTGAATTACGGTACGAGTGGCAGTCATTCCTTGGCTTGCTTCCGGTGCTGGACCTGCGGCCGATGGATCCGGTTCTGTACCAGCGTTGTCTGACGGCCGTTTGGCGGTCACGAAAGAGCGCGATCAGTCGAACGGACTTGCAGCAAGCCGCCGGCCTGGCCTTCCAGGAGGAGACGCTGGATTTTGACTTGCTGGTAGCGCAGCTCGTCCGCGAAGGGATTCTTGAGCCGATCGTATCGAGTCCGTTCCACTTCCAAATCCGACGCCGGAACTGGACGAATCCGGAGTCGGCCTATGCGGCCGACGACCGCCTGTCCCTGAGCGCGATCAGCCGAGAAGAACAGACTGCGCGCTTCCGGATGCTCGGACTGCTCAGTGCGCGTATCCGCAACCCCCGCTTGCCGGAGAAGCGAGTTCAACAGATCCGCAAAGAACGGGACGAGTTGGAGCGGATCTACGAGGCGACCTGGCTGGAACTCGAAAACGCGATCGGCAGCAAAGCGGCCGAAGCGATCCGAAAGAGCGTTGAAGAAACGACGGAGGCGGGCGCGGTCCAGCTCGAGCTGCCGCTGGAGAAGAAGAGAAATTTCGATCTGGAAGGAGAAGCAAGATGCAACCAGTAAACGGGGTTGACCAAGCCCATGAAGCGGCGACAATCTCATCTCCGCCCACGGAACACTCCGAGGATTTGCCGCAGCTCCCGGAGGACCTGAAAGTGAAGCTGAAGGAGCCACTTCCGCGCGAGGCAGTGTCGCCCAACCCGCAGAAGCCGGGGCTCTCGGGAATCAAAGTCATCTACGTTGTCGAACGGCTGAACGATGTGTTCGGACTGAACGGCTGGCATATAGACAATGAAATCGTCGAAACCGGCCGGATGGTGGTGGTGAGAGCGACGTTGACGATCCCGAAATATTCCATTGCGATCGAGCAGTTCGGAGGGAACGACAATCCCGATCGCGGTGACGCTTACAAAGGCGCCTGCACCGATGCGCTCTCGAAGTGCGCGAGCTACTTGGGAATCGGCATGGACGTATACAAGGGGCTGCACGATGAGCGCACCCGAGACGGCAGCGGCGCTCACCAGAACGGCTCGAGGTCCACGGCGTCACAGCCCGCCCCGAGGCCAGCATCGATGCCGAACCGCACGCAGAGCCGGAACGCCGCGCCCACTGGCCTCACGAGTCGGAACATGGCTGCACGCTTCACCAGCATGCGGAGCGTCTTGGGAGTGCCTGAATACGGCGACATCCTCGGCCGGCACGGCTATCGCGAAGTGACCAACATCCCGAGTCTGGAAAAGGCGCGCGATGTCTACCGGATGTTGGTGGACGCGTTCCGAGTGCACTTCGGAGAGGCAAAGCGAACCCTTGGGAACGCCGAGTACGTGAAGATCCTAAGCGAGTTGCGGCTCAACCCCAAGGCGAAGCTCAATCCTGACCAGGCGGTACGGGTTTTCAACCGCATGGAGGAGACTCTCAATGCCAGACCATGACAATGGCTGCGGAGCGGCAGTCGCCGAGATCACGGCCTCCACAGAACTTGCAAAAGACTTCACGCTATTTCAGATCGAAGAGAGTCTCGTGCTTCTGGCAGAGTCGGCCGAAGAGGAAGGGCTTACGCCGGAGATCGAGCGGGCGCTGACCGTTTACCTGGAGGGAGCGGCGGAAAAACGCGACCGCGTGGCCGACTTCATCCACTTCTGCGAAGGGATGGCCGAGTTGGCCAAGGCCGAAGGGAAGAGGCTGCAAGCCCGGCAGAAACACTTCGAAGCGACAGCCGAGCGCGTGAGCGCCATGGTGCTGCGCGTCCTGGACTACCTCGGGGTGAAGAAGTTGGAGGGCCGAACGAACACTCTCAAGAAGAGGAAGTGCCCGCCCTCGGTCAGGATCATTGACGAAGCCAAGGTGCCCGCCGAATATAAACACATCACTGTGACGCTACCTCTGCCTCAATGGCTAGAGCTTCTCGCCGGAACCGGAGAGGAGTTTCGGAAAGCTGTTGTATCCGGCATCCGCAAGCAGGAGACTTCCGTGGAATTGGAGGCTATCAAGCAGGCGCTGAACCTTGAGAAGACGGTAGAAGGAGCGGACCTCGTCATTAATCGATTCAAGCTGCAGGTGATTTGAGCGATCGCGGTATATCCGCCCTTACAATTCTGCTGGCTGAGGTTGCTGCCGAATCTGCTCTACATCCCGAAGTGGCGGGGCTCCAAAGAGACGGCTGTATTCGCGGGTGAACTGGGAGCGGCTGACATAGCCAACGTGATACGCCGCAGCAGACGCATCCATCGCCTCGACCAACATGAGCCGCCGAGCTTCCTGCAAACGAAGCTGCTTTTGATATTGAAGGGGGGTCATGTTGGTGAGCGTCTTGAAATGGTGGTGGAGTCCAGAAGGACTCATGTTCGCCTCCTGGGCGATAAGCTTTATCGAAAACGGCTTATCGAAATTCTCTTTTAACCAGAGGACGGCTTTGACGACGCCGCTGGCATTGCCATCCGATTGTGCCATTCGCTCAAGTTGTTCGCCTTGCTCGCTACGCCACAAGCGGTAAAGGATCTCCCGCTGCAACAGGGGTGCGAGCACAGCACTGTCCTCCGGCTTTCCGAGGAGCCTGAGCAGGCGGAGTACCGGCTCGAGTAATTCCGGCGTCATTCTGCTGAGGAAAACACCGCGATCAGGCTTCTTCGCCCGTTGGATCTTGCCGGAGGTCCGAAGCGACGGAATTTGTTTTACGTCGAGGTCCATGTGCATCCCGAGGAACGGCTTTGCTTTCGAGGCACTCGTGACTCTTCCAGAGACGGGTAGATCGAGTGAAACCACCAAACAGAAGCCGGGGGCGTAGGTGAAAGCCTCGTCACCCAACATGAGTTGCTTGCTTCCCTGGGCGACGATGGCCAGAGTTGGACACTGCACCACACCCTGACCCGGCTGCGTCCGCGAGGAATAGCGAGAGAGATGTAAACCAGGAATTGGAGTAGGGAAAGTACCGTCGATTCGCGTGTTTGCCTCGATCAAAGATGCGAGCTCGGATGACATGGCACTTCTCCCTCATTACATGCTCCCATACATACTCTCAGAAGAGAGCGCGTGAATATCGGATTGCGGCTCGAGATCTGGAGGATCAGGCAAAAAGTTTGCAGGATCAGATACCCCAGGCAAGCCCTGCTGGAATCTCATAGAGGTAAGTCAGGAGCGCAAGAATGCCCATGAAAAGTTGTAGAGTGTCGCTGAACACCTCTCAAGCCATTGCCGCCGCTAATGGCCTGACGTCCTTTGCCACCATGGAGGCCAACTGCAGCATCTTGGTGCGCGACGCTGAGAAGGCGATCATCCAATGAACATTGCTCTGTGGGTCTTGCAAATTCTGTTTGCCACGCTCTTCATGCTGCATGCGGTGCTGCATCTGTTCCCGTCTCCCCGATTGAAGGGGATACTCGCCGAGCAGAACATTCCGGTCAAACGGATGATCGCCAACTGGGCGGAGGTCGTGGCATCGCTCGGACTGATCCTTCCGGGCGCGGTCGGCATCGCCACATGGCTCACGCCGCTGGCTGCGCTCGGTCTCGCCGTGGTGATGTTCGGGGCGACAACGTTCCATGGGTCCCGGAAAGAGACTCTCGAAACGGTCGCCACCGCGTCCATCGGGTTGATCATGATCTTCCTCGCCTACGGCCGCACCTTCGTGGTCCCGCTCCACTAGATGACCAATTCCAAGGGGTCACCGATGGTCGTAGGCGGCGCGACAAGCGCCGAGCAAGTCGTGCAAAACGCGGCGGCGGATTGTTGCAAAACCGCCGATTCACTCACCGAACGCTTCAGGCGCGCCGAATAATCTAGACTTCCGGATTCCGGGCGGATTACGCGCCATTCGGAGAAAGCGCTGCTGAACACCGAACGGGATCAGGAAAGGCAAACGCTATCCACTTTGACGGTTCTAACGCGCAAACCGGGAAAGTGCCATTGCGCAGACTCGGCGCCGGTATAAACGTGGCATAGAGAGAGAGTGAGGTCGTCACTGCGCTTAGGCGCCGCGCCGCCCTTGATGCGTGATCAGCCGGTTCAGCACACGGCCACAGGTACATCCGAGAAAATCTTGAAAAGCGGGCACGGCGTACCGCCCTCGTCGCCGGGCATCTCCGTGTAGTGAACATTTGACACGGCGGTCCTCCCGCCACAACGTGTGTAGGGCAGAAGAACCTGAATCGTTAGAAGAGGAGAATCGAGCATCAAGAAAATGGCTGTGGTGTCGGCCAGGACGTCCCGCTCGTCGGACTCGAACGGTCCCATTTGAACATCCAGCGCAATCATTGCCGCCTGTGGGTTCTTGATCCTCACCAAGGTTCGCAAGTAGTCGAAGCTCCGTACAGTCCTAACGTCAAAGTGTTCCAGGACGGAGGGATCTTGAAACTCAACCTGCTCGATGTGGTCATCGAAGTAGAGCGCGACTAAAGGCTCTATGGCTCCGGTCCCGAGCAGTTGAGTCTTCAGGATTTCGGTCGCCTGGCGAGCCCCTCGCTCGCATCGTGTTGGGGTCTGCATGGTTCATATCTGCCTGGATTATATCCGGAGCCATGAAGCACGGCGTTTGGAATTGCTGATCGTTCGAGTTGGTTTCGGGGAGCGATCCCCACATTCAAAGAAGGAAGGAGAGTTAACACAGTGTTTACAGAATTGATGCCGCTGCTCAGACAGCGCGCTGTCATGATCACAATTTCGGATGTCGGCCAGGGACTGCTGAGGGTGAATATCATCCCGCGCAAGCTCGTCGTCGATGGCAGTTCAGATGAGAATACGGCACTCACCACGCCGCTCTCGATCACGGGCAAGGCCGAGGAACTGGACAGGGAATTGCCTGGCCAGCTCGCGACCTTTACCGAATCGATCGCCAGGACGGGGTCGAACTTGGACGAACTGAAAACGCAGCACGCTGCCGCAGTTAAGGCACTGGAAGCCGAGAACAAGAAGAAACTGGACGACAAGAAGAAGGTGAACGGTTCCAAGACGGCGAGCACCCCACCGAATCCGAATCCTGCGGCCGAGTTTAAGGACGGCAAACCGGTGTTCGGTAGCAAAGGGACGCCTCCTGCCGGCGAAAGCAGGAGCTTGTTCGATACGGCAACCGACCAGGCCGACGCCGACGTCGTGGAGCAACCTGCAGAAGACGATGCGACGGCGCCGCCACCGCAACATCCGAGCGCATCCGCAAGTTCTTATCCCGACTGAAAGGAGGAGTGTAGGATGTCAGAGTAGTTGACAGCTGCGCCCGTTGATTCTAGACGGTCGTCCACGATTTCTTGCCAGAAGTGATGAACAATTCGCTGTCACCATACCTGGCATAATCCTATGCTCTTGTCATTGTTTCTGGGATAAAGCTACCAAAGCTGTGCTGCGCCGGACTGTCGGTTTGTTCCTTGGTGACCACAGCTGAGCAATTCGGGCTTGGCTCGGTTGGCTAGGTCATTCCGCGAGAAGACGACGTAACCGTCTAAGTGGACATGTGACGTAACGCCTTAGGATTATCGGAAGCACAAGTCGGTTGCGCCGGGCGGTTCAAACAT
Organism: Bryobacterales bacterium; assembly: GCA_963803725.1. Taxonomy (GTDB): domain Bacteria; phylum Acidobacteriota; class Terriglobia; order Bryobacterales; family Bryobacteraceae; genus JOPF133. Next base: position 93,185 of record CAWDOH010000076.1, on the reverse strand, counting down.
ACACGGCGGAGTCATCCCCCGCGTCACTGATTTGCGATGTACACAGCAAAAGGCTGGCTGGTCCCGGAAGGAACTGCTACGGTAATGCCCTGCAGGCCGGCATAGGGAAAAAGATCAGTCTGGCTCGCGGGCGGACCAAGTTTGAAGTTGATCTGGCTGAGGCCCGCGACCTGATAGGGCGCGGGGCCTGCATAAGTCACTTCGAATGGGTTGAAAATCGTCGTGCCGAAGGGCGGTGCCCCCACGGGGAACCCGACGATCACTGGAAAAACGTTCGCCGGCAAGGGAAGGCCCACCAGAGCACCGTCGGCCGGTGGAGGCGTGATTGGACCCAACCCTGTAGCGAACACTGTGACAATCGACCCGAGCGCTGCCGGATTGGTTGCGGAGTTGAGGCTCCCATCCTGATTCAACGCGAGCGCGTGAACGCCATCCGAGGTGAACACCGCCGGAGCTGTTTCGACGACCGGCCAGGTTAGGCAATTCGTATTGACTCCGTTATTGATGACGCAGACCTGGGTGTTCTGCCCCGGCGTCAATGACCACGGCGCGACCACATTGACCTGCGCGTCCTGCACCCACAACAGCGGCGCCGGTGTCCCGTCGAAGGTCACCTCCACGTTTGAGGCTTGCTTAGGAAACGGGGTTTGAAGCGTTGCTTGAGGTTGGACTCCTTGCCCTGGGCCTAGGCCGCTGCCGAATAATGTGACAAACCCTCCCGGTGCGATCGGGCTCGTCTCATAAGTCGCGGCGTTGCCCAAACAGGTTAGCGGAGACGTCTGCGCGTTCGCGTTGGGCGAAAGGCTCCAGAGGTAGGCACCCGTTCCTGCGAGTCCTGCCGGGAAGGGACCGGTTTGCGTCGGCGCGAAGGCCGCTCCGGCTGTGTGCAGTAGGAAGACGGTCGAATTCAGGCCAGTAGCCATAGAAGCTCCTTGGGGAACTGATTCTGCGCCGGACGGGAGATAAGTCGCCTGAAGTAGGGAACCATCGGGGGCGAATATGCTGAGCCAATCCGCTCCGCACGTCAACAAACTGTTCTTGACGGGTACCAGGTATTGCGGGCCAACATCCAGGATAAAAGTGGATCCCGAGACGTACGCGTTCCCGGCTGCGTCCAGAACAAAATTGACGCCAATCCCGTTGGTTGATGTTGAGGTCGGCACACCTGTCGAAACCTGCAGGGCGCCGGTAGCATCGTAGCGTTGAAGCACGATCGACCCGTTGGCGGAGATGGCCGTCAATACGGCATTTCCGTTCGGATCAACGGCAACCGACCCCGGTTTGCTCAAGCTTGGCAGCGATGTGTAGAATCCGGCGGAGCCATCCGGTGCCAGCCGCGCGAGAAACGGGACCATCGCGCCGTTCACGCCGCTCCCCAAGGCAAATACCCCACCCGTTGCATCGACGGCAATGGAAGTCACAGAGCCCGCGACCTGTGTCGTAAAGTCGATCGCTCCGGCTGCGGTCAATCGGATGACGACCGAGCTCTGGTACGCAGGACCAAGCGCGCCGCCCACATACGCCCTGCCCTGCGAGTCGGCTACAAGAGAGGGATACCCTATTGCGACGCCCGTCGCGGTAACCTGCGTCTGCCAAGCAAGGCCCGTCCCGCTGGCACTCAGCTTTGCGACATAAGCGGTTATACTGCCGGCCTGAATTCCAGGAATAACGTAGATGCCTCCGTTAGGGTCGATGGCCGCCACGTTGTCCTCGGGTGTGAATCCGAGATTACTCTGCGAGAGGATCGTTTTTCCGTCCGCTGACAGTTTCGTCACACAACGCGAAGCGGGGGAGCCGGCTGCCTGACACCCGGTGGTGAGGAGGTAGAGAGCCCCGAGCTGTCGGTCCCAATAGCCAAAGTTGCGGGGGGAACCCACTCGCTAAAGACAGGGCCCAGCAGGAAGCCGGCGGACGATGCCATTGCGGAGGTCGCGGTCAATAGCGCTAAACAAAGAAGCGCTCTATTGCGATACGCCGCGTGCGTGAGCCCTGCAAGAAAAAGAGATAAGAAATCAAAGCGCACGGGATTCTCCAAACGCGCGGGCTACTGAAAGTATAAAACAGTCTCTAATGAACTTCGGAGAAGAGCGAGTTTTTACCCTCTGGACATTTCCTCACTTCGTTAAGGACAGTGCACGATATCGTTCATCGCGGCACCTCACCTCAAAAGCGTCTCATCGATCCACGCCTTAAGCTCAGGCCACCAAATTCCATCGACATCAACGTCTCCCTGCAGGCCGGCGCCGTGATTCTCGCGCAAGCGCCGGTCGTTTGGAATCGCGGCGATTGGCCCCCAATACGGAGAGACGCCGACTTGCTTCGATACCAGGGGATTCTCTGAAAGAGAATCGACGTTTCCGTCAATCGCCTCCTCTCCCACACGCACCCAGGCATGTTGCCACCGAAAACTCTCATTGCCCTGATGGTGAAATAAATGGCCGTACCGACGACGCCGCGCGACGCAAATTGCAGATGCGTCAGCGCGCGATGCAGAAGATCCGCGAATTGCTGGCACATCTCGGAGCGCCCGGCATAGTTCTCGTCCACTAGCGCCGCGATCTTGTCCAGCAGTTTCCCGCGAGATTCCGCCGTCAGCATTTGCGAGCGGTCGATCAGCGAAGTCGATGGTCGCAGTCGCGCACCAACGTCTTTCTGGCGCCGGATCTCCGTAATGAGTGGCCTGATCTCCGGCGCGTGCTTCAGATACTCTTCCACCGAGACGCCGACAGTGGGCGAAATCTCCCGCATACGCTCTCAGAGTTCAGCGGGTTTGTGCCTGGCTCAAGCTAGCCGCGCGGAAACCGGCGCTTTCAAAATCACGAGCCGCAGGTGAAGTAGGATGTTTTCACTTTTTGTGGCAAGCATTTCAATAACTCTGTCAAGAAGTTTCGCTAATTCCGTCAACCTACAGGAGGTGTAGGTTGTCGGAGTAGATGAAAATGCCGGTGTTGATTTTAAAGGCGGAGCCGATGGTCAATGTCACAGTTCGTGAAAAGTTTCGCCAGACTTATTGAAATTATCCTACACGTTTGCCAGTGTTGTTGAAAATATCCTATACGAGCACGATCAGCCGCGTCAGTGTGGTGGTTTACGGATACGCAGTTAGTCAACCCACGTGGAGTGGACACGCCGGTAGACGCAGGGCGACCCCAAGCGGGTGATCGACCTATGGCGCCGTCGCTCGAACCGCCCAGCCTACCACCCCACCTTTCGCTTTTCTCGCTCGGTGAGTGTTTCGTGCAATAGCGATTTGATGTAGGTCTGGTAAGGCAGACCCTTGTGTTCAGCCTGCTTTCGGGCCAAAGCCAAATCTGCTGCGGGAATACGTAGCGCCACCGTAGGCGCCGGCATCTTCTTGGACGCAGCGATCCGCTCCCGCAGTTTCTCCTTTGTCAACACTTGAGCTTCGCCGTTTTTCACGGCGGCAAGTAGCTGTTTGCCATGTATATTGCGGTTCTTATACCACCACTCCGCCTCTTCCGCTTCGGTGGCGAAAGCCGGTATGGTGCGCTTGGGTTGTTTCTTTAACTGCTTCTTCATTTGGGTTTCTCCAGAAATGCCTTTCTGTCGGAAACGCTAGCCGGAAAGGCGGTAATGGCACGCACCTTGCCGTTGCGAATCGTCCACACCACTGACAACAAACGGCCTCCATTCGTAAAACCGACAGAGCGGTACCGTTCTTCGTTATCGATCAGTTCGAAATTCTGGTCTATAGGATCGTTGTTCAGCAACTGTTCGAACTCCGCGGGCGCTACTTTGTGGGCGTCGAGGTGCTTCTTGTTCTCGTCATCCCAATCGAATTCGATTCCGCTGGCCACCGCCCTATATTGTATCGCAACGTATATACGTTCAGGATTGGCGGGTTTGCCTTTGCATTGGCCCCCTTTCCCTTCTCTAAGGATGAGTTTTCGGAACGGCCCGGAGCGGTCCAGGGCGCGCGGGGTGTGCGCGGCGAAGCGGACCCTGGACGGCGAGGAGGCATGATTGCAAGTGCCAGCGTCGTTGGTTTCGGCGGCTTATTCAGATCGTCGGAACGCTCTATTCACGTCGCCGGAATCCGCACTCGCGAGTTCATCAACCGGCTTCCGCAGGAATACAGGACGATTCTTAGCCAACGGCATTCGCCGATTCCGATCAATGGCAAAGAACGAAAGGGCGAATTCGAAATCGGGAACACGCTCAAGAACCTCGATGAGGCGGGATACAGCCGTCTTTTGGTTGAACTTTCGATACTCGATGCCGCTCACAACGCATACGCGCGCGATGCGGCTGTTAGAGGCGGCGGGCGAGGATACCAAAATGGCGGCCCACCTTTCGCTGGGATTTCGCCCCGCCTTTCCCTCTTCAGCGATCATCTCAGAACGGTCCTCGCCGTCAAGGGTTCGCTTCGCCGCGCCCAACAATGGCGCGCCCTTGACCGCTTCGGGCCGTTCTGAACAACGCCTCCTAATACGAGGGAAAGGCTCACTCCGAACGGCTCTCCCGGCAGGGTGCCAGTTCGCCGCCATTTTGGTACCCTTTTCAACCGCCACCGACATGCGGCGGAGCGTCTCGAAGCAGTCGCCAGGCGGTACCATGTGAACGCGCAAAGGATCGCCGAATCCGTTGCGGCCGATTTCGCGGCGCGGCGCAAGAAGCGTGATGAGCGGAAGAACCTGGCGCGACGTGGTCCTAAGCCAGCGGGACGCAAAGTCGCGGCCCTGCGCTGAACACAAGGCCCGCCATCACGCACGATGGCGGGCTCTCTCGCAGGGCAATTCAACAAATCGCTGCTGCGATCCTCCAGATCCGAGGGACCTCAACTCAATTAGCCGGGCGAGATTAATGTAAAGATGCATACCGTTCAGAATACGTGTATCCAATCGCCGGAATATCGAGGCCGGTCCGTCTGGGGAAACCGCGTACTCCGGTGGTCTCGTAACCCAGGTTCACTTCACCGCGATTGTGGCGCCGATCTGCGGTTCGTAAGAGCTCGTAGTGTTTCCGTCTACAAGCTGTATCCAAGGCAAGAAAGAGAATGTTCCTGGAGCCTGATTCACCGGTACTTGAAAATTGATCTGCACCACTCCGCACACCACGGTTGGCGCACTGCCCGCATACTGCACCGGTGTGGACTTTACCACGAGGCCCGGGCCGAAGCTTAAGACGCCATAGATGAGCGCGCTCATGCCAGGGCTCAGAGGCGCGGCATCAGGAACATTGAGTCCACCACTTTGGCACGGGGGACTGGTCTGGCCGTAGCCTGTTCCCCACACGGCCACGACAGAGCCCGGGGCCGCAGGATTCGTTGGTTCGTTGAGCGTCCCGTCCTGGTTGATTGCCGCCGCTTGCGCCGACTGCCCTGATTGCAGCCGAAAAATGCCAGGGATGCCGAAAATGACCTGCGCGGCCGCCGGTCCGAACTGCTGATTGTTGTAAATTACCGTGACCTGGGTTGTCCCGTTCACCGCCAACCCAGCAGGAGCAATTGCATTGATCTGCCGCGACTGCGCGTACAGTATTGGCGCTGGCGCACCGTCGAATAGCACCTGAACACCGGCCAGTTGCGTGGGAACATTGCCTTGTGCGTCGGACTGGTAGGCCACACCAGTGTCAGGCCCGATTCCAAAACCGGTGAGCGTAGTCAGCTCCCCAGGCGCGATCCCGCTGCTCCCGGCTAGCGTCGCGGAGTTGAGCACGTCGTTGGAAAGGCAGGCCGGCGCCGTCCAACCTCCGCTGCCAAATTGGACCTTGGAGACGACGCCGATAGGGGAGTCGCGCCACGCGATCAGCACCGTACCGTCGGAAAGCGGCATTAATCCTCGAATGAAGTGAAGGTGACATCGCCTCCCGCGGTATCCCCCAGATAGGTGGCATCCATTAGCGAACCGTTTGAGTTCAGGTGAGCGAGGAAGCCATTGGTGCGATTGGTCGAACCTTGGAAGCAAATCTCGGGAGCCGAAGGGGTGACCGGAAATCCCGGACCGGTCAGCCCGCCGATGTAGATATCGCCCGCCGAGTTGACCCCAAGCGCATTGACACCGACGTCCTGGTTCGCACCAGGCGGGACGAGATCAGAACTCATCGCGTAAGTCGCCCAGTTCAACGAAATGCCGTCCGGGGCGAACTGCGCCACGAAGCCGGCCGGCGCGAAGTTGTTCCATAGGGGCACGATCGCCGAGGGTTGCATGACGCCTTGCATGACGGGGAGATCGAGTGAGCTGGTGTATCCCGCCAAATCGATGTTGCCCGCGCCGTCGACTGCGATAGACGACGGGCTGTCTGACCCGCTCCCGCCGAAGTAAGTGCTGCCCAGGACACTACCGGAAGGACTCAGCTTGACAAGGAAACTATTCTGGCTTCCTTTTAACTGCTGCTGGAACGCGCCCGCCGTCACCGGAAAATCCGGCGAAGTGGTTTGCCCCGTGACGATAGCATTGCCCGCCGGATCGACAGTGATAGCAGTGGCGGCATCCGCACCGCTGCCGCCGAGAGTGACATTGTAATTGATGGTAGAACCGTCCGCACTCAACTTGAGGACGAAGGCATGGCCCGCGGATGTTGTACCGGCGATGTACGCGTTGCTCGCTGTATCCGCCGCGATGGCCGAAGTAGCGGCCACGGAATCCGGCAGGTAAGTGGAGTAAAGAAACTTGCTGCCATCCGAACTGACCTTGGCGGCGAACGCCGTGGCAGTTGTACTGGACTGGATGGCCGCGCCGGGAGTGGTGGGAAACTGACCGCCCGTCGAGCCAGTGAACGCGACGTTTCCGTTAATATCGATGGCGAGTGCGGTTCCGTTGTCGGCGGTCGGTCCGCCGAGCAGCGTCCCCCAAATCTCGTGGCCGGAAGGGTCGACTTTCATCACCACCGCATCGGGACATGCTACCGGAATTTGGATGCCACCAAAGCCGGGTATGGAACACGTGCCGCCTCCGTACTGGGTTTGCGCGGCGCCCGCCGTTGGTGATCCAGTCAAGTAGTAAGTGTTTCCGGAAGCGTCAAAAACGGGGGGATCGGAGGTGGGCTGCTGGACCGTGCTTATGCTTGCAGGAGCCGACTGCGCAAGTGCGCTCGCCGCAGACACGAGAATCAGGGCGATGAGTCGTATCGCGCCACCGCCGAGGTATTCCGACCCCTCCGGCCGCCCATCGCTATATGATTTCAAAGGAAGTTCCTCCACGATGACATTGGAGTCTGCAAGCATGTGGCCGCTCAACGGGGTACGTTTTCTATCCACGCTTAGCGACCACTACGAGCTGCCGCACGGGCGTTCGATTGTGCCGTTTGGCATATCGCCCTCCCTGCGCACGTGTTCAACACCGGCTAATCGAGACCTTCTCACTCTCGTAATACTGTTACGGGGTTATCGTCTGGACATAACTTACGGACAATTGAACAGTAGAAGAGCTAAGGGTGCCACTTGGATCCCATTGCTCTGTCCCAAGAGTTACATATCCGGATGTCCCGGAGGTCGTTAAGCCCAAGGCCGTTGTCTCAAGATTATCAGCGAAATAGTTTGTCGTGAAGGTCGAGTCCCAGACTTCTATTCTTTGCATATAGCTGGAATTCCAACTTGCGTAGAAAATGTAAGTCTGAAGAATATACGACGTCGTTCCCCCCGTGAGTGCGGGTACGCTGGTGGTGCAAGAAGTTAGTGTCACGGTGGGTATGCCGCAAATAAAATCATCGTCACCCCCAACCTGCAGCAACGATCCGCCCGCCGGTCCGCTCCCGAGGGTTTGTGCGCTGTCGGTCGCTTGGGAGGTTTGGCAACTTGCGGGGTTCGAGTACGTAGGATAGCCCGAACTAGTGCCACTGCCGCAATTATCGTTCGTGTACCAATAGGCAAAATAAATAATCGCCCGAGTTGGATGGGTCCAGAACAGTAGCATAAGGACTCGTTTGCCGAGCAATGCCGATCTCCCGCTGGCCCTGGTAGTCATCCCGCTCGGTAAAGTAAGCCACTTCATACATATCCGCCGGGGTACTTGAACCGCCGTTGCTCACGGTTCCTTCGAACGCCGCGTATACAAGGAGCCCCAGCACTGAAGACTTCTGGGAGCTAATCTGGCCGATCGCGGGTGGACGCGGGATAGCCGTCCCCGTCAAGTCGTACGCGACGCAATTAATTGCTGGAGTTCCTGAACAGGAGTCAAAATAAAACCACCAAGGCTCTGGGTTCCCATTGGTACTCCCGGACGGATATGTCTGAGTGTCGGTTCCCCCTGTAGAATCGTTTGGGAAGCCGAAGGGTGACTGGACTGACGTAACGGTCGTGCGACCACCATTGTTACCGCCATGAAAGGAATACCAGGTGCTGTTCTCCCCGCTCATAATGGTCGTGTAGGTCAGAGAGGGCTGAGCGGAGGCGCTCACGCCTATCGCTAACGATACCAACCCTAGCTGAAGTAATGTTGTGTTCATGATTGTCACCTCTGTTATCTCTTATGCTACGTGAAGTCTATTTGGCTTGGATAGTGTAAACGGCCAGAAATTCCGCATCACCGTTATCGCTTGGCCGAGGAATTGCGGAGTTGAATTGATAGGCATTCCCATTCGAATCGAAGAGGTTCGCCTGGACGCTGTTCATGGCAACATACCAGTTCGTGCTTATCGGGATTACTACAGCCGCTTCGTAAGCGTTGGAGACCGATGATGACGGTCCAAGCTGAAGCGGAAAGTGGACGCGGGTGATTCCATTTCCTGCAAAGACTTGTAGAAGAAGAGGATTCTGGAGCGACGAAGCGGAACTAAGAAGCCCACCGGGATCAAGGATTCTGACTCGCATTCTTATTCCTGTCGGAGCGGTCATTTGCACGGTTGCCGGCGCTGAGCTCGCGTTGACTATGACGGGTGTCGAGAACTGACACGTCGCCGCATACCTACCGGTGGCCGCGGAGCACAGCTTGTAATAAAGACCTGGTTTCGCATTGATGGTGAACCCACCATCAGGTCCGGTTGTCGTTTGAATCACGCTAACAGGCTTCGTTAGTGAGATTGCGACGATCGCTACTTGGGGCAGCGATCCCTGTGTATCTTGGGCGAGAAGCTGACCGCTCAACGTGACAGTCTGCGCCGAAAGGGCGGTTGAAATAGCAAAAAGCGCGATCGCGCATAGGGTGATCGAATGTTTTATGGGCATTTTGCTTCCTCCTTTTCCTGTTAACTCCGGCAAATACAGTTGTTACGATTCGAAATAATACAGCCTTTGCTAGCGTTGGATCACTTTGATGGCGAAACAATAAAGAAATGCGAGCGAAGCGAAATAAAAGAAACGCACACACCTCCTATTTCGATAAGCGAGCAGCCTTCTCTCCGCCCCTCGCGCGCGCTGAATCGGATTCGCCCTTGGGCGTTATGTGCCAGAACTCGACGACGACCTGCTGGCTGGATACTTCGAAAAGCCGCGCGGCCAACCGTCCAAGCCGTCACGTTTCGTGCTCGATTCTGCACCCGAAGACAGTACTTGTCAAGAGCTATTTCGAATAAATATTTACGTAATACTCCGGTATTCGGAGCGAAGTTAGTTTTTTCCGTCGCTTTAACGCGGTTTCATTAGCCGATCATTCTAGCGAGTCGTGCTGCTTTCGCAGCAAAAACCGGTTATTTTAATGAAATCACTACGTTGTGAAATCCAGCAAGTCGGTATATTCCGCAAAAGTCTGGTCTGAAACCAGCATCGTTCATCAGCCAGGAGCGTAGATGTGTTCGGCCAAGTCATTCGAGTGCATGCCGTTTTGGACTTCCGGCGCTTACAGATGGTCCTGGCGCACCAGTCGCGCACGAGATGATTCAACTGCCGCGAGCGTCGCAGACAAGCCACTCACACAGTCCGCGTGATCAAGCTGAAGCCGGGGCATTCCTAATAGCTCCCACCACGGGCTTGACGTCGACACCTCGTTTGCGATTCCCCGTGAACAGGCCGCGGATCGCTGAGTCGGTTGCGGCCGGAGTTCGCGGCGCGAACGCAAAGAACTCGATGAACGAAGAAGCGCCGGACGCGCAGCGGTAAGACGGCTGGTCGCAAAATCGCCACATCGTGGCGACGAAGAGGCCCGCCGTCGAGACACGGCATGCTTTTTCGTCTATTCCAAAATCGCATGATCGTGCGCAAAACAAACATTGGACGAAAACGGAATTCACCGTTACTCTGGTTTTCAGAGTTGATTCGCATCGCGGAAAACAACTCAACTTCGCAAGCGAAGTCGAAGCACAAAAGGAGAAACCGCACGATGAGATATACCCTTGGTGCGTCCATACATTCACGCACTCATTCGTTCTCGAACAAATTCACGAAGGGCCGCCTGCGCGCGCGATTGATTCAGACGTCTGCCGCGCTCGCTGCCCTGCTATCCACAGTTTCTCTTCGTGCACAGACGGACCCTTGGGACCGGGCCGTTCAGGTGTTCCTTCGAAGGGACCGCGACCTACGGTAGCAGCGGGCGTAAGGGGGTGAAAGCCACCTACGGTGGTGGCACGTCGAGAGGATTAACCAGTTTCTCGCAGGGGACGGGTTTCATGAGTCGGGATGGCGCAACAATTCGGCGGCCAGCTTGCGGATCGCCGACATTTTAATTTTAATAATGATGGATGACGATCCGAGTCCGCGCTCCTCGAGCGATACGCGCCAAGCGCTGACCGTGGCTTTGGTGAAGCCCGGCCGCGGCGCGTGCTGGAACCAGTTGGAAAATTCGTCCACGGCCATGTTGTATACCCGTTTCGTAATGGGCGAAGACACGCTGTCCAGCACGAGCGCCTTCAATTTCTCCCACTGCGCAATCTTTTCAACGGCAATCAAGTCGTTCATTTTGTGTCCAGACAATGGGCATTACGGCCACCTGAACATTAGCTCTATATAACCTCTACATCGAGGTAAATTCGCGCCGTCGGCGGGCGTGCGGAGCACGCACGGACTTGTCGCATGGGCTTACCCAAGGCGGTTTCCTTGGCTTGCCTGTACTCTGCCCAACGCTTCTTCCGAGCGGCCTTGATGCGGCGTCGTGCCTGCTCCCTCAGCATCCTGCGGCTCGGAAGCTGTATCTGGACTGCAACATCTTTGCGGAGGAAGAATGCGTGACGCTTTCCAGCGTCAGGTATTGGGATCGCCAGCAGCGGTGTTCCCGACTCTTTCAAGTGGCGCGCAAGAGACCCACTGTTGAGATGGAATCGCCTGGCGAGGACCTTTGTCGCCACATAGCGTTCCGCGAAACATTGGACATCCGTGGCAGGCAACAACTTCGAAAAGCCGTTCCGATACTCCGCAGTAGTTTGCAGAATGCCCTCTGCCACCAGGCCGCGAATCACTGGCACCGCTACTCCCAAAACGGCCGCTGCCGCCCCGTAATTGACAACGCCTCCTGGGGGCACGGTCATGCCTGGTACAGGGCGGTACTTACGCAGATCCTCAGACCGGAACAAATATCCGGTGATCCCGCGAAACTGGTTGGTGTATCCGACCGGAACAAGACTGCCGTCGACGACGGCCCGGATAACCGCGGCAAGCCCTGAATCGCGGCCGAGGTAATTCTTCATGGCATGACGCAGTGCTGTGAACTCGCCAGGCTTCGAGTATGCCTTCACCGGCACAGAATATTTTTCAAACGCATCCTTGATCTTCATGACGTCTTCGCGAAGGAAGAAGAAACACCGCGCTGGAAAATTTAGGTCGGGCCCTTTCGCGTAGCGGATGGCTCCGGCGGCGGCGACTGTGGCGAGGGTAAAGTTCTTCAGACCGAGTGCCCTCTCCGCCTCGGGCCGCGACATGTAGGGCGCGCGTTCCGCGTCGCGAGCGGCAATCCATTGGTTCAGCGATTCCCGTCGAATCCAGCACTCCGTGCGGGCACCTCCTCGGCGCACATTCAGAAATATGGCGTCGATTTGACCCTGATGGGCAAGATCCGAGATCCGCCCGCTGGCCGTGTGTGCTATCACCTCCGCCTCGTTGGCGGTCACCCATTGGGAACTCCGCCGCACGGCAGGCGAAAAGTATCGGTGCTGGCCGCGGATCAGGCCTGGCCAGTCCCCGATTACAAACCTTTCGAACACGTCGTGCAGGAATCCGAATTCGCTGCGCGGAAGAACCCGAAACAAGTGACGGTAGAAATTCCCGAAGATCCTACTGAAGTTCAGATCGCCCGGATCGGTGACCTCCGGCGGAAGCATGTTTCTCAGTACTTCGCGTAAGGGCCGAGGCCATTCTCTCAACACCACCACGGCGCCGCGGGCGATCTCGGTGGCGACCGCAAGGTTTGTCGCGCTAAAGGGACGTTGCTTCGTGCGCAGCTTGTCCTTTTCGCGACTGGAACCGACAAAAAGAGCCAGCCTTAACAAAGCCCCCAGGCCCAACCTAAGCGTCTCCGGCGGAAAGCCACAACCCACCAGATCGAGTTCAGCGCCTTCACCGGGTGGAAACCCTGCAGCCTTGTAGATCGCTGCGTTGATTGCCACCAGATCAGGTGTCGCTGCTTCGGCGGTTAACTTGCGCAAATCGAGTCCGCAACGACATTTATGCACTGATGGACGCTGCCAAGCCAGCCTCCTCTTGCAGGCCGGACATTGGTTGACCAGATGGCAACGGTGGATGGGGCACGTTGTGACAAGCCCCAAATCCCACACTGCCCACCAGATAGGGTTCTCCCTGAGGCAAAGCGGGCATATCCGCGGGCGCTTGTAATTCAGATCATCGACGCTAATCCGTTCGCCATAAAATGACCGTTGGTCGAATCGATTGCGTCCGCCAATGTGCCGATAGCACATCGCCCGCCACTCCTCTGGCTCCAGACGCAACACGTGGGCAATCTGCTTGGCGCTGTCATCTCGCTCCAGCGCGGACGTCGGTAACCCGGCAATTTGGGCCAGAGCAAGGGGACCGTAATAACCGTGCGCATGAGCAACGCGGCATAGGTATCCGCGGGGACTCTCGCGGGGTATCGGGTCGACCCGGAAGAGCAACCGCGCGCCGCTGAGGATCGGTATGCTCATGCGTGCAACTCCAGGCCCACGCTGCGATGACTACCGGCGATGCGCGGGACACACGTCCTTGCGCTCGGCAGCGTTAGCGGCGGGGCCTTGTCACCATCGAAGGTTTCAATGAACGGATTCGGATCATCGAGACGTTCCGACCACACATGCTCTGCAAACGACTGCGAAAATGTCTGTAGTGTGATCTGCCGGCGTGGGTGAGAACGGGCGATTCGAGCGGCCCCTCGGATGATTTTCATCGTGTAACCGATGAGGCCATAAGAAGCGTAGTACATCCGGAAAGCCATTTCGACGTCCGAGAGCGAGGGCATGCCGTACTCCGGGAGCTGTTCCTGAACGGCGCGGAGGAAGGCCCTATACGTTGTCCGATCGTCTTTGGCATCCCAGCGAAAGGCCCCTACACGCAAGGTTGCGCCAAAGCGGCGCCGCAGCTGTTCATTCTGCCGGAGCACCTCCAAACAACGTTGTAGTCCGAGGACCACGATCGCCAGCCGGGCTTCCTCAACTTGCTCCTTCAGCCAATCCGCAACGTCGTTCGGGATGTTCGCCTGCCGGACGTCCACGAAGTGCTGGAACTCATCAAGCGCCAACAGGCGCACCCGGCAGCGCTTGAGGAGTTCCCGTAGGCGGATGCTCTTGCTCACGGTATTCCCACGTGACCAAAGCGGATCGCCGAGTTGGTACAGGAGCGTTTCGGCGAAACTCTTCACGGTTGGGCGGGCCGGCACCTTGGCAACGAGCACCGGTACTTCGAGACCCCACTTGTGGTCAACGCGCGGATGCAGGCTGGAGAAGTACGAAATGATGGTGGTCTTGCCGCTGCCGCTTTCGCCAACAATAGGAAAGCAGTCCGGTTCGGCGGTGGCATCGTGAGCTGTCAAAGCATGCCTGGATTCGCGCAATGGCGATTTTGAACAGCGAGTATTTGACCAGTACACGTTCAGACCGCTCCATGGATTCTGTCATTGGCTTTCTTCCCTACCGGAAGTGTTTTCCGCAGCAATCACACCAGCCATTGCTATGTGAGGCAGATCGAGATCGGCTTCGAAAACTGGCAGGATCTCGTCATCAGTAAAAGCGTCGGGCCGGGTGACCGGCGAGCGTGCGGGACTCGTTTCTGCGGGTCGCCGTCGGCCCTTCGTAGCATCTGGAAGACAAGCTTGCATCTCCGAAACGTCCGGATTGCCATCCGCAGCGGGCTGGGCGTTGGCCGCCTCCGAGACAGTTGCGGTTGCATGATCTTCCATGAAACGCGCATGACGCTTGCGACCCCGCGTCGATTTGCGATTGAAGTCGCGCTCCACAAGCGCACGGATTTCGGCCTTGGCCTGCGCGAGCGCCACGATATCGGTGCGAGCATTCAACTGCCGTTGCGCATACCGTCGGATGACCTTGTTCTGCCAGAAGGAGAGTCCCCTGGCATACGCCTGATCCACCGCGGGGACATGAACGTAGGCTCCATTGAGCGGATCAAGCACATTGATATGGCCAAGGTCGCCAGGGTCGAACGTCAGCTCGACTTTCGCGCCCGTCCCCATTCGCCGACGCAGTTCGCCGAGCTCTGGGCCGTTGTATTTCAGTCCCTCCAACTCGATGCCGTAGTGGAACACAACGCGCTGGACGATCATCCCCAGCACCACGTCCAACTCGCCTGCACTCGGCGGCAATGGTGGCGGCAAGCCGATCATATCGCTGTGCCACCGATGAGCCGGGGTGTCCTTGATACCACGATGGGGCGTCTGCAGATACGACGTCGATGATCCACTTGTGAAGCATCTCGCGAAATGTACTCAGCAGAACGACGGCGTGGCGACCGGAATCGTAATCGTCACGTTCCAGAATGTTGCTGAATGTCGTCCCAGGATTGCCGTGCATCAAATCGTGGTTCATCGTGCCCTGAAACCTTTCGAGCTTACCTTTGTACCAGGGCACGAGAACCTTGGCATATTGGATATCGGCGCCGATCTGCAAACACGCGCGTTCGAAGTGACTGGAGTGGAACTCCGGCGGGTTATCGACCACCACGAGTTCCGGCACCCCGTAGCATTCCCACCGGTTCTTGACCAATGGAAAATCCCGCGGGACATAGGTCTTTGGGAGAATCGCGTGTTTCAGGCATCGCATCACCGACAAGCAACTCGGCGGCTCGAAGCCCGTGTAGAAGCCCATCGGAGAACGAGTGTGCTCATCGAGGGCGGATGTGACCGTCGGCCGGCCCAGTGGCAACATGCTATTGTCATCCACGACGATGATGTCGCTGGGGGTGTGATCCATCGATACGCGTTGGAGCGCTCGGGTAGTTTCGGGCCCCGTAGCGGAGACCCTGAATTCCATTTCGGCGCGGCGTTTACCGTAGCGCGCCACCATGATCTCGTAACGCGACCTGCGGCCAATCTCGCGATAGGTGGTCCTTTGGCTTGGAATCGGAAGCCGGTCGCCTTCCGGCCGCAACTGGTTTGCCTCACTGAGCCGCCGAACGATTTCCAGGTGCACTTCTGGTACCCGCTTGCGCTCGGGCGTCATGTACAACTCGTCGATGACCCGATCGCTGACGAGTTTCACGTCCGGAATGGCTCGGGCAACGCTCTTGCCACGATCGGCGTATCTTAAAATGATTGCCCGGACATCACGGCCCGCGGCTACCCATTTGCGGTAGTCCCGCCAGACCGTGAGCCAACCAGGCGGCTCGCCATCATTGATCCGCTCAGACACCAAACGGATGAGCGGCTCCAAGGTCGTCCTAGTCAGCGGAATAGGCTGCAGCCGATCAATCCCTTTCAAATACTGCTCGCGTTTTCTGCCGAGCACCACCAGTTCGGGTGTATAGGTGCGAAGATCACGGGCGAGTTTCGCGGCAAGCCCGCCGGTGGCACGGCACGCTTCCGCCGCGCCAATGAAGGACATCTCACTTCGCGCGAATCTATCGAGAAGATCATCTTCAGTAAATGTGCACCATTCTCCTGTCGCGGAATTTTGCACTTGCCACCTGCTGTAAGGCAGTCTTTGAAGCATGAGAAACTCGCTGGCTCCGGCCTTGATCCGCTGCCCCTTTTTAAGCGCGTTTAGCGACATCTTTCCTCCGGAAGGTGCCGTCGCGAGGATTCGGGATAAGGAAAGGGCCATACCTGGCGGCCGATCGGTGTAATGCTGACCTTGGAGTCCAGGCAAAGCGGCTTCCACCAGTCGATATGCAGCGTGCCGTCGAGCACCAGACGAAGCACGCCTGGAACTGTCATTCCCTGGGTTTCGCTGAACCCACGGACGGTCTTTTCCGACTCTGAGGCGAACGCTCTTCGGATACTTTCGCGCTCCGCCAGTGAGGCATCGACACAGCGATAGCGCAATAATAGGGCGACGTTCGACAGGCGCGGCTCGGCGCAAATCTCAGACCGCTTCCAGAGTCGGAATAGATATCCATGTTCTGCCAGCAGTTCGCGGATCAATGCAAAGCGTGCCTGATCCTCGGGTTTCTCGGCATCGGCGTCTTCCTTGACTTCCACGACCTCCTGATTAGCGCCCCAAGCAACGAGAATGTCGGGTGTGTACCGATGCTTGGTCCCATCGTGGTGGTATTCGAGAAAGAACGGCTGCTCCTGCCAGGCGTCGGGACGGGCCGTGGCGAGTAAGACACGGAATGCCTTCAGCTCATTCTGTGATTCCACGTGCCGCGAGCGCCCACTTGCCACGTCCGCGACCTTGCCCTGGACGCCCGATTTTGACCGGCTCACGGGCTCGCGCACTCGCCTTAGCCGATCAACTTCACCTCGCTCCGAGGACTCACGGGAGGCGACAAAAGTCAGCTTGCTGCGGCGTAACCCTTCGATCAGTTCGTTCATCAGCCCTCCAGTCGCGTACAAAACTCTTGCGTTTCTCCCGCTCTTGGGCAATCCTTATAGAGGATGTAATAATCCCTTATGAGGAAGCTTACCACAGATCCCGGTTGGTGTCAACACCAAAAGGATTGTAATATCCTTTAAGAGGATACAGGAGCCGCCCATGCCAGAGATCTACGAACAGATTGGAAAGCAGATTCGGGAACTGAGAACCACGCTCAGGGGTCAGGGCATCAGCCAAGAGGAGTTGGCAGAGGCGGTGAGCACTACCGCCAACACGGTCTCCCGCTGGGAGACTGCCACCTACAAACCCTCGATCTCGGATTTGGAGAGGCTGGCTAGGTTCTTTGCCGTGCCAATCACTGTTTTCTTTCCCCAGCCGGCACCCAAGGCCCGAACGAACGCCCTTCTCAGTGCTACAGCAGACCTGGACGACGAAAACCTCGAAGAAGTGACACTATATGCGCAGTTCAGAAGGGCACGGCAGCGAAAGAAGACACGGTAGACTCGGACGTTTGCACTCCAGCCGCTACCGCGTCATGTAGGATTATTTCACTAACTGTGGCTCGTTTTTTCAAGAACCTGTCAAGAAATTTCACTAATTCTGTCAACCTACAGGAGGTTTGAATATCACTATGACCATCGAAACCATGGCTCGAGAGTTCCGCTATGACGGGCTTCGATTGCCGGATCCCAATGCAAAGCTCAGCGTGGACGAAGTCCGAACTGCGTTTTCGGCCACGTACCCAGAAATTGCGACTGCAGCCGTTACAGGTCCGGAGGCAGTCGGCAACAAGCTGGTCTATCACTTCGCCAAAGCGATCGAAATCCGGGGTGCATCCGCTTTTTTCGGCGGCGCTCCTTTTCAAGGCTCTTGCGTTTGAATGCAGGCATTTCCGGGACCCGCCGACGCTCGCATTTTTCCGTGGAACTTCGTATCTGGCTGGCGCGTATCTGCTTTCAAAATCGGCAATCCCGTTGGGTTGGCTGAGGTTGTTGAGGAGGGGCTGCGGACAATCAATGAGCAGCGATGGCGCCATAAAAAGCAATCGCTCACCCGGCGGCCATACCGATAAGGGTGGGGGGCGCAATCTCATGGTTGAGTTCGGCGCGGCGTTACCCGATGGGGATCCGCTCACGACGAACTCCTTGTGAACGATGCGGTAATTCTGCCGAAGCGGTCGCACGCCTTCTTTGTTAATTGTTGCATTAAATTCCCAAATAGGGCACGGGTAAAACGCCCCGAAAGCCCGCCGGTTGTTCGGCGCCGCGGGGCCCTGGTGAAGTCGCCGGCGATTCGGCTCAATACCACCAGTTCTTTCGAGGAGGGGTGCTTTTCGTCGCGGATACCCATCGCTTGAATAAATTGATGGTGTGGTCCCAACTCCCTGGCGGATCTTTGAAGCGGTCAAAGTAGGCCCGGAAAAAATGATCCAGAGCTTCGATGCCTAGGCCCAATTGGCGCAGCAGGACGGCGACAGCTTGGTCGGGGACGGGCCCCGAGGGCGTTTGCCTTCCAGAATTGCGAAAGGAGGACAGCAAGACCTTACGGACAACCTCCTCGTATTTTCTCAGAGAAGGAGCCTGATCTGGTTCGGCCGGGTTCGGTTTTATCAGGGCTTCTTCGTGTGGGGCACCGGAGGATGATTCCGCAACTCTGACCCCCGAGGTGTGTGGTTGGTCACCCTCCTCCCGCGCAGGCCGCCCCGGCCTTTTCGGGCAGTCGCGGAAATGCGCCCGGATCTCGCCGGCCCGCATGGCTTTGCCGCATCCCCAGCCGCAGGGCATCGAGGGCCCGAACGGGCGCCCGGCGCCAGGAGCGTTCTTTCGTCTTTCGCGTGCCGGCTGGTAAGCCATAAAATGCTCCTAAGCTAAACATACACCACGTCTTGTGAATCGCGGACGGTCAGCGTGCGGCTGGAAATGCTTGTTGTATTAAATTCCCGGGTGGGCACCACAGGCGGCGCCAGTTCTCGCGGAGGGATTGGAATGGCCGCGTGGACCGGTGGCAGGCCAACGGCCGCGACACCTTTCGCCACCTCCCGAAGCCCGCAATATCGCCTCCACCGCAGGCACGCACCGGCGTCATCGCTGGGGTTTCCCCTTGGCCTATTCCACCGTGTCCATCTGATCCGTCGTCTCCACGAAGCGCTGGTAACTGTGCTGGAAAAGCATCTTGACCTTGCCAACAGGCCCGCTTCGCTGTTTCGCGATGATGAACTCAGCCAGGCCCTTCAGGCTGCGATCCTCCCGATTGAACTGCTCGGGCCGGTGTACAAACATCACAATATCGGCATCTTCTTCGATCGATCCACTTTCCTTCAGGTCGGCTAACTGTGGGCGCCGATTTGACTTTTCGCACTCGCGATTCAACTGCGATAACAACAGCACGGTGACGTCGAACTGCCCCGCAAGATGCTTTAACGAGTGCGCGATCGCGCTCAACTCGTGATGGCGGCTCTCGACGCGCCCCATGCCACACATTAACTGCAGGTGGTCAACGACCACCAGGCGCACCGGATGCCGCGCCTTCAGCTTGCGTAGCGCCGACGTCATCGTCGGTATCGTTCGCGCGCGGGTGTCGTCGATGTAGAGCGGCAAATCTTCAATTTGGGCCGCGGCTTGTGCTACGCATTGACGTTCTTCCCGGTCCAGACAGCCAGCGCGTAGCCGTTGCGCGTCCACAGAGCCGATCGCGGAGATGAGCCGGCGGACCAACGACTCTTTCGTCATCTCAAGCGAGAAGATGGCTGCGCCATGGCCAAGCGTCGCGGCGTGGTGTCCGATCGCCATGGCGATGATCGACTTTCCCATGCTCGGCCTGCCGCCGACGATGAACAAATCGCCGGCATGTAGACCGCACGTGGAGGAGTTGATTTTGGCCCACGGAGTTGGGATTCCGGTGCCGCCGCGGGGCGGGTTGACGAAGGCGTTAAAGCCACCAGGGTAGTTCTGCATGACCTGGCCGGGGTTGAGCCACTGGCCGTGCTGTTGGCGGCCGTCGGCTAGGTTGTTTAACATCGCCTCGGCATCCGATAGGATCTCGCCCGCTCCGTCTTGCGCCATCAGACAGCGGTTTTTCAAGTGCTCCGCGGCGAAGATCGCGCGGCGGAGCAGTGATTTCTCCTGTAGAATGGCCACGTACCTGTCGAGGTGCGGCAGTTGCGGGATGCCATCGTCGAGCGACACGATTGCTGACAGTCCACCGGCGGATTCCAACTCGCTATGTCTGCGCAGTTCGTTGACGACCGTTACGCGGTCGATTGCTTCCCCCCGGCTGTTGAGGTCGCCCATCCGCCGGAAGATCAACCGGTGGGGCTCAATCGAGAAGTCCTCGACGTGGATGGCACCAGCAATGGCTTCGAATTGGTTGCCATCGAGCAAGATCGATCCCAGCACGAAGCGCTCCGTATCGGGGCTGCAGGGAAGTCCGCGTTCGTCTGGCGTGTTCTTCATGCGGTTGTGCCCAACTCCGGATAGTCGTCGGTCTGCTGACCACGCGGCGGACGCGCCGCGGGCGATTCTTCGTCTTTCCACCGTTCGCCGTTCAGCCAGGTTGAGCCATAGGGCCGGTACCTTGGCTCGCGTTCGAGCATTTCATTGCGTTGCGCCATCGTTGCGGCCATCACCTTGCGGTAGATGTCTTCAGTTCGAACCCTAACGGCGAAGGCTTCTTCCGCCTGCTTCTTGGATTTGGGAAGCCAGTACGAGGCCCACCACTCCTTGAACCAGGCGTGTTGCTGGGGGGGCATTTCACCGCCCCGACTCGGGGTCTCCCCACGAGTCGGTCGGTCGTTTGCGCCGGGGGTGTCTGAAGAGACTCGACCAACCAATGAGGATTTCTCCTTCGCAATATTCGGGGAGGGGCCGGAGACTTCTCCTCTTGGAGGGGTGACCACCACCGCCTTTGTTTCACAGGCGGGAGTAACTTCAACTTCAGTGGTAGTGGTGTTCTCCGTTTCTAGAGGCTTATAAGAAGGCTGGCGGGTTCTCTTGGCATTTCGCCACTCCTTGTAGAGGGAGATCTCAACCTTATTGACCTGCTTGATGATGGAGCGCGCAGCCTCCCGCTCGTGAAATTCTCTGGAGTGTTCAACTTTGAACCACTCCTGGAACTCGTGAAATTCTTGGGAGGCGTCAACTCTCACAGGCAGTGGCGTGCGGGGGGAAACAGCCGGCTCGATGGTCCGGGCGGTGGAATACCGCCGATCCCTAGAAGGGCTAGAGAGAATCGTGCCACGCTTCTCGTTGAAGGTAAAGGCCTTAGAGACTAGGGACTTATCGATTGGCTTGATGCCCAACCGCGAGAGTTCGGCGTCGCGGATGTGCGGCGGAGCGTCCAGCCATTCTACGCGAATCCCCGTTTCCAGCCACGCCAGGTCCCACGCACAATCAGTCTGCGTAAGGCGGATCTCTTTCCCATCTCCTTCGATTCGGATGGCAAATTCGCTGTGGTTTCCCCAGGCGAAATACTTGGACCAGGCCAACGATCGCTCGACAAGATCGCCAGGCACCGCCATAACGCGGGCCAGAGAATCGAAAAAGTCGGGTGCAAAGAGTAGCCGCTCCTTTCCGGTATACCCTGCAGCCCCGGATACGCGTTCGTGAAATCTTCGGAAGCGCTTTTCCTTGCCGTTGCCCTCACTCTCGCTCATCTGTCACCCCTTCCTGGCAGGGCGCACCTGCTGCGAACCATCGATGCGCCGGCCTACCGAGCGCACCGTGTGTGGTTCAAGGTGGCAGACCTTCAATTCGGCCGCGGTTAGGTCACGGAGCCGAGACTCTATGATCTCGTTTGGTACTGGAGTGTAGTTCGGTCCGGCAAGGCATCTTCGCCGGCCGTCCGCTTCGGGTACAATCGGGTTGTCTTTGAACAAGACACAACCTTGGGCGGACAGGTTACCCCCAGAGGTGAGTAGCGCCGCGGCCCACAGGCGCATGATGCTGGAGTGCTGAAGGCTCTGACCGCAATAGTCAAAATCGAGAAAATCACCTCCGGGCGCGGCGTCCAAAAATAGCCTCGGCAGGGCGCTACAATGCGCCCATGCGAACCCTCTTATTCGTGTGTCTTGCGTGCCTCTCTCTACCGGGCCAGGACGCACAAACCCCTCCAAAGACACAAGAAAGAACCAGAGAAGAAGAAAGCCAGATCCCCGCAAATGAGAAGAACGGACAAGCTCCTCCAGAAGGTACTTCGCCCTCGCAGCCCCAACTCAATAGCGCCGATCATAACAGCAATTCCAAAACCGAGAATCAACAACGCAAGCCCGATCTGAATCCAGAGCCGTGGATGATCGTCCTTACATCCGGGCTTGTAATCGTTGGCGCGGGTCAGGTTTGCGTGATGATGAGACAAACCGGAATTATCGACGGCAGTCTGCGCGTCGCTCAACGATCCTTGGTTGAACTGCGGGAATATGTGAGACTCACCGCCGCACTGGCGGCGGCGGCTGAGGAGTGCAGTAAGGCGGCAACCAAATCGAACGAATTGGTAACGCGGTCGTTCCTTTTGTCCCACCGCCCGAGACTGATTGTGGCCGGTCTTTACTTCCACGGCGGTACCGGCGTTTTCAAGGAGGGGTCTCTGATGGAAGGGGATCTCTCCGTCCGGAACATCGGGGAGACGAAGGCTAAGGTTGTTCAAATCTGCGCCTTCCTCAGCGGCAAAGAGAGACTCCCCATGAGGCCCACGGAGGGAGCCTTCGTCCAGTCGGTCGCCATCGACATCAGCCCTGGCGAATGCAAGCCGTGGTCCTTCAGTAAGGTCGATGGCGCGATCACGCCGGGGGAACTCGCTCGGGGATCGGAGGTCAATCATGTGTACCGTGTGATCGGGTTCGTGAAGTATGCCGACGAGGCGGACCCACCGAACCACAGGCACACGTTCTTTTGCCGAACGCTGAATCGAGCCACGTTTCGATTCGAGGCTCTTGACGGACCAGAGTACGAATGCACCGACTAGGACCGCCAATAAAGCGATCAACGCAGAATTCGCCCACCACTTACCGTTGACAGTACCCTGTTTTTGCGCAACACTAATTTTGTCCGATTGATTCGCGTTCATCGGTCATCACCTTTTCAAGTGTTCAGACCCGCCGCGGTGCTACCCGCCGCGGGTCTTCGTATTTAGGGCTTGCTCGGTTCACAATCCCAATACGGTTTCGATATGGGTGTACCTCCGGCAATTGGCAAGCCAGGACTAACGCTGGCGGCCAATTCAGACACGCTGCACCGGATGGCATCGTTCCTCGTGCGTCGCGACTTCCATGAAATCAATGAGATCCCATGTGTAAAAGTCCGGAAGCGAAATCTCCAAGGGTTCAGGATGTGAGCCATTCGAAGAACATTGAGAGGCGACCTGTGCCGCCGTGCCGATAGGGTGATCTTCTGCGTATTCGAAAACGAGGAGTTCCACACGAGGTGGAACATTGGCACCATGGGCCCCTGCGGAAATCTCCACGACTGGGGGAACAATAGGGGAACATTGAGGGACCGGAACTGACCTAAACCATCCCAATCGATCCTAACTGGATTTTCTTGCAACCGTCTGTGGACCATAGACTTGCCTTGATTCCAAACCGCTTAGCATAGTCGGTAAGCAGCCCTGAAAAGGCCGGCGGCGGCGGTTCGATTGCGTCCCTGGCCACCTTGTTTTCAATCACTTACAGACCTCCGGATTCGCGGTTTCATTCCGTTGCATTCCAATTCCAAAACGGTCCATCGGGCTTGCCTCCCGGATGGATCTGCGAATCCGGAGGGTGCTGTTTTCTCTATGGGCCAAAATATCTCCGCACCTGTATTTCTCCTTTTATTTGCAGGTGAGCCAATTGCTCGAAACTTCAATGCGCGACCACGTGATCGCGGAAATATGATTGCCCCAGAGGCATGCCCCGATTGCCCTTGCCGCAATGCTCGCCATCCGGCTGATCAGCGCGCAGGTCACCGCCGACGCGTGGGCCGAGACCTATACGTACGACGGCTTCGAGAACATGGGATCGCCACTTCGGCCTTTTCGCCGGGATGCGCGCGCGAAAGAGTGGACTCCAGCGCCCGGACCCCGTGCCAACGCCACCGCAACTACGTCCACCGAATGTTGCAGTTGTGGTCGACACGGCGAACTTGCGCTGCTTAGCGTCCGATGGACCAATTCGGTTCGCCATCGGCCGGCAGGGCCCGGTTCGAGCCTCAAAGAGATCTTTCGGCCGGCAAAAGTAAAGCCCGCGTCTGGGAACAAATTACCGGCACCATCAAGGCGCCAGGACTTCTCAAACTCAACCCTGTCAATGAGATTACTCAGTACCGCAACGAATACTTGCATTAACTTCTCCCTTTCCTCGCATCTCCGGCGACGTCATGCCGTGCCGCCGACGGGAACTTGCCATCGGCAGAGGAAAAAATGCTGCCCGCAAAGACCGCACCGAAACGGTTGGAGCAGCCAATGAAAAGCTCTCTCGATGGCATTCCCGGCGTCTACCATTCGAAAATCGATCGACTTGCAGTGGGGACAGTGGGCAGCGATGAGACCCACTGTGGCGCGCATGATCAAGGTGCCACTACCTTCGCGTAAGGTTTACGCAACGCGTCGCGACGGCTGGCCACGCTGCGGCTTTGGTCGCGCGCGGCGGTCACCTGTGCCGGCGTTCGGACGTCGGGTTCCGAGACCTTGACATGTTGCCGGGCCCGCGAAACCTGTCGTTGGTGTCGCTTCAACAGGCGTTTGTTCATCGGGCCCTCGCTACTCGCCTGGCTCTTCTACAATCCCGCAGATCATAGCCTCGGTGGTGAGCATCAGCGAGGCGATGGAAGCGGCGTTCTGTAGGGCGGTCCGGGTGACTTTGGTTGGATCGATCACGCCGGCATGAACCAGGTCTTCGTACTGCTCCGTTGCGGCGTTGAAGCCGAAGTTGGCACACGTCTGGCCACCGTCGCGCCTGATCTTCTCGACCACGACCGCGCCCTCGATGCCGCAATTCAAAACGATCTGCCGGACCGGCTCCTCGCATGCGCGGCGGACGATGGTAACTCCGAACTGCTCGTCACCTTCCAGGTTGAGAGCTTGCAGGGCCACTGAAGCTCGCAACAATGCAATGCCGCCGCCGGGTACGATGCCTTCCTCGACAGCCGCACGAGTGGCATGCAGGGCATCTTCCACGCGGGCCTTCTTCTCTTTCATCTCGGTTTCCGTCGCGGCGCCCACCTTGATAATCGCTACTCCGCCGGCCAGCTTGGCCAGGCGCTCCTGCAGTTTCTCGCGATCGTAGTCCGAGGTGGTCTCTTCAATCTGCGCCCGGAGTTGCTTGATCCGGCCCTCGATATCCTTCTGCGATCCGCCGCCGTCGATGATGGTGGTCGTGTCCTTGTCCACTGTGACGCGCTTGGCGCGGCCGAGGTCCTCCAGCTTGATGCCTTCCAGCTTGATGCCGGTCTCTTCCATGATTGCCTTGCCGCCGGTCAGGATTGAGATGTCTTCGAGCATAGCTTTGCGGCGGTCGCCAAAGCCCGGAGACTTCACCGCGCAGGCGCTGAGGGTGCCGCGCAGCTTGTTGACCACCAGAGTAGCCAGGGCTTCGCCTTCCACATCCTCGGCGATTACCGGTAGTGGCGCGCCGGCCCGCGCAATCTGCTCGAGAATCGGAAGCAGATCCTTCATGTTGCTGATCTTCTTATCGTGAATCAGGATGTAGGGATTCTCGAAGACGCACTCCATGCGTTCGGTGTCGCTCACGAAGTAGGGGGAAAGATACCCGCGATCGAATTGCATCCCGTCCACGGTCTGCAGTTCGGTGGTCATCGTCTTGGATTCCTCGACCGTGATCACGCCGTCCTTCCCCACCTTCTTCATTGCGTCGGCGATAATGTTGCCGATGGTGGAGTCGCTGTTGGCGGAAATGCTGCCAACCTGCGCGATCATGTCGCCGGAAACGGGCTTGGAGAGCTTCTGGACTTCCTCCACGGCAACTGCGACCGCCCTATCGATGCCGCGCTTAACGGCCATCGGATTGGCGCCCGCGGTGACGGCTTTGACGCCCTCGCGGTAGATCGCCTGGGCCAGAATGGTGGCCGTCGTGGTGCCGTCCCCTGCAACGTCGGAGGTCTTCGACGCCACTTCGCGAACCATCTGGGCGCCCATGTTCTCAAGCGGGTCTTTTAACTCGATCTCTTTGGCTACCGTTACGCCATCCTTGGTGATCGTCGGCCCACCGTATTTCTTCTCCAGAACGACATTTCGTCCTTTGGGTCCGAGGGTCACCTTCACAGCGTCGGCGAGTTGATTGACCCCGCGCAGGATGGCCTGCCGCGAGCTGTCGCTATACGTAATCTGTTTTGCCATAGATGTTTTCTCTTTGTGTTTTTAGGATCTGGAACCTAGCTGGCTTTCAAAAGCGCCTGAGGGGCCGCGTCCAGGACTCCGAGGACGTCTTCCTCGCGCATAATGATATACTCCGCGCCATCCAGCTTGATTTCGTTGCCGGAATACTTGCCAAAAAGGATGCGGTCGCCAGGTCTGACGTCGACGGGCACCACTGTGCCGTGTTCGAGCATCTTGCCCTTTCCAACGGCCATCACTTCGCCTTCCTGGGGCTTCTCTTTAGCTGAATCGGGGATCACGATGCCGTTGCGCGCGGTTTCCTGTTTCTCGATTCGCTTTACTACGATGCGGTCATATAGGGGTCGAATGTTCATTGTGCAGTTACCTTCCATTTGGGTTGAGTTTGTGAAAGCCCTGGGGCCGGATTCGGGCCTGGCCCGTTATCCTGAAACAGCGTGCCCTTCTGTAAGTGCCGCGAGTGGGCGGTAACACGGACATAGGGCAAGCCCAGGAACGACTTATCCGTGACCTGGTTAATTTCGACACTGTTGCAGTGCTGGGACCGCACATCGGCGATGAGCCGCTTGAGCGCGGCGCGGCGCGCCTTTGCCTTGTCGAAGCCAAACGCAGTGGCCTGGATCTCGCCGGCCATGAAGAAGAAGGTCCAGCCAGCTTCCCGAATCGCCTTCTCGAAAGCGGAACGAGTGTCCTCGATGGCGGCCCATCCGTTGGCATCGGATTGGCCCTGAAGCCGGACGGCGATGGGCAGGTGGGCGCTCGCCTGAACCAAAATGCTCCCGGCTGTGATTGGCTGTGTCATGGCGTCGTCAATTCACGTAACCGGGGGTGGCGCTGGTGGAGCGAGCCAGCCAGATGGCTGGGTGACTTCGGATGTCGCCGTTGCGCTCGCGGATGTCCGCCCAGTTGGGGTCCTCAGCCGGAGAAATACGCTCAGAGTCCCCTGGTAGCTGCCCAGGGCCAGTACCACTTCGTCGCCTTCGCGGAAGGCAGGATTAGCAGATGAGATGTTCTTCATATACGGTCTCTCCTACGGTCGAAACTTCGCTTTGTTGAGAAGCCGCGCTTTATCCAGCTTGGCTTGGGCCTCTTGTGCTTCACTGGCTGCGCGGGCAGCATCCCTCTGCGGGGCTTCCTGATCGTCCAGCCGCTTGGCTTCCAGAGCGGCGGCTTGCGCCGGTGCCTCCAGCTTCTTCAGGACTCCGACCAGCGCGAAGGCATGCCCGAAGGAAGAGCGGATCAGTTCGAAGCGATACTGCGAATCCTGCCAATGCGCGAGGATGCTCTCGCCATCGCCGGAACTTCCAGGCTGTGCCTCGGCGGTCGCGGTGAGCGTTTCCGCAGCTCCGTAGGCCGCCGAGATCGCATCGACCATGTCGCCTGCCGTCATCCCCTCCGTCTCGTAGCGGTCGTAGTTGACGACGATGCGAAACAGTTCGCCGTTAAAAAAGGTGAAAACCACCTCCTGCACGGAGTCCATGTTGGACGGGGAGCCGAGCGGTCGCGGACGCCAGGCAATCTCCTGGACGAGGGCGGGACGGCTATCGACGACCTTGATTTGAGAGGGGCTTGTGCCAGTCTGCCTGGCGACGGCAGCCAGATCGGTTCCGAATTGGAAATCCCGATACCTGGAAAGATCTCCCGCCCATACGGCTCCCGACGCCATTCCGAACACGAGAACCGAGGTGAGAAACGATCGCGAAAGCGGTTCCGGCAGATTCAGTCATTGGATGCCCTTCTGACATTGCGCTATCTGGGCAGCGTGGATTCATCCAGAGCTGCGCAGTATTCCGGTTGTCCGGGTAGGCTAAGGGGAAGGTGGTTCAGACCGCCTGACTTGGATCAGGCGGTCTGCGAGTGGGCGGAATCGCTCACGCATTAACTAGTATCAGTTAAGTAAACTCGCGTGTCAGGTCATTTTATGGCAAGATTAAAGCTGCCTCTTTGCTAAATTTAGTTAAGGGGGCCTCGCGGACCCTCCTAGTGGACATATCTCTCTTGATTCGGAACCGGCTGAAAGAGCTTGGCCTGGAGCAGAAAGATCTGGCGGCAGCCGCTCAGGTGACCGAATCCTACATCTCGCAACTGCTCACCCGGAAGAAGGCTCCTCCGCTACCCGGCCGCACCGACATTTACGAGAAGATCGGCAGGGCCTTGAAACTTCCCAGCGGTGAACTCTCGCGAGTGGCTGAGCTGCAGCGCCGGGAGGAATCGCGGAAGAAGGCAGCGGAACCACCGCGCCCGCTGTTCAAAGAGTGCCGCGAGTTGATTCTGCGCAGATGCGATCCCGCCCGGCAAAACGAAGTGCGGCGGATTTTTGAGAAGGAACCCTTCGGCGAATTGGAACGCCTGGTCACGCAAAAACTTCTGGATGTAGCCCAGGGAGTGGGCAAGGAGGAACTGCAAAGCCAGGAGTGGCTTCGCCTGATGGCGCAACTCAGCGACCGGAGTTATGAGCAGGTGCGCGTTTCCATTCTCGAGTTTCTGGACACAGACGTCTTCAGCGTGTCGGTGGAAAACTGCGTTTCCTTCCTCGATCCGATCATCGACGCCTGGGATATCGACCTCAAGACCTTTAGCATGGGGGTGGTCCCAAACCGCCGGCTGACGGCGGTGAGCCTGAAGCGATTTGAGTTTGCCGAAAAGGAGACCCCTGAACTCGACGCGATAGAACCGGGACTGGAACAATTCCTGAAGGATGGGACCTTGAGCGGCGATGCCACCGAAGAGGAAATCGCGTTTCTGATGGCTCTGAAGTTGCGGGGGAAGCGGCCTTCCCCCATTTATTATTATCGGGAGTTGCAAAACCTGAGGGATCCGCTGCATTTCCCGCGCGCAGTGCAACCCGGAGACCCGGAATGATCGAAGCGGCGCGGCCGCCCGGCAGCCAAGGAATGCCTTCATGAAGAGCACATCCAAAGTCCGCAAAATCGCCTTTGTGGGCGACCACCTTCCACGCAAGTGCGGGATTGCCACATTCACGTCCGACCTGTTGGCCGCGGTGGCCGGCGCGCACCCCCAGAGCCAGTGCCTGGCAGTGTCGGTAAACGACATTCCGGGCGGCTACGAGTATCCGGAGGTGGTGCGCTTCGAGATTGAGGAGCAGGACCTGTCGTCCTATATGAGGGCGGCGGATTTCCTGAATATCAGCAACGTGGACATCGTGTGCCTGCAGCACGAGTTCGGCATTTACGGCGGGCCGGCGGGCGGTCACATCCTGGCGCTGCTGCGCGAATTGAAGATGCCCATCGTCACCACGCTACACACCGTGCTGCAGGAGCCGAGAGCCGACCAGCGGCGCGTGATGGAGGGTCTGATCGCCATGTCTGCCCGGCTGATAGTCATGGCCGAGCGTGGTCGGCAGATGCTACAGGACATTTACCGGACGCCGCCGGCTAAGATCGATCTGATCGCGCACGGCATTCCGGATGTAGGGTTCGTCGATCCGACTTACTTCAAGGATCAATTCGGCGTGGAAGGACGGGTGGTGCTGCTGACGTTCGGTCTGCTGTCACCCAACAAGGGCATTGAATATGTCCTCAATGCCCTGCCGCAAATTCTGGCCGAGTTTCCGGAGGTGGTTTACATCGTCCTGGGGGCCACGCATCCCAATGAACTGTGGCAGCACGGCGAGGCTTACCGGCTGAGCCTGGAGATTCTGGCCAAGAAGAACAAGATCGACAAGAATGTCATCTTCTACAACCAGTTCGTGGATCTGGAGAACCTCAAGGAGTTCATCGGCGCGGCGGACCTGTACATCACGCCATATCTGAATGAAGCGCAGATCACGTCGGGAACCCTGGCCTATACCTTTGGCGCCGGTAAGGCCGTGGTTTCCACGCCATACTGGCACGCCGCGGAATTGCTGGCGGAAGACCGCGGGGTGCTGGTTCCGTTCCGTGATGCGCCCGCCATTGCGCGCGAAGTGATTGGATTGCTGCGGGACGACGTACGCCGTCACGCAATCCGCAAGAACGCCTACCGAATGGGCCGCGAGATGATCTGGAGCAACGTGGCGCAGCTTTACATGCGCTCCTTCGAGTGTTCCCGGCTGGAGGTGGCGGCGCGGCCGCGGAAGTTCCTGGCCAGCAAGACGCTGGACCAGAAGCCGCGGGAACTGCCGCCCATGAAGCTGATCCATCTTGCGCGGATGACCGATTCGACGGGGGTGTTCCAACACGCGATCTTCAGTGTGCCCAACTTTTCGGAAGGGTATTGCACCGACGATAACGCCCGCGCCTTCATCCTGGCGGTGCTGCTGGGAGAACTGGGGGAGGATCCGGAGCACGTGCGGAACCTGGCCACCACCTCCGCGGCCTTCCTGCATCACGCTTTCGATCTTAAGACGAAGCGGTTCCACAACCACATGAGCTTTGACCGGCGCTGGCTGGACGAACAGGGATCGGAGGATTGCCAGGGGAGAGCGCTGTGGGCGCTGGGCACAGGCGTGGGGCGTTCCCCGTTCCGGAGCTTTCAGATGATGGCGGGACAACTTTTCGCCGCGGCCCTGCCATCGCTGACCGGTTTCACCTCGCCGCGGGCGTGGGCATTCGGCCTGATCGGCATCCATGAATATCTGCGCCGGCTGGGCGGCGACAGCATGGTGAACCAGACCCGCGAGACGCTGACCAGCCGGCTGATGGATCGCTTCGATGCGAGCGCGCATCCGGACTGGCAGTGGTTCGAAGAAGAACTGTCCTACGATAACGCCATGCTGGCGCAGGCCTTGATTGTGAGCGGGCACGCCACCGGACAACCGGCGGTGCTTGAGCGGGGCCTCGATGCCCTACGCTGGCTGATGGAATTGCAGATGTCCGAGAACGGCCACTTCCGGCCGATCGGCAGCAACGGGTTCTACCGGCGCGGCGGCGTGCGCGCCACTTTCGATCAGCAGCCCATTGAAGCGCATGCCGCGGTCTCGGCTTGCCTGGACGCCTATCGTGCCACAGCGGACTCCTGGTGGTACGAGCAGGCGCAACGTGCTTTTGACTGGTTCATCGGCTGGAACGACCTGGGACTGGAACTCTACTCACCCGGGACAGGCGGCTGCCGCGACGGGCTGCATGTGGATCGGGTGAATCGCAACCAGGGAGCGGAATCCACCCTGGCGTTCCTGCTTTCGCTGGCGGAAATGCGTTTGGCGCAAAACATCCTGACGAGTTTCAAGGAGCCGATTGCGATTTCGGATTAGCCGCCACGGTTCATATCTATATCGTCTATATCCATGCATCTTAAACGTACGGCCACGGTGCTCGCACCCGACCAATCACGCGTTCTTCTGCGGCCCTTCAATCCCGGTGGACCCGAGCGGGTTGCCAGGATCGTCAACCGGATCCTGTCGCTTCCCGAAGACCGGGCCGGAGCCCTTCTGGACGAGGTCTGCGCGGAGTTCTCCCTGCGGCACCGGCACATCCGCGAATTGTTTCTGGAACGCTTCGAACAGGTGCGCGAGTCGCTGAACGGCGCGGAATTGTCGGAGCCAGACGGCTTCTGATTGGCTCCTATTTCCTGGCCGAATACTCGCTGGAATCCGCGGCCCTGTTCAATCCGTCCATCGTTCCGCACCCCGACCAGAGCGGTCTGGCGGCCGGCGATCTGCGGTTCATTCTCAGCCTGCGTGCCACCGGCGAAGGACATATTTCGTCCATCACGTTCCGGACCGGCATCATCCATGCCGATCAGCGGATCGATGTGTGGCCGCCCGCCGGCTTCCTGACGGAGGCGCGCCAGGTTCCCAACCCCTGGTACGAGAAGGCGCTGTTCGAACGCAAACTGGCCGAGCTCGGATTGACCGGCGAATTCACGCGCCGCGTGATGTACCGGCTGGGCGAATGGTTCGCACTGGAGGAACTGCGCGCCAGCCTGCAGGCCGAGCAGTTCCGGCTGCCGGATGGAATGCCGCCCGAGGATCAGCAAGCGTCCCAGGGGATCTGGATGCTGGCGCGGTCCAACTACGAAGTCCAGTTCGATCCCGGACAGCACCTGTCGGAGCGCATTATTTTTCCGGCTACGCCCTCCCAGCGCAACGGCATCGAGGACGCCCGCTTCGTGCGTTTCCGGAACGACGACGGGTCGAGCGTCTACTACGCCACGTTCACCGCCTATGACGGCAGAGTGGTGATGCCGGAACTGGTGGAGACGTCCGACTTCCTCCTGTTTCGATTCCGGACCTTGAATGGCCCGGCCGCCGAAAACAAGGGCATGGCGCTGTTCCCCCGCAAGACTGGCGGCCACTATGCCATGCTCTCGCGCCAGGACAACGAGAACATCTACCTCATGTATTCCGACAATGTCCACTTCTGGAATGAGCGCCAGGTGCTTCTCAAACCGGCCTTTCCATGGGAAATGGTGCAGCTCGGAAACTGCGGGTCGCCCATCGAGACCGATGCCGGATGGCTGGTGCTGAGCCACGGCGTCGGCCCCATGCGGCAATACTCCATCGGTGCGTTCCTGCTTGACCGCGAGGATCCGGCCAAGGTAATCGGCCGCCTGCGGGAACCTTTGCTCAGGCCGAACGAGAACGAACGCGAGGGCTACGTGCCCAATGTGGTCTATACCTGCGGCGCCCTCGTCCACAACGGCGAATTGATCATCCCATACGGCCTGGCTGATCACTCCACCGGTTTCGCAACCGTGCCGCTGCCGGAAGTGCTGGCTGCGATGGAGAAAGACCCTTTAGCGGCATGAGCGTCCACAATAAAAGAGTGGCCGTGCTTTCGCCGGTAGCCTGGCGGACACCACCGCGCCAATACGGCGCGTGGGAGACGGTGGCCGGCAATATCGCCGAAGGGCTGGCCGCGCGCGGCTGGGACGTGACGTTGTTCGCCACGAAGGATTCGGTGACGCGCGCGCGGCTGCATGCCGTGGTCGACCGCGGATACGAAGAAGATCGCGCCGTCGATCCTAAGGTTGCCGAATATATGCACATTTCCGAAGCGTTCGAGCACGCCGCGGAGTTCGACCTGATTCACAGCCATTACGATTTCATGGCGCTGACTTACACGCGCCTGGTGAAGACTCCGGTACTTACTACGATCCACGGATTCTCGTCGCCCCGTATCATGCCGGTGTATGAAAAGTATCGCGATGGGTACTTTGTCTCGATCAGCGACTCGGATCGCGCGCCGGGGCTGAATTACCTGGCGACGGTATATAACGGCATCGACCTTTCGTTGTACCCGCTCCGCAAGGGCGGCGGCGATCACCTGGTTTTCCTGGGGCGGGTGCATCCGGATAAGGGCGTCCACCTCGCCATCGAGGTTGCTCGCCGGAGCGGATGGCCGCTGCTCATCGCCGGCATCATCCAGGATGAAAGGTATTTCCGGGAGCAGGTAGAGCCGCATCTTGGCCCGGCGGTCCGCTACCTGGGGCCGCTGGACGTGGCGGGCAAGAACGAATTGTTCGCGCAGGCCCGAGCGCTGCTGCACTTGAACACTATTCCGGAGCGGTTCGGACTGGTGCTGGCGGAGGCCAATGCCGCGGGCGTGCCGGTGGTCGCCATGGACCTCGGATCGTGCCGCGAGGTGATCGAGGATGGGCGGACCGGCTTCCTGGTCAATAATGTCGATGAAGCGGCGGCGGCTCTGCAACGTATCGGCGAGATCGATGGCGCGGCCTGCCGGAAGAGGGTCCGCGAATGCTTCTCGATGGAGACCATGGTTCAGGGTTACGAGCGGGTTTACCAGATGATTTTCGAACAGGCAGTCGAGGCCCGATCATGAAGCCGGACATTGTCAGACGCTACGCCGGTAATCCAATCCTGACCAAGGCCGAGATTCCCTACCCGGTGGAGACCGTCCACAACGCGGCTGTGGTGAAGCACGGGGA
Source organism: Bryobacterales bacterium (assembly GCA_963803725.1). Taxonomy (GTDB): domain Bacteria; phylum Acidobacteriota; class Terriglobia; order Bryobacterales; family Bryobacteraceae; genus JOPF133. Next base: position 59,234 of record CAWDOH010000076.1, on the reverse strand, counting down.
TACTTACATGATGCTGTTCCGCTCTCACCTGCGCACGGGTCGCTCGATCATCGGCCTGGCGCGCAGCCCCGACGGATTCCGCTTCACCGCCGACGCCGCACCGTTTCTAACTCCCGCGCCGGATGGCCCCTTCGCCGCTTATGAGGAATTCGGGGTTGAAGATCCGCGAGTTACTAAGCTGGACGGGGAGTACCTGATCACTTACAGCGCTTACTCGCGCAATGGCGTGCGGATCGCGCTGGCAAAGACCAACGACTTTCGTGAAGCGGAGAGGGTGTCGCTGATTACGGAGGCGGATTACCGGAACGTGGTGATCTTCCCCGAGAAGTTCGGCGGACTCTATGCCCGGCTGGACCGTCCTCATTCGGAGATCGCCCCCTGGTCCATCTGGATCTCTTATTCTCCGGATCTACACTTTTGGGGCGAGTCCCAGCTCATCATGAGGCCCGAACCGTATCACTGGGACGAAATGAAGATCGGCCCCGGCGCGCCGCCGATCCGGACAGAGCAGGGATGGCTTTCCATTTATCACGGCGTTTTCCAGACGATGGACGGATCGGTATACCGTTTGGGGGTCGCTCTGCACGACCTGCAGGACCCGGCCAAGATCATCGGGGTGGGCGACTCGTGGATACTGCAGCCGCAAGATCCCTGGGAAGTCACGGGGTACGTCCACAACGTTGTATTCACCTGCGGCGCTGTGCCGGAGCCGGATGGCACGGTGAAGATATATTGGGGCGGCGCGGACACAGTCATGTGCGTGGGTGAAGCGAATATCGCCGATCTGGTCGCGCTATGCGTGGATCACGCCAGGCCGGCGAAATGAGCGTGCGGTTCCATCAAGCCAATGGGCGCACCAGGCGCCCGGCCCTGTTGGCAGCAAGCGAAGAGAGAAACGGTGCGGTGCTGGCCACCACGACCACCTGTTGCCATCCGCCGGAAAAACCGAACACCGGTGCTACAGGGTTGTAAAGCACCGCAAGGACTCCGAACACCGCCGCCAAGGCGTAGCGCCTGGCACAGATGACCTGGAAGGTCACGACCATGGCCCCCGCGCAGACGATGAACCGGACCACTGTTTCGTAGGGCGCCACGCGGGACCACAGTGCTGCCGCGGCAAGCAATGCCGCGACCGATACCCATTCCACAGCCCGCACCCGCGCAGCGCTGTCCCGCCGATCTTGCGCGCGGCCCCTGGCAACCCAGGCTTTCCACACGGCTTCGTCGAGGGGCTTGACTGGCGGCATTTCCCAGACCTCCTGGGATACTGGTAATTCAACCGGAGTAGACCGATTCGTTCCCGATCTCTCATAAGTCGTGGCAGCGCCGGCATCGCCGGAGGCGCGTGCGCCGGCGCTGGTGCCTCTGCTAACCGACAGCCACGCCGGCGGTCTGGGGTTTCTCCACCACGTGGACCGAAACCTGCAACGGCTTGGTGGTCCGCATGATGCCCCTGGCCGTTTCCACTTCGCCGGCCGTGCCATGCGCCAGCAAGAGGAACTTATCGGCCTTGATGGCGGATTCGTATTGGACGATGCTGTCCTTGGGAATGCCGATGCTGAAGAGACCCGCGCCGATGGCACTGAGTCCACCGACCACCACGGCTCCTTCCAGCCCGCCCAGGATCCATGCCACCAGAGGCCCGGCTACCAAAATGGGTCCGAAGCCTGGAATGGCGAAGAATGCCGATCCGAGCAGGAGGCCCCAGATGCCTCCCCAGAAGGCGCCGGACTTACCCCAGCGTTTCATTCGATCGCCGGCATTGTAATAGCCTACAACCTGCTCGTCGGTGTGATAGTCCTTGCCGACGATGGACAGTTTCTTCATATCAAACCCAGACCTCTGCAGTTCCTTGAGTGCCTCCTCGGCCTGGGAATGGTTTTCATAAAGAGCTACAACCGCGTTGGTTTCAGACATTAAGTTCTCCTTTAACGATGACTCACTTTGCTGCTATGCGGGTTCCGACCGGCGTGCCGATCACGTCGCCGGAGATCACGATTTCCACGCGCCGATTTTGCTGGCGGCCCTGCGAAGTGTCATTGGAAGCCACCGGATCGGCTTTGCCAAGTCCTTTCGAGGTAACTGATCCGGCCGCCATCCCCTCCTGTGTGAGGTAATCGCGGACCGCGCCGCCACGTTGCTCGGAAAGACGCTGGTTGTAGTCGTCGCCTCCGACGCTGTCGGTGTGACCTTCCACATCCAGCCTGAGGCCAGGGTGACCCGAGACGATGCCTGCCACTTTGGCGAGTTTCTCGCGGGCCAGGGGCCGCAAGGAGTACTTGCCGGTGTCGAAGAGGACATCCGACATGTTCACGATCAAACCACGCGCCGTGTCGCGAGTCTGTAGAACGGCGTTGAATTGGCTCAGCAGCTGAGCTCGCAGTTGCACCTTATCGGCCTCGGCTTGCGCCGTCGCCGCAGCCGCACGATCCAATTCGGCCTGAGCATCGGCCCGCTGAGCGTCGCTCTCGCGTTTCAGGCGGTCGGCTTCGGTTTGGGCGGCGGCCATCTGGGCGTCGTTGTCGCGTTTCAGGCGATCGGCTTCGGTCTGAGCGGCGAGCATTTGGGCCGCGTTCTCGAGCTTGGCACGAGCAGTTTCGTCCTGAGCAGCGAGCATCTGGGCGTCGTTCTCGCGCTTCAGGCGGTCGGCCTCAGACTGCGCGGCAACCTGGGCCATCTCCGCGTCGCGGGTAACACGCGCGGCGTCGGCTTGGGCCGCGTCGCGTGAGGTTTCAGCACGCGCCTCACGTTCCGCGCCGAGCTGACGCTCGCCGGCAAGTTGCTCTTCGCCGATCTTCTTCACGGTGATGATGCGGGCATCTTCGGCCATTTGGACGGCCTCGCGAGCCACCGTGCCAATGGGCTTGCTGCCCGCTTTGCCGGTCAGGTATCCTTCGGCGTTTTCCAGGCCCTGGACGGCTTTTTGGAAGGTATCGGGGGCATACCTGTCAGCGCCGGTCCAGCGTGCAATCTGGACGGCATTGCGTGCTTCGTAGAGTTCCAATGGGGTCTTTGAATCCAGCCGCAAGGGCTTGATGTCGGCCGGATTGACGTTCAGTATGTACTGGCCGCGTTGTAAGAGCTCGTACTTCGCGTCCACCTCTTCAATCGTTCCGACAGTATCCTGCCTGACAAAATTCTCCATGACGACCACGTCGCTGGGTTGCGTCACGGCGAAGTAAGGCTCGGCAGTCACAATCAAGCCGAACGATTGTAACTCGGTCGTAGCATCCAGCTTGCTTCTATCCCCATTCAAGAGAACTTCGCCTACGTTGGTGGCTCGGCCTTCCGGGGTGATAGCCCACATCACATAAGTTAGATACTCCGGCCCAAAGTTGGTGGCGGGCTGCAGTTTCTCCATGCGGGCGTCGATCTTGATTACGCCTTGCTTGCTCTCCACACTGGCCTCGCCGCGAGCATCCGGCAGGAGGGCCGTTCCACGGAAACCGATCCTGGTGGATCCGCTGCGGTGATTGTAATTGATCGCCTTGGTGGTCCTGGCGACCACGGTCACGCGATAGATGGGCGTCGAGCCATCGGCCATGTGGGCCGCATTCCCGGTCGACTGCTGAAGCGGGTTCGGGGCTTGCGCCGATTGGGCCGCCACGAGTCCGCAAGCCGTCAGGAACATGCTGATGGTTTTCATTTTTTCCTTTATTGTTCGATTCCGGCTTGCTTGGTACCTTCCCGGAAGGAGTACTTGTCCAAGAGACCGATGAGAGCGGCGCCCGATTTGGGCACACGCCTACCGTGGGTCACGATGTCGCGGTTTTCGAGTTTGCTGCCATAGAGCGCGGCATTGTCATCCAGATCCTCGCGCAGGGTGGCGCCTTCCAGAGCGACACCGGCAAACAAACCCTGAGACCGCGACCAGGAGAGAATCTCGGCATGCATTTGAGCGTCGGTTTGAGCCGTCGCCGTACGTCCCACGGGGCCTGCGGCGACAGAGCCTTCGGCGCCCAGGGTGAACTTACTCTGAAGGAGCTTGTCCGCTCCCTCTTCCGACATGACTAACATGATCAGGTCCGTCGTGGAACCACCGATCTGAAAGCCAACACTACCGCCCTCGATGCGAACCGACGCGGGCGCGGACCAGCCAGAGCCAATCCTGTTGCGGCAGGAGAGGAAACCCTTTCCGTATTTGGCACCTACTATGAACGCCCCTGTCTTGAGACTGGGCACGATCACGATGCAATGTGCCTTCTCAAGCAGATCCTCGGGGACGCCCTTGTCGGGCGTCGCCATTACCTCGGACAGCACCGCCGCGGACTCGTGCAACCGCTTGGCGGCTTCGTTCGCTTCGGACGCAAGCAGAGTGGCGGTGAGGGCCAAACCGGCTATGATCACTGATTTCATTTATTACCTCTTTTGTCGCGTTTCGACTCGCTTGTTAGTGCACGGTTGACGCCATCCGGCGCTTCGGGAGGTTCGATCAGGGAGCCGCCGTGCACGCAAAGGGGTTGTGGGGAATCGGCCACTGGAGGATGGCGCTGGGGGCCGGCAGAAGCGACTAAACGACGAAGATAAGTGCAGGTCCCGTTACGGAAAGTGCAGTTATTGCGTTTTAGGAACTGGCAGGGATCGGCGCCAGAGAGCCATCAACCGGCGTGCGGCAGGACTTTGTGCTGGCTCACGTTGTCGCCGTCACCGCTCTTCAAGCCATTGAATACTATGGTCGAAAACACCGTCAGCGCACCCAGAATCAGGAACGCCCGATGAATGCCGTAAATCATCTCCGGTGCGCTCGAATGGAAGCGGTCGGGGATAAAGAACGCCGTGACCAGCGATGCCGAGGCCACGCCGAAGCTGATGGCCATCTGCTGCACGGTGCTGGCAATGGTGCTGGCGCTGCTGGTCTCCTCCTCGGTAACATCCGCGTAGACCAGCGTGTTCATGCTGGTATATTGCAGCGAGGTGAAGAAGCCGAAGCAGAACGTCTGGAGCAGGATCAGCGAGACCGGCGTTTGAGGGCCGATGGTGGCGAAAAGGGCGATTAGCAGGCCGAGGATGACGGTGTTCGAAATGAGCACGGCGCGGTAGCCGATGCGGGCCAGAATTGCCGGCATGGCGGGCTTCAGGCTCATCGCGGCAATCGCCTGAGGCATCAGCATCAGGCCGGATTGAACGGGAGTGAAGCCCAGCCCGACCTGGTAGAGCAGCGGAAAAAGGAAGGGGATTCCGCCAATGCCGAGCCGCGTGAAGAAGCTGCCGCTGACCGAGGCGAGAAAGGTACGGATGTGGAGCAGGCTCAGGCGCAGAAGTGGAAACGCGGTCCTGGCCGCACGAAATCCATAGGCGGCCAGTAACAGGGCAGATGCCGCCAGCATGCCCACCACTTCGGCTCCGGTGAGGGTGTGTTCGCCGAAGACCTCCAGCACGTACGACAGCAGTCCGACCCCAGAACCGAACAGCAGCAATCCGCCGACATCCAGAGGATGGGTATGCTCCTCGCGATAGTCTGGCAGATGGAGGTAGACCATGTACAAGCCCACCAGGCCGATGGGGATATTGATGAAGAAGATGACGCGCCAGTGAAGGTATCCGACGATCAGTCCGCCGGCGATCGGTCCGAGCATAGGCGCCACCAGGCTGGGGATGGCCACGAAGCTCATGGCACGGACCAGCTCGGATTTGGCGAAGGTGCGCACCAGAGTGAGCCGGCCAACGGGAACCATCATGGCTCCGCCGCAACCCTGCAAGATGCGGCAGGCCACCAGGACATGAATGTTGGACGATATGCCGCAAAGGAACGAGCCCAGCGTGAACAGGCCGATGGCGGACGCGAAGACCCGTCGCGTTCCAAATCGATCCGCCATCCAGCCGCTGATGGGAATGAAGACGGCGAGGCTCAAGGTGTAGCTGGACAGGACCGATTTCATGCTCAGAGGAGCCACGTGAAGGGCGGCCGCAATAGCAGGCGCGGCGGTGTTCAGGATAGTGGTGTCCAACGATTCCATGAAGAAGGCTACGGCCACCAGCCAGGGCAGCAATCGTTTGCTGGCTATGTGTAGGGAACCGGGAGAAGTGAAATTCGGCATGGCGGGTGCGGCGGAGCGTTCTCATAAGGTTACCAATCCTTTGCGCGAATGCGCTAATATCGACGCCCGGTTTTCGTCCGGCCATAAACCTGCTCCGTTGCAGACGACACAGATAAGGACGGATGAATCATGCAGAATCTCCCGAAGCAGACAACTTGGTTGGCTATCCTGGTTGCCGGACTCCTGGCAGGATGCTCCACCACCAGGCAATCGCCGGATGTTTCCGGCAGCCTTCGCACAGCGCTGGACCAGGCCGGACTGAAGAAGGTCTCCGTCAGTCAGGATCGCGACAAGGGCGTTGTGATGCTGGGCGGTCAAGTGGCGGGTGAGGGCGATCGGGCACAAGCGGAAACAATCGCCAAGTCAATCGCGGTCGGACAAGTCGTATCGGATCAGATTGCGGTAGTTCCATTGGGCGCCGAAAACGATGCCAAGGCCATGAATTCGGATCTGGACAAGGGCATCGAGGAAAACCTGGATGCCGCGCTCATTCAAGGCAAGCTGCACAATCGCGTAAAGTTCGCGGTCAAGAACCACGTGGTGACGCTGACCGGCGAGGTGGACTCTCAAGCCAAGCGCCACGAAGCCGAACAGATCGCGGCCGCTGTGCCGAATGTTCAGCAGGTTGTTAACGAACTGCAAGTTAAGAATCAAAAGGCGACGTCCTCGGAGTGAGGCAGGGCCTGATGGCCACAGCTCCACTCAACAATCAACGACAACTTAATACGGAGAGAAATAGATGAGCCAGAGTACGAACGATCAAGTCGAGGGCGCATTCCATGAAGTGAAGGGCAAAATCAAGGGAACGGCTGGACGAATCGCCGGCAACCCCGATTTAGAGGCCGAAGGCAGCGCCGAGAACCTGGGTGGCACGGTCCAGAAGACAGTGGGCCGAATTGAGAAAGTCTTCGAGAAGTAGTTTCGAAGGAAAGGAAGATCAAAAATGCTAATACTGATTGTGCTTTTGCTGTTGCTCTTGGGTACCGGTGGTGGTTACTACGGCCATAGACGTTGGGGTTATGGCGGGGGCGCGGGAATGGGCCTGGGTACCATCCTGCTGGTCCTGCTGGTAATTTACATGTTGGGGATTATCCATTAAGGCGCAGGCGCAAAGGGGAACTGTCTTGTCATTCGGAATTTACATTGTCGGCTTCCTGATCTTAATCGGCGGGCTAATCTACGGAGCCGTCATACTGCACATGGCGGCTCATTGGATCGCAGTGGGGGCCATCGTGCTTTTCGGTCTCGCGATTCTGAAGGGCGTCACTGCCACGCGTGGAAAAGACCCCTCGCAATAAACGATAATCATGAAACAAGACCTGCCTGCGGCGGGGCCGGCCGCACGATCCCGGCTCCGCGGTGACGCGGGCGTTATTGTCCTCTTCGGAACGATCGCGGCCCTGTACTTTACGCGTGAGATCCTCATCCCCTTTGCGTTTGCCCTGGCGCTGACGTTTTTACTGACTCCGGTGGCGGCGCTGATGGAGCGCCTGCGCGTTGGCAGGGTAATCTCGGTCTTCACCACGATTCTGGTTTCGGTGGCAGTGGCCGGCGGCATCGGCTGGATAATCGCGAATCAACTGGTTGACGTCGCCAATCAACTCCCCCTATACCGCCAGAATATCCAGGCTAAGATCGCGGGATTTCACCTGCCGGTAACGGGGCAGCTTAGCCGCGCGGCCGAAAGCGTGCAGGAGATTGTGCGGGAGCTGGCCAGCCCGGGCGTGCCATCCGCGGGAGCGCCCGCACCCCTGCCTCCGTTCTCCGTTCGGGTGGTCCCAGACGCAACCAGCGGATGGGCGGAGCTTCGCGACCTGGGCATGCCCGCTCTGGCCCCTCTGGGACGAGCCGGAATTGTCTTCATTTTTACGGCCTTCATGCTGCTGAAGAGAGAGGACCTGAGGAACCGTCTTCTGCGGCTGGCCGGCCTGGGGCAGTTAAACCGCATGACCCAGGCGATCGACGACGCGTCGGGCCGCATCAGCCGCTACCTGCTGATGCTGTTCCTGGTAAATACGAGCTTCGGGACTTTGTTCGGCCTGGGTCTTTACTGCATTGGCGTGCCCAACCCGCTTCTGTGGGGAGTGGTGGCCGCCATCCTGCGGATTGTGCCGTACGTGGGGACGACGGTGGCCGCAACGCTGCCGATCGCTCTTTCGCTGGCGGTTTTCGACGGATGGCTCCGGCCGCTGCTGGTGTTCCTGCTGGTTGCGGGCCTGGAGTTGGCGATCGCCAACGTGGTGGAACCGTGGCTTTACGGTTCGCATGTAGGAATCTCATTCCTGGCCCTGCTGGTAAGTTCGGTGTTCTGGGCGGTCATGTGGGGACCGGCGGGCCTGATTCTGTCGACGCCGCTGACAGTCTGCGTGGTGGTGCTGGGGCGCTATGTGCCGCAACTTTCGTTCCTGCATATCCTGTTGGGAGACGACCGGGTTCTGGCGCCCGAAGCCCAGATTTACCAGCGATTACTCGCCATGGATCAACTGGAAGCGCACACCATTGTGACCGAATATCTAAAAGGAAGGCCGCTGATCGAGTTATACGACTCGGTGCTCATTCCGGCTTTGAGCTTGGCCGAACAGGACCGCCACAAGGGCGCCATCGACTCAGTAAGAGAGGAGTTTCTCTTTCTCAGCATCAACGAAATGATCGCCGAGCTGTCCGAATATCAATTCGCGGAAACATCAGGAAACGGTTCCGCGGCGGCACCGGAAACGGTCCATCCTCGAGACAGGATCATTTGCCTGCCGGCGCACGATCAGGCCGATGAGACCACGGCCGCGATGCTCGGTCAGATCCTGGAGCAGAAGGGATTTGCGGCGCTATCCTTTCCCGTCGCCGGCCCGTCTCACAATGAATGGCTCGCGGTGTAGCACACATTCAGGAACTGGCTTGTCCCAAGCCGGAGGTTGCGCCCGCGGTGGCGTAACCGGACGGCGCCCAATTTTCATGGGCGCAAATGGAGCAAGCCGGGGCGTTCGGCCGCCGTGGGCAGGTTGGGCCTCACACTGGTATCCGTGGAGTCGCCCTGGAGGTAATCGTCGATGCGCTGTTCCATGGCCGGCGGAAACCGCGGGGCAGGTCCGAGCAGCTTCTTGCCGTACGCGTTCAGCACGATTTCCTTGAACACGGGGAGCGCCACCCTTGCGCCGGTCTCCTGCGCTCCCAGAGAGCGGTTGTCGTCAAAGCCGATACGAACGGCCACCGTGACTCCGTCCGGCCCGTAAGTGGATCCCACGAAGAGTGCGTCCCTGTACCCGTTGGTGGTTCCGGTTTTGCCCATCACCGCGACCGGGAAACCGCCGGAATCGAGTGCATGAGCGGTGCCGCCGGGAAGGCGTATGACGCCGCGAAGACCTTCCTGAATGAGCGCCAGCGCCCTGCTCCCCACATCGACCGGAGTCGCGGCAGGTCCCCTATCGGCGACCCTGTCACCCGAATCGACGACGATCTTGCGGATTACCCGCGGTTGGCTGAGAGTGCCGGATGCGATCGTGCGGTAGGCATTGGCGAGCTCCAGCAAGTTCACTTCGGACGCGCCCAAGGCAGTTGTGGCGTACGGGTGCAACGGTGTCTGGATCCCCAGATCGCGGGCCGTCTCGATGACCCTGGCAATGCCGATCTGCTCCGCAACCCAAATGGCCACTGCGTTCCTGGATTCCGCCAGCGCCATACGGAGGGGGATCATACCCTTGAACTCCCCATCGTCGTCGGAGATCGATTTCTCACTCTGCCCGACGCCGTTGGGAACGCTGATGGGTTCATCGGGGACGGCGGTTTCAAGATCGAATTTGCCGTCCTGAAAAGCCACCAGATAGACGATCGGTTTCATGGTGGACCCCGGCTGGCGGAGGGACTTGGTCACCCGATTGAAGTCGCTAAAGGCGCTGACGTGGTCTTGGTAGGACTGGCGGCCACCGGTCTCGGCGAGGACGGTGGCATCGCGGTTTCTCAAGACGACCACCGAGCCTTGGGTCAGGCCGACGGCGCCGGGGTGGCGTTTTTCGTAAGCCATGAGGCCGTGCTCCAAGGCCAGATTGGAGATCGCTTGCACTTGCGCGTCCACCGTCGAGTAGACCTGGATCGATCCCCGCATCAGGTCCTTTTCGCCGAGATCGCCATAGTGGGTCTTGAGTTCGTCCAGCACATTGTCCACCACGGCGGATGCGCCCGCCGGCTTGTCCCGCCGCTCAGTAACGGTGACAATCGGGAGCGCCGCGGCTCGCGTGGCGCGGTCGGCGGAAATGAAACCATGGGCCGCCATCAGCGCCAGGATTTGATTTCTGCGATCCAGGACTCTGCGGGTTTGGGGCGCATTGGGAGCGTAGTAACGAGCCGACTTTATGGCGCCGGCGAGCAGCGCCGCTTTGTCCGCATCATCCGCTGTAAACGAAGATAAAGGCCGGCCAAAATAGTATTCCGCTCCGCGGCCCAACCCGTATTGACCGTTGCCCATGTAAACCAGGCTGGCATAGCGGGCCAACAGTTCTTCCTTAGCGCGGCGTTTCGAGCCGAAGCGCGCCCGCATCTCCTCTTCGATCCAAAATGATAGCCGGATCTCCTCCAGTTTGCGAAACAGCATGTTGACGGTTCGCGCGCCGATCAAGCGCGCGAGCACGCGAGCCACGCCCTGGCCGTGGCGGAGTTGATCGCTGTTCTCGCGAGTGGTGAGTCCTTTGAGAAAATAGCCGCGGACCAGTTGTTGGGTGATGGTCGATCCGCCTTGCGGAAAGATCGCGGCGATATCCAGCGAGTCCCGGCTTCCCATCTTGGTAAGACGGGCCAGCAGATCGCGGATTCTGAGTTTGGAGACCACCCGGGCGAATCCGGAATATTCGACTCCGTTGTGGGAGAAGAAGTTCTTGTCCTCGGCTGCGAGGATGGCGTCGCGAACAATGGGCGGGATGTCATTGTAAGTGGTGATTTGGCGGTATTCCGTGGCCATTTCGGCAAGGGCCTGGCCGTTGATATCGTAGACGTGGCCGACGGTGGGAAACTCGAATTGGTAGAATGCCTCCCGATCGGGGAGGTTGGTTCGATCGAAGTAAATGTAATGGATTGCGCCTGCAGTCAGAGTGAAAGCGACGATGGCCGTGCCGGCTAAGAGGCGCGCGGCGCCGCGCCCCCAAGGCAGGCTACCGAAGCGGCTGGCCCGGATTCTCCGGACGGCCGCCAGGGTCCCTGCCAGTATGCGCTCCAGGTGAACTCGACCGGACATGGCCAAGCTCCGGAGGCGGCGCAGGGAACGCTCCGCCGCGTTTCGGCACAAACTCCGCGCGCGCGTTAGTACCACCGGCCACGGCCGTAATAGCCGCCGCCGCCAAACAACAGCAGAACCACCAGGACAACTAACAGAATCGACATAACGATCTCCTTATTCTTGGTTTTCTTGGTTGAGGATTGCTAAGTTGCGGCGCTACCGCCAGTGGCCTTCCACCATGACCCAGCCGCCTTGCCGGCGAGTCCAGCGATGCGCCACCCAGTGGGCGTGCGGCCGAGGCGGTTGCTCCCACCTTCCCGGCGTCCAGGCGTAAGCGTTGTTCTCCCAGCGATGATACCCGGAAACCCATACGTAGTCAGCGCCTGGCCTGCGCGACCGCCTCTCTACCCGAATGTGTGGCGGCGCGATATGAACCACAATATCGGCCGCTGCGGCACTGAATACCAGGCCGCCTGCAAAAACCAGCCCGATCAATCGTCTAAAAACCATAACACTCTCTCCTTGACTTAGTGCCAGCGGCATGGCAACAGAGTATCGGCGCGATTAGCGCGAAGAAGGTGCGGTGTGTCCTTCCAGGTTGGATCGTACTGTTGTCATGCTTCGATCTATATCAATGCACGTATGTGGCCGTATGCAAGTAACTTACCAGTCATCAGGAAGCGGGCGAATAGCGGCAAGACCTGCACTTCAGTGCACTGCGATTACCCGCCGGGTTAACCCTGGAGTTAGTCCACGGCCGGCGCGGTGAAATAAAACGTCGATCCCGCTCCGGGTGCCGACTCAATCCACATGCGCCCCCCCTGCCACTCGATGGCCTTCTGGCAGAATGCCAGCCCGAGTCCGTTGCCAGGGTATTCCTTTCCGTGCAGGCGCTTAAACGCTTCGAAAATACGCTCCTGGAACGCAGGGGCTATTCCCGGACCGTTGTCCTGGACCGAAAACACCCAGTCCGGATCTCCCCGCCGGGATGAAATGTGAACGCGGGGAGACGCCGACTCGCAGTAGGCGATGGCGTTTCGAACCAGGTGGCGCACCACCTTAGCAAGAATCGCGAAGTCTCCGCAGACGCGCGGCAATGGGTCATGAGTAACCAGGGCGCTCCGTTCCGCGATCAGTGGGCCCAATGAGAGCAGCACCTGGCAGAGAACCGCTTCCATGTCCGTCGGGGAGGATTGCGGGCCGGAGGCACTCGTGGACCAGTAGTCCACCATGTCGGCAAGCAGCGACTGCATCCGTTGAGAACCGTCCCGTATGCGGTCGAGGAATCCGCTGGCCTCGGGATCCAACCGGGCACCATAGGTCTCGGCCAGCAGTTGGCTGAAGGCGGCCACATCCCGGAGGGACTCGCGCAGGTTGTGAGCCGCCAGGGAGACGAAGTCTTCAAATCCGGCGTCCGCCCGGTCCACCTGCTGTTGCAGTTCGACGCAGCGGCTGGTCTGCTCGTCGAGCGCCTGGCGCAGGCGCTGAATTTCGGCTTCCGCGCGCTCTTGGACAGAGTTACTCATTTCAGTTCCTTGCCTCAGGAGAGCGGTCCGGACGGCGCCGGAAGGGAATCGTGAACTTGAATGTTGCGCCGTGACCTGTCTCCGATTCCACCCAAATTCGGCCGCCCTTGCGCTCGATCACTTTTTTACAAAGCGCCAGCCCGATACCCGTACCGGGGATCTCTTTTCCATGCAGGCGTTTAAACATGCCGAACACGCGGTCGAAGTCCTGCGGTGCGATTCCCATTCCATTGTCTTGCACGGAAAACAGCCATCCTTCCGCGTCTTTCTCCGCCGAAATATGGATTGCCGGCGTTTCGGCGCCTTTGAACTTGATGCAATTGGAAATCAGGTTCTGGAAGACTTGTATCAGCATGACTTCCTCGGCCACCACAGTTGGCAACGGTTGGGAAGTTACCTGGGCGCCGCTCTCCACGATGGCCACGTGGAGGTTCAGTAGCGCCTTAGTAAGAGCGGCGCCGCAATCGATCGGGACGGACTGGTCCACTGCACGCTCGGTAACCTCCCAATACGCCAGCAGGCTCTTGAGGAGGTTCTCTATTCTCATGGCGCCCTCCACGGAATAGGCGATGTACTGGTCCGCATCCTCGCCCAGTTTGCCGGCGCACTCCTGTGCCAGAAGCTGGTTAAAGTTCACCACCATCCGTATGGGTTCCTGCAAGTCGTGGGTCAGCGCATAGGCAAAATGCTGTAATTCGGAATTGGTTGTCTTGAGGGCGTCCTCAGCCCGCTTGCGATCGGTGGCATCCTCGATGGCGAGCAGAATCGTCCGCGCCTGCGCGTTGGCATCGAAGATCTCGCTGGCGTTGAGTAGCATCACTTTGCGTCCCACACGCTCAAACTCGTGGGTTACCTCGAAATCCCGGAAGGTGGAGTGCGCAGGGAGAATGTTCTCCAGCAGCTCGCGCAGCGTCGGAATATTCCATTGTCCATTCCCGAGGTCGTAAATCAGGCGTCCCTCGGTCTCCTCCCGTGAGGCCTGAAAGGTTTCGTAAAACATCTTATTGGCTTTGACCACGTGGAAGTTGTGATTGAGGATCACCAGGGGTTCCCGCACCGTTTCCACAATCGCTTCGGCGAAATCGAGGCCGCGCCTGGCGGCATCGATATCGATCAACATCAGGACGGCGCCGTCGATCCTGCCGTCCGGCCCCACCGACGGGAGAATGCGCAGCGAATACCAACGGCCAAGGGAGTCGCGGATGTCGCGCGGTTTCCGATTGCCCCCCTCCATGGCATCCAGGAGTAAATGCCGCAGGTCCGGTAGTTCCATCTGAGGCTGCAGATCGGTGATCGACCGTCCGACATCGGAGGCGATCAGGTTCAACATCGGCTCTATGGCGCGCGTAAAGCGGCGAATGCGCAGATCCCGCCCTACGATGACCAGGGGTATGCTGATGCTCTCCAGAAGGTTGGCCAGGTCGCGGTTGACTTTGCTGAATTCCAGATTGCTGGTCTTCAGCTCTTCGTTGAGCGTGTTCAGTTCCTCGTTAGCTGATTCCAGCTCTTCCTGGGCGGTCTCCAGCTCCTCATTTCCCGCCTGCGCCTCTTCGTTGGCCGCCCGCAACTCCTCCAGGGTGGTAGCGTTGTCCTCGATGATCGATTGCAAATACTCCTTGGTGGCCAGCAACTCGCCCCGTAGCCGCGCGCTGGTCCGGTCGTCCTCGATGGTGGGTATGGGCACGGCCCGCCGAGCGGCTGGCACGCCGTCCTCGAACAGCACCAGGAAATTGCGTTCCCCGGTCGAGGACGATCCCGGTAACGGGGTCACCTTGATGCTGACGTCTTCCACATGGCCGTTGCTCTCGATCCGGAAGCCCTCTTCTTTGGCTGGGGCGTTGGTTTCCAGGGCAGTTCGAATCGCCATGCCCAGGCCCGCAATCAAGCCTTCGCGGGCCAGTTTGAGAATATTCCGGGTGGGGCCGCCCGGTGAAAGCTCCAGGTACGGAGCGGTGCGGCCCCGGATCTGGATGATGTTCATACGGTCGTCGATGATGGCGCCCGGAGGGGCGTATTCCGCCAGCACCAGGCGGTCGGCCTCTCGCAGCACGTCCGGACCCACCCGGTCGCCGGCGATTCTTTCCCGGATATCCGGCCGGCCTTCGGCGCGGCGGCTTTCGCCGAGGCGCGGAGCCGGCGGAGCCGCGGCCGGCCGCATGCAATAGATCCGGTGCGCCTTCTCCAGGGGATGAAAAGACTGGGAAAGCGGGCCGATACTCTCCGAAGGACCCAGTATCAGGAACCCGGTTGGCTTGAGGGCATAGTGCAGGATCGACAACACCTTGCGCTGTAACACGTCTCCCAGGTAGATCAGCACGTTACAGCAACTGATGAGGTCGAGCCTGGAGAAAGGCGGGTCCTGCGCCACGTTTTGCCTGGCGAAAACGCACACGTCGCGGATCGTTTTGGCGACCTGGTGGCCGCGGTCCGATCCGGTGAAGAAGCGCGCCAGACGCTGCGGTGAAACATGCGCCAGCGAGCCGCCCGTGTAGACGCCGGCGCGAGCTTTTTCGATGGCCGTCTCGCTGATATCGGTGGCGAAAATCTCGAACGGAACACTGGCTTTAGTTTCTTCCAGGAATTCCACCACGCAGATCGCGATCGAATATGCCTCTTCGCCGCTGGCGCACCCTGGCACCCAGATGCGGATGGGATCCCCGGGACCTCTGTTTTCCAACAGTGCCGGCAACACGCGGCTCTTGAGTTCTTCAAAGACCGCGGGTTCCCGAAAGAATGCCGTGACGGTGATCAAGCAGTTCTCGCACAACGCCTTAGCTTCCTCGCGATTCTGCTCGATGTGGCGGCTATAGTCTTCCAGGGTCTCGATTCCGCGGAGGACCATGCGCCGCTTGATGCGTCGCGAGAGAGTGCTGTGCTTGTAATACGAGAAGTCTACTCCGGTGGCGCTCCGCACCAGCCGGAGTATCTTGGCAAGCTCGGAATCCTCCGGCGGCTCAATCCCGTCCCAAGGCTCGTTGCGGACATCGAAAGTTTGCGCGATGGTCGCCAGTTGCCGCGCGATTCCGGCCGGCGGCAGGACAAAATCCGCCACACCGGCGGCGATGGCACTTCGCGGCATGCCCTCGAACCTGGCAGTCCCCACGTCCTGCACCAGGGTAATGCCGCCGGCGGCCTTGATCGCCTGCAAACCGAGCGTCCCATCCGAAGCGGTTCCCGACAGAACCACGCCGAGGGCCTTGCTGCCGCGGTCTGCCGCCAGAGCCTCGAGAAAACTATCGATCGGCATATTGCGGCCGCAATCCGCACGGGCCGGGGTTTCGAGAACTCCATGGGAAATGCTCAAATTGAATTGCGGCGGAATCACGTAAACATGATTGGCCTCAGTACGAGTCTCGCCTTTCACTTCCGAGACCGGCATCTCGGTGGCTTTGGAAAGCAACTCCCTCAGAAGGCTCTCATGTTTGGGGTCGAGGTGCTGAATCAGCACGAACGCCATGCCCGTATCCTTGGGTAGATGGCTTAGGAACTCGGTGAATGCCTCCAGCCCTCCGGCGGAGGCGCCGATGCCAACAACGATTGGCAGGGAAGTGTCCGGGTCGCTCAGGCCGTCGGCCGGCAGCGGAATAGACGGCGCGGACTTGAGACTTGCGCCCGCCGTGACGATCTTCGCGGGCAAGTCAGGCGCACACGGGGAACGCCCGGCCCCATCTGGCCGGAGACTCGCGGTTTTCTTTAGCACACAGCACCATTTTCTTTTTCCCTGAAACAAACACTGACGTTAGAATGGCGGTCCAACAGGCCCCGCCGCAGCGCGGCGGCAGAAGACTCTAGCCGACGCTGCGTCCTAACACATCCTTAACGATCTTGCCGATTTCCATGAATTGACCCAGACCGGAAGGCTTGGTGATGAATTGCGAAGCGCCGAGGTCCTGGAGCAGGGCTTCGTCTCGCCGCGACGCGGAAGAACTCCACACACATACTGGAACGGCCCGGAGATCGGGAGCGTCTCGGGCCGCGCGCAAGATATCTTCGCCGGTGTATTTGGACAGGTTCAAATCTATCAGCATGAGGTCCGGAATGGCGGAATTGGCATACACTCCCTGCCGGCGGATGTACGCCATGGCTTCAGTTCCGTTCGGCAGGTGAATGAGCTCAAATAGGAGATCCTGCCGAATCAGGGCCCGCCGGAGCAGAAAGACGTCCGAGCCGTTGTCATCGATGACAAGAATGCGGGCGGCACGAACAACCGAATCGTTATTCAAACTTACTCCTGGCGGCTAACCCCGCCGCTCCTTCAATCATTCCACATTCGATGGGGTCGCTGTTGGCGGCCACACCTGCCGGGCCCTGACAATCAATCGCCTGGGAGCGGCTCCGACATAGAAAAACGGATAGCAGGTCACCAAAGTCAGCACGTGTTCCTCCGAGGAATCGAGTACCGCTACGTTGTCTGGCTCGACGATCACGATCGATTCGACTTCGTATTTAAAATTGCCCCGCGGCGTTGAGAGCTGCACCTCATCCTTGATCCTGAGGTCCTTTAGGGGCCTGAAGAATCCGTCCCGGTGCCCGGCGAGGCCGACATTGCCGGGCTGTCCCGGGAGCGCCGTGCGGGGAATGTGTCCCACCGCGCGACGCAGAGTGCTTCTCCCAAGACCTTCGACAACCATTGTGGAAACCAGCAGACGCGGGATTTCAAGCCGGCCTATCAGTCCTTCCATCGCAGCGGCCGGCGGCTGTTGCAAGGAAGGCAACGAAGGCAATGAGGGCAAAGAGGCCAGTTGAGGCGTCGTCCCGCTGACTGCGCGCCGATCGCGCAGCAGGCGGTCGAGATCCGCGCTCTCGCGCCTCTGGAAAATCCAGGCGTCTCCCAGCGCAAATGCGCAAAAGCCCAGAAGCAGGACGGCGCAAGCAAACAGTGCACGTTGGGTCCACTGCTGCATCCGCCACAGTGGTCCCTTCTGAACGATCAGCCTCATTTGGCAGCCTTCTCGTCGTGCCGCAGTTCGCTACCGGCGATGTAGCCGGTGCGCGTGCGAACCGAGAGTTTGTCGCGGCCATTCGCCCGCGCGGCCACCCGGATGGAACGATACGAGCCGTCGCCAGCCGGGTTGACCGGAACATATCCGATAGTGTACTGATGGCGAATATCGCGGGCGATGCCCTCGCAGATGGCCACCACTTCGTTGAGCTCCTTGGGGAAAAAGGCCTCCCCGCCAGTGACCCGCGCCAAGGCCTTCAGCACGCCCGGGTTGCGGTCCGGATCGTCCTCGTCAAACAAGCCGACCGTGTAGATGACCGCGCTGGATTGCCCGGCCAGCTTCATTACCGCTTCCAGGCTACGCGCGCTGGCGTTGTCGCCGCCATCGCTGACCACGATCAGGACTTTCCGATCCCGGCTGCTCAGGCGAACTTCCTCTAGCGCTTTGGCGATGGCGTCGTAAAGAGCTGTCTGGCCTCCGGCCTGCGAGCCGCCGATGGCGTCCTCGAGTTCCCTGGTGCTGTTGGTGAATCGGACCGTGCCCGGCAGGCCCAGCGTTACCTTCTCGTTGAAGTTGACGATAAACATCTCGTCTTCCGGATTGCTGAACCGCACGAAGGTTCGGGCGGCGGCGGATACCTCCGCCAGTTTCGGCCGCATGGTGGTGCTGTGGTCGACCACCAATCCTACGGTGACCGGAATATCTTCGTTTTTGAAGAGCGTGATGTTCTGCGGTACGCCACTCTCGCGCACCTTAAAATCCTGCGCGCCCAGATTGGAGACAAAGCCGCCTTGCCGGTTGGTCACGGTAGCGTGCAGTACCACCAGGGATACGTCTACCGAGATGCGGAGAGATTCTGCGTCGTGCTCCTGTCCGGCGGGCTGAACCTGACCACTGGCGTAACTTGCCAGGACCAACAAGAGAAGAAGCGGGAGAGCGATCGTCTTCGCCATTCCACGCTGCCCCACTCGCGATTGCCACCTTCTCATAGCCGCTCTCTCTATCTTTCCAATAAGTCCACCCCGGCCGCAGGCGCGCCAACAAAGACGCGCCCGGCCGCGGGCTAACCAGCCATATAGGCCGGGCCCTACACAACGCGTCTCTGCGCCAGCCGAAGCGTCAAGGCACTGCCTAAAGCCAGCAAGCCAAGGAGGCCGATTAGCGGCAAAGAGCTCGCCGTTGACGGCAGCGTCTGCGCGGTGGGCCCTGCCGGCGTGGTGTCCGGCTGGAGTTCGGCGTCGGGCGGTGCGGTGACCACTGCGGCCACCTCGACGTCTTCGCCGGTGGGCTTAATGGCCATGATAGGCGCCTGCCTCAACTGCACGACTTCCGGTTCATCCATCGTCATGGTCGGCGTCGTAACTTCCGTCGGTACATCGGATGCCGTGTAGAGAACGGCCGTATTGGCCACCTTGGCCAGTGCGACTGCCTTGGCCTTCGGATAGACGAATTCCTCGCCCCAGTTCTTGCCGGGATAGAACCAGGCGCGCAGCGCTTCCGGCTCGCCGGCCGGCCGCTCACGGAAAGTGACTACGGTCTTATCGGTGGCTTTGAGGCGATAGTTGGGGATCGCCAGAATTGTGGCGTACACGGTCTTCTCGTCCTTACTGAAGATCTGGACGATGTGCCGGTCCGACTGTGAGTCCATGATCTTAAATACATAGGTGCCGGCCGGTAACACTCCCCACCCTTTGAGGTGGACTCCGGGAATCTCCACCGGCGCGCTGAAAGTCATCACGGTCTTTCTGTTCCACGCGTCTGCCTTGGCGGCCGGTGAGAATACCGCGCCCGTAAGTGCCGCGCAAAACAACGCCGTAGTTACCGTTCTCAAGATGTTCATCTGCTTATTTCTCCTTATACTCCGAATATGTGCGGCCGGATCGTCGTTCCGTCGGGCGCACACGGTCCGTGAAAGGCACTCCGGGGTCCATCGGCCTGCCACCATGCGCAGTAGGCAGCCTGTAATCCCGTTCCGGATCTGCGTTTGCCGTGCCTTGAAGAGCACGCCGCGCGCACCCGGCCGGCAATTACTGGACGCCGGCCTGGCCACTTAGGCCACCCGCTTATGCAGCTATTGCCGAACGAAATGCAGGAATTGCTGGGAATCCGCCACCCAATGAAGAACCCAGCGCGGTAACTCAAGCGCCGACCAGTGCTTCTGCCGATCTGGTTGGACCCGGTTTTGGGCGGACAATTCGCGGCTGGCGGAGTCCAATCGGCAGCAATTGCCGGTTTGCTTGCAGATTCTGCACCTCGTGCGGTTGGAACTTGCGGGCGCCAGCCGCCACCGGTCTCCGAGTCACCACTTTAGGTCAATGTGCTCATTTGGACCCCCGCTTGCCCTTATCGATCACGATCGCAAAGGAGCAAATAGATGCTTTGGACAATTTGTGTGGTCCTGCTGGTTTTGTGGGCGTTGGGGATGGCAACCTCCTACACCGCCGGCGGGCTGATTCACATTCTGTTAGTAGTTGGTTTGATAATCCTGGTATTCCGCCTGATTCAGGGACGCCGGATTCTTGGTTAGTGCATCCCGGCGGTAAGCTGCCCGGCAGCCGGCTGCCACCTCAGTGTTTTAGGAGAATAAAGGATATGCCTCTAGTAAACATCGTCATCGCGCTGATTGTAGTGGGAGTCGCGTTATGGCTCATCAACAACTTTATCCCCATGGCCGGCAGTATCAAATCGATTCTCAATATTGTAGTGGTGGTTGCGGTCGCCATATGGGTCCTGAAGGCGGTCGGAATGTGGGGACGCATCACCAGCTATAAGTTTGTGAACTGAGCTTGCACTGGCTGGTTGGCCTCAAATGACGAGATGGGCAATGGTTGGCCTGGTGAATCGACAAGACGAACGCAATTCGAATAGCGGCGTGGGCGCCGCTACGCCTTGCTAGAATAGGAGCCAAATGTTGCGAGTGCCTGCGGTTTCGGGCAGGATCCTCATCGTCGATGACGATGAACGCCAGCGTACCGCTATGGCCGCTATGCTGTCCGATGCATTTGAGGCGCACGTTGCATGCGACGGGCGCGAGGCTTTGGAACGGCTCTCGACGTTCCGCGCAGACGTCATCGTTGCCGATTTGGTGATGCCGCGCATGGATGGCTTTGAGTTGCTCCGGCATCTCAAGGAGCGCGGGGACCTCACTCCGGCGATTGCCCTCACCGGCTTCGGCAACATGGAGAAGGCGCTATCGGCGGTCCATGATCTGAAGGCGTTCTGGTTTCTGGAGAAGCCCGTGGAACCGCGCGCCTTCAAGATCCTGCTCGACCGCGCGGTGGAGTACAACCGAAGTCTCCAGAAAACCGATGAGCTCAAACGCGAACTCAGCGTGCATGGCGTACTCGGAAATATGGTAGGTACTTCCCCGGCGATGCAGCAGATCTTTGCGCTAATCCGGCAGGTGGCTCCCACTTCGGCGCCAGTTTTGATCTGCGGAGAGAGTGGCACCGGGAAGGAGTTGGTTGCGCGGGAGATCCATAAATGGAGTCCGCGGGGCAATGGTCCCTTCGTCGCAATCAATGCAGCGGCTTTGCCCGAGGCACTGGTGGAAAGTGAACTATTCGGCCACGAGAGAGGGGCGTTTACGGGAGCCATGGAGCGGTCGGCCGGCTGCTTCGAGCAGGCTAACGGAGGCACGCTATTTCTCGACGAGATTGGCGAGATGCCGCAATCGACGCAACCGAAGCTGCTGCGGGTTCTGGAAGATTTGCGCGTGCGACGGCTTGGCGGTAAGCACGAAATCGCGGTAGATGCCCGAGTGCTTGCCGCAACCAGCCAGGAACTCGGTACCCATCTGCGCCAGGAGCTGTACTACCGGTTAAGTGTATTCAAGATTGTAGTTCCGCCGCTGCGGGAACATAAAGAGGATATCCTCCCGATCACGGATGTCATGCTTCAGAATCTGAATAAGAAACATGGCACACGGGTTACCGGACTCGACGCCGAGGTAGTGGATCTTCTCCGTCGGTACGATTGGCCCGGTAACGTGCGGGAGTTGCGGAATGTCATGGAGCGGGCGGCCATTGTGACCGGCACGGGGCCAATTCGATTGGCGGATCTCCCCTCCCCCGCATTCGATGGGGGAGGCGCCCGGGGCAACCAACCGTTACCCGGCGGTCATGGCGCTGTCGTGCTGCAGCCAGGCCAGCCGCTCATGAAACTAGAAGAGAGTTACATCCAGCTTACGCTCGACCACGTGCGCGGCAATCGCAAGCTGGCCGCCGAGATGTTAGGGATCAGCCTTCGGACGCTTCAGAACCGGATCGCAGCGCTGCGCCAAGAGGCTAAGGCGACAACTCCAGGATAGCGGCCGCGCGCCCCGACCCGACGGGGTTACGATGCCCGTTCTCGTCCCTGGTTCAGATCGAGTTGATGCGGCTCCCACTGAAGCTCCCGTAAACATTCAGGGAAGGTGCGGTCCTTCTCCGCGAGAGCCGCCAATCGTCTCACCCACCCAGGTAACCTTCAGCGTACATGTAGGGCCGGGGCAGAAGCAAAGCCAAGCGAAAGGCGTTGTCGAAGGACCGGTTAGATGCTAGACTAGCGCTTTGGCGATGGCGTCGTAAAGAGCCGTCTGGCCTCCGGCCTGCGAGGTGCCGATGGCGTCCTCGAGTTCCCTGGTGCTGTTGGTGAATCGGACTGTGCCCGGCAGGCCCAGCGTTACCTTCTCGTTGAAGTTGACGATAAACATCTCGTCTTCCCGATTGCTGGACCGCACGAAAGTTCGGGCGGCGGCGGATACCTCCGCCAGTTTCGGCCGCATGGTGGTGCTGTGGTCGACCACCAATCCTACCCGGACCGAGTTGTTCGAGTTTGTGTAAAACAGGGACGGAACAGGAAACCATGTGGTCTTGCTGGTGTCTAACACTCACATTCCAAGACACTTACACGCTAAAAACGACTGCAATACTATCAGGGAATAACAGGGCCTGATCAGGAAGTTTATCAGGCCCCTGATACGCCGCTGTTCAGGCCTGATATTTGAAAATGGACTTGTTGCGTCCAAATCCTTTGGAATGTGGATGTTAGGTCGCCTAGGCATCTCTTGATTTCCCTCAGGGATAGCCCTTGGGGCCACGGTACATTCATAGCCGATATCACCCGTGATTTCAAGGCCCTTGTGAAACCGCACAATGATCGCGGTCATGAAGTGGGCTTTGTGGACTTCATTCCACAGAGAGCTTTGCGCCCCGCGTAGCGCCCGGCGACGATCGAGCGGCGGAAGCCTGCGATCGTCGCTGGCCAGCCGGTGCTTCCGCCGGCCGGAGAACGCGGGGGGCGCGTCGCTCGCAGGCCCCTTTTCGCTTCCGATTTTTCCAACTTTTTCAGAGCCGGCGCGAAGCGCGCTGGAGGAGGACGGATGGAACGGCAACCTTGCCGGGCTGCCGCCACGTCTCGCCGTCCGGAGAACACGGAGGGACCATCGCGCCCGGCGCCGGTGAAGGACGCGGGGAAGCGCCGAACTGGGTCGACGTCCCGGCGCGTACGCCACGAGGCGCCCGGCGACGATCGAGTCGGGAGGCGGCGGCCCGTCGCGGGAGATTCGCCGAAGCCGGCCGGAAACACGCGCGACGGCGCGGCGCGGGTGTCGCCAGCGAAGTCCGCGGCGGGAACGCGTCGCACGTGGTTCGCCGTCCCGGCGCGCACGCCACGCCCGGCGACGATCGAGCGGCGGGAGGTACCGACCGCCGCGGGCGGATTGCCGCGTCCGCCGTGCCGGAGAACGCGCGCGTCGCGTCGCGGTCGCCGCCGACGGAATGCCGCGGCGGGAAAGCATCGTACGCCGCGATTGTCACCCCGCGTGGCGCCCGGCGACGACCGGGCGTCGGGAGGCGGCGACCGTTGCGGCCGGATCGCCGCGTCCGTTTGGCCGCGGGAATGCGCGCGCGGCGCGCTCGCTGGCGGCGAATTCTCTGCGCGGGAAAGCCCAGCCGTGGGCCGCGGTCCCCGCGCGCGCCCCACGTGGCTCTGGGCGACGATCGAGCGGCGGAAAGGCGGCGACCGTCGCGGTGTCGGCCCGCCGTGTCCGTCGGCCGGAGAACAGGGACGAACCAGCAGTGGGTGTTGCATCGTCCCGGCACAGCCATCTCCTACGAGATCCGCTCGGTCGCCAGCGGAATGGTGATCGACGCGCCGGTAGCTGCGTCCGGCATAACAATCCAGCAGTTTCCAGCGAACGGAGGCAATAACGAGCTCTGGCAGATCTCTCGCGCAGCGGGATCGACCGGCTACGAAATTCTCTCGGAAACCCTGGAAGAAACAAACTCTGCGGGCAGTCTGCCTACCTATGCTCGCCTGGCGCTCGACGTCCCGGGCTTCTCAACCTCTGTGGGGACGCCTATCCAGGTGTTTACGGAAAATAACGGAACCAACCAGCAGTGGCAATTCAACCCGCCAGCCGGCAACACGATACTCGTGTCGGCGTTGGGATCGGGCATCGTCATCACAGGGTATGGCTTTCAGGCCAACTCAACAGTTTGCCCGGTGTTGGAATCGGCCGTCGGACTTCCGCTGGCAACCGCTCCCTGCGTAACAACCGCCGACGGGATCTTCACCTACGTATTCCCTGTTCCGAGTGGCTATACCTTCAGTAGCACTGGCGGGTATGTAGTCATGGCCGTCGAAGACCAGAATCGAAACGTGCTGGCGATCGGAAGCGCTCCCGGAACTTTTACCGCAAAACTGTAGCGAAGCGGAAGATCTCGCGGTGGACGAAAGAGTGTGATCGCCATGGGTGGCATCACACTCTTCCGGGTCGTCCCGCGGTCTTTTACCCCCGGGCAAAAATTTCGAGAATAAGTTGTCGGTTTTGGCGCGCCTTCCGCGCAATTAACAGTGAAAGCCGGAAACGGCTATCGATTTAGCGAAGGAGAACACTACAATGACCAACGAATTTCGCAGCCTGTCCTCAGTATTGAATCGAACTTGCCTGGCGCTCCTGCTGGCGGCAACGGTGGTCGATGCGCCGCTTTCGGCGCAGTCGCTCAACATCAAGGCTCCTACGGCGATTGTGCCCGGAGAGAACCACGGCACCATCGACAACCAGGTCGGATCGCACTATTGGTCGTTCCGATACGAGAAAGGCAGCGCCAATATTGGGGTGAGCTTCACTTCGGTGGGCCTGTTCGGCAATCCGATGGCGGCCACAGTCGAAATTGTCCTGCACAACCCGGATGGAAAGGTCTTTGGAACGCGGTCGTTGACCTCGAACGGGCGAACTGCTAGGACCGACTGGCCAGGGACATTCGGCGGGCCTGGAACCGCGATCGTGGAGTTGCGAACCTCCGGCTCCGCCCTGGTTCGCAACGGTGGCGACTACACCATCACGGTAACGGGAGACGCGGTGAATTTTATCGGGGCGCGCGCCGCTGGTCCGGAACAGATTGTGGGAACCTATTCGGTGATGGTCTGCGCTCCCGACTTCGATTGCCAGAGCAGCCTGGCGGCCCGGTTTCTGGCCGATGGCACGGTGATGACCACGGATGGCCACAGAGGGACCTGGAAGATCTTCGACCCCGACTCCCTGACCTACTCAGTGGTCATGGGCCGGGATCGTTGGAGCTTGAAACTGGTCCCCGGGCGCGGCCTGTTCAATACGACGGATCTCTCCGTGGTGGTGTTCCAAGCTGTGCGGGCGCGGTAGGTGCGGATCTCGCGTTTGCAGCCGGAAGAGCGCGATAGCCCAGGTGTTATCGCGCTTTTCCATTCCTTTCCTCTTTTTCACTCCCCATAAGTCTGTTTGCCCTTTGCTTCCCTGGTACTGCAAGTCGCTCCAACCTGTCGTTGCCTCCCTGCCTTGAAAAACCCTGGTCGGGCTGAATGCCTGGCCCCACCAAAGTTGTGCGGCGCGGTTCCCACCTCTTCGAAAAAAACATGAAAACAGTTTGTCGGTTTTTGAAATCTCTCCACGCAATTAGCTTCGAGAACCGGTAACGGCCCTCAAGACGGACCGAAAAAAATACAACTCACAGGAGGAAGACCATGAAAACGTCCATTTGCACATGGAAATCGCTAATATTGTTCGGTTTGACGCTTTGCGCCAGGACGGCCCTGGCGGATACAGGGTACGCCTACGCTTGGATAGTCGGCGGTGCCGCGCCCGCGGTCGCGCCGGGTTACTCATTGAACCCGGGCGGCGGCGCAGTGACCGTGGTACGCGTAGGCACAGGAGTGTACAACGTCAACTTTCCCAACTCCGGAATCGCCACCGGCTGGTCTGTGCTGGCCAACGCCGAAGGCGAAACCGCAAATTATTGCAACGTGGGATACTGGAATGCGAGTGCGGTTAACGTTCAGTGTTACAACCCCGGCGGAGCCGCCGCGGATTCCAAGTTCACCGTCCTGGCCGTCTCGAATGCGAACGACAAGAACATCGCCTTCGCCTATGCCGACCAACCCGCGTTGAGCAACTACAACGCGAACGCTAGTTATTCCTTCAACCCGGGCGGCAGCATCCCCATCAACCGTGTTGCAGCCGGTATATATATCGTTGGATTCAGCGGGCTGAACGGGAACGGCGGCACCATCCAGGTGAACGCCTATGGCTCCGGCAACACAGCAAGTTGCTATGGCGCCAACCTGAATGGCGGGGGCGCAGCCTACGCCTCCGTCCAGTGTTTCGATCCGGCTGGGAATTACGTGGATTCAGTGTTTGTTGTCGACATCGTTCCCTCCGGTGTAAATCCGGCCGGGATCGCATACTCCCTGGCATATAATGACACGACGCCCAGTTATACTCTCACCGGCGCATTCACCTACAATCCGACGGGCGGCGCGATGAATGCCACCCGCTCGTCGGCCGGGGAATACGTACTCACATTCGCGGGATTGAACGCGTTCCAACTGCCAGGAGGCATCGTCCAAGCGGTCTCGTTTGGCAACGCCGCCCCCGTTCGATGCTCGGTTGTCGGGTGGGAGCCCGTCAGCGGCAGCACCCTGCAAGTGATGGTTAATTGCTACAACGTCGCGGGCGGCCCACGGACGCCCAATTCAACGTCCTGGCTCTCCCGCCGATGGGGTACGCCTACGCGTACATCTTCGAAGGTTCTACCGCCGCTGTGTCCCCGTTTTACTCGGTGAATCCGGGAGGCGGGGCGATTACGGCTGTTCACAACAGCACGGGTAATTACACTGTCAACTTCCCGAATTCCGGAATCGGCAACGGTTGGGCGGTGCAGGTCGCGGCTATTGGTGGCGGAGTCGAGGATTATTGCGACGTGGCGAGTTGGTTTAGCAGTAACGTGTTGGTACGTTGTTTCAACTCCGCGGGCGATTTTGCGGATTCGCCATTTACGGTCTCCGCCGTCTCGAACACCAACGGCCAGGGTATCGCTTTCGCCTACTTCTCCGATGGAGGGTCCCCGGCCGCTTACTTTTCCTACAACCCGGCCGGAACTGTCACGATTAACCGGCAGTCCATGGGCATCTACACTGTGGTTTTCAACGGCTTGAACGGGGAAGGGGGCACAGTCCAGGTCACCGCCACCGGATCGAGCGAGCAAGCCGCCATTTGCAACGCGGAGAACTTGACCACCGCCGCCTTCTCAGCGACCGTGCGTTGCGAGACTCCGGGCGGAACGCTAGTCGACCCAGGATTTGTCATCTCTGTGATTCCCGCCGGGGCAACTCCGGCGTCGGTGGCCTACGCCTGGGCGCTTCAACCCACCACGGCCAACTACGCGGCGGATGCAACCTACTCGTACAATCCCAGTGGTGGCGCTGTCAACATCGTACGCTCCGGGACAGGGTCGTACACCATGACGTTCGCGGGGCTGCAAGGCTCGCTGTTCGACGGTGGCGATGTACACGTAACCGCGGACCAGGTCGGGGGCTGGTGCAATGTCAATAGCTGGGGCCACCCAGCACCAATTCACCCGACCTGGCAGTGAGCGTAAGATGTTATAACACCGCGGGCGCTTTGGCCGATACCGACTACACAGTTCTGGTCTTCGCTCCGAGCATCGGCGTAGCCGCGACCGTCTTAGCGAACGCCGGATCGGGGCAAAGTGCGGCCGTAGGCACCAATTTTGCCGCGCCCCTGAGCGCGCTGGTGACCGATCAGAATGGCAATCCGATTCCTGGTGTCACGGTGACGTTCAATGCACCCAGCGCGGGCGCCAGCGGGATGTTTGACGGCTCTTTGACGGCGATAGCCGTTACCAATCCCTCGGGTGTGGCCACGTCCCCCGCGTTTGCCGCCAACGGCACCACCGGCGCCTATTCGGTAACCGCTTCCGTGGTGGGAGTGGCTAACCCGGCCAACTTCAACCTGAACAACACTGCGCTCGTCCCGATAACCATAACCACCTTGCCGGCCGGCCTGCTGGTGAGCATCGATAATGGAGCGTTTGAGGCAGCGCCTGTCAACGAACAGTGGGTCCCCGGTTCCGCCCACGCCATCGCCACCGAAACCCCGCAGGCGGGCGTCGCCGGAGTCCAGTATGTCTGGCAGAACTGGTCCGATGGCGGAACAATCGGGCACAAAATTGCCGTTCCGGGAGCCGAATCCACTTTTACCGCGAACTTCACGACACAGTATCAGTTAGCCATCTCGGCCGCGCCCTCAGCCGGCGGCTCAGTTGCTCCCGCCAGCGGCACTTACTATAACTCGGGAACGGTGGTGGCCCTCAACGCCTTGCCCAATGCGGGCTATACCTTCAGCGGCTGGACAGGCCCGGTGGCGAACCCAGCGAACACGGCCACTGCGGTGACCATGAACGCGCCCGAAACCGTGACCGCCAATTTCGTGGCGGCGACCACGAATATCACCATCCAGACCAATCCCGAGGGCTTGCAGTTCAGCGTGGACGGCGGGCCGTTGCAAATTGCCCCGCAGGTCTTGAACCTTTCGCAGACCACCCATACCATCACGGTGATGACCACGCAGGCGGGCACTCCCGGCACGCAATACCTCTTCACCGTTTGGAGCGACGGTGGCGCCGCTTCGCACAGCATCACAGTAACCGGCAACCCGGCTATTTACGCCGCCAGGTTCCAGGCGCAATTCCAGTTGACTATCTCCGCCTCTCCGGCCCCGGGCGGCTTAGTTACTCCTGCCAGTGGCGCTTACTATAACTCGGGCACGGTGGTACCGATTACCGCCGCGGCTAACCCGGGAAACACTTTCAGCAATTGGTCGGGCCCGGTCGCGAACGCCTCCAGCGCTTCCACTGCCGTGGCCATGAACGCTCCCGCGACCGTGACTGCCGACTTCACCGCAAGCGTATTGGCCTGCTCGTTCACCTTCACCCCGCCATCCGCCAGCCTGCCGCCTACCGGTACCTCGACGGTGGAGACCTGCCCCAATGGTTCCGGCCAGCCGAACTGCGGCGTGTTACCGGAAACCCCGGTGACCGTCACCATCACACCCAGCCCGTCCTGCGGAGCCTGGACCGTTACTTCTTCCAACCCCTCGTTGCTGCAGATCACCTCCGGAGCATCCGGTGGAACGGGTAGCCGCCCGTGAAACCGCGGGTATCGACCAGATCCTGCCAGATCGCCATGGCGTTGCGGCCGCGGGAGAGGCCCAGTTCGATGGCGTCTCGATGGATCGCGCAGGCGCTGGCGGAGAGCGCTTTCGCCGCCGACTCCACGCCAAAGTCGGTGGTCACCGCTATGGCCGGTTTTGCATCGGATGGAACTGCGCCGACGGGCACTGCGGCATCCAGTGGAGTTCCGTCGACGCCCTCTGATGTGGCCGACTCCGCGCCGAAGTCGGTGGACACTGCTATGGCCGGTTTTGGCGAAGGTGGTCCGGTGTCGGTTCCTGTGATCGGCGGCGGCGGGTCAGCACTCCCTTTCCAACCCGGAGTCTCTTACGTTGACGCCGGCTTCTCTTAGATAGGCTGCCACGGTCTCCCGACGGACGCCCGTAGTGTTCTGAATGCGCCGCAGCGACCAGCCCAGCCGGCCCAGCGCGATGACTTGCTGCTTCTTTTGTTCGTTCAAGACGTTGCTCACATCGACGCAGGGTAATCGCCCTCGCGTCGGAGTTAACGTCCTGGTTTAGCGGCTTACATATGGCCGGTTTTGAGGTGACCCTCTATGGCCGGATTTGGGTGACCCCCGAGGCCCGGTGGATCGCATCGTAAGGATAAACGCCTGGAGTTCTTTCGCCCGCTTCTCGCCCGATCCGACCATTGAGCCTGTGCCTTCCCGGATCTCGGCTGCTGTACCATAGATGTACGATAGCTCGGCTTCGGTGAACGGCTCTTTCGGTTCGATGACGAGAGACTTCACGACGCCATACTCCTTCGAGGCGTAGTTGTCGGACAGCCACTCTTTGCGGACGCAGAACGAGAGGAACTCCCGGAGCATTCCGATATTCCAGCGTAGTGTTGCGGGCCTAATCGGCTTCCGGTCGTCGAGGCACTTCCAAGACCGGATGAATTCCTTCCACACGTCCTCGTTATCCAGCTCTTGAACGAACTGTAGGCCTTTGGTGACGGTCGCGAACGGAACGACTCGAAGATTGAGAAAGCTGTTCACCGCGGCATAGCGGGGCGGCAGGATCTCGCCGGTGTCGAGTTGAGCTTTCTTGAAAGAGAGAAACGTGCGCGTTGCCGCTGAAACGGTCGACAGTGCTCCGGGCTCCGCAGGCGCCTCTGGTCTGTCTGGCGGCCTGGTCGTGCTGCCCCAAGCTAGCCAGTTTTGCTTTACCGCTTCAGCGGCGGTCCATGTGCGTTGCCCAGTGCTCCGCGGCCGGAGATAGGTTTTGGAGCCATGGCGGTTGACTAGCGTGCCTTCCGAGTAGATCGAGCAGGAGCAGTCTTTGACCGAGGTCTTGCCCTTCTGGGTTTGGGTCATCCATTCATAGATGCGGTACTCCTTGGGGTACGCGCGGCTACATTGCTTCTCGTGGCGGCGGAAGAGCTTGAGGTTCGAGTTGGGCATGGAGATATGTTACCCACAATGGCACCTAAAAGCAAATGAGATCTATAAAATATTTATAATGTGATATATAGCTGTAGTGTCATGTATTTCCCTCGGGGGTGCGTGGGCCGGTGGAGCGAGCGGCGTTGGCGCGGTTGGCAGCGAGCTGCTTTTCGGAAAGTTGGCGATTGGACATGAATGGGTCCTCAACCGACGTGTAGCACGGCGGCGGGGGGAGGCTTGGCGGTGGTTTTGGTAAGTGGCTTGGGATGAGGGAGATGCGGGGAAGGCGAACTTGGTGAACGGGAGTTGGGGTGGGGCTGGGGATTCGACGCGGAGCCGCGGAGACGCGGAGGAAGAACGCGGAGAAGAAGTAAGAGGGTGAGGGCGCGGAGGGTGCGGAGAACGCGGAGGCGGGGAGGGGTGGGTGTGTTGGTGATCGGATGACCGGCCGGCCGGCCGTCCGCCGACCCGTAACCTTTGAATTGGTGGTACAGTCTTCTCCTAACAGGCTAATAACAACCCATGGATTCCAAGCAAGTCCCCGGCGCTTCGGCGTCGCGCTATCTACCCCTGCTGCTGCTTCTGTTTGCGGGCAGCGGCTGCTCTGCGCTGATCTACGAAATCGTTTGGTATCAGCTACTTCAACTGGCTATCGGATCGACCGCCGTGTCGCTCGGATTCCTGCTGGCCACCTATATGGGCGGGCTGTGCATCGGCAGCGTGGGGCTGCCGCGGCTGAAAACCTCGCAGCAGAACCCGCTGCGGCTTTATGCGCTCCTGGAAGTGGGCATTGCGGTGTGCGGCGTTGGGGTGCTGGTGCTGATGCCGCTGGTGGACCGGGTCTATATTGCCGCTGTGGGCAGCGGGATGCCGGGGATGGTGCTGCGCGGGCTGGTTTCGGCGATCTGCCTGCTGCCGCCGACCATCCTGATGGGGGCGTCGCTGCCGGCCATCGTGCGTTGGGTGGAATCCACGCCGCGGGGGGTTTCGTGGTGGGGGCTGCTGTATGGCGGCAACACGGTGGGCGCGGTGATCGGTTGCCTGCTGGCGGGCTTCTGGCTGCTGCGCGTGTATGACACGGTGGTGGCCACGTTTGCCGCGGTGGCGATCAACATCGCGGTGGCGCTGGCGAGCTTCGCGCTGTCGCGGGTGGCCAAACCCGCGGCGCTGGAAGGCGAGGAGCCGGCCGGGGGCGCCGCGGAGGCTCCCATGGCCGGAGACAGCGGCGAACCGCAGTGGCCGGTGTATGTGACGATCGGCGTTTCGGGCGCCTGCGCGCTGGGCGCGGAAGTGGTGTGGACGCGGCTGATGGGCATGCTGATGGGCGCCACGGTATACGTGTTTTCGATCATCCTGGCGGTGTTTCTGATCGGGCTGGCGCTGGGCAGCTCGGCCGGATCGTGGCTGCTGCGGGTGATGCCGGGGGCGCGCAACGCGCGGCTGGCGCTGGCGTGGTGCCAGGTGCTGCTGACGGTGGGGATCGCCTGGACGGCGTGGATGATTGCGGATTCGCTGCCGTACTGGCCGATCAATCCGCTGCTGACGACCAGCCCATGGTTCACGTTCCAGCTCGACATGGCGCGGACGCTGTGGGCGCTGCTGCCGGCGACGGTGCTGTGGGGCGCGAGCTTCCCGCTGGCTCTGGCGGCGGTGGCCGGCCGCAAGCAGGACCCCGGCAGCGTGGTGGGCAACGTGTATGCGGCCAACACGCTGGGGTGCATTGTGGGCGCGCTGGTGGTGAGCCTGATGCTGATTCCGTGGATTGGCACGCAGGATTCGCAGCGGCTGCTACTGGTGCTTTCGGCCGGCAGCGCGTGGCTGCTGCTGGTGCCGTATGTGTGGGAGCACCGCTCGAAGCCCGCGGCGGTGGGGCTGGCGGCTTCCATGCTGGGGGCGGGACTGCTGGTGGGCGGCGTCCACATGGTGCCCGGCGAGCTGATCGCGTACGGGCGCAAGATGGCCGTAAACCAGGGGCGGGCCAAAGTGTTGTACGTGGTGGAGGGGCGCAATTCCTCGGTGGCCATTACGCAGTGGAACGATGGGGCGACCGAGATCGACGTGAACGGCCACGTGGAGGCGACCACCGAGAATTACGATATGAAGCTGCAGCGGATGGTGGGGCACCTGCCGGCGCTGCTGCATCCCAACCCGCGGTCGGTGCTGGGGATCGGCTTCGGGGCGGGCGTTTCGGCGGGCACTTTCACGCGCTATCCGGGGATTCAGAGGATTACGGTGTGCGAGATTGAGCCGGTGATTCCGCCCACGTCGACGCGGTTTTTCGCCAAGGAAGATTACGAGGTGTACCACAACCCGCGCACGCACGTGGTGTTCGACGACGCGCGGCATTACGTGCTGACGACTCGCGATAAGTACGACGTGATTGCCTCCGACCCGCTGGATGTGTTCGTGAAAGGCACCGCGGCGCTGTATTCCAAGGAGTACTTCGAATCCATCAAGGCGCACCTGAACCCCGGGGGCATGTTCAGCCTGTATGTGCCGCTGTATGAAACCGACGAGCGGACGATTAAGAGCGAGCTGGCGACCTTCTTCGCGGCGTTTCCGTACGGCACGGTGTGGGCGAACACGGTGAACGGGCAGGGCTACGACATGGTGTTTATGGGGCAGGCGGAGGCGTTGAAGATCGACCTGGACGAGGTGCAGCGGAGGCTGGAGAGCCCCGGCTACGAGCCGGTGGCGCAATCGCTGCGGGAGATCGGAGTCAATTCAGCCACCGACTTATTCGCCAGTTATGCCGGGCAGAGTTCCGACTTAGGCGCGTGGGTGGTGGGCGCGGAACTCAACCGCGACAGCGACCTGAAGCTGCAGTATCTGGGCGGATGGGGGATTAACTCGGCGATGGAGGATTACTTGTATCGCCAGATGATGAGTTACCGGCAGCCGCCCTCGAATATCTTCACGGGGTCGCCGGAGCGGCTGCTGGCGCTGGTGCAGGCGCTGAATAAGCAGTAGGGGCGCGGCGGGGCGTTGGATAAAACCGGCGCGCTTTCGCGCGATCTGAACTTTTTTTAGCTTGCCCTCGTGGCACTGGACCACGGCCAGTCTTCGGGTGTTGCCGTCAAGCCGGCAGAGACGGGATTTTCTTCGATATAGGCGGTAATTTGGTGAAGCTCCCGCTCCGATCTCGCCCAGTGATCGTAGGACTCGTGCTGCCAGAACGGCTCTCCCGTCCGGCCCAGTAAGAGATTTGACTGGCGTGCCGTTGTGCCTTTGAGCCAGTGGGTGATGTGGCGTAGAGGGGCATGCGGCAGGATGAGCAGATGCACATGATTGGGCATGACCACCCAAGCCTCGGAGTGGTAAAGGGCCTCTTGGCGCTCCCCATCGCGAATCGCCTCCACAACCTGACGGGCGACCCGTGCGTCGGTCAGCCAGTGTGTCCCTTGGTTCCGGGCTAGCGCACGGTCCTGTGCGGCGAACGCCTGGCCGGGAGTTGCATAGAGGCGGGACGGCGGCGGCACGGGCAACGATCCATGGAGGCGCCAGGTTACGAAGAGATATTTGCCATCTGGGTGGTAGTGGGGTAAGTGTCGCCGGTATTCGGATGGAGGATGGGCCATCGCTGCCGAAAGGACAGTCGGTTGGATAGCGGGGGGTTCTCAGGTTTTTTAGTTTGTCGGGTTTTTTAGTTTGTCGGGGTTTTAGTTTTTCAGGGTTTTGAGGATGCTGGGCAAGCTCATCTCATCTCATCTGTGACCCCATCGCCGCTCAATCAGTTAGCGGCTCCTCACGCGTTTGTGGCTCGAGTTTATAGCCGAGTTGGCAGGCCGCAGCTTGCAGGCGATGAATGCGCGCGGATTGGCAGCGTTTTTCGTAGGCCGCGGCCGGCGGCGGGTCACACTTTCGTTCAAACCAGCCCCGCTGGCGGGCAAGCTAAAGCTAGCTAAAGCTAAGCTAAAGCTTACCCCACACATGGTGGCCAAGCGTCGGCGGCTCACGCCTTCTTTAGGGCTTGCTTGATCTTGCGTGCCAGCGCGGTGGCGGTGTAGGGCTTCTGCAGGAATCCGGCCAGGCGGTGGCCGTGGAATTTCTGCCGCGCTTCGGTCTCGGTGTAGGGGGTGGAAAGCACCACGCGCACGGCGGGGTGGATTTCCAACATGCGTTGGAGGGCCTCCTCGCCGCTCATCACCGGCATGGCCGAGTCGAGCAGCACGGCGGCGAAAGCGCCGGGGGTGGCGGCAAAGGCTTCCACGGCGGCTTTCCCGTCGTTGGCCAGTTGCACGGTATAGCCGCAGCGCTCCAGGGTGAAGCGGGCCATGTTGCGGGTCAATTCCTCGTCGTCCACCACCAGCAGGTGGCCGTAGCCCCTGGGCAACTGCTGGCGCCGCCTCCGCTGGCCGCCAAAGTCTTTGGAGGATCAGCCGTGTCGTTCCATCCGGTTTCCGGGATGTAGGAAAGTGCGGAGCCGCCATTCGCGCCGTTGCTCGTGCCCCAATACTGACTGGGATTGCTCAAATCGCCATTGAACTCGTTGCCGCCGGCGCCGGTGGCTTCTGGGCTGCTCGCAGGATAACTTACCGCCAAGCCCCCACTCGCGCTGCTGTTCTGATCTGAATCGCACGCGGCTGCGCCGGAATCGCCGGAAGCAGCGACGAAGGTAATTCCCTCCGCGCTGCCTTGTTGCATCGTCACCTCATTGCCGGGAATGAAGCTGTCGTTGTCCTGTTCACAGCCGCCATAACTCATGCTGATCACCGGGGCCAAGTTTTGATCGATGGCGTAGGTCGCCGAGTTGAAAACACCGCCAGACTTGGTGGACGAATTCACATAAAGAATCGTTGCATTCCGCGCCACTGCGCCGGACCACTCCAAATCCAAGTCCGCCTCAGGTTCATCGTTTGGCGAAAAACCTGGATCGGGACTGCCGGGAACCAGGATCACTTGCGGATTATTTGCCGGCAGGCCGAAATTCGCGCGGAATTGCTGAATGTCGGTCAGGTGAATGTCGGTTTGGCCGACGACGACCAGCTTTTGTCCCGCGCCGTTTGTGCCCGCGTTGTACAAGGGCTGAATGTCATAAATAGTTGCAAGGTCGCCGGGGGCCAGCGCGTGACCGAAGCCGGCGTTGTAGAAGGGATTCACAATATCGGCGAAAAAGCGGTCAAGCGGCGACAGACCATGAATTCCCATCGGATGCAGCGAAAAATCGTGCAGGCCGCGGAAGCCAATCACAATTCCTGAGAGCGCAGTGGGAACTGACAAAGCCGTGGCGTTGGCGAAGTGCATCTCGCCATCGACCTTGTAATTGTGGATCTGGGTGCGGAACGTGGTTTCGACCAATCCCGCCGTACCGCTGAACGAAATCCAGTCGCGACCGCGGGCGGTCTGCACAATGCTGAATCCTTGCACCCGCAGCCACGCCGCGATTTTTGCCATATCGCGTGGACTGACCCCGAAGCGGTCGGCATACTGCTCGGGCGTCAGCCATTTGTGATAGTTCGCCGACGCGCGGTCCTGTTGTTGGGCCAGCAAACGATCGAGCGCCGCCTGCTGTGCCGGCGACGGCTGCAGCAACATGGTGATCGAGGGCAATTCAAATGTCGTCGCGACCGGCCCCTCGTCATACTGCGGCTGAGCTTGGGCGGGAACGTTCCCCGGCACAACCATCAGCTGATTGCTGTCAATATTGCCGGGAATGCGGTCCGGTTGTGCGGCGAAACAAAGTGGCGTAAACAGCAGGAGGCTGAGAAGTCCCAACCCTGATTTCATAGTTCTCCTCGGGTTGAACGTCTGGCGGAAAATTGGACAACAGCCGGTCAAACCCAACGCGTAATTTCAGCCGAGTATAGAGAATTCTCGCTGCAGAATAAAAGAGATATTTCCGGCACACGCAGCCAAGCGGATGACCAAAGTGTCATCTTCGGCCCTGCATGCGATTCCATATTTGCGCCAGCGCCGGGCGTACGTAGCGGCGCAATCCGTAAAATTCGTTGACCGGGTGGTCGTCAGTGAGGGCCGGGGCATGCGGATCGCGCGCAACAATGTCGCCGATTGCATGCTCTTTGTTTAGGACCAAAGCAAAATTCTCGACCGGCGTTTTTCCCGGACCCACTCCACCAGATCCCGGGCAGCAGACGCAGGCAACCGCGCAGCCAATTCTTCCGCACTGGGTTCGGCAGCGGATCATTGCTGGCCAAATAATGCAATCCTGTTCCCTCCAACGGTCCGAAGACGCGAACATAGGGAACGATTCTGCCAGCGCACGGCCAATCGAGGACTGCAGATAGTTGTCATCTTTGGGCAGCCACTGCTGCAGAATGCCGCCGGGCCGCAGCCGTTGGCGGATCGTGGCATAGAACTCTTTCGAATAAAGCAGGCTGGAGCCGGCCGCTTCCACCGGCGGCGGAGGATCGATGGTGATCACGTCGAATTGCTCGCTTGTGCGTTCCAGAAACGCGCGCCCATCGTCGATCACAATGCGCGATCGCGGAGAACTCGTCAAGGCAGACGCGTCGCTTTCGAAATATCCAAAAAGCTGGGGCACACTCGGTACCAGTTCCACTGCGGTGGTCTGAATGTTCCAAGACATCAGCGAGCGATAGCTGGTACCCATGCCGAAACAGATAGCAAGCGCGTTTTGCGGCGGATGTGGCAAAAAGGCCAGCGGAAGATGCGCCATGATCTTCGTGGTTGGCGTCAATTTGGTGATGCCGATTCCGTTCACCAGAAGCCGCTTGTCCATTCCACTTCCGGTGGCGATGACGGTTGCCGTGTCGTCACGCAAAACGTCATATTGCGCAAACTTGCCTTCGTAGCCGCGGGCCACAAACACAACGAAGAGCGAAGCGAGCACGAGCGCGACCGGAGGTCAATCGTTGTCTCCATCGCACGGGTTGAATTTCTTCCAATAAGTTCCAGGGAGATACCGCCAGCAGAAGCCAGGGGAAGGAAAACACCAAAAGCACCCATCGCTCGGCAAAATATGGCAGCAATAAAAAGCCGGCGAGCAATGGCCCGGCGATGCATCCCAGCACGTTCACCGCGTAGGCGCTTCCCGCCTTGTCGGGATCGCCAGCCGACCAGCGGTCGACGAGCATTGGCGTCGCGAATCCCATTAAGGCTGAAAGTGGCGCGATCCCCAGCAGTAGCCGCAAAAGACGCGGCAAGTGAAGTTGAGGATCGGAGGTGATCGCCGCCAGAACGCAACCCAAGCCAGCCCGCCGCACATCACCGGCCATACGCCTCTGCGCGCGCAGCGCCCCATCGACGATAGAGCTGCGATCCCGCATAGGTTGAGATCAAGTAGAGCGCGAGCAGCGAAGCGAAGGCATAAACTACCGTGCCGGTGTAAGGAGTGAACTGGCGCACCCACACCAACTTCTGCGCCCATGCTGGTGCAGCCGGTGAGAAACAGCAAGGCGAGTAACCTTCTGTGGCGATCCGGACGCGAACTCACGAGAGGTTGCGAATCGTGCGTTTCTCCGGCCCGCGCCTCGAGGCGCGATGACAAAGTCAGCGCCGACGCCGCCAGCAACGCATTAAGCGCCGCACCAATTTTCAGCGTCCCGCGAAATCCGTAAAGCTCCACGAACAGTGACGGCCCCAGCGCGCCGAGGCATGCGCCCAGCACGTTCGCGAGATAGAGAAAGCTGAACGAACGCTGCGCCTGGTTTGGAATACCGGTCTGTATCGCGAGCATCGCGAAGGGAATCGTCGCGCCCATGCAGGCGCACCACGGGATCAGCGTCAGGCCAATCCAGACTCCCGAAGCGAAGTAGTAACTCGCCGACGAAGACAAGGAAAACTGCGCCAGCACATGCCGTCCCCAGGCGAGTTCGACGGGCACCAGCAACGCAGAAGCTCCGATTAGCAACTCTGCCAGCGCGTAGAGACTGAGTGCGTGGCGATCGAGCTTATTGCCAAAGTGCCTTATCGCGCGCCCACTAAGCCACGAACCCAGACCCAGTCCGGCCATGAACATCGAAAGAACGATCGACAAAAGGGGACTGGTGACGCCGAACTTCGCCATCGCAAGGCGTAGCCAGACGACTTCATAGAGAAGACTGCAGAATCCGGAAACAAAAAAGAAAAAGAAGAACCAGCGCATGGAGAGGCGTGGCGCGGAGCGCTGGGCCAGAATCATTGCTCAGGATTGTACCTGAGCGTTGGAGAACCAAGGTACTGCGCAGGAAATGTCACAGGCTCAGGGATGGGACACCGTGGCGACCCTTGGAAAGACCTTCATTTTTGATGCGCCTGCAATTCGTCGAGCTTTTGCTTGAGCTGTTCAAGCTTCTGCCCTGCTTCGCCGAGCTTGCCTTCCGCCGTCAGTCGCTGGTAGTCGGCCAGGTCTTTGGCCGCTCCCGTTATGAGCGAATTCACGATCCGTCCGCAGGCTTGGCCGTCGCGGAGGACGCTGGTACGTTTCGTGCCGGTTCAGCCGGATCAGCCGCGCGGTCAGCGACGAAGCCTCTCCGCCAAACAGCGACTCTCATCGCCGACTCGAAGGTCGATCCGTAGGCCAGCCGGTCTTGCAGCGCGAGCACCACCAGACGCAACTCCGGCATCGGGCTGCGCTCGGCCTGCAGATAAATCGGCTCCGCATACAACAGTGCGCGCCCGCACGGAATCACCAGCAGAGTTCCCCGCCGCACGTGCGAGCCTTGCTGGTTCCACAGCGTCAATTGTCCCGAGAGCTGCGCGTTCTGGTCGATTCGCGCTTCGATCTGCAAGGGGCCATCGACCAGCTTGGTTTTCGGAAAATCGTAAACGATCGACGTACCGTAGTGCGCGCCGTCGCTGCGGCCGGCAATCCAGCCAATGAGATTGTTTCGATTGGCCGGCGTGAACGGCAGGATGTCCACGAATTCGACGCGCGCTTTCGTCCGGCAATTTCATCAGCACGAAGTTTGGCTCCATCGCCTGCGTCTTCTGCTCGCCGGACTCACTCATGCCCACTTCGGAAGCGACCGTCCACAGATCCTCGCGGTTGTAAAACACCTCGGGATCTGTCATGTGGTAAAGGCCGTAAACGGCCGCCTGCAGCTTGAGCAACAACTCGGGATAGCGCACATGTTTGCGCAGCGCCGGCGGCATCGCAGACGCATCTTTAAACAAAGATGGAAACATTTGCCGATATGCCGCGATGATCGGATCCTGCGGGTCAAAGACGTAGAACGTCGTGGTCCCGTCGTAGGCGTCGATCGACCACCTTCACGCTGTTGCGCATGTAGTTGATGGGATTGCTGCCGAGAAAATAGTGGCTTGAGTAGGGATAGCTGTCTGAGGTCGTAAACGCATCCATCATCCACGACAGCCGGCCATCGTCGCCGATCACGATGTAGGGATCCGATTCGTAGGTGAGAAACGGCGCCAGCGCGGCCACCCGATCGCGCACGTTGCGACGCATCAGCAATCGGCTCTGCGGGTTGATATCGTCGCTGAACGGCAGCTTCGCCAGGTCTCCCTGATCGAAGCGCAATCAGCATGCGGCGCAAGAATCCGCCGAGCGGATGCCGCCCGTGCCCTCATAAGACGTCAGATTGTTCGTTTGGCCTTGCGGATAATTGAATTCCTGCTGCCGCGTTTTCACGTAAACGTCGGTGTTGGTCATCTCGCCGAAATAGATCTCTGGACGGGTTACCTGGATGCTCTGCACCGTGCTCTGGATCGGCATATTACTCAGAATCAGCGTCGGCAGCCCTTCCGGCGTGAAGCCATTCACCGGATTCATCGTGATGCCGTATCCGTGCGTGTAGATGAGCTTCTCGTTGATCCAGTTGCGGCTGCTCTCCGGAAGCTTTTCGACGCTCAGCTCGCGCGTCGCGAGCATGACCTGCGCATGGTGCCGTCGATCTCATAGCGATCGATGTCGATGTCGGGAAAATCGTAGTAGGTGCGGATTTCCTGAATCTGTCGCAGCGTGTCCTGTAGCGCGCGCCAGTCCCATAGCCGGATGTTCTGCAGCGTAGCCTGATTGTTCGCCGGATCGGTCGCCTCAACGGTCGTCTCGGCGGGAAATTCGCGCTGCGCGAGGCGGTCTAATCCATAGGCTTGCCGCGTGAGCTCGATGTTGTAGGCGATATAAGGCCGCTCACGCACCAACTCGTTCGGCTTCACGATAAAGTTGCCGACGTACCAGCCGATTATCTGAAGCCGAAATAACAAACCACGGCCGGAACCACCGCGGCCGCCAGCCAGCGCACGCGCGGCGCCGACACGACATTGACCATCGCAATGGCAGCGCCCAGAATCAGCGCCGCACAAACCACAAGCAGTCCGGTCAGAGTGACGTGCGCATCGGTGTAAGTCACGCCGCTAAAGATCGTATGCTCGTCGAACAATGCATCGAACCGGCTGATATATACGCGCATCGCGAGGATCAGCAACAAGAATGCAAACGCAATGCGAGAACCCGCGCCAAGGCAGCGGGATGGAACTGCCTCGGCGCGCTGAGAACACCCGGCTGCTGCCGGTAATCAGAATAAAGAAAAAAGCAACCAGGCAGGCAATTACGGCCAGCGTCAGCAGCCAGCCCGTGACGAACTGCCAGACCGGCAGGGTGAATAAATAAAAGTGCAGCGGCTTGCCGAAAATCGGATCCACAACTCCGCCCCAGCGCGCGGCGCATACCAATAGAGTGCGAATGTCGGCCATTCCGCCATCATGCCGGCGCCGGTCGCTGCGGCAATGAGGAGCGAAACCACCAGCGCGATCAGCTTCAGAATGCGCTCAACTGGTAATTTCACCGGCTGCCGGCCGATGTAAATTATGCCGCCGTTCAGAAATCTGGCTGGTAGGCTCGCCTGCAGCGCGAGAAACCATCCGTACAGAATGAAAAATGTGGCAGCGAAGAATGCCGCAAAGACTGCCCACTGAAGGCTCAGCCTCTTGCGGAATACATCTCCGTATCCGAGCGACCCGAACCAGAGGAGATCGACGTAATACGAGATGGCGGTTCGGCTGCCGAAAATGAGCACCGCGATGAGGGCGAGGACGAGAAACAAACGGCGGCGGCGCTGTGGTGGCGGTTGTCTGCGCCACTCGATGGAGTCGGGCATTACGCTAATTCGCGTTCACCTGTGCTTCCGTTTGGAATTTCCCAGTACAGAGTATTGTATCGCGTCTGCAATTGGGAACCCGCATCCGATCGCTCTCGAGACGGTATCAGTGGTTCCGATAAACGGATTTCGCGGCCATTGATTGGATCGTAAAGTCGCCTTCCCCAGTTCACTTCAAGTTAACGCGCCGAGTCGAGGCTGACTTATTGAGACGCTGCAGGCCTCACGCATGCGTCTGGGTTTCTTGATAACCTCAAAGTACTGGGAGACCGTAGCCGTTGCCGCCGATCATTAACGCACAAAGAATCTCAAAAGCGTTCGGAGCGAAGCCGCTTTTCGAGGACGTTTCGTTCACGGTTTCGGAGGGCGACCGAATCGGCCTGATCGGGCCCAACGGCTCGGGAAAATCCACACTGCTGCGGATTCTGGCCGGGACGGAACAGCCAGATAGCGGCGACGTTGCGGTCCGCGAAAGCGCCTGCAGCTCAATTACGTGGAACAGGACTCGAGGTTCGCATGCCGGAGCGACGCGTCCGGTCTGTCGTCGAGAGTGCGATCGAACGCTCGGTAACGCCGACGGTCGAACACGGCACCCACTTTGCAGAGACGCTGGGCCGGGCGGGCTTTGAAGATCTCGAAGTGGAGGCCGCCTCATTATCCGGAGGCTGGCAGAAGCGGCTGGCGATCGTGGAGGCGCTGGTTCAGTCGCCCGATGTCTTGCTGCTCGATGAGCCTACCAATCATCTGGACCTCGCCGGAATTGAGTGGCTCGAAGACCTGCTGCGGCAGGCGCCGTTTGCCTGCGTGGTAGTAAGCCATGACCGCTACTTTCTCGAGAATGTTGCCACCGACATGGCGGAACTCAACCGCGTGTACCCCGAAGGTTTGCTGCGCGTGCACGGCAGCTACACCGAGCTTCTTGGAAAAGAAAGAAGAATTTCTCCACGCTCAATCGAAACGTCAGGAAGCTCTGGAAAACCTGGTTCACTCCGAGATTGAGTGGCTCCGGCGAGGAGCAAAAGCGCGCACACGAAAATCCAAAGCCCGCATCGATAAAGCCGGCGAACTGATAAGCGAACTTGCCGGCTTGAATGCCAGAACCCGCAGCCGCCACCGCACAAATTGATTTCGCAGCAACCGACCGAAAGACCAAGCGGTTGATCGAACTGCAGGATGTCACTTGCGAAATTGGAAATCGCAAATTGTTCGAAGGATTGAACTTTATCGTCTCGGCCGGGATGCGGGTCGGCGTGGTTGGGCCCAATGGCAGCGGCAAGACGACCCTATTGCGCATGCTGCGTGGCGAAGTGGCCCCCACGCGCGGCGAAATTCGGCGCGCTGACTGGTTGCGCACCGTGTATTTCGACCAGAGCCGCCAGCCTCGATCTTAGCTTGACCCTACGTCGCGCGCTCGCTCCCGAAGGGGATTCGGTTGTCTATCAGGATCGCGTCATTCACGTTGCATCCTGGGCCGCCAAATTCCTGTTTAGCGGCGAACAACTCGACCAACCCGTCGAGCGGCTTTCCGGAGGCGAACGCGCCCGTGTGCTGATTGCTCAGCTCATGCTGCAGCCTGCCGACATTCTTCTGCTGGATGAGCCCACCAACGACCTCGACATCCCCACCCTGGAAATCCTCGAAGAGAGCCTGCTCGAATTCCGCGGTTCTCTCGTCCTGGTCACGCATGACCGCTACCTCTTGGATCGCGTGTCTACGGTCGTACTTGGCCTGGATGGTCAAGGCAGTGCGGA
The DNA here is from genome assembly GCA_963803725.1 of Bryobacterales bacterium. Classification (GTDB taxonomy): domain Bacteria; phylum Acidobacteriota; class Terriglobia; order Bryobacterales; family Bryobacteraceae; genus JOPF133. Next base: position 15,882 of record CAWDOH010000076.1, on the reverse strand, counting down.
AAGCTTTGCGGACTATGGGCAATGGGAAACCTGGCAGGCCGAGCGCAAGCGCTCCCGGAACGAGAGCGAGTCCTCATCGCCGCCGTTCCGGTTCCTCTGCCCCGCCAGTACAAGCACAAAAGAAACTCTCATACCTCGAAGCACGCGAATATGCCGGCATCGAGCAGCGTATTACGGACGCCGAGCAGAAATTGCAAAGTAAACGTGCCGCACTGGAAGACCCCGCGATTGCCAGCGACGGACCCAGGCTCGTTGCCGCTCACGCTGAAATGGAAGCGGCACAAAAAGATCTGGACACGCTCTATGCACGCTGGGCGGAACTTCAGGAGAAAGCTGACAGTTTTTCCCCTCGCTGATTACGTTGCTACCCCGCATGAACTCGGTCTGTATCGCCTGCGGTTAACCCCTGGCCCAGTCCGCGTTCTCCTGTTCCGCTCGCCGTTGGTCCAGGTTGCGGAGTTGGGAGCTTGGTTGAATGTGCCGCGAGTGTGCGGAGACGGTCGTGTAGAGCACGCCAAGGAATCGCCTGGTCACAATGCCGGTCACCTCCAGGCAATTAAAGCTCTCTGACTTTACCTTTCGGGAGATTCGCTGCAACGCTTCGCGGACCTTAATCGCTCCCACCGCGCCCAAGAACAGCACCTTCACTTCGCCGGCCAGGAAAAAGAAGTTCCACCGGGCAGCGTGAATCTTGTCATCCAGAGTAAAGCCATCGAGACCCTTAACCACGCTCCAGTGGTCAAAGTATGGTTCACTCTGCAGAGCGAGGACCTCCACCATGCGTGGCGATTCCACGCCAATCAGGATCGTGCCGACTTGAACGTCTGGTGTCATAAGAAACCAATCATCGAGCTAGGTTGGTTGCGGCCCGGATCTCTGAGGGCCGATTGGGACTGGGGGTGGCTTGACCGCGTGTTGACGGCTGCGTTCGATTCGCAGTGCGTTATCAAGCAGCTCACGCGCGGCGTATAGCTTCTCCTTTAGAACGTCGTCAACATTCGGCCTGTCTTTATCGATCTCGGAAATGGCTGCGCAGTACGCCGGGTACATTCGCTCGCAGAGCATGCGATGGGTGTGTTCTCCGAAGCCGCCTAACTTCACCGGCAGCATCTCTTCGAAGTTGTCCGTGTCGCTCGCGGTGTGGAAATGAACCATGAAATTGTCGATGGGAAATATTTCGCAGCCTTCCGCATTCCCGATTTCTGCCAACAGTCCGATGGCTTCCTCTCGCGAGCGAGCATGGGCAGCAGAGAAATCGCCGTTCTGCCATCGGCAAACGAACAGAGGCATCGTGAACTCCTTAAAATCCGGTCTTATGCATGCTTGGGATCGCTCTTCATCTTGGTTCAGAACAAATCTAATTCGATCTTGGGAGGATGATGAGGGCAATACTGCTGCAACAAGGCCTTCGTGACCGCGGCCTGGTGTCGCGCGGTCTCAGCTGCTGTGCTCTCCCTTGGGACCAGTAAGCTGTATTGCACGGCGCAATTCTTCGGGCACGAAAGAACAGTCGGATCCATCCTCACGGAGCGATCGGCCATCAAACCGGCGATCTCGCTCTGGTAAACGGTGCCGACTAGATCGGATCGATAGGCAGTGGTCATCGCCCAAGCCAGCCGGAATTAATCTGCCTTCCCCGGGGTGCTGGTTTTACGGCGGTGGCTGCCGATCGCTCGCTGCTCGGGAAATGTAATGGTGATCGTCTTTCGATCCTTGCTTATTTTGGGGGGAAGGCCTCGCACAAGGTGAATGACCACCTTCCTGCCGCAGTCTGTAAACTTCATATTCAAGCGATTGGGGCCGTGCTCCGGTGACGCCATGCGATACTCCTCCTGGAAAACTGTGCAAAAAGAAAAAGGGCCGCTATCTCAGATTTACGCCAACGAAGCAGCCCTCACGCCAGATATGACATGGCCAAGAGTTACGTCCTCCACTCTAGAGCATTCTCGGATAGCGGTCTGGTCAATTTTGAACAGTCGGGTTGCTGCGACCAGCGGATACTAAACAATGAGGAGAACTGCCCTCGCTGGAGTTCCGTTATGCATGAATTGGCCAGTGCCAGTTCCTGATGCAACCCGAATGTCAGTGCATTCTTTCTCGAGATAAGCTCTTTCCACGCTCCGAGCCACTGCCCAGGAACCAGATGTCCACAGAAACAGTATCCTCGACCGCAACCCTCGAACTGGCTAAGAGTCGCTCTATGGCGTCCATTCCGCAACAATCAGCAGGCGGGCTCCCGAGCCGGATTGCGATTGTTGGCAACTATCTTCCGCGACAGTGTGGCATTGCCACCTTTACCACTGACTTGTGTGAAGCGATTTCCACGGAGTGTGGTATAGCACGATTGTTCGCCGTACCGGTCAACGACACGGAATCGGGGTATGCCTACCCAGCCCGCGTGCGACTCGCACTTGCGCAGGACGATTTGTCATCCTATGAGCAAGCCGCTGACTTTCTGAATTTCACCAATTTCGATCTGGTATGCCTGCAGCACGAGTATGGAATTTTCGGCGGCCCGGCGGGCAGTTACATCCTGGCCCTCCTCCGCCGTCTCAAAATGCCCGTCATAACCACGCTGCATACGGTTCTTCGTGAACCAAACCCCGATCAGCGGCAGGTGATGGAAGAAATCGCAGCCCTATCCGACCGCCTCATCGTAATGAGTCAGTTGTCTGCCCAGTTTCTGCAAGAAATATTCAAAGTACCTGGCAGCAAGATCGACATGGTTCCGCATGGCGTTCCCGACTTGCCATTTCTGGATCCCAATTTCTACAAAGACCGGTTTGGCGTAGAAGGAAAAGCCGTGCTGCTCACGTTCGGCCTGCTCTCCCCGAATAAGGGAATCGAAAATGTCATTCAGGCGCTGCCGCACATCTTGTCCAAACACAAGAATGTGGTCTACATCGTCGCCGGCGCGACCCATCCTCATATTCTCCGCCGCGAAGGTGACCACTATCGGGACCATCTGCAGGCTCTGGCGAAAGAAATCGGATGGAATCGCAAGTCATCTTCCATAACCGCTTCGTCCGCCCTGAGGAAATGGTCGAGTTCATTGGGGCGGCGGACATCTATATCACCCCTTACCGTTATGAGGAGCAGGTAGTTTCCGGAACTCTGGCCTATGCGTTAGGCGCAGGCAAGGCGATTATCTCGACTCCCTATTGGCATGCGATCGAGTTGTTGGACGATGGCCGTGGCGCCCTGGTTCCATTTCAAGATCCCGATGCGATCGCGCGAAAAACAATTGAGCTTCTTGATACCCCCGCAATCCGCCACGCCATGCGTAAACGCGCCTATCTGTTCGCACGGGAGATGGTCTGGAAGAAAGCAGCCCAGGGGTACATGGCGAGTTTCGCGCAGGCTCGCGCCGACCGCATGCGTGATCCACGCGTGACATTCACCGACGGAACTCTCGCAAAATGCCTCGACAAGTTACCCCCGCTAAACCTGGATCACCTGCATCGATTGACCGACGACACCGGTCTGCTCCAGCACGCGACCTTTGCAGTTCCTAACTACAGTGAGGGTTACACTACCGACGACAATGCTCGCGCGCTTGTTTTAACCATCCTCCTCGAACAGCTTGGACAAACCGAGCCGTCCGCGACTGGCAATCTCGCCTCGCGCTATTTGGCTTTCATAGGACATGCACTGAATCCTTCCAACGGCAGGTTCAGAAACTTCCTGAGCTATGCCCGCACCTGGAGCGAAGCGCAGGGATCGGAGGATTGTCACGGGCGCGCCTTGTGGGCACTCGGGACGGTTCTGGGGCACTCCAAAAATCAATCGCTCAGAGGTGCGGCTGGCCGTCTTTTCGAGGCCGCCGTCCCGGCGGTGCTCGCCTTTACCAGTCCGCGCGCCTGGGCCTTTGCCCTGATGGGGATTGAGGAGTACCTCAATTGCTTTCCCGGCGACCGGGATGCTCAACAAACCAGCTTCGCTCCTGGCCGCCCGCCTTGTCGAACTCTACCGCGCCAACCAGTCCCCGGACTGGTTCTGGTTCGAAGACGTTCTGGCTTACTCAAATGCTCGATTGGCCCAAGCGGTGTTGATCGCCGGCCGTCGCCACGCCGATCACGAGATGATATCCATCGGCCTCACCGCACTGAATTGGCTCTGCGAAGTACAGAGCGGCGCGGAAAAAGACCATTTCGTGCCCATCGGTTCGCTAGGGTTTTACCGAAAGGGCGGCGAGAAGGCACGCTTCGACCAACAACCGGTTGAAGCGGGCGGCGCAGTTTCCGCTTGTCTCGAAGCTTATCGCATAACGGGAGATGACCGCTGGCGCAAAGAAGCCTGGTGCGCCTTCAACTGGTTTCTGGGAAATAATGATCTGCAAATTGCTCTTTACGATCCCACCACCGGCGGTTGTCGAGACGGACTGCACCCGGAGCGAGTGAATGAAAATCAGGGGGCCGAGTCGACCCTTGCATTCCTGATGGCACAGGTCGAAATGCGCTTGCAGGGAGAAGTCAATGGTCCCCAATCAAGCCCGGATACGTTCAACGCTTATAGCGACAGAGAAGAGGTTACTGCAGATGTACTTTGAACGTGGTTTCTTCGATGTCCGTGAAATCCTCATGAGCGTTGCCACAACAATTCGATACGAGCCTCTGCTGTTTCGCCATCCCGCTAACCCTATCCTGACCGGCAAGGACTGGCCTTACTCCATCAATAGTGTCTTCAATGCAGGTGCGACGCGGCTTGCCGACGGCACAACCCTGCTGCTTTGCCGGGTGGAAGATCGCCGGGGCTTATCCCATCTTTGCGCGGCTCGCTCTCCAAACGGCGTCGATGGTTGGGAAATTGATAGCCAGCCGACCTTGATGCCGAGCCCGACTGACTATCCAGAGGAGATCTGGGGCATCGAAGATCCCCGGATCACCTTCGTGCCCGAACTGCAACAGTATGTGGTCACTTACACGTCCTACTCGCGTGGCGGCCCCGGCGTGTCTCTGGCTCTGACCAGGGACTTCCGTAGTTTCGAGCGCTATGGCGTAATTATGCCGCCGGATGACAAAGACTCCGCGCTGTTGCCCAGGAGAATTGACGGCTACTGGGCGCTCATCCACCGGCCCATGACCCCGCTCGGCTCCCACATGTGGATCTCTTACTCGCCTGACCTGCGTCATTGGGGACGACACCGCCTGATCTTGGAAGCTCGTCGTGGCGCCTGGTGGGACGCCAACAAAATTGGTTTGTCACCACCCCCCATCGAGACTTCCAGAGGCTGGCTGGTGCTCTATCACGGGGTGCGGCACACGCCCTCGGGCTGCCTGTATCGGTTGGGACTGGCTTTGTTTGATCTCGAGAATCCGGAAGAGTGCTTGCTGCGCGGTGACTCCTGGATCTTTGGACCGGAGGCCGACTATGAGCGCAATGGCGATGTGAAGGACGTTGTGTTTCCCTGCGGCTACACCATGGATCAGGACGGCGACACCCTTAACCTCTACTATGGAGCTGCCGATTGCTCGATCGCCCTGGCTCGGGGCAGCGTCCGTTCTCTGCTAAGTTGGCTCGATGCCAATGGAAGTCGTGAGAGAAAGCGCAGTCAGGAGTGACGCACCCGCTGCTTTGGATTTTCCAACTTACCTTTGGATGCCATCACCGTCATCTTACTCGCGTGTTCACCATCAAACGCCGGACGTACCGAGTCTGCATCGATTGCGGAGGCGAATTCGACTTGTCGGACGTGACCGGCCGATTTACCGCGGCCATCAAACGAGCGTCCTGACCTGCGTGGTGTGAGCTACCTCGATCTCATCTGTAAATTTCCACCTGTATATTCTTATTCCCCGGTTGCCGGCGTCGCTGATTCTTCTCATGTGAGCTATCTTGCTCAGACACTGCAGTCCCACACCTGTCATTCTTTGTTCTCCTGAGTGTGTCGAGAGAGCAACGACCGCTAATTCCCAGTTTCTGCTCTTAGGTCGCTGCCCACCCAAGAAGAAAGGTCAAAGGTCATGCCTTTAGTTCAACTGTTCGAAGTGCTCATCGTGGTGGGTGTCCTCCTGTGGCTGGTGAACCGCTTCATCCCCATGCAGTCGTCCATCAAGTCGATTCTGAATGGCGTCGTAGTCATCGTCGTGGTGTTGTGGCTGCTCAATGTTTTTGGGTTGTTTCACTCGCTTTCGAATATCCACGTCGGTGGATGAGATCTGGCGAGAGGCTACTCAGGAAACACACCAGACCACGAAACTCAAAATCTGGAAGTAACCTCGGCAGAGTCTCTGCCAGTAGGAGATCCAATGAAGATCAAGCTGTCGTTAGCGCTCCCCGTCGTATTGAGCCTGGCTGCCATGGCTCAAAGCAATTCTCAAAACACATTGACCGCCGAGCCTGTGGCCGCAACGCCAATGTTCCAGGTCAATGTAATCAGCCGCACCGTCCAAGCGGTGAAGTACGAGCATCGCAGCGGAGCTACGAAGCTGGATTTCGCGGGCACGGAACTGATGCCTTCTGCGAACGGAGAAGCCAAGATCAACAGCAAGCGTGGATCCATTGAAATCGAGGCCGAATTTGGCAACCTGCAGAATCCCACAGCTTTCGGCAACGAATATCTCACCTACGTCCTGTGGGCGATCTCGCCCGAGGGCCGGGCAGTGAACCTGGGTGAGGTGTTAGTAGGCGATAACCATCGCAGCAAACTGACCGTAACCACCAACCTTCAGGCCTTCGCACTGATCGTCACTGCGGAACCGTATTATGCCGTGCGGCAACCCAGCAACGCGGTAGTGCTCGAAAACGTGGTTCGCGCGGACACTAAAGGAACGACCGAAGCGGTGAACGCAAAGTATGAACTCATGGAACGGGGTGGCTACATTCCCACTGGCTACAAGTTCGATCCGGTGGCCGAATGCCGCCTTGCCATTGGAATTCTTCGAAGCGCGGAATGCCCTGCGCATCGCTCAATCCGAGGGGGCCGAAACATACGCCAGCGACAGCTATCAACACGCGCTGCGGTTAATGAACAACGCCGACGAGTATGCCACAAGAAAACACATTGAGAGAAAACCGCTGATTGCAGTCTCCCGAGAGGAAGTCCAGACTGCCGAAGATGCGCGCGCCATCGCAGTCAAAAAGATGGATGAGGTGCGTCTGGCGAACCAACGGCAGGCGTCCACCAAGGCGCAAGCCCAGTCGCAGGCGCAAGCCGACGAAGCAACCCGGCAGAAAGAGCAAGCTCAGGCGGATGCGGCAAAGGCGCAATCCGACATGGCCGCAAATCAAGCAGCATCGGCAGCGGCGGTCGCCGCGGCCCAGGCCGATGCCGATCAATCCCGTTTAGCTGCCCAGCAGGCGGACAACGACAAAGCCGCCATGCGCACGCGATTGTCTGAGCAGTTGAATTCCATTCTGCAGACTCGCGATAGCGCGCGTGGGCTGATTGTCAGCATGTCTGACGTGTTGTTTGACACCGGAAAATACTCGTTGAAGCCGGGCGCACGGGAGAAGCTGGCGAAAGTCGCTGGAATTCTGCTGGCGTATCCAGGGCTTGAAATTGAGGTTGGTGGCTACACCGACAATGTGGGCAACGATGACATGAATCAGAAACTGTCGGAGAATCGCGCCGGCTCAGTACGGGATTATCTAGTGCAGCAGGGCGTGTCGACAGCTTCAGTCAGCGCAAGGGGTTTCGGCAACACTCTTCCGGTGGCCACAAACGATAACGCGGAGGGACGTTAGCAAAACCGGAGAGTCGAGCTTCTGGTTTCCGGCGACGCCATTGGCACCCCGGTCAACACCACCACCGGAAGCATGCAGTAGAACGGATTACGGAACGATTCGATGATGGAGGCAACATGAAACTAGTTGGAATTATCAGCACAGCAGTTCTGGCTTTGGTTCTCGGAATCGCCGCTCCGGTGTACGCACAGGAGCAGCGCGGGGACCAGGATGAAGCCAAGCCGAAGCAAGAAGACAAAGCGCAGCCCGAGAAAGCAAAGCAAGAGGATAAAGATGCGCAGCAGCAGGAAAAGAACGACAAACAAGACGTGAAGAACACGCAGCAGCAGGAAAAGAACACCAAAGTAGAGAAAAACGAACAGCAGGCCAAGGGCGGACAGTCGGCTCGCATTCCCGACGATCGTTACAAAGCCAACTTCGGACGCGAACACACATTTCGTGTCAGCCAAGCTGAGTATGGGAATCGCCGCTTCCAATACGGTGGTTACTGGTTCGGATTCGCCGGTGTGTGGCCGAGCAACTGGCTCTACACCCAAGACGTTTTTGTTGTCGACATCGGCGGCGTCTATTACCTGTGCAACCCGACTTATCCTGGCGTGAACATTGCGCTTAGCTTCTCCCTGATAGCGGCCTATCTGGCGTTGCTTCAGGCGCGATCAGCTTAACTTCCATCGGCGCGAGACCACTGCTCTGGGACCGCGCCGCTTTCTTATTGCCCGCCAGCAAGCCCCGTCCGCAAAATCGGGTTCCCAGACTCAAATTGCGCCATTCCGAAAGTGAGCCGTAGTGCTCAGACTTGGCAGGGCATCCGTGGAATCCTTACGTATGAACGTCGCCTCTCACTCCGCGCAGCCCGCGACCGCAGTCTGTCAACCGGGCAAATCGAAGGATGATCTGGCAAGGTGATCAAAATGCGTATCATCCGTTTGCTGTTGCTAGCACTTCTGATACTGGCCATACCGGCCGCCTGTACGCGCAGTTCGCGGTGTCAATTGTGATCGCTCCACCCGCGCTACCTGTTTACGTGCAACCCATGGCCCCCGCCGCCGGCTATTTGTGGACGCCCGGCTACTGGGCTTATGGAGATGAAGGCTACTTCTGGGTGCCGGGTACGTGGGTCCAGCCTCCCGCAGTTGGTTTGCTCTGGACTCCCGGTTATTGGGGTTGGGGCGGCAACGCTTTCGCCTGGAATGGCGGCTACTGGGGTCCGCAAGTCGGCTTCTACGGCGGCGTCAACTACGGCTTTGGCTATGGCGGAGTCGGCTATCAAGGCGGATACTGGAATAACGGAGCCTTTTACTACAACCGCGCGGCGAACAACGTGAACGTCACGAACATTCACAATGTCTACAACACGACGGTGATCAACAACACTACCGTGAACCATGTCAGCTACAACGGCGGCGAGGGTGGAATTACCGCGCGTCCAACCGCAGCAGAAGAGACAGCGGCACATGAGCAACACACGCCGCCAACCTCGCTGCAAACCCAGCATGTGCAGGCTGCCAGTACCAACCACGCACTCCTGGCGTCCGTGAACCACGGCGGCCGGCGGTCGCTGCAACTGCGAAGCCTGGAGAGTTCAGCGGCAGGGAGTGGTAGCGGCCAAGCAGCGGGAGCACCTTATAAAGCTGCCGAGAGCAAACCAGCTGAAAACAAGGCTGCTGCAACAAGGCCGCTGAGAACAAGGCCACCGAAAACAAAGCAGCTGAAAACAAGGCTACAGAACAAGGCTGCTGAAAACAAGGCCACCGAGAACAAGGCCGCTGAAAACAAGGCTGCCGAGAACAAAGCAGCTGCAGCCCGCACGAATGAGAACAAAGCGGCTGCGAATAAAGCAGCGGCAACCCGTGCGAATGAGAATAAGACCCGCTACTGTTAAGCCAGCTACGGCCCGCACGAATGAAACCAAGGCGCCCGCGAGAGCGGCACAGCCCGCCCCACGTCCGCCAACGGAGTCTAAGCCGTCCGCGGCTCGTCCGGTGAGCACGGCTCATGCCCAGCCTGCTCCGCGTCCCAGACGCCCCTAAACCCGAGGCTCGTCCGGCGAACAGAACCGCCCGCTCAGAAGCCAGCTGGCGAAGAGCGTCCACGTAATTAGCGGATTGACCGCGACGGATTGCATTAGCCCGCTCGCGGCGTAAAGAAAAAGCGATTCACTGTCATCTCGGCGCGGGTCCACTTCTCGGATCCGCGCCATTTGTTCTGGTTTGCGCGGCAATAGAACTGATGACGCCGTTATAGAGATGGCCATTCCCAGCTGTCTCGTGCGTGAACCGACAAACGAGGCAAGCCGCTTATTCCTTCCACACATGAGCAGTTCTGACCATTAATTAACGGCGGAACGTCTATAACCAGCAGTTGACCCCCCTCCATGCGGGTTTGACGTTTCAAGGTCGTCCCGGTGCAGGGAAAAGGAGCAAAACATGCTCGGAACTATATTGATCGTGATTTTGATTTTAGCCCTCTTCGGTGCGCTACCCAGATGGTCGCACAGCAGAGACTGGGGTTATGCCCCGACCGGAGGAGTGGGGATGATCCTTGTGATCGTTGTCATTTTGCTTCTTCTCGGCCGGATTTGAGCCATGCACGGCCGGTCAGCAAGTACCAGGCGCCATCGCCAAGGGCTGGCGCCTGCTTTTTATCCGTGCGACCAGCGCTTCTTCTCGTCGTGCCTGATGTGCAGCGGCGGAATGTCCGCGTACTCCGTTCTGACGCATGAAGAAATCGTTGACCTGCTCTGGACCGATGAGATCCAGCCCCTCCTGCTCAAGCGATATCCGGGACTGTCGGAAGACCAGATCCGCGAAGCCCACGCCTACGCCTATGGCGGCGCGGTCATCCAGGATCTCGGCTACTATCCATTCGGCAGTGAGGAATTCAGCAACCTGGTGCATTACGTCCGCAGCGGAGACTTCGTTCACGAACTGCTGATCGAGAGCCAGGATGTCAACGAGTACGCTTTCGCGCTGGGCGCGCTGTCCCACTATGCGTCGGATATTGCCGGCCACCCCGCGGTCAACCAGTCCGTCGCCATCGAATATCCGAAGCTGCGAGCGAAGTTTGGCAAATCCGTCCGGTATGCGCAGGACAAAACCGCGCATTTGAAAACAGAGTTTGGGTTCGACACGGTGCAGGTCGCGAAGAATCGTTATGCCTCGCAGCAGTATCACGATTTCATCGGATTTCAAGTGTCCAAGCCCTTGCTGGAGCGGGTCTTTCCCGTCGTGTACGGGGTGGAGTTGAAAGACGTGCTGCACCCACGAGGATCTGGCGGTCGGCTCGTATCGCTTCGCGGTCAGCCGGATGATTCCGGAAATGACCCAGGTCGCGCTGCAAACCCACAAGAAAGACCTGATGCGCGAAACGCCCGATTTCGCGAAACAAAAGTTTCTGTATCGTCTTTCGCGCTCCGATTATGAAAAGGAGTGGGGAAAGGACTACGTGAAGCCGGGCCTGGGCACGCGGATCTTGTCAACACTCCTGCGATACATGCCGAAAATTGGTCCCTTCAAAAGGTTGGCGTTCAATAGCCCGACTCCGCAAACCGAAGATCTGTACATCAAGAGCATCAATACCACTGTCGATCAATACCGGGCTTTCTGAAGTGCTTGCACTGACACTCTTGTGCTGCCCAACTGCGACCTTGATAGCGGCAACCAGACCAAGGCAGCGGAATATTCGCTCACCGACGAGACTTACGCCAAATTGCTGGCTCAGTTGTCCGAGCGGAAGTTCGACTGGAACTCGCCGGAGCTGCGCGACAACATTCTGCAGTTCTATTCCGACCTCTCGGTACCGATTGAGACGAAGAATTACGGTTCGCTGGCAAGCCGTGCTAACGGCTCTGGGCCAGTTAAAGTCCGCGGCGCCGGCTCCAACGGTCGCGGGCAACTCCGCGCATTGAGGCGACACGAAGCCGTGTCGGGCATCTGGCGTTAGCAAAGGTAAAGCTCCGTTTGCGCGCAAAGATCAACAACAAGATGCAGGAACCGTCCGGTTGGAGCTGCGGCGCGGTAGAGGTTTTCCCAATCTTGGCAGTTGGATTTGTTCAGCGTTTTTGCTTCTGTGCTCTTGGCTCTTTAGGTAATCGGCACAAGCATGCAACTTGAACTCTTGGTCGCGCTGCAACTCAAAGTTCCGCATCATTTCATCGAAAGATTTGCCAGTCGGCGTACTGGAAGGTTTGAACCGCCAGCCACATTCGGAACAACCAAAACCCCGAAAACGCTGTTGCTCGATCCATACCAGCCTCCGGCTCATGGCCGCCTCCGTCACTGCGCCCCCGTCACCAGTCTGGGCGTGCCGAAGATGCATAAAATAGAGACGGGCGAAGTGTACATGCGCCAATTTGGATGGTCTGTCGGGCATCCTACATAGATGGAGAAGTTTTGTTCGTGCGAACGTCTGATTTCGGCATCGTTTGAAGCGAGCGGAATCGCCCTAGGTGTCGTCACGTTTCGTGCGTTCTCGAGCGGTCCGTATTGCTCAGTATCAGGGTCGTATCCAGCATAGGGTTGATAAGTAAAGGTTCCGGCTTCGCACAAGGGACAAGGCGAGTTCCTCCCCGTATCTGCGAGGCTTTCGGTTCAGATCCTCGCTGTCAAGGATGGTTTGTGGAAAGCAAAGGCCTCCAAGTCGTGCAGTCGGGCGAGCGGACGAATACCGAAGGGAAACCAGTCAGCAACCTGATACTGCTATCGATCTCCGATAGCGACTACAGCGTCACTTCGTCCCCATCTCGAATATGTCAGCTTGCCAAACCATCTAGTCCTTCATGAGGGGGGCGGAAAGCTGGATTTTGCGTATTTCCCAAATCGAGGTTTGATTTCTCTTGTAGTCGTAATGAAGGATGGAAGAACAGCCGAAGCCGGCATCGTTGGCAATGAGGGCTTTATAGGAACACCGGCGGCGGTCGGCCTGAGCAGGAGCCCGCTTCAAGCGGTGGTACAAATCACGGGGGATGGGTTTCGGGTAGAAGTCGCAGCTTTGCAAAACATTTTGGAATCCACTCCACAGCTGCAATTGATATTGAGCCGCTATGCGGTAGTTCAGGGAATGCAGGTTGCGCAAACAGCCGCGTGCAATCGGCTGCACGGCATTGAGCAGCGCCTTGCACGATGGTTGCTAATGACCCAGGACCGAGTGGACTCAGAGTCACTGCCCGTCACCCATGATTTTCTCGCAACCATGTTGGGGACAGATAGGCCTAGCGTGAGCTCGGCAGCTGGTGTTTTGCAGAAGAAGAAGCTCATCGAGTACACCCGAGGCGCAGTGAAGATTGTGAACCGCAAGAAGCTCGAAGAGTCCGCCTGTGAGTGCTACGGGATTACCCAACAGTACAATGGCGAACTGGGCTTGAAATAAACCGTGCTCGCCCAGCCCCTGATTTTTCGCCCCTGATTGCCTTCTTTATAGCCTCGATCCACCAAGAATCAACGCCCTTAGTTCTGATCGGAAGCCATTCCTTCGCCATCCCGACCTTCAGGGCTAATCGTGGAGCACAATGTTGAGCAGCGAGCTGTGGACTTGCAGCCCGCCGTTGTAGTGGATGAAGCCCAACTTCCTGAACCGGTTCATGAAGAAGCTGACCCGCGAGCGCGTGGTGCCGATCATTTCCGCCAGCATCTCCTGACTGATCTTGGGAACTACACTCTCGGGCTTGCCTTCCTTGCCAAAATGAGCCAGCAGCAAAAGGATCCGGGCCAGTCTCTTTTCGCTGGAATTGAAAAGCTGATCAACCAGATCCTCTTCGTAACGGATGTTCCGCGCCAACAAATAGGCCACGAACAGATCGGAAAATTCGTGTTCCCGATGAAGCGCTTCCATCATGGCTTTCTTGTCGATTCGAAGAACCGCGCAATCCGTTATGGCGGTTGCAGAGCCCATGCGAAGTGTTTGGCCGGCAAGCGAGCTTCGCCGAAAAAACTCCCTCACCGAATATGCCGACGGTTGCTTCTTTACCAGTATTCGAGACCACGGTGAGTCTTACCTTGCCCGTCTGGATATAGAACACCGCATCAGCGGCATCCCCTTGGGCAAAGATTGTTTGCTTCCTCTGGAAAAGCACAGATTTCCTGCCCTCGCCAATGGTTGCGAGGAATATCTGAGGATCAAAATCAACCCTCTTCTTGACATTTCACTTGGACCCACGGCTTTACGCTTTGTTTGGAGTTTCGCTTGGATCGGGGATGAAGGATCGTTCAGTTGTCGAGCTGGAGACATAGGCCCTCCTCCTGCCTAAGCAGCCTCTCTCTTTTTTTATTGTACCCCCGTCTGGCACGATATCGCGACGAGGATTCTCATGCAAACGAGCAATTCTGCACAGCAATACGGAAGGAACTCGGCGAAGATAACTATTGAAAGCAGCACTTCTCACAAAATCAGCGAAGGAGTTTCGCATGCTTTGGACGATTTTCGTAGTTCTTATCGTTTTGTGGCTTTTAGGTTTCAGTTTGCATGTCGGCGGAGCCCTCATTCACCTGCTACTGGTTATTGGCTTGGTGATTCTGGTTATTAACTTGCTAAGCGGACGACGAAGTGCGGTTTGAAGAACTGTGCTGAGGCGAAGCTTGCACAGTGATCCACGTGCGGTTACTCCATTTCAAGAACGCTGCGGTCAATGTGGTTCGCGACATGGAAAAGGATCACACCACGGCGTTTGCGGCGGCGCTGGCGTACTATTTCGTTCTGGCCTTGTTTCCTTTTCTGATTTTTCTTTCGGCAGTCGTTGGCCATCTGCCACTCCCGGACTTCTTCAGCCAGGTCATGGGATTGATCGCTCGAGTGGTCCCCGCCGCCAGCATGGGGCCGCTCAGGATTTTGATGAGGGGCACGATTTTGTCCAGGCACAGTCGTCTGCTTACCTTCGGCGCGCTGTTCACCCTGTGGTCGGCATCGAGCGGGTTTACCGCTCTAATCGAAGCGCTCAACACCGCCTATGACGTGGCTGAGACGAGGCGCTATTGGAAGACGCGCGCTATCGCCATGGGCCTTACGTTCTCGGTTGGATTCCTGCTGGTCGTTGCCCTCAGCTTGCTGCTTGCGGGGCGTGGCCTCAGCGCCTGGCTGACCGCAACCTTCGGCATGGGACCTTTGTGGCCTTATTTTCGATGGGCGGCAGCAATTGTATGCACGGTTCTCGCGGTTGAACTCCTCTACTTCGTTGCGCCGAATGTGAAAAACAGGTTCCTCAGCACGCTGCCCGGTGCGCTGATCGCAGTTGGCGGCTGGATCGGATTGTCATACTTGCTCGGAATCTACTTTCGAGGATTTCTCCGCGTACAACGAGGGATATGGCAGCCTGGGAGTAGCGCTCGCTTTCAGCATGTGGCTTTATTGGATCGGCTTCGTGACATTGATGGGTGCGCAATTCAATTCCCAACTGCTGCAGGAAGCTGATCGGGAACTGGCGGCTAAAGCGAAACAACGCGCGCCGTCCAGCTTGGCCGCGTGATGGGAGGAATTATGGCAGACAAAGAATTTACCGTGAAAGACTTGATGGAAGCATTGAAACAGTTCCCGATAGACGCCAAGGTCTATTACGAGATGGGGCCAAACGGCCCGGGAACGATTGGGAAAGCACAATACGTCAAAGCCTGGGGCGAGGGCGACGTCATGGGAGTGCTGCTGGAGCAGTAACTCAAGAACGGGTAGATCTCATCGGTTCAGTGGCAACTGGGACTGTCGGTGAACTCGCCGCTAACCAGCATTCCATTTAGAAAATTGCCGCACTCCGAGATCTTCGCCAGAAGCGGATCGTTCTGCGCTGCCGCCGGATTGACCGTTTGCTCGCCATTCAGGGAGAGAATAGTCGCCTGGGTATTGCTGTCCCACTGCGCCAGATTCGCGAACTCATTGCTGAACAGTTGCAGAGCCTTTTGATCGGAGTCGGTTTTCGCCGCCAACGAGGCTTGACTTAGGCTCTGCTGCTGCGTGGGCGCGGTGGTCCTTAAGCCAGGGGGCCAGCCAATTGCCCCCGGCAACTCCCGATCTGATCGCCGATGCAATCGCGCCCTTCCATTCCCACATCTCCGCCAATGCGGAAATCCCCGCCCGGGCAAATTCTTTTGACAATCCTGGCGCGACACGCTCTGGCGTGGCGGCACCTCGGCGGGGGCGGAACCGTGATTATGACGCGGCCGGGCTCAAAGCTTATTGCGGCATTCAGAATCTTCGCGATGGCGTCGACCTCGA
>CAWDOH010000075.1:0-150325 GCA_963803725.1 Bryobacterales bacterium | reverse complement strand
CTAGCCCAGCGTCCTGGACTCCGCGTCTTATACCTGGCGCCGGCACGGCTGGTCAGCAACGTCCGACGCGAATTTGACCGACTGAAATTGCCCTTCCGGCAGTGGAGCGCTTACGACGGTGATGCCCGGCTTTCAGACCCGAGAATTATAGCGAGCATCCACAGAGCTGTTCCCGGAAACAACTTCGAGCGGATCCTGAAGACGGCGCCATGGGACATCATCGTGGTCGACGAATGCCATCACCTCTCCGCTTGGTCGCCGGACGGGACGGATCCAGGAGAGGCGTACAGGCTTGTCCGGGAGCTGATTTCACAACAGCCGGCCGATGGACGCGTAATCCTGATGAGCGGTACACCACACCAGGGCCACAGAACCCGCTTTGAAAACCTGCTGCGGTTCCTTCGTGCGGAGGATGAGCCGCCGGAAAGCCTCTCCGGCCGGGTGATCTATCGAACAAAGGACGATATCCACGATTGGAACGGGAATCCAGTCTTCCCGCCCAGGCATGTAAACGAACCCCTCATTGTTGACCTCGGGCCGGTGCACCGCCGTTGGCTCCAGAGTATTCATGACTTCTATAGCCCACCCCGCGACACTTTCAGCATGGCTGACTCACGCCGGCGCGCAGCAGGTTGGCGTTGTGCTCAAGCGATGCAGTGGGCTGCCTCTAGTCCGCACGCGGGTCTAGGTTATTTGGTGCGGCAGGCAGTTCGGGCGGGTTGGGACCTTCGGAACCGTGCCCTTAGCGACGCTCTTGCCGTTCTGCGGCCGTACCGTTTAGGGCCAGAAGACGAGCCGATCGAGCGCCTGTTCAATCGGATTACGAAAGAAGTGGACAAGCAACAGACGGACGCGGATGTAGAAGACATCGAAGATTTTTTGCCCGGGCAGGACCGCGACTGGCTATCGACGAACGGCTTAGAGGACCTGATTCGGGAAGGTATAGCCCTCGTTCGAAAGGCTGAAGACGAGAAGTGGGAGATAATCGATCGCGAACTGCTCGCTCGGACCGGCTCCGAGAAGGTGGTGCTTTTCGCGCAACCCATTGAGAGCGTGACCGCCCCTGCCCGATTTCTCGAGAAGCGACACGGAGTCCGCCCCGCGCTCATTATCGGCGGGCAGAGTGATACCGAGCGCAACGACCAAGTGGCCTCGTTCTGGTCTGCGGATGGCCCACAGTTCTTGGTTTCGTCCCGAGCCGGGGGAGAGGGCATCAATCTGCAGGTGGCCCACCGGCTGGTTCACATCGACGTCCCGTGGAATCCCATGGACATGGAGCAGAGAGTCGGGCGTATCCATCGCTTTGGATCAAGGGAGACCATTATCGTCGATACCCTTGTTGTCAAAGATAGCCGCGAGGCCGATGCCTACCGGATAGCCCGCGAGAAGCTGAGATTGATTACCGCGACTTTGGTGGAGCGCGAGAGGTTTGAATCGGTTTACTCGCGGGTCATGTGCCTGATGCCCCAGGACGAATTGCAGAGTGTCTTGTTGAATGCGCCCGACGCTCCGCTAAACGCCCAGGATGAGCAACGCCTCTCGGATATGGTCCAGCAGGGCTTCAGATCCTGGAAACACTTCCATGACCGTTTCGGGGAACAGCAGAAGTCCATCCGGCGCCAGGATCCGGGCCTTTGCACCTGGGGGGACGTGCAGTTCTTCCTAGAAGAACTCGGAGCCGCTGAATGGCAGGATGGCTTCGTGCGGCAGAGGTTTCAACGCCAGGGCGACCGCGTGGCGCGTGTGGACGAGACGGCTACTGTTCTTCAACTCCCAAATGGCGCCAATTACGTATGCGCCGATTATGGGGAAGAGATCGTTTTCGGACCGGGTAATACCACAACGCCGAAGTTCGGGCTGAACCTCAAAGATGTTGCAGAACTCGTTCGTAAGTTCGCTTTCCCGGGAGGGCCAATCGGAGCCGCGCATCTGCGGTGGCCTAGTGGTTTCGAGAGGCCGGCTTCCGTCTGCGCGTTGCCGTTCGGCGTACTCGTGCTGTTCCGACAGACTCTTCGGATGGACCGCTCCGGCGGCTGGCTGGAGATAGGCAATGCCGTTCACGCGTTTACCATTGATTCCAGCGCCTGCACGCCGTGTGAAGGACCGGAAAAGGGTCGCCTGATCCGAGGGATCCTCCGTGCGACTGTCAGGAAGACTGCCGAATCGGCGGAAGAATTGATCTCCGCTATTCAGATCGCCGAGCGAGATTCGATCGCCCAGTGCCGGCGGCCGACTGAAGAGGAACTGACTAATCAGATCCGTCACGCCGTTACGCCGTTGCTGGCCGCGGTGATGGCGGAATGAGTCTCGTGGCGCCACAGCCGGGAACCGCTGGAGGCCTTTCGCTCGACTTTGGTCGCCCCCTCCTGCCGCGCGATCGTCGCCGGGGGGCAGGTGGGGCGCGCGCCGCTTCGGTGCTCGGCAAGAGTGACCCAGTAGCGTTTGACGGGAGTGACCCAGGCCGAGAACGGGATTGGGAACAGGCGCCAGATGTTTGGGTATGGAGCAACCCGAAACGGTCTTGGTGGTTGGGGCGGGCCGAGGCCGTGGCGCGGTTCGGGGGGACTTACGGAAACTTGCTTTTTGCCATGCTGCGGCGGGAGATTACGGCGGCGGCGCGTTCGACCGTCCGCCGGACATATGCCGCTCCATTCTTCCGGGCTTTGCTGCTGTTCTCCAGTTACTGCTGGCTGGTGGCCGCCTCACTCCAGCCCCAATCCATCGCCAGCAGGCAGAACGTAAAATCGGCGCGGCTGACGTCGGCGCGGTCGCTGTCGCGCGCGCAGGGCGCATTCTGCAAACAACGCGCGTAGCTGGGCCATGCCGTCGCGCGCCGGACGGATGGCATGCGGTTCGGGTGGCTCACGGTCAACGCTTCCGCTCCGGCGATCAGGCCGAGGGCGGCGAGTTCGGTTACGGTCACGGTGCGGCCCGGCGTCCCTTCCAGCAGGCGCACCACGGGAAAATCCGGCGCATACTTGCGTTTGAAATTGATGCTGCCCGCCACACGCGTGGCTCCCGATGCACCGGGATCGGCGCCGCTGGCTTGGCGCAGGCTGCGCGCCAAACCGGCAGGGCCGTTCCCTACCGCTACCCAGACCTGATGGTTGCCCGGACTGGTTGCCAGAATCAGGAACGCGGCGGCTGCCAAGCGCGCCAGCACATCGCCCCGGAGATCGTCCAGTTGAATCAACTTTACGGCGCCAGCCTTGGGCCGCAGGATGAGATTGTGCTGGCGCCAAATCGCCGCATCCAGTAAGTGAGGCATTCCCTGACGGAGCGCCGCAAAGCTCAGCGCACGGCAAAACGTCCGCTTGTGTCCGTCCAGATCGGTAGTGGTGAGATCGGAATTGCGGTAGCGGCCGAGCGCCGGCGGCAGCGTCTTTCTCAGAAACAGTTCGGAGCCAAGGTCGGTTTATCACGTACATCCGTGACCAATATCGAGTGTGGTAGGCAACCGGTTCAGCTTCATCAACTCTACTTATTTGCTGCAACCCTTAGGGTGGATATTACGAAACTGCTGCCCAAGGAAACGGCTCTGTTGGAGGTTAGCAGTAGTAAATCTGACACCCGGCAGTCCGAATATCTGGCGGAAGTCGAGAACGTGCTGATGCACGGGAAGCAGCAGTAGAGGCTAGCGAGTATGAGCGATAAAATCAGCGACACGGTCGACGGGTTGCTGGCGAAATTCAACGTCCGTCATCCACCGGTGCCGGTGGAGAAAATTGCCAAGAAACTGAACATTATACTGGCGTCGCTACCCGGCGACGATGAAATCTCTGGTGCAATCGTCAGGAGGGATGGCCGCGTCGTAATTGCTGTCAATCCCGCTCATCACATTAATCGTCAGCGCTTCACGATTGGCCATGAGCTAGGGCACTATTTTCTACATGAAGGGCTGGAGCAGCACGTTGACGAAAACTTTAGAGTTGCTTGGCGAAATTCTGATTCCTCGAAAGCAATTAATTGGGTTGAGATACAAGCCAACCGGTTCTCCGCTGAACTTTTGATGCCAACTAGTTTCCTTCAGGCCGACCTGAATGCGCTGGAAGCTATTGATAAGCGGACTGTTGCCCTCCTTGCGGCTAAGTACATTGTTAGCCCAGAGGCGATGAAGATCCGTCTCTCCCAACTTGGAATTCTTGGACCTTTTTGAACATTGGATCCGCCCTGCCTGTTTTCGCTACCGCCGGGCGCCAGTTTGAGGCGACAATCCTCGCCGGGCGCCACGTGGGGCGTGCGCCGAGAAGGCGACTGACGGCGTGCGACGCGTTCCCCACGCGGAATTCGCCGCCGCCGGCGACCGCGACGCGCCCGCGCACGTTCTCGCGGCCGACGCAGGCGGCGGCATGCGCGACGGTCGCCACCTCCCGCCACTCGGTATTACGTCTGTGGTCGCCACGTGGGGTGCGCGCCCGGACGGCGCCCCGCGGCGTGCGGCGCTTCCCGCCGCGGATTGCGCCGCCCGGCACCCCGCGGGGTGCGCGCCGGAACGGCGGCTCGCGGCGTGCGACGCTCTCGCGCCGGGGACTTCGCCGCCGGCGACCGCGACGGGCCCGCGCGCGTGCTCCGGGCTGGCGGAAGAGGTATCTGGCCCGCCGACGGTGGCCAACTCTCGCAACTCGATCGTCGCCGGGCGCCACGTGGGGTGCGCGCGGGGCGGCGGCCCACGCCGCTTCTCCCAATTCAGCATTACCGTCGGTGAACGCGCCGTGGACGTTAAGGCCGCGGCGTGCGCGAGGGGCGGCGCACGAGCAACGCCCGCCGCGGTCTTCACCGGCGGCGAGCGCGACGCGCCCTACCGCGTTCTCCCGGCGGTGGTCCGCCCGCCCGCTCGCTCGATCGTCGCCGCGTCGCGTGGGGTGCGCGCGGGGCCGACGACCCAGGGCATGGGACGCTTTCCCGCCGCGACATTCGACGGCGCCAACCGCGACGCGCCCCCCCGCGTGCTTCCGGCCGACGGACCCGGCGAATCGCCCGCGTAGGCCGCCGCCCTCAGCCGCGCGATCGTCGCCGGGGCGGCAGGTGGGGCGCGCGCCGGGATGGTGACCTACGACGGCCGACGTTCCCACCGCGGCATTCGGCGGTGGCGAGCGCGACGCGCCCGTGCGCGTTTTCCGGCCGGCGGACGCGCCGATCCCGTTCGCGACGGTCGCCGCCTCCCGCCGCTCAATTCGTCGTGGGGCACCACGTGCCGTGCGTGTCATCGCCAATCCAAAAATCCCCCAAAGCGCCAATTGAAAATTCCTCAGGTGCGCCAATTGAAAATTCCCCAGGTGTGGAAATCCATCGGGTTAAACCCTTACGGGCGGCTGGTGGTAGGGCCGCTGTGGGGAAGGAAACCTGATGTTCACACTGGAGGATTTTATGAACGTAAGAGATTTGAAGCAGCAAGGTTTGAGTGTGTCGGCGATCGCGCGGCAACTCGACCTGGACCGCAAGACGGTGCGCAAGCATCTGCTGGAACCGCCGCAAGCCTATCGACGGGAGCATCCAGCGGCTTGCAAGATTGACCCCTACCGCAGTTATCTGCGGGAGCGCTGGGAGCAGGGGGTGCATAACGGCCAGAAGCTGTGGGAGGAGATGCGGGAACGGGGATATGCGGGCAGCTACTCGGGACTCAAGATGGTGGTGGCGCCCTGGCGGGAAGAGGCACGAGAGCGCGCCTTCGTGCGTTTTGAAACCGGACCTGGGGAGCAGAGCCAGATGGACTGGGGACATTTCGGCAACTGGGAGGGCCGTCGTTTGTATGGCTTCGGGATGCTGTTGTGCTACTCGCGGATGCGTTATGTGGAGTTCACTCAGCGGCAGGATATCCATCACTTGCTGGAGTGCATGGTACATGCATTTGGTTACCTGGGCGGGGTGACCGAGTGCGTGCTGACCGATCGGATGAAGACGGTGCTGCTGGACCAAAAGGGTGGAGAACTGCACTTCCAGAAGAAATTTCTGGACTTCGCCGCGTATTACGGCTTTGTGCCGCGGGTATGCCGACCCTACCGGCCGGAAACCAAAGGGAAGATCGAGTCGACCATGGGGTTTGTGAAAAAGAACTTCTGGCCGGGGATGCACTTCGAGTCGTTGGGGGATCTGAACCGCCAGGCCCGCGCGTGGGCGGAGAAGGTCAATCATCGAGTCCACGGCACGACGCGGGAAGTGCCGTATGAGCGAGTGGGCCGGGAGCGGCTGCTGGGCATCGAGGAGCAACCGGCCTACGACACCAGTTATCTGGAAGATCGGCGGGTGGCCAAAGACTGCACGCTGAGCTACCGCGGGAATCGCTATTCAGTGCCCTACCGGTATGCCGGCAAAACGGTGGTGGTGCGGGAACCGGTGGCGGGAGGGCGGATCGAGATCTATCGGGATATCACGGTGATCGCGGAGCATCGGTTGGCTGCCGGCCGCGGCGTGATGGTCATCGATGCGGCGCATTATGAGGGCATTGAGGGGCAGCGGCGACCACGGGGTCCAGGGAAGGCCGGGCCAGCCATGTCGGCGCCGGTGGGGTTGACGCCGGGGCCGGGGGTGGGCCGGGGGTTCGTGGCCCCAGAGGTGGAACAGCGCTCCCTGGCGGTGTACCAGGAGGTGGCCGATGTCGCTGCAATCTGAACGGCTGGAGAGTCTGATGCAACGCATGGGACTGAGCGACATGGCGCAATGCTACGCCGGTCTGGCCGAGCAAGCGGCGCAGAAAAACCTGTCCTACTGTGATTTTCTGGAACAGGCGCTGGAAAGCGAAGCGCACGCCCGGCAAGAGCGCAACGTCAAGTTGCACACGCAGATGGCGCGCTTTCCGGACTCCAAGCGGCTGGAGCAGTTCGATTTCCAGTTTCCTACATCCATCGACGAGAAGCAGATCCGGGAATTAGCCAGCCTGCGCTTTGTGGAACGCCACGAGAATGTCTGCTTTTTGGGTCCGCCCGGGGTGGGTAAGACGCACTTGGCCATCTCCTTGGGGATGAAAGCCATCCAGCAAGGGTTCAGCGTTTACTTCATGACCGTGCCGGATCTTCTGGAGCGGCTGGTGCAGGCTCAGGCGGAGCATCGCATGCCCAAGAAGATGGCCCCGCTGCGCCAGTGCCGACTTTTGATTCTGGACGAAATTGGCTACCGGATCTTGGATCAGCCGGCCACGAACTGTTTTTTCCAGTTGATCAGCGAGCGCTACGAACGCGGTTCGCTGATCCTCACGTCGAACAAAAGCTATGGCGAATGGGGCACGATTTTCCAGGACCATGTGGTGGCCAGTGCCATTCTGGACCGTTTGTTGCACCACTCCCACACCATCAACATCAAAGGCGAGAGCTACCGGTTGAAAGACAAACGTAGGGCTGGGGTGTGGACGCCCGCATTAAGCGAAGCGGCCCAGGCAGGAGGTGGCGCATGACTCCGGCGCGATTTCGGCTGAAGCATCGTAGCGGATGGTTCGCCGCCGGCGAGGAGGTGGCCCAAGCCTTGGAGATACTTTCCGCCCCGGCTTTCAAGCTGTATCTCTATTTGTGTTTGCAGGCTGATCGGGACAGTGGGCGGATCGCCTGGGAGCCAGACGAGGCGGCGCATCTGTTCGAGGGCGGAGCCGAGGAGGTGCGAACCGCACTGGAGGAACTCTATCGCCAGCAGGTCTGCCTGCCCAGGGCTGCCGGGGTGCTGGAGATGGCCGACCGTTTCTGGCCCTACGAGAAACCGGCTCCCGCCGAGCCCGCAGCGGACCTGGCTGCTTATGTCCGGCAAGTCCGTCAGATGCTGCTGCGCCCGGCTTGCGTGCGGGTCCGTTTTAGTGCCGCCGACGAACGGCTGGCGGCGAACTTCCATCGGCGTGGCATTCCGCTAAGCCAACTGGAACGGGCCATCTGGTTAGGCTGCGCCCGCAAATACGCAGTATTACTGAACGGCCAGAATCCCATGCTAATCACCAGCCTGCACTACTTCACCCAACTGGTCGAAGAGGTGCAGGCGACGAAAGTAGGGGATGGTTACTGGCGTCACGTGCAGCGGAAAGTCGAAGAACTGGAAAGGAGGTGGATGGCGAACCGGAGCACAACGCCGGAGAAACCCGACGAAATAATGGAGACGAAATAAAGCTGACTCTGCCTCGGACTCTGGCAAGGCAACACTAAACGCAACACGAAACCTTGCGTGCGAGTCCGGGGCATGCTTACAATCTTTCTGCACCTGAGGAATTTTCAATTGGCGCACCTGGGGAATTTTCGATTGGCCGAACTGGGGAATTTTCACCTGGCGATGACACGGATACGCCTACTCGTCGCGGAGGGCGGCCATGGGGTCGAGGTGCGCGGCCCGGCGGGCGGGGAGCAGGCTGCCGGCGGCGGCGGCGACGGCCAATGCGACCGCGGCGGCGGCCAGGCGCCAAGGGTCGCGCGGGGAGATGCCGTAGACCAGCGACTCCGCAACGTGCGCCGCGGCCAGCCAGCCCGCGACGCCGATCGCCAGCCCGATGGCCACCAGCAGCGCGGCTTCCTTGAGGACCAATCCCACGATCCGGCCGCGGGTGGCGCCGAGGGCGACGCGGATGCCGATCTCGTTGCGGCGGCGCACTGCCTGGTACGCCAGCACTCCGTATAGGCCAATGGTGGCGAGCAGCGCGGCCAGGGCGCCGAAGAAGCCGGAGAGCGCGGCCAGCAGCCGCTCGCGCTGGAGGGAATCCCCAATCTGCCGCTCGAACTCCGTGAATTGCATGGCGGTTCCCGGGCGCCAGGCCGCGATGCGCCGGCGTACGGCCGCTTCCACCGCGGGGAGTGGCGCACGGGAGCAAATGAAGAGCAGGGCGCTGGCGTTGCCGGGCGGGTATTGGCTGAGGGGTCCGTAGGCCATGGGCGGTTCGGCGTCCTGTAGGGAGAAGTAGCGGGTGTTTTTGACGATCCCCACGATCTGGTATTCGGCTTCGGGATAATTCGGTTCGGCGGCGGTGCGGAAGGTCTTGCCCAGCGGGTCGACGCCTGGGAAGAATTCACGCGCGAAGAGCTGGTTGACGATGGCCACCCTGGGCGAGGTTTCGCGATCGTCCGGGGTGAAGTCGCGCCCGGCCAGGATGGGCGTTTGGAGGGTGCCGAAAAAACCGGGAGTAACCCAGGTGAACCTCGACTCGTGCATGGCGGCGCCGGTGCGGATGCCGAGGCTCCAACTGCCGCTGCCGATCAGGAAATTGGTGGTACCGGCTGCGGATTCCACAGGCGGGGTGGAGCGGACTTCCTCCAGCAGTTGGCGAACCAGCGGCGCTTGCCGGGGCACCTCAAAGCTCGCCGTGAGAACGCCTTGGGCGCGGAAGCCGGGGTCCAGGGTAGCGAGTCTGCGGAAGCTCTGCACAAACAGGAACGCGCCCGCAACCAGCAATAGCGACACAGCGACCTGCACCACCACCAGCAGGCGCTGAAACTGGAAGCGGCCGCGGCCGGCGGTGAGGCCACGGCCTCCGGTCTTGATGGCCGAGGCCGGCTGGACGCGCGCGCTGCGCAGGGCCGGCGCCAGTCCCAGCAGGACGCAGGTGGCTGAGGCGACGGCGGCGGTGAAGACCAGCATGCGCCAATCCAGGGTGAGATCGAGGTGCAGGGCCTGGCCGCCGGCGTCCAGAAAGCGAAGAATGCCGCGGCTGAGGGCCGCCGCCAAAGCGAGGCCCAGGGCGGCGCCGGTGGCTGCCAGCAGCAGGCTCTCCGACAGCGCCTGGCGGATCAGGCGCCCGCTGCCGGCGCCCAGAGCCACGCGCACGGCGAACTCGCGCTGCCGGGCGCCGGAGCGCGCCAGCATCAGGTTGGCCAGGTTGGCACAGGCGATCAGCAGCACCAGGCCGGTCAGGCCGAGCAGCAGCCACAACGAGCGGTCGTATTCTTCGCGCAGGCGGCTGATTCCGGTGGCGCCGGGTACGGCTTCCAGGCGGAACCGCGAGTAGCGGTCGAGCGAGGCGCGGCTGTCCTCCTTCATGGGACCGCGGGGGCGTCTCACCGCAACCGCACAGCGGATGGGGAGGCTCGCGACGTTTCTTTCGGCGGAACTGAGCCGTCCGGTTATGGATGAAACGGGACTCGACGGGCAATCCGATTTCAAGCTGGAATGGGACCCAAGCAATTCTGCAGCGACGCCTATTCCAGATGGCGCGAGTAATCCCTTAGCCGGCCTGTCCCTGATGACCGCGCTCAAAGAGCAAATGGGGCTACGGCTGGTTTCGAAAAAAGGGCCGGTACAGGTTTATGCGGTCGAAAAACTCGAGCGGCCCGGTGAAAACTAGGTCCGCGACCGCGTGATTCGGTGGGCGCGCCTGCTTATGCGCGCGGCTCAGCAGCGAAACGAAGCCGCGACCGAAGGCTTGGCCGCATTCCGGTGGCGTGCCGCCCTAGGGCTACGACCGCAGGGTGCGCTCCTTTGAAGACGCGCGCAAGCCATTGATTCTATTAGGTCGGCCACTCGCGTCTTCATCGCTTTTGGTGGCCCGTCGCGGGCCATACGGCACTCCCTTACGGCCGCGGCTCCGATTGGATGCCGAGCCGCGCGCGTCAGAGGTCGGGCGAACCGAATCACGCGGCCGGAAACCCGGTGGGCACGCCGAACAGCCGTAGCCCCGCACGCCTGCCGCCGCGATCCGTGCCGCGCGGCACCGACCTCAAGATGAACGGACGCGTGGCCGCCTTCACTGCCGCCGCCGCGCTGGTGTGCAACGTCCTGTTGTCGCTTGCAGTCCCGGTGGAGGCAGCAGGACAACCCTGAATCCGCTGGCAGGCCGCGTCAGGGGCGCGAGGCTATTCGGTGATCCGCACCCGGCCGCTCAGGCGCCGTGACACTTCTTATATTTCTTGCCGCTGCCGCAAGGGCACGGGTCGTTGCGGCCGACCTTCTGGCCCGCCACCACCTGCTTGGGGCCGCTGGAGCCATCGCCGCCCACAAGCTGCAGCTCCGCCAGCTCCCGCTCCTTCTTGCGCTGGATGTTGCGGGTGAAGTCCTCCATGGTGCTCTTGGCGGCCAGCCGGTCCTGCTCGTTCGGCTGGGGGGTAGCGGCATTGGTGGCACGCGGCGCCGGCCCATTGCCTTCCTGGTCCGGCTGCCGCTCCGGCTCCTCGTCCTCCTCGTCCTCGTCCACCGGGAACGGCAGCACCGGGGAGGACGCTGGTGGTCACCTGCAGGAAGAACAGGTAGCGCACCGTCTCATCCTCGATGCGGTCCATCATGGCGGTGAACAGCTCGTAGGATTCCTTCTTGTACTCGACCAGCGGATCTTTCTGGCCGTACGCCCGGTTGCCGATGCCCTGCTTCAGCTCGTCCATCGACAGCAGGTGGTCTTTCCACTGGTTGTCGATCACCTGCAGCATGACGATGCGCTCGGTCTGCCGCATCACGTCCGGCCCCACCAGGTCTTCCTTCTCCTGATACTTCTGCTGCAGGCGCTCGAAGACGTGGTCGGCCAGCTCGATGCGCGTCAGGTTGCCGATCTCGGCCAGGTCGATGCGTGCGCCGAACTGGGTCACCACGTCGTTGCGCAGGGAATTGCAGGTCCCATAGGTCGGGGTGCTTGTCCTCGGGGCAGCGCATGTCGATGAACTGCTCGACGATGCCGCGCACCATGTCCATGACGCGCTCCTTCTGGTCCACGCCTTCGAGCAACTGGCGGCGCATGCCGTAGACCGCCTGGCGCTGCTTGTTGTTGACGTCGTCGTATTCCAGGAGGTGTTTGCGGGCCTCGAAATTCTGCATTTCGACGGCCTCCTGGGCCTTGGCGATGCGCTGGGTGATGAGCTTGGATTCGATCGGCACGTCCTCTTCCATGCCCAGCCGCAGCATGAGTTTCTGCATGCGCTCGCCGCCGAAAATGCGCAGCAGGTCGTCCTGGAGGGAGAGGAAGAAGCGTGAACTGCCGGGGTCGCCCTGGCGGCCGGCACGCCCGCGAAGC
The DNA here is from genome assembly GCA_963803725.1 of Bryobacterales bacterium. Lineage (GTDB taxonomy): Bacteria > Acidobacteriota > Terriglobia > Bryobacterales > Bryobacteraceae > JOPF133. The sequence continues at coordinate 138,432 of CAWDOH010000075.1, read as the reverse complement.
TGGTTGTCGATGCGCCGCGATTCATGGCGTTCGGTGGCCACAATGTGCAGCCCGCCCAGACCCGTCACCTGGTCATGCTCCACGTCGGTTTCGGCTTTGAAGCCGGCTGAAGAGCTGGTCCCATTTGTCGCGCGGCACGCGATAGAACTGGTCGTGGTGGGTGAAAAAGTAGAAATGCTCGTCCGCTACGTACTTCGCCTCGTCGGGAGACAGACGCTCGGCCACCTTCTCCTTGAGGCAGGCGTCCTTGGTCATGAACTCGGGATTGCCGCCCAGCAGAATGTCGGTGCCGCGGCCGGCCATGTTGGTCGAAACGGTCACCGCGCCCTTGCGCCCGGCCTGCGCCACGATGGAGGCTTCGCGCTCGTGATTCTTGGCGTTGAGGACTTCGTGCCGCACGCCCATGCGCTTCAGAATGGCGGAGAGCTTCTCCGATTTCTCCACCGAAATAGTGCCCACCAGGACCGGCTGGCCGCGGCCGTTGAACTCCTTGATCTCCTTGGCCGCGTTGCGGAATTTCTCCTCCTCGGTGCGGTATACGATGTCCTGGTTCTCCTTGCGGATCAGCGGGCGGTTGGTGGGAATGACGGTGACATCGAGGTTGTAGATCTTCTGGAATTCGGCCGCCTCGGTTTCCGCCGTACCGGTCATGCCGGAGAGCTTCTTGTACATGCGGAAGTAATTCTGGAAGGTGATGGTGGCGAGGGTCTGATTTTCGCGCTGGATGCGAACGCCTTCCTTGGCTTCCACGGCCTGGTGCAACCCGTCGGACCAGCGGCGGCCCGGCATCAGGCGGCCGGTGAACTCGTCGACGATGATGACTTCGGGGCCTTCGTCGCCATCCTTCACCACGTATTCGCGGTCGCGCACGTAGAGCACGTGCGCCTTGAGGGCGGCTTCCACGTGGTGCTTCCACTCGATGGTGTCGAGGCTGTAAATATCGGCCAGGCCGAGTAGTTTGGCGGCCTTATCGAAACCCTCTTCGGTGAGCGCCACGGCGCGGTGCTTCTCGTCGATGGTGTAGTCGCCGGTGGTGTAACTCTCGCCCGGCTCGCGGCCTTCGATCACCTCGCCGCGGATGAGCTTGGGGATCATGCGGTTGGCCTTGTAGTACTTATCGGTGGATTCCTCGCTGGGGCCGGAAATGATCAGCGGGGTGCGGGCTTCGTCGATGAGGATGGAGTCCACTTCGTCGACGATGGCGTAGCTGTGGGGGCGCTGGACGCAATCCTCGATGCGGAACTTCATGTTGTCGCGGAGGTAATCGAAGCCAAATTCGTTGTTGGTGCCGTAAGTGATATCGGAGGCGTAGGCTTCTTTGCGCTCGTCATCATCGAGGTCGTGGACGATCACGCCCACCCGCAGACCCAGGAACTTGTACAGGCGGCCCATCCATTCCGAGTCGCGTTTGGCCAGGTAATCGTTGACCGTGACCACGTGCACGCCCTTGCCTTCCAGGGCGTTGAGGTAGCAGGGCAAAGTGGCGACCAGCGTCTTGCCCTCACCGGTCTTCATTTCGGCGATTTTGCCTTTGTGCAGCACCATGCCGCCGATCAACTGGACGTCGAAATGGCGCATATTGAGCACCCGGCGCCCGGCTTCGCGGACCACCGCAAAGGCTTCCACCAGCAGGTCGTCGAGGGGTGCACCCTGGGCAATGCGTTCCTTGAATTCGATGGTTTTCGCGGCGAGATCGATATCCGAGAGCTGCCGCATAGCCGGCTCGAGTTCGCTGATGGCGGCCACGGTGGGCCGCATCCCTTTGATCTCGCGGTCGTTCTGGGTACCGAAAACTTTGGCTAGGACTGTGTCGACGATCATGGAAGGGTCTCTGGGCGCCCTCTGGGCCCTGGGCTACCGCAACTTCTATTTTACTCTCTCATGAGGGAGACGTAGGGGTTGAGAGAGACTTAGCCTGCGGGCCGGCAGGGGGCGCGGGGCGGGGGAGCTGTCATGGGAGCCGGGGGACCTCGGCAGCCGGCGTGTATTGCCGCAGGTTGTACGGGGAGCCGGGGGCCTTGGTGACCAGGCCGTACGCCCGCTGGTTGATACCCGGAGCTACGGGAACTGGCGGCTGGCGCGCCCGGGTGTCCCGCTGTCACCGGGAGCTGTGGGATGGCGTCTAATAGAGGGAATGCACAAGCTTCTGGCTGTTTTCCTCCTGCCGGCCGCATTGGCGGCTGCGATCCTGCCCGACACCATTGGCGAGTACCACCGCGAGGGCGCGTCCAAGCCCGCGCTCGCCGATCGCCCGCTGTGGGACGAATACGGGTTCAAGGAGGCCGAAACCGCCCAGTACCGGACCGGCGATTCGCGGTTCAGCGTGACGGCGTACCGGCTGCTCGACAGCACCGGTGCGCTGGGCGCTTTCGACTGGCAGCGCCCGGCCAAGGCGACCGCCTCTATAGCTGCCCCGATGGCCGTGGAGACGGCCGACTCGCTGATGCTGCTGCAGGGGAACTACGTGCTGTTTTTCCAGGGGCGCAAGCCTTCGGCCGGGGAATTGGCCGGCGTTACCGGTGGCTTGCGGAACATGGACACCACCGCCCTGCCGATCCTGCCCGGCTATCTGCCCTCGGATTCGCTGGTGCCGAACAGCGGGCGGTACCTGATTGGGCCGGTCGGGCTGGCGCGGTTCGATCCGGGGATTCCCCCATCCGTGGCGGCCTTTCACTTGGCGGCGGAGGCCCAGACGGGAGTTTTCCACAGCCCGAAGGGAGATCTGACCCTGGCAGTGTTCAATTATCCGACACCGCAAATTGCCATGCAGCGGGTGGAGGAGTTCGGGAAGCTGCCCGGAACTGTGGTAAAACGCAGTGGACCGCTGGTGGCGGTGATCCAGAATTCCCCTGATGCCGATTTTGCCGAGAAGCTGCTGGACGGCATCCGCTACCAGGCCGTCGTGACCCGCGACGAGTACGTTCCGACGCGCCGGGACAATATGGGGGAGCTGCTGCTAAATATCTGTATTCTCATCGGGATACTGGCGGCGTTTTCGCTGGTTTCGGGGCTTGTGGTGGGTGGGCTGAGGGGCCTGCTGCGGCGCGGCGGAAAGGGCGCGCAACCCGACGAAATTGTCACTTTGCACCTGGAAAACCGCTGATGCGGATTTCCTAAACCGCCGATTTTGTGTGGCTTAGACTGAAATTTGAGGCTCCGAATAGCCCATTTGGAACCCCGCGGGCGGCCTGTGGAAAAATGGGATCTCGCGCAAGTTCCCCCCGCAGAGTGGGTTACAGCCGCAAATTTTGGGCTGGATTTTTTCTTGACTTGCAGGGCGAGGGGAAATAAGATCCAACTACAAAGTTTTTGGCGGTTGCGATTCCGTCGAAACTGATTCTCCCATCGAACATCACCCTGGTGAAACAGGGGATTGAATGCCCATCCTTCGGGGTGGGCATTTCTATTACAGTTGTGGTAGATCCCGGGCGGGTCCCGTAGGTTGCTCGCCCAGACCCATCAGAGGCTAGAATGAATGGTGATGCAACTTCCACGCCTGATGCTCGTCCGCCAGAAATTCCCCGACCGGCGTATCCCGGATGTCGCCGCCGAAGTACACGAACAGCTTAACGGCTCGGCCTTCGCCTCCCGGTTGAAGCCGGGATCCCAGGTGGCCATTGGGGTGGGCAGCCGCGGCATCCACCAGATCGCCACCATCGTGCGGAGCGTGGTGGAGTTCTGGAAAGGCCATGGCATGCGGCCGTTTCTGTTCCCGGCCATGGGAAGCCATGGGGCAGCCTCGGCGGCGGGGCAGTCCGACGTATTGGCGCATTACGGCATCACCGAGGCCGCCATGGGCTGCCCGCTGGTGAGCCAGCTTGAGGTGGTTTCGCTGGGCAAGACGGCCGACGGAATCGAAGCTTTCATGGACCGCCGGGCGTACGAATCGGACGGCGTCATGCTGGTGGGGCGGGTCAAGTGGCACACCGATTTCGCCGGCAAGATCGAGAGCGGCCTGTTCAAAATGATGGCCATCGGCCTGGGCAAATTCGCCGGCGCGCAGCGCTACCACGCGTATGCCTACCGGCTGGGCCTGGAGCACGTGATCCGTTCGGTGGGGCGGCAGGTGCTGGCGTCGGGCAAGATCCTGGGCGGCCTGGCGATCCTGGAGGACGCCAACCATAACACCGGCATGCTGGACGCCGTTCCGGTGGAGGCCATGGAACAGCGCGAGGAGGAAAACCTGGCGCTGGTGAAGACCTGGATGGCGAAGATTCCGGCGGACCTGGACATCCTGATTCTGGACGAGATCGGCAAGAACATCAGCGGCGCGGGGATGGACACCAAGGTGGTCAACCGCGGCGTCAACGGCGAGTATAATCCGTGGCCCGGCATTCCGCGCTTCCAGCGGATTTTCGTGCGCGACCTGAGCGAGCTGACATACAACAGCGCGGTGGGCCTCGGGATGGCCGACGTAGTGACGGACCGGCTGGTGAACCGCATCGACTGGGCGCCCACCATCATCAATTCGCTGACCGCCAACACGCCGGCCGCCATCCGCACGCCGGTGCATTTCGCTACCGACCGGGAGTGCATCGAGCGCTTCACACCCACGGTGGGCAAGCTGGACCTGAGCGAGGTGACCTACGGCTGGATCCGCAACACCATGGAACTGGGCCGCCTGGCGCTGAGCGAGAACCTGCGTCCGGCGGTGGAAGCCAACCCGATGCTGGAGATTGAAGCCACCATCGATTTCGATTTCGATGGCCGGAGCAATCTCATCAGCCCGTTCCAACCGGTGGAGGAAACCGCGGGCGTGCACTGATCCGGCTATTCGCGCGGCTGCGGCGGGGCGTGATAGCCGGGCGGCTTTGTGGAGGGGCCGATCTTATCAGCGTTCATCTGCGTGCATCAGCGGCTTTAGAGGGCTTTGATGGAGCGGAAAATATTAGCCGCTGATAACGCTGATGAACGCTGATAAGAGCAATTCTTAAGATCTGGGCATCGGTGGCGGTTTTTCGCGTAGCGGCGTTGGCGCGGGGCGAACCGCGATCCCGGGCTACTCCGCGACGGGGTGCGGCTCGGGAGCAGCCATTCCACGAGTGCCGCAGCGGCCGGCCCATCCCTGGCGGAACTTTTCGCGTTCCTCGGGGGTCATCTGCTCCCAGCGGCGCATCATCCGGGAGCGCCAGTGGCCTGGATAGCCCGGCCTGCCGCCATGCCAGCCGCCCAGCAAAATCCGGCTTAGGATCAACAGACCGAGCGCCTGCCAGAAGGTGATGGTATGCCCGGCGAAAACCGCCGGCGCCAGCCAGTTCCACAGGCTCATCACCACCAGGCCGAGAACGGCCCCCGCCACCAGGGCGATCGCCGCGATCTTCAATCCGCGGCGCAACCATCGGTTTCTCATTTTGCTACCTCCTTACGGTTCACGTATTCGTCGTAAATGGCCTGCAGCCGGCGGCGCAGGTGCAGAACCGCGTAGTGCTTGCGCGAGAGCAAGGTATTCACGCTCACGCCGGTCTCCGCGGCCAGTTCTTTAAAGCTGCGGCCTTCGATCTCATGTGCGAGAAACACCTCGCGTTGTTCATCCGGCAACTCGGCGATGGCCGCTTCGATTTCTTCGAGAAGCACCTGGCGCGCGTAGGCGGCTTCCGGCCCGTCATCCGGCGAGGGCAGCAGGTCTTCCAGCATGGGCGCGCTCTCCGCGTCCGCGGTTTCCAGAACCTGATCCGCCAGCGAGGACGGCCGCTTTTTGCGGAAGAAATCGATGATGCGGTTGCGCGCCACGCGATACAGCCACGCGCCCACCTGCTCCACCGGCCGCATCAACCGGTAAGTCTCCACCAGCTCGGAAAAAACGTCCTGCAGGATGTCCTCGGCGTCGCCCACATCGTCAACGCGCTTGCGGATGAAATTGCGGAGCCGGCCCTGCTCGCGCCGGATAGTCTCGGAGATCCGCAGGTTCTGCTCGGCGGTTTGCCGCGGCATGGTGAGCGCCTCGTCCATCTACTGTGATAGACGAATCAGCGAGGAGAATATTGTGGACGGCAAGCCGGCGCGGCGGCGTGCGGGCGGCTTACATCTTGCCACTGAGCGCGTTGTCGAACGAGATATGATTTTCGTCGAGGATGGTGCCCATGGCGCGATGCAAGGCGGCGCGGGCCTTCACCCAGGAGCTTTTAGCGGCCACTTCGGTGGATTGGGCCTGTTCCAGCAGGCTTTCGTACTGGATCACGAAGAAGCTGGTGGAGGCGCCCACTTCGAACTTGGCCTGCTCGGCGTCCAGCGATTCCTGCTGCAGCCGGCGCGCTTCGACGGCGGCCTCGTAAGAGGCGCGCGCCCGGCGCATGGCGATGAGGGCGTCTTCCACCTCCAGGCGGGCCTGGTTTTGCAGTTGCCGCAGGCGGATTTCGGATTGCTTCACCTGGATTTCGTCACGCGCCAGGTCGGCATCCGCGATGCGGTTGCGAATGGGCAGCGTGACCTGGACACCGATGCCGTAGGTGGGATAGTTGCGCGCCAGCACCTGGTCGAGCGCGGAGCCATAGCCGCCCACGAGCGCGTTATCGCCCGTGGGCAGAAGCGCCGTAGGCACGCCCCCCAGACCGCTATTCTGCGCGACTCCCACCAAATCCACCTCGGGGAGGGTGGCGTTGCGGGAGCCGGCCAGGCCGATACGCGAGTTATCGATCTGCAGCCGCGCCTGGCCGAGATCCGGTCGATTCGCCAGCGCCTCGTTGATCAGGTCCTGCATGGGGCGAATTTCGTCCTGCGCCGGAATGGTCAGGGTGTCGGTCGGAATAATGTGCGCGGAGGCCACGTCGGGATCGGCGTTACCGGTGCGGGTGAGCTGGTTTTTCAGAATGGCTTCCTGCTCTGCCAGGAGGCCGCGGGAGTTGATCAGGTCCTGGCGGGTGGCATACACCTGGGCGTTGGCGCGGGTCATTTCCACTTGCGCCAACGTGCCCTCCTCCACCTGCGCCTTGACGTCCTCGAACAATTTGGCCGCCAGGGTAGCGGCCTCCTCTTTGACCTTCACGTCTTCGGAAAGGGCTACGAAATCGGTGTACAGCCGGACTATGCCATAGACCGTGAGGATCACCTGCTGGCGAAAGAGCAGGCTGGAAATGCGGCGTTCGTTGGCGGCGATGCGGATGTAGCGGCGGTTGAGGCTGGGACCGAAACCGCGCAAGAGCGGCTGGGTGACGGTAAGTCCCAGGCTAGCCGTGCTAAATCGCCCGTAAGTGCTGGTCAGGGCGTTGTAACTCTCGTGGCTATTATTGAAATTCAAGCTCACCAGCGCGCCGGACGAAAAGCCCTGTTGGACGCCGGCGTTCGCGTTAGTGACATTGCTCACCAGAGCGTTGGCGTCGTAATCGTTGAAAAACGATTGCGGGGCGCTGGTGTGGGTCCAGCTCAATTGGCCGACGAGCGCCGGATCGAAGATCGGTATATTGGAACCGTTGGATTGCGGAATGGTCCCCTGCATCGAGTAATTGTCCTGCGGTTCGCTCAACACGCCCAACTCCAGGGCGTTGGTGGCCACGGAGGTGCCGGGAGTGCCCTGGGTGGTGGCGGGATTGGTCACCACGGGGGCGAGCGGCCCACCGACCCCCACAGGCGTCTCGGCCAGGGTGAAATCCAGGCCGCGCACCAGGCCGCCGCCCTTGGCGCGCAGCAGGTCGCTATCGGCCGAGGGGAGTCCCCAGCGTTCCAGCTCGATATCCAGGTTGTTCTCGATGGCCAGCGCCAGCGCATCGGAAAGCGAGAGGTACATGTTGCCGGCTCGAATCAGCTCGTGCACGCGAGCCGAGTTGGTGAAGCTCACCGGCGTATCGATGCGGGGAGCGCCGGCCGCGACGTTCTGGGGCGGCAGAGGCGGGAGCGGCGCCTGCGCCAGGCACACGACGGCGAAGAGCAGGGGAGCAAACGCCGCGACGCGGAGACGCGGAGACGCGGAGGAACACACGGAGGAGATAAGGTGTTTGCGTTTCTTCGCGCCTCCGCGCCTCCGCGTCGGGGTTTGTACTTCTTGAATCCGTGATTTGTCCATCGTGAAAACCTGTTAGCGCTTGGCGGGCGGTTTGGCCTCGAACACCGGCTTGACGCGCACACCCTCGCGCACATCGTCGCTGGGATTGACGGCCAAATGCTGGCCGTCTTCGATGCCGCTCAATACCTCCAGGTGGTCGCCTAAGTCACGGCCCAACTGGATTCGGGTGTAGTGGACCACGCCGTTGGCGCCGACCACCGCCACCTGCGGGCCGTCGCTGCGCATCACCAGGGTTTCGGAAGGAATCATCAGCGCCGGGTCCTTGCGGGGGACGGCCAGATCGACCTGCGCGTACATGCCGGGCATCAGCTCGCCCGCGGGATTGGGAGCCTGGACCTCCACCAGCAAGGTGCGGCTGGAGGGATCGAGGGCGCTGGCCGTGCGGGTGACCGTGGCCGGGTACTTGCGGCCGGCCCGATCGGGAATCCGCAAGGTGGCCTGCTGGCCCACCCGCACCGAGGGCGCATCGCTTTGGGGCACGTTGAGGTAAGTGCGCAGGCGGTCGGTCTGAGCCATGCGGAACAGCAGCGTACTGCCTTCGGTTACCAGGGCGCCTTCATCCACGTTGCGCTCCGTGATCACGCCATCGAACGGCGCCCTCACTGTCAGGAAGCCGGCCAGTTCGTTGAGCCGCGCCAGGTTGGCCTGCAGCGCCGCGACGTTACTGTGGGCCGCCGAAACGGCCTTTTCGAGCGCCTGCACGTTGGCCTGCTGGGCTTCGAACTGGGCCTGATAAGTATCGCTATCCTGCCGCGAGACGGCGCCCTTGGCTAGCAGCTTTTTCCAGCGTTCGGTGGTCACCTGGGCGAGGCCGAGGTTGGCGCGGCCCTGTAAGAGCGCGGCATCGGCCTGCTGCACGGCGCTATTGCCCTGGTCGATGGCAGCCGAGGCCTGCTTGATCTGCTGCTGGAGTTCGGGGGCTTCGATTTCCACCAGCACCTGCCCGGACTTCACCCGGTCGCCGATATCCACGTAGCGCTTGCGGATATAGCCGCTGGCGCGCGCCAGCACGGGGGCTTCCGTTACGGCCTGAATATTGCCGGGCAGCACCAGGCTGCTTTGCGCGGACTCGCGCTCGACCTGTTCCACGTTGACCACCGGCAGGCTCTGGATGGCGTCGCGGGTTTCGGCCGCCAGCATCAGTTCCCGCCGCTGGCGGGGCGCATATCCGCTGTAATAGCCGGCCGCGCCCAACGCCGCCAGCAGCAGGATGACCACCACCAGCGTACGCCACGAAGGCGGCCGGGCTTGCTGGGCCTGCGCCTGGGCGGCTAGCTTCTTTTGTTCCTCCAACTGACGCTTCAGGTCTTCGATTTCCGACCGCAACCGGTCTTCCGGGGCATTGATTTCGTTCATTGCAGGTCCTCGTCAAGCAGCATGTCGTCGGTCAGGTATTCGTTTTCCTCTTCCACGATTCGGCGTTCGTAATCCACCGGCGGTTTCGTGCGCAACAGGCTGTACACCAACGGAACCACAAACAAGGTGGTGACGGTGGCCACCAGCAGGCCGCCGATGACGGCGCGGCCCAGCGGGGCATTCTGTTCGCCACCCTCGCCGAGGCCCAAGGCCATGGGCAGCATGCCGATAATCATGGCCGTGGCGGTCATAATGACCGGCCGGATGCGGGTGTGCCCGGCGGAGAGCGCGGCCGAGCGGGAGTCCATGCCCTCCTCGCGCTGGTCGTTGGCGAACACCACCATCAGGATGCTGTTGGCGGTGGCCACGCCGATGCACATGATCGACCCCATCAGCGACGGCACGCTGAAAGTAGTCTGGGTGAGAAACAGCATCCAGACGATGCCCGCCAGGGCCCCGGGCAGCGCCATCAGGATGATGAAAGGATCCAGCCAGGATTGAAAATTGATCGGCCATCAGCAGGTACACCAGCACCACCGCGAAAATCATTCCCAGCCCCAGGCGGTAGAAGGAATTTTCCATGGTGGTCACCTGGCCGCGCAGGTCGATGGTGGTACCGCGGGGCAGCTTGGTCTCGATCTGCTGGATGATCTTTTCGACGCCGGAACCGACCGCTCCCAAATCGCGGCGGTCCACGTTGGCATAGACATCGAAGACCGGCTGCACATTGTAATGGTTGACGATTTCGGGCGCCACGCCGCGGTGCACGCCAGCCAGGTTGGAGAGCAGTTGCGGCGCGCCGATCACCGCGCCGGGGTTGCCATACGCCATCGACGACTGGTTGGGCGATACGCCCGTAGCGGAGTTGCTGGCGTTGGCGACCCCCGCCAGGGAAGTGGCAGTGTTGCTGCTGAGGCCGTTCTGCGGCGCGCCGATGGGCGTGCGCATCAGCGCGTCGATGGAGTCCAGGCGGTATTGCGGCGTCTGCACGGCCACGAAGTAGCTGACGCCGGTGCGCCAGTCCAGCCACTGAGTGGGCGCGATCTGGCCGCTGCCGGTAAGCGAGATCAGCAGGCTGTTGCTCACATCCTTCTGGGTGAGGCCCACCTGGCCGGCCTTCTCGCGGTCCACGTCGACATCGATTTCCGGGCTAATCCACCACCTGGTGAATGTGGACGTCGGCGGCGCCGGGGATCTGCGCTACCTGCCGCTCGATCTGCTGGGCGATGGGCGTAATTGGCCGCCACGTTGCGTCCGACCACCTGCACATCGATAGGAGCGGGCAGGCCGAAATTGAGAATCTGGTTGGTGATGTTGGCGGCTTCGAAGAAGAAGACCACGTCGGGGAAGCTGCTGGTGCAGGCGCTTGCGCAGGCGTCGGTGTAGTCGGCGGTGGAGCCGTGCTCTTCGGGTTTGAGCGAGATCAGAATATCGCCATCGCCGGTGCCGATGGTGGGGCTGTCGCCGAAGGCCAGGTTGAAGCCGCCGATTGGGGATGCCGATGTTGTCGATGATGGTGTCGATTTCGCGCGGCGGAATCACCTGCGCGAATCTCATTCTCGACAGTCGGCGAACAGCACCTCGGTCTGCTCGATGCGCGTGCCGGCAGGGGCGCGGGCGTGCAGGCGCATCTGGCCGGAATCGACCGTCGGGAAAAAGTCGCGGCCGATGAAGACCGCTAGCGACAGCGAGGCTGCCGACGAAGATGCCGAAGCCGGCCAGCACCGGAACGCGATGATCCAGGCACCAGTGCAGCAGCGACGCGTAGGAGGAGCGCATCAGCTCGAAGCGGCGGTTGAAGATGTAGTGCAGCGCGCCAGATGATGCCCTGGCCGCCGGCCGTTTCGCCATGCTCGCCGCGCGCGTAGAGCTTCACTTCCGGCTTCAGCATGTAGTGCACCATGGTGGGGATCAGGGTGCGCGACAGGAAATACGACGCCAGCATGGCGAACACCACCGCCAGCGCCAGCGGGGTGAAGAGATACTTGGCGGCGCCCGTGAGCATCAGCACCGGGACGAACACGATGCAGATGGAGAGCGTGGAAACGAAGGCCGGGGCGGCGATTTGCTGGGCGCCATCCAGCACAGCGCGCACCAGCGGCTTCTTCATGGCCATGTTGCGGTGGGTGTTTTCCAATTTCCACCGTGGCGTCGTCCACCAGGATGCCGACCGCCAGCGCCAGCCCGCCCAGCGTCATCACGTTGATCGTCTCGCCCATCAGGCTGAGAACGATCAGCGAGACCAGGATGGAGAGCGGAATGGAGATGCAGACGATCACCGTGCAGCGCCAGCTTCCCAGGAAGATCAGGATCATCAGGCCGGTGAGAAAGGCGGCGGTGATGGCTTCGCGCACCACCCCGTTGATGGCGGCGCGCACGAACAGCGATTGATCGAACAGCTGCCGCACGTTCGAGCTCGGGCGGCAGACCGGCCAGAATTTTGGGCAGCGCGGCCTTGACATTATTGACCACCGCCAGGGTGGAGGCTTTGCCGTTGCGCAGCACGGTCAGAGGGCGCCGCGCGATGCCGTTGGTGCGCACGATGCTGGTCTGCACGGCGTAGCCATCGCGCACCTGCGCCACGTCGCCTGAGGTAAACGGTGGCGCCGTTGACCATCTTCACGGGCAGGCTGTTCATGTCGCTCGAGGACGCGCGGGCTGCTGTTGAGCTTTACCTGGTAATCCTTGTCGCCGATCTTGGCGTCACCCGCCGGCAGGATGAGGTTCTGATTGCCCAGGGCGTTGGAGATGTCGGCGGGCGAAAGCTGCTTGGCGTACAGCTGGCCTCGGGGTTGAGATCCACCATCACCTGGCGGAATTTGCCGCCGTAGGGCAAGGGAATCGCGGCCCCCTGAATGGTGGCCAGCGAGGTGCGGATGAAGTTCAGGCCGAGGTCGAACAGTTCCTGTTCGCTGAGGGTCTTGCTGGCCAGACCCAATTGCAGGATGGGTACCGATGAGGCGTCGTATTTCAGGATGTTGGGCGGGGTGGTACCGGGCGGGAAAATGCGCAGCAGGGTCTGCGAGATGGCGGTGACTTGCGACAACGGCCAGCTCCACTTTGGCGTTGGGCTGGAAGTACACGCGGGTTACCGAAACGCCACTGTAGGATTGCGATTCGATATGCTCGATGTCGTTGACGGTGGTGGTCATGGCGCGCTCGAAGATGGTGACCATGCGCTTTTCCATCTCTTCGGGCGCCATGCCGCCGTAGCTCCACACGATGCTTACCACCGGTATGTCGATGTAAGGAAAGATGTCCACCGGCATGGTGACGATGGCGGTGGAGCCCAAAATGGCGATCAGGACCGCCATGACCACGAAGGTATACGGACGGCGTAGGGCAAGTCTTACAATCCACATGGGGTTTTACAGTACCGCTCGGTAAGTCTCTATTGATGATAGTAAAGCTGCGGAAGATGCGGTGGCGGCCCTTTTGAGCCAGCGGAGGGAGGGGCTGTTACTGCCGGCGAGAGGGTGGAAGGCCGAACCCGTTCTGCGGGAGGCCGTCAGCGCGCGCGGCCGGCCTGTTCGCGCCGCGTTGCGAACAACCCCGCATCCCAAGCTTCTGGCGGATCAGTTTTGCTGGCACTTTCGAGAATGGGCGACGGCTTGGCGGCAGGCGCCTTGCCGGGAATTGCCAAGAAAGGCGTGGACGTTGCCGGTACTGGTCACCGCGGCCATGTCCTCGATCTCGCCTGCATCGTTGCTCACCAGGAGTATCGCCAGGGACAACGGCGTCCGCCGGAATCGGGCCGTTGCTATCGGACGCCCGGGTCCACAGGAAACCGTGAACCGGGACGCCGGGAAAAGCCGAATTTGATGGCCACGCTGGAGGCCCCGGCCACCACGACCAGGTCGTTGGACCCGGCCCGCCGCGATCAGCGGGCCTTGGGCTTGATGATCTCGGTGAGCAGGTCGGGCTTGCCTGGGTCGCGCACCAGGTGAGGGTAGCGCTCACCGTCGCGATAGTCCAGGCGGTGGGTTTCGTAATATTCGCCGGTCTTGATCAGCAGGTCCACCGGAGCCGCCGCGGCCACCGCCTCCCGCAGCACCGTGAGCGAGAACTGGCGCAGGTTGACTGCGATCACTTTGACCGACGGCGAAACTCCGGCCTTCTGCGCCGGGGCGCCGTAGGCCACGTCTACAACGGTGCCGTCATCCTTGACCTTCAGCCCCAGGGAATAACTGAGGTCGGCCATTTTGCCATCGTCCTCGTAGGACCTCCAGAAGTCCGAGCGCACGTTGTCGTAGACCAGCTTCCAGCCGCCGCCCTCAATGCCGCCCAGCGGGGCATGCGGCTCCGTGGAATGCAGGCGCTGGTTGAAGAACCCGGCCCAATCGTATGGCTGCACCGCGTTCATGGCGGCCACCACGTCTTCGAAGGTGTAGGGCTTCATTTCCGGAACGCCGCCGGGGCCTCCCAGAAACGAGCGGCAAAAATCGTCCAGCGATTTGCGGCCCTGGCTGAGCTGGCGAATCTTTACATCGGCATCCATCCAGATGAGGGTGCCCTCGGGATAGTAATCCACGCTGCGGCGGTACTCGGAATAGTCGTCGCCGGCGCCGTAGAGGATCTGCGCCGCGACGGCAGTGTCTTCCAGCGGCCGCCACATCCGCCCGGACTCGCGGTCGAGCGCCGCCGCCGAGATGGCGATCCAGTCGCGGTATTCTTCGGGGGTCCACAGACCGCTGCGCGGCGAGAGCACTTCGCCCAGGTATTCGGTCAGGCCTTCGTAGACCCATAGCAGATCGCCCTTCATGGGTGTGTCGTAGCCGCCATCGGATTTCCCGTTGACCAGGCCCGCGGGCCGGCGGAATTTGCCGTTCCAGGAGTGGGTGAACTCGTGCGGCAGCAGGAAAGCATTGAGGCGGCGGGGGTCCGCGTCGATCAAGGTACGCTCGTCCACCCGGTCGTCGCTCGATTCGTGATGCTCCAGGCCGAAGTGCGCCACGTGGTCGCTCAGCGTCAGCAGGAAATGATAATCGCGATAATGCCGGGTTCCATAAAGCGCTCCGGTCTCGGCCACCAGGTTCTTGTATTCGGCAATGACGTCGGGCGGAATGTCCACCGCGCGGTCGCTGTCCCCGGCCAGGTGAAGATAGTGCGGCACGTGCGGATCGATGTTTCCAGTGCCCAGGTCTACGGTGCGGTAATGGGCGCCGGCCGAGATGGGCGAATCGACCAGGGTGGTGAGCGACGCCGGGCGGAACTGGATGTCGCCGCCGGATTCCCGCTGGATGGGCAGCGCCGTCCCATACTTCCAGGTTGGCGGCAGTTTCAGGGAGGCCTGGTATTGCATGCTGTCCGGCGTGGCGCCTTCGGGGTAAAGTAGCAGTTGATTCCAGCTCAGCACGGCCAGTTGGCTGGTGGTGGAGGCACCCGAGGTGAAGCCGCTGACATCCGGCGGAGTCACGAAATCGAAGGCCACGTCTAGCGATGCCGTGCCGGGGGGAACCTCCAGATGGAAGGCATACATGTTCACGCTGTCGCGTTTCCAGGCGATGGTGCGGCCGCCCGCCGAGAACTTCAGGCCCAGCAGGTTCACGATGGGCCCCGTGGGACCGTGCTCGCCGGGAATCCATTCAGGATAGAGCAGCGTCATGGGGCCGGGCCGCGCGGGCATGCTCATCCGTACGTGGATCACCCTCTGGGGTGCCCTGGTGGCGTCCACGTTCAGTTGGACCGCATTTTGGGCGTATAACGGCGCGCACGCCAGCATCGCCCAAAGAAGGAAGGTTCGCATGACCGATTGTACTTCAGCGCCTGCGGGCGATTGCCGCGGCGGGGGCAGCGCGGCGTCGCGCATTAGCTTCTCTTAACAACCCGAAGCGGTCGCGGAGCGTCCCTCTTCATAGAGGCGCGGGAGGCGCGGGGAGACAGCCCGAGAATGGTCCTCCAAGTGCCAGAATGACAGGAGGAGTAGAACATGCTACGAAGAGGTTTATTGATCGCGGCGATGGCCGGAATGTTGACCGCAACGGGATTTGCGGCCGACGTCTACGTACGGATCGCCCCGCCGCGGCCAGTTATTGAACGGCCGGTTCCGAGACCCGGCCCGAGGTATGTCTGGACGGCGGGCTACCACCGTTGGGACGGGCGCGCCTACGTGTGGGTGCCGGGAGCCTGGGTGGTCCCGCCGCATCCGCACGCCCATTGGGTGGCTCACCGCTGGGTGCACCGCCGCGGCGGGTGGGTAATGGTAGAAGGGCACTGGCGCTGACGTGCGCGGCCGCGCGGCGGGCGCAGCGCAGTTTGACTTGGGGGCTTGGGACGCGCTACTTTACGACTAGGCCCACAAGTCCGGCGCGGTAGCCAAGTGGTAAGGCAAAGGTCTGCAAAACCTTTATTCGTCGGTTCAATTCCGACCCGCGCCTCCAACAACTTAGCCGTAAACGACTGAAATTACGGTTCTTTCTCCTTATTGCCCGTTCACGCCCGTCCCCGCGCCTTAATCGATCTTCTCTGTGGATATGTCCGAGGCCGGACGGACAAAAACAGCTTCCCCACCGGACAAACGTCACTTTACCCTCCGGAATGTTTTTCGGCGTACCGCGGCAGCGTACCGCTCCATGGCTTCTTTTTGCTGTTGATGTTCAGGATGGACGTACCGCATGATCGTTCGCAGGTTCGCGTGGCCCATCATTGCCGCGAGCGTGAATGGATCCGTTTTCAGGACTGTCGCGTGATATGTTCCGAATGCGTGGCGCAGATCGTATAAGACGAAGGAGACATTCACGCTGCTTGCCTCCTTGAGTTGACCAGCCTTCTCCAAATCTGTTTTCCACATCAGCGTGGCGTCGCGGCAGGCGCGGTCGTGGCTATAACGGCAGAAAAACGGGGATATCGGAAACTGGCCTGCCGACTATTGCGTTGTATTCACCAAATTAATAACGAATCTAGCGTTGGACACTGCTGGAGTTGGGGATTCGAGGAAGCGGAACGTTATTTCACGCTTTGCCGCGAAAATTCAGGCTAGAGGGCGCGGCGCGCTCGGCGGCGGCGAAATTGGCCACTGGGACGAGTCGCACACCTTTGGTCGCCCTCAGGCGCGCCCCCCCGCGGTGCCCGGCTACGAATCGAGCGGCGGGAGGCGTCGCACGCCGCGGGAAGCCGGCGCCGCCGACCGCGGATGAGACGGCCAGTGCAAGGCGCATTCGGGCGCGGGGCGACCGCTGATTGGGCTACACTGTTCGTCGGAGGAGAGAACATGACTAAACGATGCTTGGCCATTGCGATCACTGGGGTTTTCAGCGTAGTGGCGCTTTCAGCCGCTTCAAAGACGGTGGAGTTGAAGAATGCGCAAGGGCAGAGCATCGGCACGGCGACGATCAGCGAGAACAAGGGTGGTAAAGGCATAACGATCAGGCTGAACGTGAAGAACCTCCCGCCGGGCGAGCACGCGTTCCACATCCATCAGAACGCGAAGTGCGAAGCTCCGGGATTCACTAGCGCGGGTGGGCACTTCAACCCGGACAACGCCCATCATGGGATCAACAATCCGGCGAATCCGCATCCACACGCCGGTGACATGAATAATTTCACGGTGAAGGCGAACGGTACGGCTAAGGTAACAGTCACGGATCCGTACGTGAACATGGGCAGCGACAATCATTCGATCTTCTCGAATGGCGGAACGGCGTTGGTAATTCACGCGAAGGCGGACGATATGATGTCGGACCCGTCGGGCAACGCCGGCGATCGCATCGCCTGCGGCGTAATCACGAAATAGGGTCGCGATCCCGGATAGGTCTTCCGGGATTTCCTCTGCCTTTGCCGGGGTCGCTCACGGAGAATTAAAGCCAGCCAGCGTACACGCGCGGAGAGCGCCGCGTTGGATCCCCTTCGTTCTGTTCTCCGCTGTCTCAAATGGGCCTGAGGCCCATGAGTGATGATGAAAATCCGCGTGGGTTCTGGCGGCATGGATTGTCGAGCGTGGTCCTCCGCTGCCCCAGCGTTCTCTCTACCGGCCCAGCGCGCCACGTAACGCGCTCGCAGCGGGCGAAATGCCGCGGCGGCGAGGCTCCCCGGCGTTGCGCGTGCGCCGTCCCCTGCGCACACCGCGGCCCTTAGCGTCCAAGGCCAGTGTCGCGGTAGGGACGGCCATTGCTGACCGCCCCGCGCTCAGATCCGTACGGGCGCGTTGACGCGTAGGGGCTCTCACTTTTAGCGACGCGCCCCCACGTCGCGCTTCCAAAGAATTGCCTCGCGGCCACCCCGCGTTTCGATTAGACTAGGATCAATCGGAGGCTGGCGGATGCGTCTCTTCCAGAGACCCGGTTGGCGGTTGGCCGCCGCTCTATGTCTCTGCCCGTGCATCTTCGCACAGATCCTTGAGCGAGGCCGCCCGATCGAGGGCAACCTGAAGGGCGGCGAATCGCGGTCCTACCAGCTTCCTGCAACTACCGGCCAGTTTTTCGCGGTCACCGTCCACCCGAACGGATTGCCCCTCAAGGTTCGATTACTGGCGCCCTCGGGAGCTGAAATCGCCACGGTGGTGAATGCCGCCGCTGAGCAGAGGGACCTTCCGGTCTCCCACATCGCCCGCGAGACGGGGACTTATCATCTGGAATTGGTGCCCACCGATTCCGACGCTCCCGCCCGTACGTACGTACTCAACCTCACCGAACTCCGGGTCGCCCGACCCGCGGACGAGACGCGGATCGCCGCCGAGCAGACATTCCAGGCGGGCAAGCAGCTTCAGGCTGAAGAATCCAAGGAATCGCTGCAACAAGCCATCGCGAAATTCGAATCGGCGCTGCCGCTGTGGCGCGCAGTTGCGGACCAGGCGCAGGAAGGCCGTACTCTTGACGCCATGGGCGACACCTACTGGTCGCTCAGCGAGCTGGCCAAAGCCCAAGCGTGTTTCGAACAGGCGCTGCCGCTGGCGAAGACGTCGCACGATACGGTAGGCGAGGCCAGCGCGTTGAACAACCTGGGCGTCGCCGCCATGCTCACCGCGCCCCAGAAAGCCATCGAGTACTTGGAGCAGTCTCTGCCGCTGAGCCGCGCCGCCCGGCGACCACAACCTGGATGCCGAGACGCTTAGCAATTTGGGAGCGGTCTATTTGCGCATTATCAGGCGGGGCGCCGGTCGAAAAAGAGGAGGTTGCGGCGGCGAGGCCGTCGGCATCGCGCAGACATTTAACTCAGTCCCTGCCCTTTAACCACACGCCATCCTGGCTCTTTGGTCTGCAAATCGTTGGCGGGCGCCCAGCACCACAGAGCTTCCGCCAAATCCTCCACGCGGATCGGTTTGGCGATGTAATCGTCCATGCCGGCAGCCAAGCACCCCTCGCGGCAGCCTTCCATCGCTTCAGCGGTCATGGCGATGATCGCCACCCGCCTCATTGCGCCTTCCCGCCGGCGGATCTCACGGGCGGCCGCATAGCCGTCCATTTCCGGCATTTGGCAATCCATAAAGATCAGGTCGTGGCGCATCATATGGTACATCTCGATGGCTTCCTGCCCGTTCCCCGCTACATCCGCTCGAATGCCCAGCCGTTCCAGGAATCCGACGGCGACCTTCTGGTTCACCGCGTTGTCTTCGGCGATCAGAACGCGGGGCGGTCCGCCGGCGAACCGGGCTGCCAGCGAAGCGCGAAATTCTGCGATCCGGCGCTGCGGTTTCGCCCGATCGGGCAAAACGCCGCTGTTGCGCTTCGCCCACGCGGTGGCCAACGCGTTCCAGAGCTGCGATTGGCGCACCGGTTTCACTAGGTATGCGTCCACGCTGGCTCCCGACCCACGCTGAATCTCGTGCCAATGCCCGACCGAAGTCAACATGATCACCAGAGTGCTTGCAAGAGTTGGCTCGCGCTTGATGGCAGCGGCCAGCGTCAAGCCATCCACTTCCGGCATCTGATAATCCAGCAGGGCAAAATGGTAGGGATCCCTGGCTTCGTAAGCCGTGCGTAGCGCATCCACAACGCCCTCCGCGGAAGCGAAGCTGCCATTCCGCAACCCCCAGCTCGTGACCTGCTGGTCAAGCACACGGCGGTTAATCTGGCTGTCGTCCACGATCAGCGCGCGCAATCCTCTCAGATCCTCGACTGGCGCTGGTAGCACGGCCGGGTTAGTGTCGAGCGGCAACGGCATCGTGAACCAGAACGTGGAGCCTTGGCCCGGCCGGCTCTCCACCCCGATGGCGCCGCCCATCAGTTCGACAAGCTGTTTGGCAATCGCCAGCCCCAGACCAGTGCCGCCATATTTGCGCGTCGACGAATCGTCCACCTGGCTGAATTTCCGGAATAGCGTGCAGACTTTGGACGCCGGTATGCCCAGGCCGGTGTCCTCAACTGAGATCCGCATCTCGGCTCTTTCTGCGTTCAAAGACTGCTGGGAAACCGTCACCACCACATGGCCCTTCCCGGTAAACTTAACGCCGTTGCCGGCCAAGTTCGTCACCACCTGCCGGATGCGCCCGGCATCCCCCACGAAGTGCCTGGGAATGTCCGGCGGGTATTCCAGGATTAGGTCGATCCCCTTGTCCTCCGCCCGAGGCGCCAGCATCTCGTTGATCTCCTCCAACACTAGGCGCAGGTCGAAGGGGAAAGCCTCGATGTTCATCTTGCCCGCTTCAATCTTGGAAAAATCAAGGATATCGTTGATCACTGTCAGCAGGCTTTCGCCGGAGCGGCGCACGGCCTCCGCGTATTCTTTTTGCTCGACCGTCAGATCCGTGTCCAGCAGCAGTCCGGTCATCCCGATCACTCCGTTCATGGGCGTACGGACCTCGTGGCTCATAACGGCCAGGAAGGAGCTCTTTGCGCGGCTGGCCGCTTCCGCCTGCTGGCGCGCAGCGCGCAACCGGCGGGCCAGCAAAATCAGCCCCGCAAGCACCGGCGCCAACACAGCCAGCGCGATCAGGAACACGATCGAGTACAGGCGCGCGCGGCGATAGGCGAAGAGCGTGGCCGTCTCGATCGCGACTTTGCTATCCCAGTGAAAGTCGATGGAAGACAGCCGGCCGTCGCTGGCCATCCTACCGATCTCCTGCGCCAATCGCTCGGCCGCCCGCACGGCTCCGCCATTGTTCCGGCTGGCGCCGACTCCCATAGAGAAATCGGCCCCGTCGATGATCCGGATGTCCAAAGGTCCAACCGGGCAGACCGGCGTATGGGGATCGGCAAACGGATTCGACGAGAGTAGGCCGACTTGCTCGTCCCCCGAACACACCGCCGCCAGCACGTCGGCGACGTTGGCTTTCGGCACGACCTGGGTGCCCTTGAGGAGCTGCTCAGCCATCCGGGCATCGCTGCTGAGCCGCGTGGCCACGGCCAGCCTCTTGCCCTGGACCTGCTCTTTAGCCGGGAAGGGCGCCGACTCTGGAAAGATCAACTCGTACGAAATCTTCGCCCAAGGTGTGCTGACTTGAAAGGCTTTGTGCCGCTCCGGAAGATCGGCAAACAGTGGCCAGAGATCCACCATTCCTGATGTTAGAGATCGTTCCGATCCCTGCACCGAGAAGACCCAGCTTAACGGAATGCCCAGGCTTTCGGCCGCCGTCCGGACGATCTCGACCACCGGACCTGTGGGCTTGCCGTGCGGATCAGGAAAGTAATACGGCGGCGAATTTTCGAAACCGATGGTTAGCGCCCGCTCCGTGGCGGTGCGCGGAAAGCTCAAAGACAATCCGAGCGCGGCCAGTGCAGCAAAACCTGCGAGCGTCAAGATGCGGTATGAGAAGCCAATCCGGCTTAGCCTTCGGAACAGCGTTTCCCGTTTTCGCATCGCAGAGTAACCAAGACCCTTTCACCTTGTCACTGCTCTGATGGGGAATTCGGACCCCCGGTTGGTGGTGTTCCTTTGAATATGACTCGCTCCCTCGTGCGTCCGCGCGGCAAACGCTGCAGGTGCGCCACTTTCGAAGACCAGAAACTTTAACCGTAGTTCGTCACCTATCCGCTACTTCTTGCCTATTCCAAGCTTGTTTAGTGTGCCGCCGCGAAGTGTCGCCACGGCCATTGTAACCCCCAACTTGTTTCGCCGGGGCGCAGAATGCCCAGACAATAACTATCATATTGTAGTGTAATCCCTGGACGCCGTTGCCAATCAATACCAACATCCGACGTGGCGCCACCATTAACCTTTGGCAGTAAAGGTACTATCCGACCGAGTCAGGTTCGATACGGGAAGGATCTTGGCGGATCTCATCGATTCTTGAGTTGGGCACTTCTTGACAACTTGGGGGTTGCACCGCTTGCGTTTTCTCCGTTGGTCGTAGCTCATCGTCGCGAAACCGCATGGAAGTTCAAATACGGATTCAATTTTGCCGTGTAGAACCGCTGCAGGGCTTCGGCGTGCTCGCCGGCGATGTGCCCGTAGCCCATCAACTTGCGGATCACGGCGCCGTTCTTGCCTTCTACCAGGGCGTTGTCCTGAGTGCGGTTGGCGCGGCTTTTGGTGAACTCGATCAGCAGCTTCTCCAGCAGCCTGGCGACCGTACGGTTGATGAATTCCGATCCGTTGTCGCTATGGAATCCCAGAATACGGAAGGGGAACTGGTGCAGGATCGCCTCCAGGACCGGCACGTATTCTGATTCCGGTTGACCGCTCAGTGCGCGAACCTGGGCGGCCAGTTCCGAAGCGCTCAATCCATTAGGCGAAGTGGCCAGAGCGACGACCGCCTCAATGACGATCCGCATGCGGGCTTGGTTGCAGTTGATGCCCCCGACGCGCGTGGCTCGAACCATGGTTGGTTTCGGCAAATCTTCCAGGGCTTTTTCGTCGATGATGCAAGCGTCGATGCAGTACAGCATGTTGAGAAATCTTTCCAGAATCTCTTTCAGCCGCAAGACGATCTTCGGAAAGTAGTCCAACGAACGGCCGCCCCGCAGTTCTTTGGTATTGTGCACAATCACTTCGGTGCGGAGCACGCGTTCGCCTTTGGTATTCATCGCGCACCGGCGATTGCTATAGAATCATAGGCGACGTGGCTCTCAAGATGTCCAGATCGTCTACGGGGTCGTGCTGGGCGCCGAGGCAAGCCGCATCGTGAGCTATAGAATATACGGGCGAGTACTGCATTTCGTTTCCGCACAGGAGCAACCCAAAGCGCGGCGGCAGATCGATGTGGCATCGATCATGGCGAACAATTCCGCCCCCGCGCGTTCATATCTCCCCGTTTACCTTTTGAACCGGCCGTCGGATTACGACCACCAAGGTAATGTCTGTTGCATGCGACCTCCGGGAGCACCCCCACAATGATTCGAGTCAACGGCCCATGGCCCAAATTCCCGAAGCTGTCGATAGTCTTGTTGGCATTGAATATTGGCCCGCTTTGGGGGGTTCCGGTTGCGCGGAATGCCACCACGAGATTTCCGTCAAGCAGAGCGCCAGCCACCATGCGCATGCGCTGATCCGCTTCGAAGGATCCCAGGTCGCCGGGGCGCTACTCGCGGCGGGCGATCAGCAGGATGACGGCTATGTTTACAGGTACGACCGCAACACCGTGACCGTGAGCGACGCTAACACCATCGCAAGAGGATCTCTCGAATGGGCTTTTGGCGCCGGAGCGCAGGGAATAACGCCGGTCGGATATTTGAATGGAAGCTATTTTGAATATCGTTTTTCGTGGTACAGGATTCTCAACCGGCCATCGACTTCGCCGGGACAGCCCACGCGGATACCGTCGATGTATTTCGCCCTGGGTATTTTTCAGTCATCCGGCGACGCCCTGCGATGCTTCAATTGCCACGCGACCGGTGTAACTCAAGATCAATCCGGAAATCCGAACCTCGCGAAAATGACTCCCGGCGTAACTTGTGAGCGTTGCCACGGACCGGGAACAGGTCATGTCGCAGCCGTCCGGGCCGGGAGATCGGAGGCCGAAATTCGACGTGCGGTCTTCAATGGAGGTCGATTGCCACCCAAAGCCTCCATAGCAGTTTGCGGCGAATGCCACCGGTTTCCGCTTCCGGGCACCGCACCCACTAATCCCGAAAAAGACGATCCGGCTTCGGTGCGCTTCCAACCCCTCGGATTGCTTGCGAGTACGTGCTCACAAGCGAGCGGCGGGATCTCATGCCTATCGTGTCACGACCCGCACGACGATGCTGTCCACAGTGACCAGTACTACACGGAAAAATGTCTGCAATGCCATCCTCCGGCGCCCACGCCGAACGAACCCGCAAGTGCCACCCCACAATCAAGAGCGTGCCGGCGGAACCAGTTACAGGATTGCCTACCTTGCCACATGCGGTCGACCAGTCCCATGCGGGATCTTACTTTCACCGATCACCGGATCCGAATTTATTAGTTGGCCACCGCTGGCACGTTCCCATCGTTGGGCGCTATACCGTCAGAGCGGCCTGCATCATGGCGCGAGCGTAACCCACCTGGAACGCAAAAGGGGGCGTATCCGCCGCCGCCGGGATAACCGCCGATTGGCGGCGTCGAGCGAACCTTCGACGGCACCGGCGCCGACCAGAGTGTGCAACTCATCGATAAAGATGATGGCGTTATAGGGGTCCTTATCCGGCTTGCCGATCTTTGGCGGTGAATGGATGCGGCACCTTGCGAAACCACTTCCGGTAACAGTCCGTCGATCTTCTTCCCCGACAAGCCGTCGCAGACCCCCCTCTCCCCCGCTCCATTTTTATGCCATGGCCCTAACCTCAACGATTGGGGCGCGGGATTCCCATTTGGGAAGCTGCGATCGGGAGAATTCTGGCAGAGTGCGAGTAGATGGTGAACTCGTGAGTCCCCCGCTGGTGGACAAAATCTGTGCGTTACCCTCGTTGGCGGTTGGATGTACAGTTGATGCTGGTCAAGACGAGAAAATGGAAATTCTGGTTCAATCCCATGATGAGCCGGAAACAGTGGCTCGAAAGCGTCCCACGCCATGGCTCGCCGTCCCGGCGCGCACCCCGCGTGGCGCCCGGCGACGATCGAGTAGCGGGAGGCGGCGACCGCCGCGGGGCCGATCGCGGTGCCCGCCGGCCGAGAGAACGCGGGGGGGCGCCCGGTGACGATCGAGCGGCGCGAGGTGGCGAGCGTCGCGGGCCAGATCGCCGCGTCCGCCGGCCGGAAAACGCGGGAGGGCGCCTCGCGCTCGCAGGCGGCGAAAGCCGCGGCGCGAAAGCGTCGCCCGCCGTGGTTCGCCGGCAAGGCGCTCCCCCGCGTGGCGCCCGGCGACGATCGAGCGGCGGGAGGTGGGCGGAGCGGAAAGCCGATAGATCTATGCGCGATAGGCATTATTATCCGGACCGATCATCTACGGAAAATCGTAGAGTTTGCAGGCCCTCTTGGTTTCAGGTACTATACAGCCACCGCACGATCGAAGAGGAACTTGGGGGATGATTCATCGGTGCCGCGGAAACTGTACCTTTAGGGGAAAAGAAGATGAATTTAGGCAGCATTATTTTAGTGGCGCTTACCTGTTGTGTAACGATAGGGGTCAAACAGGTCGAAGCAGACGACCAGGATGAATCCCCGGCTTCTTGCCAGAAGTACGAAAGTATTCCCGCGCCAAAGGGCGACGCCTCCACCTCTGCGTTGGGATCGTCCGCCGCGAAGTGTGATTCAGAGAGCCTTTATTATGGTTTTGATGGCCCAGCGCAACCAATACAGGCGCGCGAATGCGCCTACCGCGAACTGGGACAAGGTCTTCCTTTTGGCGGTGAGGCGATCCTCACCATGGTCTATGCGAACGGAAATGGGGCGCGGCGCAACCTGGACCTCGCGCTCAAGTTTGCTTGCGAGATGGTTACAATAGCTTCCGCCGAGAAGACCTATCGAGTCGAGCATCTGGAGAAACTCAAGGCAGACGGCTGGACCGGCTCCAACTTTGACGTTTGTGACGACATTACCAGCGGCTACATGTCGGGCTTCTGTGCGGATAAGCAGGATCAGATCGACGAAGCAGAGCTGGGAAGGAAACTCCTTACCATCACCGCCAGGTGGCGTCCCGGGGACCAACAAGCGCTTGCCTTGCTCGAGAGGGCCGCGAAGAGGTTTTTCAAAGCACGTTCGGAGAATGAGGTTGACCTCAGCGGCTCGATGCGGGCGGCTTTCATCATCGCGGAGAATGCCAGGCTTGAAACCTCCTTCGTCGCGGATATCGGGAGATTTGAACGCGGTGATCTGCCCAACCCAAACGCGGACTTTATGACCGCTGACGCCCTTTTGAATTCTTTGTACTCAAAGCTCATGAAGTCGGGGGTGAGACCCGAGATGGGAACGGTCACGGCAGACGGAATCCGTCAGACGGAGCGGCTATGGATTCCCTATCGCGATGCCTGGACGAAGTTCGGGCGGACCAAGTACCCCGCCACCCGTGCGGAAAGGTGGCAAACCTGGACTACTCAGCAGCGCATCGACCAATTGAAAGATATGCTGCCATCAAACTAAGCTGGCCTACTACCGGCTGAGCAAGAAGGAACCTCAGCAGGATTCGCTCTTGGAGAGCGCAGGCCACAATGAATCAACTGAACCGGAAGGGAATTCGCATCGCGATGGGCGTCTTTTTTGGGGCGGCCTACCCGGTGTATTGCTTCATTGCCCGGGCGGGGCTTTACGGCTGGCTCGTCAATCTCGAACTGGCGCTCGAAGGCAAAGGCCCCTACCACGTTGACCCGGTGTTGCTCGCCATCCCAACCCTCATCATCTCTGGGATAACTGCATTCGCCTTGTCTTGGGGTGCCCTCTATATGATCGATCACTTGTTGCCCCCTCCAGCAATCAGCAAAGCGCCGCGCCCCGCGCCCAGACCGATGACCTATGTACCCAATCCGGCGTCCGGGGCCAGCAAAGCAGCGCGTAATCCAGTTCTTATCACGACTGCGCAAATGGACGCCGGCTTCAACAGTTTCTACCAGGATCTGCTGAGCAACCCGGCGGTTGCGGGGCTGGCTGTCCGGCCGTACTGGGCTACGCTGAATCCCAACCCGCCCGGGGCGGCGGATACTTACTACTGGAATTTAGTGGATGACGCGTTCAACCAGGCGGCGGGCTGGAACGCTCAAAATCCCGCCAGCGCACCGAAGACGATTCAACTGATTGTGCCGCCTGGCTTCCAGTCTCCGCAGTGGGTACTGAATCAAATTCCCAGTTGCGACGGGCTGTTTCAGACGCCGGTCGTAACGCCTCCCAGTACGTGCGGAACGGCGACCTTCACAGGTTTTTCGGAGGGCGGCAATGGAGACGTGCTGCCGCTGCTGTGGAATCCGGTCTACAAGAGCGCATGGCAAACGTTTTTGACAGCGCTTGCCGCCCGGTACGCGTCAAATCCCCTGTTGGTTTCGATCTCGGTGGCGGGGCCGACGGCCGCGTCCGTGGAGATGAATTTGCCCAACGACGGGAACTCGAATAATCCGCAGACGCAGTTCGGAACCCCCATCACGCCGAGCAATATGTGGATTCAACTACAGACGTTCCACTATCCGGGTCAGACGGCCTACCAGAAAACGGATCAGGCGTTCATCGATGAGTGGAACAACGCGATCGACATGTTCGGCCAGATCTTCAGCGGCATCACGCTGGTCGTTACTACCGGCAACGGATTCCCGAACTTCACCGGTGCTACGGTGACGATCCCGCCCGCGTTCGCGGCGGACTGCACCAACAATCCGAACCTGGCTTGTGCCGCGGCGACGACCATTCTCGAGTACTTCATGCAGCCGGACGTCGGGGGAGCAAACGCGAAAGCAACGCAGGATAGCGGGTTTGCGGCGGCGCGTGAGGCGAACAATCTGGGAGTGCCCGGCGTGAAGCAACTTTCCCAGATGACGGCGCAGTTGACGCCACCTTCGGCGCAGGTCCTCGGCGGGTCGCAAATTCAGTACAACCTTTTCTGTTGCGACGTTGACGGAGGGATGCACCAGCGTGTTTCCCCCCGACTCAAGCGATACGCCCGCAGGATGCACCATTCCAGCCAGTTGCAATACCAACAACTGCGTCCCGGTGGCATGCATCCCGACGGCCTGCCTGGCTCCTGGCGTTACTCCCGCGAGCATTGCAGGGTTCAAGACCACCGGGAACGTGCCCGCCGCTGATCTGATTTCGCCGGAGCAGGCGGAATACAACCTGTTGGATATCTACTTCGACGGAACCGGAGTCGCAACGTCGTTCGGAGGAACCGAGGGCGCCGCGCCGCTCAATTATCTGCAAATCTATTCGCAGGACATTCAATACGCCACGGCGAACCTCGCTGCTCCGGCGCAAGTGGTGGAAGGCAGCGCCACCGTCTCGACCACCGCGCAGGCGCTGCTAAACCTGGCGAGCGCGATGTTGTTCACCATCGGCGAGCCGTCGCCGTCGATCATGCCGGGCGGGGTGGTGCCGGTCGCGAGTCTGGTCGGAACAATTCAACCAGGCGAATGGGTTTCGATTTACGGCAGCAACCTGGGAGGCGGGACTGCAAACTGGATTGGAAACTTTCCAACATCGCTTGGGGGGACGAGTGTGACTATCGACGGTAGGCCGGGTTATCTCTCGTATGTGAGCCCGGCGCAGATCAACGTGCAGGCGCCCGCCGATACCACAACCGGCAGAGTCTCGGTGATGGTGACGACTGAGTTTGGAACGGCAGCCTCCAGTGTGACGCTAGCTCAATTTGCGCCCTCGTTTTTCCTGCTCGATGCGAAGCACGTGGCGGGGATCATTCTGAGGTCCGACGGGTCGGGAGCCTACGGCGGAGGAAGCTACGACATTATCGGACCAACAGGGTCGTCGTTAGGCTACCGTACGGTGGCGGCGAAGGCGGGGGATGCGGTTGCCTTGTTCGGAACCGGATTCGGGCCCACCACTCCAACCGAGCCTGTCGGGCAGGCATTTTCGGGCGCGGCGGGCACCACTAATCCAGTCACGCTTCGCATTAATAACCTGAGCGTGCCCCCGTCGTTCACGGGATTGTCGGGCGCCGGAACCTATCAAATCAATCTGACGGTCCCCCCCCGGGCTAGGCACAGGGGATGTTTCGCTGCAGGCATCGGTAGGCGGCGTACAGACTCCTTCGGGGGTCGTCATTTCATTGCAGTAGGTGGGGCGCTCCCACAATCAAATAAGGGCGCCGTCGAGTATGTGAAACTCGGATGTTGGCTCCTGGATTGTCGGCTATCCGGAAGTTGCCCGGATTACTCCCCACAGTCGGCTTGGCTCCACTGATTCGAAGGGCGGATGTCGCAGGGACGGAAACGCCTGTTACGAGGTCCGGCGCTTGTGACAACTCTGCGCGTCTCCGCGGCTTGCAAATCTGAGACCTGGTGAGGAATGCCGGCGGCGATGGTCGCCCTCGTCTAAGATGGCAGCGCCTGCAGCGCCCCTCCGCGGCCGGGGAAGCGCGCGCGGGCGCGGCGCGCTCGCCGTCCTCGAAA
This sequence comes from Bryobacterales bacterium, assembly GCA_963803725.1. Taxonomy (GTDB): domain Bacteria; phylum Acidobacteriota; class Terriglobia; order Bryobacterales; family Bryobacteraceae; genus JOPF133. The sequence goes on along the minus strand of CAWDOH010000075.1, from coordinate 109,764 downwards.
ATCCGCGGCACGAAAGCGTCACACGCCGTGGGCCGCCGTTCCGGCGCCCATAACATCATCCCCGTTGGCCCATTCTGAGTTCAATTTTAGTCTCAATTTAGGTCCGCGTTCCGCATTAGAATTGGAGCATGGTTTTGGCCTCTCAGAGCGAAACGGTCATACTCTACAGTCGGTGGGCCATTCGCATGCTGTACGCGCTTAGCCTGTTGTTTTTCATGATGGCGGTGGCGGCGGCCTTATTTGTTGCCCTGATGATGGCTGGCGCGATCGATCTGGGGAGCAGCGTCACGGGCAGCCTGAAGATCGGTTATATGTTATTTTATGTTATTTGTATTGCTGGCGGGCTGCGCGGGATTCGGCATCTGGATCATCGCGCGCAGGTATTCCCAAACCTATGTGAAGATAGGGCCAGAAGGCGTGCGGCTGTGCGTGTTGAAACAGCGCGGCCTGATGTGGACCCTGCTGCCGGAGCGGAGTTTCGCGTGGGATGACGTTTCTGAGATCGCCTGCAATAAATATCAACGCTTCGCCAAGTTCAACGCTGGAGGGGAGTCGTTCACGCTGAACGATTTCGATTCTCCCTCGCCACCGGAAGTGGCCGAACTGATGGCGAAGCGGAAGGGCGAGCCTCTGGGTCACTTGCCGGCCAGGAGCGCCTGGCCTATTTAGAGTGACATAACAGGGCAAGTTCACTCGTCGAGCCAATGCAGGTTAATGCTCCGGACTCCGAGTGGATTGTCTCCCACTCGGAAAGAGGTGGTGGGCCGGCCTGCCATCGCGACCGCATGATCGCCGCGTCCGCGGGCCGGAAAACTCGGGAGGGCACGTCGCGCTCGCACGCGACGAATTCCCCGGCGGGAAGGCTTCGGCACGCCGTGGGGCGCCGTCCCGGCGCCAAGCCACGTGGCGCCCGGCGACGAAGCGAGCGCGCCCGGCGATCGGGAAGTGTGCGGTATTCCGGCCCGCCGGGCGCAAGAGGCTAATTAAAGCCCATATACCTTCAGTCATAATCGGAAGGTGTAAGGCTCGCCTCGACGTCCTCCCTTTACGTATACGTCTTGTCTCCGCCGATCTGCGAATCCCAATACGTCGTAGGATCGGTGAAGAACTCACCCTCCCGGCAGAGGGGGCGGATCGCTTCCTCATTGACTTTGATGCCTAGGCCTGGCCCCGTCGGAACGGGGATGTAACCCTTAACCACGAGGCCCCCTGCGTCAGTTATGTCTTTGTGCCAGGCTGGCTGCGGCTGGTGCCATTCCATGGCGAGGAAGTTTTGGCAGGCGGCTATCGCGTGCACGCCGGCTACGTAGCCGATCGGGGTAGCGTTGCTGTGGACCATCATCCCCACCGAATATTTGGCCGCCATGTCGGACGGTCTTCTTCAATTCGAGACAGCCGCCGATAACAAGGTGATCCGGGTGGATATAATCGACTGCGCGCGCCTGGCAAAGCGGCTCGAGCGATTCCACCAGGTAGGCGTCTTCGCCGGTCAAGGTGGGCACCTTGATCGAATTGGTGATGAGCTTCCACTCCTCCACCCGGAACCACGGGACCATGTCTTCCAACATAGAGGGAGTGACCCTCTCCAGCGCCTTGGCCAGCTTGATGCAACTTTTCACGGTAAGGTGCCCGAAATGGTCGTGCGCCATGGGAATGTCGGCGGCGTCGCCCATGGCCTCCTTAATGGCAGCGACATGGTCGGCTACGAGTTCAGCTCCCTTGTCGCTGATCTCGAATCCCTGATAATAGTTCTCAGGGTTCTCCCCCGGTTCCCCGTTATAGCCTTGCGGCGCGGACATCGTGCCCTGCTTGCCTTGGAGGATGCGAGCTACGCCCAGATCATACTTGAGCATCGTAAACCCAGCGGCGACTCTCTCCTTATAATCGGCGGCGATGTCTTTGATGTCGTTCGAGCGCGGGTCACCCTCGGAGTACATGCGGACCTTGTCGCGAAATTTCCCGCCAAGCATTTGATAGATCGGCACGCCATAAGCTTTGCCGGCCAGATCCCACAACGCGTTCTCAATCGCGTTGACGCCGCTCCCCCGACGGTTGTACGCGCCATGGATCTTGATCTTGCGGAAGATCTTGTCAACGTTGCAGGGATTCTCGCCGAGCACTCGGGTCTTATGCGTCAGCACGTAGTTCGGCTGGGGGCCGTCCCCAATCGTCTGGCCGTAACCCGAAATTCCCTGATTGGTATCGATTCGGACGACGATCGTGCCGCCCGATGCCCCTCCCGTGCCGGGAGTCGCAGGAGGCAGCGGTCCCCTGCCGCCGCCGCGTCCGCCCGCCCGACCCGCGCCCGCCTGGCCTCCCGGCCCTCTCAGAACGGCGATGCGCATGTCAGTGACTTTCAAGTCCGACGGAATTGAATTCCGGTTGACATTCTGGGGATACGCTTCGAGGTCAGCCAAGAGGCCAAGCCCCGCAACTGCCGCGCCCGTGCTCAGAAGCGAACGTCGCCCAATTGCGTTTTCTTTTGTAGACATTTACTCTCCTTTTCGCCACCAAAACCTACTCGCGTCTGGAACCGGTCCATTCTCTCATCACATAAGGTATCCGAAATTGAATCTCGAAGCAGATGCTCCGCCCCGAAGTTCAATCCTAAGCAGTGCAGCTTCGCCGGCTCGATTACGCTGGCGTTAGCAAGTGGCGTTTGCCACTGCCTCGGACAGCCTCAATTGCGCGGTGAGCGGCGCTTCGAGCGGCCGTGGCGAGGGAGGAAGATCAAGGACGCGCTGCTCGCGCGAGAAACGGTGGCACAGGTGGACGACCTCGCCGGCCGGGTCAAGGCGAAGCGCGTGGAGTTCGCCCCCCGCACCACGCTGTCCTCTCTCGCGGGGAGGCTGAACGATGGCCGGCTGCGGGATGGGGAGGCGGTCGCCAATCTGGAGAGCGAGATGCGCAAGCTGTAGGAAGTGGGCGGGCGACGGTTCCGAGTGGCGCTTCTGCCGACAGAGATTCCTGCGTCGCGGGAATCCGGCCTGCGGCTCAATCCGCGACTGCGGCGGATTCCGGCCGAAATGCGAGCGGAGCTGACGAGCGCCGAAATTGCGATGAGCGGATCGCATTTCGATGACGTGCTGCGCGATCCGCGGCGCTACGGCATTGAGAACGCCACCGACAAAGTGCGCCGGCCGGGCGCTGTTCGACGAAGACGCGACGCCGTGTGCACCGAGCGTATTGTCGCCACTCGGAAAGAGGTGGTGGGCCGACCTGCCATCGCGACCGCACGAGATTCAACTATGGTGGCACCCGCGGCAACCTTGCCGGCCAGCCGCCAAGCATCGATGTCCGGAGAACACGGAGGGACCATCGCGCTTAGCGCCGGTGAAGGCTGCGGCGGGCGTTGCGCGTGCGAATCCCGCGCGCACGCCGCGGCCCCTAACGCCCACGGCGCGTTCGCCGGCGGTGAATTTCCACAACTAGAGAACTGGAACCGGTCGGCAGGCCAGTTTCCAGAAAGCCCGTTTTCTTGCCGTTATCGGAAAGCGGCCCGGCTGCGAATGGCCGGTGACGCGGAATTTGCAGCCAAGCCCCACGCGCGCCGAGCGCCCATGCGACACCGGATGGCCAAACCGTATTGGAAGTTCCCGTTCTCCTCGATCCGTGGGAACGGACTCTGCCTACGGCAAGTGAATTCGCGGATCGCGAAGCCGAAACTTTGGAGGCAATGTCGGGATCAGCTTTGGGACAGGGTTTCGGGACTGTGCAGTCCTTGATTTCAGGGCCTCCCGATTTCGTCTCAAAACCTACCAGTTGTGAGACGTTGGGCTGCCATGGATAGCCCCCGAAACGGCCGTTTCCGCCCGTCTGGAACCAGCGCGATTTCAGTTCGGGGCCGGGGCTTTCTCTAAGTGGTCTACAACTATGTAATCGAAGGTGGTTTTCTGCTGCTCCAGCCGTAATCCAAGGCTCTTGATTGTGGAGAAAATTGAGACATCCGGTTCGGACGAAATGCTGTCGGGGCTGGCAACTCCGGGATCTCCGAGCCCTCCCGCGCGAATTCCCCTTCGTGGCACTTCCAACGCGATCTCATACTCTCCCCTCAGACCAGTCTTATCCACCAGCGGCTTGTCTAGATACCGTTGCAAAGCGGACCCTAAATCGTGCATGGTGACCCTTTCGCCTTCAAAAACGGTTCGGTAACCATTGAGAACCGAAACCGTATTCGCCCCGCCAAAGTCGTTTTGCATTACGATCAATCGTACGCGCTTACCGGGGCCTGCGGTCGTCGGCTGTGCGGATTTACCATCGGCACTTGCTTCCTTCATCTTCGGACCTTCAATGCCCACCAGCAATGAATAGACATCGAGTTGCCGCGGCTCACGGTGGAATCGAAGGTTGAAGCGCTCTGCAAGAAGCGCTTGGAGCATTTCCGGCACCTGTTCTTGACTCGCCCCCTCAGGTATCTTCGCCTGTATATCAAAACGCTGGCTGACCATCCAATCTGGCCCCGACACGCGATTTCGTTCGACGCGGCACGCAATCGCGATGAGGTAGGTCAATGACCCGCTCGCGATCTCGACTCGTGTGCCATTCACCCTGAGGCCGATTGCGCGCCCCGCCTCGCTCGCTTCCCTAACCGTCGCCGCTGTCGCCTTGACCGACGCAACCTCGAACTCCGGTCCACTCAAGCGCGGTTGTCCAAGGCCCGCGACAGCAAGTAAAACGCCCACCGTGAATTTGCTTTGCACCGGCATCCTCCTGCCCGATTACCTAGCCTCGATTCCCACGCAAAATAAGTCACCTAACACGAATAACGTGTTTCGGGCGAGGTAAGGCTGAGAGATCAGGCGAATCGAATGGTCAATTTCTTGTTGCCGAACCAGGGCATCGGTGTGGGCTTATCGGCCAAGCCGGAGTTGACCAGGTAAGGATTGTGGGCGCGTTTGTCGAGGGTGACCACGACGGAGTTGGCCGCGATGTCCACTTTGCCTGACAGGTCCAGGAGATTGCGAAAGACGGTTTTCGCCTGGGAGTGGCTGTATTCCCGACCAATGCGCCGGGCCATGATGCGGTACAGCGAACTGGCCATGAGTGTCAGTTGCATGTCGAAATCCACCTTCATCCCGACCATGGAAGAGAGCGCGTCGATGTGGAAGAATTGGACGGCTTCGGAGATTCCGTTTTCGATGAGCATGCGCTGCGCATAGCGGGTCACCAGTTCCACGGGTCCGAGTTTGCGGTGGTTGGTCAGCAGGATGGTGGGGTCCTCATGCCCGAGTTCCATGATCGTCAACTGGCGGAGTTCGCCCTCGAAACCGTGGAGCGCCACCTGTTGTTCCAGTACTTTGGGGTTGCGATAAATGCGGGTCAGAGCCGGCAAGTTGATCCGCTTCCAGGCGGAATCCGGTTGACTGTAGATCTCCTGCAGCATCTTGCGCGAACGTCGGCGAAGGGTGATGAAGAAGATCCCTTGCCGGTTCAACTCCGAAAGTTTTCCATAAGTGGTCAATTGCGAGTCGAAAACCAGCTCGGTGGGCAGTTGGCCAGTGCGCTTCTTCCAAAACCGAACGAACTGGAGAATCTCGCCCGCCTGCTCGTTCTTGGTCACGCCCGCATTGGCGTAGCGCATGACCCCTTGTTCGGCATCGCGGGCCAGGAAGACTAGAATGCCCTTCTGGGAGCGGCTGCGGCTGGAGACGTAGTGTTTCTCTAAGGGCTCTTCGGCGGTGTTGGCGGGCACGCTGTGAAAGTCGAGGTCGAAGGAGGGACCATGGGGCAAGCCGGCCTGCTCGACCTGTTCCAACCACGTCTGCATCAATCGCAAACAGGCTTTGTGGTCCAGCCCGGAGGAGTACTCCTCCAGGTAGGAACGTTTGGGGACCACGTTGATTCCTGCGAAAACAGCGATGGCCTGGTCCATCACCAGATCCATGACGTGGCTCTTGCGCTCGATGCCGATCAACTTCATGGCCAGGAGACTGCGGAGGGCCTGGACAGCGGGAATCATCTTGGAACCGGGCAAGTGAGCGGTGGTGACCACACGGTTGAGATCGATGCGATCCAACAGAGGGACGAATAGGAACAGACCAGCCAGTGGGGTACGGAAGGCACGGGGAGACAGATCCAATTGGCGGATGTCGGCGACCTCGGCGATGTCCGGCTTGACGGTGGGGGGACGCTCGACGTCGGCCCGGCGGGGAAGACGAGAGAAGCCCTCTTCGCGAAGCAAGACGGTGAGGGAGTTGATGGAGATGGGGAGGTGGAGAGCGTCGAGTTCCTGGCGAATGTCGTAAACGGAGAGATTGCGTTTGCGCATGGCGACGGCCAAATCCCGCACGCGGTCACGAGCGGGAGCGGACTGGGGACCGCGCTGCGGCAGACGGAAGAAAGATGCGCGTTTATGGGGATCGTGTCGGAACTGGTGGCAGAGGACGCGGAAGGAGGAAGGAGAATAGCCAAAACGGCGTGCGACGTCGCCAGACGGCTCATCCTCGACGAGGAAGGCGCGGAGAGCTTCGTACTGACGCTGCAAGGGGAACTGGGGGGCGAGAAAGAATTTCTCATCGGAGGGAGTGATTATGTGATCCACATTACTGGAAGGCATAGTTCCATGATGCTATAAGAACATTAAACAATCAAGGCGTTTTGAATGTTTAAAGCCGCAATGAGCATCACGAAGCCCATAATACTTGCATATCTATGGCATGTATCCATCAACACAGATGGCTGGTCTCAAACTCTGCGTGGACCTGATAGTGCATCATGATTATAATTATCAGTACTGTATATATCTAATGACACCAGCGGAAACACTGGATTTTAGTAGCGTCTTGACAAAAACTCGTGCTCAAAGGGGGAGCGTGGGAATCGAGGCTAGCGGGAGTTTACAAGTTAGGGACGCGGCCTATGCCGCCTGCCCTTGGGCGTGCGATTTACAGCGCGCCCTATCCTCTGGAAGAATAAGGGCTTAAGCCAAGCGGCCTGCTGGTCGGACGGCGGTTTTCTTTTGCCGCAATTGGTATGACCTAATTGTTTGGCCAGCAATCTGCGTTCGTGGTATGGTTGCCGGGCCTGAGGGTGGCATCTCCCAGAAGGCCTATAATCATTGCCTAATACCTTGCTTTTGCTGCTTTTTCGCAACGCCGGAACATTTCCTTGTGGATTTGTTTTGCGAATTATGGTATGACCTAAGCATGCCGAGCCTCACCCCCAAGATTATCGGCGGCCACACCTATTACTACGCCCGCTATTGCCAGCGCGTCGACGGCAAGCCCAAAATCGTCCGCCAAGTCTACCTCGGCAAAATCGACGACCTCGTCGCCGCCGCCGAGCGCTCCCAACAGCCGCCCCAGCCCCTCGAAACCGAGGTCGCCGCTTTCGGAGATGTCGCCGCTCTTCTCGACGTTGCTCAGCGATTGGATCTTGTCCAGTTGCTCGATTCCATCCTTCCTCCCAAACGCCACCAGGGCATCTCTCTCGGCCAGTACTTGCTCCTGGCTGCCATCAATCGCGCGGTCTCCCCCACCAGCAAAGTGGGCTTTGCTGACTGGTACCGCCAAACGGTCCTGACTCGTCTGCTGCCTGCCGATCCGGCCGCGCTGTCGTCCCAGGGCTTCTGGAACCATATGGATTTGGTCACCGCCGATCACGTCCTCGAATGCGAAAAACAAATCACCCAGCGCCTCATCCAGCGGTTTCAACTGGATCTCCGCGCTCTGGTCTACGACGGCACCAATTTCTTCACCTACATCAATACCCGTACCTCGGCCGAACTTCCGCAGCGCGGGCATAATAAGCAGAAGCGCGGGGATCTGCGCCAGGTCAGCCTCGGCCTGCTGGTCAGCGCCGATTTTCACATCCCCTTGTTCCACAAGGTCTACGCCGGCAATGTCAACGACAGTACCGAGTTCCGCTCCATCACCGAGGAACTCTCTACCCATTACCGTCAACTGGCCCAATCCTGCGATCACATTACCCTGGTCTTTGACAAGGGCAACAATAGCGAGGAGGCCTTTGCGTCTCTGCAAGACACTCCCTTTCATTTCGTAGGTTCTCTGGTCCCCTCGCAGCATGCCGAGTTACTCGCCGTCTCCCGCAAACAATTCCGGACACTCTCCCAGGTGGGCCTGGAAGGGGTGGAAGCCTATCGCACGGAGAAGAAAGTCTTCGGTCAAACGCGTACTATCGTGCTGACTTTCAATCAGAATCTGTACGACGGACAACTCCAGGGGCTCACTACCCACCTGAGCAAGGCGAGGCGCAAACTGCGCGACCTGCAAACCCAGTTGCAACGCCGCCGCGGGGGCAAGGTGAAGGGCGGCAAAGCCCCCACCCTGGATTCGGTGAAAAAGCAGATCCATACGATCTGCTCCGCTCAGTTCGTAGAGAAGATCTTGAAAGCCGAGGTGCAGCAACTCGGCAAAGGTCTGGACCTGACCTTCCGTACCGATCAGGCGGCTCTGGACCGGCTATGCCGCGTCCAGTTCGGCAAGACCATTTTGTTTACCGGCAATGCCGACTGGTCGGAGGAGCAGATCGTGTTGGCCTACCGCTCGCAGTACCACATCGAGGATGCCTTCAAGCAGATGAAGAACCCCCATTTTCTGGGATGAGCCCGATGTTTCACTGGACCGACTCGAAAATCCAAGTGCACGCGTTCTACTGTGTGCTGGCCTTGCTGCTCACCAGCTTGCTCCAACGCCAACTGGCGGGAAAAGGCGAGCCGCTCAGCATCAATCGCCTGCTGGAAGAACTCGGAGACATCCGAGAAACCCTGGTAGTCTATCCGCGTCGCCAAGGCCAGCGACAGGCTTCCACCGCCGCCTGTCTTACCCGCATGACTGCACTCCAGCAACGCCTCTTCTCCCTCCTCGCCCTCCAGAGATTCGTCCCTGTGACCCGTTAGGTCATACCAGCCACTACGTGCAAAGCCTTCCCCAGGAATGGCTTACCCCGAAATCTCCCGATATCTTGTAAACTCCCGCTAGGCGAACCGCTGCAGGCACACGAAGGCGACGTGCTTAGCGCAGCGTTCAGCCCGGATGGCAAGACGCTGGCCTCGGCGAGCGCGGATAAGACGGTGCGGCTGTGGGACGTGGCGACGCGCCGGCCCTTGGGCGAACTGCAGGGGCACACGGCTGCCGTGGCTAGCCTCGATTTCCACGGCTGCTAGTTGACCTAACGAGTACATCGCGGCAAGCCAAGCCATCGTGGCGCCAAAGGACATAGGCCCGAAATGTGTTTATGTGCCTGCAAAATCGGTGTGGGCAGAGGTTGCTTCGGTCAGGGCGTGGGCATAAAGAACGTTGAATCCACATTAGGCATTGCAAGTACAGAACAGGCTTCCGCTGGCATCGCTATAAAACATTGTTGCATTGAAATGTCCTTACTCTTGGAGGTTCGGCTCGGTTCTGCCGCGGCCTCGTAGGCTTTTTCGGAACTCGCTAATGCTAACGTCCGATGTCAGCAACGGCCCGATTGGCGGGAGCTTCACCGTGAAGGACCGGCGTGAGGCCCACCATCCCGGGGTCCGTGGAAATCGAGGCTAGCGTGGCGTTCAGCCCGGATGGCAAGACGCTGGCCTCGGCGAGCTGGGACAAGACCGTGCGGCTGTGGGACACGGTGACGCGCCGCCCCTTGGGCGAACCGCTGCAGGGGCACACGGACCTCGTCTATAGCGTGGCGTTCAGCCCGGATGGCAAGACACTGGCCTCGGCGAGCACCGACGAGTCGGTGCGGCTGTGGGACGTGGCGACCCACCGCCCGTTGGGCGAACCGCTCCAGGGACACACGAGTTACGTGTATAGCGTGGCGTTCAGCCCGGACGGCAAGACGCTGGCCTCGGCGAGCGAAGATAATACGGTGCGGCTGTGGGATGTGGCGACGCGCCGGCCCTTGGGCGAACCGCTGCGGGGGCACGCGGCTGCCGTGGTTAGCGTGGCGTTCAGCCCGGATGGCAAGACGCTGGCCTCGGCGAGCATGGATACGACGGTGCGGCTGTGGAACGTCGATCCTGAATCTTGGATCTCGCGAATCTGCCAGGTGGTAAACCGCAATCTATCGATGCTCGAATGGAGGGATTACATGGGCGAGAGTGCGAGGTACCGCCGCACCTGTCCGGCGCTCCCGCCCGGCAACGGAGCGCCCAAGGATGCCGAACCCTAATGCGGGTTTTCTTTAGCGGGCGTCACGGCGGCAGCCCGCAGGCGGGGCCGAAGGTGGCAGCCATCCTGCCGGTCGTGCATTCAGAAATTGGCGAACTCAAACCTGCGGTCTGGGCCGTGCGGAACAAGTAACCCTGTGGATTGCCTGACGCTTACCTTCTTCCGGTCCGCGGCGTAGCGCGTGATGCCGATTGTGCGGAGCTGACTATTGGAAACAAATGCACTCCGCGAGCTGCTCGAAGGTCTCGGTTAGGGCCCCAGATTCGGGTGATGCTGGCCGAGCGCGGCGTAACCGACCGCGACGTCAAACGCGGGCGGCGCCTCCTCGCCGCGTTTCTGGATCTGGTACAGGGCGCCAGCAGGTGCGCAACGGTCGGCGGGGACGCTTGTGCCAGTTGGTACTCGCTCACCGCTTTTTTCTCTCGCGGTGCGACTCGCGGTAGCAATCACCGGCCGGGACGCCAGTCCGGAACGCGGTGGTTTCTTCCTGCCGGATCCGTGGCGGCCTGCCCACCGGACCGGAGAACGTCAGGGGGCAGTTTGCCTTGGTTGCGAGTACCACCGGAGCGGTGCATCCGTTTTGCGCGATCTCCAGTGCGATATGCTATCAGGTTATCCACACGGGAATCCCAAACATGGCGCCTGTAAAGAAACTCCGCTCTCTCTCTGCACTGTTGATCCTCTCCGCTGTGGCGACCGCGCAGGTCGATCCACGGCTGTATGCAGGCTTGAAGTGGCGCAATATCGGACCGTTTCGCGGGGGGCGCATCACGGCCGTCAGTGGAGCGATTTCCCAGCCCGGCGTATTTTACGCTGCGGCTGCTCTGGGCGGCGTCTGGAAAACTGTCAGCGCCGGCGCCACCTGGTTCAACGTCACCGATTCCGTGCCGGAGATTGCCAACGTCACAGCGCTGGAAGTGGCCCCCTCCGATCCCAATGTGATTTACCTCGGCACGGGCGACCACGGCGCGGGCATGTACAAGAGCACCGATGCCGGCGCCACGTGGCGGCATATCGGACTGGAAGACCATCACGGCATCTCGGCTATTCTGGTGGATCCGCGCGATCCGAACCTGTTGCTCGCCGCTACCCTTGGCGATCTACGCGTAAAGAGCGACGAGCGTGGCGTGTATCGCAGCACGGACGGCGGACGCTCGTGGACCAAAGTCCTCTACAAGGACGATGAGATGGGCGCGTTCAGCGTTGTGTGGGCGTTCGACAATCCCAAGGTCGTTTATGCCACCATGGGGCGGCGTTACGTGGCGCCTGGCGGCCGCGGAGGCCGTGGCGGCGGTGGCGCTTTCCCGGCCGGAGAACTGTATCGATCGATGGACGAGGGATTAACCTGGACGCAGGTCAAAGGTAACGGCATGCCGACGGTCGGCTCGGTCGCGGTCGCGCAGCACACCAATTCGCAGCGTCTCTATATGATGGGACGCGGCGGCCTGTTCCGCTCGGACGACGGCGGCGCCAACTGGTCGCTCGGCACGCAAACCCTGTACACCGCCAGCGGGCATATCTACGTAGATTCGAAGCGCCCCGATGTGGTGTATGCCATGGGCACGTGCGCCTATCGGTCGGAGGACGCCGGCCATACACTGGTCGCCTTCAAGGGCGCGCCGGGCGGCGACGATCCGCGCGAATGGTGGCTCGACCCCATCAACCCGGACCGTATCCTCTATGGCGGCGATCAGGGCGCTGCGGTCAGCCTGGATGGCGGCCATACCTGGAGTTCCTGGTACAACCAGCCGACCGCGCAGCTATACAAGATCGGCGTGGACAACCGCTTCCCCTATTGGGTTTACGGCACGCAACAGGATAGCGGCATTGTCGGCACGCGCAGCCGCGGCACGCTGGGCGAGATCACGCCGTTCGACTGGTTCCCCGTCCCGGGTTGGGAAGCCGGATTCGTAACTCCCGATCCCACCAATCCCAGGGTTCTCTACACTAACGGAAATTACGGCGACCTGGCGCGGGTCGAAATCGACACCTGGCAACAACAGATCATCAATCCTGCCGTGGGCCATAGCATCTACCACCGCGCTTCGAGCTCGCCGAATCGTGTTTTCCCCGCAAGACCCGCACACCATGTACTGGGCCACCCAATTTGTCATGATGACTAAGGATTCCGGGCGGCATTTCCAGGCCATCAGCCCGGATCTTACGGTGCGGACAGGCAAGCAAACGCCCGCACCTCCCGTAGTGGGGCGTCAAGGCATCGCGATCACTTCGCTGGCCGTCTCCACGGCTACCGCGGGCGTGATATGGACCGGCAGCGCGAACGGCGTGATCTACGTCACCCGCGATGGCGGGGCCCATTGGAAAGATGTGACTCCGGAGGCGATTTCCATGCCTTCGATGGCCGCGGGGGTGGAAGCCTCGCATTTCGATGTGGCGGTGGCTTACGCGGCGTTCGACCGAAGCAACTCCGGTGACGAACATCCCTATATTTACCGCACCCGCGACTACGGCGAGACCTGGGAGCCGATCGTTGCGGGCCTGCCCACCAATGAACTTACGGGCAGTTTCGTGCGGGTGATCCGGGAGGACACGGTGCGGCGCGGTCTCTTATTCGCCGGCACCGAGACCAGCGTACACGTCTCCTTCGACGACGGCGGCCACTGGCAGCCGCTGCGGTTGAACCTGCCAACCACCTCTTATCGCGACCTGGTGATTCACGGTAATGATTTGGTGGCTGGAACTTACGGCCGTTCCTTATTTATCCTGGACGATGTCTCCCCGTTACGGCAGTTCACGCCGGAGTTATTATCCCGGTTGAATTCCGAGGGACCGTACCTGTTCAAACCCGGAGAGGCCGTCCGCGTTCGCCAGAACATCAACATGGATACGCCTCTTCCTCCGGAGGTACCGCATGCGCTGAATCCGCCGGAAGGCGCGATTCTCGATTACTACCTGCCGGCGAAGCCATCGGTAGACATCAAAATCGAAATCTACGACGCACAGAACAAGCTGGTGCGAACGCTATCCAGCCGTCCGCCGCCGCCGTTCGCTGAGCCGCTGCCGCCAGTCCCGGCTTATTGGCTGCGGCCGCCGTACGCACTCACTACCGAGGTTGGGGCCAATCGCACGAACTGGGACCTTCGCTATGACGATCCGCCGGCCCTCAGCCATAACATTGGGCAGGTGATGGCCGCCGTTTACCGCGATACGCCTTACACGCCGCGAGGCGCGATCGCTCTGCCCGGGGTTTATACATTGAAGCTGATGGTGGATGGAAAAACCTCCACGCAGAAACTGACCGTGCACGAAGACCCACGCATTGGCGAATCACCGGCCGTGATGTCCGGCTTGCGCGCGCAGTTCACGTTGGAACAGAAGAACGCCGCCGGCATGGCTGCGAGCCACACGGGATATGAGCAGGTCCGCCAGATACGCGCTCGTCTGAAGGAACTGGTACAGCAGTCGCCGCCGCCCTCCCTATCCGACGCGGTCAAGTCGCTGGACGCCAAGATGGCGCCGGTCGAAGGGCAACTCTCGGCGGCGGTGAGCGGCCCCTACGGCGTGCCCGCGTACAGCGGCAATCCCGGATTCACCGGGGTAAATGGGGCCTTCGCGGGTTTGATGGTGATCGTCGAGTACGAGTCGGACCATGCCCCGGTGGACGCCCAAGTGAAAGCATTCCACGACTTCTGTACGGACTTGAATCGCAATCTGGCGCTTTGGCGGACGATCAACCGCATGGACCTGCCGGCTTTAAACGAATCGCTGCGGAAAAGCAGCCTGACGCCATTAACGCCGGCGGATGTGCCTATCGATTTGGCGTGCGGCGCCCCGCCCAGCCGATGACAAGTAACGATCGGCAGAGCCGGGGGATCTTCGGTTGCTGGCGCCTCAAAGGGGCCTGATCGCAACCGCCCAAAACCACGTGCGCCGCCCGCACCGTGCCGATTGTCGCGTGCCGTCTCCGGTTGCTACGGAAGGCATATTGGCGGAAACGTCAAACTTCTACTGCCTCGGCGGCAGAGGCGGGGGATCTCCCGTCTACAAATGTCGCCACGGGCGTGTAAGTGCTACAAAGGCACGGCCTCGGTTTACCCACTACGGCTGACCGCGACACATACATGGCCTTCATGGAGTTCGCCCTCGACCGGCGGGAGATTGAGTGGCACCTTCTACTATATCCGCGTGCCACTAAGCCAACGGTACGGGCGGCGGCGCAGCCCGTCTGTATGCAAAGGCGACGGTTTGTGCCAGGATCCGTCGATCCCGGAGACTCTTTCGGCAGGCATGATCGCGCTTGAAATCAGCAGTCGCACACATGCCGAACACGCGGTCGAAGTCCTCGCCACGGGCATCGGGCAGGAGGGCCGTTCCGCGGACGCGTGCGTCGCGGCGTTGCAAGAGCGGCGGGATCGCATGCGCGCCGGCCTGGACCTGATCTGGCAGCAACGGGGCGTGGACATGGCCGATGTGCCCGGCGGCTCCCTGGCGTGGTCTCGCTTGTTTGCGGAACTCCGCGGCCACGAGCGCCAGGCGGCTGAGGAATTGATTGACGCCGCCGGCGGCGATCACGCGGGCCAAATGATGCCCGAAGCGCCGTCCCAACACTGGACAAGGGGACAGTACCTCCTTGCTGAGCCTGGTAAGCCAGGGCGCCTTTGGACTTTCCATGATCTTGCAGCCGGGAACAACTGCTGGAGATGAAGCGCAAGGCGGTGGAGTTGCAACGGGACGCGGCCGATTGATCCCCGTGGACATCGACGGGGCCGTGGAATCTGAACGAATCGAAGCAGCTCTCCAGATGGTGTCCGTTACCGCGAGTCATTTGGATTTCTCGGCCAGGCTGGCGGCGCTGACGTCTTTGTCGGGGTCGAGCCAGGCTACGTCGGAGGCGTCATCGGCGAAGCGCCGGGCGCCCGCTTCCAGGATCATGGCGTCCTCGACTTTGCGGAGCGGCGTGTAGCGCGGGTGGTGAGCCTCTTTATAAGGATCGTTGCGGGCGGCGTTGTAGCAGCAGATCATGGACCAACGGGGGTGCTCGGAGCGATTCTGATCGCTGCGGTGAAGCAGGTTGCAATCGAAGAAGACGGCGTCGCCCGGTTCCATTTCCAGGTAGACGAGTTCGAGGCGCGCGGCGAGTTCGGTGACTCGCTCCAGGTCGGCGCCCGCCTGATCGCCGGTGAGCACGTGATCCACACGGCCGGCGAGGTGCGATCCCTTGAGCACCTGCAGGCAGCCGTTCTCGCGGGTGGCGCGATCGACGGCGATGGAGACGCTGGTGAGCAGCGGGAAAAGGACGCCGTTCTGATACCAGTAGCCGTAATCCTGGTGCCAGGCCCAGGCGCCGCCAACCTTCGGCTCCTTCATGATCATCTTGGAGTGGTAGTGGTAGACCTCGCCGCCGAGGAGCGCTTCGGCGGAATCGACCAGCGAGCGGCAACGGGCGAACATGCCGTAGATGCCGTTGCCGGGGTGGTTCCAGAGCGAGAGGCGGACCACGCCGCCCTGGTCGTCGGCCTTGCCGAAGGCGTGATCGTCGAGCGCTTTGTCGTCCTTGGCGGAGCGGCGGAGCAGCTCGATTTCGGTGCGGTCGAACATGCCGCGGGCGAGGGCGAAGCCGTCCTCGCGGTAGTGGTCGATTTCGGGATTGGTGAGAGGGCCTCTGGCCATGTGGATTCCTCCGGTACTATAACGCTCCCTCACGGTCGCGGCTCGGAACGCGAGACGGCGTCGCGGCTCGGAACGCGAGACGGCGTCGCGGCTCGGAACGCGAGACGGCGTCGCGGCTCGGAACGCGAGACGGCGTCGCGGCTCGGAACGCGAGACGGCGTCGCGGCTCGGAACGCGAGATGGCGTCGCGGCTCGGAACGCGAGAGGGCGTCGCGGCTCCGAACCCGGTTTCGATCGCGGCGCGGATGGGGATCGGTTTGATGTCTCCTCCAGTTTAGTTCCGGATGCCGGCGGCTTGCATCAGGCGGTCGGTGGCGGTGTAGGCCTCGCGGACCCAGTCGACGATTTTGGCCGGCTCGGGCGAGTATTCCAGCTCGATGCTGACGGCGCCGTTGAAGCCGGTGGCCTTGAGGGCATCGAGATAGGGCGGGAAATCGACCACGCCGCGGCCGGGCGGGAGGTCGCCGTGCTTGCGGCCGTCGCAATCGGACAAGTGGACGTGGGCGATGCGGCCGGCGAGCGAGGCGACGGCGGGCGGGGCGGTGTGGGAGAGGGCGAGATGCGAAACGTCGAGATTGGCTTTGACGGCGGGCTGGGCCACGTCGTCGAGGAAGCGGACCATTTTGGGCACATCGTTGATCAGCGAGAGGGGGAACGGCTCCAGCTCCAGGGCGATTTCCAGGCCAAGGGCGGCGGCGTGTTCGCCGAGCTCGCGGACGTGCTCGACGGCCCAATTCCACTGATCGCGCGGGGCGATGACTTCCTGCTGCCAGATGTACTCGCCCAGGACCAGGAGCAGGTTGCGGCCTTCGAGTTCATAGGCCAGGTCGAGGTAGGCCTTGGCGCGCTGGACGTGGTAGCGGCGCACGGGCGCGTTGAAATCGGCGATGCCGAGGGCGCAGCAGACGGTGGAGACCACGGGCAGGTGGACGGCACGGCAGGTGTCTTTGATGAGGCGGCGCTCGCGGATGTCGATTTCCATGGGGTCGGCGAAGATATCGATGGTATCGAAGCCAATTTCCCGGGTGAGGCGGATGCCTTGGGCGGTTCCGACGGGGGAGCCGAGCCAGGCGGAGCTGATGAGTCCCAGTTTCACCATGGACCTCCTTGGATGATTTCCTGAATGCGGACGGGGCGATGCTGGTCGAGCGAGCGGTAGCAGGCGTCGACCAGGGCCATGGTGCCGAGATTCTGGCGGCCGGAGATTTTGGGGACGCGGCCTTCGGTGAGGCTGTCGAGCAGTTCGCCCATGGTGCCCTGGAAGGCGTCGGGGAACCAGACCTCGGGCCACTGCGGAGCGAACCAGACGCCGGGCTGCCGCCGGGTGGCGAAGCGGATGGTGCTGGGGACGGCGTTGGGATAACCGGGCCAGCCGATGGTGCCTTCGGCGAGGCCCTCGGTGCCTTCGACGCGCCACTTGATATAGGTATCGGAAGCCGCGCCCTCGCGGGCCGGGCCGGCCCAGACATCGTCCCAGGCTGAGGCGCGCAGGCCGCTGGGGTATTCGAGGATGTAGAGCACGATGCCATCGCGGTGGGGGAAGGCGGTGCGGGGATCGGTACGGGCGCTGGCGAAGACGAATTCGGGATCGCCGAATAAGAAGCGGAAACAATCCAGGTGGTGGATGGACATGGCGGCGAGGGTGAGGCCGGGATAGGCACGCAGCCAGGATTGCCAGTGGGGGATGGCGCGCATTTCGATGGTGGCGAGGACGGGCGCGCCGAGGTCACCGCGGTCGAGGAGGGTTTTGAGGGCGCGGATGGACTGGTCGTAGCGCATGTTCTGGTTGACGGCCAGGACGATGCCGGCTTTTTCGCAGGCTTCGACGAGCGCGAGGGCGTCGGGGTAATTCATGGCCAGAGGCTTTTGCGCGAGGATGCCGCGGATGTGGCCGGCGTGGCCGAGGGCCTGAGTGATGATTTGCGGCTGGACATCGGGCGGGACGGCGATATCGAGGACCTGGATGGCGGGGTCGGCGAGCAGGGCGGGGTAGGAATCGTAGACGCGGCCGATGGCGCGCGCCGCGGCGACTTCGCGAGCCTGTTCGGGACGGCGCGCGGCGATGGCGGCGACGTGCAGGCCGAGCTTCTGGTAGGCCACCAGTTGGACGTCGCGCATGATGAAGCCAGCGCCGATGGCGCCGATTTGCCAATCGCGGCGGGAAGGCGGGGGCGGCATGTGGTTGAGGGCGAGATCGAGCACGGGGGACTTTGCAGTTGTATCACTGGCGGGCACGGGCCGGCAAGGGTGGGCTGGGACGGCACGGAAGCGGCAGGGGATGGCCGGGCTGCGGGCGTGAGGTTGAGTTGCCCGGGTTGCGGTGCGGCGGGCGAGGGGACTGCGGGAGGGGCCGGCGCGGGACGATCGGCGGGCGTGAAGTTGAGTTGCCCGGGCGGCGGCGCGGCGGGGGAGGGGGCTGCGGGCGGGGTCGGCTGGTTGCTTTCGGGTCCGTTTTCGGGTTCGCTGGGAGGGGGTGTAAGTGGTTCGGGTGGTTCGGGTTGGAGGTCCAAAATGGGTTCGTTCGGTAATTCTTCGGCGAACTCGCCGCGGAGCGGCCGGAGGCGCTCGAATTCCTCCACCGCGCGGCGGAAAAAGCGCTCCGCCTGGCCCTGGTGACGGAGGAAGGCGAGGTACAGCTTGGGGTCCATGCGGCGGAGGCCCTCGCCCAGAAAATAATTCTGGTTCTGAGAGCGGTTGATGGCATCGCCGATCAACTCGGCGCAGGGGCCGGGGAGGGCGTCGCGATTGAGGGAGACGGCCTGGTCGAAGAGGCTGGTGAAGAGGGCGGCTTCCAGGCGCCAGAGGCGATCGATGGAGTGCTGGGCGAGGGCGATGCGTTCGACGGCATGGCGCTCCTGGGAGTTGACGGGCCGGTAGCAGGCCATGGCAGCGGCGGTGAGTTCGGCGACGGCTTCAAGGTCTTCGACGCGGATGACGGTGAATGCCTCCGCGCGGAAGCCGTGTTTACGGGCGTTGAGAGCGGCACGAGACTTGCCTTCGGCGGTACGAGGACCGGTGGAGCGCTGGGCGTTGCGGCGATTGGCGGCGAGCTGCTTATCCGAGAGTGTCTTGGGGGAATCCGGCAACATGAAAGTGCCCTCCTGATTCGAGGCATAGCACGGCGACAGGGAGTGAGTAGCGGGGAGAAACGGGAAGTAGCCGGAAAGAAAGGAGATTGAATTGAAGGAAGTTTGGGAACAGCGGGAAGGGTTGGGGCGTTACGCTAGCGGGAGTTTACAAGATATCGGGAGATTTCGGGGTAAGCCATTCCTGGGGAAGGCTTTGCACGTAGTGGCTGGTATGACCTAACGGGTCACAGGGACGAATCTCTGGAGGGCGAGGAGGGAGAAGAGGCGTTGCTGGAGTGCAGTCATGCGGGTAAGACAGGCGGCGGTGGAAGCCTGTCGCTGGCCTTGGCGACGCGGATAGACTACCAGGGTTTCTCGGATGTCTCCGAGTTCTTCCAGCAGGCGATTGATGCTGAGCGGCTCGCCTTTTCCCGCCAGTTGGCGTTGGAGCAAGCTGGTGAGCAGCAAGGCCAGCACACAGTAGAACGCGTGCACTTGGATTTTCGAGTCGGTCCAGTGAAACATCGGGCTCCATCCCAGAAAATGGGGGTTCTTCATCTGCTTGAAGGCATCCTCGATGTGGTACTGCGAGCGGTAGGCCAACACGATCTGCTCCTCCGACCAGTCGGCATTGCCGGTAAACAAAATGGTCTTGCCGAACTGGACGCGGCATAGCCGGTCCAGAGCCGCCTGATCGGTACGGAAGGTCAGGTCCAGACCTTTGCCGAGTTGCTGCACCTCGGCTTTCAAGATCTTCTCTACGAACTGAGCGGAGCAGATCGTATGGATCTGCTTTTTCACCGAATCCAGGGTGGGGGCTTTGCCGCCCTTCACCTTGCCCCCGCGGCGGCGTTGCAACTGGGTTTGCAGGTCGCGCAGTTTGCGCCTCGCCTTGCTCAGGTGGGTAGTGAGCCCCTGGAGTTGTCCGTCGTACAGATTCTGATTGAAAGTCAGCACGATAGTACGCGTTTGACCGAAGACTTTCTTCTCCGTGCGATAGGCTTCCACCCCTTCCAGGCCCACCTGGGAGAGTGTCCGGAATTGTTTGCGGGAGACGGCGAGTAACTCGGCATGCTGCGAGGGGACCAGAGAACCTACGAAATGAAAGGGAGTGTCTTGCAGAGACGCAAAGGCCTCCTCGCTATTGTTGCCCTTGTCAAAGACCAGGGTAATGTGATCGCAGGATTGGGCCAGTTGACGGTAATGGGTAGAGAGTTCCTCGGTGATGGAGCGGAACTCGGTACTGTCGTTGACATTGCCGGCGTAGACCTTGTGGAACAAGGGGATGTGAAAATCGGCGCTGACCAGCAGGCCGAGGCTGACCTGGCGCAGATCCCCGCGCTTCTGCTTATTATGCCCGCGCTGCGGAAGTTCGGCCGAGGTACGGGTATTGATGTAGGTGAAGAAATTGGTGCCGTCGTAGACCAGAGCGCGGAGATCCAGTTGAAACCGCTGGATGAGGCGCTGGGTGATTTGTTTTTCGCATTCGAGGACGTGATCGGCGGTGACCAAATCCATATGGTTCCAGAAGCCCTGGGACGACAGCGCGGCCGGATCGGCAGGCAGCAGACGAGTCAGGACCGTTTGGCGGTACCAGTCAGCAAAGCCCACTTTGCTGGTGGGGGAGACCGCGCGATTGATGGCAGCCAGGAGCAAGTACTGGCCGAGAGAGATGCCCTGGTGGCGTTTGGGAGGAAGGATGGAATCGAGCAACTGGACAAGATCCAATCGCTGAGCAACGTCGAGAAGAGCGGCGACATCTCCGAAAGCGGCGACCTCGGTTTCGAGGGGCTGGGGCGGCTGTTGGGAGCGCTCGGCGGCGGCGACGAGGTCGTCGATTTTGCCGAGGTAGACTTGGCGGACGATTTTGGGCTTGCCGTCGACGCGCTGGCAATAGCGGGCGTAGTAATAGGTGTGGCCGCCGATAATCTTGGGGGTGAGGCTCGGCATGCTTAGGTCATACCATAATTCGCAAAACAAATCCACAAGGAAATGTTCCGGCGTTGCGACAAAGCAGCAAAAGCAAGGTATTAGGCAATGATTATAGGCCTTCTGGGAGATGCCACCCTCAGGCCCGGCAACCATACCACGAACGCAGATTGCTGGCCAAACAATTAGGTCATACCAATTGCGGCAAAAGAAAACCGCCGTCCGACCAGCAGGCCGCTTGGCTTAAGCCCTTATTCTTCCAGAGGATAGGGCGCGCTGTAAATCGCACGCCCAAGGGCAGGCGGCATAGGCCGCGTCCCTAACTTGTAAACTCCCGCTAGGGGAGCATCTTGATCCAGAGGCTGCGGAAGCTCACTTTGCCCGTGCCTTCAATCTGCAACCCGATCAGGCCGTCCTTGCGGAATTTCGTGGGGTCGTCGTCGATCATAATCGCCATCACGTGGCCGTTCATCGAATGGATCATTTCGTTGCCGCGGGCGATGATGTGCAACTGGTTCCAGTCGTTGATTTTGACGTACCCGCCCAGTTCGTCGCGGTCGCCCAGCAGGGCCAGAAGCCGCGGGTGCTTGCCTTCTTCCGTGCGGACCATCTGGCCGCGCCAAGCCACGATGCCGCGCTGCGTGCCGCCTTCGTAATACTGGCCGGTGTACCGGTTGGTGCCGTCGAAATCGGCCTGCGGGCCGCCCAGGTTCCACTTGGCATTGCCCTCGCGATCCGGCGTACCGCGCGGCTGGCCGCTGGCGCACGGTCCCAAAGGCCCGCGCCCGCCACGGCCTCCGGGTCCGCCGCGTCCCGCGCCGCCCCGTGCCGCGTTCATCTGGGGCGGCGGCTGAACGAAGCTGCGATACTGAATGCCGCTGTTGATCTGCGCCCCCTCGCCGCGAATCTCGGCTTTGATCTCGAAGTTGGCCGGCTGGCCGCCCTGCCACACCAGGTAAACCGTGCCGGTGGGCTTCTCGCAGGTGGATTCGGCGACAATCGCGCCGTTCTCCACGTGCCAGATGCGGGTATCGCCTTCCCAGCCCTTCAGCGATTCGCCGTCGAACATCGAGGTCCACCCGGTGTGGTCGTTGAAGTCGCTCGGGTCGGGCTCGGTGAAGCCGCCGAAGCCCCTGCCGCCGCCCCGCCCACGCCCGGCCGTCTGTCCTGCGGCTGGCGGCGGACCACCCGGCGGCCCCTGCTGCGCCGGAATGCCGGCGGCCACCGTCAACATCAGGCCGACCCAACCGGCTGTAGATGCGGAACGAAGAAGCTTCATGGCGATTCTCCCATTGCTACTTTGGTGTCCCGGCAAAAACAGACGCTCCCTCACGGTCGCGGCTCTGAAATTCGTGCTGTGACCGCGAAATTTATCCCCGGCAGCTACCACTGGCTCACGCTCGTCGCCCCGATCAGAGCCGCGACCGTCAGGGAGCGTCTGTCGCGCAACCGCACAACATCTCGCGGTCAGATACCTACCGCCTATCAATCTCTTTGCCAGCACACGACCCTAATGCTCAGCCGATCCAAAAACCAGCCGGTTCTTCCTGGCCTCAATCTTGGCCACGTCCACTCCCGGTACCTTCTCCAGATCTTCGATGGACTTGAACGGGCCGTTCTTATCGCGGTAAGCAATGATGGCCCGCGCCTGCGACCGCAGCAGGGTCAGCCCGGATTCCAGGTCGATGGCCCGCGCCTCGTTCACGTTGATGGGCGGCATCTCCTCGCCGGGATAGTTCTTGGCCAGGTAGTCGACCACCAGTTGGAAGTCTTTGTCGCTTCCCTTGGCGCCCAGCGTGACCATCTTATCGATGGTGGCCTGCCAGCCGGCTTTATCCTGGCGCAACGAGATGGACCGTGCCAATTCGTGGCACTGCGAGCAGATAGCCTGCGTTTCCGCCCGCCCCGGACCTTCGGGCAATTGCGCCCACGCCGCTGCGGCAAGCCAGGACGCGGCAATGAAAATTGCGATCGGTGATTGCATCTTAGTGCTCAATCGGAAAGCCAAACGCGTACAGCGTGCCATCGGTCGTCCCCACATAAAGCTGCGTGTCGCCGGCCGCGAGGCCGCTCTCTGCGACCGTGGAGGAGAGAATCCTCCCGCTGTTCCACAGTTCCTTGCCGCTGCCGGAATCGAGCGCGTACACCACCGCCGGGGTCGACGGGCTGCCCTTCGAGGCGGTGAACACCACACCGTTGACGATTATCGGAGCCAGCGGCGAAGCGATCTCCGGCGAAACCCAGGCGGCTTCCAGCGCCGGCCTTCCGTTCCGGTCTACCACCTTCCAGGCGCGGATGCCGCCCTCCGTGCTCCCCACCAGCCATCGCGTCCCGGCCGCGTCCTGCCAGCTTGCCAGCGACTGCGGAGCCGCATCCACTGAAGCGGTAAAGAGGGCCGTCTGATGGTCCGCGCCGCCCAGCGATTCGGTATCGAGCAGGAGGATCTGCCGGTTCTTCGACGCCACCGCCAACAGCGCCTTGTCCTTGTATTCGAAGATCACCGGCGAGGACACCAGGTCCTGCCCGTTGGATGCGTACCAATCCTTCTGTTGTAGTGTCTTGGGTTCCAGCGCGGCCACGGCAGCGGAACTCCCGGCGGTGGCAACATACAGGGTGCCATCCGGGCCGGCCGCGGGTCCTTCGGCGCCGGCCACTGCGCCACCCTTGGAATCCCAACGGGCCACTTTCCCGGTGGCCATATCGAGCGCCGAAACGCCGCTGGAGCCGCCACAACCGGCCGAAGTCGCGGCGTAGGCCACGTTCTCAATCACCATCAGCCCGCGCGCGCCTGCGCCCGGCGGCAGGAATTTGATGGCGTCTTCCGCCGTCACTCCGCTGGATAGCCAGAAGCTGTGCAGCATCCCGTCGGCGGTGAGCACAAAGAGGGAGTTCTGGATTCGGCGGGCGGTGGGGTCGGGCCCCCGTCCGGGCGCACCGCGTCCTCGCCCCGGCCCCATCGGAATGGCGCCGGCCCGGGCCGCCGCCGCCACCGTGACCGCGCCATCTCCCGGGTCGCCCACTGCCCCACGGGCGTAAGCGCGGCGTCCGCCCATTGCGCCTCGCCCCGCAACCGGGGCGGCCGGGAAAGCGGTCGAACTCGGCCGCGCCACTTCGGGAATGCTCGATGCCGCGCAGCCCGACGGCAAAGCCGCTGCGGGCGCCAGGTGGTCATGCCACTCCAGCCGCGACAGATCCGTATCCACGGTGTAGACGTTATCGCCCGCGCCGCCCACAAATGCGAACGATCGGAAGCCGCGGTAACCGATGTAGCGATTCAGCAGGATGGGCGCTCCGAGAACGCCGGCCGCCGAGTCCTTCGCCAGAGCGATCTTCCAGGTCAGCGTAAAGCCCGGCTTGGAGAGGCTCTCCCTGGAGATCTTCGCATCGGTCCGCACCCAGGACGAGCGCTGCGGGTCGAAGCCCGCCGTGCCCCAGTCGCTGTTACCCCTTCCGTACTGCGCGTGCGCCACCGTGGACAGCACGGCACATCCCATTGGAATCAGTACCGCAGCCGAAATTCGCCGCATAAAAGCCACTCCCCTCCCGCTCGCCTGCATCATTTCCTGCCCAGCGCCTGCGCAATGGCCTGCTCCGCCAGCGGCGCCATGGCTTCGTAACCGGCATCGCTGGGCAGCAGCCCATCCACCGTCAGATTCTTCTTGAAATCGCGGCCTTCCACCAGCGCCGCGTAGTAGTTCACGTAGACCGAACCACTATCCGCCGCATACCGCTTAATCCATCCATTCAGGCCGATGATTTTTCCTTGCGGCCGCAGCCCGGTCTGCTTTTTGTAGAAATCGCAAACCGGCGTGACCGAGGCCAACACCACGCGAATCCCGTGCGCCTTGGCGAGTTCCGTCATGGACATCATATTTTCGGCGATAGTCCCTTCCGTCGCCGGTCCGGTCGCCCCGGCCAGGTCGTTGGAACCGCCCATGATCACCACCACCTTGGGCTGCAGCTCGATCACATCCTGCCGGAAGCGCACCAGCATCTGCGGCGTGGTCTGGTCGGCGACGCCGCGGTTGAAATACGGCTTATCCGGGAAAAACTTCGCCTGCCCCTGGCCCCATCGTTCGGTCATCTGGTCGCCCAGGAACACCACCCGGTTTTCGCCCGGCTTCGGCGCCGGAATCTCCGTGTCTTCGCTGCCGTAATGCGTCAGCCCCGCCCAATCCACCAGCAGGTGCCGCTGCACTTCCAACCGGTGCTCCAACTGCTCCACTTCCTGCGGCGCGCCGGTTTGCGCCGCCAGGGAAACCGCCAGCAGGAAGACAGGCAGAATTCGGGCCACCGCCATCACTTCTTGATCCCGAAACAGTACAGTGTGCTATCGAACGTGGCGATGTAGACCCGGCCATTG
The DNA here is from genome assembly GCA_963803725.1 of Bryobacterales bacterium. Classification (GTDB taxonomy): domain Bacteria; phylum Acidobacteriota; class Terriglobia; order Bryobacterales; family Bryobacteraceae; genus JOPF133. The sequence goes on along the minus strand of CAWDOH010000075.1, from coordinate 84,658 downwards.
GCCAGCGAAATACCGCTCCAGTGGTTGAACGAAGTGATCTGGTCGCCGCTCGACCACAACTCCTTGCCGGTCTCCGCATCCAGCGCGTACAACACCGCGTGAGTCGAACCGGGAATGCGCCGCGCGGCGGTGTCCTCCAGGCCGCTGTCAGGGTAGGCCTGCTCGGTATCTTCGCCGTTGCCATAAGCGAAGATCACCCCGTTGGCGATCACCGGCGGTTCGGCGCGGTTCATGTCGCGGGACATCCAGGCCGGCGTCAACTGCCACTTGCCGTCCTTCTGCTCCACCTTGAAGGCCACGATGGCGCCGTACTTCACCGGGCCGTATTCGACCGGCGCATGGAATTGCGAATGCGGTTTGCCCCAGATGGGCGTGAGCACCCAGCGGGTCCCCTTGGAATCCTCCCAGCTTGCCAGCGATCCCCAAATTCCCGCCGAGGCGAAATTGACGTCTTCATTGCACAGCAGCGGCCCGCGGTAGAGCGGCGTGCGATGGTCGTCGCCGCCGATCGAGTCGGTGTCCATCAGGTACAGGCGGCATTCCTTGCCCGCATCCACCATCAGTTCCTTGCCCTGGTAGTGGAAGATCACCGGCGTCACCTGCATGTCCAGGTCGCGCTTCACCAGCCACTCGGCATTGGTCGGCCCATAATAGTCCACCAGATCCAGGGCTTTGGTCTTGGGATTCTGTTGGACGCCGATGATGCCGTCGCCGTAGGTGCCGTCTGCCGGGTCCCAGCGCCCGTCGCCGGTGCCCGTATACATGGTTCCGTTGTCGCTGATGGCCGGCCCGGTCCGTCCCCACATGCCGCCGCCCGCCGGCCCCCACGACCCTACTTTGTTGGTCGTCAGATCGTAGGCATACACGTCATTCGGATTTCCGCCGCAGCCCTGGGCGGTGTGCGTGTAGAGCACGTTGTTCCAAAGGTTCAGCGCGTAGGGCTTGCCGTTCGGCGGCATGAATTTGGAAGGCGGCGCCACGTCCTCGCCATCCGCCGCATTCAACTGGTGCAGCATGCCGTCCCACGACGCTACGTAGACGGTGTACTTGCCCGGAGTGGAGGTCGGGCCCACCACAGGCGTGGCCGTGATCCCGCCCGGGCAGAGCACGCCGCCGCCGCGGCCGCCATTGGGCGGCGGAGTCCACGTGCTGACGAAGTGCTTCTTCCAGAGGAGCTTGCCGGTTTCCACGTCGATGGCGTAGATGTTGTCGGAGACGCCGGCTTCAATCAGCACCTGTTTGGGACCCGCCGGCGTATTCAACCGCCCGATAATCAGCGGCGGGAACAACGAGTGCATCTGGCGCGGCTGGTTGTCCAGCTTGATCTTCCAAAGCAGCCGCGTGTCTTTCACGGAGGAAGTCGAGAAGATTTTCTCATCCTTCTGCCAGGCCGTCCGCTGGGAGTTGCCCCCGTCGGTAAGCCAGTCCGCCCCTCGCGCCAGAATACATCCCAGACCAATCGCCACCACGCCCAGACTCGTTCTCATCCCACGCGTCATAGTGTTCCAAAGCCGCTAAGCGGCCCCCTTCTCGTTACTGTACTCTCTTCGCGCCCCGTGGTGCATGCCCGGCATGTTGTGCGGCTGCGACAGACGCTCCCTGGCGGCCACGGCTCCGATCGGAGCCACGAGCGTGAGCGAGTCGTCCGCTAATGGGAACAAATTTCGCGGTCATACCGTTAGAAAGTGAACCGCACCGACATTACCCCATGCCGCGCCGGAAGAGCCGCGCTGGTAATCGTGCCGAACGAGGAATTGGTGTTCTGGCCATTCGAGAAATTCAGCGATAGCGAGGTGTTCGGATTGCTCGGATTGAAGTGGTTCAAAGCGTTGAACGCCTGGAATCGGAACTCCAGAATTTTGCCTTCCAGGATGTGGAATTGCTTGAACACGCTGAGGTCCACATTCTCCACGCCGGGCCCGTAGGTCACTGTGGGCTGCTCGTTACCGATACCGAGCGAATTGACCGGCGGCAGCGAGAAACTGGCCGGATTGAAGTTATACCAAAGGCTCGGCGATGCCGTGGAACCGACCGACGCGGGCGTCGATCCTGAGGGCAGCCACAGCGGTCCGGTCTGCTCGCAGCGGAACGGCAGTCCCCCGCTGGGCGTTCCGGTCCAGTAGCCGATGGGTGCACCGTTCGCGCTGCAACTGATCGACATGGGCGTGCCGAAGTAGTACGTCAGAATGCCTTCCACGTTCCAGCCGTCGGCCACAACCTCGGTGAACTTGTTCTTCCACAGCGTAGAGCCATTAGGAATCGCGTAACCGAAATTGATGTTGCCGGCAAACGGCCGGGTTCCGCTGGCGATGTTCTCCAGCAGCTTATCGGCGGTGAACTGATCGCGCGAATAGGCCAGCGTTTTCGAGTACGTGAAATTGCTGCCGAAGTGGAAATTCCGTCCCACGCGCTTATTGAACTGAGCCTGCAAAGCCTCGTAATGCGATTCGCCGTTGGAGGTGTACATCTGAATCTGCCCCCACCCTGCATACGGCGAGGCCAGCGCACGAATCAGGTTGGTCGAATAAAAGCCGCCCGTGCCCCCGTTCGCGCTGGTCGGATCCAGGAATTTGCTGACCGGTCCGGGCTGCCCGTTGTTGGCGGTGGGCGTCCAATCTGTCAACGGTGGGACCGCATTCAGGTCGATCGATCCCTGATTGAACTGATGATGTCCGACGTTGCCCACGTAGGAGAGGTCCCCCACGAAGCCGGCGCCGAAGTCGTGCTGGATGCCGATGCTCCAGTCCAGAGTCTGCGGCGGCGGATACTTCAGCGGTCCGCCAATGGTGGTCTGCGGCGTGAAGACCAGCGGAGCGTCTGCGATGCCCGCGATGGTGGTGTTCAAAACGATGGGCGCCAGGAAGTGCGGCGGAGTGGCCAGCGGACCGATGCCGGCGCCGGTTGCGCCGAGCGTATCGACACCGAATGCACGCCCGTAGAAGATGCCGAAGCCGCCGCGTAAGGCGGTCTTGCCGTTCCCGAATGCGTCATACGCGAATCCCACCCGCGGAGCGAATTGCAGCGGGGGCGTCTGGAAATAAGGCGCCGTCCCCGACTGCTGTTGGACGATTCCGGAGAACGGCGTGCCGGTGTAACTGTTGGGGTCGAACGTGCCTTGCCGCGAATATGGGAAAGTTGCGCCGGTCACCGGGTTGATCGATTCCTTGTCGGCAGTCGGGCAACTGGCCGTGGAAGCCACCGCCACCGAGCAATACGGGAACAGAAGCTGGCCCTGCTGGCTGGCGCTGTAACTGGAGCCGACGAATACGCCCTGCGTCTTGCCAGGGGCCTCATACAGCGCGCCGAGTCTCGAAAACCGCATCCCCAGATCCAGGGTAAGCCGCCGGTTCAGCTTCCAGTTGTCCTGCACAAAAAATTCGTTCTGCTTGTAACGCGCGCGGTTTTGCTGCTTCAGATTGTCCTGCCCGTATCCGTACATGCTTCCGATCAAGGCATTCGAAAACGGGTCGCCCGAATCCACCGGGTTACCCAGGTCGGAACCGAAGTAATAGGTGCCGGCGGTGTTGTAGACCGAATAAACGCTCACATTGCGGGCGTCGTGTTCGAAGTAATATCCGGCCTTGAATGTGTGGCTCCCCTTCACCCAGGTAATGTTGTCGGTAAACGTCGCCAGGTTATCCGTGCCGTCGAACGGCCACCGGCTGTCGAAGCCGAAGGAAGGGAGATTGGGTAGGGTGGTAGGCGCCGATTGCGCGGTGAAGCCCGAGGGCAGGCCGAAATTGATGTTCGGCAAAAGCTTCAGGGTGTTCACCGAACTGGGGAAAATGCTGGGCAGCGTGTAGGTGGTCCCATTCACCGTTAGTGGGAGCAGGCTGGCGTTGTAAGCAGTCTGGTTGGTGGGTTGGTTCTGCTGGTGCGCCCGGTTCTGTCCTGCCGTAAGTTCGTTGATCAGGTTCGAACTGAAGGTGTGAACGTAAGTGGCCGCGATTCCCACGGAGGGAATGAAATAGCTGTGCGGGAATTGCCCCCACCCGTCGCCCGCCGCCCCCAGGATTGCGCCGAAGCCCGACTGCGCCTGGTAATCCTTCAGACCGCGCACGAACATGGTGTCTTTGGACGAGATGTTGTAATCGCCCCGCAGGATAATATCCCGGCGCGGATCGGTGTTGCTCAGGGTGTCGGTGAAATTGTACTGCCGCTGCCCGGTCGGGTCCACCGTGTTCGGCAGAGGGAACAGGTTCATCATGGCTTGTCCGATGGGACTGATGCGGTTCGCCGGAATGATGTTCCCAGGGAAGCACCCGGCCGCGCTGGTGGATGAGCAGGTCTCCCCGCTAAGCGGGTCGCGGATCAGAATCGGCGAGCCGTTGGGGTTCACGCTCTGCGAGAAGTTCCCCTGGCGCTCCAGCGCCGTGGGCATGGTGTATTTGTTCAGCGCCGTGCTCTGGGTATTCCACAACTGGTCCCACGAGAAGAAAAAGAACAGCTTGGTGCGGCTGCGGTTGAAGCGCGTGAAGGGCGCCAGCATGGGGCCGCCGATGGTGCCGCCCGGATTCTCGTAACGGTACCTCGGCTTGGCCACGCCAAGCTGGTTATTGAAGTATTCGTTGGCGTTAAACTCTTCGTTGCGGTAGTAATAATAGGCGCTGCCGTGGAATTGCGCCGTGCCGTTCTTGAGACAATGTTTACCAGCCCGTGACTCAATAAAGACAGGGATGTCGAAGTAAGGGGCTGGACAAATCGTTTAGCTTATGTCATCTTCAAATGGATGCAAGCGCCCAACCGCGGTGGCTCCTCAGATCGCGAGAAGGATCTCGAACGGAGAGTCGAGTCTCTGGAGACGCAGTTGAAGTGCGCGCTGGCGGAGAACGAGCGCCTGCGAAAGGAACTGGAAGAAGCGCTCCGTGCCAACAAACGAAGTGCCGCGCCGTTTTCCAAGGGGGAACCCAAGAGTAACCCCAAGCCGCCAGGACGTAAGCCTGGGGCGGCATACGGAGCGCGAGCTACGCGACCCGTCCCCAAACGGGTGGATGAGCAAATCCACGTGCCACTTCCGCCGCGCTGCCAGCACTGTCAAGGTCCGATCATCCTGAAGAACACCCAACCTCAGTACCAAGAAGACATCGTGCGGATGACCATCGTCCGCCGCTTTGATGTGGAGGTGGGGACTTGTGCCTGCTGCGGACGGCAAGCGCAAGGCCGGCATCCGTTGCAGACCTCCGATTCGCTCCGCGTTGGGGAAGTGCAAGTCGGACCAGAGGCCTTGTCGATGGCGGCAGTGCTCAACAAAGAATTGGGGTTGTCGCACGAGCGGACGGCGCGGGTGCTGGAACTGGGCTATGGGTTGAAGTGGAGCCGGAGCGGGGTCTGCCGGGCTTTGGAGCGATTGGGGAATCTGGCGGCGCCTACTTACCAGCAACTGCGAAGCGCGCTGCGGCAAAGCCCGGTGGTGTGGCTGGACGACACGGGCTGGAGAGTGGGCGCACGTCCCCAGAATCTGCGGGTTTTGTTGAGCCAGCAGGTCACCGTTTACGTGATTGAACCGCATCGCGGATATGCGGAAGCGGCGGCGATTCTGGGAGAGGACTACGCCGGTTTCCTGGTGCATGACGGAGCGCGTTGTTTCTATGGTTTTGAGCAGGCGTTTCATCAGAGTTGCCTGGAACACCTGATCCGGCGGTGTCGCGAGATGATCCAGGTGGCTTCCGTAGCGGCCGCCCAATTCCCGATGGCAGTCAAAACGCTGCTGCAGGAGAGTCTCCGGTTGCGGGATCGCTACCAAGGGGGCGCGGTTTCTCGCCATGGTTTAGCGGTGGCCACCGGGCGGCTGGAAGCCCGGATGGACCGCTTATTGGATCAGCACTTTTCTTGCCCAGACAACCAACGGTTGGCCAAACACCTATGCCACGAGCAGCCGCACTTGTTCACCTTTCTGCGCTGTCCTGGCTTGCATGCCACCAACAACTTCGCCGAGCGGGCGATCCGGCTGATGGCGATGGCACGCAAGACCTGGGGTGGTAATCGGACGGAGAACGGAGCCCGCACACAGCAGATTCTGGCCAGCGTTTTGCGTACTTGCTGGCAGCAGGGAAAAGATGCTTTTGGTCAGTTGGTGAAGTTATTACGTTCCGCTTGTCCGATCTTGCTGGAGATCGTTCCCGCCGGGCCATCACCCTGACTTGCCCTAACAACCATTCGGCTCCCTCCACTCGCTTCGGCCCCGTCGCAACCGCAAAACTTCAAAATCAATCGAACGCGACCGTCCACGCCTACGCCAACGTGTGCCTCACCGCGTGGTAAACATTCTCGTTCTTGATGGTGACGTTGAACTGCCCGCCGTTGCGCGCGCCATATTCGGCCGAATAGTTTCCGGTCAGCAGTTTCACTTCGCCGATGGCGTCCACACTCGGAGTCTGGTAGGTGCTCAGGCTGGGAGCGCCGCTATCCTGCGCCGCCATGCCGTCAAAAGTAACTAGCACCTGCCCGATCTGGCCGCCGTTGACCACCGCGGAGTTGCCGTTCCAGCCGCGCTGGTCGTAAGTGCCCATGTCGATCACCCCAGGCAGGTCCTTGATAATGCCCTCCCAGTTCCGGCCGCGGATGGGCGTCTGTTGAATCTGCACCAGGTTGACGTCTGTGGCGTGGTCCGAAGTGTCAGTAGACACACGTGCCGCCTGGGCCTGCACCTCCACGGACGTCGTCACGTCGCCCACCTCCAGCCGGATGGTGTGAAGGTCCACTTTCTCCAGCGTCCCCACTGTGATTCCGCTCTGCACGTACGTCTTGAAGCCGGGATGCGTGGCGCGTAGATCGTAGTCGCCCGGTACCAGGTCCGGGAACGTAAACGTACCGTTCCCCGCGGTGGCGAATTCGCGCACCTGTTTAGTGATTCGATTCGTCAGCTGGACGACTGCGCCTACCACCACAGCGTCGCCGGCATCTACCACGGTTCCAGTGACCGATCCGGTCACGGTTTGAGAGTTGGCCGCCGGCGTCATGGCCAGCAGGCAGGAAACGAGTGCAACGGAGATGCGAGACAGATTCATGGAACGCCTCCAGTGTCGGAGCCCTGAAAGGTTTCGGAAAATGCCGGGTAAGTCCTAAGTTGCCAGTAAGAAGGATAACCTGTCTGTTAATGAGCGAAAGTATGATGATCCTGGCCGGAATATTTCGGGAATGCGAGTGAGCCGCGGGGGTACTTATCCGGGATGTCCCGGCCAGAGCCGGCATCCCGATGGAGTCCCTCGTCACATGCCATTGCGACATCATGGTCGCGGTCATATGTCCCCCTCTTGAAACGTATCAATCCAGCGCAGTGGCATCAGAATATATCCGCCACGTCTCGCTTGTCAAGAGAAAACTGAAAAATCTGGTGGCAGACTTGACACGCAATTGACGTAATAGGTACGCTACAAATGCTAATTCGACTTCAGCGCTGTAGCGGTCCTCCTGAAGCCGTACGTTTAAATCCTCAGGGAAGGAGAGGGCTTATATGACTCCTCAAGCGGCAACCGCGGCACATTTTACCGATAATCTTTCGAAATCCACCTCCAGGGCCGGCTTGATTCGCGAAGCCCTGGCCGAAGGCGAAGGCGCCGTCCGGCTCGCGCCGTGCTGGGTGCCCCGGTCCTTTCTGATGCCCGGCGGGCGGTTGAAACTCGACCCGCGCGACCTCTACATCCTCGGTGGCCACCGCGGCGGCATCGACGAGCGATGGTTCTCCTCCACCACCAAAGCCGCCAACGGGCCGCTCACCGCCCCCGATGAAGGTCTCAGTTACATCGAGTTCCACGGCCAGAAAATTCTGCTCCAGGAAGCCATCGAGACCGCCGGAGACCTCTTCCTGGGCAAGGACGTGATGGCCCGCGAAGGCGGCTGGAACCTGCTTTGCAAATTCTTCGACAACCTCGGCCCCATTCCGCACCACCTCCACCAGACCAGCGAATTCGCCGCCCGCGTAGGACAGAAAGGCAAGCCGGAAGCCTACTACTTCCCGCCGCAATACAATTTCAAGGACAACAACTTCCCCTACACCTTCATGGGCCTGGAGCCGGGCACCACGCGCGACGACGTGCGCCGCTGCCTGGAGCGCTGGAACGAGGGCGACAACGGCATCCTCTACCACTCCCGCGCCTACAAGCTCAAACCGGGCAGCGGCTGGCAGGTCGATCCCGGCATTCTGCACGCTCCGGGCTCGCTGGTGACCTACGAACCCCAGGTCAATTCCGACGTGTTCGCCATGTACCAGTCGCTGGTGGAAGGCCGCACGGTGCCCTGGGACCTGCTGGTGAAGGACGTGCCGCCCGAGCATCACCACGACCTGGACTACCTCCTCGACATGCTCGATTGGGAGGCCAACACCGATCCCGAATTCGCCAAACACCGCTACTTCGAGCCGCGCCCGGTGGCCCCCGTGGACGAAATGAAGGACGCCGGCTACGCCGAAAACTGGGTCGTTTTCTCGACCCCGCACTACTCGGCCAAGGAACTTACCGTGTTCCCGGGCCGCAGCGTCACCATCAAGGACGCCGGCGCCTACGGCACCATCCTGGTGCAGGGCTACGGCACCTTCGGCAAACATGAGGTGGAAACCCCCACCCTCATCCGCTACGGCCAGATGACCAAAGACGAGCTGTTCGTTTCAGCCGCCGCCGCCGCCGGCGGGATCACCATCGTCAACCGCAGCGATGCCGAAAACCTGGTGTTCCTGAAGCACTTCGGCCCCGGCAACCCCGACGCCCCGGCCAGTAGGTAGCTGGGCGCCGCTCCGCGCCATCGACTCTGTTTTTCGCTTGCGCCCGCTTGGTTTTCTCCGCGTGTCCCTCCGTTCCTCTGTGGCCTCCGGAAACATCTCCAACCGTTCCCAAAAGCCGGACGCGGAGGCGCGGAGGCGCGGAGAAATTCGCGGAGAAGCCATTTCGCCCTCTCTTGGCCTTCCTCTGCGCCTCCGGGCCCGGAGGGCGTCTCCCGCCTCAAGGCAGTCCTCGTGGAGGCTCCGCGTCGAATGGGCCCCGGACCCGCCCCACGCACCACATTGTTAGACTGGTAAAGGATGCCGCAACCTCTGGTAGGAATGGACCTGGACGAACTGCGCGAGGCCATCGGGCCCGCCGAGCCGCCGTACCGCGTCCGCCAGCTTTACGAGGGCATCTACTCCCGCCAGGCGGCAGACTTGGTGCAGATCTCCAATCTTCCCGCGGGGCTGAGAGCCGATTTGTCGGCACGGCATTCGATCGGGCTGCCCGAAGTGGATCGGGTCTACCGCTCGACGGATGGCACCCTGCGCTACCTGCTCCGCCTGGACGACGGGCGAACAGTGGAAACCGTGCTCATGCCCGAAGGCGACCGCGACACCATCTGCATCTCCAGCCAGGTCGGCTGCCCGGTGGACTGCAAATTCTGTATGACCGCGCTGTTGGGCCTGGAGCGCAGCCTCACCGCCGGCGAGATCGTTGGCCAGGTGCTCCTGGTGTCCCGCGAAAACGGATTGCGCCACCCAGCCCAGGGTGCGGCGCCCTCGGGGACCGGCCGCCTGAACATCGTCATGATGGGCCAGGGCGAGCCGCTGCTGAACCTGGCCAACGTGGTCAAGGCCACGCACATCCTGCTGGACCCAGCCGGCTTCGGTCTCTCGCCGCGGCGGATCACCATTTCCACCGCCGGCATCACTCCCAAAATCGACGAACTGGCGCGCGAACCGGTGCGGCCCAAGCTGGCCATCTCGCTCAACGCTTCCACTGAAGAGATGCGCCAGGAATTGATGCCCATCACCCACAAATATCACCTCAAAGACCTGCTGGAGGCGTGCCGCCGCTATCCGCTGAGGCCGTGGGAGAAGCTGACTTTCGAATACGTGCTCCTGGGCGGCGTGAACGATAGCGATGCCGACGCGCGCCGGGTGGCCAAACTTCTGGCGCACCTGAACGCCAAGGTCAACCTGATCGCGCTGAATCCGGGGCCGGAAATTCCGTACCGAACACCGGCCGAAGAGCGCGTCGCCAGCTTCCAGGCAATCGTCCGCCGGTCGATGCCGTGTTTCGTGCGCAAGCCCCGCGGGCTGGATATTTATGCCGCCTGCGGCCAGTTGAAGCGCAGCGTGGCATGAGCACCTGGACGCGCCGCAGTGTGCTGGGCGCACTGGCCGCGGGCGGTCCCCTGAGATTAGTGCGGCCGCTCCGGGCCGGCGACACTCCCCTCACCTTGCCCGCCATGCTCAACGATTTCCACCAGATCTGGATTCCGGCGCGCATCAACGGATCGCCGGTCCTGTGGTGCGAACTGGATTCGGGCGGCGGCGGGGCCCTGTATTTCATCGATGCCGAAAAGGCCGTGGCCATCGGAGTCCACGCCGAGCATCTCGGCCAAAGCGCGGGCGTAGCGCAGGGACGCCTTGCGGTGGATGGGCGCGCTCAAGTCACCGTGGAGTTTCCGGGGCTTCGGCTGGATCGCCAGGAATTGGTCATCAAGCCCACGGCGCTCGGCAAAGACGGGATCGTGGCGCTCGCCAACTTCCGCCAGTGGGTGATCGAGATGGACTACCAGACTCCCGCCGTTCGCCTGCACGACGCAGCCAGTTTCCGCTACGACGGGCCGGGGCAGGCGATTCCGCTCTCCATCGAGCAGACCAACCTGCTGGCCGAGGCGCGCCTGGTCTTGGAGAATGGAGACGAAATCCGCGGGCGCTTCGTGGTGGACACAGGAGCAGCCGGCAGCATCGTCTATCTCTCCAGCAGCTTCGCCGAACGAACCCACTTGGCCGGCCGCAATTTGCGATGGGTTCCGGACAGCATGGGTCTCACCGCGGCGCGGGTTGCGCGCTTCGCCGTCGGCCCCTACGACGTGCCCCAGGCGGTGATCCGGAGGTTTGGTACGCGCGGCTTCGGAGGCACCGCGGAACCGGATGGCATGATCGGAGTGGAGTTCCTGCGCCGCTTTCGCCTGTTCTTCGACTATGGCCGCGAGCGGCTGATCCTGGAGCCGACCGCCGCCTGCCAGGAGCCTTCCCGGTTCGATGCCAGCGGCCTGCGCGTTTATAAGGAAGCGCCTGAGAAGCGCGGACTCAAAATTTTCCTGGTGGTGCCCGGCACTCCGGCGGCAGAAGCGGGCGTCAGGGAGGGCGACGTGCTGCTGGCAGTGGACCACGCGCCGGTCGATTTGATCTCGGCAGGCCAGGTGGCCGACCTGTTGATGGAGGACGGTGCCGGGCGGACGCTGCTCATCGAGCGTGGCACCCAGGTGCTGACGGTCAGCCTGAAGTTACGGCGCTTGCTGTAGACGGCACCTGGCGGGTATTTTCCCGATATCGTCCGTGGCCCGCGCATACGCCAAAAGCCGTGTAATTCCAGCGCGCAACCTGCTATGTTGGAATTAGTGCTGAATCTCGCACAACCAGTCCGGGGGCATCCCGGTCGTAAGTCGTACACCACTGTGGCATTTCAAAGAATCGGTCCCCTGTTTCTGGCGGCGTTGCTGGTTTGCTGCGGCCGTCCGGCTGCTCAGGTTACAACGGCGGTCACTCATCCGGATCCTTTTTCCGATCCTGTCCCCCATTCGCGCGAGGCCGACGATGCCGGACGCTTCCTGGCTGGCATGCCGGGCAAACCGGGCAGCGCATTCGCCGCGCTCGAAGAAGAGGACGCCTGGAAGGTACATCGGCGCGAACTGGACCGCGCCTGGAAGAGCATGGACGACAGCATGCTGCCGGGCATGCGCGCGTTCCAGGCGCATGAGTTGAGCGACCGGCCCACTGACCGGGCGGTCGCGTTTTACCCCTTCAGCGGTCCGGACGCCCTCGTGCTGACGGTCCTGTTTCCGCGCAACCCGGTCTATGTGATGGTGGCGCTGGAGCCGGCCGGAACGCTTCCCACGCCGGCCACCTTCGCCAAGAAGGACTTGGCGCTCGTGCTCGGCGAGGTGCGCGAGTCGGTAGCCTCGGAACTGCACCGCAGCTTTTTCATCACCCGGCAGATGGACCACCAGTTTCGCGGCCAGGTCAACGACGGGCTGTTTCCGCCCATCCTCCACCTGCTGGTGCGCACCAACCACACCATCCTGGGGTATCGCACCGTGCGGTTGGACGATAAGGGCGATGTGGTGGACCGGCCGGAATCGTGGCATTCGCCGGGCAGGATCGCCAACCGGGGCGTAGAGATCGAATTCCGGTCCGATGACGATGGAAGCGTGCACAAGCTGTTTTACTTTTCCGTCAACCTGGCCGATGACCATTTGAAGGAAGATCCGCAGTTCCTCGCGTTCGTGGCCAAGCTGAAAGGGATGACGACCTATTTCAAGGCCACTTCCTATATGACGCATAAGCCGGAATTCTCCATGATCCGCGATTCCGTGCTGGCCAACAGTTGGGCCGTGTTACAGGACGATTCGGGCATCCCCTATAAGTACTTCGCCAAGCCCTGGCAGGTGCAGTTATTCGGAAGTTATTCGCGCCCCTATGGCAGCTTCCGCTGGCTGGAACAGCCGGATCTGCGCAAGGCCTACGAGACCACCGGACCGAAGCCGCTGAATTTCAAAATCGGCTACGGATTCTCCAAGGCGCCGTCCAACCTGTTGCTGGCGCGGAAGGCCGAGTAAGGGCCTCCCTCTTCATCAGCATCGAGTAGTGGCGCCGATGTCGATCCGGACGGGCCATTTCGTCACCTTGATTTTCGGTTTCGTATGCTTCGCCGGACTCCAGCCGGGCCTATTCGGCAAACGGGTGCCGCCAAAGCCCGTCGCCCCGGTTGTTGACACGGCATCCAATACTCGGTTGACGGCGACGGCAAGCTGGGATGGGTAGTCGCCACGGATCTCGCTACTGGGAAGCAATTGTGGACGGTGCGGGTGTTCCGCATCCACATCCACTGGTGGCAAGGGGAAGAGGATCGCTGGTGGGTATTCATCTCCGCTCTGAAGCTGGAGCGGAATGCTCTCCTGATCCGGGATGAACGGTCCCGCTGCTACCGCCTCAACCTGTCTACAAAGAAGGTGAAAGCGGAACCGTGTCGCTGAGGCGAAATCCGTTGCCGCCGCCCACGCGACAATCCGGTTTCCGCGCGGGGTCGCCCGGTCCATCGTCCGTGAACGCCGCGCCGGGCGGCGGGTCCTGTTAGTCCATTGTCCGTGAACACCGCGGCCGCACCGTGCTTTCCTACGAGCTCCCAATCAGGATGCCGGTGAGAAACACCAGTGCGCCCCCCAGGCCCACTTGCAGGGCCGCCGAGAGCGGCGGCGTATCCATATAGCGGTGGCGGATCCAGGAAATCGTGCCCAATTCGATGATCACCACCACCACCGCGGCAATCAGGGCGGCATGGAAATCGGGGATCAGAAACGGCAAGGTGTGGCCGATGCCGCCGAGCGCCGTCATGGCGCCCTCGATCACCCCGCGCGCCCAGGGGTGGCCGCGTCCCGTCAGGCTGCCATCGTCGGAGAGCGCCTCGGCAAAGCCCATGCTGATCCCCGCGCCCAGCGAGGCGGCCAGCCCCACCAGGAAGGCGTCCGAGCTTTTGTGGGTGGCGAAAGCCGCGGCAAAAACCGGCGCCAGGGTGGAAACCGAACCGTCCATCAGCCCGGCCAGACCCGGCTGCACGATTTGTAGCACGAATAGCCGCCGGCGCGCTTCATCCTCGTCGCGTTTGGCTTCGGGCGCCAGTTTCTCTTCCTGCAGCTCGCCGGCGCGGTGTTCGTGGGTCCGCTCTTCGTTGGCCAGGTCGTCCAGCAACTGGCGGACGTGCAGATCCCGCGAGCGGGCCGAGGCGCGTTCGTAGAACCGCCGCGTCTCGGCCTCCATGATGCCGGCCTGCTTGCGAACGGTGTCCAGGCCAAGCGGCCGGACCAGCCAGACCGGCTTGCGCTGTACGAAACCTCTCACATCCTGGCGGCGGATCAGCGGGATGTGGTCGCCGAAGCGTGCGTGAAACAGCTCCATCAGCCGGCGGCGGTGCCCGGACTCCTCGTCGCGCATGCCTTCGAAAATGGCGGCCGAGGAGGGGTAGTTTTCACGCAACCCGTCGATAAAATCGGCGTAAACGCGCTCGTCTTCCTCCTCCAGAGAGATGGCCAGTGCCAGGATTTCGCGCTCCGTGAGGCTGTCGAATGTCCGCATATTCCGACTGGTACCACATTTCGGCAGCCGCAAGGCGCCCAAAGCACCACCACCGCCAGGCGGGCGTGTACGACCGATGTCAGTCTTCCCGCCCTTCGCGCTTCAGCCGGCTCAAGCGCATGGCTTCCAGCCGTTTGAGCGGCGGGTTGGTCTTCTTCGCCCGCACCAGGTCTTCTACGGAAGGTAGATCGACGCGCTCGCCGGCAACCTCGATGGTCGTGCGCCGCGCCCACAACTCCTCGAAACCGCCGACGCGCGCAGGCAAGCCGTGAGATCGATAAGCAATTCAGCCACATCCGCGTGGCGGCAGCGGAAGCATTTTTCACAGCGCCTCCATGGATTGTCTACTGTCCCTTTCATAGAGGATGGTCATCTATCTCTGGCCGCTCCCGACGCTCGAATCGTCGCCAGCAGGCGCCCCGCGTAGGGGTACAGTAAGGAGTCCCTCAATTTCGGGTTTCGATGAAGGGGGCTGGTTCCCCAATCGCGGGGCAGCCTTTTACGTAATGGGTTAGGTACGGGGAATCGCCCGGCTTGAGAGATCACTCCGGCCGTTCGGAAAGAGGTTGCGAAGGTCGACTGCCGAAATGTACCATTGATACGGACTCTTGTCCGAACGTCATGCGGCCAACGATCTCCAGCCCGAGCGTCACGCAACTACTGAGCCTGTTAGCCGAGGCATGCGCCTCCGCGGGGGCCGTGCTGCTTAGCCACTACGGCACGCATCGCGATGACCCATATCTCAGCATTAAGGATCAATCCGATCCCCGCACAGTAGTCAGCGAAGCCGATCTCGCTTCGGAGGCGGCAGTGTTTTCGGTTCTGCAGTCAAGTTTGAACTGCGCTTTCCTCAGTGAAGAGCGGGGTGAAGTGTCGGCCGAAGAACCCAGCGAATACCGAGTTATAGTTGATCCCCTGGACGGTTCCAGGAACTTCCTCCAGGGATCGCTGGGGTTGTACGGGATTTCCATCGGAGTAGAGAAGAGCGGCAGTGTGCACGCGGGAGCAATCTACCTGCCGTGTTTTCGAGAGCTGCTGCTCGCCCAACGTGGCAATGGGGCCTTTTACGGTACCGTGGGAGCTGTGCACGCTGTGGAACTGAAGCCCATCGCACCGAGCCTGCCTGAGGGCTCCGAGTTGCGTCTGGACAAGGCGCGGATTGTGATTGCCAGGGGAGCAGCCCCATCATCGGTTCTGTGCGAGGCGCCTCTTTCTGCGCTTATGTGCTCCTGCAATGAGGCTATTAACTACGCGAGTTGTAGCGTAGCCTTGGCAAGCGTGGCCCTAGGCAGAGTGGACGCCATGGTTCTGCCGCGTCAACGCTATTGGGACATCGCGGCGGCAGTGCCGATCTTCGAGGAACTTATGCTGTCAGTGGGTATCTGGCGCGACGAGTGGAGCCATGAAGTTCCCGAAAGGGCACTGACCAAGGCCGGCCCTTCCGACTATTTTGATATCGTCGCTGCGAGCAATCAAAGCCTCTTTCGGCAAATCGTGTCCGTTCTTCACAACGATTAAAATTGAGGGTTGGCCATGCCTA
The DNA here is from genome assembly GCA_963803725.1 of Bryobacterales bacterium. Classification (GTDB taxonomy): domain Bacteria; phylum Acidobacteriota; class Terriglobia; order Bryobacterales; family Bryobacteraceae; genus JOPF133. Next base: position 69,056 of record CAWDOH010000075.1, on the reverse strand, counting down.
CGCGCAACAAAGAAATTGATGAGGACGTGGCGCTCATTCTCGGTGGCCGGGATAACGCATTTAAGGCCCTCAACTCGTAGAAAATCGTCGAGAAACCGCGTTGGGAGGAGGAAGCAAAGCAGCTTCGGGCATTACTCAAACGGGAACTTGCGCCCCTGGAATCATACGGATGCCTCATCCGCAGCAAATGCGTGAGAGTGAAGACATTCAACTCTCTCGTGCGAAGCGCCTATGCGAAATACGCGAAACATCGGTTGAACGATCCTAAAGCCCCAAAAGTGTTCACTTGGGAAATCGCAACCGGCGAACTCCGAGACATAGTTGGGGCCCGTATCGTCTGCCTTAACCTCAGCGACGTAGTAAAGGTCGTCAGACGTGTCCTCTCCCTCAAAAACTTCGCTTGGCAACGCGGAGAAATCGGGAACTTCTATGAAGATGCAAAGGCGTCTCACTACCGTACATGGCAAGTGCAGCTAGAATGGCATCGGCAGGAAAAGGAACCACCCGTCTGGGTCGAAGTCCAGGTAAGGACCATTTTGGAAGATGGTTGGGCAGAATGGGAGCACGAGCTCTTTTATAAGCACAGCAAAGCTGTCCCGATATCTGCCTGGAACTCACTGACACTACTTCACGATAAGGACAAGAAGCAGATCTCTGATTCTTTGTTTGAAGCCGCCAAGAGCCTTGATCGCATGCGGGAGATCTTCGATATTGCCGCCCGCATGCCGCCCGAGTATATAAATCGGGAACTGGAAGTACACAAGGGCCATCCGCTTGAACAGGCGTTAGTCGATTTGATTGCGGGCGAGCCGTTTTGTATCGACGTGAAGGCTGCCAATCTGACGTACGGACTGAGACCGGAACAGGTTACGGTGGATTGGAAGAGCGGCCGGTTCATCGGACTGCAACTGCTGGCTGAGGGGTGCGCCACGGAGCACATTAAACGGGCCCAGCGTTTCGCTTTCGATGAAGTGTACGGTCCGAACGCGAAGGGCACACGGCTCCACCTAGCACTGGATCGGTACGACCTGGAATCCAAGCTCGTTGACGAACTCGATCGGCATTTTTCAGCAAAAGCCGAGGATCTCCTGAGGGCCTGTTATGTGGAGAAAAAAGCTACTGCGCATCGCACCTTCTTCAATGAATACCAAGCGAGACTGGACGAGTTCAGGTGCGCAGACAGCGACAGGTTCAACACCGGCGAACTGCTTCTGCAGATCTCGAAGACTAATTTCGCCTTCGAGATCTGCACAACGTATGTACTGGACGAGAAGAGGACCATTGCACCCCTGAAGGATGGGAGCGAGCAGGGAAAAGTCGGAAAATGCAAGAAGGCCCTTCGTCCGGCGGTTGAATACCTGGAAGAGAAGCTGCGAGCCGCGCTCAACGCGCCTCACGACCGACGGCGGTACAGCGCCAATCCAATCGGCGTTCACGTCAACGTTATCTGCTGCCCGCCTCCTGAATCTAAAGAGTCTGGCAAGAAACTCATTATCATGAGACGAGGGGCGGAGGCGGCTCTACACCAACATGAGTGGAGTACGGCTTCGTCCGGTGTCATGGTGCCGCTGAAGGAGTCCATTGAGGCGGGTGGCGACATCCCCGGACTCGTATTCGACCCGGATTCACCCGGCGATGAGCGGAAGCCCTCGGTGTTTCGAGCAGTCCAGCGTGAGCTGGAAGAGGAACTCGCACTCCATGTGCCGATCGACCACATTCGGGTGATCGCGCTTCTCTTTGACCAGATTACTGGCCAACCACTGATTGTGGCTGAAGCTTACACGCCATTGAACCGGGAAAAGATAGAAGAGTGCCGGGGGACCGCGCCGGAGAGATGGGAGGTGAACCGGCTCGTAGAGGTACCTCTGACTGAAAACGGCCTCGATCGGCTGTTCGCCGACGAAAAGGTAGATGGGGTTGTGATTGAGGATGCCGCTAAGGAGATCTGGCGACCTCCGTTGAGTCGGACCGCTTGGAACGCCAAAAAGGGCGTGGAGATGTGGGGAATGCGCTACGCTGTCGCCGTTCTTCTCACGTTTTGGCGCCATGTGGGGAGGCAAGCCGTAGAGAAGCATATGAGGGCCCCAGTATCGTAGAAGAACGCAATCGTGGTCGCCCGCTAGTGTAGTGCGTGAGAAGTCTTGTAACCCGCAGCCCGAAGATTTCGCCTGAATCCTCAATCGGGCTCCGGCTCAAGGGATCCTCCCAGCGCAAGATAGGTCTCCCACAGTTTCATCGACTCGAGGAAACGCTCGCTGGGAGTGAGCGCGTACCACGACGCCCACTCCTCGCCGACAAGTTCCTCAGCGCTCAGCCGCTTCACGATTCCACTGTACGTGCCCCCAGCCTGCAGGCGAGGCCCTCAGCGCGCCGCGACCGGAGCCGGCATAGTCTCCCTGGTAAACCGCGGGATCATCTGGTCCAGATTGGCCACGTACCAGACCGATGCGGCGATCACCGTCGCGCCGGTCTTCACGTCCGCCGGGATGATGCGCTCATAGGTGTCCAGGTTGGTGTGGTGCGTCTCAGTACCGTATTCGATGGGGTCCTGCTGGAACCCGATACCGGGCAGGCCGGCATTGTTGAAGGAGGTGCTGTCCGTCCCTCCCGTGGCGCGGCTGGCAGTCGGGTTGGCGCCCGCTACCCCCAGGTCGGCGAATGGGTCGAGCGCGCTGCGCATGATGGCGGCGGCCGCAGCCGGTCCGAAAACGCTGGCTCCGCGCGGGCGGCCCGTTCCGCTGTCGATATTGAAATAGCAATCCAGCTTGGCGAACTCGGGCTTGGGATTCTCGAAGGTGCCAAAGTGCTGTTTGACGTAGGCCAGGGATCCCAGCAGGCCCTCCTCTTCGCCGGACCACAGGGTCACCCGAATGGTCCGCCGCGGCTTCAGGCCCAACGCCTGAATAATCCGCGCAGCCTCCATCATCATCGACGAGCCAATGCCGTTGTCGGTCGCCCCCGTGGCCGAGTGCCAGGAGTCCAGGTGCCCGCCCAGCATCACGATCTCATCGGCCTTATCCGTGCCCGGAATCTCGCCGGACACGTTGTAGGTCGTCTTGCCCTCGGGGTAGAGCGTATTTTGGATGTTAAATTCCAGTTTGACGTCGTCGCCATCCGCCAGCAGCCGCTCGATCCGGCCGTAATCCTCATTGCGGGCGATCACCGTGGGGATGGTCTTGCTCGGATCGTACGCGTTGTGCTGCTGGGCCACGATCAGGCCGTGGTCGCGGGCGGCGTCGTTCATGCGGACCAGCGCGCCGTTGGCGATCAGCCAGCCGTCCACCATGTCGCGCAGTTCCGTGGTGGTGACGCGGCTCGGGTCGGCGTTGCCGCGGCCGCCGCCGCCGAATCCCCCGCGCCGTCCGCCGTTGGGGTTGTTCGGATCGTACTGCTCCCGCACCTGGTCGTCCGGCAGGCGCCGCGCCTCGGGTTCGAAATTCATGGGGATCACGGCCGCCTTGCTGAGCATGACCACCTTGCCGCGGATCTTATCCTTATTAGCGTCCAGCCAGGCCGTCAATTCAGCCCTGGTGGGCGGCAGAAACTGCGGACCTCCACGCCCGCCGCGTCCGCCCCGTCCGCCTGCCGCGGCTTCGTTTGCCGGGACGGGCGGCCCCTGCGGAAGCACCAGCTCTACCGCCGACCCGGTGACCGTGCCCTTCGTGGAGGGGGTCCACGCCAGCACCTCAAATTTCAGGTTCGCTTTAACCGGAGAGACGATGAATCCCGACGCCCGGTCGTTCAGCCAGCCGGGGTGTCCGAATTCCCAGGGTTCCAGGTGAGCGTTCTGGAAACCCCAGTCGGTGAGCTGTTTAGCCACCCACTGGGCGGCCGCTTCCAGGTTCGGAGTACCGGACATGCGGGGGCCGTAACGGTCCGTCAACATGTGCAGGGTGTGCATGATCTGGGAGTGTTCGGCTTCCTCCTGGCGGATCCGGGCATTCACGTCGCTGTTCGGAGCCGGCTGGGCGGACAGCACGGCGGCCATGGCTAGGGCAGGCAGCAGCTTCTTCATATCTGGACAGGATACGATACTTCGGCCAAAGCCTGCGCGGGAGCGTAACCATCACAGACGCATGTCCAGCCCGGCACCCCTATCGTCCGATAGTAACGGTTTGTAAACAAATCGGACCCTTTAATACTTTTTTGAGGCGGGAACGTGTTGATGTAACCAACACCCTGTGCGCGCCGCCTACTCCAATGTAAGCCGACAGAGCAGGATCGAGCCCGCGGGAACCCTGACAACCCTCCAGGCTGGCGCGATTCGTTGGCAAGACTTTAGGAGAAACCAAAGATGAAGAACCTCTTTATGGCGGGAGTGTTGTCTCTCGCAAGTCTCACGATCATCAGTGCGAAATCCTACGAAATCGTCCTTTCTGCCCCGACCAAAGTTGGCGCTGTTCAGTTGAAAGCCGGCCAATATACGTTGAAGGTGAAAGGGACCAACGCGGTGTTTACCAGCGTCGACACCGACAAGTCCTACACCACCCCGGTTAAGATCGAAAACGGCGACACCAAGTTCGACTCGACCAAGATCCAATCCGCCAAGCAGGGCGACACCGATCAGATCCAGGAAATCGATCTGGGCGGTTCCAAGACCAAGCTCGGCTTCTAAACCATAAGTAATACGTCATAAACGGGTCCCCGGGGGCGGGTTTCGGCCCGCCCTGTTGTTCCTTTCATCCGCAGGTTGTGCCAGCGAGTACAATGGCAGCATGCGGATTCTGTTGCCTCTTCTATGGGCCGTCGCCGTCTGCGCCCAGCAGCCCTCTCCTGCTATTCCACCAGTCATTCCCCCGCCCCTGCGTACCGCGGCTCAGCTCATCAACGATTTCGGCAATACCGCGCGCTACGCCGCCGATAACCAAAAGGTCGAAGCGTCCGAAAATGACGGCAATCGCGTGGTCTTCATGGGCGATTCCATTACCGATATCTGGGGCCGCGGCAATAACGGCAGCGTTTTCTTCCCCGGAAAGCCGTACGTGAACCGAGGCATCAGCGGCCAGACCACCGCCCAGATGCTGCTGCGCTTCTATCCGGACGTGATCGCCCTGAAGCCCAAAGCGGTCGTGATCCTGGCCGGCACCAACGATATCGGCGGCAACCTCGGGCCGGTTTCCATGGAATCCATCGAGCAGAACCTGGCGGCCATGTCCGATCTTGCCCGCGCCAACAATATTAAGGTAGTGCTGTCCTCCCTGACGCCGGTATGCGACTATCACCGCCCGCAAACCGCCACGCGCCCCCCGGAGAAGATCCTCGAACTCAACCGCTGGATCAAGGCCTATGTCGCCAGCCACCATTTGGTGTACCTGGATTATTACTCCTCCACCGTCGACGACAAGGGATTCTTTAAAGCCGAGATCACCAACGACGGCCTGCATCCCAACGCGGCCGGATACGAAATCATGGGACCGTTGGCCGAAAAAGCCATCGCCGAGGCTTTCGGAATGCAGGTTTCGGTTCACTAGAGGTTAGCCATGCAGACTCGCAACAATGGACGGCGCGGCTTCCTGGAAGGCATGCTGGCGGCCGGTGGAATGGCGGCGGCCGCTCCCCTCCAGGCGCAGCAGCGGACATCCGGTGGCGCCGGCACCTACCTGCCCGCCTATGCCCGCGCGCAGAATTACCGCTCGCTCAAGCAATCGAGCTTCGACCGCACCGGCGGCAATCGCGATTCCTGGCAGATTCCGGCTGGCGGAGTTCATGAGGTCTTCAACGCCCAGGGCCCCGGCGTGATCAGCCACGTCTGGTTCACCATAGCCGCGCGCTCGGGCGACCACCTCAAGGAGCTGGTGCTGCGCGCCTATTGGGATGGCAACCCCAAGCCCAGCGTGGAAGCGCCCATTGGCGATTTCTTCGGCCTCAACCTGAACTCCTACGCCATTTACACGTCCGAGTACCTGGCCTGCTCCCCGGGCAAGTCGCTCAACTGCTACTTCGCCATGCCGTACCGCGGTTCCGCCCGGCTCACGGTCACTAACGAGGGCCGGCAGGAAGTCGGCTCCTTCTATTCCAACATCGACTACATGACCGTTCCGGCTCTGCCGGAGGATGCGCTCTATTTCCATGCCCAGTACCGCCAGGCGCAGCCGTGCGTACCGGCCATCTTCAGTGGGCCCAAACTCAACCTGGACGGCAAGCAGAATTACGTCTTCGCCGAGACTCGCGGGCGCGGCCACCTGATGGGCGTCACCTTGGGCGTGCTCGAAAACGCCAACGGCTGGTGGGGCGAGGGCGACGAAATGATCTTCGTGGACGACGAACGGATGCCGGTGATCAACGGCACCGGGTCCGAGGACTATTTTCTGGGAAGCTGGGATTTCGGCGGACGCGATGGCGCCCAGCCCTTCGGCCACCCCATGTACGGCGCCCCGCTCATCGTCAACGCCGAACGCACCGGCGGCCGATACTGCTGCTACCGCTGGCACGGCGACAATCCCGTCACCTTCGAGCGGTATCTGAAGTACACCATCGAGCACGGCCATGCCAACGACCGGGGCGATAACTTCTTCTCGGTGGCGTATTGGTATCAGACCTCACCCTACACCGACTTTCCGGCGCTGCCGCCGGTCGAGACGCGCATCCCGCAAGTGCGGACGGCTTAAGAGCGGAACCGGCGTCCATCCGCAAGCGTACCGCCCCAAGCCGGCAATGAAAACAAAGAGGTTAATTCTAAATCCGCCGATTGCAGCCCCGCGGAGCGGGCAGCGGCAGTGCGTTGCAACCAGTTGCCTATTAACCGGTTGTCACCCGGAAGGCGATCTGCGCCGGAGTTGGAAATTGGCGGCGCCATTGGTCTTACGAGGCGGGGCGGCAGGCTAACTGCCGGAATTGGGTTAATTCTAAATCCGCCGATTGCAGCCCCGCGGAGCGGGCAGCGGCAGTGCGTTGCAACCAGTTGCCGATTAACCGGTTGTCGCCCGGAAGGTGATCTGCGCCGGAGTTGGAAATTGGCGGCGCCATTGGTCTTACGAGGCGGGGCGGCAGGCTAACTGCCGGAATTGGGTTAATTCAGCTTTTGGGCAAATTGCCCAAAAATCACCGGCGTTACATCCGGTGCAAGGGCTTGCGCGCCGCGGTGCTGCCCGAATGAATCAGTTGTTCCAGGGTGGATTCGGCGATGCTCAGCGACACGTTCAGGGTGGTGCCGCTGGCGCTCACCTGTAACGACTGCGCTACCGCAGCCACGGCCGGCTCTTTGGACGCCTGCAACTGCGCCAGCGACGCCAGCAGTTTCAGCGCATCCACCATCGACTGGGCGTCCTGCGCGTTATCGGCCTGGGCCTGCGCGGTGATCACGTCGTTGGTGCCGAACTTGATCCCGCCCGCCGCCGATTGAATGGCCTGAAATACGCCTTGTCCATTCAGCCCCGGAACTGCGGCCGCCGGGGTCTTGGCCGTGCCAGCGGCGTCCTTGTGAAAGGTCGAGAGTGGCACCGTCGAGATCGCCCAGGCGTCCTCGGTCCCGCTCCATTGCTGGATCTGGACCATCAGCGCCGCCGGTAAAACGGAGGGGGAGGCGATGCGGTCGAGCGCCGCTTTCACGTCCGCCAGATCGCCCGCCACCGCGATGCTGGAGTTGGGGAACGCGAGTCCGACCTCCTTGTTAGGAGCCTCAATAATAGTCACGCCATCATAGGTTTCGAGCACGGCCTTATCCTGCGTGGCGGCCGCGGCAAACTTCGCGCTATCGAACGTGCCGCGCGCCAGCACCAGCCCGGTCTTGGCCGTGCCGTTGGAGGCCGCCAGCGTCTCGCTGACGTCCTGGGTAGGATCGAACCCCGTGGCTGCGATCAGTTTCTGCAACCCGGTGGAATCCTGCGACTGGATCTGCTGCAGCACGTACTGGCCGAATTGCGAAGTCTTGGCCTGTGCCACGTTGGCCCCCGCCACTACCACGGCGTCGGGCATCACCAGGTTCAGGAGTTGGGAATCTGCGGCTTGGGCAGGCAGGACCGCGGCAAACGCCGTGGCCAGGGAAGCGGCTGTAAGGGTTCGTGCGTTCATATCATTCAGGACGAGGGGTCCTATTTATTATTAGCGCCACCATCGACGCACGCGGCGCCTAAACTGCGGCCGGGATCCCCACCGTGAGGGAGCGATTTGCCAACCCCTGACCGCGGCGCGACACCGCGATAGCCAGGTTCCGACGGCTGATTCTATTCGCCCACTGACGCGACTCAGCATCGAATCCGAGCCGCCACCGTGAGGGAGCGTTTGGCCAACGCCTCACCGCGGCGCGACACCGCGATAGCCAGGTTCCGACCGCTGATTCGGTTCGCCCGCCCACTGACGCGACTCAGCATCGAATCCGAGCCGCCACCGTGAGGGAGCGTTTGGCCAACGCCTCACCGCGGCGCGACACCGCGATAGCCAGGTTCCGACCGCTGATTCGGTTCGCCCGCCCACTGACGCGACTCAGCATCGAATCCGAGCCGCCACCGTGAGGGAGCGTTTTGCCAACCGCTTGGCGCGGCGCGACATTAGTGCCCCACCGGAATCTGGTCCAAGATTTCGATCCCGAAACCTTCCAGGGCCACAATCTTGCGCGGGTGGTTGGTCAGCAGCCGGATGGTGTGCAGCCCCAGATCGGAGAGGATCTGGGCCCCGATCCCATGCTCGTGCTGCAACTGGCGCTGGCCGTCGGTCCCCGTGTAATGCATGAACTCGCGGCCGTGAGATGCCAGCCTCGGCACCCCGGCGCCATCCTGCGCCACCCGAAAACCGGGGCCGTTCTCGTGCAGGTACACCAGCACCCCGGCGCCCTCCTCGGCGATGGCGCGCAGGGAATTACGCACCAGCCGGCCGCAATCGCAATCCACCGATTCGAACACATCCCCATACAGGCAGCGCGAGTGCATGCGCACCAGCACCCCTTCCATCCCCGCCACTTCGCCGCGCACCAGCGCCAGGTGGTACTCGGGGTTGAGGTCGCTGCTGTAAGCAATCGATCGAAACTCGCCGCAGGGCGTTCGGATGCATCCCTCCGCCACCCGCCGCACCAGCTTTTCGTGCTTCAGGCGATAGCGGATCAGGTCCGCCACCGAGATCATCTTCAGCCCGTGGCGCAGGCAGAACTCGCGCAGCTCCGGCACTCGGGCCATGGTGCCGTCGGGGTTCATGATCTCGCAGATCACCCCGGCAGGGGTCAATCCCGCCATGCGGGCCAGGTCCACGGACGCCTCGGTCTGCCCCGCCCTTACCAGCACCCCGCCATCGCGCGCGCGCAACGGAAAGATGTGGCCAGGCCGCGCCAGGTCGCTCGGGCGGCAATCCGGATCGATGGCCTGCAGGATGGTGCGGGTGCGATCGGCGGCCGAAATGCCCGTCGAAACGCCGTGGCGGGCATCGATCGTTTCGCAAAACGCAGTGCCGAAATTGGAAGTGTTGAGGGCGCTCATGAGCGGCAGCCCCAGCGCATCGCAGCGTTCCGCGGTCAGCGTCAGGCAGACCAGACCGCGCCCGTGAGTGGCCATGAAATTGACGATTTCGGCGGTCACCTTTTCCGCGGCGATGGTCAGATCGCCTTCATTTTCGCGGTCTTCGTCGTCCACCACCACCAGCATGCGGCCGGAGCGGATTTCCTGGATGGCCTCATCCACCGTGACAAACGGCATAGACCCATTGTAGCCGCCAACACGCGGTTTCCCACTACAGCCGTGGGTTAAACGGGCCTGCAGCGAAGTGGCTCATTGCGCCGGGTGCAGCCTCGCGGCGGCCAGCGCGTTCAGCGCCAGCGCCATCTGAGTTTCGTCGCGCAGACCGGCAAGCAACGCCTCCAGCCGCGCCGGATCCACCCCGCGCGCCAGGGACATCACTGCGGGCAACCGCAGCGTCTCGACGCCCGGCACCCGCAGGGCGAAATTGTAGCGGTGCTGCCCGGTATCCACGACCTCGCAAAGCCCCCTCCGGTTAAACAGGACCAGTGAACTGTCGCTGCCCAGCGCCGCCTTGGCGCTGTAACGGCGCAGCACTTTCGGATCGAAAACGCCCCGGTGCGGCCTGGTGTAAGCGTCATTGGCGGCGTCGATTAGCAGCCCGAGAGCCATCAGGCCGTTGTCGGAGTCGGCCGGGAAAATGGCGCCGGCGTTGGCCGCCAGGGTGAACATCTGCTGCTCCGCGGGCAGGGACTCGATATCTTTCATGGCGAGCTGGAAGGGTCCCAGGGCGGCATCCCGCAGCCGGGACCCAGCGGCAATGCCGGCGTAGAGCATGCTCCGCTTGATTCCCGGAACCAGGGAGTTGGCCAGGGTGGAGGCCCACGCTACGTCCCGGTGCGAAGCCGCGTTGGCGGATTCGGCGAAATCGATCAGCGAGGCCACCTGGTTGCGCGAGACCAGGTCGCTGTTGCCTTTGTTCACCTCGCGCGCATCGGCGAAGCGGCCCGCTCCCATGGCCTGAAAAACCGCTGCCATCACATGGGCCCGGGCCGCGGCGTCGTCCTCCGAGTTCGGGTCGCCGGTGGCCGTCGCCAGCCGGGCCGCCACCTGCGAAGCGGCCGCCCCGTTCAGCGCCTGCAACTGGACCAAGGTCTCCTGAAGCTGATCCACGTCGGCGGGCGCCAGGTCGCGGGCCTTGGCCAGCATCTGGTAGGCCAGCGCGTAGGCGGCCACGGGATCGTATTCGGCGGTGTTGCGGGTGGTGAGCACCTTCAGCGCCGCATCGATATAGTCGCGCACCTCGTCCGTAATGGTGCTGGAGCGAATGTCCTGAAAGTTGGCGACGGAGGAGTTATTGACCGTGAAGACGTCGCTGAGCTCCTGATCATCCGGAGACGGTAAAAGCCGGTGCGAAACGAACAGGTACTTGCCCAGTTCCATCAGCAGGCCGGGGCTGGGCGCCTGCGGCGAGGAGACGAAGTCCAGAGCCACCGAAAACACGTCGTCGGAGACATCCGCGGCGCGTTCCCGAAGCTGGGAGAGGAACTGCGTCAGAAAAGAGATCTCCAGATGGTCCGGGTCCGTCACGCTCATGGCTGCTTCGGCAAGCTGCCCGGCGCGGTCCGGGTTGGAATCGATTTGCGACTGGCCCAGGCGCAGCGTGTTGTTGGCGGCCTGGCGCTCGGCCTCCATCTTGGCGTGGGCGCGTTGGCTGTCGAAGTACTCCTCCAGCGCGGGGTCGCATTTGCGCGCACTGGCGGTAACGGATTTCCACAGAACCGTGAAGCTGGGAGACGGCAGCACGTAGCGGGCATCGGTGAAGCGCGCCGGCGAAAGCTGGCTGAGGCCGCTGAGTGCGTCCCGATACATCGCCGCCGCGGTGGAGCGGTCCACCGCGCACACCAGGTTGGCCAGGCCGGCGGTGGCATACACCGTAACCACCGGCTCATGAAAGGTTTGGTAACGCGAAGCCAGAGCTACGGCCCATTCGAGCTCGGGAGATTGCGCCTGAGCCGCCGCGGGCGGAACCAGCACCAGCGCGAGGCAGGCTGCCGTGATTCGCATTCCAAAAGTAAGACGCCGCGCCCCGCGGAATCGTGGAACCCGAAGGGCGCGCCTTGGGTACTGACCGGGTAATGACGCGGATCAGGCAGGACGTCATACGGCAGCAGCTATCCTCACCCTGCCGCTCGGAATCGGCATCCGCATGACGCCGGACGCCATGCGCGTGGCGGTGGCCACCGTGGTGCTGCGGCGCACCGGATGGCTGCAGGCGGTCGGCGGTGCGGCGGGATCGGCGCTGGTGGCGGCTGCGGCGTGCTGGTTCCCCTCGCGGCGGGCCATGGACATCGATCCGGTCACCGCGCTGCGCACCGAGTGAGGCGCGGGAGTAGTCCCCCCGCCTCAGGCCGGCGTCTCCCAACGGCCAGGAAGGCAGTTTCCTCCACCATTCAAATCCGCACCGCCGCCCAGACGCCTGCCTCACGGAACTCCGAACCGGCGGGAGCCTCGCCGGGCCGCTTTCCGCGCCGGTTGGTTTGTGCTAGCTTTTTAGCATGGTTCTCCCGCACAGGTTCGCACGCCTGGCCCCGGTAGCCGCGCTGCTGCTATCGGCAGGCTGCGCCGCCCGCGGGCCGCAGACCTGGCGCCTGGTTCCGCAGGATCGCGGGCAGGTGCTGGTGCCTCCGGGCATCCGGGCGCCGGCCGTCACGGAAGCAACGTTTGTGGTTGCCGCGCCCTCCTGGCGCGCCCCCTGCGCACCGGCAGGAAACGCGGTGGCGGTGCAAAAGCGCGGCAAGCGTATCCGCGTCACCGTGTCTCGCGACCCGCTTCTGAAACAGCCCGCCGGCTGGCTGGCCGAATGGACCGCTTCCGCCGAAGCACAGGGCTGCCTCGCGCCGGGCGCAGGACTGGAGTTCGCCATGCACATCCTGGATTCGGTCCCGCTCGATCCCTCCGCCGCCTACCGCCTGCTGCACAGCGGCAGCATGGCCAAAGGCTACATCGACCTCGGGCCCGAAAGCCGGCTGCAAGTGGTCAGCCCGATCATGAAGGAGGGTACGGACCCGAATGCGCCTGTAATCGAAACCGTCACCGCCACCGGCGAAGGCAACCAGCTCGCCGTCGCCGTTCGTACCTCCGATGCCCTGCTGGGAATCGAAACCGCCTGGTACACTTTTCAGCCGCAGCCGGATCACAATGGCGCCCGGATAGTTGCCGTTTCCGCGGAGCGCACCATCGGCGGCAAGACCGAACCCGCCGCCGCCCCCCTTACAAACTACCTGCAATTTGCGCCCGGCGCGCGCTTCTATCGCCTGTACTACAAGGCCGATATTGCGGATAATGCCACCACCGAAATCATCGTCGCGGCTCCCACGCGCGCCGACCTCGACCGCCGCACCCAGGCGCTGGCTACCGATCCCACGCTGTGCCGCCAATCCGACCCCGAAATGTGCGTGGTGATCCCGCGGCGTGTGGCCGTTAATCCGTTTATGGTGGTCACCGTGAACGGCGCCGAAGTCCGGCTCACCTCGGGTAGCCGCGTGCGCGATGCGGTGCGCACCGGCGGAGGGCCGCGCCGGCTGCAAGACGTTCTTCCGCAACTGGCCGTCAGCAAGCCATTCGCCGGCAAACTGGCGCCTGTGGAATTCGACCGCGCCAGCCAGGACATCTTCAACCTGATGCTGCTGGGTGGCGAAACGATTTCCTGGAAGTGAGGCCGGGGCGCGCCGCGTCCCTCAGCTACCATGAATCACATGCGAATTCTGATCGTCGGTAGCGGCGGGCGGGAGCACGCCCTGGCATGGAAGCTGGCGCAATCGCCGGGCGTGGAGGTGTTTGCTGCCCCCGGCAACCCGGGCATGGCGCGCGTGGGCACGTGCGTGGCGGGCAAACCGCTGGAAGCGGCCGAGGCCATCGGCGCGGATCTCACGGTGATCGGGCCGGAAGCGCCGCTGGTAGAGGGCGTGGTGGATGCGTTTCGCGCCCGCGGCCGGCGCATCGTGGGGCCGGATGCCGCCGCCGCGCGCCTCGAAGGAAGCAAGATTTTCGCCAAGCGGTTCTTCGTGGAGCACGGCATCCCCACCGCGGAATATGTGGCGGCGGCCGGCCCGGAGGATGCCCGCCGCCAACTGGAGCGCTTCGGTTTCCCGGTGGTGCTGAAAGCCGATGGCCTGGCGGCCGGCAAAGGCGTGACGGTGGCCGCGGACCGCGCGGAAGCCGAAGCCGCTCTGGCCGGTTTGCGCGGGCCGTTGGTGATTGAGGAGTGTTTGCGCGGCGAAGAGGTGAGCTTCATCGCCCTCTGCGACGGCCGCAATGCCCTGCCGCTGGCCCCTACCCAAGACCACAAGGCGGTCTTCGATGGCGACCGCGGACCCAATACCGGCGGCATGGGCGCGTATTGCGATGCCGCCATTCTCACCGCGGACCAGGTGAACGAAATCCTGGAGCGCGTCATCCGGCCCACCGTGGCGGCCACCAGTTTCACGGGCTTTCTCTACGCCGGCCTGATGATGACCGAAGGCGGTCCGAAGGTGCTGGAGTTTAACGTACGGCTGGGCGACCCCGAAACGCAGCCGCTGATGCACCGCATGGCCTCGGATTTCGTGCCCGCGCTGGTGGCCGCGGCGGAGGGCGGCCTGGGCGGCGCGCGCCTGGAGTGGAAGCCCGGCCCGAGCGTGTGCGTGGTGCTGGCCTCGCATGGGTATCCGGGCGCGTACGAAACCGGCAAGCCGATCACCGGCATGGAGGCTGCCGAGGCCTTCGGCGCCACGGTCTTCCAGGCGGGCACCCGCCGCGCCGCCTCCGGCATCGAAACCACCGGCGGCCGGGTGCTGGGCGTCACCGCCGGCGGCGCCGACCTCCCGGCCGCCGTCGCCCAAGCCTACCAGGCTTGCGAGGCCATCCACTTCGAGGGAATGCATTATCGCCGCGACATTGGGAGCAAGGGCCTGAGCAGGTACAATAAGGGCTAGGACGCCACGCGGGCACGTAGCTCAGTTGGATAGAGCGGTCGCCTCCTAAGCGACAGGTCGGCGGTTCAAATCCGCCCGTGCCTACCACCAAGCCTTTAGCCGGCCACATTGGTCGGGACCGGTTCGTGGCCCCGCGCCCACGATTGCCTGCACAAGCCTTCTGCCCAGCGCCGAGCTACAGTTGTGTGCGGACCAAAACCGTCGCGTCGAGAGCGACCCTCACTCGACGGCTAGTAGCTGGGACGGGCGGATCGCATTGCTTCCGTGAGAATTGCTTCTTGTTCCCCTTTCCGCCCGGTTACCGCCTTGCGCGTCCGGCGCCGACCCCGGTGAGATACGGTCAAGAGGCCGCAGAGCCTCGGCTCGCTAAATTGCTGTATTCGCACAGCCTCTTCGCCATCCGGTCGAGGTGGGGAGCCTGTCTGGCAGGCTCCGGCCAGTCTTACATTGATATTCGCTTTTGCTGCGGCACGGGAACGATACGGAAAGACGATTTCTGCAAGGGTTTGGCAATTTCTCCTTCCGCCGGCAGTGCAAGCGCTCCGTTTTGTCCGCCTCCTTCGCTCGGAGATAGCTGCTCAAACTTGTATGCTTTGTAGGCGACATAGATCGGCGAAGTCGTCGTGAGCGTCTGGCTGCCGTCCGACGAATAGGCGACATTGCCGGATGCTGTTAGCGCGCCCTTCAGAAGATTCAAGTCGGCGGTTGGATTCACACTGGTCTTCGATTCGAGTGTGTAAGTCAAGGAGTCGACGCGAACGCCGGCAAGCATGATCTGGTTGTCCGGAATTCTTCAAATCAGCGAGACAGGCGCTGGAAACGGGGTGTGAGGAGAGGTAATCCTCAAGGTCGCCAGCATTCAGCTTTGAGGATGTCGCATTGCCGATGGATATCGCGACGTCCTTGGTTTGGGTGAAGTCGAGTCCCGCGGCAACCGTGGGCGTGGCGTCCGGGGTGGCGGCGGCGGCGCTTGAGGCCGAAGCCGGCGGCATATATTTCACCTGCGCGGAAATGCTGAGTTGTGAACTCTTCTTTTCCGCGGGTAAGTCGATCGACACATCGTGCGGCTGCAATCCAGGGAAGCAGTCTGGCAGACGGCGAACGGGAGGAATCTCCTCGGTATTGCCGCTGAATGCCCAGATCTGACCCGCAGGGTTCTCACCGCGGATGGTCAACAACATCGTGTAGCCATGTTGCTGCAGTTCCTTGCCAAACGGGTCCTCGCACGCGGTCAGCAAGACGGTCATGGCCAGCAAGACTACGGTCGGGAAATTTGTCATCAAAAACTCCTTTCGAATTCACAAGCGCGATTCGAAGGGGTTTGAGGACATCGCCTCCGAGCCGCGATGCCGCTAGTTCATCAGGGTGAGTACCATAACTCTTGGCCCCCTCATTGCACCCGCCTGCCCGCCTATGTCACAATCGGCAATTCTGAAGCACACGGAATTCGAGTTGGACGGGAACTTGGGCGAACTGGTGCGTTTGGTCGAATATGTGGACCAATTCTGCCTGGCGGCGGATTTGGACGGCGAGGCCCCATTCGAGTTGAACCTGGTGCTCGAAGAGCTGTTCACCAACGCCGTGCGGCACGGTGGTTGCGAGGGGATGAAGAACGCGGTCCAGGTATGCTTCCAGTTGCTCGAAAATGGCGGCGTGGCCGTGGATTATCGCGACCGCGGCACGCCGTTCGATCCGACTTCAGTCGCAGAGCCGGACCTGGCCGCGCCGCTCTCCCAACGCCAGCCCGGCGGCTTGGGGATTCACCTGGTCCGCCAGACCATGCGCGATCTCCAATACCAGCGGGCGGGCGATTGGAACCGGCTGACCATGCGGCGCGAGGGAAAACACGAGGCAAAATCGATATGATCCAATTGGCACAGGAAACACGTGAGGGGTGGTGTGTAGTGGCCGTGCGGGGGCGCGCGGATTCGGAGGCGGCCGATGAGTTGGAGAACGCCCTGCGCGCGGCGGTGGAACAGAACCCGCGCGTGGCGGTAAATTTGTGGTCGCTGTCCTATATCTCCAGCGCGGGCCTGCGGGCAGTCTTGCAGGGAGCGCGGGCGGCGGAAGCCAAAGGCGTCGAGTTTCTGGTCTGCTCGCCCAACAGTTCGGTGAAGAAGGTGTTCGACATGAGCGGCATGCACCACGTAATGAAGATCCAGGAGAGATTGCCGTGCTGACCATGCTGGAGGAGGTGGTTCTGCTGGCGGTGGATGAGCGCACCGGAAGCCTGCGTTCCACCCGCGAGTTCGGCACCGCCTATGCGCTGGTGGGCGCGGTGTTTTTCGACCTGGCGCTGGCCCGCAAGATCGATACCGACACCGAGACCATCCACATCGTCGACCGCACGCCCACCGGCAACCCCACCCTCGATCGTGTGCTGGCGCAGATGAGCCAGCGGCCCGACCTGAAGACCGTGCGCGACTGGATCGAGGAACTTTTCCTCGAGCGCGCCGACCTGGAAGGCGAAGCGCTGGCCTCGCTGATCGCCAGCGGCGTGTTGCGGCACGAGAAATCCAAGCTGCTGTGGATCATTGACGTGGAGCGCTTCCCGCTGGTGGACAACCAGCCGCACGAATACGTGAAAACGCGGCTGGCGCATGCCATCCTCTCGGACGGGATCCCGGACACCCGCGACATCATGCTGGTCAGTGTGGCGGAGGCCTGCGGCCTGCTGGGCTATATCCTCAGCGATGCCGAACTGAAGCGCCGCAAGGAGCGGATTGGCGTGCTCACCAATCTCGAAACCATCAGCCGCAAAGTGCGCGAGGCCATTCTGGGTCTGGATCAAAGCGCGCGCGCGGCCACCACGCGGGTGATTTAGGCGGACCTGTCCTCCCGGCTGCGGCCGCAGCAGTTCCCCGCCGTGGCAGTGGTAACTTGAAAGGGCATGCCTTCGCTTCCGGACCGTTCCTTCGGATTTGCCACGCGCGCGCTGCATGCGGGACAGCGTCCCGATGCCGAAACCGGCGCGCGCGCGGTGCCGATCTACCAGACCACCTCCTACGTCTTCGACGATACCGCGCATGCCGCGGCGCTGTTCAACCTGCAGCGCTTCGGGAACATCTATACGCGCATCATGAACCCCACCACGGCGGTGTTCGAAGAGCGTATGGCATCTCTGGAGCGCGGCGTAGGGGCCCTGGCGGTAGGCAGCGGACAGGCCGCCCAGTTTGTCGCACTGGTGAGCCTGGTGGAAGCGGGCGATGAGATTGTGGCCGCCAAAACGCTCTACGGCGGGACATACACGCAACTGGATGTCAGTTTCCGCCGGCTCGGCATTCAGACCACCTTCGTCGATCCGTCCGATCCGGAAAACTTCCGCCGCGCCATCACCCCCAAAACGCGCGTGCTGTATGGGGAAACCATCGGCAATCCGGGCATGAACCTTCTCGACATCGCCGCGGTGGCCGCAGTGGCTCACGAGCACAATCTGCCGCTGATGGTGGACAACACCTTCGCCTCGCCCTACCTTTGCCGGCCCATCGAGCACGGCGCCGATATCGTGGTCCATTCGGCAACTAAGTTCATCGGCGGCCACGGCACGTCCATCGGCGGCGTGATTGTGGATAGCGGCCGCTTTCCCTGGGGCGCGGGCCGCTTCCCGCAGTTGCTGGAGCCGAGCAAGGGTTACCACGGCATCCGCTTCTACGAAACTTTCGGCGACTTCGCCTACATTATGAAGGCGCGTGTGGAGGGGCTGCGCGATTTCGGGCCGGCCCTCAGCCCCTTCAATTCCTTCCTGTTTCTACAGGGCCTGGAAACACTCAAGCTGCGCATGCTGTGCCACTCGGAAAACGCCTTGGCGGCGGCGCGGTTTCTGGAAGCGCATGAGCGCGTGGCGTGGGTGAATTACCCCGGCCTGGAAAGCAGTCCCTCGCACGCCCTGGCCGGGCGCTACCTCTCGCGCGGCGCGGGCGGCATCCTGACTTTCGGAATCCAGGGCGGATTGGAGGCCGGCCGCCGCTTCATCGAAGCGCTGCAACTGGTGTCGCACCTGGCCAACGTGGGCGATGCCAAAAGCCTGGTGATTCATCCGGCATCCACCACGCACCAGCAATTGACCACCGAGGAGAAGCTTTCGGGCGGCATCACCGACGATCTGATCCGCCTGTCGGTAGGTTTGGAAGAGACGGACGATATCTTATGGGATCTGGATCAGGCATTGAAAGCCAGCGCGTAGACCAGTGCGCGGTTTCTTTTAGCGAACCGGAGGCTCCTTCCGGGGCCGATGGGGTGGGCGGGAATTCGCCGGTGAACCGCACGGCGTTCGCCTCCACGGCGTACCAGCGGATGCGCATTCTGGAACGCTACCGGCGCATCGCCATGGTGGGGCTGTCTTCGAATCCTTTCCGGCCCAGCCATTTCGCGGCAATTTACCTGCTGTCCGAGGGCTACGATGTGATTCCCGTGAACCCGCGTGAAACGGAGGTGCTGGGGCGCAAGAGCTATTCCTCCGTGCTGGACGTTCCCCCGCCGGTGGAGGTGGTGGACATTTTCCGCGAGCCGGCCGCCGTTCCGGCCATCGTAGAAGAGGCCATTGCCGCCGGCGCCAAGGTGGTCTGGATGCAGCTTGGGGTGATTCACGAAGAGGCCGCGCGGCGGGCCCGCGAGGCCGGCCTCGAGGTGGTCATGGATCGCTGCATGAAGATCGAACATGCCCGTTTCTTCGGCGGTCTCACGACCATCGGGATGAACACCTCGGTGATCAGCGCACGGCGGCGCCGGCGCTTCGCCTGACGCGCCCGCTGCGGTAACTGGCGGCCATTGGTAGTGCTTGAAAGTTGCGGTCTACCCTCCCCTAGCAAATTTTGAGCAGGAACTGCGCAGGGCTATCCGAGACTCCGTTACTTTGGATGATCGCCATCGGGAACGCTTGATAGCGATGTTGTAGACCTGCCCCAGAGTTATTGCAATCTGCAAATCGACGCAACTTTCAGGCATTGCGGCAACTCCGGCGCTTCACTCCGCAAACCTCCGGCGCTATACTACGCGGGAGAGGCGCGCCCATGCTCCGCTTGTTGCGAGTAAGTCTCTTCCTCTTCCTCTTCCTCTTCGCCGCGTCGATTTCGGCCAAGCAGCCGTTAATCCTGGCAACCCCGATCTTTACCACGCCAACGGCCGCGCAGGGCGTTACCATGACGGCCGTCCCGGGCACCGCTACCTCCGCTGTCGTCCTGGTTTACGGCAGCGCCAGCGTTGCGATTACAGTGACCGCCAGTTCCATGCCGGCCTGGCTGACGGCCGCCTCAGCGCCGGCTACCGATAACGGCAGCCCCATTGTCCTCAGCGCCAATGCCGCGGGGTTGCAGGCAGGCGAGGTCTACACGGGCCAGGTGGTCATCAGCGCGCCCTCTCTCGATGCCAGCTACACCCTGCCCGTAAGTCTGAGTGTGTTGCCGCCCGGCTCCTGCCTGTTCACGCTGACTTCGGCCAGCGCCAATCTGCCCAGCACCGGGACGGCCTCACCGGGTGGTTTCGAACCCGAGACCCCCATCTTTTTGGGCATTCAGCCGGCTGCCGGCTCCATTTGCAGCGGTTCCTATACGGTGGCTTCCTCGGCCCCGTGGCTGTCCGCCGTTGCCGGCACAAGCGGCTTTACCTACACGGCGCTCAGCAATCCGCAATCTGTGCCGCGCGGCGCGACCATCACCATCGCGAGCAACGGCGGCGGCAGCCAAACCCTCATGCTGACCGAGGCCGGCGACACCGTGGAGCCTCTGTTGGACCGCCAGGTGCGGGCACTCTACCAGACCGTGCTGGGCCGCGATCCCGATTCCGCCGGCTTCGCCTTCTGGACGGGCAGCGGTGCGGCCGGGCTGACGCAAATGGCCGATTCTTTCCTGACCAGTCCGGAGGCCTTCAACACCAATTTCGCGGTGATTGCCACTTACCAGGCAGCCACCGGTGCTCCGCCCACGTACGCCCAGTTCACCGCGGCGGTGGCCCCCCTTCGCGCTGGAACGCAGACCGCGGGCAGTCTCTTCAGCGCGCTGATCGCCGGCAATTCCAGCTTCTCGGCAGCGACTCTCTACCAAAACCTGCTGGATCGTGCGCCCGCCCCGAGCGAGGTGAGCGATTTCCAGGCCGGTCCGGTCTCCTGGTTCCAGACGCTGATCGGGTTTCCGGCCACTTCAACTCCGGCCGCCGCCGTCAACAACGAGTTCCAGAGTACCGGCACATTTGCGGACCATGCGTCGGCCGCCGGGGACCACACCAACTCCTTATACATCACCATGTTGTACTTCGTCATTCTGAGCCGCGACCCCGACGTGGGCGGCCTGGCGTTCTGGATTGGCGTAGCCGGCACGGGTGGGGCGGGACTGCTGTTTCAGGGTCCCGCAGGGTTGCCGACGCGGTTTCAGATTCTGGGAGCAGGTCTTCCCTTGCAGGGTTTCCTGGGAAGCGTGGAATTCGAGGGTCTGTACCAGTAAGGTGTTCCCAACAGAAGATACCCGCAAAATGGGGGTACATTCCCCCAATGATAGCTATGTAAGCGGCTCTCGACTCATATAAGCTATCCTCAATAGGACGGAGTGGATGCGGATGGCCAGAGCTGACGTTCGGATCGGAAGATGCGGTTGGGCAATCCTGTATCTGGGTTTCTCAGTCTGCGGCGGCGCGGCCATGGCGCAGGACGCGGGCGACCCCACCGACACGCAGGCGCCGGTGCCGCAATACGTGCCCATGACCAGCCAGGAACGGTGGCACGCCTATCTGCACGACAATTTCACCGGCGTGGGGGCCGTGGCCGGGTTTTTCGGATCGGCGGCTATCGGGCAATTGGGTCGCGAACCCCGCGAATGGGGATCAGGCGCCCAGGGATATTGGCATCGCGTGGGCAACCACATGGGCCGGGCCGCCATCCGCGGCTCCATTGAAGCTGGTTTAGCCGCCGGCCTGCACTATGACACGCGCTATCATCGCCAGCCGGGCCGCAGCGGTCTGGCCCGGGCTCGCCACGCCCTTCGCCGCACCCTGTTTACGCAAAACGAGGCCGGCAAGACCGTGGTCGATCTGCCCGGATTGGCGGGCGTCTACGGTGGCGACATCCTGGCCACTTATTGGAACCCTCGCCGCTATACTCCTCTCGGCCGGGGTCTGCAAGGCGGAAATTTCGGCGTCGGGTTCCAGGCGGCCGGCAACCTGGCCAAGGAATTCGGCCCCGACCTCAAACACCTGATCCTCCGCAAGTAACCGCCGGCCGCGGCGCGGAAAGGCACCCGCCGCCTGCCACAAACGGCGCGCCACGCCCAGCTTGGCGGGGCTGCACGCGACCCGGTCCTCCCGGGAATCGGGTGCAGGATCTACCTTCACGATTCCGGCGGCCCGCCGTCTCGAGCAGCCTGCCGGGCGTTACCGCTTAGTCCGGTGCGTGGCCGGCAGGCCAGCTATTTAGCCGGCTCTCGATCCCAACCGCTACGTATCCAAAATGGTTACGGTTGACGGGTCGGTGCCGCCGCGAGGTTTGGCCTCTCTCCGGAAACTCCGCTCCCTCTACTGCCTTTCCTCTCTCTGGCTCTTCTCCGCGTTTCCTCCGCCTCTCCGCGTCTCTCCGGAAACTTCCGGGAAGTCCTTTATTTTCAGCGGGCGCAAATGGCGAAAATGTCGGCCAAGCGTCCCCTCGTTTTTCTTCTCCGCTTTCTTCTCCGCGCTTTCTCCGCGTCTCCGCGTCTCCGCGTCGAATGGGCCCGCGCCCGCCGCTAGCCTGTCTGGAGTTTCCTCGCCCCAAGAACATCGACAGCAGTCGATACGTGTGCTCCGCGTCGAATGGGCCCCGCCGCTGGCCTGTCGGGAGTTTCCTCGCCCTCAGAACATCGACATCACTCGATGCGCGTGCTCCGCGGCACGCGCAAAGGACGCCGGTCTTACCGGAATACCACGCAGGTCGGATTGGCTACATCCATCGTCAGCCCAGTGGCGACTGCTTTTCCGGTGGACGGATCGCGCCGGAACACCACCACGTTGCCGGAATCCTGGTTCGCCGCAAAAATGAAGTCCCCCATTGGGTCGAGCGTGAAATGGCGCGGCGTTTTTCCGTCGGTCGGAATGTAGTCGATCTTCTTCAGCGTGCCCTTCTCCGGATCGATGGCAAACACCACGATGTTGTCGTCGGTGCCATCGCCGCGGTTGGAAGCGTACAGAAACTTGCTATCCGGGCTGAGCGCGACTTCGGCCCCGCTCCTTCCGCCGATGTAGTCGTCGGGTAGCGTGGAAACCGTCTGCAATAGGGCGTCCAGGTGGCCGTGATCCGGGTCGTATGAGTAGACTCCCACTGTCGCCGACATTTCGCTGATCAGGTACACCAGCTTGCCATTCGGATGAAACACCAGGTGGCGCGGGCCGGAGCCGGCCGCGACCTTGGTAAACGCTGGATTGCCCGGGGTCAGTCGGCCCGTCTTGGCGTCCAACCGGTAAGTCAGCACCTCGTCCAGGCCTAGGTCGGGTACCAGCAGGAAGCGATTATCGGGTGACAGTACGATCTCGTGCGGGTGCGGGCTAGTCTGGCGGTCGTGGTCCACGCTGGAGCCGTGATGCTGCAGGAAGGCCGAGTTCTCTCCCAGGCTGCCATCCGGCAGCACCGGAAACTCCGTCACGCTGCCGCCTGCGTAGTTGGCCGCGAACAGCCACCGGTTGGTCCGGTCCAGCGCCAGGTGGCACGGGCCGGGGCTGTGGGTCGCCACCTGGTTGAGCAAAGTCAGGCGGCCGTTGGATGCATCGATGGCATACGCGCTGACGGACCCGGAAGGCTGCCCCTGGAACATGCTATCCTCATTCGCCGCATACAGATACCGGTGGTTCGGATGGACCATCAGGAAAGAAGGGTTACTGGTGTCGGCCTCCAGCCCCAGCGACACCAGGCGCGGGGGCGAGGTTTGAAACTTCCAGGCATAAATGCCCTTGGCGCTGTGCTGCGTGTAGGTTCCCACATACACCAGGGACCCGCCGGTTTGCGCGCCGGCTGGCACAAACAGCGCCGCCAGGGCGGCAAGGGCCATAGGAATCGGCAATCTCATGCTCTCAGTGTGTATAATTCGGAACCGATCCGCCACTGTGCGCCGCCGGCACGCCAGGCGCCAGCGGCCTCAGCGCCATGCCGTTCCTACGCTCCACCGCGGCGCGTCACTGCTTGATCACTGTTCCATCCGCCCGCCGGATTTCGCCCCATCCGCCATTCAGGTTATTGCGGCCCGCCGTGAACGGCACTTTGGCGGCGGCCTGCTCGTCGATTTCGATACCCCAGCCGGGCTTCTCGCTGACCCACAGGTAGCCATCTTTCCATTCCGGGCATCCATGGAAGATTTCCTTGGTGCGATCGTTGAACGGCGAGTATTCCTGGATCCCGAAGTTGTAGCTCACCAGGTCGAGCGTCACGTTGGCCATGTGACCCACGGGCGAGACATCGCCGGGACCGTGCCAGGCAGTCTTCACTCCGAAGTTCTCAGCCAGGATGGCGATCTTGCGCGCCGGCGTGAATCCGCCCGTCTGCGACACGTGTACGCGGATGTAGTCGATCAGGCGTTCCGAGATCAGAGGCTGCCACTCGTGCGGGCTGTTGAACAGCTCGCCCATGGCCACTGGCGTGGCGCAGTTCTGGCGGATCTGGCGGAAATAAGCGATATCTTCGGGCGAGAGCGGGTCCTCCATGAAGAACATGTTGAACTGCTCGGCGGCCTTGCAGAACTGTACGGCCTGGTTGGGCGAGACCCGCTCGTGGACGTCGTGCAGCAATTCCACCTCGCTCGCCCAGCTCTTTGCGGCAGACCTCGAACAGTTTGAGCGCACGGCGGGACGTACATGGCCGGCTCGAAGACCGGCTTATCGTGAAGGGCTTTCACCGCGCTCGCGGCGCCGCGCCCGCTGCCATAACCGGCCATGCCCGGGATGCCCACCTGCACGCGCACATTACGGAAGCCCTGCGCCATGTAACGCTTGGCCGCCTCCACCACGTTGGGGTAATCGGCGCCATCGGCGTGCGCGTAGGTATCGGCGGCCTCGCGGCACTTGCCGCCGGCCAGTTGGTACACGGGCATTCCGGTCTGGCGGCCTTTGATGTCCCAGAGGGCCTGGTCGATGCCGCTTAGCGCGTTGTTCAACACCGGCCCATTTTTCCAATAGGAGCTGTCGTAGCAGGATTGCCAGATGTCCTCGATACGGTCAGTGGTCTTGCCCAGCAGAAACGGCTTCAGGTAGCGTTCCACGGCCGGTTTCACCAGGTCGGCGCGTTGCGTGAAGGTGGCGCAGCCGTAGCCGTACAGGCCATCCTGGTCGGTAAGGATCTTGACCACGGTGAGCCGCACTCCGGCAGGCTGGCACTCGATCACCTGGATATCCTTTATCTTGGGAGCGGGCATTCCGTGGGCTGCCTTGGCGGCCGTTTCCTGAGCGCGTTGTTGGCGCGCACCGGCCAATCCCAGCAGGCCGGCGGCGCCGATGGTTTGAAGCACTTGGCGACGTTTCATAAGCGGTGTTCCTGTGGTACCAGTGGTAAGCATACAGCAACCCCGCCAGCGTCACCAGGGGTGCCGCGGGGCGAGGTGGGGAGAAGGGGCAACCGAACCCCTTCCTGGGGGCGCCGCCGCCGTGCTGCTGCAAGCCCGATAAGCGCCCCTACATGGTTCGACGAGCCGCAGGAGGCAAACGGGCGCGTGGGCTGGGCCAAGCTGTTTTCGAGCCGCTGCCCGCGCCGCCTGGCGGGCCCGGGCAACCAACCAGCGCCGCGGCTGCCGCGTTTCCTTGGCCGCCGGCTCCGCCGTCGAGGCCAAAGCCTGTCGGAGGGAGGCGCAGTTGGGCCCGGCTGGGCCGTGCGTCGGGCACGGAGGCTTCGAGGCGGCTGATCCCCCGCCTTGCCCAGCCGGCTGTCGCGAATTGTCCGCCGTTACGCCAACCTGCCCGGAGGCGCTCGCTTAAAGTCCTGTTAAGATGAGAGGCTGTGGAACCCCAGGAGATGAGCGAAACTCCGGCGGACACCGCCGTAGCGGAAGCCGATCCGGCATGGCGGCGCGTGTTGCTGGCGCGGCATCCCAAGCGCCCGCATGCGCTCGACTATGCCGAGCGCCTCTTCACGGATTTCCAGGAGATCCACGGCGACCGCCTCTTTGGCGACGATCCGGCAATCGTCGCCGGCCTGGGCTGGTTCGAGGGGCGCCCGCTGATGCTGGTGGCCGAGGAGAAAGGCCATTCCACCAAAGAGAAGATTCTCCGCAATTTCGGCATGCCCAAGCCTGAGGGATACCGCAAGGCACTGCGGGCCATGCTGGTGGCCGCCAAGTTCGGGCGGCCCATCCTGACGTTTCTCGATACCCCCGGCGCCTACCCCGGAATCGATGCCGAGGAGCGCGGGCAGGCCGAGGCCATCGCCCGCAACCTGCGCGAGATGGCCCGCCTGCCCGTCCCGGTGATTGTGGTCTGCATCGGCGAAGGCGGCAGCGGCGGCGCCTTGGCCCTGGGCGTCGGCAACCTGGTGATGATGCTCGAAAATGCCGTCTACAGCGTGATTTCCCCGGAAAGTTGCGCCAGCATCATCTACCGCGATGCGGGCAAAGGCCAGCAGGCCGCGGCATCCCTCAAATTGACCGCCGAAGACCTGCAAGGGTTCGGGCTGATTGACGAAATCGTTCCGGAGCCGCCGGGCGGGGCGCAGGAGGATCCCGCAGCAGCCGCTGAACTCCTCCGCGTGGCGGTTCGCAAAGGCCTGGATTCGCTGGCCGGTATGACCGCCAGCCAACTCATCGATCACCGTTACGCCAAATTCCGCGCCATGGGCAATTTCTTCGCCTGAAGGCCTGCCCGGCCCCTCACCCAGGTCTCACCGGGGCTGTATCTGCACCGCTCGGGACAACCCCGCGCCTACGGGATCCGTACCCATCTGCCGCCCATCCGGGCCAGCCCAAGTCGACACTCGCGTCTACCGGGCCGCCTCCAGCGCCAGCCGCGGGAGTTCCGGCCGGCGCGCCAGAAGGCCCCAAAACCAAAGTCCAAACCGCGCCTGCAGGGCAGCCTGGCGGAGCGGCTCCAGCAGGCCAGCCAGCCGCCGCGGCGCCGCCGCCGGCCGTAGCTACGGGTGTAGGTCCGGGGAAAGAATCGAGCGCACCGGGTGGCTCACCGGGCCCGGAGGGCGCCCCGCCTGCTCCACGGAAACCGGTTACCCCTCCGGCTTACGGCCGCGAGGTGAACGTGGCGGTGCCGGGAGAGCAGACCAGCTATCCGGCTCGGTATGCCATCCGCGAGGCCTCGGACGTGCAGCCGTCGCACAACGCGTTTTCGTTCGAGCCGAATCCGGATTATGAACACCGCAACGACCGCGACTACCGCTCTGCCGGCAATGCGGCGCGGGTGGCGGAGCAGGCGGGGCGGTTCGATCCCAACTACCTGACGATGGAATCGGCCACGGCGGAGCATGGGGCGCCGGTGATCGACGAGCGGGGCAATGTGCTGGGCGGCAGCTCGCGGGCCATGACGCTGGCGCGGGTGTACCAGTCGCATTCGGAGGCCGCTGCGGCGTACCGGACAGCGCTGCGCGATCGCGCGGCCGGCCTGGGGATCGACCCGGCGGAAGTGGATCGCTTCAAGAATCCCGTGCTGGTCCGCGAGACCACCGGCCCCATCGAAGCGCAGAAAGCCATCACGGATTTCAACAAAGCGGGCGCGGCGGCGCTTTCGCCGGCGGAACGCGCGGTGAAGGACGGCAAGCGGTTATCGCCCGAGACGGTGGAGCAGATCGGGGCGCGGATCGGGGACGTGGGGGAAGGCTCGACGCTGGCGCAGGCCATGCGCGGGGATGGCGGGGCGGAGATCGTCAACCGGCTGGTGAAGGACGGCGTATTGACGCCGCAGGAAGTCAACGGGTTGGTGGACGAGCGCGGGCAGTTGACGCCGGAGGCCAAAGACCGCATCGCCAAGATGCTGGTGGGGCGGCTGTACGATTCGCCGGCGGAGATGCAGGCGACGCCTCCGGAGCTGCGCAACAAGCTGGAGCGGGTGGCGCCGCAGGTGTTGCGGGTGGAAGGGCGGCCGGACTGGTCGCTGACGGGGCCGACGCGCGAGGCGGTCTCGATTCTGGCGGACGCGCGGGCGCACGGCGTGAAGAACCTGGGCGACCTGGCGCGGCAGACGGATCTGAACGGAAAAGCGCGCGAGTACTCGCCGGAGGCGCTGGCGATCGCGCGGGCCATGCAGAACGGGCAGGTGGCGCTGGAGCGGGCTTTCCGGATGTACGCCAAGGATGAAGCCCTTTCGCGGAATGGCGGGCAGGGGGCGTTTTTCGATCCCCCTACGCGGCAGGAGGCGTTCGACGCGGCGTTTGGAGAAGGGGCCACCGCGAAGTACCGGCCGTCGTTTGAACCGACGCGGGAAACGGAGAGCGACCAGGAGTATTGGCCACAGGCGCGGGCGGCCGTTGACACCGATGCGAAGGGAGAGCAGCACCTGTATGTGAACGGTCCGGCCAGGAAGCTACTCCGGGCGGTGATGCGGGCCGCTTCGCCGGAACAGGTCCCCGAGGGATTCGCCGGCACGACGCTACCGGTCGGGCGCGCCGAGCGCGTTTTGCAGCTATTGGACGAGAACGCCAGGACCGGGCAATCGGAGGCACGGCCGGCATTCCGCCACCTGGCGGAGCAGCTGAGGGAAGCGCTGCGGCGGACGCCTGAAGGGGTAAGCGTGGTCAATGCGGACGCGCGGGTACCCGAGGCCACGGTCTCAGCGACGGAAGGTGAGGAAGCATTCCACCGGGCTACCTTGAGGGCCACCGGCGGCCGGGACATTCCGGAGAGCGAGGCGCGGCGTTACTTACATTCGACCACTCCGATTTATCGAGCAGCCGAACGGTTACGGGAATTGCAGCCGCACCTCGATACTGACGGCCAGGTGGTGGAGGAGATGGCCGCTATCCTGCAAGGCGGCGAGTGGGCTAAGCTGGGATTGTCAGACTCCCAAGCCAACGAGGCATGGCACCGTTTCGGCAAGTTGATGTCGGATCGGTACGGCGAGCAGGGCAGGGAGGTTCTGAAATACGGCCATGAGTCACATGCTGGAGCCAGAGAGCGAATTGAGCAAGGCGCGGGAAGACCGGATGGTGGAGATGCTGCGCCCCTCGGCGGAGAGGATGAAGGCACAGGACCGCGTTATCGATTTGCTGTACGACGCGATTCGCTCAGGGGACCGGGCGGAGTACAACCGCCTGTGGCAGGAACACATGGTTCCGCTGGCGAGGCGAAAGGAAGCGGAAGCGGCCAGCCCGGCCTCTTCGACTCCGCCGCCGAGCGGCAATCCCAAGTAGACGCGCAACGCGATAGCGACAAGCTGCTGGGCGAGCGGCTCACCGCGCAATTCAAATCCGGCCTGGCGGCCAAACCAAGCAAGCTGAAACCGGTTGAGAACCGCGGCCTGTTCGAAGAGGCGCGGCCGGAGACGGGCAATCTCTTTTCCAACTTCTTCGGCGACGAGAGCGGCGAGCAGCGGCCTCCGGAGGATTGGAGCACGGAGGACCTGAAGCGCCTGGTTACGGTGGGCGCGCACTATCTGCGGCACAGCGGCGGCGAGTTCGGCCGCTGGAGTCGGCAGATGGTGGAGCATTTCGGCGAAGGCATCCAGCCTTTGCTGAATCATGCGTATATGGCGGCCAACCGCGAGCTGGGGCGGGACCTCTCCGACCCGAAACAGGCCAGCGCCTTGCGGCAATTCCTGGGCGACGAGAAGGGCACCTCGCTGGTGGGCGCGTTCTTCAAAGCGGACCTGGAAGAAATGGCGGCCATGAAACAGAAGATGGACGCCGCCAAGGCCGCGCTGGAGAAAGTGAAGGCCGATCCGGCCCAGAAAGACCTGGCCGGGAAACTGGTGGACGAGTACCTGGCCAACCGGAACCTGTGGACCACGCGGGTCAACCAGGTGGTGGGACGCCTGCGCAAGCTGGTGCCCAATCACGTGGATCAGGAAGGCCTGGCCATCGTGCCTATAGCCGGTTTTGCCGATGCGCCCCAGCTCCCTTCGCCAAACCCTTGGTATTAGCGCTGGGGCCGGGATCGATTCCCACCTGGTCGGATGTGTGGCGGCGGGCGACCGCGGCTGCCCGGAATCGCGTTGTGCGAGCCGAAATCAAGGAAATGGCGCGGTCCGCGGAGCCGGGCACATTGGCGGTACCGCGGGTTCAGCGCATGGAGGAACGGTTCGACGCGCAAGCGAAGGCCGCACAAGCGAGGGAAGCCGCCCAGCCAGCCGCCGCGGCGGCGGCGCCCGTAGAGCGCGGATTGTTGTCAAGTGAATCTGTGGCGCCGGAGCCACAGGCTGCAAGTGTAGGTCCGGGGAAGGAATCGGCCCCGACTGAGACGGGCGGCAATCTTCCGGCGCGGACCGAACCGAATTACCGGCGGGTGATCTGGAAGGGTGGTCCGGGGAATTACTGGATTCGCTCGGTCACACCCGGCGTGGAAGACAGCGGCCCGTACCCAAGCCCCGAGGCGGCGGCGCGCACGCTGCAAGAGGAGGCTTCGGGACACAAGCTCGGGCCGGTGATTGAGGCCACGGGAGC
Source organism: Bryobacterales bacterium (assembly GCA_963803725.1). Taxonomy (GTDB): domain Bacteria; phylum Acidobacteriota; class Terriglobia; order Bryobacterales; family Bryobacteraceae; genus JOPF133. The sequence goes on along the minus strand of CAWDOH010000075.1, from coordinate 39,171 downwards.
GGCGCCAGCCTTACCGGGTGGCTCACGGGCCGCAGAGGGCGCCCCGCCTGCCGCACGGAAGCCGGCCACGGCGCCGGCATATGGGCGCGAGGTGAACGTGGCGGTGCCGGGAGAGCAGACCAGCTATCCGGCTCGGTATGCCATCCGCGAGGCCTCGGACGTGCAGCCGTCGCACAACGCGTTTTCGTTCGAGCCGAATCCGGATTATGAACACCGCAACGACCGCGACTACCGCTCTGCCGGCAATGCGGCGCGGGTGGCGGAGCAGGCGGGGCGGTTCGATCCCAACTACCTGACCATGGAATCGGCCACCGCGGAGCATGGCGCGCCGGTGATCGACGAGCGGGGCAACGTCTTGGGCGGCAACTCGCGCGCGATGACCCTGGCGCGGGTGTACCAGTCGCATTCGGAAGCCGCCGCGGCGTACCGGACGGCGCTGCGCGATCGCGCGGCCGGGCTGGGGATCGAGCCGGCGGAAGTGGATCGCTTTAAAAATCCGGTGCTGGTGCGCGAGGTGAATGGGCCCGTGGATGCGCAGCGGGCGATTACGGATTTCAACAAAGCGGGCGCCGCGGCGCTTTCGCCGGCGGAACGCGCGGTGAAGGACGGCAAACGGCTCTCGCCCGAGACGGTGGAGCAGCTCGGCGCGCGGATCGGAGACGTGGGCGAGAGCTCGAGCCTGGCGCAGGCCATGCGCGGGGATGGCGGGGCGGAGATCCTCAACCGGCTGGTGAAGGACGGGGTGCTGACGCCGCAGGAAGCCAACGGGCTGGTGGATGAGCGTGGGCAGTTGACGCCAGAGGCCAAGGACCGCATCGCCAAGATGCTGGTGGGGCGGCTGTACGATTCGCCGGCCGAGATCCAGGCCACGCCGCCGGAGCTGCGCAACAAGCTGGAGCGGGTGGCACCGCAGGTGTTGCGCGTGGAAGGGCGGCCGGAGTGGTCTTTGACCGGGCCGACGCGCGAGGCGGTTTCGATTCTGGCAGACGCGCGGGCGCACGGGGTGAAGAACCTGGGCGACCTGGCGCGGCAGACGGACTTGAACGGGAATGCGGGCGGATATTCGCCGGAGGGGCTGGCGATCGCGCGGGCCATGCAGAATGGCGCAGTGGCGTTGGAGCGATCGTTCCGGATGTACGCCAACGACGAAGCGCTTTCGCGGGAGGGGGCGCAGTCGGCGTTCTTCGAGCCGCCCACGCGGGGGGAAGCTTTCGAGGCGGCGTTTGGGGGGGGAAAGAGCATCCGTTGGAATCGCCAATGTACCCCGACACACGCCCAGGCGCACCCGCCGAGGAACACTTCGGCGAGGCGCAAGCGCGGTATCGCAAGCTGCCGGGAGACAAGCCGGGCCTGGTGCTGCTGAACCGGCCGGCGGCCACCCTGGTACGGGCGGCACGCAAAGCGAAGGGGCTGGGTGAGGGAAGATTCGGCGGGTTCGCCACTAGGACCGCGGAGCAGTCCCGCCTGAATCTCTCGTCGTTGCGGGAGATGCAGGGCAAGGCTCGGGGTCCGGTGGCGGACGCGATTGGCCGGGTGGCGGACGCGTTCGAGGCCGCTATCGCCCACGATCCTCATGGTTTGGTGGCTGTGGCCCGCTATCATCAGCCAGGTGAGTGGGGCGCGTTCCTACGAACGGTGCGCGAAGAGATGCACCACCGGGAGGCGGTCCGGCTCTCGCTGGGCGAGGCGCCGGAGCGGGCTGCCGAGCGAATCGGGGCGCTGTTGGAACTGGCGCCATACCGAAGAGCGGTTGCGGCCCTGGTGACCAGGCGGCCGGCGCTTCAGGATCAGCCCGTGGGGCAATCCCTGGAGGTAATGGCGTCCATAGGAACGGGCAGCCACGCCGAAGTGGGGTTGAGCGATGCCGAGGCGCGAGAGATTTACGAGGCCTGGGCGGGTGGCCTGGAACGTGCGCACGGGAAGGAGCGCGCGGCTACCGCCGTGTTGCGCGTCCATCCTAAACTGAGAAAGGAGCTGATCGATGCACGATACGCCGGTATCCGAGATTCCCTCCGAGCACGAGCTGGAGATGGAGCGGTACGCGGACGGTCTGACGTCGCCCCCGGACCACAGCCCGCTGGCGATAGAGGACCCCTCGGCCCTGCCGAAGATGATTCGCCTCTTGAAAGCCCACGCCAAAGGACCGGAGGAATTCGATCGGGTGTGGAGGCAGGTCCAAGCAGAGAACAAGGCGGCCTCTTCGACGCCGCCGCCGAGCGGCAATCCGAAGTAGACGCCGGGCGGGACGCCGACAAGCTGCTGGGCGAGCGGCTCACGGCGCAATTCAAATCCGGCCTGGCGGCCAAACCAAGTAAGCTGAAACCCGCGCAGAATCGCGGCCTGTTCGAAGAGCCGCAATCCGAGAGCGGCAATCTGTTTTCCGGTTTCTTCGGCGACGAGAGCGGCGAGCAGCGGCCTCCGGAGGACTGGAGCACGGAGGATCTGAGACGCCTGGTTACGGTGGGCGCGCACTATCTGCGGCACACGGGCGGCGAGTTCGGCCGCTGGAGCCGGCAGATGGTGGAGCATTTCGGCGAAGGCATCGAGCCTTTGCTGAATCATGCGTATATGGCGGCCAACCGCGAGCTGGGGCGGGATCTCTCCGACCCGAAACAGGCCAGCGCCCTGCGGCAATTCCTGGGGGACGAGACCGGCACGTCACTCGTAGGGGCGTTTTTCAAAGCGGACCTCGAGGAAATGGCGGCCATGAAACACAAGATGGACGCCGCCAAGGCCGCGCTAGAGAAAGTCAAAGCGGATCCGGCCCAGAAAGGCCTGGCCGAGAAACTGGTGGATGAGTACCTGGCCAACCGGAATCTGTGGACCACGCGCGTCAACCAGTTGGTGGGACGCCTGCGCAAGCTGGTGCCCAATCACGTGGATCAGGAAGGCCTGGCCATCGTGCCTATAGCCGGTTTTGCCGATGCGCCCCAGCTCCCTTCGCCAAACCCTTGGTATTAGCGCTGGGGCCGGGATCCGATTCCCACCTGGTCGGATGTGTGGCGGCGGGCGACCGCGGCTGCCCGGAATCGCGTCCGGGCCTGCTTGGCCCGGTACTCCCCCGACCTCCCGGGCCGCATCTACGCCTGCCGGGGCCGCCTCCGCTCACCACCGGAGCCGCTTCGCTAATGTTCACAAGGCTCGTTCGTCTGAGTATCGGACGACACGGTGTAGAATAACAAATGAACTCCCGGTGGGTGATTTGCGTCTAAGGCTTTGACAATAAAAAGGGAGACTGGCTGTTGTGAAGAGTAAGCGGAAAATTATCCTGATTCTGATTGGCTTGGTGGTCGCGGCTGCCGGCGTGTACGCCAGCACCGTCTATAGCAAGCGGGGAGTGGTCACGGTACAGACCGGCAAGGTGGTACGCCAGGATCTGACCAGCGTGGTCACCGCTTCGGGCGAGATTAAGCCCAAGAATTACATCAACATCGGCGCCAACGCCATGGGGGATCTGACCGAGATCCTGGTCAAGGAAGGCGACCACGTGCGCAAAGGGCAGTTGCTCGCCCGCATCGAGGAGACCCAGCCCGAGGCCGATGTGAAGGCGCAGGAAGCCACCGTGCAATCGGCCGAAGCCGATTCCAGCGCCGCCGAAGCCGGCGTGCAGGCGGCCGACGACAATATCCGCACCATGGAAGCCACCCTGGACCACGACAAAGCCGACCTGGACCGCATGAAATCCGATATGGACCGGGCCGACGCGCTGTACAAAGAGCAGCTCCTGGCCAAACAGGATTTCGAACTCAAGAAGTTCACCTATGAGGCCCAGGTGGCGGCTCTCCAGGAATCCCAGGCCCGCATCACCCAGGCTCGGGCGCAGCGCGCACAGCAGGCCGCCTCGCTGGCAGGGGCGCAAAAGCGGATCGCCCAGGCTCAGGCCAACCTTGTCCGCATGAACGATATTCTGCATAAGCACAACTCCTATGCCCCGTTGGATGGCATGGTCACCAACCTGCCGGTGCGCCAGGGCGAATCGGTGGTGCCGGGCTTGCAGAACCAGACCGGCACCATCATCATGACCATCGCCGACATGTCTCTGATCACCGCCGAAGTAAAAGTGGACGAGACCGACATTGTCAACGTCAACGTAGGGCAGTCCGCCGAAGTAACCATCGACGCGATCCCCAACAAGACGTTCACCGGCAACGTCACCGAGATCGGCGACACCGCGATTCTGCGATCCACCGGCCTGGCGGCTTCGCAAAGCGCCATCTCCAGCCAGGAGGCCAAGGATTTCAAGGTGGTGATCGCGCTGGATAACCCGCCGGACGAAATCCGCCCGGGGCTTTCCTGCACCGCCAAGGTCACCACGGCCACCCGTCAGAACGTCCTGACGATCCCGATCCAGGCGCTCACCGTGCGCCAGCGAGGGCGATCTGGAAGTCAAGCCGCTGGGCACCCCGTCGGGCGCCCAGGCCGCCACCAAGCTCGATCCAGCCGCCGAGAAAGCCAAGAAGGAAGAGTTGCAGGGCGTGTTTGTCATCAATGGCGATAAAGCCGTATTCCGCAAGGTGGATACGGGGATCACCGGCGCCACCGATATCGAGGTGCTCAGCGGGTTGCAGGAAGGCGACCAGATCATTACCGGCACGTACCAGGTGATCCGCACCATCCGCAACCAGACCGCGGTGAAAGTGGACAACACACCTCCGGTCGTAAAGACCACATCCTAAGAAACGAGACCCAAACCGATGGCAGCCGTGGCACCGAGCGAACTGACCCAACGCGGAGAGCAGCTCAAGCGGGACGGTATCGTCATCCGCACCTATAACTTCTGGAAGACCTATGTCATGGGCGATACCGAGATCCACGCTGTCTCAGGAGTGGATATCGAGATCAAGCGCGGAGAGTATGTGGCCATCATGGGGCCTTCCGGCTCGGGCAAATCCACGCTGATGAACCTGATTGGCTGTCTGGACACCCCCACCAGCGGGCAATATTACATCAACGGCAACCTGGTCAGCGAGATGACCGACGACGAGTTGGCGCGCATCCGCAATAAGGAAATTGGGTTCGTTTTTCAAACCTTCAACCTGCTTCCGCGGGCAACCTCGCTGCACAACGTGGAGCTGCCGTTGATCTATGCCGGGATTTCCTCCGACAAACGGCTGGAGATGGCCAAGCTGGCCATGAAGGCGGTGGATCTGGGCCAGCGCATGTACCACAAGCCCAACGAGCTTTCGGGCGGCCAGCGGCAGCGCGTGGCGGTGGCGCGCGCGCTGGTGAACAACCCCTCGATTCTGCTGGCCGACGAACCTACCGGCAACCTGGACACGGCCACGGGCAACGAAATCATGGCTCTGTTCGAAAAACTCTACCAGCAGGGCAATACCATCGTGCTGGTGACCCACGAGCACGATATCGCGATGCACGCCCACCGCATCATCCACGTCCGCGACGGCAAGGTGGAAAAGGACGAGCTTCTGAGATAGGCGCGGTGGCGGAGTTTTTGCGGCGAAAGGACCACCGATTCGGGCCTACTTTCCAAGAGCAGTTTCCACACCCCTGTGGAAATCCGTAGCAATTCCTCCCGAAATCGGGAGAACAGCAGGTTTTTTCTATTAGAATCAGTGGGTTAAGCTTGGTAGCTGAGTTGCAACCTGTTCGCAACGGGATCTTTGAAACAGAGGATTTTCCGCTTTGGTAGGTTGCCTCTCCTGGGCAATTCTCACAACCCGCGATGGTTCCATCTGCCGTCGCGGGTTTTTTTCGCTAAACTAGACCTTTCCCTACATGACCGGAATCTACGCTCGTTGGATGGACGGCTGGGAGCGGAAGCTCGCCACTCGCGATAAGAATCGGGTGGTGCGGCCCTTCGACTGGGGCGCGGAGTGGCTGAACCGCATCGGGCATCCCTTCTGCCCCGCCGAGGTGAATGGGGACGCGGCAGCCTGCGTCGGGCGGTTCATCGACGAGGCACTGGCCGATTCCGACCGCTTCTACTCCTATCCGCCGGTTACCGATTACCGGCTGGCGGAGGGCGGCAGCGTGGACGGGGCGCAGGGGCCTCGACGGCTGACGTTCACCAGCCCGGTGCAGTCACCTTACCCGGCGAACAATACTGTCGAAGCGCTGTGGTTTCGCGCCGCCCGGGACCGCGGCCGGGCGATGGTGGTGCTGCCCCAGTGGAATTCCGGGCCGGACGCTCACGTGGGGCTGGCCAAACTCCTGAATCGCTTCGGCATCAGCGCTTTACGGATGACCATGGCGTACCACGCGGAGCGCAAACCGGCGGAGTTGGCGCGCGCCGATTATCACGTTTCGAGCAACGTCGGCCGGACCATCCACGCCTGCCGGCAATCGATTCTGGACGCGCGCGCCTGCCTGGACTGGCTGGAGCAGCAAGGCTACAACCGCCTCGGCATTCTGGGCACCAGCCTGGGATCGTGCGTAGCCTGCATCGCCGCGGCACACGATACCCGCTTGCGGGTGGGGGTGTTCAACCACGTGTCGATGTACTTTTCGGACGTGGTCTGGACCGGGCTTTCCACCCAGAATGTGCGCCAGGGCTTTGACGGACGCGTTACCCAGGAGGAATTGCGGCATTATTGGTCGGTCATCAGTCCGGCCAGTTACCTGAAGCGATTTCAGGGGCGGGAGATGCGCAATCTGCTGGTATGGGCGCGGCACGACAGCTCCTTTCTGCCGGTGTATTCCCAGCAGGTGCTGGCGGCTTTCCGCGAGCTACGTCTGCCGCATCAGGTGTTTACCTTGCCTTGTGGGCACTACACTACGGGGCAGTTCCCGTTCAACCTCATGGACGGCCTGGTGATGTGCCGGTTCGCGGCGCAATGCATGTAACCAGACCACCACGGGTAGTGGAATGTATATGGAACCACCCCATTTGGCAGCGTGCTCTATGGTTTTTCATATTGACAACACCGAGGGGGTCGTGAGAGCATAAGTCTATCACTGGAAAAGGAGGTGGTCCAGAATAATGAAAAGTAAGCAACGACCGCGAGAGGTGGCCGACTGTTGAAGTTGAGCCTCTAACGTAGCCGACGCCCGTCACCAGTGGCGGGGTCAAGTTCCTGTGGACCGGCTGCCTCACGCGTCAGCTAAAGCCTCAGGCTGCATTCAAGGCTACCTGCCCCCGTGGCTCCGCAAGAGCCACGGGGGTTCGTGTTTCGGGGGACCGCCGCCGCGGCGCTAACCGTGCGACCCACACGAAACCAGTGAGGGTCTCCCGGCATCCATTTGGTATACTGATAGCTTCGAAAGGAATCTCCCCCAGAAATGAAGGAAGGCATTCACCCCGTTTATAAAGAGGTCAACGTGATCTGCGCGTGTGGCCACACCTTCGCGACGCGTTCTACGCACAAGGGCGACATTCGAGTGGAAATCTGCTCCTCTTGCCATCCGTTCTTCACCGGCCGCCAGAAGCTGATAGACACTGCCGGCCGTGTGGACCGCTTCGAGAGGAAGTACAAGGCCACTCGTGGGGCCAAGAAGGCGCAGCCGGTCGCGTAGGCGTCATCCCAAACAATTTAACGGGCCCGAGTTGGAGCGCGCATGGGATTCCCCGTGCGCTCTTCAGCTCCGGTCTCACTATGCATAATTCCGGCTGTTGACCGCCCGTGGGAGTCCGGTACTTCGCACCTTTCACTACCGAGCAAAGCCAGCCCGACGATCCGGGAACTATGGCTGTGCCGGCCAGGAAGAGGACCGCGGCCAGCAACGCCAGTGCCGCGCGAGAGAATCCGCGACTGCGGCGCGGAGGCCGGGACGGTCGCCAGCGGTATTCAGGCGACTAGGCGGCTCGATCCCCACCGCTAACCCGCGACCGATGGCCCCTACGGCTCAAGCCGCGTTTGGGCACGGCGGTCGTACCCGCAATGGAAGAGGCCTCGGTCCGAACGTGGCGACCAGCGACGATCGAGCGGCGCGAGGGGCGACCGTCGCGGGCCAGAACCGCCCGCGTCCGCCGGCCAGGAGAACGCGGGAGGGCGCGTTGCGCTCAACGGCGAGATCCGCGCGCGAACGGGTCGCATGCTGTGGGTCGCCGTCCCGGCGCGCACCCCACGTGGCGCCCGGCGACAATCGAGCGGTGCGAGGTGGCGACCGTCCGGGCCAGATTGCCGGATGCACCAGCGGGGAAGACGCGCGCGGGCGCGGCGCTGTCCGCCGGCGAATCCTCACAGCGGGAAAGCCTCACTCCGCGGATCGCAATCCCGGCGCGTACGCCGCGCGGCGGCAGCGACAGTAGAGCGGCGGAGGCGGCGACTGTCGCGGCGCCAGATCGCTGCCCTCGCCGGCCGACGAAAAGCGCGGTAGGGCACCTGGATCAGCCGGCACTCTTGCCTTCATGGGCACCCCGGTCGTTACTGTTCGTCGAGCTCGTATAGATCCTGGAAGGTCGCCGGTTTCATGGCATAGCCGTCTTTGCGGCCGGGGTCATTAAACACGACGTAATCGCCGGCGTCATATGCGGTGGATCCCTCTTTGGTATGAATCGTGCCCGGGCGGGACGCCACTTCCGCCCAGACTGGCGCGATTTTTTCATAGACTCCGGGAGAAACCATCCGATACGTGCGCTCGAACGTCCCCGCGTCGATTGTATATACGTCTTCCTGCTTCCTGACTATCCAGTCTCCTCGCTTGCAGTGTTGGATGCCGCCCCATTTCCGGTATGTGAATCCGTCCGTGTCAAGCTCCAGGCGGATTGCCGTTATGGAGGTTCGTCGTTTCCGCCGGTATTGCTGCACAGGTGAGATCGCCAGTCCCGAGTGTACACGCCTCTTGGACGGATCGGGGGAGCCGAACAATACGGATTGCCATTCAAAGGCCTCGCCACGGCCTGACCGCAGTAGTGGGCCTGCCGGACTGGATACTATGGATTGAAAACGGGTTCAGCCCAAATCAATCTTTCAGGAGGAGACATCATGCGATATCCCCAGAGATGGGGTCGACTATCAGATCGCTACGTGGAAGAAAGGCCACGGAAGCTGCTGGCCATTGATGGTGGTGGCATCCGTGGCCTGATTTCGCTGGGCATGCTGAAGAAGATGGAAAGGCTGCTCGCCGCGAACCAGGGACGAGGCGCTGATTTCCGGCTTTGCGAATACTTCGACTATGTGGCCGGGACCAGCACAGGAGCAATCATTGCCGCGGGTCTGGCAGCGGGAATGTCGGCCGGGGAACTCATCGAATTCTACCGGAACAACGGGAGGGACATGTTCGAGAAGTCCCGCCTGTTGCAGCGGCTGAAGAGCTTCTATACGGCCGACCCGTTACGAGAACATCTGGCGAAGGTCTTTGGAGCAGAGACCGACCTCTCCCCCGAGTACCTGCGGTGCTTGCTGCTGGTAGTCACCCGAAATGTGACGACCGATTCACCGTGGCCAGTCTCGTCGAACCCGGATGCACGGTACAACGATCCCGGGCGTAGTGACTGCAATCTGCACATCCCGCTGTGGCAGCTCGTCCGTGCGAGCACCGCGGCTCCGATCTACTTTCCGCCGGAGCTCGTGACTGTGGGCGCCCGTACGTTCATGTTCGTTGATGGGGGCATGACGGCGTACAACAATCCTGCCTTCCTGCTCTACCGCATGGCCACGCATCCGGCGTACCACCTGGGATGGGCAACGGGCGAAAGGAACCTGCTCCTGATCTCGCTCGGAACCGGCATGGCCGATACTCTCGGATCCGACGGCACGGGCAACATTGCAGCGAGCCTGGCCGGACTTCCCGGCGCTCTGATGCATACGATCCAGATCGAGCAGGACATCAATTGCCGCACCATCGGCCGTTGTGCCTATGGCGCACACATCGATCGCGAACTGCAGGACCTCACGTGCCGCGACAGAAGCTTCGACTGCAGCCGGGAAGACTGGGAGAAAGCCGAGCATGTACCGCTGTTGAAGGACTTAGGGCGTGCTTTTCTGTATGCTCGCTATAACGCAGATCTCTCGGCCGATGGACTCGAGAAGCTCGGGTGTGGCGAAATGGAACCCGAGAAAGTGCAGAAGATGGATGGCGTGGACCAGATTGAAAATCTGCTGAAGATCGGGGAGCAAGCCGCCACGGGTATCGACCTGAAGCACTTCGGCGCGTTCGTTAGAAGTCAGTAGCGGAGTAGCTGGGAACGTGGCCGGCGTTGTCGGATTTCGGCGTAAACTTGCCGATTTCCTCCGCTGGCCGGCTGCTCCAGGGTCCAGTCGGCGCGGCTCACCGGCCGTCAGTTACGCCGGGACACAAACCATCGGATTACCGCGGCCGCCGTCGAGTTAGCCACTGGTCCCGCAATTTGTGCGCGAATTTTACTCAGTGCATCTTGCGGATTGGACAGGGGTTTCAGTGCGGGAAGAGCCGCGGCATCGAATCCGCCCGCATATTCGGCGAACTGTTGCAACAGGGCCGCCTCCGCCAAAGTTGCCGAAGACCGCACTTCCCAGACGCGAACCGTATTGTCGAACGAGGCTGTCAGTATCCGTAATCCGTCCGGGCTGAAAACGGCGGACATCACCGGACCGTTGTGTTTCAAGGGGAGGCTGATCGGCTCGCCGGTCTCAGCCTCCCAAACCCGCGCCGTTCCGTCGCTGGATGCCGTGACGATGCGGCGGCCATCCGGATCGAATGCCGCGGAGTTAACTTCGCCATCGTGCGGAAGAGGTTTGCCGACAGGCTGTCCGGTTTGCCAATCCCAAACGCGCGCGAAATGGTCGGAGCCGGCCGTCACTACGCGGCCGCCGGCCGGATCGAAAGCGGCCGAGTTCACCTGGATTTTGAGACTCTCTCGCGACGATCCACTCCCACCGTGGACCAGCGGCTTCCCCAGCTGGGTTCCAGTTACCGCATCCCAGACAACCGCTTCATTGTTCCAGGACGACGTGACTACCAGCCGGTCGTTGCCGGAGAAAGAGGCGGAAGTCACCGGTGAGTTGTGATCCAGTCTGTTTTGCTGAGCGCCAGTCTCCGCGTCCCAGATGCGCGCCGTGCGGTCCCAGGATGCCGTGACAACCTTTCCATTTTGGTGGCCGAAGGACACGGACAAGACGGGACCATCGTGTTTTAAGGTTACGGTCTTGCCGGTGGCAAGATTCCGGATTCGGACCGTGTTGTCCTGCGATGCGAACGCGATGAGTTTTCCATCCGGGCTGAACGCTCCGGAATTGACTGGTTGGTTGCCGGAGCGGAACTCGGTCGGGTTACCCGTCGGTGGGATCAAGGGCACAAGGCCGTTGCCGGCGGTTGCGAGGATACGGCTGCCGGCGGGATCGAAGACTGCGGAAAATACTTTAGCACCAAGGGTTAGGGGAGGGTGCTCGAAAGACGTGAGGTTGCCTCGAGCCGGCCAGGCGTCCGGAATGTTCACGTGTCCCCGCAGCAGGATGTCGAAAACCAGGCTTCGCGCAGCGAGAGAGTCCGGATCGTTACCCAGGGCGCGCGCGAGGTAGGCGAGCGCTTCGTCGGGCCGCTGGCGAGCCAGGCGGCGTACTGCCTCGGAAACGTCCGATTGGGCCAGACTCTTGCCTAATTCCGTGGACTTGGCCGTTAATTGATTGTTCGTTTGCGCTAACTTCCCGTTCGAATTGGCGGCTTCATCGGCGGATTTCTGAGCCGCGGTTTTTGCGATCTCCGCTTCAGCCGCGGCGTTTGTCGCTATTTCAGTTTGCGCATCTGCAGCTTGCTGCGCTCTTTGCGCGGCTTTCAATGCCGTCGCGGTCTCTTTTTTCGGCCCCGATCGCCACTTCTTTCGCTTGCGCCTCTTTTTTCTGGTTGTCGACTGCTATTCTGCGCTGGCGGTCGGCCTCCGTGCGCTGGCGGCCGGCCTCAACGGTCTCATCCTCGGCCTTCTCCCGCTGGCCTTCTGCAATTCCCTGTTGCTCGATGGCCTTGGCGCTCTGGCGGTCGGCCTCCGCCCGCTGCCGAAGGGCGTAGAATGCGAGGCCACCGGAAGCCAGGGCGAAAACCAGCAGAATGGCGGCGACGATCAGATTGCGCCGCGCGGCCTGTTCCGCCTGACGCCGGGCGGTTTCGGCTTCCGTCCGCTCGCGATTCTGCCGCTCCTCCTCTCTTGCCCTTAGCTCCACGGCGCGCCGGGCATCGCGGCTTGAGCGAACGACATCCGTCAGGCGGTCATGCGTCAGTTCGAGCCGTTCGCCGCCCAGGTTCTCGACTCGTAAAAGGCGGCGATCGATGAGATGTTCGATGTCCGCCGGAGTTACTCCCGGGGCGCGGCGAACGTTCGCCATGGAGACGCTATCCCGGAAATTCTCCGCGTTCAGGAGATTCTCCTCGACAAACGGTCGCACCGCCGGGGATAGCCCGGCAAAACTTTCCTCATAGAAATTCCTCAGTACGCCCTCGAGGTTGCCCTCTAGAAGATCCGTAGTGATTTTGGGCAAGCCAAATTGCTTTCGCTTCTCGTTCAACTCGCGGCAGACCAGACTTAACAGCGCCGGCTCGATTTCGAGATCGCACAGCGGGGTATGCGGCGAACGCGCCGCGCCGACAAACCGCACTACCTGTTTCGCGACATCCGGATCGATGAGATGCGGAGCCTGGTTGACCACGAGCAGCGCCGCCTCGCCATTCATCCGCTGAAGGCGCATGCGGTTGAGAGCGAGGCCGCTAATTCGCGGCGCGAGGCTCTCCAAATCCGCCAGAAAGTCCTCACGTAGGCTGAGCAGGATTTTGTAAGGATGGCGGTCGAATGAGAATTGTTCCGCTTGCGCGGCGTTCTTCAGACGCCTTTCGACAACCGCCGGTACGGCGCCTTCCGCCAGATCGGCAAATTCATCGAGGAATAGTGCGGTAGCCTCCGCGCAATGCGGCGTGGAGCGGCCGAGGGTGAAGATTTCTTCCCACTGATCGAAGGCCAGCAAGGGCGCGCAGGGTTCGTTGCGCTTATCCCAGAAGTCGTTGTCCTTGCGATGAAAATATTCCCATAGGGTCTCACCCGGCGTTGGCGCCGGCGCCTCGATTCGGGCGGCCGCGGAATGAAGCGCGATGGCATCCAACACCTGCGCGGCCAGGTGAAGAGGTTGGCTCTTGAAATCGAGGCGGATGTACACCGGCAAAATTCGGTGCCTGCGCAGCTTCGGGAATAACCCCGCCTTCACGAGAGAGGATTTGCCGAGTCCGGAAAGCCCACAGAGTACGGTCAGGCGGGCGCGCCCAGTTAAACGGGCCAAGTCTTCAATCTCGCTTGCACGGCCACGGAAGAAGGTCCTGTCGGCCTCGTTGAACGGAAGCAATCCGGGCCATGGATTTTCCGGGTCGACGGTCCTATCGTCGAGCAACCCGGGAGGGAGGTCGACCGCGCTCAAGGCGCACCCGCCACGGCCGTCTTGCGGAACCTGCGGTACAGGTCACGCACGCGATCGAGAAACTGCGGCGTGGGGATGCCGTCGGGTAAACGGACCGATTGCTTGGAGCGAAAGGGTTCGGGAATCAGGGGATTCTCCGAGGATGTGTCGTCGATGATCACGGGCAGAATGAACGCCTCGTATTGATATCGATATTGAGCGCGACGGATTGCGGCGTTCCACTCGAATTTGACGTACCGGTCGCCCTGGGCCAGGGCGTGTCTCGAAATCAACGGCATGAAGAACGAGCAGGTGGAAATGCGTTTTTGGAGGCTCGAAATCCCAGGCTTCGCCAAACTGCAGACCCTGGCGATCGCTACGATCGAAAAAGACGGGCAGCCGGTTGGCATCGATGGCGCCGGCAAGAACGGCGGCGGCGGCGCGATCCTCGCTGGCGTAGCTCACAAAAATGGGGTCGGGTTCGGGGGCTCGGCGGGGGCCTCGGGCGGTTCGATTTCGCCGGGTTCCTCAGGGTGGCGTTCTTTCCAGCGGCGGTGCAACTCGGCGACGAATTCGATAGGTCCATCTTCCCCGCTGTAAACCTCTACTCGCCTCGTGAAACGGCGGATAAAAAGTACCAGATTCTCGTCGTGGCTGACAATCGGATCCGCTATGTAGTCCGCGGCGCCCTCGGATCCCTCCTTGGCCAAGCGTAGAAAGAACCGGGCCAACCAGCCATCGAAGCTGTTGCCCAGAATCAGCAAGCTGCGGTTTCTCAACTCGTCAAAAAGAAGGTTCGGCCGCAGCTCGGACTGGAGCGCATGGAAGTATTCGACGATTTCCCACTGAGTAACGGCATATTGCGGAACGACGGAAATTTTGCCAAGGAGATGGAAGACCGTGGTCGCACCGGGAGACAGGACTGGAACGGAGCGCTCGTCGCGCTTCGAAGGAGAATACGAGAGGATCCTGGCGCGAGGTTCTCCGCCGAAGCGAACCTGATTGACGGCTCTTTCCAAACACGAATCGAAGGTCGTGGTAATGAAAAGCCGGAAGGCGCCGATTTCCGCAAGTTGCAGCAGGGGCGCAGGCGGCGGAGTCATGAGCTTGTTGGCGGATTCGACAACTCCGTAAAGGGCGCTGTGGACTTTGGAGACCACCTCCTGGCGATTGGAATCGAGATAGCGGCAAGCAACGTTGTTCAGCTCGGAGCCTTTGGTCAGATCGTCGCTCCATACGACGCGGAGACGCTCCGCAAGCCTCTTGGCCAGTAAGCGGTAGAGCAACTCGCCATCGGCAGTGCGCAGAAGGTCCTTGCTTACGACCGGGACTACTAATCCGTTCTCGATCAGATCCAGGAGTGGATCCCAAAACTCGTCCCAGGCCAATTATGGTTCTCCTCCTTCCAGGCGAGATGCGAGTCCGTCGAGGATAGACTGAGCCGATCGATAACGGCCGCATACCCCAAATGTCGGTCGCGTTGATGGAACGGGATCCGTTTTGCCGGCAAGTCGCATTTACGGATGCCCCACGGGGCCGGTGGGAGTTACTGTCGAGATCGTCGCGGAGGGCGGAGATCCCCTCGTCAGCGCTACCGCCAGAGCGGTCCCGGCCGCAAGTGCGGCGCCCAAGATAAGAAAATTCCTTTTGGTTCGTGGGCGGCGGGTATTAATGACGTCGACCCCGGTCTCCGATACTGAAGTCTTGCCCATATATTCCGCTGTCAATACCACCTGGTACGGACCTGGTTTCCAATTGGCAACCAATCCTCGAATCACGGCTTCTCCGTTTGGCCCGGTAACTCCGCTCCCGCTCGCCGGTGTGGCTCCCGCGGGGTTCGCCTTTATGCTCCAAGAGACTGTCGCATTTGGCACCGGTCGAGACTTCTTGTCCTGGATGCGAACGGCGATTGGTTTCAGAGGGTCTCCGACCCTTTGATGAACGGGTTCCGGCGGCTCGCCCGGCTTCTGTTGCGGCGACTGGTTGCCGACCACCTCGATCTGAAGCGCGTCCTGCGCCAAGACCGGAATTGAAGCCAGAATTAGAAAAATCGGCATCCAGAGTAGCTCACGCATATTCGACCTTATTGGCACGATACTGAAGCTCCCGATTGAAAATCCAGACAGGACGGGGCAGACATGCCCATTTCGTTCACGATCCAGACTTCAACTTGGCCGATCGCTTTCGCCGCCCCCGAAAAGGAGACGGTCACGGCGCCCTGGAATTGACTTCCGGTGAGGTACGAGACGGAGCGCTCATACCAGATCTCGATGTCTTGCTGAAGCGCGCACCACTGCGAGGGCGTGTGGAGTGCCGAACCCGCCGCGGGCGTAAAGGAAAAGCAAACTTGGGTGGCGGTGTCGGAATCGCTTTTAGTAGACGCCGAGTAGCCATTATGAGGCGTCGAGTAGCCGCTGACGGTAATCTCGAAACTCGAGTCGGTTTGGTTGCCGATGGCCACGCTTTCCACGACGCCGGCTTGGTCGGGAATCTGTAGCGCGAAGGCGCCGGAGCCGTCCAGGGCCGTTATATTAGTTCCACCGATCTGGGCCGCTAGCGTAATCACGCCGGCAACCGTGCCGGTCTTTAACATATTGCCGCTCAAGGACGCGTCCCAAGTCGAGTTGTCCGGGGCCAGTGGGGAAAAGGAGAGAGGCCCCAGTCCAGCCGTCTGGGTGCAAGCCGCGTTGGGCGAGGGACGAAGCGTAAGACTGGCTGCATATGTCTGGTCGGGATTAATTGTGAAACTCGCGGGCACGGTGGTTCCGTTAAGGGCAAGCGAGATCGAGTCGGGCAAGCCGGTAGCCGTGAGGGGGATTGTGTAGGTCGCGCCATCGTTCGTCAGAATCCACAAAGAAGCGGACACCGCTCCAAAACAAGGGTACGAAGAGGTGACCGCTAGCTGGCAGGTATCGTTAAAACCGATGGTGCCATTACAGTTCGTAGCCACGGAAAATGCCGGTGGACTCGATGCAGGGAGAGACGAGGAGGGGACAATCATCGGCAGCACTATCTGCTGTCCTAAGCTGGTTGAAGTTACCACAACGGTCATTGAGCTGGTTGTTCCAGACGCGCCGTTGGGGAAGTCCAGCCGCGATGGTTGTAGCATCAGACACCCGCTTACGTTATTGGAAAACTCCTGGACGCTTGCGGAGGAACCGTTGAGTTGAACCTGGACCACATCGGTCGCGGTAGGGCATGCCCCCGGAGTTATCGAAAAAGTTATCACAAGAGGCGGGTAGCCGCCTTGTGGCGGGCTCGAGGCCGTCGAGCTGCATACTACGTTTTGGAGGGTTTGACAGGCCCAAAACGCATCTTCGCTCGCTGGAGTAGGAGTCAGGCCCGCCGGCATTACAATCGTGACATTCAGGGAACCATTGATAGTCGCGCCAGGCACAGCTTCCAGAGCCATAATATACACTCCGGCCTGGCCGACGATAAGGGGACTCGGTTGCTGCGTCAGATTCAAACAGCCGGAGATAGGCGTTAACGCGGAAGCAACCGATCGAGAGCCCCGGGCGAGCACGGCTACATTGGGTACTTGAGGACACGCCAGCGGCCCGACTTGCAATAACAGCTCGATTTCCGGGTATGACTGTTGGGAAGGCAAGGGGTCTTCCCGCGTACAGTTAAGAGTCTGACCGCTAATCGAGCAGTTCCACCCCACCGCGAGTACTGTCCGCGGCGTCAGACCGGCTGGTAAGGTGTCCGTCACTGTAACAGCTCCGCTACTTGCCGATGTCCCGATGTTAGTCACGGTAAAGGTGTAGATACCATTCTGGTTCACGGTGAAACCAGTACCTTGGCTCACGGCGATGGTGAGGGCCGTGGTTCCCAGCAGTACGCTCACGCCGCTCTCCGCATAGTTGGCGGCGATCAGGTCCATTACGCCATCGCCATTGAAATCCCCCGCAACCACCGATGGAACGGTGCCGACCCCAAGAGGGCTATACGAAGCCGGACTGAAACCTCCAGTCCCGTCGCCCAACAATACGGCTACGCTGCTATCTCCGAAGATTGCTACCGCGAGATCGGGCAACCCATCTCCGTTGAAGTCCCCAACACTAAGGGTAATCGGACTGTCTCCCACCGGGAAAGGGCCTCCTGTTGCCGATACAAACCCGCCGGTCCCGTCGCCCAACAGTACGCTGACGTCACCGCTGCCGTAGTTCGCGGTCGCGAGGTCTAATTTGCCATCCTGGTTGAAATCTCCCACAACCACAAGATAAGGGTTCACCCCCACCGCGACGGGGCTGTTGGGGGCCGGGCTGAACCCGCCAGAGCCGTCTCCCAGGAGAATGGTCACCGTCCCTTCAAGATCCGCGACAGCCAGGTCCGGCTTGCCGTCGCCGTTAAAATCGCCCACCGCGATTCCAGCGGAATTCTCCCCGGCCGCAATCGGAACGGGAACGTTAGGATTGGCTGGAGTGAATCCGCCCGCGCCGTCGCCCAACAATATCGTTACGCCGCCGGAGGACAGATTGTTGGTTATGGCAAGATCCGGCTTTCCGTCGAGGTTAAAATCCGCGACCGCCGCCTGAAAGGGGTAATCTCCAGCCGCAAAGGGGCTCCCGGTGGAGGGCGAGAAACCCCCCTGGCCGTCCCCGAGCAATATCGTGACGCTGCCGGCGTTTGCATCGTCGGGCACGGCAAGATCCAGATTGCCATCCCCGTTGAAGTCTCCGACGCTCATTATGATGCCTGTAATCGACGATTCCAAAGGGGTCTGCGGCGCCTGCCGCTGCGTGAAACCTCCATTACCGTCTCCCAACCATATGTTCAGACCCTGTTGGCTCAGGATGGCGAGATCGAGATTGCCATCCCCGTTGAAATCGCCAACTGCGGGGAGCTGCGGGTACGCGCCAGTCGTGAAGGGGCTAAACTCCCCTGCCGTAAAGTTGACGCCAGGCAAGGGCGTGACGGTCACCTGAACAACAGTCGACGCGCTTGCGCTGAAGTTGGCCTGGCCCCAAAAACGGGCCTGGAGAGATCTCTTTCCTGGGGCGAGAAAAGCGGTGGAGAAGGTGGCCGTGCCACCGGCGGCGATTGCGGCGACGCCCAGAATCAACGACCCATCGTAGAACGTTACTTTGCCGGCCGGCGGCGGAGGTGTGATCGTGGCCGTGAGCGTCACGGTCTGGCTAAGCGTTATAGAAGATGGCGCCGCGAGAAGGGCCGTGGAGGTATTGACAGGCGGCGAGTCGGCGAAGACAGGCAGGGCGGCGGCAAGGAACCAAAGAAAGCTTGGTTGGCGGCTCATGACTTTCACGCGCACCCGCGACTCGCCCCTGGCCGCCCTGCCGATTGTAGGTTTGAGACTATCGTCAGCGTGACCGGAGCCCCCCAAGCTGAACGAACAGATTGATGAATCGACGAATCATTCGCGATCCAAGGAATCACCTAGCCCTGCATTATGGCACAAATCCGGAGGTTCAAGCTGTTATTCGTCAGCGTACAGAGGATGACCCAAATCGCCGATTCAACGACCCCGTGGGTTGAGGCTTCAGTGGGGTCTGCAGGTGCGAAGTCCGCCTGGCACCAACAACCGGATCGCTGGTCATCAACCGATTTCCCGCAGCGTCCTCGGCCAACTACCACGGCACCCACCATCGGGTGGCGTAGCCCGCAACGTAAAACAGGCCTGTGGCCAGCACCGGGCAACCAAGTCGGTGCTCCGTAGCGCCTTTTTTGGGCGGCATCGGCGGGCGCTGAACAAAGGCCCGTCGTGGGCCGGTGGAGGCATCACCATGGCGCTCGGCGACCAGAATTCCTTTCAAGAGGGGGGGATTACCCATCTGCCACTCCAAGAGGTACGCCGCCGGCGACGGGTAAAGCGGCTCCCATTCCACACATCCCCTGGGACGTTGAAGGGAAGGATCGAATATTGGGCGTTCCTAATCGCCGCGTCGCCGAATTACCAGGCAGGATGTCGAAAACGATGACCCGTTTATGGAGGCGGTAGCACCGAATGCTCCCCCGGTCCCTACGAACGAGTAATAATCCTGCGAACCGAGTCCCGCGATTGTTCCAGTAACGTAGGCTACAGGAGATCCGGAGCCACTGAGGACAAAGACGGGCGAGGAACTTGGGCCGCCGGAAGGCTGACAATGAGGAGCGCGCTCAATGCCCCCTGTAATATTGATTGGGCGCGCCCGGCGTCGGAAAGCCGGCGGCGATCTGCACCCCGCTATCATGCGCCCTCTTCAAATGGGGCGGTCAGGGTGATGCCGGTGCCGGAAACTTGTGGACCGGCCGCGTGCGCAAAAGCGGGCGGCGCGGCGATGGTGATTGTGGCGCCGCCTCGGCCACCTCTGCCGCCGGTAGTGGCTGCGAATACCGCCGTCTCATGTTTCGCGACTATCGAGGGCTTTGTGGACGCCGAAGTACGCCCGCTCGATTACGATTACCTCACGCAATGCCTTTGCGGAAATCGACCGCCTCCACGGCCACCAGCACGCGCATCTGAGGCGTGATCTGGATCATTGGACCCCGCCCCGCCAGCCGTGCAACAAGCCCGACCAGTCCAATGCCGCGCCTTTCAGGGTAACGCGTAACCTGCCGCCGGCGGACTCCAACTCCACCACGCACTCCGCGGGAGGGGCGGCGGCCGGCAAAGCCACCATTTCCACGAATACCGGAGGCGCCGGTCGAGGCGGCGGCGTGCCTGCCGACAACCGCTTTTTCAAGCGCGTGTAATCCATGCGCAACGCCCTGGTGGTGCGGTGCAGTCCATGCCGTTGAGCCATCTGCACGGCCGCCTCCCAGATTGGCTCGGGCAGCCGTGTTCGCGGCGGATTGGCGCTACGCCACTCTTCTAATTGTCGGCTGAATTGCAATAAGTCGTCAGGCAATGCTGTCTTTTCGCGGGACATGCCCTACGCTACTACTCACCGCTGCACTCAGTCACGCACCGTTGCTGGAAGCTCACGGCGGTTCCTACAACGCCCGCCGGAATTCGGCATTTCCCGATCGGACCTGCTCAACATCATCAAGGGCAAGGTGAAAGGCGTGCCACGCCTCGAACCAATCCGGGCCGGTCGTCGGCTCATGTTCCTCCGCGAAACGCTCGACCAATGGTTGCGAGAGGCTGCATCCATGACTACCGTTGCCAATTAGAAGGAGGTCTTGGCGCCGTCGGCGGAGGAGAGATGTTAATATGCCTCCTAACACCAGGAAACACCGCTGTAGACGCCGGAAAGGAAATATGCGTCGAAAGCGCTTTCAGCAGGGCTGTGTGCGAGAAGTGAAGCACGGCAAAAGAAGAGTATGGATCGGAAAATTTTACGTAAACGGAAAGAGCTGGACGCGGGTTCTCGGCTACGTTGCGGACATGACCGAAGGAGAAGCCCGGGCGGAATTGCAGAGGAAGTACCTCAACTCGATCAACGAGGGCGTAGGCTTCCCGCATACTTTGCCAACCAACTTCGAGGAATACGTGACGGGAGTATTCGTTCCCCAACGGCGGGAGAAATGGAAGGAGGACTCAACCCAAAGGACCACACTGGAACGTCACAACAACTATCTCTTCCCAGCGTTCAAAAGCTGGGAGCTGGCCGACCTGAGACGAGACATGCTACAGCAGTTTCTTCACGAACTAGCAAAGGCGGGTCTCTCCAAAAGCGTGGTGGACCATGTGAGATGGGATTTGAACGCCATCTTCAAGATGGCCGTAGAGGATGGTCTAGCCTCGATTCCCACGCTCCCCCTTTGAGCACGAGTTTTTGTCAAGACGCTACTAAAATCCAGTGTTTCCGCTGGTGTCATTAGATATATACAGTACTGATAATTATAATCATGATGCACTATCCGGTCCACGCAGAGTTTGAGACCAGCCATCTGTGTTGATGGATACATGCCATAGATATGCAAGTATTATGGGCTTCGTGATGCTCATTGCGGCTTTAAACATTCAAAACGCCTTGATTGTTTAATGTTCTTATAGCATCATGGAACTATGCCTTCCAGTACTGTGGATCACATAATCACTCCCTCCGATGAGAAATTCTTTCTCGCCCCCCAGTTCCCCTTGCAGCGTCAGTACGAAGCTCTCCGCGCCTTCCTCGTCGAGGATGAGCCGTCTGGCGACGTCGCACGCCGTTTTGGCTATTCTCCTTCCTCCTTCCGCGTCCTCTGCCACCAGTTCCGACACGATCCCCATAAACGCGCATCTTTCTTCCGTCTGCCGCAGCGCGGTCCCCAGTCCGCTCCCGCTCGTGACCGCGTGCGGGATTTGGCCGTCGCCATGCGCAAACGCAATCTCTCCGTTTACGACATTCGCCAGGAACTCGACGCTCTCCACCTCCCCATCTCCATCAACTCCCTCACCGTCTTGCTTCGCGAAGAGGGCTTCTCTCGTCTTCCCCGCCGGGCCGACGTCGAGCGTCCCCCCACCGTCAAGCCGGACATCGCCGAGGTCGCCGACATCCGCCAATTGGATCTGTCTCCCCGTGCCTTCCGTACCCCACTGGCTGGTCTGTTCCTAATTCGTCCCTCTGTTGGATCGCATCGATCTCAACCGTGTGGTCACCACCGCTCACTTGCCCGGTTCCAAGATGATTCCCGCTGTCCAGGCCCTCCGCAGTCTCCTGGCCATGAAGTTGATCGGCATCGAGCGCAAGAGCCACGTCATGGATCTGGTGATGGACCAGGCCATCGCTGTTTTCGCAGGAATCAACGTGGTCCCCAAACGTTCCTACCTGGAGGAGTACTCCTCCGGGCTGGACCACAAAGCCTGTTTGCGATTGATGCAGACGTGGTTGGAACAGGTCGAGCAGGCCGGCTTGCCCCATGGTCCCTCCTTCGACCTCGACTTTCACAGCGTGCCCGCCAACACCGCCGAAGAGCCCTTAGAGAAACACTACGTCTCCAGCCGCAGCCGCTCCCAGAAGGGCATTCTGGTCTTCCTGGCCCGCGATGCCGAACAAGGGGTCATGCGCTACGCCAATGCGGGCGTGACCAAGAACGAGCAGGCGGGCGAGATTCTCCAGTTCGTTCGGTTTTGGAAGAAGCGCACTGGCCAACTGCCCACCGAGCTGGTTTTCGACTCGCAATTGACCACTTATGGAAAACTTTCGGAGTTGAACCGGCAAGGGATCTTCTTCATCACCCTTCGCCGACGTTCGCGCAAGATGCTTGCAGGAGATCTACAGTCAACCGGATTCCGCCTGGAAGCGGATCAACTTGCCGGCTCTGACCCGCATTTATCGCAACCCCAAAGTATTGGAACAACAGGTGGCGCTCCACGGTTTCGAGGGCGAACTCCGCCAGTTGACGATCATGGAACTCGGGCATGAGGACCCCACCATCCTGCTGACCAACCACCGCAAACTCGGACCCGTGGAACTGGTGACCCAAGCAAGCTTGGGCCACGATCATGGAGTCGATCCGAAGGTAGCCGCAGACCAGCGCGGGCACACCATCGGCGTGGCGATCGACACGTATACCACGACCGATCAACAAAGCCGCTTGGAGGAGGTTACGAAGCTTGAAAATGCGTTGAAGAGGAGCGAAGGGAACGCGGGTGCGGTGCCCGCGCTGCGTGTGTGGTTACTACCCTAAGAAGAGTAAATTGACGAAAAATCATCCGGTGGTTATAGTCAACCCGCCCATCAGAGCCTCGGGATGCTCCTCGAAGAATTCATTACACAGTCGAATCGTGCCTCCTCGCGGGAGGAAGTGTTCGCGCTGTTTCAAAAGGCCCTCAAGGATATGGGCTATGACAGCGTGGTCTACAGCCTGCTTACGGATCACCCCTCGATAGGCAGAAAAGCCGGACACGGCGTCATGGGGAATTATCCCCAGGACTGGATGGATTACTACATGGCCAGGGGGTATTTCGCGAAGGACCCTATTCCAAAACATGCGTTTACGACAGCGGCGGCATATACATGGGACTATGTCGTGGAGACCGGCGCCATCAGCAACCGCCAAAGGCGGCTGATGCTTGAAGCCCAGGAAGCGAAGCTGCTGAGCGGCGCGGCGGTCGCCATTTACGGCCCGAATTTCGAAGTGGCCGGAGTCGGCCTTGCAAGCAGCACGGGGGGTGTGAAGCCGTCACCTGATACTCTGTCCGTCCTTCGCGCGTTGTCACATCAGTTTCATTTCGCCTATTCGCAATTTGACCTGCCGAGCGGGCAGCCGGCAAAGCAGGTCTATCTCACGCGCCGCGAGCGCGAGGTTCTCTCCTTCAGCGCGGAGGGCAAGAGTATCGCTGCAATCGCCGTGATACTTTCCATTGCCTGGGACACCGTGAATTTTCACCTGAAGAATATCTATGCCAAGCTCGACGTTTCCACACGCCAGACGGCGGTCGTGAAGGCGATACGCCTGGGCCTGATCAAGCCCAACCTCGTAAAGGCCATCGAAAACCCTACCAAGGTTGGTAGGTAGATTTTCGCTTCGCGGCGTGGTCAGAAGTGAGCCACAGATTTCCTTGGGCTTGCTTCATGGCTTTTTCATGATCGGTTGCATCACCTTCAAATCCGCGCATCATTTCCGGGGCAATCCAATCGCTTCGATGTTTCAGCTGCGCTTCCGCGCCGTGATCGAGCGCCAGGAATGGAATGTCCCGACCTGGCAGAACATGGAATACGACGAGTTCGACAACCCGGCGACCACCTATTTTGTCTGGCGGGATGAGGACGGCGCGGTGCGGGGCTGCACGAGGCTTAATCCCACGGACCGTCCTTACATGCTTAAGAAATCGTTTTCATTCCTGGTGACCGACGGCGAATTGCCGCAGAACGACATGACGGTCTGGGAGGGCAGCAGGCTCTGCGTCGACAAAGACCTGCCCGCGCCCCTGCGCAAGCGGATTATTCATGAACTGTCCGTCGCCTACATGGAATATGCCATGAGCCACGGCATCCGCAAAATCATCGGCGTCATGTTGCCCGCCTACTGGCGGAGCGTCTATATGGCCTCGGGCTGGGACCGTTCTGGTACGGCAATGTGACCGAACTGCCGACCGGGGAGCGGGTAAGGGCAGGGGGACTGCCGGTATCCGAGGAGATGATGGAGAAAGTGCGAACCACCACAGGCATCGCCGAGACCATACTGCGCTACAGCGACGATGACGGGAGCGCACAGGAAAGGATGGTTGCGTGACAGCAGGGAAGCCAAACTTCAGGGGACGGATCATGAGACGGTGAGCGCCATGCAGGCCTATATCACCAGCCTCCTCTACCTGCGCCAGGAGGCCAGGCGCGACGGGCTGGACGTTGTCGCGGACATTATGTGGAACGCCCTTGCCGCCATGGAGAAGTGGCTGGACAGCGGGCAGGCGCCGGTTGGCAGCGGCGACATTCTTGATTTGCCGCTGTGCCACTCGCTGGATTTTCTGTTCACCTGGACGGCTTTGCCGCGTGATAAGCAGAAGCAGGTTGCACGGGAAATCACCAGATATGAAGTTTCTCAGGAGGTAGACAGGGAAGGCCCGCGGTCGCGGCGGCGCATTAGTAAAACGATAGCCGGCTGACGTCCGGAATGTCCTCCTCGGGCGTGGAGTCTTCCGGTAGGTTGTCATTCGAGGCAAGCAGATTCACCCGCCGGTCAAACAGCGCCGGCGCGATCAGCCACTGCTTAAGAAGATCCTCCGCGAGATGTGTTCCGCCCATGCCAAACCCCTGAAACCAAATCCCTAATAAGTCTTAACTCCCGTAAGGAGTCAATATGAATAAGCGAGAAACTGATGATGATGTCGTGATTGTTGCCGCCAAACGCACACCTGTCGGGGCGATCAACGGCATGTTCAGGGGAATCCCGGCCGATGCGCTGGGCGAGGCGGTCATTCGGGCGCTTCTCAAGCAGACGGGCGTGCGCGGGCATGAGATTTCCGAGATCGTGCTGGGCCAGATAATGAATGCGGGCGCCGGGCCGAACCCGTGCCGGCAGGCGGCGATCCGCGCGGGCATATCCAAGGAGGTGGTCGCCTGGGGGCTTAATCAACTTTGCGGATCAGGCACCCATGACGATCAGGCGCGCAGCGCTCAGTTGCTCTTTCGGCGACGGCCACAATCTGCCCTTCTGCGATTTCTCTCCCAACACGACGCTGCTCAGCACGGTGCCGGGCCAGAGTTCTTGCAAATTTTCGAGCAGCAGAGGGTCCTGTTCATCGTCATACCAGGAGAACCCGACTTCCAGTCTCGCGAGAGGGTGGGTGTGAAAGGTTATCAAGCCTGCCAGACCGGCTTTCCGCACGGCAATATGCGCTCGTCTCAGGTACCGGGAAGTGAACGTCAGGGCGCTTTGTGGTTCCGCGAGCACTTCGCCGAGCTCCGGCCAGAGTATCTGGGTAACGATCAGCTCGCGTAGCTTGCCTCCGGCCGACCGCTTTCCCAAAAGACCGATAGCGCCGATTTCCGTGTCCTTTCGTCCACGGAATGAGGGCGCACAATGCCTGCGAAGGCGTGACCAGTCGGACTCCCGGATGCGAAGATCAAACTCTGGCATTGACGGCTCCACGCGCTAGGAAGAATCCCCGGCAATGAAAAATGTGACTTTCGATAGTATCGGTTCCGGCCTGGAACGCCTTGCCGTCCGGGTAATGCCAGGACACCGCCCGCCATTGCTGGCCGCCCAGAGTCAGGGGTTGTCCGTTCACACGGTTATGTTCACCATTGTTGAAAGAGTAGGGGAGGGCGATGTAAAAGCCGTCGAGCCCCGTGCCGAGATCATACGCAATCGGAATGGCGATGAGAATATCGTAGGTGGTGCGGTCCCACGGCGGTTTCGGGGCCGTTATGCCCCGAATCCAGGCATAAGGCTGCGCTCCGTCCATCACCAGCGCGATGGCGGCGCCGGAAGCTGCGAGGCGTTCTATCTCTGACTTAGCGGTCCTGATATGCATCGGTCGTCTCCGCGCCGTACTTGCCGTCGCGCTGCGCTTTCAAACCGTTGGCCGCGGTGGAGCTTGACGGGAGTGTCCGGCGGCAAGGGATCGACGCTGTCAGCGGGATAATAGAGGCTGTATTGCTCCCAAGGGAGGCCGGCCAGAGCGAGAATCGCTTTTGGCGTCATCTCCTTTTCCGGGGCGATCCTCCAGCGTGTGTTGATCTCGATCGCCAGCACCAGCTCGATGGCGAAGTGGTGCGTCTTGTCTTCTTGCCGGAAAAAGTCTTCGACGGTGATGTCCAGGTCCAAAGGCTCCCCCACGCGGTGATGCTCGTAGACCCCACGAAGCTGGTCAAGCGGGGTGTGCGGGTTCGGCAACAACTTCACATCCAGCTTCTTTGCCGCTTCGTCTAGCCTCGATTCCCACGCTCCCCCTTTGAGCACGAGTTTTTGTCAAGACGCTACTAAAATCCAGTGTTTCCGCTGGTGTCATTAGATATATACAGTACTGATAATTATAATCATGATGCACTATCCGGTCCACGCAGAGTTTGAGACCAGCCATCTGTGTTGATGGATACATGCCATAGATATGCAAGTATTATGGGCTTCGTGATGCTCATTGCGGCTTTAAACATTCAAAACGCCTTGATTGTTTAATGTTCTTATAGCATCATGGAACTATGCCTTCCAGTACTGTGGATCACATAATCACTCCCTCCGATGAGAAATTCTTTCTCGCCCCCCAGTTCCCCTTGCAGCGTCAGTACGAAGCTCTCCGCGCCTTCCTCGTCGAGGATGAGCCGTCTGGCGACGTCGCACGCCGTTTTGGCTATTCTCCTTCCTCCTTCCGCGTCCTCTGCCACCAGTTCCGACACGATCCCCATAAACGCGCATCTTTCTTCCGTCTGCCGCAGCGCGGTCCCCAGTCCGCTCCCGCTCGTGACCGCGTGCGGGATTTGGCCGTCGCCATGCGCAAACGCAATCTCTCCGTTTACGACATTCGCCAGGAACTCGACGCTCTCCACCTCCCCATCTCCATCAACTCCCTCACCGTCTTGCTTCGCGAAGAGGGCTTCTCTCGTCTTCCCCGCCGGGCCGACGTCGAGCGTCCCCCCACCGTCAAGCCGGACATCGCCGAGGTCGCCGACATCCGCCAATTGGATCTGTCTCCCCGTGCCTTCCGTACCCCACTGGCTGGTCTGTTCCTATTCGTCCCTCTGTTGGATCGCATCGATCTCAACCGTGTGGTCACCACCGCTCACTTGCCCGGTTCCAAGACGATTCCCGCTGTCCAGGCCCTCCGCAGTCTCCTGGCCATGAAGTTGATCGGCATCGAGCGCAAGAGCCACGTCATGGATCTGGTGATGGACCAGGCCATCGCTGTTTTCGCAGGAATCAACGTGGTCCCCAAACGTTCCTACCTGGAGGAGTACTCCTCCGGGCTGGACCACAAAGCCTGTTTGCGATTGATGCAGACGTGGTTGGAACAGGTCGAGCAGGCCGGCTTGCCCCATGGTCCCTCCTTCGACCTCGACTTTCACAGCGTGCCCGCCAACACCGCCGAAGAGCCCTTAGAGAAACACTACGTCTCCAGCCGCAGCCGCTCCCAGAAGGGCATTCTAGTCTTCCTGGCCCGCGATGCCGAACAAGGGGTCATGCGCTACGCCAATGCGGGCGTGACCAAGAACGAGCAGGCGGGCGAGATTCTCCACGTGTCGGTGGCGGTTGAAAAGGGTACCAAAATGGCGGCGAACTGGCACCCTGCCGGGAGAGCCGTTCGGAGTGAGCCTTTCCCTCGTATTAGGAGGCGTTGTTCAGAACGGCCCGAAGCGGTCAAGGGCGCGCCATTGTTGGGCGCGGCGAAGCGAACCCTTGACGGCGAGGACCGTTCTGAGATGATCGCTGAAGAGGGAAAGGCGGGGCGAAATCCCAGCGAAAGGTGGGCCGCCATTTTGGTATCCTCGCCCGCCGCCTCTAACAAGTTCGTTCGGTTTTGGAAGAAGCGCACTGGCCAACTGCCCACCGAGCTGGTTTTCGACTCGCAATTGACCACTTATGGAAAACTTTCGGAGTTGAACCGGCAAGGGATCTTCTTCATCACCCTTCGCCGACGTTCGCGCAAGATGCTGCAGGAGATCTACAGTCAACCGGATTCCGCCTGGAAGCGGATCAACTTGCCGGCTCTGACCCGCATTTATCGCAACCCCAAAGTACTGGAACAACAGGTGGCGCTCCACGGTTTCGAGGGCGAACTCCGCCAGTTGACGATCATGGAACTCGGGCATGAGGACCCCACCATCCTGCTGACCAACCACCGCAAACTCGGACCCGTGGAACTGGTGACCCGCTATGCGCAGCGCATGCTCATCGAAAACGGAATCTCCGAAGCCGTCCAATTCTTCCACATCGACGCGCTCTCTTCCATGGTCGGGATGAAGGTGGATTTCGACATGCAACTGACACTCATGGCCAGTTCGCTGTACCGCATCATGGCCCGGCGCATTGGTCGGGAATACAGCCACTCCCAGGCGAAAACCGTCTTTCGCAATCTCCTGGACCTGTCAGGCAAAGTGGAGATCGCGGCCAACTCCGTCGTGGTCACCCTCGACAAACGCGCCCACAATCCTTACCTGGTCAACTCCGGCTTGGCCGATAAGCCCACACCGATGCCCTGGTTCGGCAACAAGAAATTGACCATTCGATTCGCCTGATCTCTCAGCCTTACCTCGCCCGAAACACGTTATTCGTGTTAGGTGACTTATTTTGCGTGGGAATCGAGGCTAGGACCTCCAGCAAGGTCGCCTCCCGCTTCACGCGGAAATGCCTGGGCTCATGATCGGGATGGTGAAGGACTTCAGCCCTGATCTCGACCTCCCGGCCACCTTCATCTACACCATGCGCTCTCAACGCGGCCTCCGCGGCACTGCCATCTCGTTCAATATTCAAGGGTTCTTGCATGTTATCTCCTTGCGCCCGGAAGCGCCTTGTTGATTACATAGCCATAATATACATAAAACATGGCTATGTCAAGTATAATTTATGTTGACTCCTGCAGGCTTTTTTGTATACTGGATTCAAAGGAGTACGGTAGATGGCTGACAAGCGGACGATGACCCTGAATTTGACGGACGAGGAAATGAAGGCTCTTGATGCCCTCTCCAGTCGCTATGACATGAGCAAGACAGCCATCATCCGCAAGGCGTTGCGTATGTATCAAGTGATTGATACGCGGCTTCAGAGGGGTGAAAAGCTGTTCATGGAGGATGAAGTGGAAAAGAAGAAGTCCGAACTTGTAGTCCTGTGACAGATGCTTCCACCACCATCAGACTGCTCGACCTCCATAAGAATGAGGCCGTCGATGCTCTGCTGCACGCCCGCTTAACCGAAGAGCAGATACGAACGGCGCAGGGAGGGTGGGAGCCAGTCCGGAAAGCGTCAATTGAACGACTTCTGCAGGAGGGATATGAGCTCGAAAAGCTGCCCAAGCACTGGGGATGGGATTGGACTCGCAAGATCAAACAGCTGGGTAATCCGCTGCTGGGTTTTTACGGCATTGAATGTGATGGACAGATGCAAGGGCTGCTCGAAGTTGCCAAGGAAGGCTACTTGGCGAAGCTGCCCACTCAGAGGGACAAACCCCTCATCTATGTGAAATATGTCGAGACGGCGCCCTGGAATATCCGCCTGCTCGATCCTAAACCGCGTTTCGGTGGTGTCGGATCGCGCTTGATACGTGTCGCAATCGAACTCAGCCTTAGCGAGAGTTGCAAAGGCCGGGTCGGACTTCATTCCTTGCCGGGAGACCAGCGGGGTGAACCGGAGTGGTTCTACCGGGAGGTTTGCACGATGGAGCCAATTGAAGGGGAACGGGATGGCGAGGGGCTTCTCTACTTCGAACTCACGCCTGAAAAGGCCGAAACATTCTTGAAAGGAGGACAGTAATGAGAGCACATGACGAAGATGCCTGGATTCGACAAAAGGCTGCCGAGGAAGACGGCGCACTGATATCGGCCGGCTGCATCATGATGCCTGCTGTTGAGGCGACATCGGCGGTTACGAGCGATGCTCTTGCCGCCCGGTTATCTTTCGCTAAATTCGTCCAGCTTGCCAGGCTGAGACTTCGTCTCAGTAAGGAACAATTTGCCGGCAAGACACAGATCCCATTGAAGGAGCTTGTATGTATTGAGGATGATGATAAATTTACTCCGTCGCTTCGCACGATTCACCAGCTTGCCCAGTTTCTCAAGGTGTCGCATGTAAAGCTACTAACGCTGGCAGGGCTCGCACAGGCGAAGGATGCACAATTTAACGATGCGGCAGTTCGCTTTGCTGCCAAGTCAGAGTCGATTCGTCAGTTGACGCGTGAAGAACAGGAAGCCTTCGACGAATTCGCACGATTTCTGAGCGCCCGTTGAAGAACATACACCTCGACCCCTATTCCGCCGCAGACATAGACACCCAGGTTTCGAAGATTATTAGGGACTTGGGCAACCCTGAACCACCCCTAAATCTTGACCATGTGCGCGAATTGCTCCGGCTTGCGAAGGACTATTATTCAACTGCTGACGACGGGCTTTTCAAGCGCTGGATTCACTCCCTAAAGCTGGCGGGCAAGCAGATAGCCGCCCGACCAGGATTTCTGAAAGATTTCGTTCAAAATTTTCGACTCGATGCTCTCTGTCTCTTCGATGAAAAACGCATTCTCATCAGCAAGGAGTTGCCGACGCGAAGCAACGCTGGGCGGAAGGGCACGAACTTGGCCACGTCATCATTCCCTGGCACGGGCCGATCAGCTTAGGCGACGACAAGTACACGCTGACGGCCAACTGTCACGAAACTATGGAATCCGAGGCTAACTTCGCGGCCCGCCGGCTTCTGTTCCTTCAGGATAGATTCAAGGTCCGGGCACAGTCATCCGCGCCCGCACTTTCCCACGTTATGAATCTGCAAAAAGTCTTCGGCAACACACTGACGACGACTTTCTATTCCTTCGTCGAAACCCTTGATGTTCCGGCATTCGGTCTAATTACAGGTCATCCAAAGCGCCCGGCAAAGGACTTCGACGCCAAGAACCCTTGCCGCCACTTTATCACGTCGCCGCTCTTCGAGGCCCAGTTCAGCAACGTAACCGAGGCACAGCTCTACGCAATCGTGCAGAGCTACTGCGGGTACGGTAAGTGGGATCTTGGAAAGGCTGAAAAAGTTATAGGCGATTGCCGGAACGAATCTTACGTGTTTTTCATGGAAACGGTCTTCAACCATTACGACGCTCTCACACTCGGAATAATGGTCCGCAAGCATGAGTTGCTGGTTGCCGCTCACGGATAGGGTAAGACTTCCGCGCTGACGTTGCTTCCGCGCACCACCTGGACAAAATCTCCCTCATGACCCCTGACGCCTCTTGGCAGCATCCCCGGTACGTGATAATCCGGTTTATCGTTAGCCAAGCGGCCTTACTTCGTTCCGGGCTTTCGCTTCGCTGCAAGGAACGCCATAAAACTGCGGACTTCATCGCATTCCGCTCCCGAGAACTGGGCGCTTTGGGCCATCGCTTCAACATCGCGAGGAATCACACGGCGATTTCTCTCGGTCGGTTTCTCCTTCAGGTACCCGGCGGCAATCAGGAGCGATTCATAAGGCGCTCCGTAAAACTTCGCCAGCTTCTGTAGCACATCTGGCGCGGGCTTTGTGCGAGTTCTTCTCCAAGTCGGGATTCCATCTTGTGCTAGTGTTTTAAACAATTCGCCGCATCCTTCCACGGGGAGGCCCTTCATCTGCATGAAAGGAGTCCGGGAATACCATACTCACCCCAGTCATACGAATGACAAGTGGGAAACGATAAGGGGAGGCGACAAGTTTATACTGGGGGGAATTCTGACCCAGCTTTGGCACGTATGGAGGAATATGCACAAATGAATATCAGCCCGGTTGAAATATCATCAGGCCAGATCGCCGAGACCATAGACCTGCTGCGCCAAGCCGGTCGTAAAGAATGCGTACTGCTCTGGCTTGGCCGCCGCGAGAACGGTGTTCAGCGGATTTTTGATGTCTATAGGCCTCTGCAGCAAGCTGCCAGGGACTATTTTGAGATACCTCGGCAGGGCATGGCCGCATTGATGGAACGCCTGCGGACCAGAGAATTGTACGTTGTTTCCCAAGTTCACACACATCCAGAACTCGCGTTTCATTCGCCGGCGGACGACAAGTGGGCAATCGGTCGGCATATTGGCGCGCTGTCGATTGTTCTGCCCTTCTTTGCGAAATCCACCACCACCGAGAATTTCTCGGAAGAAGCAGCCATCTTTCAACTTGACTCGGTCAATTGTTGGAATGAAGTCGCCAGTGAGGATGTCGGAGGTCTGTTGAGGATTAGAGCATGACCCTCAGTTACCATCAGGAAAATGCCAAAACCCTCGCGGCGTTGCTCGGCCTAAAAGAGGAAGAAGCGGCAAAACGTCTCTCGCTGCGAATCGCCGTCACCTTCGACGCTAGGACGGAATCCGCGTGTGAACTTGGAGCACACATCATCGAAATGCTCCGGCGCACTGTTGAATATGCCGGTCTGCCGGATCTGAATCCGTTCGCCGTCGAAGTCGTGATCGGGAACTATTCGCCAGTCACTGCGGCTCCACTGCACATCTACGCGGGCGAGGGGTGTGGCTCTCATCCTGGACATTGACCTCAAGCCGCGCGAACAGCCATCCGTAGCGGACGAAGTGTCAATTCGATAGCAGGCTCCCATCGGTCACTGAGTGCAAAAGCTCGGAGCTGCACGATGTGTTGGCCCGTGTCCGGCTTCCAGCGCGCCCCACAGCGCTTCATCCGCATTTCAAACAGACTCTTACAGGTGGCCTCGACATTGCCAGTACCGAGCGCCAATCCAAGTCGGCGCGCACGGGCATAATTCATGCGATCCGTTTCGCAGCCATGGTTTTGTAGATAGGTGATCGCTTCATGGACCGGATGGTCTGTGCCTACACCTTCATCGCGTCCGGAGACGACCAGTTCCCTGAGAATGTCGGCTGCTGCGCGGCTGCGGTGGAGTAGGGCTTGCTTCCAGCCTCCCAGCCGTTCGCCGGCCGCAGCCGCCGAGTCCTCCAGCGCATGCGCTGCTGCGCTGAGCTTTTCCGTCGTGTGATAGAAATCTACAAAACACTCGAGGTCGTTTCCGAATTTGGGCCTGAAGCCGTCCTCCAGCAGATTCCACATCTCCGGGGCCCCGTCGCACAGCAGCTCAATTTTCAGGTCTGGACGCTTACTCCGTAGCGTCGCCACATCGGCCACCATGCGGTCGCGTAAGCCCACGATATCTCCCTCCGGCATGCATCCATAACGGATCGTATATCGGCCAACTCCGGTCTTGTCATGCAGCGTCACCGTGCCGCAATAGGCCATTCGGAAATTGCGTTCCACCGGCCTCTTAGCCGCTCCCTTTTGGGGCCGCCCTACGGGTCGCGGCCGCGGTTCTTCCATCGGCACACTGACCCGGTCTAGCGACACACTCACCGAGTATGCCTCCGCCGGCACTTCCAGGGCATCGATCAAAGCGTCCTCGATATCTTGGTGATCCGCTACCGCCAGTGCGCCCACCACGTGCGCCACTCGCTCGAAGCTGGCTCGTGAATATGGCAGCCGTTTAAACTCTTGCGCCGTCTTCTCCGCTTCCCGCGAGGTGCCTTGCTGTACGGCAAAGCTCATCGCCCGCGCGGTCTGCGGCAACCACCCGTCCCCCACCACTCCCGCGCGCAAGCTAACCGCGTCCACCACCCTGCCCCCAGGCTGTCCACCGCGCTCTCCCGATTGCCGGTACAACGATCGCTCCACCGATACCGAACCCACCATCGTGTGATAGGCCCCCTCACACCGTCCCACTCGCGTGTACCGAACCCCGCCGATCACCACTGCCGGAACATCGATGTCTAGACTCTTCAAGATTGCTCCGTGGGCCGCCAATTCTGTCCTGGAAGCCCCTTCCGCTATCGCCGCTTCCACCGCTGCATAATCCACCGCCTTCCCCCCACCCAGCCGATCTACAGTTCGCTGCAGCATAGCCAGGTGTTCGGCCATCGCCTTTCCCACTTCCACAAACTGATCCGGAACTTCAATCACCATCTTGGGCATCGCATCACTCCTCGTTTTGGACAGCCTTCGACAGCTTGTTCTATCAGATTTTCGGAGATTTGTCCAGCATGAGAGCCACACCCCGGGCGAGGATGGCGCCGATTTTGTCATTCGAGAAACGGCTCCGCTGAGTAAGTGCGATCTCACAATACCTCGCTCTTTGCTCGTCATAGCCGCTTGCTATGTAAGTGCAGCGGCAATCAGGGTCGCGCTCGGCCCAACATTTCCTTTCAAACATTCCTCCCCGATCGTTTTGTCCTGGCCAGCACTGTTTGGAGCCGACATAGAACGACTGAAGCAGCCACTTGATATCGGAGAAGTCTATCTCGCCGGTGCAGGCGCTGTGGGTCACGGGTTTGTCTACACGCTGCGCTACTTCGATGTGATCGGTACTCTCTATGTCACGGACCCCAAAGCAGTCTCGGCTGGTGGTTTAAATCGCTGCTTGCTTTTCAACGCGGACGATCTCGGTTACCCGAAGGCGACTCGGCTTTGCAAAGTCTCCGGCCCGCTGTTCTCTAAACTGGCACTGGTTCCTATCGACAAAGAGTTGGATGAAGCCAGGAAGCTGCGCAGCAACGATTTTCTCATTGAGAAACTGGTGGTCGGCGTCGATAGCCGTCGCGTGCGCCGGTCCCTGCAATCGGTTCTGCCGGGGACCGTATTTGACGCGTCCACGACCGATATCACGGAAGTCGTGCTCCATTTCAACAGGCAGCCTACAGAATTAGCGTGTCTGGGCTGCGTTTACCCAGAGAACGAACGTGAACGCAAACACGAAGAGAACGTCGCCGAGGCGCTTGGGCTGACTGTTGAGGAAGTCCGCACCAGCTTTATTTCTCCATTGATTGCTCTGAAGATTTGTAACCAATACGCGGAACTTCGGCCCGATGATCTTGTGGGCAGAGCCTTCGATACCGTCTATAAAGAGTTGTGCGGCGTCGGCAAGCTCAAGGCAGTCGGTGGACAACAGGTCTTGGCACCCTTTTCTTTTGTATCGGTTCTGGCGGGTGCCTACCTCGCAGTCGAGTTTGCGATCCGTTTAGCGACGCGGGACGAGGAACGCTTTAATTACTGGCGCATCAGCCCCTGGCATAACCCAGTCCCGCAGCTCCGTCAGGTGCGCCCCAGAGATCCGCAGTGCGAATTCTGCCTCGGGGGTCACCCAAATCCGGCCATAGAGGGTCACCTCAAAACCGGCCATATGTAAGCCGCTAAACCAGGACGTTAACTCCGACGCGAGGGCGATTACCCTGCGTCGATGTGAGCAACGTCTTGAACGAACAAAAGAAGCAGCAAGTCATCGCGCTGGGCCGGCTGGGCTGGTCGCTGCGGCGCATTCAGAACACTACGGGCGTCCGTCGGGAGACCGCGGCAGCCTATCTAAGAGAAGCCGGCGTCAACGTAAGAGCTCCGGGTTGGAAAGGGAGTGCTGACCCGCCGACGCCGATCACAGGAACCGACACCGGACCACCTTCGCCAAAACCGGCCATAGCAGTGTCCACCGACTTCGGCGCGGAGTCGGCCACATCAGAGGGCGTCGACGGAACTCCACTGGATGCCGCAGTGCCCGTCGGCGCAGTTCCATCCGATGCAAAACCGGCCATAGCGGTGACCACCGACTTTGGCGTGGAGTCGGCGGCGAAAGCGCTCTCCGCCAGCGCCTGCGCGATCCATCGAGACGCCATCGAACTGGGCCTCTCCCGCGGCCGCAACGCCATGGCGATCTGGCAGGATCTGGTCGATACCCGCGGTTTCACGGGCGGCTACCAGAGCGTCAAGCGTTTCGTTCGCAAGTTGGTCGGCGGTACACCAAAAGAAGCCTGCGCCGTAATCGAGACCGCGCCCGGTGAGGAAGCCCAGGTCGATTACGGCACGGGCCCGATGGTCCGCGACCCGCACAGCGGCAAGTATCGGCGCATGCGTCTGTTCGTATTGACGCTCGGCTACAGCCGCAAGTCGGTTCGTCTTCTGGTGTTCCACTCCAGCACTCAGACCTGGGCGGAGCTGCATGAACAGGCCTTCCGGCGCTTGGGCGGATGCACGCGCGTGGTGGTGCTCGACAACCTCGGCGAAGGCGTGCTCAAACCCGATATCTACGATCCCACGCTCAATCCCGTGTACGCCGACATGCTGCGCCATTACGGCGTAGTGGCGATGCCCTGCCGCGTGGCGGACCCGGATCGCAAGGGGAAGGTCGAGAGCGGTGTGGGCCATGCGCAGAAGACCCCGTTGAAGGGTATGCGCTTTGAAAGTCCTCAAGAGGCGCAGGCCTATCTGGATCATTGGGAGTCGCACTGGGCCGACACGCGCATCCACGGCACCACCCAGCGACAGGTTGCCGTCATGTTCGCCGAAGAGCGGCCGGCCCTGCAGTTGCTGCCCGTCGAGCCCTTCCGCTATTACCAGTTCGGCGAACGCACGGTACATCTGGATGGCTGCGTAGAGGTGGAAGCGGCTTATTATGGCGCACCTCCGGGCTGGATCGGCCGGCGCGTCAGCGTGCAATGGGACATCCGGCATGTGCGACTGCTGCACCCTGGCACCGGCGAGTTGCTGCGCGAGCATCTGCGCCAGGCGCGCGGCGGTCATCGCATCCAAGAGCAGGACCGCCCCAAGCACACGCCGCTGGGCACACAGCAACTGCTGTGCCGTGCCGACCAGGTTGGCGAACAGATCGGGGCGCTCTGCCGCCAGATGCACCGGGAGCACGGTCAGACCGCGGTGCGCCGGATTCAGGGCATGTTGTCGTTGGCCAAGAAATACGGACCCGCCAGCGTCGAGGAAGCGTGCGCCGCCGCTCTGGAGATCGGCGCCGGTGAATATCGCTTCGTGCGTCGCTACCTCGAACGCCATCCGCAAATGCCGCTGAGTTTGCGCCAGGTGGATCCGCTGATTCGCCAACTGACCGAGTATCGCGACTTCATCGAACACAAAACCAAAGGAGAGTAAACGTGAACCTCATCGAATTGCAGCATGCCCTACGACAACTGCGGCTCGGCGGCATCGCCACCGTGCTGGAAACGCGCCTGCATCAGGCGCAGGCGGAAGCCATGGCGCCCATCGACCTGATCTCGTGCCTGGTCGCCGACGAACTGACCCGGCGCGCCGACCGCCTGCTGGAGAGGCGGCGCAAGCAGGCCGCCTTCCGAGATCCGCAAAAGACGCTCGACCACTTCGACTTCAACTTCAATCCGAAGATGAATCGCAGTCTGGTCTTCGACCTCGCCACCTGCGCCTTCATCGGCAAGCGAGAAGACGCATTGTTTCTCGGTCCAGGTGGCACGGGCAAAAGCCACTTGGCCCAGGCTATCGGTCAGGCCGCGATTCAGCAAGGCTACCGCGTGTTCTATCGCGAAGCTCACGTGCTCCTCGACGAGTTGGCCGAGGCCGTCGTAGACGGTATGCGCAGAGAGTTCATGGAAACGCTGACCACGGCGCCGCTGCTCATCATCGACGACTTCGGAATGCGCAAGTTGCCGCTCACCGCAGCGGAGGATCTGCTGGAGATTGTCATGCGCCGCTACGAGCGTGCCAGCACCCTGCTCACTTCCAATCGTCCGGTAGAGGACTGGGGCAAACTGCTGGGGGATGTGGCCGCCGTCACCGCCATGCTGGATCGCATTCTGCATCACGGTCACGTACTCAAGTGCGGCCCGCGCAGTTGGCGCACCAAGATGGCCGCCGGCACGGCACAGTGAAAAACGGCGACGGGATCTGGGGAGGCAAGATCGGAAAGGAAGAACCCTTGATTGACTTACTTGGGGACTCTGTCCCCAAACCCCTGGGATTTACCGCTTTCGCGCCAGAATGGCTCAATGCTGGGGCGGCTCGATGCCGCCCCCGTCATTCCGGCACCTGGGTCGGCGCTCGGGTCGCATCCCTGCGTTGCCACTATCCTCCGCCCAGGCGAGAACAGTATAACTGGCGCACCCCGCCAAATCAAAAAGTTCTTGCCGCGCCGACCGTCGGCGCGGTACAACAACGTCAGGTCCTGGCCGCGGCCCCATGGCCGGTTTTGAAGTGACCTTCTATGGCCGGTTTTGGGGTGACCACCGAGGTTCAGACCGGCGCCTTGACCGCAACGGCCTCCCTGGCGAAATTGGTGGAAGAGGAGGGAATCGAACCCTCATTTGCTGGTTGCAGGCCAGCGGTCCTCCCGTTGAACGACTCCCCCAATTGGACGCGACGCTAGCCAGGCGTGCGCAGTCCCTTAACGTAGAGCGAGACTTGGCTGACCCGGTGGTGGGCGTCAACAGCATCGTAGAAGAACGCTTGCGTTGTTTCGGTTTCGCGCTCAACTTTCCAGACTCTTGTATTCGTCACGTAGTCCGGTTTCTCTTGGAATGGCGTGACAAATGCCGGGCAGAACCACTGGATTCGATTGTTCGGCTGAGCCGCGAAGTTGCCGTTGTCGAGTGCGATGAGATGAGCGCACTTGTGTCCGCCGTCTCCGGCTTCTTCGGCATCCTCGCTCTCACACCAATCCAGAGTGAACATGTACTGGCCACCCTCCCAAGACCGATCCTTGAACTGGACGCGGACGCGGGAATCCTGAAGCCGCTCGAACGTAGTCACTGTGACCTCGTAACTGAAGCAGTCCCAGAACTGAAGCCAGTCGAGCGGTTGCATCGGGGCACCCGGTTTATGGCAAAACGCGTGGAGAGGCAGTCGCCAGATCACAGCACCGTTCTCCGTCAGAACGTGAAAGCCCAGCGCGCGTCCATGAATGGACGCGGCGCCAAAGACGCAGACATTAACTAGTTCGCCATGATGCGCCTCACCGTCATAGAGGAATTCCTTGCGCAAGAAGCAATAGAATCTCGGAACGTTCACGTTGAGTGTTGCCAACTTCGATGTTCACCTCCAGAGTCAAGTATTGAATTGACCGAGCAAAATCAGGCCAGGAATGCTACCGCCATAGAAGACGGTCCGCGTTTCCTTGCCTGAAGTCTGGTTGCGG
>CAWDOH010000074.1:0-197188 GCA_963803725.1 Bryobacterales bacterium | reverse complement strand
GCCCACGACACTTCGGGCAACAAACTGCAGTTGGCCGGGCTACAGGTCTATGAGAATGTCACTGGCCAAAGCCTGGTGTATGGTTCGCCGCAGTTCACATCCACACCCTCGGACACGGGATGGAGGCCTACACTGACGGCGACGGACGCCAACGGGCAGACCCATGATAATCCCCTCGGAGTCTGCCCTCCAGGCGTGCCAGCGACATATACCGGCCAACAGCAGATTGGATTCCAGAATAGTACTGGCGGCTATAATGTCGTGCGCACAAACCAACTACAGTTCAACGTCGACGTTAACGGAAACGAGACCGTTTCCAACGGCTCGGATGTTCCAATAAAGCAATAGTGAAACAGGAGTGGACAAGGATATGATCAGGCAACTTGTAGCTGCGGTGGCGCTGACGGGTCTGCCAATCGCGGCGGTCGCCCAGCCCAGGGCGGTCACCGCGACATCCGCGACGGAGGCCGCGGAATCCCTAATCGACGTTGTTCGTAAGGAGCCCGTGGGCTTACTCTTATCAACCGACGAGCATTTGGGCCGTATGCTCGGCGACCGCCTGCCGGTAGCCATGGCAGTAAGGTACCGGTTGCGGGACCTTAGCAACATCGACAATGCCCGGCGGGCGCTCGTGCTGTTGGGGTATAGCTTTTGGCAACCGGAATTCATTGTTGACGAGGCCGATAGCAAGCCTGCGGTGGCGCTTCTCCTTTTGGACTACTTGGCAGAGCGGGGACCCGATACCGGCGTGCAGTTGAGGGCTAAGGATCTGGCAGCACAGTTCGAGCCTCTACGCACCGGCGCCGTCCAGGTGCAGCGGATGCTGGTGCTGCCTCCGATTCCCGATGACGCATCGGAACGGTTGGCGAAACAGGCGGATGCCGTCACTACCGCCTGGTTTCAGGCGCCTGCTGGTTCCGATCTCGCAAGCACCGTGCAGTTGGGAAGGGTCCTTGGCGATCGGCTCGCGGTGGGAGTAGCCAGGAGGTTCCGCCTCCAAGACCTGCAAGACCCCTCCACAGCCAAGCGCACGCTTTCTCTGCTGCGATACGGTTTCTCCGCTGCTACCGCGGTCGCCGACGCAAACGACAACACGCCTGCGGTAACTTTGCTGTTGCTGGACTATCTCGCCGACAGCGGACCGGATGGAGAGATCCGGATCGAAGCGAAGGACCTCGCCGACCGGCTGGAGCCGCTTCGCGCAAAGGCGAACCAGCCCGTCGCGAAGTAGGTCGTGGTTCGCTGATTACGGTCGGACACAAAGAACCCGCCGGCATGCCATCGGAGGTATGCTGGCGGGCCAGTGTTCCGAGCGGCGTTACTCTGCCAGCGATTCCTCGCCGGACGTCTCTTCCGGCAGGCCGCCGGCGTACTGCAAGCGGGTCTCTTCGTCGTAGCCGGGGATGGCGTCGAGCGCGGGTTCGACCACCGGCTCTTCCACCACGTCCTCGCCGGCGATCTTCACCTGGCGGTAATACTCCATGCCGGTGCCGGCAGGGACCAGGCGGCCCATGATCACGTTCTCCTTGAGGCCGCGCAGATAGTCCACCTTGCCGTTGATGGCGGCTTCGGTGAGCACGCGGGTGGTCTCCTGGAAGCTGGCGGCGGAGATGAACGAATCGGTCGAAAGCGAGGCCTTGGTGATGCCCAGCAGTATTGCTTTTGCCCTGCGCCGGACGCCCGCCCGCGTCGAGCACGCGCTGGTTTTCGGCGCGGAACTTGAACTTGTCCACCACCTCCTCGGGCAGGAATTCGGTGTCGCCGATATCCTCCACCTTCACCCAGCGCATCATCTGGCGGGAGATGGTTTCCAGGTGCTTGTCGTTGATGTTGACGCCCTGCAGACGGTAGACTTCCTGGATCTCGTTGACCAGGTACTTCTGCAGTTCCTTTTCGCCGAGCACTGCCAGGATGTCGTGCGGATCGCGCGGGCCGTCCATAAGCGGCTCGCCCGCCTTCACCCGCTCGCCTTCCTGAACGTTGATGTGGACGCCGCGGGGCAGGGAATACTCGCGCTGCTCGCCATCGTCGCCGATGACGAAAATCTTGCGCTGTCCCTTGCTGACTTCGCCGTATTTCACCTGGCCGTTGATCTCCGCGATGATGGCCGTCTCGCGCGGCTTGCGCGCTTCGAACAGCTCCACCACGCGCGGCAGACCGCCGGTGATGTCCTTGGTCTTGGTGGTTTCACGCGGGATTTTCGCAATCACGTCGCCCGCGTGAGCCTCTTCACCGTCGCGCACCATCAGGTGGGCATGCGTCGGCATGAGGTACTTCTTAGCTTCCGAGCGCGATTGTCCCGCCCCCTCCGGCCGGACCACCACTTGCGGCTGCCGCTTCTCGTCGGGCGAATCGGTCACCACAAGCTGTGACATACCGGTGACTTCATCCACCTGCTCCTGCAAGGTGAGTCCGTCGATCAGGTCTTTGAAGTGCACCACGCCCGAAACTTCGGTCAGGATCGAGAAAGTATACGGATCCCATTCGAGCAGGATCTGGTTGCTCTTGACGGGCGCACCGCTCTCCACCAGGATGCGCGCGCCGTAAACTACCGGGTAGCGTTCTTTTTCGCGGCCCTTATCGTCCACCACCGCCATGATGCCGGCGCGATTCATGGCGATAATCTCGCCGGTCTTGCTGCGCACCGTCTGGATGCCGATGTAGCGGGCGAAACCGTCGCTCTTGGCGTCCTGCGTGGATTGTTCGCTGACGCGGGTGGCCGTTCCACCGATGTGGAACGTACGCATGGTCAACTGGGTGCCGGGTTCGCCGATGGACTGTGCCGCGATCACGCCGACCGCTTCGCCACGCTCCACCAGCCGTCCGGTGGCCAGGTTGCGGCCGTAGCAGGCTACGCACACGCCGCGCTTGGATTCGCAGGTGAGCACCGAGCGGATTTTGACGCGCTCAATGCCGGCCGATTGGATAGCCGCGGCAAGATCCTCGGTGATCTCATGGTTCACGGCTACAATCACGTTGCCTTCATAATCCTTCTGGTCTTCGAGCGCCACGCGGCCCACAATGCGGTCGCGCAAAGGCTCGATGATTTCACCGGATTCGATGATCGGCTCCACGTAAATGCCTTCGGTGGTGCCGCAATCGTTTTCGGTGACGATCACGTCCTGCGCCACGTCCACCAGGCGGCGCGTCAGGTAGCCGGAATCGGCGGTTTTCAACGCCGTATCGGCCAGACCCTTGCGGGCGCCGTGAGTGGAGATGAAGTACTGCAACACGTTGAGACCTTCGCGGAAGTTGGCGGTGATGGGGGTCTCGATGATTTCGCCCGAGGGCTTGGCCATCAGGCCGCGCATACCGGAAAGCTGGCGGATCTGCTGCTTGGAACCGCGCGCGCCCGAATCGGCCATGATGTAAATCGGATTGAGGTAGCGGCCGGTACGGTCGTCCTCTTCCATGGCGGCCATCATCTCGTCGGAAACGCGCTCGGTCACCTTGGACCAGATTTCGATGATCTTGTTGTAGCGCTCGCCGTGGGTGATGGCGCCGTCCTGGTACTGGCTTTCGACGTTGACCACTTCGCGTTCGGCCTCGCGCACGAGGCCAGCCTTCTCGGCCGGCACCACCATGTCGTCGATGCCGATCGAAATGCCGGCGCGGGTGGCGTAGAGGAAGCCCAGGGCCTTCACCTCATCGAGCATCTGCACGGTGATCTGCAGCCCGAACTTCAGGTAGCAGTATTGCACAAGTTGTGCCAGGCCCTTTTTCTTCAGCAGGCCGTTGATGTACGGCATGTCCTGCGGCAGGCTGTCGTTTAAAATCACGCGGCCGACGGTGGTTTCCATGTACTGCTTAATGAACTCGATCGGCTCAGTGTGCAGAATGTTCTGGCTGTCAAAGGCGTGCACGAGGTCGATCACGCGGCCGGTGTAGCGCAGCTTGATGGGCGTCAGGGTTTCCACTTCGCCCATTTCGAGCGCGATCAGGACGTCGTCAGTGGAAGCGAAGGTGCGGCCTTCGCCCTTCGCGCCGGGGCGCGCCTTGGTCAGGTAATAGCAGCCCAGCACCATGTCCTGGGTGGGGATGGCGATGGGGCCGCCGTGCGCCGGCGACAGAATGTTGTGCGACGAAAGCATCAGCGTGGAGGCTTCAATCTGCGCTTCGGGCGAGAGCGGAATGTGCACGGCCATCTGGTCGCCGTCGAAATCGGCGTTGAATGCGGTGCAGGTGAGCGGGTGCAGCTTGATGGCCTTGCCTTCCACCAGCACTGGTTCGAAGGCCTGGATGCCCAGGCGGTGCAGCGTGGGAGCGCGGTTGAGCAGAATGGGGTGGTCCTTAATGACCTCTTCCAGAATGTCCCACACTACCGGGTCCTGCTGTTCCACCAGCTCCTTGGCCTGCTTGATGGTGGTGCAGTGGCCGCGCTGCTCCAGGCGATGGTAGATGAAAGGCTTGAACAGCTCGAGCGCCATCTTCTTGGGCAGACCGCACTGGTTCAGGCGCAGGTCCGGACCGACCACGATGACCGAGCGGCCGGAATAATCCACGCGCTTGCCGAGCAGATTCTGGCGGAAGCGGCCCTGCTTGCCCTTGAGCGTATCGGAGAGCGATTTCAGCGGACGGTTGTTGGCGCCGCGCAGCACACGGCCGCGGCGGCCGTTATCGAACAGGGCGTCCACGGCCTCCTGCAGCATGCGCTTTTCGTTGCGCACGATCACATCCGGCGCATGCAGCTCGATGAGCTTCTTCAGCCGGTTGTTGCGATTGATCACGCGGCGGTACAGGTCGTTCAGGTCGGAGGTGGCGAAGCGGCCGCCATCGAGCGGCACCAGCGGGCGCAGCTCGGGCGGAATCACCGGGATGACGTCCAGGATCATCCACTCGGGCTTGTTGCCCGATTTGCGGAAGCTCTCGACCACGCGCAGACGCTTGGCAAACTTCAGCTTCTTCTGCTGCGAAGACTCGGTCTTCATCTTCTCGCGGATCTCTTCGGAGAGCTGCTCAACATCCACTTTCTTGAGCAGTTCCTTGATCCCTTCGGCGCCCATCATGGCGATGAACCGGCCGGGGAACTCGGTGTCGAGAGCGCGCTTTTTCTCGTCGGTGATGACTTCCCCGCGTGACAGGTCGGCCACGTCGCCCGGTTCCACCACCACGTAGGCTTCGAAGTACAGCACCCGTTCCAGTTCGCGCAGGGTGATGTCCAGCAGGTGGCCGATGCGGCTCGGCAGCCCCTTGAAAAACCACACGTGGGAGCACGGGCTGGCCAATTCGATATGGCCCAGCCGCTCACGGCGCACACGCGCCAGGGTGACTTCCACGCCGCACTTGTCGCAGATCACGCCGCGATGCTTCATGCGCTTATATTTGCCGCACAGGCACTCCCAGTCCTGCGTAGGCCCGAAGATGCGGGCGCAGAACAGCCCGTCGCGCTCCGGCTTAAAAGTGCGGTAATTGATGGTCTCGGGCTTGGTAACTTCGCCGTGGGACCAGCTCCGGATTTTTTCCGGAGACGCCAGAGAAATGCGGATGGAATCGAAATCCGCAATCAAATTCGCCCGATCGTATGGTGAGGATCTCAAAGTAGCCTCCAGGTTTTAAAAACCTGACGCGGAGGCGCGGAGACACGGAGGAAAAAGCGGCTCAAGCTCCAAACCGGCTCCGCCTCTTCCTCCGCGTCTCCGCGTCTCCGCGTCGACTTCATCTCTTAATCAGCCGCCAGCGCCGTGTCCGGCACTTCCCGCGGCTTCTTCATCAACTCCACATCGAGGCACAGCGATTGCAACTCGCGAATTAGCACGTTGAACGATTCCGGAACGCCCGGCTCAATCGCCGCCT
Organism: Bryobacterales bacterium; assembly: GCA_963803725.1. Lineage (GTDB taxonomy): Bacteria > Acidobacteriota > Terriglobia > Bryobacterales > Bryobacteraceae > JOPF133. Next base: position 191,395 of record CAWDOH010000074.1, on the reverse strand, counting down.
CGCCTTTCACGATGGCTTCGTAAATCTTCGCGCGGCCATACACGTCGTCGGATTTGGCCGTCAGGAGCTCCTGCAGAATGTAAGCTGCGCCGTAGGCTTCGAGGGCCCAGACTTCCATTTCGCCGAAACGCTGCCCGCCGAACTGCGCCTTGCCGCCCAAAGGCTGCTGCGTAATCAGCGAGTACGGCCCGATGGAACGCGCGTGAATCTTGTCGTCCACCAGGTGCGACAGCTTCAGCATGTAAATGTAGCCGACGGTCACCGGCTGCTCGAACATCGTGCCGGTCATGCCGTCGTACAACTGCGTCTTGCCGGAGGTCGGCAGCTTGGCCTCGGTGAGCGCCTTCTTGATTTCGCGCTCGGTGGCCCCGTCGAACACGGGGGTCGCGAAATGCACGCCCAGCGCCTTGGCCGCCCAGCCCAGGTGGGTTTCCAGGATTTGCCCGACGTTCATGCGCGAAGGGACGCCCAGCGGATTCAACACGATTTCCACCGGCGTTCCATCCGGCAGGTACGGCATGTCTTCGTCCGGCAGGATGCGTGCGATCACGCCCTTGTTCCCGTGGCGGCCGGCCATCTTATCGCCCACCGAAAGCTTGCGCTTCATGGCGATGTAGACTTTCACCAGCTTGATCACGCCCGGGGGCAGCTCGTCGCCCTTCTGGAGCTTGGCCACCTTTTCGTCGGTGATTTTTTCGAGCACCGCGATCTGCCGCGAGGTCATCTCTTCGATTTCGTCGATCTGCTCGTTCAGCCGCGGGTCCTTGCTCGCCAGACGCATGCGTTTGAGGTCGCGCGATTTCATCTTCTCGATGATTTCCCGCGTCAGCTCAGTGTCTTTCGACAGCAGGCGCTTGTTGGTCTTTTCGTCGTGCAGGTCGGCCAGCAGCTTCTTGCCTTCCAGCAGAGTACCGAGGCGCTTGGCGCGCTCATCGGTGAGAATACGGATCTCGTCCTGCAGGTTGCGCTTCAGGCGCGCGATCTGGGACTCTTCGATGGCTTTCGACCGTTCGTCCTTCTCCTGCCCTTTGCGCGAGAAGATCTTGCAATCGACGATGGTGCCCTCGATGCCCGGCGGGCAGTAGAGCGACGCATCCTTCACGTCGCCGGCCTTTTCGCCGAAGATCGCGCGCAGCAGTTTTTCCTCCGGAGTGAGCTGGGTTTCGCCCTTGGGCGTCACTTTGCCCACCAGGATGTCGCCCGGCTTCACCGTGGCGCCAATGCGGATGATGCCGCTTTCGTCCAGGTTGCGGAGGAAGGAATCGGCGATATTCGGAATATCCCGTGTGATTTCCTCCGGTCCCAGCTTGGTGTCGCGCGCCTCGATTTCAAACTCCTCGATGTGGATCGAGGTGTAGTAATCTTCCTTGACCAGTTTTTCGCTGACCAGAATGGCGTCTTCGAAGTTGTAGCCGCGCCAGGGCATGAAGGCTACCAGCACGTTGCGTCCGAGCGCCAGCTCGCCTTCGTCGGTGCACGGGCCGTCGGCCAGCACTTGCTGCTTGGTCACCCGCTGCCCCACCCTCACGATGGGCTTCTGGTTGATGCAGGTGTTCTGGTTGGAGCGCTTGAACTTGGTGAGCTGATAGATATCCGCGCCCACCTCGCGGGAAAGCTGGCCTTCATGGCTGGCACCTTCCACGCGCACGATGATGCGCTCGGAATCCACCGAATCCACCACCCCGGGGCGCTTGCAGAGAACCACCGCGCCCGAATCGCGGGCCGTCACGCGCTCCATGCCGGTGCCCACGTAAGGGGCGTCGGCGCGCAGCAGCGGCACCGCCTGGCGCTGCATGTTCGATCCCATCAGCGCGCGGTTGGCGTCGTCGTTTTCAAGGAACGGAATCAGGCTGGCGGCCACCGAGACGAGCTGCTTGGGGCTGACGTCGATGTATTCGATCTCGTCGCGGGACTTCAGCACGAAGTTGCCGGCCTGGCGGGCGTTGGACAGATCGGGCACGATACGGCCCTTCTCGTCCAGCTCCACGTTGGCCTGCGCCACCGTCCACTTGTCTTCTTCCCACGCCGAGAGATACTCGCAGTGGGCTTCGAATTCGGCCGGCTGCTTCTTGGGACCGAGCTTGCGGTTGACCTCATCGGCTTCGGCGCGCGGCACCGTGTCGCCCACTTTGTAATTAGTGTCGCCGGGGTTTAGAATCTTGACTTCATCGATTACCGCACCCTTTACCACCTTGCGGTAGGGACTTTCGATGAAGCCGTACTCATTGATCCGGGCGAAGCACGAAAGCGAGGAAATCAGCCCGATGTTGGGACCTTCGGGCGTTTCGATGGGGCAGATGCGGCCGTAGTGCGTAGGATGCACGTCACGCACTTCGAAACCCGCGCGCTCGCGGCTCAAACCGCCTGGCCCGAGGGCCGAAAGGCGCCGCTTGTGAGTAATCTCCGAGAGCGGATTGGTCTGATCCATGAACTGAGAGAGCTGGCTCGATCCGAAGAATTCGCGGATGGCCGCCATCACCGGCTTGGCGTTCACCAGGTCGTGCGGCATGGCCGTCGACATTTCCTGGTACACCGACATCTTTTCCTTAATGGCGCGCTCCATGCGCACCAGGCCGATGCGGAACTGGTTTTCCAGCAGTTCGCCCACGGCGCGCACGCGGCGGTTGCCCAGGTGATCGATATCGTCCACCGCGCCGATGCCTTTGCGCAGCTTCAGCAGGTACTTGATAGTGGCGCGGAAATCCTCCGAATCGAGGGTCCGCTTGTCGAGCGAAGTGGCGTCCGCCTTGTCGAACAGCTTGATGTTGAACTTCATGCGGCCGACGCGCGAGAAATCGTACTTGCGCGGGTCGAAGAACATGCCCTGGAAGAGCTGGGTGGCGGTATCGAGGGTTGGCGGATCGCCGGGACGCAGCTTGCGGTAGATTTCGATCAGCGCTTCGTTCTGCGTCTTGACGGCGTCCTTGCGGATGGTCGCGGAAATCACCGTGCCCACGTCGTCGCGCTCGGGGAAGAAGATTTCAAACTCCTCGATGCCCGATTCGATCAGCTTCGAGAGCGTAACGGTGGTCAGCTCGCTGTTGGCGTCGATCAGCACTTCGCCGGTCGACATATCCACCACGTCGGCCACCACGTAGGCGCCTTCCAGATCGTTAGGCGCGACTTCCACCTGCGGGATCTTGGCCTTCTGAATTTCCTTGATACAGCGAGGAGGTGATCTTCTTGCCCTGCCCCACCACGGTTTCGCCGGTCTTGCTGTTGATGGCGTAGGAAAGCTTCAGCCCGGTGAGACCCTCATCGACGTTCCACAGGAGCTTCTTTTCCTTAACGCTGATCTTGCTCACGCGGTAAAACGCGCGCAGAATCTGCTCGTCGGTCTTGTAGCCCAGCGCGCGCAGAAATACCGAGCCGTAGAACTTGCGTTTGCGGTCGATGCGGACGTACAGGATGTTCTTGTTGTCGTACTCGAATTCCACCCAGCTTCCGCGATACGGAATGATTTTGCCGAGGAAGTATCCGATGCCCTGCTGCTTCTCGAAAAACACGCCCGGCGAGCGGTGCAACTGCGAAACGATCACGCGCTCGGTGCCGTTGATGATGAACGTGCCGTTGTCCGTCATCAGCGGAATTTCGCCGAAGAAGACTTCCTGCTCCTTGATGTCGCGGACGCTCTTCTTCTGCGTCTCCGGGTCCTTGGAATAAACCGTGAGCCGGATGGTGACCTTGAGGGGCGCGGCGTAGGTCATGCCGCGCTCCTGGCACTCCTGCATGTCGTATTTGAGTTGCAGGCCCACCGGGTCGCCGCACTTGTTGCAGAACGTCACCACGTTCTTGTTGAAGGTGCCGCAGTGATGGCACAGAATGTCGCCCGCGTGGAACGGGTCGGTACGGATGGTGGCGCCGCAATTGCGGCAGGTGGAACGCAGATGATGCAGCCCTTTCAGGTTGCCGCACTTGCACTCCCAGTTGCCGATTGAATAATCGACAAACTCCAGATCGCTGACGCCGCGGAAATCCGAAATCGGGAACACCGAGTTGAACACGGTCTGCAGGCCGATATCCTCGCGCTCGTTGGGCAGCAGGTCCATCTGCAGGAACCGCTCGTAAGACTTTTTCTGGACCTCGATCAGATTGGGAATCGGAATCGAGGTCTTGATTTTGGAAAAATCCACTCGCTCGGGGTACCCGTGGCCCGGCGCCGTTATTTTGAAAATCCATTCTTATACTCCTGACGGCCGAAGAGCCAAAGCCGAAGAAACTTCGCTTAACAGTACAAAACCATTGGCGAGCCGGAAATTGACGCTTTCCGGCCCGCGAAATCCGGTACAGTATCGGGCGCGAGGGAGACCTTGCAAGCGGCCCCGCTGGCGCGCGGCGATTGAGGACGTGAATCGGGGAGGTGACGAACGGGCTTCGGAGTAAAACCCGCGATGAAAAACAAACCAGCTATCGTGGGGGCCGGGGCGCACGTATCCTGAAAGAGTCTTGCGGGAATTTGAGCGCGCAGAGATCCCCTCTCCGCAGCTTCACTCAAACTGCAATTGAAGTACCAGAATTTGGGAATCGCAGTCACCAATTGGGATCGAATCCGGCTAAATCGAAGCCCAACTACTCACTCTAACAGGACAAACATGCTACGTCAAGCACGAATTCACAACACAGGGCAGTAGAAGGCAGAATCGCGGCCACCAGGAATGGCGGCCGGCTTCGGCCTGCTGACCTCCCGAATCCCTACTTTACTTCTACGGTCGCGCCAACGTCGGTGAACTTCTTGGCGATGGCGGCGGCTTCATCCTTGCTGACGCCTTCTTTGACCGGCTTGGGAGCGCCATCCACCAGGTCCTTGGCTTCTTTCAGCCCGAGGCTGGTGACTTCGCGTACTGCCTTGATTACATTGATCTTGTTGGCGCCGGCCGCCGTCAGCACGACGGTGAATTCGGTCTTTTCCTCAACCGCCGGGCCGCCGCCGGGCCGCCGCGCCGCCGCCCGCCGCCGCTACCGGAGCGGCCGCCGCCGCCGACACACCCAGCTTCTCTTCGAGCAACTTGACCAGCTGGGAGGCCTCCAGCAGCGTCAAGCCTTGAATCTGTTCCGCAATTGCGTTGATGTCCGCCATTTCTTTCTAAACTCCTTGAAAATCCAGTGTTGTCAGCCGCCGGCCCAATCGCCGGCAACCTTACTTTAAACTTGTTCTCTTTGACCGCCCTGATCCACCACCACGGCGAGGTTGCGGCCCACCGCGTTGACGGCCGTCAGCCAGCCGCTGCGCCGGAGCGTTGATCAGGTACAGCAGTTTGGCGAAGATCGCCTCCTTGCGGCGGCATGTTGGCCAAATCGGTGATCGCCTTGACGTCGATCGCCCGGCCCTCCACCATACCCGCCTTGAAGGTAAAACTCGGATTGGTCTTGGCGTACGCCGTTAGCGCCTTGGCCAGGGCCACCGGATCCTTGGTGGTATAGGCCATCGAAGTCATGCCGCGCAGGTCCTTCAGCACCTGCTCGGAGGGCGTGCCTTCGGAAGCCTCGCCGGCCAGATTGTTCTTCACCACGCGGTACTTGCCGCCCGCTCCCGCGCACCACCTTGCGCAGCTCGAAATCCTGGCCCACGCGCATCTTCTCGTAGCCGGTGACGAACAGGTTCTGGAGCCGCGCCAGATCCTGGCGCAGGGCCTCGACGTCTTTCTTCTTGTCTTCCTTCTTTTTCATGGAAACACCTGTCGGGCTTTAGACTGCCGCTGCCGCCTTCGTGCTGAAGGGCGTCGTGTCGATGGCCACGCCCGGGCCCATGGTGGAGCAGATCGTCGCGCTTCTCACGTACTTGCCCTTGGCCACCGCCGGCTTGGCCTTGATCACCGCGCGTGATCAGGCTGGACGCGTTCTCCACCAGCTTATCCGCCGAAAAACTGATCTTGCCCACCGGCGCGTGAATGATGCCGGTCTTGTCGACGCGGAACTCCACCTTACCGGCTTTGATTTCCTTCACCGCCTTGGCCACATCCACTGTGACGGTGCCGGTTTTGGGGTTCGGCATCAGGCCGCGCGGCCCGAGAATCTTGCCCAGTTTGCCGACCGAGCGCATCATGTCCGGCGTGGCGATCACGGCGTCGAAATCGGTCCAGCCTTCCGACTGGATCTTGTTCACCATGTCCTCGCCGCCCACGAAATCGGCGCCGGCTTCGGTGGCTTCGCGCTGCTTGTCGCCGCTGGCGATCACCAGAACTTTCTTCGACTTGCCCAGCCCGTTGGGCATGACCACCGTGCCGCGCACCATCTGGTCGGCATGCTTGGGATCGACGCCGAGGCGCATGTGGACTTCGACGGTCTCGTCGAACTTGGCGAACTTGATTTTCTTGATAAGCGGAACGGCCTCTTCGAGCTGGTATTCTTTGTGCCTCTACCTGCTTCCGCGCAGATTGATACTGTTTGCCTGGTTTACGTGCCATTTTTCCTCATTGGTGCAAGCGGTTCGTTTCAAAAGGCAAACGAACCTCCCACTGAGCGTTTTCAAGGGACATCTGGCAGTGTAGCAGATCGTCCGGCGGCCGTGCAAGTTGCATGGAGTTGTGCCCCACGGCTTCGCGGCACCCCTCAGGCGGACGGGACCTCGACGGTCAGCGATCGCTTGGCCTGGTGGCCTCGTTTGCCGGTGACCGTCAGGGTGTAGGTGGTAGTCTGGCGCGGGGCCACGTAAAACTGCCCGAGCGGGGCGCCATGCAGGGCCGGGAAGACGGGCGGATCGATTTCTACCAGTTGCCCGTTCTCCTGGCCGAACTCCAGCCGGACGATCAGCCGTCCATCTTCGATGCGCGGTTTCCCGGCGCGGAAATAGGTGATGCGCGGCAGCTCCGCCGGATCGGGCCGGACCTGAATTTCGAACGACGCCGAGACGACCTGCCCGCCGCCTCCTTCGGCAGTTAAGGTGTAGCGCGTGTCGTGCTCAGGAGCGGCTTCGATGCAGCGGTTCAAGGAAGGAGTGACGTCCGCAACCGGCGGGTCCAGGCGCACCTCGCGGGCGTTCAGCACGCCGTAGCAGATCACCGTCTGCCGGCCCTCCAGCACCACGCCATCCCTCGCGTAGAATTGCAGGATCTTCAAATCTGTCCCGCCGTAGGTGCGCTCGAAATCGGCTTCCTGACGGGCCGTGGCCGAAGAGCGCTGCCGCTGCTTCCAGTGCTCGCCGGCGAGGTAGCGGGCCAGAAAGGTCCATCCAACGTAAACCACGGCTAAGGTCAGGGTGACCCGCCACCACAGAAGCGCGAGACGCCGGAATGAAGGGGAGAGCCTCATTCTTCGATGATCAGGTCCAGTTCTATAGACCCTGATATGCCGGCAATAGTTCCGCCTCGGCGCGAACCGCTTTACCCCAATCTGCTACTCTCGAAAAATGTCGCCTACCCTCACCGCCGCGCGGACGCGGTTTCGCAGCAGCCGCACGATGAATTTCACCGAATCGGTCATCCGCGAGATGACCCGGCTGGCGCTGGTCCACGGAGCCACCAACCTGGCGCAGGGCTTCCCGGATTTTCCAGCACCCGCGGTGCTCAAAGACGCCGCGGCCGAGGCTATCGCCGCCGATATCAACCAGTATTCCATCACCTGGGGCGCCAAGCCGTTTCGCGACGCGATTGTGGCCAAATACCGCCGGTGGTACGGCCTCGAATTCGACCCGGAACGCGAGGCGACGGTCTGCTGCGGGGCCACCGAGGGTATGATCGCCACCTTGCTGGCCGTAGTCAATCCGGGCGATGAAGTGGTGCTGTTCGAGCCGTTTTACGAGAATTACAACCCCGATACCCAGCTTTGCGGGGCGCAGTCGCGCTACGTACGCCTGCACGCCCCCGACTTTACCTTCGACCCCGACCAATTGCGCAACGCCTTCAGCCGGCGCACCAAGGCGATCATTCTGAATACCCCGAATAATCCCACTGGTAAGGTATTTACGCGCGAGGAATTGCAGTTTATTGCCGGGCTCTGCCAGGAGTTTGACGCCTTGGCCATCACCGACGAGATCTATGAGCACATTGTCTACGATGGCGCCGTGCATGTGCCGATTCTGTCGCTGCCCGGTATGCGCGAGCGTTCGGTGCTGGTGAACAGCATGAGCAAAACTTACTCGGTCACCGGCTGGCGGGTGGGATGGGTGCTGGCGGCGCCCGACTTGACCGATTCCATCCGCAAGGTCCACGATTTTCTTACTGTGGGAGCCGCCGCGCCGCTGCAGCAGGCCGGGGTCACCGCGTTAGCGTTACCTGACGAGTACTATCAGGACTTGGCCCACCAGTATAGGCAGCGCCGGGACCATATTCTTACCAGCCTGACGGCCGCCGGTTTCCAGCCGGTAACTCCCGCGGGAGCTTATTACACGATGGCCGGAATCGCTGGATTGGGCCTCGTTAACGATATCGAAGCCGTTCGCCATCTGATTGAAAACGTTGGCATTGCCGCCGTCCCGGGATCGAGCTTTTACGCACATTTCGCCGATGGCGGCCAATATGTCCGCTTTTGTTTTTGCAAGAAATATGAGACCCTGGAGAAAGCACGGTATCAATTGACAAAGCTGCATTCGTAGTGTCATGGAACCGTTGGTACCGTGGCGGGAAGTTTCCCGATGCTTCCACAATTTCTTTTGCCCGAGACAACCGTACGTGAAGCCGGCACAGGGCCTGAAATCAGCCTTAGTGATCAGCAGGGGGGAGTTGCGATTCTGACCCTCGGCATTACGCGCATTATTGAACAGGAAAGCCTCGATGTTTCGATCTGGGGGTCGGCCGACGGATCGGACTGGGGTACAAAACCGGTAACCAGTTTCCCGCAGAAGTTTTACTGCGGCACGTACCAACTTCTGGTGGACCTTTCCCGGCATCCGGAAGTAACAAGATTGCGGGTGAAATGGTCGGTGAACCGCTGGGGCAAGGGAGATCCCAAACCGCTGTTTACGCTGTATGTCTTTGTGCAGGCCATGGAAAACCAATTGGCCGCGATGACCGCCTGACCAGCCGGTAATGCGAGTCGGGTAGCCCTCAGTGCCGAAGTTCCGCGAGTGCGCTGGCGGCTACCGGAAGCTGGCGCGCGGCCACTTCCAGATGGCGGATGGCGTCGTCCCGTGTGGCCGCATCCCTCGCCAGAATGCAGCCCAAGACGTAATTTCCCACTGCATTAGTCGAATCGATCTGCAGAGCGTGGCGCGCCCATTGGCCGGCCTCAGCAAGCTGGCCGAGGCGCGCCAGTACCAGCGCCAGGTTGGCCTGCTCCAGGGCGTTGGACGGATCGAGCGCAATGGCCCTCTTAAACTCCGCGACCGCCCGGGCGGGCTGGTGCAGGCGCACGTATTGCGCTCCCAGATTTCCGTACGCTTCGGCGAATTGGGGGTCCCACGCGACCGCCTTTTCCAGTTGCTCCGCGGCGCCCTGGTAGTCCCCGGATTCCGATAGCTTGCCGGCCTTCACCGCTGCTCGCAGCGCCCGCGGCACCGGCTGGTGGCGCAGTTGCGATACCGAAACCGGCCCTCCCGGCCGCTCGGCGGCAGCGTTTCCAGGCAACTCGATCTTCAGCCGGGGACTGCTGGGAGCGACGCTGACCGGCTGCCGGGTGATTTCGTTGCCCATTTCATCGGTTACCACCAGCGTGTAACTTCCCTGGCTGAGGTTCAGAAATCGGAAATCGCCTCCCATGCTCACATATGCCTGGTCCGCAGTCTCATGGTTGGCCGTCTCCAGACGCACCACCAGATGGCTGAGGTCCACTGGTTTTGGCGAGGACAACTCCCCCTCCAGGCTTCCCGATTGGGCCAGGCAGCTCGACCACAACAGGCACAGATACAATCCGGCTCGCACAGACGAAACCCTCCGTTGGAAGATCGATTGGATTAGAACGACCGGGCCAGACTGGGCCTGAGAGAACGATCCGGGACGTGGATCTGCGATTCGCGGGGCCTTGCCAGTAGCCGCCGCGGACGATTCCAGGTTATCCCACGGCGGCACGCCAGGGCCAATCGAAAATTTCTATCATGGCGATGCGGTTAGGCCGGTCCGCGTCCCCGTCGCCGGTCCCGGCCCGGTCTGTTATCTTGGGATTGACCGCTGGGATCGATTATGATGACCCGCCAGGAAGCCCTCGACCTGTTCCAGTCCCCCGACCTCATCGGCATCGGTATGGAGGCCGACGCCGTGCGCCGCAAATGGCATCCGGAAGGGATCGTCTCCTACATTATCGACCGCAACATCAACTACACCAATTTCTGCACGGAGTACTGCAGCTTCTGCGCCTTTTACCGGCCCATGGGCCACGCCGAAGGTTACCTGCTGCCCAAGGAAACCATCTACGCCAAGATCCAGGAGACCATCGACCTGGGCGGCACCGGCGTGCTCATGCAGGGCGGCCTGCATCCCGACCTGAAAATCGAGTGGTACGAAGATCTCTTCCGCAGCATCAAGCAACGCTTTCGCATCCACCTGCATTGCCTCTCGGCGCCGGAGGTGACTAACATTGCGCAGGTCAGCGGGCTTTCCCTGCGCGATACCATCGCCCGGCTGCGCGATTCCGGCCTGGATTCCATTCCCGGCGGCGGCGCGGAAATTCTGGACGATGCCGTGCGCCATCGCATCAGCCGCTTGAAATGCTCTACGGATGAATGGACCGACGTGCACCGCACGGCCCACCAGCTCGGCATGCGCACCACCGCAACCATGATGTTCGGCTGCGGCGAAACCCTGGAGCAGCGCATGAACCATCTGGAGCTGGTGCGCAATCTGCAATCCGAGACCGGCGGCTTCACGGCCTTCATCCCGTGGACTTTTCAGCGCGAGAACACCTCGCTCGGCCACTTCGTGAAGGAAGAGGCCACCGCCGTGGAGTACCTGCAAACGCTGGCCATCTCGCGGATCTTTCTCGATAACATCGAAAACGTGCAATCGTCCTGGGTCACCCAGGGGCTCAAGACCTGCCAGTTGGGCCTGCGCTTCGGCGGCAACGACGTAGGCAGCATCATGATCGAGGAGAACGTGGTCTCGGCCGCCGGCGCGCACCACCGCGCCAGCGAAGAGGAGCTGCGGCGCATGATCCGCGACGCCGGCTTTGTGCCCAAGCAGCGCGATACGCTATACCGCACTTACTTCCTGAACTGAGGCCGCCGCCGGATGCACTGGCAGGAGGTCGCCATGCCGCCAATTCCCGCCGGCCGGATGTGCTTGTGGATCGCCTGCGCCGCCTTCTTTTGTGCGCTTCCCCAGTCCACGTTTGCGCAAGACGTGCCCGTCCACGGTTTTGTGGGTTTGGAAGACGGCGTCTGTACTGGAAATACCTGGGGGCGCGGAAGGGCTGCGGGATTTCTGCCGCTCCCACGATATCAACGAGGTGTACGTCTCGTTCTCCCGCGCGGCGGCGCCATCAGAGGAGAGTCGCCTGGCTAATCTCGTCGCCCTTCTGCATCGCAGCGGGTTGCGCGCCGAGGCCCTCCTATCCAGGCCCGATGCGGCCGACCCAGGCAAGCACCGGGACCGCCTTCTGGAGGGTGTGCGCGCGGTCTTGCAATTCAACCACAACCACGCCAAGAGCCGGTTCGACGGAATTCACCTCGATCTGGAGCCGCAACAGCTTCCGGAGAACAAAGGCGCGGGCAACCTGCGGTTCCTGCCGGTTCTGGTGGAGTCTTATCGCGCCGTGCGCGCTCTGGCCGGTCCGGCCGATTTGACGGTGAACGCGGATATCCCGATTCAGTTACTCAAAGGCGATTTAGCCGGGCGCCAGATGCTCTTTACCGCGCTCCCGAGGCTCACCTTGATGCTTTACGAACTTAGCCATGCCAACAACGTAGAAACAGCCGCGGAGCAAGCGGAGAAACTCCGCAGTGCCAGCCAAAGATATATCGAGATGGCTTATCAGGGGGTGAGCGGGCGCAACCCGGCTAAGTTGAGTATCGCTCTGCGCTCGCCGGATTATGGGAAGTTACTGCCAGCCATGCTCCAGTCCCTAGACCAATCCCTGCGAACCAATCCACACTACATGGGATGGGCATGGCATTCTTACAACGATGAGCTGAAGCGGTAAGCCTTGCCGCCCTCCCAGGGCGCCCCGGGGACCGGTTCCGGGCCGAAGCCCGAAATCCCCCGGGGCGCCCTGATCGCAAGCGGCCCACGCGTCATGCTATTCCACTTTGTCCGGATCGCGCACTGGCCGCCGCCGAACGACGCGCTCGGTGTAGAGCTCATCACCGGTTACTACCTGGCTGGCGGGCGGCGGCGCCACATTGCTGGTTCTGGGCGGCAGGTTGCTACCGCTGGCCATAATCCGCGTCGTGGCACTGCCGCTGTAAACCGGCTCGGGAGTTCGCAGATGGTCATCCGGAACCGGGCGTACCCGCGGCATGGGCTTGTCGCCATTGGCGAAGTCGCCGGATTTTTCGCTCTCCGCAGCAATGTCCTGCGCGCCTGTCTCTTCCAGCACATCCTTGGCGCGCTTGCTCCATTCGCGATTGTCGCAATGTACGGAAAGCAACACGCCGCCATCGCGGATGCGCCCCTCATAACGCTTGGCCTCGTACTCAGGAAAGGCCGCGCCGATCAATCCGCCGATAATGCCGCCCAGGATGCCAAGGGCCCCGGCCCCAGCCAATGCGCTGACCACCGGCCCCCCCGCGATATACGAGGTAAGTTCCGGAATTACCAGTATTCCTCTGCTAAATAGATATCCCAGTACCCCACCGACAATAACCCCCAAGATAGCGCCGGCCGAGAGGCCTTCGGGCGCCTTGGAATTTTTTTCATGGGCCAGGTCTTTAGTTCCCTGATTCTCCGGAATCAGCACCGAGGGGTCCGTACTGCGGAAGCCGGCGCTGCGCAGATGGCCCACCGCCTCTTCAGCCGCAGTCTGGTTAGGATAGATTCCAAAAACTGCTGTATTTTTTCCTGCCATAATTGCTCCTGAACAGTATTGAAGCAAGCACAGGGCCACCTCCGGTCAGCGGTGCGGCCAATGCCGTGTGGTTCCGCACGGCACGGCGATGTACGGGAACCAACGGATCGGTAAACGGGCGCGACCAGCACTGAGCGCGCGGGGCGAATGCGATTTCGCTGGCAGTCCCGCGCAACAACCAGGAAGGCGCAGCCCCCGCGGACCATTGGCTCCGGTGACCGCCGCGCCACTCGAAATCAAGATCGGCGTGGCTCACACGATACCGCGATTGCCGCAGCCCGCCGGGTACCCGGTCGCCGCACCCTACTCGGGTCACTGGAAACCGCGTCCCCGCACCGACACGAAACCGTACCCACAGCGCGTGCTTATTACCGCGACCGCCTCGCGTGCTCGATGCCGCGGCTGCCGCGTACGCGAACCGCCACTGCAGGACCCACTCGAAACCGCGCCAGTTGCGCCTGCCCGTTACCGCCGCGCCGCGCCCCAGGCCCACCCCACCCGTTACCGTGAAAGGTTAGAATTGGAATTCAACAGGAGAATTCCAATGTCAACCATCCAAACCTCCCGCCGGGGTTTCCTGGGAACCGCCGCGGGAATCGCCGGATTGAGCTCCGTCACCCTGCGCTCTTCCTCCGCGACCATCGTGCCGGAGCCTTGGGGCATCAAGTTGGGAGTCGCCACGTACTCGTTCCGCAATTTCGATCGCGCCAAGACCATCGAAATGGTCAAGACCCTGCAAACCCCCTGGATCAGCGTCAAAGATGTCGACCGGCAGCTCTCGCACAAAAGCTCTCCGGAAGAGCTGCGGCAGGCCCGCAAGGAATTCGACGACGCCGGCCTCAAAGTCATGAGCGTCGGCAACGTCGATATGAAGCAGGCCACCACCCCCGAAGCCATGCGAACCATCTTCGAATGGGCCAAAAACTTCGGCGCGCCTATGATGGTCTGCATCCCCTCCCACCAAACGGTCAAGCTCCTGGAGCCGCTGGTCAAGGAGTACAACATCAAGGTGGCGATCCACAACCACGGACCCGAAGAGAAGGATTTCCCCACTCCCCAGTCCGTGCTCGCCGTAGTGAAGGACCTCGACCCCCGCTGCGGGCTTTGTATCGACATCGGCCACACCGCGCGCACCGGAAAAGATGTGGTGGAGAGCATCGCCGAAGCCGGCCCGCGGCTGCTCGACATGCACTGCAAGGATCTGGCGAACTTCGCCTCGCGCGACAGCCAGGTCGACGTGGGCGACGGCATCATGCCGTTCCCGCAGATTTTCAAGCAACTCAAGAAAATGGGATATACAGGCTGCGTCAACCTGGAGTACGAAATCCACGCCGACAACCCGCTTCCCGGCATGCAGCGCTCCTTCAGCTACATGCGCGGCGTGCTGGCCGGGCTGGCCGCGGCATAGTCCGATGGCGGCCATTCCCGTAGGCACTAAAGGCGAGCGGCAGCTCCTGGTCACCAGCGAAGCGGCCATCAGCTTCATGGGCGCGGAGGGCGCGCGCGTGCTCTCGACGCCGCAAATGATCCTGTATATGGAGCGTACCTGCCGCGAGACGGTACTACCGCTACTGGAACTTGGCCACGATACCGTCGGCACCCAGGTAAACGTTTCCCACCTGGCTGGCACCCCCATCGGCATGATGGTGACGTTCTCCTGCGAAGTGATCGCCGCCACCGACCGCCGGATTCAGTTCCGCGTGGAAGCCCGCGACGAGAAAGAGAAAATCGGCGAAGGCACTCACGAACGCGCCATCGTCAACGTCGCCCGCTTCGCCACCCGCATGGCGGAAAAGAAAGCGGCGCAAGAAGCTGATTGATTTGGGAACTGGTGAGCGGCGGATTGCGCCCCCAGACTTGTTTCGCAAAGGCGAAGATTTTGAAAGTTGCCCCTCAGCCGGTTTTTCGTAGGCTAAGGTATGGAATTTGCTCAGTCCTGACGAGATCGTTCGTTTGACGCCCCCTGAACGTCTGGCCCTCATCGCGCAGCTTTGGGAGAGTCTCGAACAGGAGCAGGTCCCGTTGACCGGTGCGCAGGAAGCCGAGTTGGAACGCCGTCTCGTTTCGCTCGACGACGATCGCCGCAAGGGCGTAACTTGGGCATCCCTGAAAGCGGAGCTTGAGCGGCGTTGCCCGTAGTGTATTCCGTTATTTTCACTCCCGCCGCCCCGCTGAGTTGACCGAGGCGTGGGATTGGTATGAACCGAATCCCCCGGTTAGGCCGGCGTTTCATCCAGACTACTGACGCCCTGATCGGACGGATGAGCGGGAATCCCTGGCAATTTCCCGTCCTGCTCAAAAATGTTCGGCGCGCCCTCTTGCGGCGCTTTCCGTACGCGCTGTTTTTTCACGTCGAAGATGACGCCCTGATCGTGATTGCCTGTTTTCACGCCAGCCGCGACCCGTCGCAGTGGCAGAAACGGACCTGACCTTCACCGGGCAGCCAAAACCGGCAGGTGCGCCCTCGCAGCGCGAGAGGCGATGCCCCTGAGACGTTTTGGGGGCGGGAGCGTGGTGGAGACGTTGGTGCAAACGGCGTTATTTAGACTTACATCTTCTTGAAGGCGGCGGCGTCTCCCGCCATGTTTACCTCGAAAACGGCATTCGGATCTGGGCCGGCAGTCTTCCGTTGGCCATTGCACAAGCAGGTTTTTAGCACGGGGGTTCGGATTGACAGCCTTAAGACGAAAGTGTTCGAGGAATCGGGATCGCGGGCGCCGACCCGCGCGGGCTTATGAGGTCAATACCTGGTCACACCCGGCACTGGGACGGGCCGATGACATTCATTCATTGCGCGTTAGTTAGTTTTCCACGGGAAATTTTTCGATGTGGTCGATGACCAAAAAGTCGGTCGGGAGTTTGCGCCTCTCTAATTGCAACCCGATTTCCGTCCGTAAGACGTCAGCCAGCGATCTCAGTCCGCTGTCTTGGTTGTTTCGGGTTGGCAAACTCGATGCCGAGGTAATACTTGCCGACGAGCCCGGTTTCGTCAGCTACAAAAGTGCGTAGCGGGTTCTGCATCGCCTCCGCTACGTCATGGATGGTCACGCGGCGGCCGGTAAGCGCGAGCGTCCCCTTGTCTTCCACCGTGATCATCAGGCGCCCTTCCCACTGCTCGGCGAACGGCTGCCGGTCACTCATGTACGCTGGCATGGGAGGCGCCTTCTCGCTGTCCTCGGCCGGCTTGATCTTCAGTCCGCCCTTGGCGACGGTGAGCGCGTACCCGTTGACCGTGCGGCTCTCCCTGTGCGACGCGAGCTTGAAGCGCTCCACCAGCAGCGTCTGTAACATCTGACGGATTTGATCTTCGGTGGCGGAGGGGTCGGTCTTGGCGTCGATCTGATACCACGAGTCGTCGACCTGCAACCCGGGAATGCGCCAGCTTTGCAAATGGTAAGCGTACAAAATCAGTAGAGGGCGTCCGGTGACCCAATGGATGGTACCGCCCGTGCGGATGGGCGAGAGCGTGAGGCGTTCGCCGCGGTCGACCTTTTTGACCGACGCGACGTCGAACGAAAGGTGGGAGGGAGATTGCCTCTGCGCAGCGCCAGCCGGAACGGCGCTCACGCAGAACGCAGCCGCGATCGCTATTCGAGAGGGCACTGTAGCCAGGATTTCCATTTTGGCTAGAAGTCTTTCTCCGTTCTTCCTCCGCACCCTCCGCGTCTCTGCGGTTAATGCGACGATACAGCGCCCTCAATGCCGCATGCCCCGCAGCGGCGCCATCAAGATCAGAGCCAGCCCGCCGCCGTAAAACAGAAACACCAGGAACGTCATCAGCCTCACGCGTAT
Source organism: Bryobacterales bacterium (assembly GCA_963803725.1). Lineage (GTDB taxonomy): Bacteria > Acidobacteriota > Terriglobia > Bryobacterales > Bryobacteraceae > JOPF133. Next base: position 174,733 of record CAWDOH010000074.1, on the reverse strand, counting down.
GTCCGATCCCTTGTGCTCTTTCCAGATCACCAGCCCGCAGAGCGCCGCCAACAGAGCCGACCCCTGGGCCGCGGCATAGCCCACATTGGGAGAAATCTGCACCTCCGGAGGCGCCGCCGAAGCTACAAAGTTGCCCAACGCTCCCATGCACCACAGCGCCCCGCCCAGCATTCCCAGCAGGTGCATCCTGGGCTTGATCTTGAAGTACTGCCAGATCTCGATCGGCTGCCCTTCCACCGGCAGGTTCAGGAAGAATAAATTAAAGACGCACGTCGAGAGCACTACGCCCACGGCCATCACCAGCACCGTGGAATAAGGTCCCAGGCCCACGTCGGGGTCCTGCGCCTTTTGCACCAGCGGAAAGTACGTGCCCATGAACAGGCCGCTCACCATCGCCAGGAAGATGCCCTTCAGCGAAAGCCGCCGCCGCGTGTCCTTGGTTTTGCCGGCGCGCGCCTCTGCCTCGCGTTGTAGGGTTTTCAGCGTCGTGTGAGCAAACGCCGCCAACCCCACGGCGCCCAGCACCAGGGCGCAACCCATAATCAGCAGCGCCGAACTGCCGCCCGGCCGGGTCAACTGGTTGAGCAGCGCGCCCACTACCAGCCCCACTCCGATGCCCACCGGAAAGGCCGCTGCCATGCCCGCTACCGCAATAGCCGCCACCAGCAGCTCGTTGGCGAAATTGAACAGCACTCCCGCGGCGAAGGCGTACAGCCATTCACGCTTTCCCGCGTGCATCAGATCATCCTGCAAAGAGAAGCCGTCGAACCCCAGATTTCCGACCGTCAGGCCAAACACCACGGCCGCGAGCGCCAACCCGACCGCGAAGTCGAAGTAGTACAGCTCCCACCGCCACTTGCCTCCCATCTTCAGCGTGTTGGCCCATAATCCCCAGCACAGAATGCTGGCAATCAACAGCAAAAGCGTAAGAGCGTACGTTTGTGGCAGTATCATTACGGTTTTTTCCCGAAAAGTAAGCGTACAATGCGGAGCGAGTGCGGATCAACCCTCGCAGCCGCCCGCGCAGCCGTGCAATGGACGCGCCGATACCCGCTGCTACGGCGCGAGTCCTTCCACCCGCGGCGGCTCGCCGGGCGTCTCGACCACGCGCACGGGCTGCGGATCGGTGGAGCACGCCGGCAAGGGCTGCCCGGCGTAGTAGCCCAAACCGTAGGCGAAATCGTTTTTCAGATGGTCCACACAAACCTCGCCCGCGCGGCCCTCAATGGCGTGCCACACCGGACGCGCTGAAGCCAGGCGGTCGGCTTGCGGCAAATCCGCCTGCTTCACATACACCGCACCCGCCGTCGCGCCCAGTGCTATTATCGCCATGGCCGCCAGCCGGCGTCGCGGCGCCAGAAACCACACCGGCACCGCCACCGCCAGCGGCAACAGCCACGACCAGTGAAAAGCCGGACGCGGCGCGCGCCTTAGACCTTCGGCCAGCGCCGCCGGAATCAGCGGGACGGCCAGGGGCAACACTACCAGTAGCAGAGCGCAGGCCACCAGCCACCCGCGCGCCCGCTGCGCCTCCGCCAGCCGGATCCCCAGCAGCGCCGCCAGCGGAGGGCACAACGGCAGCAGATACCCCGGCAGTTTGTTCACCGAAAGGGAAAAGAAAAGCAGCCCGAACGCCACCCACGCCAGCAGAAAGACGCGCCGCCAATCGCCCCAGCCGGAGCGCCCGGCGAGCAGCCCGGCCAGCGGCGTCCACGGCAGCAGCAGCCCCGCCAGCACCGGCAGGTAATACCACCACGGCTGCGGATGTCCCAGGGCGTTGGTGGTGAACCGGCCGAACTGGTGCTCCCAGGCCACCTTTACAAACGCCATGCCGTTGTACGCGAAGCAGGCCACGTACCACGGCAGCGCCACCAGCGCAAACAGCCCCACCACACGCGGCCGCAATAGATCTCCCAGACTGCGCCAGCGAATCGCCAGCGGCGCCGCCAGCACGGCCGCCACCGCGTACTTTCCCAGCATGGCCACTCCCAGCAGCACGGCCGCCAGCGGCAGCCACCGGCGGTCGCCGCGGCCGATCCAGGGCAGTGCCAGCAGCATGCCCGCGGAAAAGGTGGCCGCCAGCGGAAGGTCCGTCACCCCCGCGTAGCCGAAGCCCACCCAGGCCGCGCTGGTTCCCAGAATCCAGGTGGCCATGGAGGCCGCCAGGCATCCGAATTCGCGATTGAGAATCCACCAATAGAACGCCAGAAAGGCCACTGCCAGCAGCGCCACCGGCAGCCGCACGGCCAGCTCGGGACCCCATCCCAGGCGGAAGCCCACCGCGCTCATCCAGTAGAGCAGCGGCGATTTCTCAAACCACGGCAGGCCCCACAGCCGCGGCGTCACCCAGTCGCCTGTGTGCACCATGGCCCGCGCAATGGCGGCGTAGCGCGGCTCATCGGGACCCATCAGCCCCGCCGTGCTCAGTCCCTGAAAATACAGCACGTAAGCCGCGACGGGCGCCACCCACAGCCATCGCGGGACTTTTCGAGGCATTTCTCTCATTATCATATAGTGGTGGAAGTCGCCTTTCTCCCCGTAACGGCCGCCGGCGTGGACCGAGCGCTGGCCATGATGGCCAAGCTCTATTCCGGCAACCTACGTTTCGAGGCCGCGCAAGCCCGCTCGGCCATCCAGTGGCTGATCGACAACGATTCCTGCGGCGCCGCCTGGTTCATCGAATCCGGCGGCCAGACCGCCGGCTACCTGGTGCTCACCATCGGCTACAGCCTGGAGTTTCACGGACGCTACGGTCTGCTCGACGAGCTGTTCGTGGAAGAAACCTTCCGCGGCCAGGGCGTCGGCGCCCAAGCCTTAGCTTTCGCCGAGCAGGTGTGCCGCCTGCGCGGCCTGCGGGCGTTGCGCCTGGAAGTCGGCCGCACCAACCCCCGAGCGCAAGCCCTCTACGCGCGCACCGGCTTCCAGGCCCATGACCGCGACCTGATGACCAAGTGGCTGTAGGGGAGGCTGCGGGTCTGCTTTCACCGCGGGGGGTGCCCTTCGGGCCCGGAGGGCGTGGAGGAAACCATTTCTCTCCTTCTCTGTTCTCTTCTCCGCGCTTTCTCCGCGTCTCGCCGGAAACTCCGCTCCCTCTGCGACCTGTCCTTACCTTGGGTCTTCTCCGCGTTTGCTCAGCGTCTCCGCGTCTCCGCGTCGAATGGGCCCCGCCGCTGGCCTGTCGGGAGTTTCCTCGCCCCGAGAACATCGACATAAATCGATGCCTGTGCTCCGCGTCGAATGGGCCCCGCGCCCGACTCCGGCCCGTCGGGGGTTTCCTCGCCCCAGGAACATCGATAGCAGTCGATGCGTGTACTCCGCGGTGAACCCACCCCCCACCACTGCCCATAAGCGACAATAAGACCAAGGAACCCCGATGCTGCTCGAAATCGCCAAACTCCCCACCGCCGAGAATTCTGCCATCCACCTCCACCCCACCGACAACGTGGCCGTCGCGCGCGTGCCGCTGGCGGAGGGAGCCGAGTTGCGCGTCGATGGCGTCCGCCTGGAAACCCGCGATGCCATTCCCGCTGGCCACAAAGTGGCGCTCGGCGAAATTCAGCCCGGCGAGATGCTGTTGCGCTACGGCCAGGCCATCGGCCGAGCCCGCCGGCTCATCCTTCCCGGCGAGCACGTGCATACGCACAACCTCTCGTTCGAGGAACTGCACCTGGAGTACGAATTCCCGGCCACTGAGACCCTTCCGCCGGCGCCGCGCGCGGACGGCCCCACCTTTCTCGGTTACCTCCGGCCCGATGGCCGCGTGGGTACCCGCAACTACATCGCGGTGGTCGCCGCCAGCAACTGCGCGGCCCACACCGCCGAGTCCATCGCCCGCAGCTATCGGGGCGAACCCCTCCCCGAAAACGTGGATGGGGTGGTTTCCTTCCCGCACGGCGAAGGCTGCGGCCACTCCATGGGGCCCGACATCGATCAGCTTCGCCGCACTCTGGGCGGGGTCCTGGCGCACCCCAACGTCTCATCCGCCGTAATCCTGGGGCTGGGCTGCGAGGTCAACCAGATCGAGCACTACCTGGGCGGCTCTGCGCCGGAGGGCGGCCGCCTAGCCGGCCTCACCTTGCAATCGAGCGGCGGCACCGAAGGCGCCATCGCCGCCGCCCGCCGGCTGATCGGGCAATTCCTCGAACGCGCCGCCGAAGAGCACCGCGTGCCCGTCCCTGCCTCCAAAATTGTGCTGGGCCTCAACTGCGGCGGTTCGGATTCCTTTTCCGGTATCACCGCCAACCCCGCCCTGGGTTATTGCTCCGACCTGCTGAGCGAGCTGGGCGGCACCCCGGTACTGGCGGAAACCCCCGAGATCTTTGGCGCCGAGCACCTCCTGGTGAAGCGCGCCCGCAACCGGCAAGTGGCTGAAAAATTATTGAATTGCATCCGGGAGTACAAGCGATACTTGAATCGCTTTGAAGGCTCTTCCTTCGATGACAACCCCAGCCCCGGCAATAAGGCCGGCGGTTTGACCAACATCCTCGAGAAGTCCCTCGGCGCCGTTGCCAAGGGCGGCACCTCCCCGCTTATCGAGGTCTACCAATATGCCGAGCGCATCACCAACCCCGGCTTCGCCTTCATGAATACCCCCGGCTACGACCCCGTCTCGCTGAGTGGTCTGGCAGCCGGAGGCTGCAACCTCATCGCCTTCACCACCGGCCGCGGCAGCGCCATCGGGTTCCCCACCATTCCGGTGCTCAAAATCTCCACCAACAGCGACACCTACCGGCGCATGACCGGCAACATGGACATCAACGCCGGGCGCATCGCCGAGGGCGAACGCACGGTCCGCGAGGTCGGCCGCGAAATCCTCGACCGCCTGCTCGAAGTCGCCTCCGGCCGCCGCACCGCGGCCGAGCGCCTGGGACACCAGGAGTTCGTGCCCTGGCGCATCGGCCCGGTCATGTGAGAGGCGCCGCGCTACTCTGCCGTCAGCGGGGATGCCAGCCGAATACCAGGTAGAGCACCGCTGCCGCCGTCAGCACCAGGACGCCGAAAGCCAGCCGCTGTATATTCACTGCCCGCACGCCCCTACTGTACCGTCAGATTGACCGCATTGGAAATCTGGCCGTTCGGGTTTTCCACGGTCACGCTATAGGTACGCGCCGAGGCCCCCACGATGACCGGCATGGTGAGCTGCGAGCTGCTCACGAACTTAATCGCCGACCCTGGCACCGTAATCAGCACTCCGCCGGAGGTCAGTTTGACCGTCAACCCGCTACCGCTCTGAAAGCCGGTGCCGTTGACGGTTAGCGTTTGGGCTGTGGCCGACTTGGTCATCGGGTTGGGCGCCAGCGAGGTAATCGTAGGCACCGCGGCCGGGGCCGTCACCGTGAGGCTGGCGGCGTTGGAGGCCACTCCGCTGGGGTTCACCACCTGCACCGACCAGGTCTGCGCCGTCGTCCCCACATTGACCTGGGCCAGAATCTGGGTGGTGCTCGTCACCGAAATCTGCGATGCCGGCAAGGTCACCGTGGTTCCTCCGCCGCTGAGCACCACCTTCCACCCCGTTGCCGCACTAAAACCCGTTCCGTTGATGGTCAGGATCTGGTAGGCATTGGAACCGGTCATGGGATTGGGGCTGATTGATGTAATTGCGGGCGCCGCCGGCGCCGTTACCTGCAAGCTCACCCCATTCGACGCCTGCCCGTTGGGATTCACTACCATGACGGTCCAGTTCTGGGCGGCCGTGCCCGGGCTCACCACCACCTGGATTTGGGTAGCACTCACGCTGGTGATCTGCGCACCCTGGTAAGTCACCGTCGTCGAGCCGCTGGTGAGCACCACTTTCAATCCCGTTCCCGCCGTGAATCCTGTGCCGTTGATGGCTAGTGTCGCGGTGGATGCCGACCCGGTTATAGGATTGGGGCTGAGCGACGTAATCGCAGGCGCCGCCACCGGCGCCACCACCTGCAAGACGCTCCCGCTAGAGGTGCTTCCGTTCGGATTCACCACCTTGACCGTCCAGTTCTGGGTGGCTGTGCCCAGGCTCGCCGCTACCTGGATCTGGGTGGCACTGGAGCTCGTGATCTGCGCGCCCTGGTAAGTCGTGGTAGTCGAGCCGCTGGTCAGAACCACCTTGAGTCCAGTTCCCGCAGTAAAGCCGGTTCCGGTAATAGTCAGGGTCTGGGCGGATGCCGCGCCGGTCATCGGGTTGGGGTCAAAGCGGTAATCGCGGGTCCGGTTGCGACCGGTGCGGCTCCCCAGTTGAGAGCCAACTCGTAAGCGTCCACCGATCCCCAGCCGGTAGCCAGGTCGTACCCGGCCCCCGCCGCGTAGCCGTTCATCTTGCCCGGGCTGGTGGCCGATTTCGCCGCCGAACAATTGAGCGATCCGCCCGTGCACGGCACTTCGTTATTCCCCGTGGTCACGTCGTGATACACCGAGGGCGCCTTCGCCGCCAGTGGGTAGAACTGCGCATTCGGGTTGCCGTTGCGGCCGCCGGAATACTGATCGACCATCGCCAGGATCCCGGCGAAGGATGGCGAGGCAGCCGACGTCCCGCCCACCAGGTATAAACTGCCCTCCTGCACAATCAGGTAGCCGTCATGGCCCGCCGCGCTCAAAGCCACGTCTGGCAGGTAGCGGTGATGCGTGGTGGCCCCCGGATCCACCGTGGGTACGCCCGTGCCCGTCTGCCAGGTGGGCGTCGCGTACAGTGTGCTCACCCCGCCGGCGCCTGCCCACAGGCCATTGGCCGCCGCCCCGGCGGTCGTGTAACTGCTCTCGTTCCAAACCACTTCCGGGATATAACTTTTGGCCGACGCCTCCTGCGCGTTGTTCGAGCTGTTCCAGTAAGTGGCAGCGGTCGGGTCGTTGAATTCGGTGCCGCCCACCGCCGCGTTGTAGGGCGTCGAGGCCAGGCCGCTCACCGCGAAGCCATGGCTGGCCGGGGTGGTGGTATTGGTGCTGCCGCTGGACGATTCGGGCGCGTCGCAACCCGCTGAGCCGCTGTCGCCGGCGGCCACAAACACCGAAATCCCCTGGGCCGCCGCCTGCTGCCACAGGCTGTTGTAAAACGCATTGCCGGCGCCCATTTCGGCTTCGCACTCGCCAAAGCTGACACTGATCGCGCTCGCGATGTTGTTATTCACCAGGTAACTGCTTGAAAGGTCGATGCCATCGGTGGCCGCGGTGCTGGCGCTCACCACAAAGGCCACCGTGGCGCCTTTGGCCACCGCCCCGGACCATTCCACATCCAGGTCCGCCTCGGTCTCCTCGGCCGAGCTGATGATGCCCGGGTCCGTCCCGTTGACAATCACCTGCGGCGCCTTGGCCGGGAGGCCGAATTCCGAGCGGAACGAGGCCACATCCGTCAGCTTCAGATTGGTGCGCCCGGCGATGCCGATGGTCTGGCCGGTGCCGTCGAAGCCGTTGTTCCAAAGCCCAGCCACATCGTAGATGGCGGCGAAATCGTAGGGCGAAAGGCCGTGCCCGCCTCCGGTCAGGTCGGTAATCGGAAGGTAGTGGCCGCCCGATTCCCCCGGCCCGCGGCTGATCACCCGATGCATCGGCCGCCGCGGAAAATTGTTCAACGAAACCACCCCCGCCACCACCGGCCGAAGGGCCTGCGGAATCGCCAGTTCCGTGGCGTTCGCCACCCGCCGCTCACCGGCCACCTGAAACTCATGGATTTCGATGTGGAAGGCCTGCTCCACCTGGCGCGCGTTGCCTCCAAACTCGATCGTCCGCCGGCCCGGGGCGACCGCCGTCACCTGCAGCCCCTGACCGGACAGCCACGCCGTGATGGTCTGCAAATCCGCATCCGATACGCCAAACCGCTCGCCGAACTGCTCGGGCGTCAGCCACTGGTGGTATTCTGCTGCGCCCGGATCCTGTTGAGCGGCCAGCAGTGCTTCGAGTTCCGCCTCCTGTTCCGCGGATGCTGAAAGATACAACAGCGCCCGCTCGATCGGCAGACCGGCCGTCACGCGGCCCAGATCCACGGCGCCCGCCACCAGTGGATGTACGGTGCCGGCCAGACGCACCAGCGCCCGTTCGTCGACGGCTTGCGTAATACGCGACGGGACCTGGGCGCTAAGCGAGCCGGTCCACACGCAGAAAAGGAACAGGATCAGGCCACGGCCGGTCAGCCGGGCCCAATTGCGTTGCAACATTGATACGCCTCCGGAGCCTGGGCCCGGAAGGACGTCCGGGCCGTCTTGGGTGCGAGCGATGCACTCAAATCACTCGTATCGCCCAAAACGGCGGCTCCTTGAGGCGGGAAAGCGGATTCTTGGTGGTGAAGCTGCGGGGATCTATTGGTTTTCGCTGCGCGGCATCCCGGAATGTACCGCGGTTTCCACGACGTGCAGCAGCGCCATGCTTCCGTCATCGGGCGTAATGGTTACCCACCACGTATTCTGCAGGTTTTGAAGATGCTTCACTTTCCAGTGCGATTCCGCAACCGCCGTGGTCAGCCGTTCGCGCTGTTCATCCGTCAGCCCGTAAATGCCCACCAGGCCCAGGTCGTCGAGCCAGGACTGCAATGCGTGGTTCACCGACAGGGCGATGATTTGAGTGGCGCAGGCGGTGCCTTCGAAATCCATTACGATCGTGTATATCCGCCGGATAATCGCTGGTTGGAAAAAGTCTTCCGGACTTCCATACGCTTCGTCGCTCATGCTCTTAGAACTCCGCCTTTGCGTTCAATGGCCCGCGGCCCCCACTGGCCCGGCACGAAGAAATCCTGCCACACCAGCTTGCACTCGTCGATCATGGCCAGCCCGTGCTCCGACCGCGTGAGGTTCTCCGGGCCGCTGTTGTTCGACCCGAAACTGAACTTGCATCCGGCCGCCTTGGCCATCCGCACAAAGCTCGCGCTGGGCAGCTTGTAGCGGTTGTTCAGCTCGATGGCCACCTGATTGCGCACGACCGCCTCGATCACCCGCTGACGCCGCACTTCGGTCCACAGGCTCTCGTAATTTTTCACAAGCTGATCCGGCAGGTAGGTCGGGTTGGCGTAGATATCGATCGGCTCGTGCTCCAGAATCCCCACCGTGCGGTCCACCAGCGTTTCCATGAATTCCTGCGCGTCCGGAATGGTGCCCACCTCGTTGGCCAGCCACGTACGCATGCGCTTGCCGCGGTTGTCGGTCCAGGTCATGGAATCGCTGAATACGTAATCGAACCGCGCCACCGCCCGGCGCGAGAACATCCCCGTCCACTCGCGCCCCTCGGCCTGCATGGCGATGAAGCAGGGCTTTCCTTGCAGGCTGTCCACGTATTTTTCGAGCGCCTCGTCGGTGGGCGCCGGCTGCCCCAATCCGGCGTTGATAGCGATCCCGTACATGATACCGTCGTGCCGCGAGCGGTCCAGCATCTGGTCCACCGTAAGGGTGCCCTTGATGTGCGTATGGTAATCCACCATCGGGATGTTATGCCGCCCGTCGTCGATGACCTTGCGGAACAATTCGTCGGCCACCGGCGCCGGTCCACCCGCTGTGGCGGTGTTATCGGGCAGCGGCCGCACCCGCACGCTGCGGTAGAGCACGCGCGATCCTTCGTTGTGGCATTGCAGCGCGAAAGTGCCGTGGTCCAGGAAGCGTCCGCGCTCCGGCCCGTCGGGAATCACCGGCGGCGTGGGCTCGGTATAATCTACCAGCAGCATGCCGTTCTGGCGGATCTGCACGTTTTTGCCGCGCACGGCCACCGCCAGCGTGAACCACTGGTTGTCCGCGGCAAAAACTTTATAGATGTTGCGCAGCCCGTATAGCGACCCGCCCATCTTGTGTTCCCGGTAGCTGCCCTCGCCCACGAAGCTGTTATCCACCTGCACTTCGAAGCCTTTGATGGGGAATCCGTTCTCCTGGTAGGCCGTGTGGAAGTAAACTCCGGAATTGCATCCGGGCCGCGTCATCAGCTCCACTTCCAGCTCGAAATTGCGAAAATCGGCGCCGTGAGACGGCCCGTTGTAAAACAGGTGCGAGCGCTTGCCATCGGCCGCCAGGGCACCATCCGTCACTTTCCACGAATCCTGATTCTCGCTGGGGCGCCAGCCGTTCAGGCTGTGTCCATCGAACAATTCCGTCCAGCCGTTCTCGGCGGCCGGCAAGGCCAGCGCCGCCAGAGTTCCAGCGAACCCCCGGCGGGTCAGTTGATGTGCCACTGCTTCAGCATACTGTACTGCGTCCGATGCCTGCGGTGCGGGATAACGGAGCCGCCGCGGACAATGCCTGTTTAGCGCTTGCCTTCTTCGAGGCGCTGGAGCCGCTCGGAGTGCATTCTGGCGATGAACGCGAGGTTGGCCACGGTGTCGTTGTTGCGGGTGGTGGCCTCCAGGATCTGGGCGATGACGGCGTCGTGTTTCTGGACGTCGGTGGTGAGCTGGTCCACCTTGCTCGTAAGCTGGTCCACCTTGACGCCGAGTTCCTTCAGGCCGGTTTGGAGTTCCCGCACGTCGACGGTGAGGACCTCCAGGCTCTGCGCCAGTGCTTCATGGCGTTCCGTGAGCCGTTCGATGCGTTCTTCAAAGGTCATGCCTGCCTCCCATTGTAGACTGGCGAGCCGGCACGCACGCGCGTTCTTTTCCAGTCCCTACCGGCCTTACCGCGGACCATCCCCGATATATAATGAACTCGAATTGCCCAGCCGAAATGGCGCTACGCCGCCCGGCCGCCTCCGCATAGTTCGAGGCATACAAGGAGAAAAGACCACGTGAAGCGTCCGATTCCGATGGCAGCCCTGGCGCTAGCCGCCCTGATTCCGCTCTTCGCCCAGGCCCCCGCGGGCTGGAAGGTGCGCGTCGATCACAGCACTTCCGCGTCCGACCCCGACGCCGCCGGGGACATCAAATTCGTCACCATGGGATCCGGCTTCCACGCCACCAATCCGCAGGCCGCCGTCTACTGGAACCCCGCCAACACCGCCTCCGGCACGTACACTCTTAAAGGTACCTTCACCCTGATGAAGCCCAGCGGCCACACCAATTACTACGGTCTGGTGTTCGGCGGCAGCGCTCTGGATGGCGCCGGGCAGAGCTATTTCTACTTCGTGGTGGCGCAGAATGGAACCTGGCTGCTCAAGAGCCGCAACGGCAACGACACGCCCATCGTCGCGCCGAAGACCCCCAACGATGTGGTGAAGAAACCCGATGCGACGGGAAAATCCACCAACCAACTGGAAGTGCGCGTGGGCGCCGAAAAGGTGGATTTCGTAGTCAATGGCACGGTGGTTCACTCCGAACCCAGGACCGGAGCGATGGCCAAGACCGACGGTATCTATGGAATCCGCATCAACCACCTGCTGGAAGTTCAGGTGGATGGCTTCGGCGTAACCAGGTAGGTCCCCGGTTTGGGACCGCCGGAAATTCCGGAAGCCCCCGATCCACCGCTCACTCCCGGCAGGCCGAAAGAATCCCCAGCAGGTGGGCGATATCTTCTTCGCTCAGCAGGCTGTCCTTGCAAAAGCGGGCATTGCTCCTGTCGATGTGCATGCAATCGAATAGAGCCACAAAACCAATCATGAAGATAATCGAAAACAACGCGCAGTAGTGCGACATCCCTTTGCTCCCATCTTGGTATCCCGGCAGGCACCGGCATATGACAAGACCCTGCCGGCATCTACTCTGTCCTGGACTCGCCCTCAGAATCGGTTAGTCCGAGACAGGAGTACGAGGGAATTGTGGCTCAGCGAAGCGGGTGCTTTCTACGCTGAGATTGGTTATGGACCCAAAGACTTAGTAGATGGGTTACCCTGCCGAATCGGACGGTCAGGGGGCGCCACAGATCCAAACCCAGATCTATCCGGGCGCCCCTCGGCGCTATTTCTTAGTCGCTGGCACGGCCTTCTTCACCGCCGGGGCGGGGGCGGCAGGAAAAATGACGATCGCCGATTTGACGCTGTCCAGCTTCGGGAAGTCCTTGTCCAGGTAGGGCTTACCGAGTTTCCCGGCTTGCGCCTGGCTGGGCCCGTGGCCACCCATTTCCTTAATCTCCCCGTAGCCGCTGTAAAGCCCGTCCACGATGTCCATGCCCTCGGTGACCGTGCCGAAGGCCGCGAAGCCCTGGCTGTCCAGCATCGTGTTGTCCCGCAAATTGATAAACAACTGCGTAGTACGGGAGTTGGGACCGGAGGTGGCGAAGACCAGCGTGCCCCGCTTGTTACTCTGTTTTACCGAATCGTCCTTAATAGGAGCTTTGTCCCAAGCGGAGTTCACGGCCGGGTCGGCCGCCATTCCAAACTGCACAATGAAACCGGGGGCGATGCGGTAAAAGGAAGAATTGTTCAGGTACCGGCTACGCACCATGTTGTAGAAACGGTCCGCGCCCAAAGGGGCCCACGCGCGGTTCACTTCCACCGTGAAATCACCGTGTGTGGTGGTGAGCCTGACACGATAAACGGGCGGCGCAACGGCTCGAAACCCGTACGGGTTCAGGAGCGGATTGGGTCGCGGCGCCGGCTTGTGTGCCGTCTTGGCCGGCGGCGCCTGCGCCAGGGCCGCGGCAGCGGAAACGATCAGGGTTAGCAATACTTTCATCGGGCCCATTTTAATCAATGTGCGCTTGGATACGCATCCCCGCCTGGTTTGACGGCGCGTGGGGCTTTTTCCCTGAGGCTGGTCCAGGGCAGTGCCGGCCGCCAGCGGCCAGCCATCAGCAGCTTGGCCTCCACTCCCAATACACTCCTTCCAGGTGGTGCCAGTAAATTCCTATAATGGCGCGGCTTATCTTGTCCTGCGCAGCCACCATGGTGTATATTGGAATTCGATGGCGCAAGCATTCTCCAATGGCTTTACCGGCCGGTTCTGGTTTTACCGCCAGATCCGGTGAGGGGGCGTTGGTCCGAACTGCTTCGCAAAGCTTTCTTCTGATCGCCCGCTCGCCGGAGTGGGCTTTTTTATTGTCCGGAGGTTATAACGAATGATCATATCGATGCGCCCGCATGCCACCAGGGAGGAAATCGAGCACGTTTGCGAGCGGGTCCGGGAATTCGGCTACAAGGTGCACTCGATCGCAGGCGAGGAACGGGTGGTGATCGGAGTGGTGGGAGTGGGCGACGTCACCGCCTGCCTGGAATCGCTCGAAGCCACCCCCGGCGTCGAAAGCGCCATGCGGATCTCGGCGCCTTACAAATTCGTCAGCCGCGAATTCAAGCGCGAGCACTCCGCCATCAAGGTCAACGGGGTAGAGATCGGCGCCGGCGAGTTCATCATGATTGCCGGCCCATGCTCGGTGGAGAACGAAAAGCAGATCATGGAAACCGCCCAGGGTGTGGCGGCGGCGGGCGCCCACATGCTGCGCGGCGGCGCCTTCAAGCCGCGTACGTCGCCCTACGACTTCCAGGGCCTGGAACTGGAGGGCCTCAAGCTCCTGCGCAAAGCCCGCACCGCCACCGGCCTGGGCATCATCACCGAAATCATGAGCGACCGCGACGTGGAAATGGTGGCCGAATATGCCGACTGCATGCAGGTGGGCGCGCGCAATATGCAGAATTTCGCGCTGCTGAAATCACTGGGCGGCTGCGGGCGCCCGGTGCTGCTCAAACGCGGCATGAGTTCCACCATCAAAGAACTGCTGATGTCGGCTGAGTACATTGTGGCTCATGGCAACCCCAATGTGATCCTGTGCGAGCGCGGCATCCGCACCTTCGAAACCGCCACGCGCAACACTTGTGACATCTCCGCCATCCCGGTACTCAACGAGTTGACGCATCTCCCGGTGGTGCTCGACCCCAGCCACGCCACCGGCAAACGCAGCCTGGTTCCGGCCCTGGCGCGCGCCGGAGTGGCGATTGGCGCCGACGGGCTGATCGTGGAGGTCCATCCCTGCCCCGAAAAGGCCGTCAGCGACGGCGCCCAATCGCTGACCCTGCCCGGTTTCGAGCAGTTGATGCACGACCTCGAACCGTATGTCGCCTTGTGGAAGCAGGCGCGCCCGCCGCGCCCCTCCCGCCAGGCCGCGCACGCCGAAACGGTGGCTGTGTAATGGTGGCTGTGTAATACTGCTGGTGTGACCCCCAAGAACCGCGCCTGGCTGCTGCTACTGGTGGTGGCCGTGATCTGCGGCAGTTCGGTGTGGGGAGTGGTGTGGTACCGTTCGCGGCCCCTCTCGCTCCCCGCCATGATGAAGCGGCTTCCCGCTCAGGGCGCGCCGTTGCTCTACATCGATTTCGCGGCCCTGCGGCAGGCCGGAATTCTGCAATTGCTCGACGGCGCCCAGGCCTCCGAGGACCCCGAGTACCGCACCTTTGTCCGCAAGACCCGCTTCGATTACCGCCAAGACCTGGATTCCGCCCTGGTGGCATTCGCGCCCACCGGCACCTACATGCTGGTGAAGGGGCGCTTCGATTGGAACAGCCTGCGGGCATACGCCCAGACTTCCGGCGGAACGTGCGCCTATTCGCTGTGCCGCGTGCCGGGCAGCAGCGAGTCGCACCGCATCTCCTTCCTGCCGTTGCAGGACAATCTGATGGCGGTTGCGGTGAGCGCGGATGAGACGGCCGCGACCGACATGACCAATTCGGCCAGCGGCCCCAATCCCGAACCGCCCAGCGGATTGATGTGGCTCAAAGTTCCCGGTTCGTGGCTGCGCCTGCGGCCCGGGTTGCCGGACGGTACCCAGATGTTCGCGCACTCCCTGGAGCAGGCGGATTCGATCACGCTGTCCTTCGTGCCCGAGTCCGGACATCTGAGCGGCCGGCTGGTGGTGCGCTGCCCCAGCGACCACGAAGCCGCCGAGGTCTCCGCCCAGCTCATCCTGGCCACCGCCAGGCTGCGCGAGGCCATTCTGCGCGAAAACCACGTGCCCAATCCAGCCGATTTGAGCGGTCCTCTGTCGAGCGGTTCCTTCCGCAGTGAAGGCAACCGCGTCTTAGGCAACTGGACCATCGAGCCGGCGTTCATACACAACATCCTCGGCGGAGGAAACTGAGGCCCGCCGTTTGAGGCTGCGCCGGCTTCACCGCGGAGCACACGCATCGACTGCTGTCGATGTTCGTGGGGCGAGCAAACTGCCGACAGGCCAGAGGCGGGCGCGGACCCATTCGACGCGGAGGCGCGCAGGAATCGAGAAGACCCAAGGTAAGGAAGGGTCGAGGGAACGGGAGTTTCCGCAGAGTCTCCACGACGTCGGGCGTCGTCATTCATGGAAGCAGAAACGGTGTGCGAGGACTGCCTTGACGCCGAGGTAGATCGCGTTCCGGGTCCATTCGACGGCAATTCCGGGCTTGTGTCGCGGTCGCGTCCTCTACAGTGGCGTCGCCGGGCGGGTATCCGAGCCCAGGTAGATGGGCAGGTGGATGGATTGCGAGGGGGGCGGGGTCATCAGGTGCGGGCGCATCAGAATCAGAACTTCTTCGGTATCGATGTCCTTCTCATGCGTGCTGGTCAAAGGGCCCAGGAAAGGGATCTGGGAAAGCCCCGCCAGGCCCGCTATGGTGCGGGCGTCGCTGGCGTTGAGCAGCCCCGCCACCATGGCCCATTCTCCCATCCGCAGTTCCGGCTTGCTCTTCAATACCTGGCTGCCGATTACCGGTATTCCGTTTAAGCTCGTGCCGGCCAGCACCTTGTATTCGGCGTCGATGTCCATGGTTACGCTGTCCACGTCGTGCAAGGTCGGGGTCACCTTCAGAGTCAGGCCCAGATCTTCGAACGTAAACGAAGGTGTCGGAACATAGCCGGTGTTGGTGGTGCCCGCCGTCGCGGAACCCGAGGTTCCGAAATAACCCGAGGTCAGAATCGGATAGCGCTGGCCCATGTGCAGCGAAGCCGGCTGCCCGTCGAGCGCGCGCAGTTCGGTGGAGAACAGAACCTTGCCCGAATTCTTGGTCATCTGCGCCACCAGCGATGGCATGGCGATGCCGATCCCGATCAGCGTCTTACCTCCTCCAAAGCCCAGCAGCCCGGCAACCCCGCTGGGAGTCGCGAAGGTATTATTCAACCACGTAGTCACCGGCAAAAGCGAAAGCATGGAGGGGAAATCGATTCCATAGGTGATCGTGTCATCCCGGCTCACGGTGAGAAACTCCAGGTCGATCATCAGTTGCGCGTTGGGGTTAATGAGCTGCTCAAACAGCGCCTGCGCGGGAATCACTTTGGAGACTTTATCGCGGATGATGACGGTGTTGTCGCGCGTATCGAAGGAGACTTTCTCCAGCCCCATGCTCTGCTGTACGCAAGCCACCAGCGCCTGAAAATCCTTGGTAGTGCTGGTCTCGGGCAGGCGGATCTCCACAGCCTCCACCGGTTCCAGTTCGTTGCGCTTTGGCGGCGTGTCCTTGACCACCATGAACAGCTTCTCGGTCAGCGGGACAATAAACGTATCCGTGGCAGCCTCCAGCGCGCGCATCGCCACCCGGTATTCCACCGACTTCAGTTCGAAATGGATCGCCTTGGTCGGCTGATAGTCGGCGTCGAAAATGCAATTCAGGCCATAGGTGTGGGCCATGTCCTCCCAGAGCTTTTTGGAATCGCCGCGCATGTCGAAGTCGAGCGTTTGCGGGCCGGCGTGCACCAGGTCCGGCGGCGGAAGCAATCTCCGCACGTCCATTTCGTCCTGGGCGGTGGGCGGATCGAAATGAACCGGCGGCGTCTCCGGCTCCAGCGCGGCGCTATCGGCCGACCGGCTGGGCACCGGCTTGGCTTGCATGAGCGCCCGCGACTGCACCGCCTGGCCGCGCAGCCAGTAGGTCCGGTTCTGGGGCTCCATGGCGGAGGCCTCCATGTACAGCATATAGGCTTCCGCCATATGGGCGGCCTTTTCCGCTGCACGGCCCTCCTCGTAAAGCTCCCACGCCGAAGGTCCGTCGTCCTGTGCCAGTGACAGGCCCACCAGGGTCAAGGCACAAATGGCGACACTTATCCGCACATTGGATTGACGCCCCGAAGCCCCTGGCCGTGCAGCCGATTTGGTTGTGCGAACCTGATGAAGAGGAAAGACATGACTGCATTCCGGCACCTTTTGGAAAGGGATCCCATGGCCGTGGTCTGGCCGGTGGTGATTTTCGTCGTCATCATGCTGGCGGGCTGGGCGGTACGCCGCGTGGTGGTGCGGATTTTGGGCGCCTGGACCCGGCGCACCGGGAGCCGTCCCGGCGTGATCCTCACCGAGGCCATCAAGGCGCCGTTTCTCATCTGGACAGCCATCCTGGCTTTGCACATCGCCCTGCAATCTTCGGAGCTGCCGGCCCGATTCACCGCCTGGAGCGCCAAAACCCTGCTGGTGTTGTGGATCATCTCCCTCACCCTGATCTGCATGCGCCTCGCCGGAGACCTGGTGCGCCATTTTGGCGACCAGGTGCAGGGGGCCCTGCCGGTGACCACCCTTACCCAGAACCTGGCGCAACTGTCCGTCATGCTTCTGGGAATCGTCCTGCTGCTCCAGGAATTCGGCGTAAAAATCACTCCGATCCTGACTGCTTTAGGCGTCGGCGGCCTGGCCGTCGCCCTGGCCCTACAGGACACCCTGTCAAATCTCTTCGCCGGTTTCTATGTGGCGGTCGGCGGCCAGATCCGGCTTGGTGATTATATCCGGCTGGCCAGCGGCGAAGAAGGTTACGTCTCCGATATTGCCTGGCGCAGCACCATGGTGCGCGCTTCCTCCAACAACCTCATCATCATTCCCAACGCCAAGCTGTCCCAGGCTATCGTCACGAATTACCATCTGCCGGACAAGCGCATGGGTGTCAGCCTGCAAGTGAACGTGGGGTTTGAAAGCGACGTAGAGCACGTGGAGCGGATTCTGCTTGAGGAAGCTACCGAGGGCGCCCGGCATATAGACGGTATGGTGTCCGATTCGCCGCCCTCGGTGTTACTCGACCCGGGGTTCGGCGATTTCTCCCTGGGCTTCTCGCTGAATTACCAGGTAGCCGAATTTAACTACCAGGGAGCCGTCCGAGCGGCCCTGCGCAAGCGCATCCTCAAGCGCTTCCAGCAGGAAGGTATCCGGCTGCCGTACCCCGTCCGCAAGGTGTACTGGCATCGCGAGGCCTCTAATGTCCGGGACCCGTTAACCGCCCGGCAGGATCCGGCATTGCACGCTCCATCGCCCGCCAGGCCGAAACCGGAGCCGAACTATAACCTGCCGCCCGGCGCCGCCGCCGTTTGAATGCGGGGAGCAATACGGCCGTCTGCTATGTTATAAACTTTGCATTCCGGTAAGGCGCTCTGGCTAACAGGAGCTGCGTAACTGGGCGGCAGCGCTTCCCGCTCACGGCACCCGTGTATTTTGTCATCAGGCGCACGTTTTTGTATAATTTGCGATTTGCCCACGGCAGCGGCCCGTGCTATAGTTGGAGCGCGTTTGATAGCTTCCGCGAGTCCGGCTGAGAGTATCTTGAGCGACGGCACCGTCGAACCGCTTCTGTCGTCTCCCCCGATGAGCCCGCTTTCAAATTGTCTGGAGGATTGTTGTGAAGAACATTTTCGTGGGCAACCTCGATTTCAATGCAACTGAGGAATCTGTCCGTAGTTTGTTTGAACGTTACGGCGCCGTGAATAGCGCCAGGATCATGACGGATCGGGACACCGGGCGTTCGCGCGGGTTTGCCTTCGTCGAAATGGAAAATGAAACAGAAGCGGATCAGGCGATCTCGGCCTTGAACGGCTACACCTTGGATGGCCGGGCTCTGAACGTGAATGAGGCCCGTCCCAAACCCGACCGCGGCTTCGGCGGCGGTGGTGGTAACCGCTTCGGTGGTGGCGGCGGCGGCCGGCCAGGAGGAGGCGGCGGCGGTGGACGCCGGCCGGGTGGTGGTGGTGGTGGCGGCGGCGGCCGACGGGAACCGCGCTGGTAAGAAAATAGGAAGAGGAATGGCGGGGACGGCAAACGTCCCCGTTTTTCGTTGGGCCGAGCAGCCGAAAGGTGGTCTGCTCAGCCCAAAAACACTGACGGGCAGCCGAGACTCGATCTGGGCAGCCGGCAAGGGAGCCGCGCATCCGGATAGCGGGCCCCGCCCCCGTCGCCATCCCCGGAAGGGCGCTCCGCGAAGCAGTCTGAAACCCCGGCCGCATACCGCCGGCCGATTGCGGTCAGCCCCGCGTTCCGTTTTCCAGAAAGGCGCGCAAGCGGTGGCTGCGGCTGGGATGCCGCAATTTGCGCAGCGCCTTGGCCTCGATCTGCCGGATCCGCTCCCGCGTGACCGCAAAATTCTGCCCCACTTCCTCCAGCGTGTGCTCGCTGCCGTCTTCCAGGCCGAAGCGCATCTTGATGATCTTTTCCTCGCGCGGCGTAAGGGTCTTCAGCACCTGGGCGGTCTGTTCCCGCAGATTCAGGTTGATTACCGCATCGGATGGCGAAATGCCGCGCTGGTCGACGATAAAATCGCCCAGATGCGATTCTTCCTCCTCGCCGATGGGCGTCTCCAGCGAGATCGGCTCCTGTGCCACGCGCAGCACCTTGCGCACTTTCGAAACCGGCAACTGCATCCGCTTGGCCAGCTCTTCGTTAGTCGGCTCCCGCCCCAGCTCCCGCACCAGCTCGCGCGAGGTCCGCACTAACTTGTTAATGGTTTCGATCATGTGGACCGGGATGCGAATGGTCCGTGCCTGGTCGGCGATGGCCCTGGTGATGGCCTGCCGCACCCACCAGGTGGCGTAAGTGGAAAACTTGTAACCCCGGCGGTATTCGAACTTATCCACCGCTTTCATCAGACCGATATTGCCTTCCTGAATCAGGTCCAGGAACTGCAGGCCGCGGTTGGTGTAACGCTTGGCGATGCTCACCACCAGCCGCAGATTGGCCTCGATCAGCTCCTTCTTGGCCATTTCGGCTTCCTGGTGGGCCTTGGTGATGATCTCCAGGGTGCGCCGCAACTCGGCCGCCGACGCGCCGTACTGCTCCTCGAGCTGTTGCAGCCGCTGCGCCACGCTGCGCTGTTCCTTGCGCAGTTCCTTGATGCCGTCGGCCCGCCCGCCCTGCCACGCCTCCAGCTTCCGCTGCACCTGGACGATCTCACGCTCGAGCGGCTTCAACTGCTCCACCGCGCCCCGCAGCGCATCGATCAAATGCCGGATCACCGGAGTCTGAAACCGCAGCGTCCGCACCAGCCGCGAGGTCTTCACCATCAGCCGGCCCAGCTCGAACAATTGCCGCCGGTACAGCTTCGGCTTCATGCCGCGCGGGATGGCCTGCAGCTTCTGCCGGCACTGCATGGCCTTGCGGTAGTGCCGCGCGATCTCTTCGGCGCACTGGCAGAACTCCTGCTTCTTCTCCTCCACCAGTTCATCGGTCAGGATGGGTTCGGAAATCTGCACGATGTCGCGCGCCGAAAGCGTATCGTGGGCGACTTCCTCGGCCAGCACCAGGATCTCCTGGATGGCCAGCGGCGCCCGCGACAGCGAACGCAGCACGGTCCGTTGCCCGCGCTCGATGCGCCGCGCGATTTCCACTTCGCCGTCGCGCGTGAGCAACGGCACGGTGCCCATTTCCCGCAGATACATGCGCACCGGGTCGTTGATTTTTTCACCGACGCCGGCAGGCAGTTCGATGTCGAGCGGCTCTTCGCCTTCACCCTCATCGAGCTTCTTTTCGAAATCCTTGGGCTCCTCCAGGATTTCGATTCCCGCCACATCGAGATTGGACAGAACTTCGTCCAGGCTGGCGCCGGCTGCCATGTCTCCAGGCAGAACGTCGCTTACCTCATCGTACAGAACGTAGCCTTTCTCCTTGCCCATCTGTACGAGCCGCTGCAGCCCGTCAAGTTTGTCGTCTATCGCCACTGAAGCCCCGTCACTCCCGGCGGAGAATAATCCAGATCATTGTACACCACGGCGCGTTCCGTCAATAGGCGTCCCCGGCGCCCATCGGCGCCCGCTATTCGCGGTTGCGCGCGGCTCTCTCGATGGCCTGCAGTTCCCCGGTCAGCCGCAGCGCCTCCGGCCAGTTGCCGTTTCGCTCCAGCTCCCGGATGCGCACTTTCAATTCCGACCGCTGGTGCTGTTCCTCGGAACGTTGGATGCTGGCGATGGCGGCCAGCACATCCTCGCGCGCGCAATCGCTCTCTCCTGCCAACACCGCTTCGGCCAGCAGGTTCTGGTCGGCCTCCTCCAGACGCGCGTGGACTTCTTCGAAGCGCACCTCGGCGCCCGCCTCCGCCATGGCGAAGATGGCTTGAAAAATCCGTCGCGATGAAAACCGCGCGATGCTCTCCACCGCCTTCAGCTCCCGAACCACGTCGGCGGCCATCTCCGCTGAATCGAAGACCGCATTCAGCAGCAGACGCTCATCCGCGCGCAGGGCGATTTTGGGACGCTCCAGCACGGCTTCCCGGCGGGTGGCCACGGCCTTGCGGAAGTGGTCCAGCACCACGCCGCGCTCCACCCCGATATAACTGGCCAGATCCTCCGCCGCCTGCATCCGCTCGAGCTTGTCCGGAATGCGCTGCACCAGCGGCACAAGCTGGCGCAGAACCAATACCCCGGCTCCCGGATCGTTAGGGTCCTGCCCGGCGCGCGCGCGGTCCGCTACCCAGTAGAAATACCCTTTGGCCTTCTCCAGGCGCTCCCGGTAGGCCGCCGCGCCGCGCTCTTTGCAGTATTCGTCCGGGTCCAGGTCGGCGTCCAGTTCCATAATGCGCACCTGCATGCTCTCGTCCAGCAGCAGGTTGATGTAACGCCCCGCGGCGTTAGCCCCGGCCGCGTCGGGATCGAAATTCAGCACGATCCGCTGCGCATGGCGCTTCAGCATCTGCACCTGCTGCGACGTGAGCGAAGTGCCGCAGACGGCCACCACCGGCTGGATTCCCGCCGCCGTCACGCCGATCGCATCCATGTAACCTTCCACCAGGATGGTGCGGTCCTCCTTGCGAATGCCCTCCTTGGCGCGGTGCAGGTTGTACAGCACGTGGCTCTTCTGATACAGCTTGGTCTCCGGGGAATTCAGGTACTTGGGATTGTCCTCGGCCGCCAGGGCGCGCCCGGCAAAACCCACCAGCTTGCCCGATTCGCCGTGGATCGGAAAAATCAGGCGGTTGCGGAAGTAGTCGTACAGCGTGCCGTCCTCGCGCTTGCGCACCAGGCCGGAGGCCTCCACTTGGCCGCGGTCGAACCCCTGCTGCTCGAACAGCCGCAACAGCGCGCGCCCGGAGCGTTCCGCGTATCCCAGCCCGAACTGCTCGATGGTCTCCGGCCGCAGGCCGCGCTTCTCCAGGTAGGCCCGCGCCTCCGTTCCCGCCGCGCCGCGCAGGTTGTCGCGGAAATTGGCCGCCGCCAGTACCTGCATCTGGAACAGAACCGCGCGCAGCCGGGAATCCTCATCGGCCACCAGGGAGCGCTTGGGCATCGGGATGCCGCAGCGCTCGGCCAGCGATTTGAGCGCCTCGAAGAAGCCGATGCCCTCGATGTTCATCAGGAATTTGAAGACGTCTCCGCCCGCGCCGCAGGAAAAGCAATGGTAGAACTGGCGCGTGGCATGAACGTTGAAGGAGGGCGTCTTTTCGCTGTGGAACGGGCACAAGCCCTTGTAGGACTGTGGCCCGGCTTTCTTCAGCCGCACGTACTCGCCGATCACTCCCACGATGTCGACCTGGGATTTCACCTGATCCTTGAAGTCCATGGCGCCTGCGGCCTATTATCCCGCATCGGGTCCCGCTGTAACCGGCGCCATTAACCAAACTAAGCTGGCGGCTGTACCACCGAGGATATCTTGACTCGGGGTAACGCCACGGGGCTACACTCGGGTTGTGTTTCCGGGGGGTTTACTGCAGGAATTCGGTCCGCACGCCCGCGTGGCGACGGCGGTGGCGCCCTTTGTGGGCGCCGTGCTCTTCCGGTTGGTGACCGGACGAAGCCGCATCGCCAGCCTGCTGATCTCGATTGCCACCACCTGGTTTGCGGTGATTGTGCTGTTAACGCCGATGTCCGAGGGTATGCAGCAGGATCTGTTCCGGCTGCGGGCCTGGTTCCATTAGGCGCCATTGGCCCCCGACCGCGTGATTCGGTTCGCTCGACTCAGTACGCGCGGCCCAGCCTCGAAACCGAGCCGCGGCTCAGCATAGAAACGGAGCCGGTAGAGAAGCGGACCCCGCGGGCGAATCCTTCGGCACCATTGGGACTACACGACGGTGGTCCCGGCGCCTGAAAGCGTCATATTTGGCTGTCGCGGCCCCCGGAGCCGAGGGCGCGTCGATGCGCCTGAGAAGCTGAAACCCACTGCGCCGACTTTCTGCAATTCGCGGCCCCTGCGGTCGCGGTCCCCGCAGCCGTGGCCGGGTCGCTGCGCCTGAGAATCCGAAACCCCGTGCGCCGGCTCCCTGCGATTCGCGGCCCCTGCGGTCGCGGTCCCCGCAGCCGTGGCCGGGTCGCTGCGCCTGAGAATCCGAAACCCGCTGCGCCGCCTCCCTGCAATTCGCGGCCCCTGCGGTCGCGGTCCCGCTGCCGAGGCCGGGCCGCTTCGCCTGAGAAGCTGAAACCCGGTGCGCCCGCTCCCTGCAATTCGCGGCCCCGCGGTTGCCTGAGGGGGCGGCATTTTGCCTTTCCGCGGCTGTTCCGGGTCGACACGCGCTCCTCGTTGCCGGGCCGGTGGGGCCAGCGGCGGGTTTCGGCGTCTGAGCCGGGCCATCCCCAAAAATGTGTGGCATCGTCCCGCCCTTGACCGCAACCGCACCGAATCCGCTACAATACAACTAAGACTGAAACAAAGGAGGCCGCAATGGAGCCTGTCATACAGACTGCCGGTCTTGGTGGTTTAGGCTTTCCCGAGCTCGTCGTCATTTGCATCGTGGCTGTGCTGCTCTTCGGTGGTAAGAAGGTCGGTGAGCTGGGAAAGGGTTTAGGCGAAGGGATCCGCAACTTCAAGACAGCAATGAAGGAAGACGAAGACAAGAAGAAAGAGGCATAGGCTTCACGAGATCCCCCGCACGTTGAGGCGGTCTCGGCTCGGCTTCAAAAAGATCCAATAGAAAAACCCCGCGGCCCCATATGGGCACCGCGGGGTTTTGTGTATCCGGGAGCGCTCCGCGCCTACTTCGCCTTCTTCGGCGGCACAATGGCATCTTTGGCGGCTTTCGCTACGCGAAACTTCACCACCTTTTTCGCCGGAATCTTGATCGATTCGCCCGTTGCCGGGTTCCGGCCCGTGCGGGCCTTGCGATCGGAACGTACCAACCGGCCGATGCCCGGCAGCACGAACATGCCGTTCTTCTTAACCTCGGTGATCGCCAGGGAAGCAAGATAGTCCAGAAATCCGCGGGCCACTTTGTTGTTGACTTCGCAGTGCTCCGCCACCGATTTCACCAGTTGCGTCTGGGTCATTCTCTGATTCGCCATATTTCTCCTTTTTCGATTCTCCCGTTATTCAGTTATGGCGCTACGCCAATTTCCACAGGCTCTTCGCCATATTCCATCGAACAAGTTTAACGACTCGTGTTTTCCCGAACACGCGTCTGAAACGATATCAATCATAAGGGAAGGGCATGGGGATGTAAAGCGATCCGGCACGAAAACCCCCGGTTTTCCGCTGTTTTTTGCACCTTGTGCTGCTGCGGAGCCGTTTTTACAGGGTATCGGCGAATCCGGCGCCCTCGCGCCACTCCAAAACACCGCCCCGGAAGGCCGCCGCGAGGTTGTTTTTCAAGGCCCGCAGCCGCAGCCGCGATCCGTTTTCCATTTGAAACCCCACCCGCACCGCCGCATACAGCTTCAAGGGCGGCCCACCCGCGCTGGTCTCCATGTCTCCCGCCGCCGCATCCAGACGCGCCCGGCTTTGGTTGAGAAACAGGGCCGCCGCGCCGCTGCGCCGCAGGGCGAAATACACCCCGCGCAGCCGCGAAGCCAGCACTCGGGATTGCAATCCCCAGGCGCTGTCGCCGATCCCGGCGTCCAGTTCCAGGCTGGCGGCCAGGGCCGCCGCCGAATCCACCACCAGCAGATCCAGCGCGCCCGAATGGAGCAGTTGCCGGGCCATTTCGAGGGCTTCTTCAGCCGTTTCCGGCCGCGCCACCGGCAACCGCTCCAGGCTCACTCCCAGCGCCGCCGCATAGCCGGGGTCGAAGGTCCGGTCGGCATCGATCCACGCCGCTACCGAGCCGTTTTTTCTGCAGGTACGCGACCGTTTCGATCGCCAGGGTGGTCTTTCCGCAGGAGGGCGGTCCGAACCATTCCGCGATGCCCCCCCGCGGCAATCCTCCTCCGCCCAGCACCGCATCCAGCGCCCGCAAGCCTGTGGAGATCGGCGGGGCGGCGCGCCGGGTCTCCAGACGGGCAAGCTTCCGCCAGATGACCTGCCGCCGGTACTCTTCGGTCATTTAGATGGGACGAGGCGCTTTTCCGCTGCCCGCCGCCACGGTCAACGCCGTGCCGCGACCGGCTTCGGGGGTGCGCTGGCCGCCGGCGCCGCCGGTTCGGGTATGGGCGACGCGTCCGGCTTGATCAGCCCCAGAATCTTGCGCAATTCCGTATCGATCGTTTGCCGGATGTCGGCGTTATCCTTCAGGAACTGGCGCGCGTTCTCGCGCCCCTGCCCGATGCGCTCGCCCTTGTAGCTGAACCACGAGCCGCTCTTTTCCACCAGGTTTTGCGCCACTCCCAGGTCGATCAGGTCGCCTTCCTTGGAAACGCCTTCCCCGTAGATAATGTCGAACTCGGCTTCGCGGAACGGTGACGCCACCTTGTTCTTCACGACCTTGACTTTGGTCCGGTTCCCGACCACGCTTTCGCCGTCCTTGATGGCCGCAATCCGCCGGATGTCCAGCCGCACCGTAGAGTAAAACTTCAGCGCGCGCCCGCCCGTGGTGGTCTCCGGATTGCCGAACATGACCCCGATCTTCTCGCGAATCTGGTTGATGAAGATCAGGCAGGTGCGCGACTTGGACACCACGCCGGTCAACTTCCGCAGCGCCTGCGACATCAAACGGGCCTGCACGCCCATGTGGCTGTCGCCCATTTCGCCTTCCAGCTCGGCTTTGGGAACCAGCGCTGCCACCGAGTCCACCACCAGCACGTCGATTTGTCCCGACGTGATCAGCGCGCCCGTGATTTCAAGGGCCTGTTCGCCGTAATCGGGCTGCGAAACCAGCAGGTTATCGATATCCACGCCCAGCTTCTTGGCGTAGGCCGGGTCGAGCGCATGCTCCACGTCAATGAAGGCGGCCATGCCCCCTTTCTTCTGCGCTTCGGCGATTGCCTGCAGCGCAATGGTGGTCTTTCCGGAAGACTCCGGTCCGAAAATCTCGTTAATGCGGCCGCGAGGGAAACCGCCTACGCCCAAAGCAGCGTCCAGTGAGATCGATCCCGTCGAAATCACCGAAACCGGTACGATGGCATCTTTCGATCCAAGTCGCAGGATCGAGCCCTTGCCGAATTGCTTTTCAATCTGGCTCAGAGCGAGGTCTAAAGCGCGCGTGCGCTCCTTTTCGTCCATGTGGGGTGCAACTCCTGGGATGGGGCTGAAAGATTCATTGTAACAGTGGCGGACGGTATAATCGGTAAGAAGAAGAGGTGCCCGCCTATGGCTGTCCGAGTTTTGGCCCTTTGTTTGCTCCCCGCGTTCCTCCTATCCGCGTCTTCCAAAAAGAACATCGCCACCGCCCGCGGTGAAAATGACGATGTCAGCCTGGAGGCCACTTTGTACATCGACGGCGATGCCGTCAAGGAATTAATCGGCAATGACCTCGGCGGACATTATATCGTCGCGGAAATAAAAGTGACCCCCAAGTACGGAAAAGTGCTTTCCATCGACCGGGACGATTTTGTGCTCCACACAGATAAGGATGGCGAAAAGGCCCAGCCGTTCGTGGGCAGTCAGATTGCCGGCCAGACGGCCCTGATCGTCAACGGCGAGGAACCCGAGAAGAAAAAGGGAGGCGGCTGGACCGTCGGCGGCCCCGTGTTGATGGGCAGCCCGGGCATGCCGACCGACCACGGACCCACCGGCTCCACGGTGAAAACCGACGACCACACCAATCCCCTCAAGGCCTTGCTCGATAGCAAGATCCTGCCCGAAAAGAAGACCGACCAACCCGTCACCGGCCTGCTCTACTTCCCCATGGAGAAGCAGAAAATGAAGGACCTGGAGATCTACTACGGCCCCAAGGACGACCGCATCACCCTGCGGTTCCGCTAGCCGCCGGGCGGCGCTGGAGGCCGTCAAACCCGACGCGGTTGGTGCCCTTTGGTCCCAGAGGCGCGGAGGAAAAACGAGAAGAAGACCCCGGATCGCCGTCTCTGCGCCTGTCTCCCGTCTCAGCGCCTCCGCTTCAAAGCCACTGCTGCCCTCTTCCGCTCTCGCGGGCAAGCGGGTCCGCCGCCGCGTTCCGGAGGGCGCCGCACGTTCCGGGCTATCCCGGGACACCGGTCCGCAGACAAACTCTCTTGTTTTTCTCCGCGTAGCCTCCGTTTTCTCCGTGCCTCCGCGGTGAGCACCCATCCCGCCGGGCTATCATTGGACTTACCGTTTCTCAATGTTTCAGCGCATCCTTCGGCTCGTCAACTATGCCATCGCCCTCGTGTTCCTGCTGGCGGCGGGCGCCGTTTATTGGTACGTCTGGCGGCCGCTGCCGCAGCGTTCCGGCACCGTACAGGCCCCCGTGGCGGCGCCGGTTTCAGTGGCTTTCGACGCCCGCGGCGTCCCGCACATCCGTGCCGGCAGCCTGGAAGACGCCCTCTTCGTCCAGGGCTATGTGACCGCCGGGGACCGTCTCTGGCAAATGGACATGTTGCGCCGCTATACCGCCGGCGATCTGTCCGAAGTGGTGGGTCCCTCGGCCCTCGAGACCGACCGCGAATCCCGCCGCCTGCGCCTCCGCCGGATCGCCGAGGACGCCTACATCACGCTGCCCGCTGCCGACCGCGCCGCCATGGCGGCCTACACCCGCGGCGTGAACGCCTACATCGCCACCCACCTGCGCGCCCTGCCGGTCGAGTTCACCCTGCTCGGCTACCAGCCGCGCCCCTGGAGCGTGGTCGATTCGCTGCTGGTGTGCATCTACATGTTCCGCGACCTCACCACCAGTTGGCGCGACGAAATCCTAAAACGCGCCATGCTGAACGCCGGCGATGCGGCCAAAGTGCAATTCCTGTTTCCGGTGCGCGCGGGCTGGGAATCGCCCCCCGGCTCCAACGCCTGGGCCCTGGCCGGCCGCCACACGGCTTCCGGAAAGCCGCTCCTTTCGAACGACATGCACCTGGAGTATTCGCTGCCCGGCATCTGGTACATGGTGCACCTCGTTGCTCCCGATCTGGACGTCTCGGGAGTCTCCCTTCCAGGTGTTCCGGGCGTCATCGTCGGCCACAACCGGTGGATCGCCTGGGGAATCACCAACCTCCAGTTCGATGTGCAGGATCTCTACCTGGAACAGCTCGACGAGAAGACCGGCCACTATGTTTACGATGGGAAACCGGCTCAGGCCCGCCTGGAGCGCGAAATCATCCGCGTCAAGGGCCGCGCCCCGGTGGAACTGGGAGTCTGGGTGACCCGCCACGGTCCCCTGTTCCTCACCGAGAACGGCGCCCAGATGACCCTGCGCTGGACTTTGGCCGTCCCCGGCATGATGCAGTATCCGGTTCTGGACATCAACCGCGCCCGCAACTGGCAGCAGTTCACCGCCGCCCTGGAACGCTTTCCGGGACCGGGCTCGAATTTCGTCTACGCCGATGTGGACGGCAACATCGGCTATCATGCCGCCGGCAAGCTCCCCATTCGCACGGGCTACCTGGGGGATGTGCCGGTGGATGGTTCCTCCGGAAAGTACGATTGGAGCGGCTTCATCCCCTTCGACCAGTTGCCGGCGGTCTACAATCCGCCCAGCGGCATCATCGATAGCGCCAACCAGTGCACCTTTCCGGCCGACTACCCGTACCCCGTGAATGGAGGCTTCGCCCCGCCCGACCGCTCCGTGCAGATCCGCCATCTGCTGGAATCGCGCGAGGGCTGGAAGGCGCCAGACCTGCTGAGTGTCCAGGGCGACGTGTACTCGGCCTTCGGCAAATTCCTGGCCGGCCAGATGGTGCTGGCCTATGAGAAGCGCCACGCGCACAACCCTTCGCTCGATCCCGCGGTGGCCCTGCTGCGCGCGTGGAACGGCCAGATGGACCGCCGCCTGGCCGCCCCGCTCATCGTCGCCCTGGCCTATCTCCAGGTGCGCCTGGCGGTGGCCGAGAATGCCGCCCCGGGTCAAGGTACGGCTTACGACTACAAACTGGTGCAGGCCGTGGTGGAGAAACTGCTGCGGGAACGGCCCGCCGGCTGGTTCGATGACTACGATGAGATGCTCCTGCGCGCCCTGGTGGACGCCGTGGACGAAGGCCGCCGCATGCAGGGCCGCGATATCAGCCGCTGGCAATATGGTTTCTACCAGAGGATCGGTATCGCCCACCCGGTCACTCACCAGGTGCCGCTGGTCGGAAAGTATTTCGATATCGGCCCGGTGCCCATGAGCGGCTGGGGTACCACCGTCAAACAGACCACCCGCACCCTGGCGCCTTCCATGCGTATGGACGCCGACCTCGCCGATTGGGACCACTCCCTGCTGAACGTCATGACCGGCCAATCCGGCCAAATCCTCTCCAGCCACTACCGGGACGAGTGGGAGGACTACTATTACCTGCGCAGCTACCCCATGGAATTCCAAAAAGTGGACCCGCGGTCGGAGATGACCTTCCAGCCGTCCCCACGCTAGAACGGCCTCCAGCCACTGACAATAACTGCCTTTCGCAGTGTAAGATACGGGCGCGGAAAAAGTTTCGTAGGCTGTTCGGCCGCTGGCATTTCGGGCTAATTTCTGGGGTACGTTCGATGGTACTAGTACTACAATTCAAATGAAACCCTCAAAAGGGGTTGCGCAATAGTACTTTTTAAGTAGAAAATCGAACATGTCGAATCCAGGAGGGGCAGCAAATGTTTTATAGAACTCTGGCGGCAAGCGGACTGTTCTTAGCGGCGTGCATGATCGCCAGCGCCGGCGAAATCGCCTACAATGTGAACGGCACGGGTTGGAACTTCTTTGCGCCCGCCGGCGGTGTGGCGCCCAATCCGTTCAATACCATCAACGTGGCCGGCAACACCGGTTGCGGCATCGGTGCCAGTTGCAACGAATCCAGCGCATTCTTCGCCAACGGTGTTGGCGGTACCGGCGTGGATATTTCGGGCGTTATCAACTTCACCACCACCGACGCTGGAGGTTTGACCACCCAAGCCCTTGAGAATGTGACCATGACGGTCGATAATGCGGCCGTCGGCAGCCCCAGCGTCAACGTGATCGTGGCCTTCGTCAGCGACGAATTCGATCCGTCGGCTGCCGGGTCGGCCGGTGTGGGCATCAGCGGCGTGTTTACCAACGATGACGGCATTACCCCCGTCACGGCAGACGCCCAGGGCGAAATGGACTACTACGCCAACGGTGGCGTTTGGAACGGCGCTCCCGGCGCCGGGTCATTCAGCCTGGTAACCCCGCTGGTGGGAGTCGCAGGCGCTGCTCCCACGCCCTTCTGGACGGCGACCGCAATTCCCGGACCCATCACCGGCATTCAGGAACTGGTCGGCTACGTAGGGGTCGATGTGAGCGGCAACAGCGTGGTGTCCTTCCCCATGGATTTCGAGGACGACGATCTCTCCGCCCTCGCCGAGGATGCCCCCGAGCCTGGCTCATACCTCCTGTTCGGCGCCGGCTTGGTGGCTTTGGGCATCTTCCGCCGCAAGCGCGCCGCGGCCCGTTAGAGCACCTCCGTTATTCCTGTTGGCATTCGAATCGGATTCCCCGGGCAGGCCTTTGGGCCTGCCCTTTTTGCGTCTGCCCCACGCGCGGCCCGGTTTGTCCTGCCTCCCTTTCCGGCCGCCCTCCGCCCGTGACCGCTCTGCCCGATGCACTATAATGTTTGCCAATACCGAGTCACCCATGAAAGCCAAACCTGCCCTCCATTTGCTTCTGGTCCTCTTCGCGGCCGCCTCGGGCGCTGCGGCATTCCAGGCGCCCACCAGTGCCGACGCCGCGCGATGGCAGCGCGAGGCCCGCGATGTCACCATCATCCGCGACGATTGGGGCATCGCGCACGTCTACGGAAAAACCGATGCCGACGCCGTCTTTGGCGCCGAGTACGCCCAGGCTGAAGACGACTTCAACCGTGTCGAGACCAACTACATCAACGCCATGGGGCGGCTTGCCGAGGCCGAGGGCGAGTCGAGAATCTACCAGGATTTGCGTATGAAGCTCTTCATCGACCCGGTCGAATTGAAGAGGCTCTACGCCGCGAGCCCGGCCTGGCTGCAAACCCTCATGAACGCCTTCGCCGACGGCCTCAACTACTATCTCTACAAGCACCCAGAAGTGAAGCCGCGGGTAATCCAGCACTTTGAGCCGTGGATGGCCCTCAGCTTCACCGAAGGCAGCATCGGCGGCGATATCGAACGCGTGAATCTCGGCCAGCTTGAGGCCTTTTACGGCAAGCCCCCGGTAGTCGCAGCCCTGAACCGGCCGGCCGCCCGCCCGCGCGCCGTGGAGTCGGGGCTGGCGCCCTTTCCCGCCGATGGCGAACCTGTGGGATCGAACGGAGCCGCCATCGCCCCCGCCAACACCGTGGACCATCATTCCCTGCTGCTGATCAATCCCCACACCTCGTTCTTCTTCCGCAGCGAGCTGCAAATGGTCAGCGACCAGGGCCTGGACGCCTACGGCGCCTCCACCTGGGGCCAGTTCTTCATCTACCAGGGCTTTAACGACCGCGCCGGCTGGATGCACACCTCCAGCGGCGTGGATGCCATCGACGAATATGTCGAAACCGTGTCCCAAAAGGGCGGCCGCTATTACTACAAGTACGGCAGCGAGGAGCGCCCGGTCACGGTTTCCGAAATTACCGTCCCCTACAAGACCAGCGAAGGCATGGCCGAAAAGAAGTTCACCGTGTTCCGCACTCACCACGGACCCATCGTGCGCGAGGCCGGCGGCAAATGGGTCGCCATCCGGCTCATGCAGAAGCCCATTGAAGCGCTCACTCAATCCTACATGCGCACCAAAGCGCGGGACTACAAAGCCTACTGGAAGACCATGGAGCTGCAGGCCAACTCTTCCAACAACACCATCTATGCCGACGCCGATGGCGACATCGCCTACTTCCATGGCAACTTCATTCCGCGCCGTGATACCAAGTTCGATTGGAAACTGCCGGTGGATGGCAGCGATCCCGAGACCGAATGGAAGGGCCTGCTATCCGTCGAAGAGACGCCGCACCTGTTCAACCCCAAGAGCGGCTGGCTCTATAACAGCAACAACTGGCCCTGGTCGGCGGCCGGCCCAGCAGCCCTAAGAAGGAAGACTATCCCGCGTACGTCGAAAATGGCGGCGAATCCGCGCGCGGCCTGCACGCCGTCCGGGTCTTTCAGAATAAGCACGATTTCACCCTGCATTCGTTGATCGCCGCGGCCTTCGACAGCTATCTCACCTGGTTCGAAAAACCGATTCCCGAGCTGCTGAAGGCCTGGGACAACCTCCCGGCCGCCGATCCCCAGAAGGCCAAACTGGCGGACCAGATCGCCGTGCTGCGCAAGTGGGATTTGCGTTGGAGCGCGGACTCGGTGCCCACCTCCCTGGCGATTTTCTGGGGCGATGAGGCCCGCCGGTCACCCCGCGGCGGCGCCGGTGGTGGAAGAAGAGGCGGCGGGGGCGGGCGCGGCGGTTCCGTCGAGGACCCGCTGGGCACCGTCCCGCCCACCCGGCTGCTCACCGCGCTCGCCGCGGCTTCCGACAAGCTGACCGCCGACTTCGGCACCTGGAAAACGCCCTGGGGCGACATCAACCGTTTCCAGCGCCTCACCGGAGACATCGTGCAGCCGTTCAGCGATTCGGGTCCCAGCATCCCGGTAGCCTTCCCGTCCGCGCAATGGGGATCGTTGGCCTCCTTCGCGGCTCGCGCATACCCGGGAACTAAGAAATGGTACGGCACCAGCGGCAACAGCTTCGTGGCCGTAGTCGAGTTCGGCCCCAAGGTGCACGCCCTGGCCGTAACCGCCGGCGGCGAGAGCGGCCATCCGTCCTCCCCGCACTTCAACGATGAAGCCCAGCGCTACGCCACCGGCAACCTGCGCGAGGTCTACTTCTATCGCGACCAGCTCAAGGGCCACACCGAGCGCGAATACCACCCCGGAAACTGACCCCGAAAACTGGCGCCTTGCGCCGTCGTCAGAAAAAGCCGGCAACCCGAATCTTCCCGGCGACGAGGGAGTAGGAGAGGGCTTCGGCTTCGGTGTAATGCCTGGTAAGATTGCCCTCGGTCACCCAAAAGTTCGCCCATTGATTGGCCAGGCAAGAGGACTTCGGTACCAACTCCGGCGCACGCATCCGGTACTCATTCGCGCCGGCGGCATTGTAAAATTCCGAGGAAACACAGCCCACAATCCCTTGCCATATCTTGTGTTGCGGCGTGGGCGAAACGCAATCTCGATCCGCGCGCCACGAATTCTTCCGCCCCTTCCGGGCCGTACTCAGTGTCGGTTTTCAGGTCCTCCACCGTAACCGGCGGTTTGAGGAGCGCGCCGACGCCGGGTTGCCCAGCGAGCAAAAGGTTATGCGCATACCCACCCTTGCAGAGGTCACGAGGGTATACCTCAACGGCTAACTTACCGTCCTTCGAGCGTCGATTTTGCCACGCTTCGCCCGGGCGTCGTGGACCGGCTCCTCGGCACTCCGGTCCTATCCGACTTGACTGCAAGCACGCGAGGGCCGCGCACGTGAGCGAGAGGCGGGCGTGCCCAATGCCAAAGAAGCCTCAGTTTGCGAACAACCCTTGGAACTCCGTACTGCCGATGAACCCCTGGCCGGGCGTGCCAGGTCCCAGGATCTGAATCCGCGTGGCGTAGCCCGCCGCACCCTGGAACAGGACGCCGGGACCGCCGCTGTTGGCGATGCCTATCCAGAAGGCCAGGCCGGACGGGTCCGGGTCCCGGCTCAGGGTCACGTAGTAGATCATTTGCACATACAAAGCATTGGTGTGGTCGCCAGCAAGGGTGGTGTTGTAGATTCCCGTGCTTTGAAACTCGTTGTTCGCGGCGCCCACTGGCGTTGTATTCGACGGGTACCCGATGATCGTCTGAAAGCAGCCGGCCAGAGTCATGGACGTGCAGCTTGAATCGGCCGCCGTCGGCGCCCGGTTCAACAGGTTTTGGTACAGCGTCGTCATGCTGAAACCGGCCCCGGTCAGCGAAGTGAACAGGCCGGGCACCGTCTGAGTGCCTGCCCGCATGCTGGTCACCGCGGCGTTGTACTGGGCGTAGGTGGGCGGAGCGTCCGTAGCTGCCTGGTATGCCGCCATTACCAGGAAATCGCTGTTGAAGGCCTCCGGACTAGTCAGAAAGTCGTCCGCCATCTGCCCGAGGCCGGCGCCACCCGACCCGGTCCAGAAGGCGAAGCCCCCCGGATCCGGGTCGCGGCCCAAAAGCTGTTCGTACAGCGCATAAACCTCGCGGTAGACCTCGCTATCTCCGTTTCCCCCCTCCGTCACGGAGTAACTTGCCGACGCCGCTGCGTTGGCCACCGTGATGGTATAGCTCTGCCGCCCGTTGTGAGTATTGTTCAGCAGTACGAAACCAACGGTACCCGCGCCGCTGCCACTGGCTCCTGAGGTGATTTGAAGAAACTCCGGGTTGGATGACGTAGCCGTCCACGCCCCGCAGGCCGCGCTGGGCGTGACCGTGAAGGTCACGGGAACCTCCGGGCTGACGCCGCAACTCGGCTGGCCGGAGCTGTTGGGGCATGGTTCCGCGGTGGAAGTCCCGGTGGCCGGCAGACTGGCGGACCCGGGGCTGAGACCGAACGAGCATGCCGTCGGGGAAGCGGTAGTGAAGGACCAAAGGACCGAGGACGTGGCGCCGAAGGAGTTCACGGCAGTAACCGACCAATAATAAGTCGTGTCTGGATTCATGGCCGGCGGTGTATAACTCGTCCCGGTGGTTGTGGTAACCGACGGCGGCGGGTTGGAAGTGCCAAAGTACACGTTATAGGAGGTAGCGCCGGTTACCGCTCCCCAAGTCAGGCTGGCGGCCGTGGAGACGCCGGTCGCTCCCTGGCTCGGTGAAAAGACAGTAACCTCTGGGGGAGCCTGGCCGCCGGCGGCTTCGGTCACCGTGAAGGTCAAGCCGCCGATGGTGATGGTCCCGATTTGCTGGCTCGCCGAGGTGTTAGCGGCCACGGTATAGCTGACGGTGCCATTACCGGTGCCGGAACTGCCTGCAGTGACGGTAATAAAGCTCGCATTGCTGACCGCCGTCCACGGTGCGGTCGCGGAAGTCGAGGTCACCGTCACGGTGCCGGAACTTCCTGTGGCGGGCACGCTGGCCGAGGTCGGGTTGATTGTGAATGGATTGGCGACTGTAAGATAGACCGGAACGGTCACCGCATTGGTACCGGATGTTGTAGTGAGGACGACCTGCCCGGTATAGGTCCCCGGCGCCAGCGTGGCGATGGCAGTTATGGCGACGGTGACCGCGGTGGGCGTATTGAAGTCATAATCGTCATCCGCGACCGAAAGCCAGGCGCCGCCTGTGCCACTTGCGGAGGTAACCGAGAAGGCGAAGTTGGTCCCGGTGCTGGAGATCGTCAGAGGCTGGGAAGACGGGTTGGCTCCGCCAAAGCCCTTACTGAAGCTGAGCGGACTCAACTGCACAAAAACGTTGGGGCCCACCACCACGCTCACCGGAATGGTGGCGGTGCTGCCCGAGGTGAGGAAGACCAGTTCGCCCGTGAAGGTGCCAGCAATCAGTCCTTCGCCCGGCAAAGCGCTGGCCAGTATGCCTACCGTAACGGTGGATGGCGCGGTCCCGCTGGCCGCGGAGACGGTCAGCCAGTTACCCCCGTCCGACGTGTTCGTCGCCGCCGTCCAGCTCAGCGTGCCCGATCCCCCATTGCGGATCTGCACGCTTTGCGATGGCGGGTTACCGGTCGCCGTCTGGAAGGAAAAGCTCATCTGGCCCTGGACATTGTCGAAGAAAGCCGATCCGGGCGCGGCCACTGTCAGTGTGACCGGCACCGTGATGGCCATGGAATTGTTTGTTGCAATGAGGACGATCTGGCCGGTATAAGTCCCCGCCGCCAGCGTGGGGCTGGCAGTCACCACGGCTGTGACCGTGTGGGGCGTATTGAAGTCATAGTCGTCGTCCGCAACGGAAAGCCATGCTCCGCCCGTGGCAGTCGAGGAGCTAACCGAGAAGGCGAAGTTGGTGCCGGTACTGGCAATCGTCAAAGTCTGCGGCAACGGGTTGGCGCCGCCAAACGGCATGGTGAAGTTGATCGCATTCACCTGGTTGAAGACATTGGCGCCCACCACCACGCTTACCGGAACCGTAACGCTGCCATTGCCCGCCGACTGAAGCACAATTTCGCCCAGGAAAGTTCCGGCAATCAAGCCTTGGCCGGGCAGGTTCTGCGGCGACACCGATATGCTGACGAGCGAAGGCGCCGTGCCGCTTTCGGCGGAAGCGCTCAACCAGTCGCCGCCGTCCGACGTGTTCTCGGTCAGCGTCCAGCTTAAGGTTCCCGTTCCACCATCCCGGATTTGAATCGTTTGCGCGGGCGGTTTGTTACTGCTACCCGTCATCAGGCTGAAACTTATTTGCCCGGGAAGGTTATCGAAGTACGTCGAGCCTGCCGCCGCCACCGTCAACGTCACCGGCACCGTGATCGCCATGGAATTGCTTGTTGCAGTGAAGACGATTTGGCCGGTATAGGTGCCCACCGCCAGCGTGGGGCTGGCGTTCACCGTGGCCGTCACCGCGGTGGGCGTATTGAAGTCATAATCATCATCGGCAACGGAAAGCCAGGCGCCGCCCGTAGCGGTCGAGGAACTGACGCTGAAGGCGAAGTTGGCGCCTATACTGGCGACCGTCAAGGTTTGCGGCAGCGGGTTAGCGCCGCCGAACACCTTGGTGAAGTTGATTCCGTTGATCTGGCTAAAAACGTTGCTGCCCACTACCACGCTTACGGGGACGGTGACGCTGCTGCCCGCCGTCTGCACCAGGAGCTGGCCTATGAAGGTTCCGGCAATTAACCCTGAGTTGGGAAGGTTGGCCACCGACACACCTATCGTAACCAGCGAGGGCGCTGCCCCACTGGATGCGGAGACAGTGAGCCAGGGTCCCCCATCCGAGGTGCTTCCCGTCAGAGTCCAGTTCAACGTCCCGGTTCCGGCATTGCGGATTTGTAGGGTCTGGCTGGTAATGGTAGTTCCGCTTGTTGGCATGGAAAAACTCATTCCGCCGGGAAGATTATCGAGGTAGGTAGACCCCGCCGCCGCAACCGTCAACGTCACGGGCACAATGATCGCCACGGAATTGCCCGTTGCGGTGAAGACGATCTGGCCGGTATAGTTGCCCACCGCCAGCGTGGGACTGGCGTTCACTACGACTGAGATCGCACTCGGCGTATCGAAGTCATAATCGTCATCCGGAGAGGTTAGCCAGGCGCCGCCGTTGGCGTTCGCAGAGCTAACCGAGAAGGCGAAGGCCGTGCCCGTACTGGCAACCTTCAAGATCTGTGGCAGCGGGTTGGCCCCACCGGACAACATGGTGAAGGCGAGCGGATTGATTTGATAGAAGGTATTGGCGCCCACGACGACGCTGATCGGAACCGTGCAGTTGCCGCCGGCGTTCTGGAACAGCAGTTGGCCTATGAAAGTTCCGCCCGTCAACCCACCGCCGGGCAAATTGGCCACCGTCACTCCCACCGTGATCTGCGCTGGCCCCGTCCCACTGGACGAAGAGATCGTGAGCCACGATCCTCCGTCCGAGGTGCTGTCTGTCAGAGTCCAATTCAACGTCCCGGATCCGGCATTGCGGACCTGTATGTTCTGGCTCGTAATGCTTGTGCCGCCCGTCTTCATGGCAAAACTCATTCCGCCAGGGAAGTTGTCGAAGTACGTCGACCCCGCCGCCGCAATCGTCAAGGTCACGGTCACCGGCAACGACACGCCGGCGGGTCCACTGAGGAGGACTTGGCCGGTATAGGTGCCCACCGCCAGCGTGATAACGGGGTTCACCACGACGGAGATCGAACTAGGCGTTTCGAAGTTATAACCGGCATCCGGGGAGGAAAGCCACGAGCCGCCACTGGCGGTTGCGATGCTAGTCCCGAAAACGAAGCCGGTGCCGACGCTGGTGACCGACAAGACTTGCGGTAGCGGGTTGGCGCCGCCGAACACCTTCGTGAAATAGAGTTGTGGTATCGGAGCAAATTGCGGAGTTGCCGCCTGAACAGGGCTTGAGAGCAGCCCGTTCAGTACTGCCAGAACTATGATGAAGGCGCGCAAGAGAAATTGCGCCTTCGCATGAGAATTGACTGTTTCAGTAGGCCGAAGCAGTTCGAGCACAGCGAGCCGCGAAGATACGCGAGGGCGTGATGGTTCAGGCATTAGGTCGCACTTTCTTCCGCACCTGCGGTTTGAGGTTTTCAGGTATTGGACGAGTATGCGCCTAAAATTCGGCTCAGGACAGGTTCAATATAGGATGAATAGTCTGGCGGATACCAGTACTTCCGTTCGGGTGGCGGTCCTGCTGGGTGTTTTCGATGCCGCGAGATTGACGCCGCCTTTGGCAGCTACCAGATCGTAGGTCGGTAGCTCTTTCGTTTCACGGTGGATCGTGAGACCAAACCGGTCAGACGACAGCGACTGAAGCGTCATTTGCAGATGCTGCGTCGGCGCACTGCCTTTGCGTCTTGCAGTGATACTGTAGGGCTCCGGGTTGATCCACGAATGTCCCCCGACGATCCCTTCAATTCCCACCCACTTGCGCGAGCCTACCAAGCCATCCTTGCCGGCAGGCCATTAGCCGTTTCGCTAATTACACTGGCTGAAATCGAGTAAGGCATGGAGAGAGAATGTTTACCACGCGGTGAGGCACACGTTGGCGTAGGCGTGGACGGTCGCGTTCGATTGATTTTGAAGTTTTGCGGTTGCGACGGGGCCGAAGCGAGTGGAGGGAGCCGAATGGTTGTTAGGGCAAGTCAGGGTGATGGCGGGAACGATCTCCAGCAAGATCGGACAAGCGGAACGTAATAACTTCACCAACTGACCAAAAGCATCTTTTCCCTGCTGCCAGCAAGTACGCAAAACGCTGGCCAGAATCTGCTGTGTGCGGGCTCCGTTCTCCGTCCGATTACCACCCCAGGTCTTGCGTGCCATCGCCATCAGCCGGATCGCCCGCTCGGCGAAGTTGTTGGTGGCATGCAAGCCAGGACAGCGCAGAAAGGTGAACAAGTGCGGCTGCTCGTGGCATAGGTGTTTGGCCAACCGTTGGTTGTCTGGGCAAGAAAAGTGCTGATCCAATAAGCGGTCCATCCGGGCTTCCAGCCGCCCGGTGGCCACCGCTAAACCATGGCGAGAAACCGCGCCCCCTTGGTAGCGATCCCGCAACCGGAGACTCTCCTGCAGCAGCGTTTTGACTGCCATCGGGAATTGGGCGGCCGCTACGGAAGCCACCTGGATCATCTCGCGACACCGCCGGATCAGGTGTTCCAGGCAACTCTGATGAAACGCCTGCTCAAAACCATAGAAACAACGCGCTCCGTCATGCACCAGGAAACCGGCGTAGTCCTCTCCCAGAATCGCCGCCGCTTCCGCATATCCGCGATGCGGTTCAATCACGTAAACGGTGACCTGCTGGCTCAACAAAACCCGCAGATTCTGGGGACGTGCGCCCACTCTCCAGCCCGTGTCGTCCAGCCACACCACCGGGCTTTGCCGCAGCGCGCTTCGCAGTTGCTGGTAAGTAGGCGCCGCCAGATTCCCCAATCGCTCCAAAGCCCGGCAGACCCCGCTCCGGCTCCACTTCAACCCATAGCCCAGTTCCAGCACCCGCGCCGTCCGCTCGTGCGACAACCCCAATTCTTTGTTGAGCACTGCCGCCATCGACAAGGCCTCTGGTCCGACTTGCACTTCCCCAACGCGGAGCGAATCGGAGGTCTGCAACGGATGCCGGCCTTGCGCTTGCCGTCCGCAGCAGGCACAAGTCCCCACCTCCACATCAAAGCGGCGGACGATGGTCATCCGCACGATGTCTTCTTGGTACTGAGGTTGGGTGTTCTTCAGGATGATCGGACCTTGACAGTGCTGGCAGCGCGGCGGAAGTGGCACGTGGATTTGCTCATCCACCCGTTTGGGGACGGGTCGCGTAGCTCGCGCTCCGTATGCCGCCCCAGGCTTACGTCCTGGCGGCTTGGGGTTACTCTTGGGTTCCCCCTTGGAAAACGGTGCGGCACTTCGTTTGTTGGCACGGAGCGCTTCTTCCAGTTCCTTTCGCAGGCGCTCGTTCTCCGCCAGCGCGCACTTCAACTGCGTCTCCAGAGACTCGACTCTCCGTTCGAGATCCTTCTCGCGATCTGAGGAGCCACCGCGGTTGGGCGCTTGCATCCATTTGAAGATGACATAAGCTAAACGATTTGTCCAGCCCCTTACTTCGACATCCCTGTCTTTATTGAGTCACGGGCTGGTAAACATTGTCCATGGAGATAAAGCATCGGCGCGACCTCATGCGCCGCTTTCTCGGGGCGTTTCACGCCATTGTCGCCAGACGAGACGCCCGCCTATGGGCAAGCTGCTGACTTATTTGGTGGGCCCTGAAGGATTTGAACCTTCGACCAACGGATTATGAGTCCGCTGCTCTAACCGCTGAGCTAAGGGCCCGTTATTTTCTGGTGGAATCCCGGGTGGTTGGCTTTACCGCCTGCAACCGCCTTGTCCACCTGCATTGTCTCAAATCTCTCGAAGGCGCGCTTAACCGATTGGCGAATGCCGGACAGTGCCCACCGCGGTTCCAATGAACCGGAACGGCCGGACCTGTCTGAGCGGGTCTGAGCAGTCACCAGCCGGCTGGCTCCTGCCGAGGAAGAGAGGCGCCAGAGGAGAAACGCCAACGGTCCGGACATCAGCTTTTTCGGCCCGGCCAAGCATGCCCTACTCGATCTCGGCAAGCGTGTGCAGCGCTTCGTCCCCAATCTCGCGATCAGGGACTGACGAAGTCTGGATCCTCGGGCCGGAACCCCGCGAAGTGCTCATCTTCTCCAGCCGTGGCGACCGTATTCTCCGCGCGGACGCGGAACTCTCCACCGAACTGCTCCCGGGCTTCCGCGTTTCGGTTCAGCGCCTCTTCGAAGACGCCAACCAATAGGTCTTCGACCCGGAAAAACGTGGGCACAAATTTCGCCCCCGGTCTCCGATAATTCCAAAAATAAATTAGAATTTGTCGCCCCTCCCACACTACTGATACTTAAGGTGTATTTCAACACGTCGCCGTTCTCGAGGGTGGATTTTTTCGTTGTGTCCCGAGAGTCCGGAAGGTACCATGCGGAATGGGAGAACCCGGCACTTCCCCCTTCATTTTTCCAAGTCAGAATCGGCGAAATGGTTGAAATCCCGAACGAGAGGAGTCTGTCCCATGACCAGTTCGACATCCGACGACTGCGTTTCCGCCCTATTGGTGGGTGAATATGAGAACGACCGCATGTTCTTGCACGGCATTTTCGGCGACGCCGGATGGCGCCTGTGGGAAGCGCCCGACCGGTCACGCGCGTTGGACTGCCTGAATCGCCATCCCGTGCAGGTGGTTATCTCCGAAAAGGACGGGCCGCGCTGGCACTGGAAGCGGGTGCTCCACGACTTGCGGGCGTTGACCCGGCCGCCGCAATTGATTGTCACCTCCCGCACCGCCGACGATTACCTCTGGGCGGAAGTCCTGAACGTGGGAGGGTACGACGTGCTGCCGCAGCCCTTCGACCGCGACGAAGTCGAACGGGTGGTCGCCGGGGCGCGCCGGCATTTCGAACGCTGCCTCTCCACAGGCCACTTCGAGCCGCCGCTGGCGGCCATGGGCGCGGCTTGACCGCTGCCGCCCTCTCTTCATCCGCTTTCCTCTACCTTCCTCCGGATTCTTCCGAAGGGTCATCTGTGCCTATCGGAATCCCATAGCAGAAATTCCCGGCTGCAGATCTTTTGTGCCTTTTTCTACCTTTCGTTTGCCTACCTCGGTATACTTTATATAGATAAAAGTCTTGACCGCACACTACATATTGGGTCAAGATTACGAATGTGTCTACGACTCCGCGCTTCCAGCCAGCTTGGCCAGAAGCTCCCTCAGCGACTCCCGGGCGCTTGCCGGGGCGGCTCGCAGCGGGGCCGTCCGGACCATACAGGGGAGGAAAAAACGGATGGGTCAGTTGGCGGTGAATCTCAGTGCGAAAATAGATGTCTTGGGCAAACTGGAAACCAAAGAAAAAACGGGAATCGCGTTTCCACGCTACTTCACCACCGGACTGGCTCCCGGCAAGACTCCTTACGACGAAATCCGCTGGGAGACCCGCACCGCTTCTATCGGCAACGATAAAGGCGCGGTAATCTTCGAGCAGCGCGACGTGGAAACGCCCGTGGACTGGTCGCAGACCGCCACCAACATCGTGGCCAGCAAATATTTCCATGGCAAGCTGGGCTCGCCCGAGCGCGAAACCAGCGTGGCCCAGCTGGTGGAGCGCGTGGTCAACGCCATCACCGGCT
Source organism: Bryobacterales bacterium (assembly GCA_963803725.1). Lineage (GTDB taxonomy): Bacteria > Acidobacteriota > Terriglobia > Bryobacterales > Bryobacteraceae > JOPF133. The sequence goes on along the minus strand of CAWDOH010000074.1, from coordinate 132,336 downwards.
GGGGGCAAAAAGACAACTACTTCAAAGGTGCCGAAGATGCCGAAAACTTCCGCGCCGAGTTGGCCCACCTCATGCTCACCCAGAAGGCCTGCTTCAACTCGCCGGTGTGGTTCAACGTGGGCGTGAAAGAGGCCCGCGGCTACGGCTGGGTGTACGACGAAAAGGCCGGCCGCATCGCGCGCCTGGAAACGGGCGGCAGCGGGGTCCGTCCGCAATGCTCCGCCTGTTTCATTGTCTCGGTGAAGGATTCGCTGGAATCCATTCTCGACCTTGCCAAGACCGAGGGCATGCTCTTCAAGTGGGGATCCGGCACGGGCACCAATCTCTCCACCCTGCGCGAGGAAGATGCGGTGCTCTCGGGTGGCGGCCGCGCCTCCGGACCCCTCTCTTTCATGAAGGGCTTCGACGCCTTCGCAGGCGTCATCAAGTCCGGCGGCAAGACTCGCCGCGCGGCCAAGATGGTGATCCTCAACGCCGACCATCCGGACGTCGAGAAGTTCATCTGGTCGAAAGCCAAGGAGGAGAAGAAGGCCCAGACTCTGGTGGAGGCCGGCTACGACGCCTCGCTGGATGGCGAAGCCTACGGCTCGATCTTCTTCCAGAACGCCAACAATTCCGTCCGCGCCACCGAAGACTTCATGGAAGCGGCGGCTAACGACGGCGAATGGTGGACCAAGTCGGTTTCGACCGGCCAGCCCGTGAAGCGGCGCAAAGCCCGCGAGATCCTGCGCCAGATCGCCGAAGCCACCTACCAGTGCGGCGACCCCGGCATGCAGTTCGATACCACCGTGAACCGCTGGAACCCCTGCAAGAACACCGCCCGCATCAACGCCTCCAACCCCTGCTCGGAGTACATGTTCCTGGACGATTCGGCCTGCAATCTATCGTCGCTCAACCTGATGAAATTCGTGGGACCCGACGGCCAGTTCGATGTGGTGGCCTTCCGCCACGCCGTCGACACCATGATCGTGGCGCAGGAGATCATTGTCGATAACGCCAGCTACCCGACCCAGAAAATCGGCGAGAACTCGCACAACTTCCGCCCGCTGGGCCTCGGGTTCGCCAACCTGGGCGCGCTGCTGATGTCGCTGGGCATCCCCTATGACAGCAACCAGGGCCGCGATTTCGCCGCAGCCATCACCGCGGTGATGTGCGGCCAGGCCTATCTGAGCAGTTCGCGGATCGCCGGCGCCGCCGGGCCGTTCCCGGGCTACGCGGTCAATGAGCAGCCGTTCCTGGAAGTCATCCGCATGCACCGCGAAGCGGTGAGCCGCATCAACCGGCACAATATCCCGGCGGCGCTCTACCAGGGCGCGCAACAGTGCTGGGAGGATGCCTACGAGTCCGGCCGCCGCTGCGGCTACCGCAACGCCCAGGTGACCGTGATCGCGCCCACCGGCACCATCGGCTTCATGATGGATTGCGACACCACCGGCATTGAGCCGGACCTGGCGCTCATCAAGTACAAGAAGCTGGTGGGCGGCGGCGTAATCAAAATCGTCAATAACACCGTGCCCGCCGCGCTCATCAAGCTGGGCTACAACCCCGGGCAGGTGGAGCAGATTGTCAGCCACATCGATTCCACCGGCACCATCGAGGGCGCCCCGCACCTGAAGCCCGAGCACCTGCCGGTGTTCGATTGCAGTTTCCGACCGCAGAACGGCTCGCGCTCCATCCACTACATGGGCCACGTGCGCATGATGGCGGCCGTGCAGCCGTTCATTTCCGGGGCCATCTCGAAGACCATCAACATGCCTGAGGAATCCACGGTGGAGGACATCATGACGGCCTACACCGAGAGCTGGAAGCTGGGGCTGAAAGCGGTGGCCATTTACCGCGACAATTCCAAGAAGGTGCAGCCGCTCAGCTCCGGTTCGGGCAAGGGCGAGAAGAAGGCCACTGCGGCCGTCGCCGCCGCGCCCGTGGAGAAGGTGGTCTACCGTCCGGTGCGGCGCAAACTGCCCGATGAGCGCCGCTCCATCACGCACAAGTTTTCGATCGGCGGCCACGAGGGCTACATCACCGTCGGCATGTATGACGATGGCGCGCCCGGCGAGATCTTCATCACCATGGCCAAGGAAGGCTCCACCATCTCCGGCCTGATGGATGCGTTCGCCACGGCGGTGAGCTTCAACCTGCAATACGGCGTGCCGCTGAAGTTCCTGGTGGACAAGTTCGCACACGTGCGTTTCGAACCCAGCGGCTGGACCGGCAACCAGACCATCCCTTACGCCAAATCCATCATGGATTACATTTTCCGCTGGCTGGGCGCCAAGTTCCTGGGTCCGGAATACGCCGTGACCGAAGCCGGTGAAACCTCCACGCTGCGGCCCACCGAGACCGACCCGCAGCAGGAGCTGCCCTTCGCCCCGCAGGTTGCCGACGCCCCGCTATGCGCCGAATGCGGCTCGATCATGACGCGTAATGGAAGCTGCTATAAGTGCGGGAATTGCGGTGGGACCAGCGGCTGCAGCTAAGCGGTGCCGGGTGGAGGACTCGAACTCTACGGCGAAGAACCGTCAGGCGGTGCTGGAGGCGCTGGCGTCCTATGTAAGAGAAGCGGCAGGTGCGGTCGTTCGCGACCGAGAGAACGGCCGTCCGGGCGTTCCAGTTCGTCCCGGGCACTCCCCGGACGCGGTGTTATCCTGGCCTTTAGCCGCAAGGTGATTTCCTCGCAATGCAATGTGCGAAAGGTCTCGGTTCGCTGTTTCTGGCGATCGCCGCTCTCTATCCCGTTTCGCGCGCCCATGCCCAGTACCGCTTCGACTCGTGGACGGCCGATAATGGCCTGCCCCAAAACATCATTCGCGGCATCCGCCAGACCCGGGATGGCTACCTCTGGCTGGCTACCCTGGATGGCCTGGCCCGCTTCGATGGAGTCGCCTTCACGGTCTTCAATAAAGCCAACTCTCCCGGAATCGGTTCTACCCGCTTCAGCACGCTCTACGAAGACCCCACGGGGGACCTCTGGATGGGCACCGAAGGCAGCGGGGTAACCCGCTTTCACCACGGCGCCTTCACCACTTACACCACCCAGGTCGGCTTACCCCATGACTCCGTGCGCGCCATTACCGGCGATGACTCCGGTAACTTATGGGTGTTATCCGGCGGTTCCGTCGCTCAATGGCAGCCATCTACCGGCCGCTTTCTCGGTATAACTCCCCGGGAGATCAAAGCATCTTTCGACACCTATCTCTGGGAGGAAGGTGGTTTCTGGGCGTCCGACGACACCGGTCTCCACCTGTTTGAGAACGGCCGCTTCGTCACGTATGCGCTGCCACCCTGGCTGCCGGCCCGCTCGGTTTGGGGCATGGCGCGATCGCAGGATGGCGCTATCTGGCTGGAAGCCGTCGACGGCCGGCAGTTCCGGCTCGTCGACGGCAAACTGTCCGGCGAACCCGTTAACGCCGCCGGCCACCAGCCCACTGTCACTTTCCGGGACGGCCACGGCAATTCCTGGACCATGGGAGTAGGCCATCGTCTGCTCCGCTTCATGATTGACTCATCGTCCGGCCGTCCACAGCAGATTTCGTTTTCCACCCTGCGGGAGGACCGCGAAGGGAACCTCTGGCTGGCTACCGAGGGACAGGGCCTCTATCGGGCGCGCCGGCAGTCCATCGCGGTCTACACGGCCGAACAAAGGCTGGTGGACAGAGACGTTTACGCCAACCTGCAGGATCGCGACGGCGCTATCTGGATCGGCGCCTGGCACGGCGGCATCAGCCGCTTACAGGACGGAAAATTCACCAACTACACCACCCGGGATGGCTTGCCCACCGACCTTCCGACGGCGCTCTACCAGGATCGCGAGGGACGCCTGTGGGCCGGCGCCCACGGTGGTCTGCGGGTCTTCCTCGATGGACGGTTCCGCGAACCGGCCGGCCCCGTGATTCCGCCGGGCGACGTCGTCCAGGCCATTCATCAGGATCGCGAAGGCACCTTCTGGTTCGGCACTTCGGGCGGGCTGGTGCGCTTTCGAAACGGTGTGTCGCAACTTCCTGACAGCCAAAGACGGCATTGCCGGCGAAGATGTCCGGGTTATCGTGGATGGCCTGTCGGGCGACCTCTGGTTCGGAGGATACGGCGGCCTCACCCTGATGCGCAACGGCCGCTTCACCCATTGGACGGAGCGCGACGGCCTGCCCAGTAACACCGTGCGGGCTATCTACATCGATGCCGCCGGCGTGGTGTGGATCGGAACTTACGATGGCGGTCTCGCCCGCTTTCATAACGGCCGGTTCACGCGCTATACCACCCGCGACGGTTTGTTCAGTGACGGCGTCTTTCAGATCCTCGAAGATACTCTCGGGAATTTCTGGATGAGCTGCAACCGGGGTATCTTCCGGATAAGTAAGCAGGACCTCGATGAGTTCGCAGCCGGTACACGCAGCGAGATCACTTCTATCGGCTATGGCCGGAGCGATGGCCTGCTCAACGTGGAATGCAATGGCGGCTATTGGCCGGCCGGCATCCGGTCGCGCGATGGCAAGCTGTGGTTTCCCACGCAGGATGGCGTCGCGGTAATCGACCCGCAGACCGTCCCCCACAATCCACAGCCGCCGCCGGTCGTGATCCAGGCGTTTCTGCTCGATCACGTGCCGGTTCCTTTTGACCGTCCCATGCGGCTCGCGCCCAAGACGGAGCACTTTGAAATTCAGTACACCGCCCTGAGCTTTATCAACTCCACCTTTATTCAGTTCAAGTACAAGCTGGAAGGCCTGGACTCCCATTGGATCGACGCCGGCCAGAGGCGCACTGCCTATTATTCGCACGTCCCGCCCGGCCATTACGTATTCACCGTCATCGCGCGCAATAGCGATGGCGTCTGGAATAACACCGGCCGGAGCCTGGACATTACCATGCTGGCGCCGTATTACCGGACCGCCTGGTTTGAGGCCCTCGCGATGCTGGCCGTGATGGGGCTGGCCGGCGCCGCGTGGCGTTACCGCATCGCACGGCTGGAACACGCGCAGGCGCTCCAGCAGGCCTTCTCCCGCCAGTTGATCGCCTCCCAGGAGAATGAGCGCAAGCGCATTGCCGGCGAGTTACACGATAGCCTCGGGCAGCGGCTGGTGGTGATCAAGAACCTGGCGCTGTTCTTCCTCCGCGCCCAGGGCGAAGCCGCCGCCAACGGTAAGTTTGGCCAGATTGAAGAAATCTCCGCCGAAACCTCTCTGGCGATCGATGAAACCCGTGAGATCGCTTACAACCTCCGCCCGTTTCAATTAGACCGCCTCGGCCTCACCAAGGCCATCGAAGGATTAGTGCGCGCCGTGTCCGCCGCGTCCGGAATCCTGTTTACCTGCGAAGTCGATAACATCGACGACGTCTTTCCGGAAGACCTGCGGATTAATTTCTACCGCATCGTACAGGAGTCCGTGAATAACATCGTCAAGCACTCCAAAGCCAGCGAGGCCGGCATCAGCGTGCAGCGCACGGCCGATAGAGTCGTGCTCGCCGTCCGCGACAACGGGCAGGGGTTCGTGCCGGCGGGCGGCAGTGCCGAGCCTCAGCAGAACGGCTTCGGGCTATCCGGAATGGCCGAGCGCGCCCAGCTCTTAAGCGGCGTATTTACGGTCCACTCGACGCCCACCCGCGGCGCCTCCATCAGGATCGAAATCCACCTGGGCAAAAAGAGCCGTGGCTGACCCGATCCGCATCGTCATCGCCGACGATCATCCGGTGGTCCGGAAGGGCCTGCGTATGGCCCTCGAAGAGGACCCCGGCCTGCTGGTGGTGGCCGAGGCCGGAGACGGAGAAGCCGCCCTCGCGCTCATCCGCAAACTGCTTCCGCAAGTCGCCGTGCTCGATATCGACATGCCGAAACTCGACGGGTTCGCCGTCGCGCGCGAGATCGCCGACCGCCGCCTGCCCGTCGAAATCCTACTCCTCAGCCTGCATGCCGACGAGGATTTCCTCCGCGCCGCCTTGGACCTGGGCGCCAAGGGCTACATCCTCAAAGACAGCGCCATGGATGAGATTGTTACCGGCGTGCGAGCCGTGGCCGCCGGACGGCCTTTTCTGAGCTCGGTTCTGACCGCGCGGCTGCTCCAGCGGCACCAGCCGGCCGCGCCGCCGGCGGAAAGGCCCCTTGACCGGCTCACTCCCACCGAACGGCGGATCGTGCAGTTAATCGCCGCGGATAAGTCCAGCAAAGAAATTGCCGCCGAGCTTTCCATCCACTACCGCACGGTGGAAAACCATCGCACCAACATCTGCCGGAAACTGGGCATCGAGGGCGCCAACGCCCTGCTCCGGTTCGCTCTCCAGAACAAGGACCAGTTATAAGCCGGGGTGCCCGGCCTTTCGTGTGGTCCCACACGGCACTGCGTGTGGCGCCGCACGGGTGCCTGTGTAACTGCCCACACGCCCCCGTGTAGCCGGCTCTATTCCTTCCCTCCGCTACCTCCCCTATGCTGAGTTTGTGGCCAGTCAATAACTGGCCAGGCAATTGGAGAAACAATCATCATGCCCCTCAAATTAGACGACTTGAAAACCATCGAGGCCTATAAGAAGGCCATGAAGATGGATGTCACTAAGATTACCCCGAGCGCCAAGACCAAGTTTTGGCTGTATCGCGATGTCGAGTTACCGGCCGCCTCGGGCAGCAAGCAGAAGTTACCTGTGCTCATTACCCTCGTCGACAACCGGCTGGTTTTGCCGGCGCTCAAGGGCAAGATGATGCTGTGCCGCGGAACCGTTGAATTGGTGGAAGGGAAAGTCGCCTTCGAATCCGAGCAGGGCGTGGTGCCCTATGAGCACCTGAAGAAGGCCGTGACCCTGTTCCTGGGCAAGAACCTGCACCTGCCGGTGAATGGCAAAGCCGAAAACCAGTCCGGCCAGGAGGGTCACAAGCCCGCCGCGCCGAACTCCCCCGCCGCGCCGCCGCCACCCCCGCCCCCGGCGCCGGCCGGAGGACCGAACTACGCGCAACTGAACGTCCAGTGGAATAACCTGCTCCAGCGGGCTAAGCAAGCCGTCGGTGTCAATCCCGGCCGCAAGGGCGAGCTGACCCAGGCCGCCGATGGCATCCCCGCCCTCTTGAGCGGCGGCAACTTCAAAGAGGCCCAAGTCCGCATGGCCCGGCTGGCCCAGTTGCTGCAACCCGGCGAGGCCGCTCCCCCGCGCGGGTTCATTCCATACCGTGCCAGCCTGCTCCAGTTCGCCCAGGCCAAGAGCGTGGCCCGCAGCCAGATCGGCACGCTGAAAAGCAAAATTCTCAGCCAGTTTCCGGAGCATTCCGAATTCGCCAGCCAGCTTGTCGAAGAACTCGAAGAGCTGAACCAGGAGTTGTCCGGCGCCGTCGATGAAGCCATCAACGCCGCCTCCAACCAGGCATCTCCGGTGACCGACGCCGTGCGTCTCAAGATTCGCAAGTATCTCACGGAGTTGCACTCCAACCCGCTGGTGAAACAGGCGGACAGCAATCCTTTGGGCGTGACGGTGACCATCGCCAAGACCCTTGGCGGCGCCCTCTCGCGAATTCAGCAAACCATGCCGGCGTAAGGCGGCAGCAATCCGATCGGAAATCCGAATCAGAGGAAGGAAGAAAAGACATGGCACCGCAACCGACATCTAATACCAACAACGCTTCGAAGTGGTTCGCGCTCACCAAGGCGGCATTCCGCCGCGCCGCGCCCAAGCCGGCGGCCCAGCCCGCCGCCGCTAATCCCGCCGCTCCCGCCGCGCAAGCCGCGGGCCAGCAGGCAGCCGCGCAGCCCGGACCCGCCCGTCCGCCGCTCCCCCGCAACCCGGCCGTGCGTAACTTCGCAAGCATCGTGCAGCAGGCGCAGGCGGCCCACGCGCAGCCTGTCGAACCTGTTGCTCCGAGCTCACCCGCCCAGCCGTCGGCAACCGTCCAGCGGGAGCAGCCGCCTCAACCGGCGGCCAAGGCCCAGCCCGTCCAACCCGTTGCGCCGAGTTCGCACGCCCAGCCATCCTCGACTGTCCAGCGCGAGCAGCCGCCTCAACCCGCAGCCAAGGCTCAGCCCGACCAACCCGTTGCGCCGAGTTCGCACGCCCAGCCATCCTCGACTGTCCAGCGCGAGCAGCCGCCTCAACCCGCAGCCAAGGCTCAGCCCGACCAACCCGTCGCGCCGAGTTCGCACGCCCAGCCATCGTCGACCGTCCAGCGCGAGCAACCGCCCCAACCCGCGGCCAAGGCCCAGCCCGTCCAACCGGTAGCGGCCACTCCCCCGGCGAACCCCTCCGCCTCCGTTCAACCGGACGTCTGGTCCGGGTTTACACAGCTCAGGACTGCGTCCAGCCTGAAGAAATTCATGCAGGACTCGCTCAGCAAAGCGGTGGCCGAGAAGCTCGGTGAGGCCAAAACGAAGCAGAGCAAAGACATTGCGGACATCGATTTCATCGCCGCCACAAAATTCCATACGGCTGACGGCGCTACCCTGGACCTGTTCATCGCATCCGGCGATGCGAACCTCAAAAAGTTCATCGACGAGAAGAGAGGAACGGCCACCGCCTGGGGCAAAGCGGCAATCCAGGAAATCCGTGGCAAGACCACGGTCATCATCAGGAACGCCGGCATTGGGGGTAAGCTCAACTCGAAAGTTGTCGCCAGCTACGTCACCCTGGTCGACGCGAGCCTGAGTGCTATGGCCGAAACCCAGGAGGCAGCCAAAGAAATCGAGAAGACCACGGCCGATTTTGTAATGGAAGAAGGAACCGCCGAGAACATCAGGAATTCGCCCGCTCCACGGGATCCGGCTCCCCCCAAGAGCAAACTCGAACTGCTGAAAGAGTGGGCGGTGCTGAAGAAGGAAGCTGAGAGGGTGATCGCCGAGATCAACGAGTTGGCCAAAGCCGCCTCCCGTCCCAAGGATCCCTCGGTGGTGGCGCGAGTCTCCGATCCCAAGCGAAGGGAGACCGTGGAAAAGGCTCAGTCCGAAATTCAGCAGAAACTCGACGGCGGTCAGTTCGCGGAGGCGGAGAAGCTCATCAGAAAATTTGCGTCGCTGCTAAGCTTCCAGTCCCAGCCCAGCGTTCGCGACATCGTCGTCGCCAGTTACCAAAAAGCCGGCGCCGCGAATCCGGAACAGAAGCGAGAGGCCCCCGCACCTGAACATTTCGCCGGCATGGCCCTGTGGAACTACGAGTCGAAAGAGTTCAAGAAATTCGAAACGGAATTCGCCAAACTGGCGAAGACCTATCAACTCAACACCGACGATGCACTGCCGAAACAGATCTGGAAGGATCTCACCGGAGGCCTGAGCGAGACGGGCTACCACAAACGCCAGGAGCCTCCCATCCCCACGAAGGACGGCCGGTTCCAGATGCTCCAACAGGACCACGACGATCCCGCCCAGCGAATCCGCGAGGCGGCCCTGCAAAAAGCCATCGATGCGCTGGAGAAGTTCATGACGCACGCCCGGGAGAATTTCGGCAAAATCGTGGATTTCGTCAAAACCAGCCCCAATAAGACCTGGGCCTTTTGGTCGGGCCTCGGCGCCAAGGATGCGGCTATGGCCCACGCCGAGGGCGGAATCGTCCTCGAACTGACCGGCGGCGGCTGGTTCCAGCAGGCGTATACCTTCAAGCCCTTCACCGACGTGGACAAGGTGGCGGTGTGGGCGGCGCTATCGGAATTGTATGCCCAGAAAGCGGCTGAATGCTACCAGGACTTCAATTTCATCGGCTTCGTGGGCAAGAACGGCGATGCCCCCACCACCGTCTTCCGATGCGTCGAAGAACCCGCCATGATTCAGGTCCTCAACAGGGAGGCGTCTAAGCCAAGGCCGCAGTTTACTTGGTACGCCGTGCAACACGCCAAAGACCCCAACCAGCGCGACGCAAAATGGGAACCGACCGGCAAACTCCTCAAAATGCCAAGCCGCGAGGCCGCACTGGAAGTGGTGAAGCAGTATAAGTAGCCCGCGGAGATGCTCCTTTCCAGGGCCGGACGGCCATCCCCAGCGGCATGCCCGTCCGGCTCCATCGAGGATCGAAGCCGACCGAACGACGCTCCGGCAAGGGGGTCCTGTGACCGTTCTGATTGTTGACGATAATGCCGGAGTCCGCCGTTTGCTCCGGCGCGTGGCCGCCGAAGTGGCCACCGGTATCTGGGAGTGCAGTGACGGCGCGGACGCGCTGGCCGCCTATTCGGCCCACCAGCCGTCGGTCGTACTCATGGACGTCCGCATGCCCCAGATGGATGGCCTCGCCGCAACCAGGCAGATCCGGCTGGCCGATCCCTCCGCGCGCATCGTCATCGTCACCGACTATGACGATGACGCCCTGCGCCAGGCCGCCCGGGAAGCCGGCGCCTGCGCTTATGTTCTGAAAGTGAATCTGCTGGACCTGTCCGCGCTGATTCGCTCGGTGGCCTGCGAAGGCTGACCACGCGCCGGTGAGCACGCGGCGGCATCACCGCGGGTTCTCGATCCACAGCTCCATATACACATCCGCGCGCGCGTAGGGCGAGGGCACGATGCGTGACGGCGGCAGGTGGCGGAATCCAGCCGATTCATACAAGCGGATGGCCGGCGCGAGCTTGCGATTCGTCTCCAGGTAGAGGCGCCGCGCACCGGCGGTGCCGGCTTCCGCGATCACCCTTTCGAGCAGGCTCCTCCCGATGCCGGCGCCGCGGCAGGATTCGGTCACCGCCATCTTGGCCACCTCATACTCTCCGGGACTCGTCGCCATCAAAGCGCAGCAGCCCACTAACTCGCCCTGCCGGACGGCGAAGAAGATCCGGCCGCCGGTTTCCAGGATGCTGCGCCGCGGATCGGCCAGCGCCTCCACGTCCTTGCTTTCCAGGGCGAAGTAGCGGACAATCCATTCCTCGTTGAGCCGCCGGAAGGCCGCTTCATCTCCTGGAAGGAATTCGCGGATCTCGATATCGGTTTCGACCGTCTTCATTGCTCCCCTTCCCAGGTTTCCATGTCCTCCAACTTACGGGAGATTCTCCCAGATGTCCAATAGCTGGAATATGCTGATTGATATCGCTGGCATATGAATCCGGAAATCGGGCTTCGCCACCTGCGCTACTTTCTGGCCGTGACGGAGACACCGCATTTCAGCAAGGCCGCCGCGCGGCTGGGCATCGCGCAGCCTCCGCTCAGCCACCAGATCAAACGCCTGGGGCCTCATCGGCCGCCGCATGTATATCAGTGCAGGGATACCTGTCGATTAAACTAAAGACGGCCTCAATCGGGGGAATTCTATGGTTCTCTTCTTCGATCTCTCTCTTTTTTGCGGCGCTCCTCGCGCCGGGACATTGGAACCGGTTCCGTGCTCCTCCGTAGAGGAGCGCTCCCCCGCCCAGAGGGAGCATGCCACTTATGGCCGCCTTTCCACGAAGCTCGAATGCGCAGTATCCGGCTTTGAAGCCCCTCGAGTTGGGCGCCGGTACACATTCCAGGAAGCGGGCTGCGCTCGGCGAGCGAGCAGCTTTGCTTACGGGCTTAGAGTAACATGGGCTTTTCCGGGTTCCGCGGCGTTAGGGCTGTAAGCCATTGAGCGGATTAGTACGAAAGGTTACGAACTTAGCGAACCGGGTTAGCGTTACGGTGATTTCTAAGATGATAAGCGGAACCCGCCCTATGAAGCGCTGCCTCTTGACCTTGTTATGGCTCCGCCTGGCCGCCGCAGCGACCCCTGCGGTGACCAAAGTGGAACCGCCCGATTGGCCCGTGGAGCCGCACGCCATCACCTTGCGCATTCTGCTGACGGGAGCGGACCTCGCGGGCGCAACTGTGCACTCGGCTTTCCACACAGGAAAGCCGGCCGCCAGCGCCTCGGGCACGCATTTGTTCTTCGACCTGACCATTCCGCCGTCGGCGCACGCGGGCAGCTACCCGCTGCGCGTGACCACCGCCGCCGGTACGGTGGAAGCGCCGTTCGCCCTCGAGCCGGCGCTTGCGCCCGAGGGCCGTTTCGCGGGCTTCTCCACCGATGACGTCCTGTACCTTATCATGCCCGACCGCTTCGCCGATGGCGACCCGTCCAACGACGACCCGGCCATCTCCAGGGGCCTCTTCGACCGCTCCAATCCGCGCTTCTACCACGGCGGTGATTTCGCAGGCATTATCCAGCGGCTGCCATACCTGAAAAGCCTGGGGGTGACGGCGCTGTGGCTCACGCCGGTCTACGATAACAACAACCGGCTCAGCGGGCGCCGGGGCGGCCGCGGTTCGACCGATTATCACGGCTACGGCGCGGTGGATTTCTACGCCGTGGACGAGCACCTGGGCACGCTGGACCAGTTCCGCGAGCTGGTGGAAACCGGGCCGCACGCGGCCGGCATCAAAATCATACAGGACCAGGTGGCCAACCACACCGGCCCGGCCCACCCCTGGGTAGCCGACCCGCCCACGCCCACATGGTTCCACGGAACGCTGCAGCAGCACTCCACCAACAGCTTTCGCATCTGGACCATTCCGGATGGTCATGCGACCCTCGAAACGCGCCGCACTACCCTGGATGGCTGGTTCGCCGGCAGCCTGCCGGATCTGAACCAGGACGACCCGGAGACCCGCCGCTACCTGATCCAGAACGCCCTATGGTGGATCGGCCGCACGGGCATCGACGGCATTCGCCAGGACACCCTGCCCTATGCGCCGCGCGGTTTCTGGCAGGATTGGTCGTCGGCCATCAAGCGGCGCTATCCGAAGTTCCGCATGGTGGGCGAGGTATTTGACAGCGACCCGTCGCTCGAAGCCTATTTTCAGGGCGGCCGCAAGATGGATGGCGTGGACACGGGGATCGATACGCTGTTCGACTTTCCGCTGTATTCGGTGATCCGCAAGGTCTTCACCGGCGCCGCACATACTATCGAGCTGCCCAGGCTGCTGGCGCATGACTATCTTTATAAGGACCCCACGCGCCTGATTACCTTCGTGGGAAACCACGATACGGCTCGCTTCCTGAACGAGCCCAACGCCACCGTGGACGGCCTGGAGAGGGTGTTCACTTTCCTGATGACGGTGCGCGGGCTGCCGCTGATTTACTATGGCGACGAGATCGGCATGCGCGGCGGCGGCGACCCGGATAACCGCCGCGACTTTCCCGGCGGCTGGCAGGACGACCCGCGCAACGCCTTCGAGCCATCCGGCCGTACCGCGGAGGAGAATGCGCTGTTCGATCGCGTACAGAGGTTGACGCACCTGCGCGCCAGGCTGGAACCCCTCCGCCGCGGCAAGCTGGTGGACCTGCTGGTGGAGAACGACCGCTACGCGTTTGCGCGCGTGATGGCCGCGGACCGGGTGCTGGTGGTCTTCAACAACGGAGACGCCCAAGCGGCGATGCGGATTCCGTTGAGCGGATCGGGAATCGCCGATGGCGTTCGGCTGGAGGACCAATTGGGCGCGGCGCCGCCGGTGGAGACCCAGGGAGGGGTGGCGGAGGTGCGCATGGCAGCGCGTTCCGCGACCATTTATTACTGAGCGGGCGGGTGTATACTGGTTTGCACTGGTCACAGAGAGGGCTTGATGTCTCCACGTTCCCGAGCTGTCTTGTCTGGTGATTCGGGGTCTGTTGCCGACCTTCCGCGTCAGGTAGAGCGCATTGTTCAAAGCGAGGCATTCCGAGGTTCCGAGACGCTTCGGAGGCTATTGGAGTACCTGACCAGCCGGGCGCTTGAGAACTCCTGCCCTAACATTAAAGCCAAAGACATTGCCGCATCGGTGTTCGGGCGGATGCACGATTTCGATCCGCAGAATGATTCCATCGTTCGCGTGCATGCCGGCCGTTTGCGCGCCAAGCTTGCGGAGTACTACTTTTCCGAAGGGTCGGAAGATAACCTGGTGATTACCATCCCCAAGGGATCCTATGGAATCATGTATCATCACCGGGGCAAGACCGGCGGGGAAACCATCGATGAGGCGATCAAGGAAAGGATCGATCTGGCTCCTGCCCAGGCGCCCGCACCGCCAATCCCCCGACGGCCGGGGACTACATTCTGGTATATTCTCGGCCTGCTGGCGGCGGTCGCGGGCACCTGGGTCGCCGCGAGTCTTACGCGTGCGCCGGGAAGAGTCCACCTTACACCTGGATTGGCCACTTTCTGGCACGGCTTCCTGACCAATGACGATCAGGTTTTGCTGGTCTATTCCAACATGCGGGTGCGCTCCGCGCACTCCGAGCGGCAGGTACTGCTTCCTACCAATGGAGAAGTATTCGGCGTATTCCAGATGACTAAGTTTTTCACCGCCTTACAAAAGCCGGTGTATCCCAAGCATGGAAATCTGCTCGCTTGGGACGAAGCCAAGGACGTCAACCTGGTATTCCTGGGCGGTCCGCTAGCGGAGACACCCTTGCGCACGGTTCCCACCCTGCGTGAGTTCGCCTTCACGCGGAACCGGGATAGCGGGGACGCCGCTACCGAGGGAATCGGGCGCATCGATAACCTGCACCCACAGAAGGGTGAACCGGCTTTTTACCTGGGATCGCCCTCGCCCAAGCGATTCGACTATGCGGTGGTAGCCATGAATACGGCGTTCAATCCCAAGCGGCGCGCAGTTACGATTGCCGGTATTGCCGGGTATGGAACCCAGGGCGCCGCGGAATTTGTGACCCGCGAGGACCGCGTGGAAGAAGTACTCTCGCGGTTAGCAGTGAGGCACGGTGCTCCGATGCCGTCATTCGAGGCGGTCATTCGGTTTAACATTCAAGGCGAAGTCGCTATACAGCCGCAAATCATCACCATTCATCGTTTGAATTAGCTCCTGTTTTACGGAGCAGTAAGTTCGGCTAATGCATCGCGCCTCGCGGCGGCTGAGGGAAGTTATGCCGGAGGGCAGCAGATTCATTCCACTTAGTTCTGTCCTATTGCGTGTTCCGTGACGCTTTGTCTCCGCGCCCCTCCGAACGCCCGGGTTGGCATGAGCTTCCACCCTGCCGGCCCGGTTTCGAACGGCGGCGGCCATGACTTGGCATTTAACGCGTTAAACGGGCGGTTTGACAGCGGATTTCACTTCCTTCCACCCGTAAACTCGGATATATGAAGAAGCACGCTGCGGTATCGGTAAATGACGCCATCCGTGGGTCTGACGGGCCCACGGATGTACACTTGAGTGAGTTCGCGAACCGCTTCCACCGTAGGGGGAAATTCAAATGAAGATGCTTACCCTGTTGAAGATGCTCAGCCTGCCTCTGATCCTGCTGGCGATCGGGGCGCCCACCACGTTGCGGGCACAGGCGGTTTATGGAGGAATTTCCGGCAATGTGACCGATCAGAGCGGAGCCGCCGTTCCGCGCGCCAAGGTGACTATCACAGACACCACCAAAGGTATTAATTATTCCACTACCACCAACGAATCCGGTAACTACAGCCAGACGCACCTGATCGTGGGTACCTACCAGATTCGCATCGACGCAAACGGGTTCACCTCTTACGAGCAGACTAATATCACCGTAGAGGCCGACGCGGTCGCCACCATCAACGCGCGCCTAACCGTGGGCAGCGTGGGTGAAGTGGTCAGCGTCACAGCCGAGGCGCCTTTGCTCAAAGCCGAGAAGGCCGACGTCTCCGACATCATGACCACCAATACGATTCAGGAGTTGCCGGTCTACGGGCGGGATATGAGCCGGCTGTACTTTCTGGTTCCCGGCGTGCAAGCCAGCGGCACCAGCGAACCCGACGAGCAGCCCCAGGACATTTACCGCCCCAGCATCGGCGGGCAGTATTGGGGCGGCATCTCCTTCCAGTTGGATGGTACCGACAACCGCGAATCGGTGCTGGGCGAGCCGGTAATCACCCCTAATTTCGATGCCGTAGCCGAGATGAAGATCACCACTACGGCGTACGACGCCGAGTTCGGGCAGGCCAGCCAAGCGGTGATTTCGATGCAAACCAAGTCCGGCGGAAATGCGCTGCACGGAAGCGCTTTCGATTACCGCCGCGATCAGCACGGCCAGGCTCGCGACCCCTTCGCCCAGACGCAGGTGATCCCCGGCACCAACGGGCAATACATTCCGCCGACTCTGTGGAATCAGTTCGGAGGGTCGCTCGGCGGTCCTATTAAGAAAGACAAGATGTTCTACTTCGGCGACTACCAGGGAAGCCGGCAGCGCAATGGCGGCTCGCTCCTGGAGCGGGTTCCGACCGCCGCCGAGCGCGCCGGCAACCTGAGCGACCTGGCGACGCCGATTTACAATCCCTGCGGCGATGCCGCCTGCACCGCCGCGAACCTGATACCAGCGGCCAACCGGCAACAGTTCGCCAACGCCATCATCCCCTCGAGCATGATTGCCCCTCAGGCAACGGCTCTGCTGGCCCTGTTACCGCTGCCTAACGTCGCCGGCGCCTCCGGCGCCGAACCGAACTACGAAGCCTCCGGGACCGGCATCGTGCACAGCGACGTGTTTGATGGCCGTGTGGACCGCTACCAGACCGACAAACTGCACTTATTCGGCCGGTACAGCTTTATGCAATTCGCGCAGCAGGCGCCCGGCGCCTATGGTCTGGAGGCCGGCGGACCGAATTTCGGCCCGCCCGGATTTGCGGGAGTGTCCTCGCTCCGCGACCAGAGCCTGGCTTATGGCATGGATTACACCGCCACGCCGAACTGGATCACCGATTTCCGGTTCGGCTTCTTCCGCTACCGCGTGTTTGTAACTCCCAACGGCGTGGGCACGTCTCCGGCGGAGGCCGCGGGGATCCCCGGCCTGAATGTGGATGACTACTATACCTCCGGTATGCCCGCCTTTACCTTCAATGGCACCGGCGGCCTCTCCTTCGGCTACTCGCTGGGAGTCAACGGCTGTAACTGCCCGCTCAATGAGCAGGAAAACGAGTTCCAGTGGGTAGGCAATTCGACGCGCGTGATCGGCAACCACTCCATTAAGGTGGGCGTGGACTGGCGCTTCCAGCAGAACCTGCGCGTTCCCAGCGATTCTCACCGGGCCGGCCAACTTACCTTCGATCCAACCACCACCGAAGGCCCCAGCGGCGGCGGATTGAGCCTGGCGTCATTTCTGCTGGGCCAGGTGCAGACCTTTACCCGCTACGTGAGTAACTCCACCACCGCCGCGGAGCGGCAGAACCGGTTATTCTCCTATGTGCAGGATACCTGGAGGATCCTGCCCAAACTTACGCTCAACTACGGCCTGCGCTGGGAGATCTATTTCCCGCAGTATGTGAACGGCGCGGATATGGGCGGCTATCAGAACCTGGCGACCGGGGAAGTGATGGTCGCGGGAGTAAATGGCGTTCCGCTGAACGGAGGCGTGAAGACTTCTCTGGACCACTTTGCGCCGCGCCTCGGGCTGGCCTACCAGGTAACGCCCAAGACCGTGGTACGCGCCGGATATGGGCGCTCTTACGATGTAGGTGTGTTCGGCGTCTCGTTCGGCCACAACGTGACCCAGAACGTGCCTGTGCTGGCCAACCAATCGTTGAACCCTTCGCAACCGTGGCTGTCGGTCTTCACCCTGGCGACTGGTCCGCCTGCGCTCGATCCAAACACGATCCTGGCATCGGCGGCCAAAGGACCTGACGGAGATCCCATCCTGCCGAATGGCATATCCCCCAACGTCCTGCCGTGGACTTCCAGCGGCACCATGCGCCTCCCGGTAGTCGACAGTTGGAACGCCACCGTGGAGCACCAGTTCACGCCCAGCACCGTGTTCTCAGTGGCCTATGTCGCCAACCACGGCTATCATGTGACGGCCGGCGGCACTAACTACAACATCAATGAACCGACCATTGTCGGGTTCGGCACACTGAGCACGAACCAGCGGCGTCCATTCTACCAGTCCTACGGATGGACCCAAAGCATCAAGTACTTCGCCGACGACTCCACGGTGAAATTCGAATCGCTCCAACTTCGCGGCGAGAAGCGCTTTGCCGGCGGCCTGCAATTTTCGGGTAATTTCACCTGGTCCAGCGCATTCGATTACGCCAACGATTACTTCTACTGGAACCCCGCTATCGATTACGGGCGGGAGAGCGGCGTGCGGCGGCTGGTCTTCAATTTCAACGGTGTTTACGATTTGCCATTCGGCGCCAACCACAGATATCTGCGGTCGGCCTCGCGTGGCGTAAACGCCTTAGTGGGCGGATGGCAGTTAGCGGGACTCGGCACCTGGGAGTCAGGCCTGCCGTTCACCCCCAGTTACACCAATTGCGGCAGCGACGAAGATACCGGACCTTGCCGTCCTAACCTGGTGGGCAGCGCCAGCTTGCCGAATCCGGGCGTCCACGAATGGTTCCAGATAGCGCCCGCAAGTACCAGCGCCCCGGGCTGCACGGCGACCGCCGCGCCCACGGCCTTGCTGAATGCCAATGGTTGTACGCGCGGCCCGTGGAGCCGCCCGGCGCCGGGCACCTTCGGCGATGTCGCGAGGGATTCCTTTTTCGGACCGCACTTCTTCAATACCGACCTTTCGGTGGACAAGAACTTCATGATTCATGAGCGGTTGACTGGCCAGTTCCGCGTGGAGATGCTGAACATCTTCAATCACGCCAACCTGGGCCAGCCAAACGCGTCCGTCGATTCGCCCACCGCGGGCCAGATTACGGCCCTTGCCGGCCTGGCTCAAATGCGCCGCTTCCAGCTCGGCTTGCGCTTGCAGTTCTAACCGCGGAGTAGAGTGGAGACTATGGAAATGCGAAAACGCGATTTTACAATCATTGTAGGAATCGGCACATGTTTGGCGTGGGTGTGGCTGGCGGCGGCGCAGAACCAGACCCCCGCCGGGCAAACCGGGGGACATGGCGATGAGCTCGGGTTCACCGACACGCCCATGCTGCCCGGCTTGCCGTATCACGTACACGATCCGGCGCGCCCGCACCCGCACGTCGTGACGCCGGCGGCGGAGCCTGGAGGTCCGCCGTCGGATGCCATCGTGCTTTTCGATGGCAAGGACCTTTCGCAGTGGAAGTTCGAGCGGCGGCAGATGGGCGCGGGCGGCCGTGCACTCAGCGCCGAGGCGCGCGAGCGGCTTCAGAAGTCTCAGACGCCGCCACCGCCGCTCGGCTGGAAGTTAGAAGATGGATATGTGGAGGTGATTCCGCGGGCAGGCGACATGCTGACCAAAGAGAAGTTCGGCGATGTGCAACTGCATGTCGAGTTTGAGATGCCCGCCGATGTCCAGGGCCACAGCCAAAACCGGGGCAACAGCGGCGTCCTGATGCAATCCCGGTACGAGATCCAGGTGCTCGACGGGTATAACAATCCGACTTACGCCGACGGCCAGGTAGGCGCTATCTATGGCCAGTGGCCGCCGCTTGTCAATGCCTCCCGGAAACCCGGCGAGTGGCAGACTTACGACATCGTCTTTGAGGCCCCTAAATTCGAAGGCGAAACCCTGGTAAAGCCTGCTTACTTTACGGTGTTTCAAAACGGAGTGCTGCTTCACAACCGCAAGGAATCCATGGGCCCCATGATTTACCGCCAGGTGGCTCATTATATTCCGCAGCCGGCGGAGGATTCCTTAATGCTCCAGAACCACAATCAACCCGTGCGTTACCGGAACATCTGGATCCGGCGCCTGAAAGGGTATGACCAACCCGAGAAATAGTTTCCGAACCTAAGGGAGTGACATGTCTAACTTAACATTGAATCGACGTTCGTTACTGCTTGGCGCCAGCGCCATTACGGCAGCTTCTTATTCCCGCATCTACGGCGCCAATGAGCGCATCAACCTGGGCCTCATTGGCTGCGGTTCGCGGGGAACGGGAGATATGCGCAATTTTCTTCAGTTAGGCGTGGAGGTGACCGCCTTATGCGACATCTATGGCGCGCAACTGGAGCGCACCAAGCAGTATGCGCCCAAAGCGAAGGCTTTTTCGGATCACCGCAAGTTATTGGAATCGAAGGACGTGGATGCCACGCTCATCGCCGTCCCGGACCATTGGCACGCCGTCATCGCCACCGATGCACTGAATGCCGGCAAAGATGTGTACTGCGAAAAACCGTTGACGCTGCGGATCGACGAAGGTCCGGGGATTGTTAAGGCGGCGCGCGAGAATCACCGCGTCTGCCAGGTCGGCATGCAGCAGCGGTCCGGAACGCATTACCTGCAAGCCAAGCAGGAGTATCTGGACACCGGCAAGCTGGGTAAGATTACGCTGGCCAGGACGTGGTGGTATGGCAATTCCTTTCATCTGCGGAGGGCCCCGGCCGAGCTGCAAACGCTGCCTGCCGATTTGGATTGGCCGCACTTCCTGGGCCAGGTCAAGTGGCGTGACTGGGATCCGCAGCAGTACTATAACTGGCGCGCGTATCTGGATTTCGGCGGCGGCCAGATTACCGACTTATTTACTCATTGGATCGATGTAGTGCATATGTTCATGGGGCAGGATATCCCCACATCGGCAGTTGCCAGCGGCGGCGTTTATAACTACAAAGACGGCCGCACGGCGCCCGACACAATTAATGTGCTGCTCGAATACCCCACGCAGTTCACGGCAACTTTCGAAGCTACCCTGGTTCCCAGCATCACCGGGGCAGCCCAGGAGTTCTGCGGGACCGAGGGGCGGCTGTGGATCTCGCGCCAGCGTTTCGAATACTACCCGGTTCCGGCACGCCCGGCCGGCGGTGGTGGTGGCCGGCAAGCGGGCGCCGGCGAACCAGGGCGCGGCGGTGCGGGCCGCGGCGCGGGAGCCGCTGGTGCGGGACGAGGCGGCTACGGCGCTCCGCCGCAACCGGCAGTGGTGGTGCAGGCCAGCGGCAACCTGGACCAGGAACACATGCAGAATTTCCTGGATTGCGTCAAATCGCGAAAGCTGCCCAACGGCGACGTGCTGATTGGCCACCGCTCCGCCCAAGCCTCGCACCTCGGCACGCTGTCCTACGTGCAAAGGCGGCGGATCGATTTCGACCCGGTTCGGGAAGCCATTCTGCCCTTCTGAACGCTGCCAAGTCAACCGGCTGCGCCGCCGCTCCTCCCGGCGGCCGGCCGGGAAATCCTCCCTACTTCGGAGCGCTCTGGCTGGTAGTGTCGCTTTCCATGTCCTCGTTGTGGACCACCAACACCATCAGCACAATCACGAACAACAGCGCCAGCACGCCGGCAATCCCGATCAGGATCGGCACACGCTTGTTGTGCACACTCATGGGGCTGCCGCAGCGCGGGCACCGGTCGTTTACAGGCACCACCAGTTGACCGCAACGGGAGCAGACACCGGGTTCCGGGGAAATTGGTTCGTCGCCGTCCATCTGTATTTTCGATCACACTATAGCAAATATCGACGGGTTAGCGCGTGGCGTGCCCGAACATGCGGATGCGCACCACCAGGTGCCGCCCCTCATCCCCATAGAATTGCAGGAATTGGGGCGAATCCACAATATTATTTACGGCCGTCGGATTGGGGTGGTCGGTCAGGTTGTTGAAGCCCAGGCGGATGGCGAAGCGGTACCCGCGGAACACGAAGCGCCGCTCCACGTGCAGGTTGAGATCGAAATTCGAAGGATAGCGGCTGCCATCCACGGCCCCGGACACAATGCCGGCCTCGTTGGTTACCGAAAACGGGAACCCGTTGCGCCAATCCACCAGCATGGCCAGCGCCCAGTTCTTCCCCAGCCGCGGGATCGGCAGATAGGCCCACCCCAGCAGCCGGTTGGGAGCATCCCAGGGCATCGGGATGAAGCTGTTCAGCACCTGAAAGGGCTGGTCGTTGGCGATATCGAGGACCGCGTTGGAGTCGGCCCGCGAACGCGTATAGCTGGCCAGCCAGCCGTACTGGCCGCCCAGGTTCTGGCGCACCGTCACGGCGGCTTCGTCGTACTGGTCGCGGCGCAAATTGGAGAGCGCGTACTGGCCGCCGAAGCCGTAGCCCAGAAGCTGCGGCTGCACGCTGATGGGGAACAACGCGGCGGACCCCTGGGGAGCGTAAACGAAACCGTCGCGGCCGCGCTTGCGCATCAGTTCCAGCTTGGCGGATAGCCCGTGGGCGAAGCCGTGCTCCACACCGCCCGAGTACTGATCGTAAAGCGGTAACCGCAGATTGCCGCCGATCACGAACGAGTTCAAAACCGGAGCTTCGGGCACACCCGCGGCGGTATAGGCGACCGTCTCGGCCTGCTGGTCCAGTGGTCGGCTGAAGAGGGCCAGGTTGGTGGCGTCGCGCAGCACGGCATATCCCGCCGTAATTTTGGTGCGGGCGTTGTGGAACGGTGCCCAGGAAAGCCCGGTGCGCGGCGAAAGGCCCGTGCGCCCCACCAGGCGGTCCCAATCCAGCCGCAGGCCGGCGTCAATGGCCAGGGTGCCCGAGGGCTGCCAGTGGTCGTTGACGTACCAGGCCGCGTTGCTGTTGGTCTGGTCGAACACCCCGCTGCCCACGAAGGTGGTGGCGTACACCGGCAGGCCCGATTCGCCGATCACCGTCAAGCCGGTGCGCTGGTTGTGCGCGTTGTAATTGAGCCACTGGCCGTCCGCCCCGATCTCCAACTGGTGCCTTCCCGCCGCATGCCGTGCGCGCGGGAAGAAATTCACGAAGAGCTGATCGCGCCGCCCATCCTCGCGCGAGGTCAGAAAATAATTGCCGCTGCGGCCGGTGGGCGCCAGCACATAAGGTTCGTCGCCCAGGGGTACCTGCGAACTGTAGATGGTTTGCCACGCGGCGCCCACCTCCACCAGGTTGCCCTGCCCCCAGGATTGGCTGTCCTTCACTGCCGCCAGCCACTGCCGGTCCTTCAGCGCGCTGGTGGTGGATGTGGGATCGAGCGGCCCCAGCCCCAGGTGCGCCTGAGAATCGAAGTCACTCAAGAAATCGGCGTACAGAATGTTGGCGCGCGTCGTGTTCACCTGCGCGTGCAGCAGATTGCCGACAGCCCAGGAGGCGTTGGTGTTCTGCCCCGCGGGCAGGCCGGAGATGAATCCGCTGTTGTACTCGGCGTCCAGGCTGTCGGAAAACCACGCGTGGCCCTTCACGATAGGTCCGGAGATGCCCACGCGCGGCGTCCAATCGCCAATCGTGAAGCCATCGCGCGTTTCCAGGCCGGGAATGAAATTGGTGGCGGTGTAATGAAGCTGATCGGTCCCGGTGTCGGTCCGGATCTCCAGCGTCCCCGCCGAGCCGCGCCCGTAATTGGCCGTTTCGCGCGCGGTTTCGAGGTCCAGCGAGCGCACTCCTTCCACCGCCAGCCGCGTGTCATAGCGGCCGTCGATGGGGTTGGTGATATCGAATCCATCCAGCGTGTACTGCGTCTGGTATTCGCCGCCGCCGTGGAAATGCAGGCTGCCGGTGGGGTCCTGCACCACGCCGGGAATGAGCTGCATGGCATTGCGCAGGCTGTTGCTGGCGGCGTACGGCACATCGTTCACTTCCGTGCCGCTCAGGCGCTGCTCGCTCTGGGTCTGCGCCGGGTCCACCGCATTCGGCAGTTCGCCCACCTGCACGCTTTGGAAAACCTCGCGCTGCGGATTCAGCACCAGGTTGACTTCCGTGCCACTGGCCTCCACATGCACCGGTTGAGCGTGCAACTCGAAGTAGCCCGCGTGCGCCGCGCCCGCCAGGTAGTCGCCGGGAGCGGGCAGAGTCAGCCGGAACGCGCCGGTGGGACCGCTGTACGTTTCCATCGGCGGGCCGGTGGCGCTACGCACCGTGACGTGAGCTTCGGCAACGGGTGCGTCATGGTCATCTACCACGTGCCCGGAAAGCACCGTCTGTCCCCAGGCCGATGCCGCCGCCAACCCGACCAGCGCCAACACACGAATGGGAGAAGCTGCCACGGCGGGATACCGAGGCCATTATAGCGAGCGAGGCTGGACAATTGGGCCCTTTAGTGGGCCGCGTGCTGCGGGGTCAGCACCAGGTCCGGCAACTTCAAATCCTTGCCGATGGTAAAGGTAGCCAGATCTATCGATGAAGACGTATACCCTGGCAAAGCCGCTATCACTTTGCAGTTGCCAGCCCCCGTGTCGTTCTGCACATCCATGGCGGTTGTGGGCAGGGCGCGCGCCACGTGGTTGAATTCGTCCCGCTCCACTTTCAGGTAGAAGCTGCCTTTCTTATTGGTCATCACTTGCCGCACGGCATGGTCGGCACCCTGGCAGGCCAACTGGATCTCCACCGAGTGGCCCGGCACGGCGCCCCCCGCCAGGTGAACCCGGCCGCCCAGAAAGATTATGTCGTTGGCAAACAGGGGAGTGGCGGCGATCAGGAAGATCGCAAACGCAAAGCGGGCGGTTGGCTGCACAGTGATAACCCTCGCTTTCAGTCTACTCCCCACAGACGAGGATGCCGGTTTCACGGCGCACGCGCACGCTGCACTCCTGCGCCTTATGCACCCTTTTTCCGGTACAGCACGTGCCGCCGCAGCGGATGGCCCTCCGGCAAGCGGGGGTGGTCGAAGTCGCCCGCGGGGTCGAGCGCCAGGCCGATCTTCTCCATCACCCGCCGCGATGCTAAATTTCCAGGCACGGTGAACGACACCACTTCCGGCAGCCGCAGCTCTTCGAAAGCGTATCGCAGCACCTCGCGGGCGCCCTCCGTCGCCAGGCCCTGGTTCCATAGCGCGGAATCCAATCGCCAGCCGATCTCCACCGCCGGTGTGAAGTGCGCCTCGAAGTTCGGCACCACCAGGCCTATGTAGCCGGCCAGTTGCCCGGTGGCGCGCAATTCGGCTGCCCAGAGGCCGAAGCCATGGGCCGCGAAATGAGCCTCGGCGCGGTCCACCAGGGCATCGCTTTCGGCGCGCGAAAGCGGCGCCGGGAAGTGCCGCATCACCTCGGGGTCGGCATTGATGCGCGCGAACGGCTCGCGGTCGGCGTCGCGCCAGCGCCGCAATCGCAGGCGCGCGGTGAGGAACCCGTCCGTCACCGCGCCCTCCGCATCACGAAGCCGCCTGCTTGCGGATGTCGATGGCCTTCTGGATGAACCGCCACACGTCCGCGTCGAAGAAGCCGCCGGCCTGTTGTTTGGCCTCGGGCGGCCAGTTTTCGCGATCGGCCCAGGCGCGGCCCACGCCCGCCGTCAGCTCCGGATCGCCGCCGGTGAAACCTTCCACCAGCTTCATCCAGCGCGCGGCCAGCGCCTGCACCTTGGGACCGGCCGGGTCGTCGCCCAGCGCGGCCTTCACCTCCGCGATCAGCTCGGTCCATTGCCTGGAGCATTCCGCCTGTAGCTCGGGAGTCCATTGCGGCCGGCGCGCCGCGATCTTGGCGCGCGCCTCCTCGGTATGATACTGCATTGCCCAATCGGATTCGTTTTGCATTTCAAGCACCTCGATGATTTTTTTTAGTTGCACGGTTCCGGGCCGCTCCTGGGCCCGCCGGATCGCGCCAATGGCCCGGTCCAGCAGGCGCCGCTTTTCTTCCAGAATCCTCCGTTGCACCCGCAGCGCGGCGGCCAAGTCGAGCGAATCGCGGTCCAGCAGCGTCCGCACCTGCTTCAAGGGGATGCCCAGGAACTTCAGCGCCACAATCTGCTCCAGGCGCTCCAGGTCGCGCTCCCGGTAGAGCCGGTAGCCCGAATCAGAACGCCGCGGGCGCAGCAAACCAAGCTGGTCGTAGTGATGCAGCGCGCGCACGGTCACGCCGGCCAGCGCGGCAAACTCCTGCACGCGATAGCAGCGTGCGGCGGAAACCGCGGCGGCCTGCGTGACCGTCCCACGAGCGCTTTGTTTCACCGTGGCATCCCCTTGCGAACATCATCGGGCCTCACGCTACGTGAGGGTCAAGCGAATTCCGCGGCCGTCCGCGGCGGCGCGCCGGTATGCCAGGTCCGCGGCCACCAGGTCTTCAATGGCCTGCCCCAGCGACTTGAACAGCGTCACTTCGCGCGGTGATCTGCGGCCCTCCGCGTGCCCGGCAATCACCGCCCCCAATTCGCCGCGGATGTGCTCCGGCCCGAAGCGCCCTTCGGCGATGGCCTGCACCACGTCGCCCGATTCGGCCAGGGCCGCATCGCGCGAATCCACGAAGAGCGCCGCGCGCGCCACCAGTTCGGGGTCGATTTCCCGCTGCGACACCCGGCACGCGCCGATGGCAATCACGTGCGCGCCATCCTCTACCCAGCGGTTATCGATGGCCGGGGTCACCGCATTAGTGGCCAGCACGATCACGTCCGCCCCGCGAACCGCTTCTTCGGCTGAGTCCGTAGCGCGCACCGCGCCGCCCGCTTCCTGCGCCAGCCGCGCGCGATGGGCGGCCGTGGGACTCCACACCCGGATTTCGTCGAATTCCCGCACCAGCGGCAGCAGGTCCAGGTGGCTGCGCGCCTGCACCCCGGAACCGAGCAGCGCCAGCACGTGCGCCTCGCTCCGCGCCAGGTGCCGTACCGACACCGCCGAAGCCGCCGCCGTGCGCACCTCGGTAATGTAGCGTCCGTCGGCCACCGCCAGCAGTTCGCCAGTGACGGCGTCGAAGAGCGAGATGGCCGCCAGGTGCGTGGGGATGCCGCGCTGCTGGTTGGCCGGCACCACGCTCACCAGCTTGGCCCCCAAAATGGCCCGCTGCCGGTCGAAGGCCGGCATCACCGCGAAGAACGAGCGGTCGCCGATGGTCAGCGCCGTGCGCACCGGCTGGTCGATTTCCCCGCCCGAAAGCGCCCGCAGCGCGCACTCCATGGCGTCGATCAATTCGACCGGCTCCAGGGCCGCGCGCACGTCCGATTCGGTGAGCCAGAGGGGCATGGCGGAGTACCGGGACTGAAGAACAAGAACGGCCGCCGGACCCGAAGGCCGGTTACCGGGTGGCTTCCACTTTGGGCGTCGAAAGATACCCGATGATCTGCTCGGGCTTCTTGACCACCGTGTTGATCACCAGCTCGTAGGGGATGTGCCCGCCCTTGGCCACGTAGAACTGGACCGGCTCGTTGATGCTCTTGTCCTTCTTCTCCGCCGTCTTGTCGTCGGCCATCACCTTCACGGTGTAATTGTTCTTCTTCGGATCGACCTTCTCGAGCTGCAGCGTGATATCCCCGAAGCGCTGCGGCTTCTTTGGTCCTTGGTCAGCTTGATATCGATGTAGTTGCGCTCGCCCAGCTTCCTCAGGGCCTGCAGTTCGCTGGCGTTGGTGGCGATCAGGCCGCTCTGCACGCCCAGGTCGCCGCGGGTGATCTTCAGGTCGGCGATGGTCTTCTGCAATTCCTGCTGGGTTGCCGATACTTGCGTCTTCACGCTGCCCACATCCGTGGATACATCGGCAATTTTGGCGTTGGCGGCGTTGGCCGATTGCTTCACATCGCTGATTTCCGAAGCTGACCGAGGCAACATTTTGCTTCATCTGCGCCTGTTCGGCCTCCATCTGCTTGCGGATCTGCTCGGCGTGCGCGTTCGCTTCCACCTTGGCCTGGCTGGCACCGCTGGCCGCCTGGGTGCGGGCCGCCGCCAATTCTTCCTTCAACGTTTCAATGTGCCGCATCTGCGCGTTGGTGCTCACCGACGGAGCTGTCCCGCAGGTTGCTCACCTCGTTCAGCACTTCTCCTGCACCGCGGCGAGTTCGGTGCGCATATGGTCCAGTTGCACATACAGGTAAATGTTGGCGGCCACCAGGGCAATCAGGGCCCCGGCCACCAGGGCGGTCAGCAGCCCGAGCGCTGAGGGGCTCCGGCTGAATGTAGGCGGTCGTTGATGAACTCACGTAAGGTACTCCTTTAACTTCCTTCCATTATAGATGGAGGTGGGAGGCCTTTCCGGTTACGCTAGATCAGATCGAAAGACTCGCCGGGAGTCAGGAACCGCCACGTCCACGCCGTAATCTGCGCGCAGCAGTCTGGCGAAAGCCGCGGCCTGCTGCGGCTCACCATGCACCAGGAACACCTTGCGCAACGACGCCGGCCAGCGGCCGACCCACTCCAGCAGCTCCTGCTGGTCGGCGTGGCCGCTCAATTCGTCCAGGCTGGAAATCTCCGCCCGCACGCGCATGGGCTCGCCGAAGATCCTTACTTCGGGCCACTTCTCCACCAGCTTCCGCCCCAGCGTATCCTGGGCCTGGAAGCCGGTGATCAAGACGGTATTGCGGGGGTCCTCGATATTGTTCCGCAGGTGGTGCAGGATGCGCCCCTGCTCGCACATTCCGGAAGCTGAAATCACCACGAACGGGCCGTGCAGGTCGTTCAGTTTCCTGGATTCGGCGGCGTCCCGCACGTACTGCAAGCGCCTGAATCCGAAGGGGTCCTCGCCTTGCTCCAGGTAGGCCCGGGTCTCTTCGTTGAAGCACTCCGGATGGGCGCGGTGCACCGCCGTCACATTCAGCGCCAGAGGGCTGTCCACGAAGATCGGGATGTTGGGGATGCGCCGGTCATTGGCCAGTTGGTGCAGCAGCAGCACCAGTTGCTGGGTTCGTCCCACGGCGAAGGCCGGCACGATGATGCGCCCGCCCCGCCGCGCGGTGCGGTTCACCACGTCGGCCAGCTTGTTGATCACGTGGCTGGCGCTCTTGTGCAGCCGCCCGCCGTAGGTGCTTTCCAGGATCAGGTAGTCGGCCGGCGGCATCGGTTCCGGGTCGCGCAGGATGGGCAGGCCGGGCCGCCCCAGGTCCCCCGAAAACAGCAGCCGCACGGGCGCCCGCGCGGAAGTATCCGTCAGCCGCACGAATGACGACCCCAGGATGTGCCCCGCGTCGTAACACTCGTAGCTGAGTTGCGGCTCCAGTTCCTGCGGCGTGTGGTACCCCACCGCGTGGAACAGCGGCAGCGTCCGCTCCACATCCTGCATTTCGTAAAGCGGATGGACGATGCCGTTTTCGATGCCCAGCGCCTTGCGGTGCTCGCGGCGTTTGTTGACAAATTCGGCATCTTTTTCCTGGATGTGCGCCGAGTCGCGCAACATCCAGGCACACAGGTCGATGCTGGCGGGTGTACTAAAAATAGGACCCGAGAACCCGTCCTTCACCAGCGTGGGCAAATTGCCGCTGTGGTCCATGTGCGCATGCGACAGGACCACCGCCGCCACGGATTCGCCCGCCACCGGGAGGTGCCGGTTTTTGGCATCCGCCTCTTTGCGACGCCCCTGGTACAGTCCGCAATCCAGCAGATAGCGTTTCGTCCCGGTCTCGACCATGTGCATAGACCCGGTGACCGTCCCGGCCGCACCCCAGAAAGTGAGTTTCATCACGGAAAGCCACATGGTAGCGCATTTCCAGCCTCCGGTCTTCCCGGCTCGACCAGCCACCCTCCCGCCATCAGGCACGCCAAGCGTTTGAAAACAAAGGCCGGGATTTTGGCCGAACGGTTGCGCCATGGCCGTCCGGACGATTCCAGCGGAGCACTTCCCCGCCCCGAGACGGCCGAATCCGCCCGTAACCGTAATTTTTTTTCGCCCGAATTCTATTTTTGCGGTTTGCGGACGATAAGGTCCTAAAGAAAGGATTCACCCAGTGGGCCGGAAATGAAGCTCGATCCCGTGAAAGCAGTTTCGCTGGTCGGTTGGGCGAGCCGACGCGGCGCTGCGGGGCGCCGGCGGGCAGTTCCCTGGCATGCTGCCCCGCTTACCGCTTGCTTACGCGCGCGGCTCCGAAACCAATGCCCGGAGCCGCAGCCGTTACAGAGCCGCGCCCGTGAGGGAGCGGTTGCGGACAGCCGTTACAGAGCCGCGACCATGAGGGAGCGGTTGCGGACAGCCGTTACGGAGCGGTTGAGGGAGCGGTTGCGGACAGCCGTCGCGGAGCCGCGCCGATCGGCAAGCGGTCCGCGGGAAAGCACGCTAGCCGGTAGTTTTGCTTGGTTTGAGAGGTAATGTTAAGTGACCACCATCGTTCTCTACTCCGTTCAGCCGATGCTCTCGGCCGGACTTGAAGTGACCCTGGCAGCCTCGGAGGGATTTCGCCTCGCCGCTGCCTGCACGGATTTGTCCCAGCTTACTGAACAGATCCAACGAAAGGCCGCGACCCTGATCCTGATGGAGCTGACGCCCGACCTCACACTGCAGGCGCTGAAGGAGATCCAGGGGGTGAGCCGCGGCATTCCGATCATCCTGTGGGTCGATCACGTCTCCACCGAGTTTGCGTCCCAGGTGATCGCCGCCGGCGTGCGCGGAATTCTGCGCAAGACGATGACGCTCGACGAGCACCTGGATTGCTTCCGCAAAGTCTCGGCGGGGGAACTGGGCCTGGAAAAGGTCCTGAGCGACCAACTCCTCAGCACCCAGCGGGTGACGCTGACCCCGCGGGAACGCCAGGTGATGGGCCTGGTGGCGCAAGGGCTGCGGAATAAGGAAATCGCCTACTCCATCGGGGTCACCGAAGGAACCATCAAGGTGTACCTTTCGCGGCTGTTCCAGAAGGTAGGGGCCAACGACCGTTTAGACCTGGCACTGTTTGCGCTGCGCAACATGGCCGCCTCGGGGACCATCGATCCCCCCGCGCACCAGCCGGCCGACCAGCCTCGTCCGAAACCGCTCTTCATCACCGGCTTCGTGAGCCGTCCCGCGGAGCGCAGGCTGCAGTAGGGGGCAGTCCGCCCCCGTTTTGTGCCGGCCGGCCCTCCCAGCCGATGGTGGATTTCCCCGACCCACTGGCCGGGCCGGCCCGGCGCCAGAAGTCTGCCCCGCGTCCCGCGCTCCCGGGAACCACGCAGAACCCAGCGCCGAGGCGTATAGCCGCGAAGCAAGCCGCGGAGAAGAACATTGGATTCTTCTCCACTCGCCTCCGCGTCTCCGGAGGCTCCGCGGTGAATCGCGACCCCCTTGCTACCCCACCTCCGCGTTTGCCCGCCGTAGCAACGCCCGCATATACGCCATGCAGTAAGCCGTCCCCGCACAGAAGCCCGCTGTCGCCGGCCAGGTGCGGCACGTGGTCCGGCTCCGCGGCCCCGTTAAACTCCGCCTCCCGCAGGGTCTTCATCACCTGGTACATGTCCATGTAGCCATCGTCCGGCAACGTCTCGACAAAATGTGGCAGAGGACCGGTCACGTTGCGGGATTGCACCGCGAAAATCCTGGCGCGTCCGCCGAAATCGCGAATCATCTCGAAGACGTTCTTGCCCATGTGGTCCCCGCCCTCCGACCACCTACCCACGCAGAACGTCAACCCCCAGTTCCCAGCGATCTCTTCCGCTGGACCGGTAACCGTCCTAGTTCGTGAACAGCTTGGCCACCCCGTTCATTTTCGCCACCGGCGGATCGTCCGGATGCAGCGCCAGCTTCGCTCCGGCCCGTTCGGCCGCCGGCAGCACGGCTTTCACGAAGTAGGAGTAGTTGGCCCACCTCTCCTCCGCCGAATACTCCGGGTCGAATTGACGCCTCTCCATCCGCTTCCGGAAATCGTCCGGATCGAATTCCCGTGCCGTGTACCCGCGGTGCTGGACCATGGAGGCTCGCCCAACTGGACCTTGGGCGACCGGTACGAGTAGTGGACGCCCGAGTAGATCCGCATCCCGAACTAGGGCGAACGGCTGCTGCGCCCGCGCCAGCGTGTCCAGCGTCACCGCGCCTTCGCCGAACTCCAGCCGCACTCATGGCAGGCCGATCTGTTGCAGAAATCGCAGGTCGTCATCGGTGATCGCGTTGGCGTTCAGCCGATGGCACAGCTTCGTGTTGCGCGGATCGGATTCCGCAATTCCGCCGGACTGCTTCTGCGCCCGCGAAGGCAGGCCAACCGCAGCCAACGAAGAACCGAGGACCTGGCGTTCGTCGTCTCGTAGACCCCGCACGATGCAGCCGAACGGCGGCGTCAAGCGGCCCTTGACTCGGGCGATGACCCCGGCGATCGCCACCGTGGATTTTGTGCTGGAGGCGACCGCGCCCAGCCGCGTGGGACGGCGAGCGGCGGCGATTCATCTGCGGCAGCCTGGTAAGGGGCGCTCATCGGCAAGGCGTATTCGCCGCCGGCGGTGTGGAACGGATTTCCGCCGGCCCACCGGATTGGTAAGCCACTTCTTCATTGGCGGCCGAGTATGCCTGGATCCACAGAGCACGCCAGGCCCGCTGAATGGCGTGGTTTCCGGCACCAACGCCTTCAGCAGGCCGAGTTCGGCGCTGTGGCGCTTGTTGTTCATCACCGCCCAACTTTTCACTTGACTTGTATCAATGAAATAGTACACTATGATTCTAGTAAGGAGGGACAATGCTCCACGATCTGCGCTTCGGGTTCCGCATGATCCGCCGCAACCGGGCGTTTGCGCTGGCGGCCATCCTCACACTGGCGCTGGGAATCGGCGCGGCCACGCTGATTTTTTCGGCGGGCGTGTCGCTGCTCGATCCTTTCCCGTATCGCGATGCCGGGCGCATCGTGCGCTTCTACTACCACTCGCTGCGGCCGAACGGGTTTAGTGGCGCGGCCGAATTCCTGCCCGCCGAGTTCCGCGACTTTCGCGCCGCGGCGCACAGTTTCGAGGGCCTCATCGGCTTCCAGCAGGCGGCGCTGGAATTGGTCCACAATGGCGGCGCGGAGCAGATTCCGGCAGCCTGGGTCACCACCAACACCTTCGCGTTCCTGGGCGTGGCGCCGCTGGCGGGGCGGCCGATTGTGCCCGAGGACGCGAACCCAGCGGCGCCGGCGGTGTGCGTGGTGAGCTATCGCTTCTGGCAGGAGCAATTGCACGGCGACCCCGCCGCCATCGGCAGAACCCTCACCTTCGATGGCCAGCTGCGCATCCTGGCCGGCGTGATGCCGCCGCGGTTCGCGTTTCTGGGCGTGCCGGTGTGGTTGCCCTTTCGCAGCGCCGCGGGCGCATCGGGCAACCGCTATGCGCAGGCGCTCCAGCCGATGGCGCGGCTGAAGCCAGGGGTGAGCCTGTCGGCCGCTACGGCGGAACTCGATGGCATTGAGCACCAGCTTGCGCGGCGGTATCCCGAGGACTTTCCCGACCCGCGCTTCACGGTTTCGCTGCGCACCCTCACCGACTCGGTGGTGGGCGGCTTGCGGCCGCTGCTCTACAGCCTGTTCGCCGCGGTGGCGATGCTGCTGCTGATCGCGTGCAGCAACGCGGCGAACCTGCTGCTGGCGCGGGCCAGCGCGCGCGAGCGGGAGATTGCCATCCGGGCGGCGGCCGGAGCCACGCGCGGCCGCCTGGTGCGCCAGCTCCTGGTGGAGAGCGGAATTCTGGCCGCCGCCGCTGGCGCGCTGGGGTGCCTGCTGGCTGCGTTTGCGCTGGTCGGGCTGCGCAAGCTGCTGCCGCCGGGCGCGGTTCCGGCCGAAGCGGTTTTCGGGCTTGACCCGCGCGCCTTGTGTTTCGCGGTGGCGGTGACCGCCGTGACCACGCTGTTGTGCGGATTGGCCCCGGCGCTGCACGCGGCGCGCGCGCAGTTGACGCCGCGGGCCTTTCCGGCGCAGCGATCCGTCCGGTTGCGGGGCGCCCTGGTGATTGC
The DNA here is from genome assembly GCA_963803725.1 of Bryobacterales bacterium. Lineage (GTDB taxonomy): Bacteria > Acidobacteriota > Terriglobia > Bryobacterales > Bryobacteraceae > JOPF133. Next base: position 99,183 of record CAWDOH010000074.1, on the reverse strand, counting down.
GGAAGCCGCGCTTTCGGTAGTGTTGCTGACGGGCGCCGGGCTGATGATCCGCACCTTCTTAGCCCTCACGCATGTGGAACTGGGCTTCGACGCAGCCAACACGCTGCGGGCGCGGGTGGCCCTGCCGCGCGGCTACAGCGACGCGCAGCGCGAGGCTTTCTCGCGCCGGGTGCTGGACGCGGTTGGGGGGCTGCCGGGAGTCACATCGGCCGCCATCGCGGTGGAGGCGCCGGGCCTTTCCGGCGGTCCGAGGGTGGATTTCGACGTGGCCGGCGCAGTCCATCCCGGACGTTGGAGCACCCTGCTCAGCCTGTGCAACGAAACCTATTTTCAGACTATGCACCGGCGGATGCGGCAGGGGCGCGGCTTTTCGACGGGCGATGTGGCGGCGGGCGTGCACGTGGCAATCGTGAACCAGACCTTCGCGCGCGCGTACCTGGGCGGGCGAGACCCGCTTGGCCGCCGCCTGGTCTTCCATTTGCCCAGAGGCAGCCTGGATCACCCGGAGCGGCCGGTGCTCAACGGTCAGCCGCCCGCCCCGCCGGCCCCGGAACCCGAATTCGAGGTGATCGGGGTGGTGGGCGACGCGCGCAACGCCGGGGTGCGCGAAGCGGTGGTGCCGCAGGTCTACATCCCGTTCGGCATTCCCGCCGGCCTGGTGGTGCGGACCGCCGTGCCGCCGCTGGCGCTGGTCGAGAGCATTCGCCGGCGCCTGTGGGCCATCGATCCCGCGGCGATGCTCATGGATGTGGGCACGGTGGAAGAGGCCATCGACGACAGCGCTTATGCGCAGCCTCGTTTCGCGCTGTTCTCGATCGGCGGATTTGCGGCCATCGGGCTGCTGCTGGTGGCCACGGGCGTCTTCGGCGTGATGGCTTACCAGACCTCGCTGCGGACGCGGGAGATCGGGATTCGCATGGCGCTGGGGGCGGAGCCGGCGGGCGTCTTCGCGATGGTGCTGGCGGGCGGATTGCGGCTGATCGCGGCGGGCGTGGCGATTGGCATGGCCGGCAGCCTCGCGCTGACGCGCCTGCTGGCCAGCCAGTTGTGGGGAGTTTCGCCCTTCGATCCGGCCAGTTTCGCAGCCGCCGCGCTGGTGCTGGCGGCAAGCGGAATGGCGGCCTGCTATCTGCCCGCGCGCCGCGCGGCGCGGCTGGACCCGATGGAGGCGCTGCGGTGCGAGTAGGGATGCGAGCGGCGCTCGGCATTGGAGTGGCCTTGCTGGCAGCGGCAGCGGTTGGCGGGCCTGAGATGGCAATGTTTGGCTATCTGGGCGGAGACGGCACCGACGACTGCGACGGCGTGGCGCTGGATCGGGCGGGCGACATTTACCTGGCCTGCCACTCGGACTCCGCCAGCTTTGCGGGCACCACCGCACGCGCACCGGCCCGGTCGCGCGCGGCCATGGATGCGGTGGTGGTGAAGATTGAGGCGCGCACGGGCAAACTGGTCTGGGCCACGCGCACCGGCGGCAGCGGTTGGGATGCGGCGGGCGACCTGGAAGTAGCCAAAGACGGGTCCGTGATCGTCCTGGGGCAGACCGAATCGGCCGATTTTCCGACCACCGCCGATTCCGTGCAACAGCGATTCGCCGGCCCGCGGCGCGATGTGTTTGTGCTGAAGCTGGATGCCCACGGGAAAATCATGTATTCCACGCTGCTGGGAAGTTCCAGGAACGACGAAGCCACCGGGTTGGCCGTGGCGGACGATGGAACCGTCTTTGTCGGCGGCGTAACCATGGGGACCGATTTTCCTGGCGTGCGCGCGCGCTTCGGCCCCGGCGGGGCAGCGGACGGATTCATTGCCCGATTGCGGCCCGGCGATCCGCACAGCTTGCAGACGATTTTGCTCGGCGGAAAAGGCAGAGATTCGATTGCCAGCCTGGCCCTGGACCGGGCGGGCAACCTCTTCGCCGCCGGATACACGTTCTCCAGCGATTTCCCGGTGAAGAACGCGGTTCAACCGCGGGCGGGCGGCGAAGGCGATGCCTTCCTGTCGAAACTGCGCGTGTCCGATGGGAGCCTGCTGTTTTCGACGTACCTGGGCGGCTCCAAGCTGGATGGCGCCTACGGCGTGGCGCTCGATTCCGGCGGCAATCCGGTCGTTTCCGGGGTCACCGGCTCGCCGGATTTGGTTACCACCGAAGGAGCCTTCCAGCGGCGGCGGCGCGGCACGGTGGATGCGTTTGTAACCAAGCTGGATCGGGACGGAAGACGCGTTCTGTGGTCCACCTACTACGGCGGCTCGCGGGAAAATGCCGACCAGTACGAAGGCGGCAGCCTGGCAGTGGACGAGGGCGGGCGGGTCTGGCTGGACGGTATGACCAACTCACTCGACCTGCCCACGCGGAATCCGTACCAGGCGGCATACGGCGGCGGCGATTTCGACGGGTTCATCGCGGCGCTTTCGGCCGATGGCAGCAGGCTGTGCTACGGCTCCTACGTAGGCGGAAGCGGGCACGACATTCTGGAGGGGCTGGCCACCGGGAGGGGCACGGTGTACGCATCCGGCCTCTCGGCATCCGCCAACCTCCCGCAGAAGAACTGGCAGGTGCAGCCCGGTTTCGGCGGCGGGTCGTTCGACGCCATTCTGATCGGCTTGCGGCAACCCGATTCCGAGAGCTGCCGCTGAGGGTGGCGCTATTCCTGCCGCAGGGTGACGGCGGGGTCCACCAGCGTGGAACCGCGCGCGGGAACGTAGCAGGCGGCCAGCGCCAGGATGGCAAGCAGCAGCGGCGCGCCCACCAGCCGTCGTCAAATCGGGCCACGTGGTCGGCAGGCCAGGCAGAAGGCCGCAGGCCAAGGCAGCGATACCGGTGAGGACCAAGGTGAAGAGCAGCACACCGCATCGGGTTACAGGTTCATGTCGGAGGAATGGGGTAGGGCACGGGTTCCTGGGAGGCGACCTTGGCAGGCCGGCTGTCCAAACAATATCGGCGCGTCTCGCCGACACGTTTGAACGACGTTTGCACGAGGGCGGCGGGACCGTATCTAACGGGGCATGATACGATTGTGGTCGTGAGATTGGTGGAAGCTCAATACGAAGACGGGGTCCTCCGTCCAGTAGAGCGTTTGGGCCTCCGCGCGGGCGAGCTTGTGAATCTAATCGTGGTCCGCCACCCGGACGCCCGCCGCTGGGACTTGGCCCGGCTGTCTAGCACTTCGAATCAGGAAGACCTTTCTCTTTCGGAGCAGGGCTTGGGGGAGTGGGCAAGCTCGCTCGACGCCACGGAGCGTCGTTGAAGCGAGGAGAGGTTTGGTGGGCCGACCTCGGCGCCTATCGCCCTCGGGAACAGACCGGGCGCAGGCCCGTCGTGATCTGGCAAAGCGACACGTTGACGAGGGTGCTTCAATCCGTTCTCATCGTTCCTCTCACCACAAACCTTGATCGCGCAAACCTGGCGGGAACCGCGCTGGTTAGCTCATCATCAGCCGGCGGGCCTCCGCAGGACTCCGTTGCGCTGGCATTTCAGATGCGCGCCATTCCCAAATCGGCGTTGCAGGCCAAGATCCGGGACCTTGACGATAGCGAGATCGAAGAGATGGAGTTGGCAACCGATGAGGCCCTCGGGCGCGTCGAGCCGAAATTGCCGTAGAGGATGGACTACACTGCATCCGGACAATGGCGACGCGGAGGAACTGCGGAGTGAATTGATGCTTCTCCGCGCCTCCGCGTCCGGCCGTTGGTCCGCGCCGCTATTCCTGCCGCAGGGTGACGGCGGGATCCACCAGCGTGGAACCGCGCGCGGGAACGTAGCAGGCGGCCAGCGCCAGGATGGCCAGCAGCAGCGGCGCGCCGATGAGCAGCGTAGGATCGTTGGTGGTATTGCCGGCGGTGCGGGCGATCATATCGAGCGCCGAGGAAAGCGCGCGGATGCCGGCGCGCGCCAGCAGCAGGCCGATCACGGAGCCGATGGCGACCAACGCCAGGCCTTCGCGCATCACCAGGCGGAGCACGTCGGCACTGCGGGCGCCCAACGCCAGGCGGATGCCGATTTCGCGGCGCCGCTGGGTGACGGAATAGGCCGTAACACCCGCGAGACCCACTGACGCCAGGATCAGGCCGCAGATGCCGATCACGCCGTACGTGTAAAGGGCCACGCGCACAGGGAACAGAATGGTGTCGATCTGTTCCGCCATGCTGCGCGGGTTGAACGGCTGGATGGTGCGATCGAGGGCTTCGATTTCGCGGCGCACGCCGGCCAGCACGTCCACGCCGGGAGTGGTGCGCACCAGCAGGGTTATTCCTTGCAGCGTGGGGCGGGCGTAATCGGCGGGGCGGAGGGGCACGTAGATCTCGGCCGGCGCGTCGGTGGCCACCATGCTGAGGCCGTCGCGGACGTTGCGGGCCACGCCCACCACCTGGTAAATCTGCACCTGGCCGGCGAGTTTCGGGGGAGGGCCCGGCCCGAAAGTGCCGCCGCTGATGGCGAATCCCTCCGCCATCCCCTCGGCGCCGACTTCGATGCGCCGGCCCAGCGGATCCTGGCCCGGCCAGCACTCGCGGGCGGTTTTTTCACTCACCACGGCGGCCGTGACTCCCTCTTTTTCGTCTTCCTGGCGGAGGCCGCGTCCGCGCAGAACGGCAATGCCGATGGTGTCGAAGAAGCCGCGGCCTACGCGGAACTGGCTGGCCGAGTGAACGGTCTTTGCGCCGCCGGGCGCTTCGACGGCGAAGTTCACGCGCGGCTTGGCGATCATGGACATGGGCACCGAATCAGCCAGCGAGGCGGCGGTGACCGCGGGTAGCGTCTGCAGGCGATCGAGAAGCTTGGGGAAGAAATCGGCCGCACGGGCGGGGGTGTACCCATCGCGCACTGGGTCGAGCGAGAGCAGGTAGAGGTGCGCAGCATCGAACCCGACTTCGCCGCCCATCATTTTTTGGTGCCCGATCACCAGAAATCCCGTGATCAGCAGCAGCGCCAGCGAGCCGGCCACTTGCGAAACCACCAGTCCGTTGCGCAGGCTCAGGCGGCGGAAGCGGCGGAGCTGCAGATTGCCGCCTTCCTTCAGGGCCGTCGTCAGATCGGGCCGCGTGGTTTGCAGGGCGGGCAGGAGGCCGCAGGCCACGGCAGTGATACCGGTGAGGACGAAGGTGAAGAGCAGCACGCGCGCATCGGGTTCCAGGTTCATGGTCGGAGGAACTGGGTAGGGCACCGGCTCCTGCGAGGCCACGTGCATCAGCGCCCAGGCGAAGGCGTAGCCCAGGGCGCCGGCGGCGGCGGCCAGCAACATGCTTTCGGTGAGCAACTGGCGGATAAGGCGCGCCCGCCCGGCGCCCAAGGCGAGGCGGATGGAGATTTCTTTGCGGCGGCCGGCGGCGCGTGCCAGCATCATGTTGGCCACGTTGGAGCCGGCAATCAGCAGCACCACGCCGCCCAGCACGAAGAAGAAGCCGGCGATGACCGGGATCTCCTCCTTCCTCATCGGCACCAGCTTGCCGCCCGGGTACAGTTGGATGCGGCGGCCGGGGCGGTCGCGATTGGGGTCGTCCTGTTCGCGCTCGATCTGGCGCGCCATCGCGTCCATTGCGGCTTCGGCCTGTCCTACGGGAACACCGGGCCGAAGGCGTCCGAGCAACAAAAAGAGGGCGCGGTCATAGCGGTCCAGGACGTCCCCGGCAAGCTCGGGCGCGACGGCCGCATCAACGCCGACGGGCAGCCACAGGTCGGCCGCATAGGCCATGGGCGAGGCGCCGAGAAAGCCGTCCGGGCCGATGGCGACGATGGTGCACGGCTGTCCGTTGACGCGGAGAACCTTGCCGATGATGGCGGGGTCGAAGCCCAGATGGTTGCGCCAGAAACGATAGCTGATGGCGACTTCGGGCGCACGTCCCGGCTGCTCTTCGTCGGCGGAAAACCAGCGGCCGAGGGCGGGCCGCACTCCGAGAGTGGAGAAATACGAAGCGGTAACCAGGTGGCCCCAGACGCGCTCGGTGCGTCCGCCAAGGGAGACGCCTAACGGCACGCCCGGCATGTAGGCCGTGGAGGCGGAGAAGAGATCGGCGCGGTCGCGGTAGCGCTGGTAAACGGGATACGAGACCGGCGAGCGGAGCAGCACCAACCCGCCGGGATCGCGCACCACCGGCACATCGCGCATGATGAAGCCGTTCATTTCGCTGAAGGCCGCAGTGGCGATGCCGATGCCCAAGGTAAGCGAGACCAGCGCGACCGTGGTGAAGCCGGGGGAGCGCGCCAGCATGCGGCGGCCGTAGCGGAGGTCCTGCGCGAATTCGGCCAGGTGCTCCGCGGGAATCCGGACGGCCAGATCCAGCAGCAGGCGCAGCAGCCCGAACAGGCCGTGACGCCGGCCGATGTCTTCGATGCCTTCTTCGGTTACGTAGGTGAGTTCGTCGCCATAGGCGTTCTTGAAATCGTACGGGAACGCGCGCGCCAGGGCGCGATAGAGGCGCAGGCAGATGGCGGTCATGATTCGGCCTCCCGTTTTTTGATCCCCCCGCGCTTGGCATGCATCACCCGGACCAGATCCTCCAGGCGCTGGCTCTCCGCTTCCAGGACGCGGCGGCCGAGGCGCGTGAGGCGGTAATAGCGCCGCCGGGCGTCATCGGCTCCGGGTGAGGGCCGGGCCGCGGATTCGTCGATCAAGGCGGCATCCAGCAGGCGTTTGAGGGTTCCGTAAAGCGTGGCCGGCCAGAGCCGCACCTTGCCTCCGGTGCGCTCCAGGACCTCCTGCATGATGCCGTAGCCGTGCTGCTCCTGATCGGCCAGCGAGAGGAGCACGTGGAACCAGTGGGGCTTGAGGGGCAGGAAGTCTTCGTGCGACCGATCGCGTGGCATATATATACTAATCGATATAGGATCGGCAGGGCGGATGTCAAGGGGCGGGCGGCGGCGGTACGTGGGATACTGAGCCTATGGCGACGTTGACGTGCGTCCCGCTCGATGAATATTTGCGGACTTACTACGACCCGGACCGGGAATACGTGGATGGACAGCTGGTGGAGCGGCACGTGGGAGAATACGACCACAGCATTTTGCAGTCACTGCTCGTTACGGAATTGAACCAGCGGCGCCGGCAGCGCGGATTCCGGGTTTTCACGGAACAACGGATTCGCGTCAGCGACAAGCGGTACCGGATTCCCGACCTCTGCGTGAAGGCGTTGCCGCATCACAAGAGCTCGGTTCTAGTGCGGCCCGACTTGGCGATCCAGGTTGTCTCGCCCGACGATGAGCCGATGGAGATGCTGGAAAAGATCGGCGATTATCAAGCCGCCGGAATCCCGTACATCTGGGTGGCCGATCCCTACAAGCGGACGTTGATCGAAGCGGACGCATCCGGCATCCGGCGGCCGGCAGGCCTCGTGTTGGCCACTCCGTTAGTAGGCGAAGTGGATTTCGCCATCTTATTCGCGGAACTCGACGAGCCGTCCGAGTAGGTCAGCCCGCCTGCGCCAGGCGAAGGCGCAGTTGGCCGATGGCGTGGGCCGCTGAGAGCGCACGTTCCCCCCTGGTAGGTCAGCGCCCCTCCCCCCAGGGTTGGCTCGCGGGCGATTAGTGTCGCCGCCCGTGGTAGCGCTAGCACGCCGCCGACATCGCTGGCTTACGGTTTACCGCACTGCCGGAGCCGCTTCCCAGCGCACGGCAGCCTCTTGAATGCGCCGGGCCGCTTCCATCAAGTTGTCCGTCGAATTGGCGTAGCTGAAGCGGATATAGCCGCGGCCGAATTCGCCGAAACAGCGCGCCATCCAGGCAGGAAACGCCAGCTTCGTAAAGCAGCAGGTCGGCCAGTTCCTTCGAATCCATGCCCGTGCCGGTGATGTTGGCGAAGGCGTAGAAGGCGCCTCCGGGCAGGGCGCAGCGGAAGCCGGGAACCTGGTTGAGCGCGCGGCAGAAGACGTCGCGGCGGCGGCGGAATTCGGCCACCATGGCGGTGACACAATCCTGCGGGCCTGCGAGCGCGGCGATCCCGGCGCGTTGGGTGAAACTGGCGGTGCAGGAATTCGAATTCACCATCAGCTTGTTGACGGCCTCCACCAGCCAGGTGGGCATTACGCCGTACCCCATGCGCCAGCCGGTCATGGCATAGGTCTTGGAGAAGCCATCCAGAATCGCGGTCTGGTCCAGCATGCCGGGGAAACTGGCGATGGACGCGGTCGGCTCTCCGCCGTAGTAGATGCGGCTGTAGATTTCATCGCTCAGCACGATCAGGTCGCGGTCGCGCAGCATGTCCGCCAGCGCCGCGAGATCGGCCTTCGGAATCACGCCTCCGGTGGGGTTCTGCGGCGAGTTCAGAATTACCAGCTTGGTGCGGTCTGTGAGCCGGCTGCGGAAAAGATCCAGATCGAAAGAAAAGCCGCGGCTCTCTTCGAGAGGCATCGGCACCGGCGTGGCGCCTGTAAAGCGGATCATGGATTCGTAGATCGGGAAGCCGGGGTTGGGATAGATGGCCTCGTCGCCCGGTTCGAGGAGCGCCAGCATGGGGAAAAACAGGATCGGCTTGCCGCCGGGAACCACCGAGACCCGCTCGGGTCCGGCGGCGATGCCGCGCGTTTCGGAGATATGCCGGGCGATCGCCTCGCGCAAATCGGGAAGCCCCTGCGTGGGGCCGTAGTGGGTCCAGCCCTCGTCGAGCGCCTGCTTGGCCGCTTCCACGATGTGGCTGGGGGTGGGGAAATCGGGTTCGCCGATCTCCAGGTGAATCACGCTGCGGCCTTGCGCCTCCAGGGCACGGGCCCGCACCAGCACGTCGAAAGCCGATTCGACGCCGATGCGACTCATTCGCTCCGCCAGTTTCATTCGGTTGCCTTTCGGAAAAACGGGACGCCGCCGCGCTCCTCGACTTCCACCACGCGGTCGCCAATCACCACGCGGTCGCCAATCACGCGGCCGGTCACACGGCCGGTTCCGCCATCGAGGCTGACGATGGCGGTTTGATAGGGCGCCTCGCTGAGGAACGCTTCGGGCGCCGAGTAGATGACTGTCTCGGTATAGACCGTGCCGGTTCTCATGGCGGGATCCTCGTGGTTCGGCATCGGTTATGCCTCCGACAGAATGCTCACCACGCAGGTGGCGCCGGAGCCGCCGAGATTCTGCGCCAGACCCAGCGAATGGCGCGGAATCTGGCGCGCGCCGGCTTCGCAGCGGATCTGCAACGCCACATCGCAGATTTGCGCGATGCCGGTGGCGCCCACCGGGTGGCCCTTGGCCTTCAGACCGCCGCTGGTGTTGATGGGGCGCCAGCCATCGCGCGCGGAATGGCCTTCGAAGGCATACGGACCGCCTTCGCCGCGGGCCACGAAACCCAGATCCTCGCTGGCGATGATTTCGGCGATGGTAAAGCAATCGTGTAACTCGGCGAACTGGATATCGCCTGCGGAGACGCTGGCGGCGCGGTAGGCCGCCTCCGCCGCGCGGCGCACGGCCGGGAAAGTGGTGATGTCGTCCTTCTGATCGAGCGCCACGTAATCGGAAGCCTGTGCGATTCCCAGGATACGTACGGGCTTGGCGGTGAACTCCGCGGCGCGCTCCAGGGGCGCCAGGATCACGGCCGCGGCCCCGTCGCTGATCAGCGAGCAGTCGTAGAGGTTGAGCGGGTCGGCGATCAGTTTGCCGGCCATGGCCTGCTCCATGGTGATGGGCTTACGCATGTGGGCATCGGGATTGAGCGCGCCGTTGGCGTGGTTTTTGACGGCTACTGCGGCCAGGTGTTCCTTGCGAGTACCGAAATCGTGCATGTGGCGCCGCGCGATCATGGCGAACAGCGAGGCGAAGGTGTTGCCGGCCTTCATTTCGCCCGAGCAATCGCCGGCCCCAGCCAGAATTTCGCTGACCCGCGCGGTGGTTTGCGAAGTCATCTTCTCCACGCCCGCCACCATGACCACGTCGTAGATGCCGGCGGCCACTTCGGCCCAGGCATGGAAAAGCGCCGAGCCGCCCGAAGCGCAGGCCGCCTCAAAGCGCGTGGCCGGCACGCCGCGAATGCCCAGCGCCGTGGAGACGTAAGGCGCCAGGTGATTCTGGCCGACGAAGGAAGGTCCCGCGAAATTGCCCAGGTAAAAAGCCTCAATGGCCTGCGGAGTGACCTGCGCGCTATGCAGGGCCTTCTGGCCGGCCTCGACCGCCAGCGACTTCAGATCCCGATCGGGAAACGCGCCGAACGGCGTCTTGCCCAAACCCACCACGGCAACCGGCCTCATACTTTCAGATTAGCTGAAACCACCGGGAAGTGGGTTCTTGGGTGCTTAACCGTTTTGGGGGTCGCGTCCTGGGACCATGGAGTAGGCTTCGACCGGGTTGAGTCGGCTACGAAGCTCCGATTCGAGTCTACCCAGGGTCGGTTGAGCGCGTGAGGGAAGATGCCTGCGGAAACGAGCAGAGGCTTGGGGTAGTTGTTCTAAAGCGGCCAGCGTGTCGCGCAGCATGGCATGTAGGTCGAGCTTGCCAACGGGCTGGTCCAGGGCCCACAGCGCCTCCACATAATCGGCGTCCAATTCAAATAGCTGCCGGATCAGCCGTTGGGGTATCTCCGCTGGTGTGAGATCCATCCGGTCCAGAGCACGAAACAGTGCCAGCAAGTCCAGTCTCGCCGCTTCCAGTCGCGGACGAAGGTCCGTAGGGATTTGGGCGGAGGAACGATGCTCCATAAGCCTGAGCATGACGCAACCCCTTCCGGCGAGCAACACCCCGCGTCCGCAGCGATCGCTTTTAAGCCAGAGAAGGCATCCGCAGCTGGTCCAGCAAGGTCCATTGATCGTTCAATAGCAGCAGGCGGAGCGCCAACAGGCGGCGCGCTCCCGCCTCGCTCCAGCGCATGCCGGCTTGCCGCATGCGGGCATGGATCACTTGTTTGTGCGCGCTCTCTACGGCGCCGCTGCCGATGCCATACCCCAGCCGGAGGTACTCGTCATACTGCATGCGGCTGACGTTTTCGCTGTAGTAACGAATGAGTCCGGCGAGACTCTCGCGCAACTCGGCCGTGTTCGGCCGCAGCCGTTTCAGCCGCGCAATCACAGCCTTGACCTTGCCGGAGCGTAGATCTTCGGCGATCGCATGAACCCACTGGTCCGCCTGTGCCGACTCATCGCCGTAGCGCAAGCGGGCAAACACCCACGCGTGTTCCACAGCGTGCCAGAAGTCGAGAATCTCGCAACGGCGGACGAACCACGTGGCTCGGTTCCAGATCCATTCGGCCCCGTCCCCCAAGATCACCACCATGGTTTCGGCGCCTAGCCAGTTCAGTTCCCGCATCTGCGCATACAGCCGATGGAAAATCGCATCCGCATCCCCCAGACAACTCACCAGAAAGCGCCGCACCACCGAGCGGCGTCCCGGCGAGACCTCGACACGTTCCTCCGGCAAGAGCAAAACCCCGGTCTTGACCTCACGGAAATGCCCATCCTCAACCGGAGGCAACGCAGGCAGCCTTTCACCCTCCTTGCGGCGCCGCCGATGCGCTCGCACTTGCATTCCTAGCGGGAGTTTACAAGTTAGGGACGCGGCCTATGCCGCCTGCCCTTGGGCGTGCGATTTACAGCGCGCCCTATCCTCTGGAAGAATAAGGGCTTAAGCCAAGCGGCCTGCTGGTCGGACGGCGGTTTTCTTTTGCCGCAATTGGTATGACCTAATTGTTTGGCCAGCAATCTGCGTTCGTGGTATGGTTGCCGGGCCTGAGGGTGGCATCTCCCAGAAGGCCTATAATCATTGCCTAATACCTTGCTTTTGCTGCTTTTTCGCAACGCCGGAACATTTCCTTGTGGATTTGTTTTGCGAATTATGGTATGACCTAAGCATGCCGAGCCTCACCCCCAAGATTATCGGCGGCCACACCTATTACTACGCCCGCTATTGCCAGCGCGTCGACGGCAAGCCCAAAATCGTCCGCCAAGTCTACCTCGGCAAAATCGACGACCTCGTCGCCGCCGCCGAGCGCTCCCAACAGCCGCCCCAGCCCCTCGAAACCGAGGTCGCCGCTTTCGGAGATGTCGCCGCTCTTCTCGACGTTGCTCAGCGATTGGATCTTGTCCAGTTGCTCGATTCCATCCTTCCTCCCAAACGCCACCAGGGCATCTCTCTCGGCCAGTACTTGCTCCTGGCTGCCATCAATCGCGCGGTCTCCCCCACCAGCAAAGTGGGCTTTGCTGACTGGTACCGCCAAACGGTCCTGACTCGTCTGCTGCCTGCCGATCCGGCCGCGCTGTCGTCCCAGGGCTTCTGGAACCATATGGATTTGGTCACCGCCGATCACGTCCTCGAATGCGAAAAACAAATCACCCAGCGCCTCATCCAGCGGTTTCAACTGGATCTCCGCGCTCTGGTCTACGACGGCACCAATTTCTTCACCTACATCAATACCCGTACCTCGGCCGAACTTCCGCAGCGCGGGCATAATAAGCAGAAGCGCGGGGATCTGCGCCAGGTCAGCCTCGGCCTGCTGGTCAGCGCCGATTTTCACATCCCCTTGTTCCACAAGGTCTACGCCGGCAATGTCAACGACAGTACCGAGTTCCGCTCCATCACCGAGGAACTCTCTACCCATTACCGTCAACTGGCCCAATCCTGCGATCACATTACCCTGGTCTTTGACAAGGGCAACAATAGCGAGGAGGCCTTTGCGTCTCTGCAAGACACTCCCTTTCATTTCGTAGGTTCTCTGGTCCCCTCGCAGCATGCCGAGTTACTCGCCGTCTCCCGCAAACAATTCCGGACACTCTCCCAGGTGGGCCTGGAAGGGGTGGAAGCCTATCGCACGGAGAAGAAAGTCTTCGGTCAAACGCGTACTATCGTGCTGACTTTCAATCAGAATCTGTACGACGGACAACTCCAGGGGCTCACTACCCACCTGAGCAAGGCGAGGCGCAAACTGCGCGACCTGCAAACCCAGTTGCAACGCCGCCGCGGGGGCAAGGTGAAGGGCGGCAAAGCCCCCACCCTGGATTCGGTGAAAAAGCAGATCCATACGATCTGCTCCGCTCAGTTCGTAGAGAAGATCTTGAAAGCCGAGGTGCAGCAACTCGGCAAAGGTCTGGACCTGACCTTCCGTACCGATCAGGCGGCTCTGGACCGGCTATGCCGCGTCCAGTTCGGCAAGACCATTTTGTTTACCGGCAATGCCGACTGGTCGGAGGAGCAGATCGTGTTGGCCTACCGCTCGCAGTACCACATCGAGGATGCCTTCAAGCAGATGAAGAACCCCCATTTTCTGGGATGGAGCCCGATGTTTCACTGGACCGACTCGAAAATCCAAGTGCACGCGTTCTACTGTGTGCTGGCCTTGCTGCTCACCAGCTTGCTCCAACGCCAACTGGCGGGAAAAGGCGAGCCGCTCAGCATCAATCGCCTGCTGGAAGAACTCGGAGACATCCGAGAAACCCTGGTAGTCTATCCGCGTCGCCAAGGCCAGCGACAGGCTTCCACCGCCGCCTGTCTTACCCGCATGACTGCACTCCAGCAACGCCTCTTCTCCCTCCTCGCCCTCCAGAGATTCGTCCCTGTGACCCGTTAGGTCATACCAGCCACTACGTGCAAAGCCTTCCCCAGGAATGGCTTACCCCGAAATCTCCCGATATCTTGTAAACTCCCGCTAGTGCGCATCCATCCACACTCAGAACCACCGTCGCGGGGGCATTCGGGCTCGCCACGTCCGGGCTTCGGCTGTCGGCATGGTACGCACTCAAGCCCTCGCTGTAGTTGGCGGCGGCTTCCCCCAAACGCTTCGTCGCTCGCCAGACCCCCATCGAGCTTACTTTGACTCCCAACAATAACCACGCCAAACGCGCCGCCAGCGGATACGGCGCGACCACTGCCAGCAGCGCCAACAAGCGGGCTAGCGAACCGCTAAAGCGTCCCGGTTCCACGCCCAGCAAGTCCAGCAGGGGCCGGCACTGGACACCGCAGCGCTCGCAGCGGTAACGTGCGACCCGCACCTGGAGACGTCCAAAAAGAGCCCACCACGACACGGATCGGCTATCTTTGTGGTGCATAACCTGCCGACAACGCGGGCACTCCGGCGCCACCGCCTGCGCGGTCTGAGCCACCGCTTCCACTCTGCTCTGCAACTCCGCCAGCATGCGCGGACGGTATTCTTCCTCCACGGCACGTTCCAGGAGCATAAACTGCGACGCTTGCTCCACCACCTTCGGCCGGGCCGGAGCGGTCGATTCTTCCATAAAACATTATGTACTCATCCTGTCTCTATCTCGCCAGGACTTAAGTCGAGTTGCGCGAAATGGCATCCATTCCTCCCACCAGGGATCGATTCCCCAAAACGGTTAAGCACCCTGGGTTCTTGAGGTGGGCAGGCGGGGCGAGGACGGCCGCAGCATGGACACGTGGGGCGCCAGGCAGATCGCTCGGGAGATCGAGGCCTGCGGTGATGCGGGCACACCAGCGGGCACACGAGTTAGTGATCCTGCTTACGCCGTGGGCGTTGGAACGACCCTATGTCTGGGCAGAGATAGGCGCTGCATGGGGGCGCCGGATTCCCATCGTGGCACTGCTGCTGGGGATTGACGCCGACCGAGTTGCAGGCGCGGCCCGGTGTACCTGTGCTTCTGAAGAAGCGAGGTCTTTTACAATTGAACGAAATCGGCACATACCTCGATCAGTTGGCAGCTCGGGTACGAGAACAACAAGGATGAGAAGCGTGGAAAAACAAAGCGTATTCATTTCCCACTCCGAACGTGATGCCGGCTGGGCGCGGTCCTTTGCGCAAGCGCTGAAGGAACGCGGCGTCCCCGTCTGGTTTGACGAATTCGATGTTCAGCCCGGTGAATCGCTCCGAGACGCGCTCGAGGCCGGATTGCGCGGTAGCGACGTGCTGGTCGCATTGGTCGACGTGGAGTCCCCGGCGAAGCCCAGTCTTTTTTTCGAACTGGGGGCAGCCATCGGCATGGGCAAGAGAGTTATAGTAATCGTGCCGAAAGACGTCGATCCAGGTGCGCTCCCCCTGGATGTGCGCCTGCGCCGCTATCTGATTCGCGAGACTCCGGAACAGACCGCCGAGGAACTGTCTCACTCCCTGCAAGCGGCCTGATCCGATCGATTCGCGCGAGGCGCCGGCTGCCGCTGCGCGTTTCGGCCTGGCGCTCCGGCCCGTGCTAGGCTGAGCGTATGGAAAATATCCCGGAGGGAGAGGCGTGGTTTCACAGCCCTCGCAAACTCGTTGAACTGGGGTGGTCTCCCGTAGTAACGGTCCTGTATATCGTGGTGAGCCTGGCCACAGGCGGATCGCTGGATTATCCGCTTCTGGCGGCGCTGATCGTGTTGAGCATTACGTGCATTGTTTATGCGCGCAGGCCTCCACAGAGACCGGCCGCACGGGTAGAGGTGCCGGCGGAGCCGCCGCGGATCGAACAGCCCGCGGCACGGAGCCAGGCCGCCGCGCCAGTTGAGTTGCCGAAGGCTCCCGGCGAACCGCCGCCGCCGGCCGAACCGGTGAAGCTCCGTAGCCAGCCACCGCCGCCAGAACGGCAGCAGGAGAACGGCGGGGCTTACGCGGCGCCGGCGCCAGCTCCGGCGAAGGAGAGCAAGAGGAATCAGGGCGCTCCGCTTCTTACTCCCGAAGCCCCCGCGGCCGCCGCGATGCTGAAGCAACTGGATGAGGCCAAAGCGGAGTTGGAGCGCTCCCGCCAGAACGGGGCGGCGCTCCAAAAGGAAATCTCCGAGCAGACCAGGCAGGCGGCGGAGCGCCTGGAGGTGGTCCTGGCCGTCACTGGCCTCAAGGAGCGGGCCCGGGCCATCCGCCGCCAGTGGCCGGATGCGGCCTTCTGCCAGCGTCCGTTGCGAGAGCAGTGGTGGACACCGGGTTCCAACCAGACGGCATCCACTTCCTGGCTGGCCAAGGCTCATGAGTGGCACTCGCAATTTCGAGAAGTACGCCCGCACTTCTTCCCCCACGCCGACGATGCTTACTTGCGGTCTCTGGACCTGGAGGAAATGATCGATTTTCTGG
This sequence comes from Bryobacterales bacterium, assembly GCA_963803725.1. Lineage (GTDB taxonomy): Bacteria > Acidobacteriota > Terriglobia > Bryobacterales > Bryobacteraceae > JOPF133. The sequence goes on along the minus strand of CAWDOH010000074.1, from coordinate 83,275 downwards.
ATGATATTATCCTGTCGCGCGAGACACAGCCATTGCACCGCGAGATGCGCGTGACCGCCGCCGCGGCTCCGGTTCTGGTCATCAATGCCTGGGGAGCGCCCGAAGGCGAAGAGGAGAAGTGCGGCTTCTGGATTCAAAATACCGGCGCGCTTCCGGCCACTAACATACAGTTGGCCCGCGTGGAAATCGCGTCGAAATTGCTGAGTATCTACTTGCCGCCCAGCTCGGTTTTGGCGAAAGAGCAGCAGTTGTTTGTGATCGCCACCCTGACCGGGGCGCAGAGAGCCACGGCTTACAACCTGGAAGACCTGATGAGAAAGCTTCCCGTCAATCGCATCAACGGGGCCCAGCCGCTGGGCGTGGGGCTGCGGCTGATCTACGACTCGAAGGATGGCATCCGCTATGCCAGCCGGCATGAAATGAGCCTCGAGAACAACGTCATCAAGGTCCATTACGTGAACACGGAGTCTCCTGGCGATGCCGCTTTAGGCGGAGCGGCGGCTCCGCTTCGCGCGCGGCTCCCGCACCAGTCCCATAGACCGTCATAGGTATGGGAAATCCACTCAGACGGCTCTCTTGCAGGGCACCCTGGATCTGTCGATCCTGCACGCGCTCCAGCGCGGCTCCATGCACGGTTACACCATCGCGCAGGCCATCCATCTCAGCTCCGATGAGGTGCTGAGGTGGGGGAAGGCTCGCTCGATCCGGCCTCTCGGAGGACCACCGCAAGGCCAGGTTTTACCAGCTCACCAGGCTGGGGCGAAAGCTGCTGGCCGAGCAGGAGGCCAGTTGGTCGCGCCTCTCCTCCGCCGCGGCGCGCGTTCTCGCGAGGTAACCATGCGCCGTTTCCTTGTGAAGCTCTTGCGGCCGTAGAACGCTGCGGCCATATCGCGCGGATGGTGCTGCGCGACGCGGCGCGCATCACCCTTGCTGGCACGGCGGCTGGGTTGGCGACCGCCGTTTTGGCCACCAGGCCGCTGGCCATGTTTCTCTCGCCCGGCCTCAAGCCCGCCGGCCCCCTGAATTTCGCGGCCGTGGCGCTGGCCATGCTGTTTACAGCCCTGGCGGCGGCATGGGGCCGGTCCGCCGCGCCATCCGTATCGATCCGAACGCCACCCTGCGGGACGAATGACCACGCTTTTCGCCGCCGCCGGCTTGGCGCCGAGGAAATACTGCTCTTTTGGCCGAAGTATCCCCGCTCCGTAGGATTCCAGTTCCGCGGCCGTGGCGTTACGGTCTAGGTGTAGTTCTTCCCTTAACGGGTTTGCACGGATTGCATCGCAAACCAGGGCCGCCTCACCGGATTACCCGAATCAACATGAGGGATGCCCGGTGAGGCGGCCGTTTCTTTGGCTCCAGCGGAATCTACTCCTACTTTGGCGCCTCTCTACAAGGAACGCCGTATGGCGCATCCGGCCATCCTGCTCTAAGGTGGAAAGTGGCCGGACGGCTCCGGCCTCTGAGGGAGGCGGGAAATGGCGGAGTTCCTGGCGATTACCATTGCGGAGTGGATCGAACGCGGTCTGGAGTTGGTGACGAATCACGCCGATGGCGGCCTGCGGGTGCGCGAAAGCCAGCGCGCGTTTCTGGAACTCGCCGGCACCACCTATCGCGCAGGTTCGCTGGGCCTGGCGTTGATCGGCAAGGACGGCGATCCGCAAGTCGCGCTCATGCGCTGGATGCAGGTATCCGGCAGTTCTCTGGCGGATCAATTGGAAGCCGCGGCACGCCTGCTGGGGATTCCCGTGGCGTTAGCCAGGCTGGTGGAACTCAATCACCGCGGGGGTATCACGGCGCGCGTCATTGCCAAGAATCTGCGGGCGGGAACGCTCGGTATGGCGATGGTTGCCGATCATCCGGCAGTCCCGAGCCTTGCTGCGCCGCGCCTGGCCGATCTGCAGGCTTCGATGCAGTTCCGGCCACCAGGGCACGGTGCGAGCGAGCCTGCACAGCGGGATCACCACGTTTCCCATGCCTGACCGGGCGGCGGTACCGGCCGCCGGCGCCGGGGCGGTCTGGCCGCACCTTGCTACAATCCCCTTGTGGCTCGCATCCTGATGGTGTCTTCAGAGGCTGCGCCTCTGGCCAAAACGGGAGGGTTGGCCGATGTGGTCGGATCGCTGCCGGCGGCGTTGCGCGCTGTGGGCGATCAGGCCGCCGTGGTCATCCCCCGCTACGGTTCGGTGGACCTGAAAAGCGCCCGCCGGGTCTACGACAGCCTGCCGGTTTTCCTGGGCGCCACGCGCTACGACACCACCATTTACCAAGCCCCGGCGGAGTTCCCCTTCTACCTGGTGGATTGCCCGCCGCTCTTCGCCCGCAAGAGTTTCTATGGCGAATCGGGCATCGACTATCCCGATAACCACATCCGGTTCGCGGTCTTCGCCCGGGCGGCCATCGGGGTGGCGCGGTTCCTGTTTCGCGCACAGGTGCTGCATTGCCACGATTGGCAGACCGGACTGGTGCCCGCCTACCTGCACACCACCTTCGCCAGCGACCCCACCTTTCTGGGCGTCGAAACGCTCTTCACCATCCATAACCTGGGTTACCAGGGACTGTTTCCGAAGTCCATTCTGCCGGAAGTGGCCTTGGAGCCGGAGATCTACCGGCCCGCCGGCATGGAATTTTTCGGGCACGTGAGCTACATCAAAGGCGGCATCGCTTTCGCCACGGCCCTCAACACCGTCAGCCCCACATACGCGCGCGAAATCCAGACTCCGGAGTATGGCTTCGGGATGGATGGCGCGCTCCGCGCCCGTGCCGCCGATCTGACCGGCATCCTCAACGGGGCCGATTACCGGGAGTGGAGTCCCGAGGCGGATTCTTTCCTGCCGGCCCCGTATACGGTGGAAGATCTTTCGGGAAAGCGGGTGGACAAACAGCAGCTTCTGGCCGAATTCGGCCTCCCGGAGGAGGCCCTCGACCGTCCGCTGATCGGCATCGTTTCGCGGTTCACCCGCCAGAAGGGGACGGACATTCTGGCGGAAGTGGCCGGCCAGGTCGTCTCGGAGGGGATCTACATGGTGGCCCTGGGGACAGGCGATCCGGAGTATGAGGAGTTTTTCCGCAAGATGGCCGCCGAACACCCCGGGCAGATCGCCGTGCGCATCGGCTTCGACAACGGTCTGGCGCACCGGATCGAAGCCGGCGCGGACATGTTCCTGATGCCCAGCCGCTACGAACCCTGCGGGCTGAACCAGATGTACAGCTTGCGGTACGGTACCGTTCCGATAGTACGCGCCACCGGCGGTCTGGATGATACCATCGATGAGGGCACCGGGTTCAAGTTCCGGGAGTACTCCGGGGCGGCGCTCCTGGAGGCCGTCCGCGAAGCGGCGCGGGCCTTTGAACAGAAGGATGTCTGGCGGGAGACGATGGTGCGCGGAATGGCGAAGGATTTTTCCTGGAAGGCGTCGGCGGCGGCCTATTCGGCGCTCTACCGGCGGCTGCTGGGCGGCGCGTGAATCCTTTATAGCGCCCGCGATTCTAATAAACTCGGGAGATCAAATGGCAGGTCAGAATACGTTAACGTTTACCGATACGGGCTTCGACCAGGATGTTTTACGGTCGGAGGTTCCGGTGTTGGTGGATTTCTGGGCCGAATGGTGCGGCCCTTGCCGGCAGATGGCGCCGACCATCGATGTTGTGGCCAACGATTATGCCGGCCGAGTCAAGGTGGGCAAGTTGGACGTGGATTCCAACAACGGCACAGCCATGCGCTACAATATTCGCGGGATTCCCACTCTGCTGCTGTTCAAAGGCGGCCAGGTGGTGGAGCAGCGGGTTGGCGCGGTGGGCAAGTCGGAAGTGCAGAAGATGCTCGATCCGCACGTGGCCGAACCAGTCCACTCCCAGAAGTAACAGAATTTTCAAGGGTTTCCAGCCGGGATTCGCGCCTGCGAGTCCCGGCTTTCTGTATCAGCGGGGGACTGTCTACGCGCCCAGCTTTTCCTGGCACTTGACACAATAGCGCGCCCAGCTCACCGCCTGCAGCCGCTTGCTCCAGGCACAAGCCGTAGTCCCCCGATTCGATCCGGTCCAGGGCTTCATCCACCAGGCGGAGTTGCATATAATCCATCCGGTTCCGGTGCAGGGAGAGGAACTCAATGTGGCTGATCTGGGCGCGATCGTCGTCGGCCACGGAACCCATCGACGCCAGGGTATCGAACCGGATGTTCAGCCCGCCCAGCACCTCCCGGCGCCTTGCGAGCAATTTCCGACGATAATCCTCCCTGGTTTCCAGGTTACTTTCCAACACTGCGACGCTTTGCTTCATGGTCCTTCCCTCCGGAATCCGGATGACAGACATTTGAATGGTTCGGAGACCAAATCAGAATTCTCGACTTTAAAATCCAGAGAAGCGATTTTTGTGCTTGCGGCCGTTTGGGCAGGCGCGATTCGACATATAATCTCATCCATGCTGCGATTGATTCTGCTTGGGGCGCTCGCGGGCGCGACTCTTCTGCTGGCGGCCGATCCGACCGGCACCTGGACCGGCGACCAGCCCGGTCCGGGCGGCAACACCTACTCCATCACCTTTAAATTGAAGGCCGATGGCGACAAACTCACGGGCACCATGGGCGGCGACCAGTTCGAGCAGCCCATCCAAAACGGGGAAATCCACGGCGACGATATCGCCTTTACGGTGCACCTGGAATTCGGCGACGGAATCGACCTGAAGTACACCGGCAAGGTGGCGGCGGACAAGATCGATTTCAAGGTGCAGCGAAGCGGTAACGACGAAGCCCAGGCATTCGTGGCCAAGAAGTCCCAGTAGAGTTGGCCGCACGCAGGGTTTGGGCGCGGGCTGGGCCGGCTTCGCGCCGGTTTGGCCGCAGGCCGGGCAGGCAGGGCCGGGCTACTGCCTATCTTATTGATATGGCAGCCAAAATTCGGTCCACGGGCATCTCGTATGTCCGCGCCATCCATATTCACCTCAAGGTACGCGTGGGCGGCCCGCCGCGGGTGGCGTGTTCAACCCGCAGCACGGAGCCGCGTCGATGGTGCGACTGGCGCGTCTGAACCCCGGCAGCAACGCCGATGGCTTAGTGGCGACGTAACCCTGGCCGGTTGGCGGCACCGCTCATCTTGGGTGGGGCGCCGGGAGACGATCGGCGATGGCCGACCACAGCGCCGCCCAAGACACCGCCAGCGCCCATCCCGCCAGCACATCGCTGGGGTAGTGGTAGCCCAGGTAGACCCGCGAGAATCCCAGGAGGGCCGCCAGCAGGATCACCGCGGCCCTTCCCCGAGGCCCGGCCGCCAGGAGACTGGCTAGCAGCCAAAAATATACCTCCGGTACGAAGGCATGGCCGCTGGGAAAGCTGTAGGTTTCGGCCGGCGCCAGGCCGAAGAAGACCTCCGGCCGAGGGCGGTGAAAGAGCGTCTTGAGGATCTCGGAGGCGGCTTGGGCGCTCAGGCTTCCGGCCGCCAGCAGGAAAGCCGCCCGGCGCTCGCCGCGCCTCACCCAACGCCATATCAGGACCACCGCCAACGGCACCAGGAAGTAGCCCGTGCCGAGCGTGGTGATCAGCCGCGTGACTACGGTGAGTGCCGGAAATGCCCGTGCGTGAATCGCCGCCCGCACCGGCAGATCGAACCGGATGGCCTGCCCGCTGGCCATCAGCCAGGCCATCGCGGCGAAAACGAGCAATCCGCCCACCGCCGCCGCCACCCGCGTCCGATCCCGGTTCCCCACCTTCGAGAGAATACACTAAACTCAGTGCTCCATCTCCCCGCTACCCTCGGGAGACCTGAACCGAGACCCCTCCGTCCGGGACCCCTTGAGGCCTGCCTCGACCGCCGGCATGCCCTCGCGGCCAATGTGACGCAGATCCCGGGCCCGGCGCCGGCTGGCTGCCGCCAGGAGCCTGAACACACAACACCCCATTGACGTGGTGGGTGCACGGGCGATGATGCCGGTGTAAGCCAATTCGGGACTTCCGAGTCCGAAGTCCGGCGAGACCCCTCCGCCCGGGCCCGGGGCCGGCTGGCTGCCGCCAGGAGCCTGGACGCACAACACCCCATTGACGTGGTGGGTGCACGGGGCTATCATGCCGGTGTAAGCCAATTCGGGACTTCCGAGTCCGAAGTCCGGAGGAATGGTGGGCCATGTTAGCTACCGCAATCAAACAGAAGAATGCCTATGAGGTCGCACTGGAGAATTTCGATCTGGCGGCAGACGCGCTAGGTCTGGATGACGGTTTGCGAGCCATGATCAAGTATCCGGAACGCGTGCTCGCCGTGAGCGTCCCGGTCCGCCTGGACAGCGGCAAGATCGTCCGTTTTGAAGGGTATCGCGTGCAGCACAACACCACGCGCGGCCCGGCCAAAGGGGGCATCCGCTACCACCCCAATGTAACGGCGGATGAGGTGAAGGCGCTGGCCACCTGGATGACCTGGAAATGCGCCGTGGTGAATATTCCCTTCGGCGGCGGCAAGGGCGGCGTGACGTGCAACCCTAAAGCCATGTCGATGGGCGAACTGGAGCGCATGAGCCGGCGGTATGCCAGCGCGATCCTGCCCCTGATCGGTCCGGAGAAAGACATTCCCGCACCGGACGTCTATACCACCCCGCAAATCATGGCTTGGATTATGGATACCTACAGCATGAATAAAGGGTATCCGGTGCACGGCGTGGTCACCGGGAAACCGGTCAGCCTGGGCGGTTCGCTGGGCCGCAACGAAGCGACCGGCCGCGGGGTGTTTTACACCACGCTATCGAGCGCGCAGCATCTCAACATTCCGATGAAGGACGCGCGGGTGGTAGTGCAGGGCTTTGGCAACGCCGGATCGATTGCCGCCAACCTGTTCCACCAGGCGGGCGCCCGGGTGATCGCCGTGAGCGATACTCGCGGCTGCATCTTTAACGCCAAGGGGCTCGATATTCCGGCGGCGGTAGCCTTCAAGCTGCGTACCGGCAGCGTGGCCGGTTTCCCCGGCGCCGAAAAGATTACGGCCGAGGAACTGCTGGCCCTGGAATGCGAGGTTCTGGTTCCGGCGGCGCTCGAAAGCGCCATCACGGCGGAGAACGCCCAGGCGGTGCGGACGCGCATTGTGGCGGAAGCCGCCAACGGACCGGTGACCCCCGAGGCGGACCGCATTCTGGACGAGAAGGGCGTCTTCCTGATTCCCGATATCCTGTGCAACGCGGGTGGCGTGACGGTGTCGTACTTCGAGTGGGTGCAGGACGAGAATCACCTGTTTTGGGACGAGCAGGACGTCAACCGGCAGTTGGAAAAAGTCATGACGCGGGCCTTCGGCGACGTGCTCAAGATTCACCTGGAGCGCCGGTCGAACATGCGGCTGGCGGCGAATATGCTGGGCGTGAGCCGCGTGGCGGAAGCCGCCCGTTTGCGCGGCCTCTATCCGTGAGATGGGCTTGGGCTTGTGGCGGCGGGGCTTGAACCCCCCGCCGCCGCAAGGAACAGATGGCGGGCCCGGTGGCATGGAGCATTTGACTGGCTGCGGGTTCAAGTGCACCGGCGTAGACGGCCGTCATCAGACCTGCGTAGCCGGTGGTGGCGCCGGCATACAGAGACACTTGCCCAGTCACGGCCGTCGTCGGCAGCACATGCCTTTCGAAGTCACTGCCCCGGATGACGATTGACCGAAGGTATGTTGCAAGAGCGGTCCTGCATGGGGCAGCGATTCGGACTGAACGGTGCGCCTGTTTAGGGTGGCTGCACAGCAGCGATCCTAGCAACCGGGCCAACTGGAGGTCGCGCACCGCTATCGGCAAACATCCTGATCTGCGATAGACTGGACGACGGCGGCCACGTCGCTTGCCACGGCACCCACGCTTGCGACCGGGGAATTTCGACCGACAGAAACCGGCCGGCGTGCGGGTCCCCGTTAGACCTTGCCGGTGGAGCGCTGCAGCCGGGAGCGCGAACTTTCTCTCGGGCGCCAGATCAGCCGAACGCAGAGAACCCGGCGAAGGAGCCGGGAAGCGTCGCCGGACCCATCCCGAGGCCTCGTGTATCTGTGCAGCCCGCTTCGTCCAGCAAGCCGGAGGAAACCACTGTGCGGGGTCGCAAGCCTCATGCTTTCTGAAACGTTTTTAATCTTCTCTGTAAAAAAACAATTTGCATGGCGAATGTTTTCTGCTATTCTGATATCGCTCTGGAACTCAATCAACCGCGCGAGAGGGGAGAGATGGATACTAGCACAGAGAGTGTTCTCACTCGCGACGAAATGGAGAGCAGGCGCCTGATGGCCGCTCAGGACCTGCAAAAGGGACTCTCGCAGTCCCAAATCGCCCGGAAGTTCGGGGTTAGCCGCACGACCGCCTCGCGGTGGTATCGTGCGCTGAGTGGAAAGGGAATCGAGGCGCTCCGTAAGCGCCGCGCCCCGGGGCGCCCCAGCCGGCTTACGGCGGAGCAAATGGCGGAAGCGACCGGTGTGTACCAGGCCGGGCCGCGCGCCGCGGGTTTCGACAGCGACCGCTGGACGACCACGCGGTTCGCCCACGCCATCCAGCAGCGTTTCGGGGTGCGCTATGACCCCGATCACGTGGGGCGAATCATGCACCGGCTGGGTTTGCGGGTGCGCACGCGCCAGCGCAGACAGCGCACCGAGGTGGTGTTCGACCCGGTGTATACGCACCAGGTGGCCTGACCGCCGCTAACATGGCGGCCGCCATGCCGCAGCGCCCCGCAGGTCGTCCGCTCCCTCGCCGTTCAGGACCGGGAGATTCTGCGGGCGCGCAGAAATGAGCTGATCGCAAACCAGGCCGCCGCCAGCGTCGGGATGATGGCGATGGAAAGATTGACCACCGGCATGGCCGTATCGGCCGGAGGATGTTTCGAATAGTCAATCATCAGGCGCACCGTTTTGGCGCCGAAGAAAATGGCAAAAACCGTGAAAACAAACCCGATAAGTTCGTTCCATAAGATTCGGGTGGGCTTTACCACGGCGGGTACTACGTGTTTGATGAACTGCCGGCCGGACCGGACGGCCTTACGCTGCCACACTCGATTATGGTAACAAAACCATCGGGACCTCAACTTTAGCCCTGTAGTCTGGAGGCCAACGTGCCGATAGTACATTTGGTTGTGCTTGTGAAGGGCCGCTGGCTCCACTACAATCGAAACGGGTAGAGTCTTGGCCCGTGGGTGGAACTCCGGCGCTGCGGAGCGCATCCACACATTTAGGGGAGTACCTGTGGACGAGCCATTGAAGCATCTTATGCAGGAATTGGGAAACGCGATCAACGATTCCCTTTCCGAGTCCGACCGGATCGCGGAAGCGATCGGGGAAATCAAAAAGGCCGGGTACGATGTGTTCCTCGTGCTGGAGGCAACCATCGGGTTCAACCGGCGGGATGAAAACACCGGCGATGCCGAAGGGGAGGAAGCCGACGAGCAGCCCGAGGTAACGGAAGAACCGAAGCGGGGATTCGAAGCGGCCGGGAAAATCAAGTTTACATCCCAGGACCATCGTTTCCTGCGGGCTCTCAAAATCGCTGTGGACGACGAGAACCGGTAGCGGCCAAAGCGATCAGCGTAGCACCTGTTGGTAGATATTCCAGGTTTCGCGCACGGCCTTGTCCCAGGTGAAACGGCGTGCACGCAATACTCCCCGTCGAGCCAGGTCTTCCCGCAATTCCGGCTGTTCGGTCATCGCCCGAAGAGCATCGGCAATCGCTTGTGTGTTTTCCGGGTCCACCAGAAGGGCGGCATCCCCTGCCACCTCCGGCAGCGCTGAACGGTTGGACGTCAACACCGGAATTCCGCTCGCCATAGCCTCCAATACCGGCATTCCAAACCCCTCATCCAGCGAAGGAAAAGCAAATAAAGCCGCCCGCGCATACCAGCCGGCCAGGGCTTCCGGTGAGACATAACCGGTTACGGTGATTCGCTCCCTGGCGAGACTGCGCTCGATGCGCCCCAAAATTTCTTCCGCCCCATATCCCGAGGAACCCACCAGGACCAGACGCCAGGAGTTGTCCACCGCCTCAAAAGCTTCCACCAGCCTGGCGATATTCTTCCGTTTCTGAATGGCCCCCACGTTCAGCACGATTTTCTGCCGCGCCGCTTCGGCGGAGAGTCCGGGACCGCTAGCCGTTTCACCATCCGGCACAGCCGGCAACCGCCGTGTGCCGTGGTGCACCACCGACACCTTCTCCGCCGGCACCCCCAGGAGCGCGATGACCTGCTGCCTGGTAAACTCCGACACCGCGATAATGGCCCATGCACGGGCCGCGGCGTCGCGCGCCTGGGCCGCGAAGCGCTCGCGAAACTCGGCGGTGGAGTATTCTCCGGTCAGCACGAAGAGGTCGTGAAAGGTGGCGATGGAACGGCGTGCATTGATTGCGGGCAGCCGTTGGTTCAGGCCGTGGAACAGGTCCGCCCGCCGGGGCCCCAGCGGTCCGGCCAAAAGCCGCCGGCGTACATTAGGCGGCAGTGGATCGCGGCGCGCCCGCAGGAAGCGGTGCGGCCGGTAGTAGAAATGGAAGCGCGTGTCCGGGTGGGCAGCCGCCAGGCCCACCAGGATCTCGCGGGAGTAAAGCCCCACACCGGACAGCGCATCCCCCAGGCTATAGGTGGCGTCCAGCGCGATGGTCAATCCATTCCGTATTCTTTCATCTTCCGGTAGAGCGTGGTGCGGCCGATTCCCAGCATCTTGGCGGCGCGGGTGCGCGCGCCGCTGGCCGCGGCCAGGGCGGCCGAAATGGTCTGGCGCTCGCTTTCGGGAAGCGAGATCACCGGCGATTTGGGCGATACGTGGGCGAAGGGCAGGTCGTCTATATCATCTTCGCGCACCACCTGCGAAAGCGCGTTGAGGCTGGCCGCCGCCTCGTGCAGCACCAATGCCGAGGGCAGATCGGAGAGGCGCAGGGCGCCTTCGGAGCGCAGGGCCGCCAGCCGCTCCAGGCAATGCTGAAGCTCGCGGACGTTGCCCGGCCAGTCGTAAGACAGCAGGGTGGCGGCAATTTCAGGGCTGGGATGAAACCGGCCGTCGAGGAAGTGCTCCACCAGCAAGGGGATATCCTGCCTGCGCTCGCGGAGGGGCGGCAAGTGGATAGTAAATACGTTCAGCCGATAGTACAGGTCCTGCCGGAAACGGCCGGCGGCTACTTCGGCTTTCAGGTTGCGATGGGTGGCGGCAATAATGCGCAGGTCCACTTTGCGCCACTGCAGCGCCCCTACGGGGCGGAATTCGCGCTCCTGCAGCAGGCGTAGCAGTTTGACCTGCATATCCAGCGGCAGGTCGCCAATCTCGTCGAAGAAGGCAACTCCGCCATCGGCCAGCTCCACCAGTCCCTTCTTGGCCTCCACCGCCCCGCTAAAGGCGCCCTTGGCGTGGCCGAACAGCTCGCTTTCCATGAGCGTGCCCACCAGGGAGCCGCAGTCGATGGGCACGAATTGCCCGGCCGGGTTGGCTTCGTGAATGGCGCGTGCCACCACTTCCTTCCCTGTGCCGGTTTCACCCAGCAGCAGGACCGGCAGTTTGCTGCGCGCAGCCTTGCCAATCAATCTGCGGATATGTTCGATGGCGGTGGACTCTCCCACCAGCCGGTGGGCGTGGCCGTTTCTGGCGGCATTCATAAAGGCGGACATTTAGCCGGGACGATTCGATTAAGAGTTAAGAGTCTAGTCGGACGACGAAAGCATTTTTCTCACCGATTTCGTCGCGGATGCGAGCCGCCAGCCCGTCGGCGCCTTCTTCGGTGGTTTCCGCCCCGACCAGCACACGCCAAACGTTGGGATTTCCCTCACGCAGCACAATCCGAGCCGGGCCGTATCGCGCCGCCATTTGGGCCCGCACGGTCTCGGCACTTTGGCGATCCGTATAGGCGCCTACCTGCACCGCAAATGTCCCGGTTGTGACCGGCTCCGGAGCGCGAATCACCACCATCCGGACGCGGGCAGTGCCGGGGCCGATCATGTCGAGGGCTTGGGCGGCGGCGTGGGAAACATCGATAATGCGGCGGGACACGAAGGGGCCGCGGTCGATGATGCGGAGTTCCACCGTCTTGGCGTTGTTGAGATTCTCAACACGTACCCAGGTGTTGAAGGGGAGCGTTCGGTGAGCCGCGGTCATTTTCTCCATGTCGTAGATTTCGCCATCCGCGGCCGGCCGGCCATGATAAGGATGGCCGTACCAACTGGCGATGCCGGTTTCGGTGTAGCCCGGTGCCACCGGGACCGCCGGAACCACGCGGTAGTGTTTGTGGCGGCATCCCGCCAGGGTCAGGACCAACAGGAAGGTGATCCACTCAGTACTGCGCCAGGTCTTCGAAATCGACATTGCCACCCGAGATGATGACCCCCACGGAATGGACCCCGGGGGGCAATTTGCGAAACAGGACCGCGGCGACCGAGGCAGCACCGCTCGGTTCCACCAAGATCTTTAGACGTAGGAGGAGGAACTTCACGGTTTCACGTAATTCGGGGTCGCTCACCGGAAGAATCCCCTCGACCAGGCGCTGGAGGATGGGAAAGGTCAGTTCTCCGGGTTTGGGCGAGCGCAAGCCGTCGGCAATGGTGTTGGGGTGCGCCACGGTGACGCGGGTGCCGGCCTGGAGGGAGAGCAGGGTGTCGTTGGCGCCCTCGGGTTCGGCGCCAAACAGGCGGATGTCGGGTTGCAGGTCGCGGGCGATGGTGGCGGAGCCGGAGAGCAGCCCGCCGCCGCCCACCGGCGCGATCAGGGCGTCCAGCGGCCCGGTTTCCTGGAGCAATTCGAGCGCCGCCGTGCCCTGGCCGGCGATGATCATGGGGTGGTCGAAGGGAGGGACGAGGGTGGCGCCGGTTTCGGCCAGAATCCCGGCGGCGATGGCCTCGCGGCTTTCCTGGAAGCGATTGTAGGTGACGATCTGGGCGCCGCGGGCGCGGGTGGCCTCCATTTTGGACCGCGGCGCGTCTTCAGGCATCACGATGGTGGCGCGCGCGCCGACATGCCGGGCGGCGATGGCGGTGGCTTGCGCGTGGTTGCCCGACGAATAGGCGACCACGCCGCGGGATAGGGCTTCCTGGGAAAGCGAAAGGATCAGGTTGGAGGCGCCGCGGATCTTGAATGCGCCGCCGCGCTGCAGGTTCTCGCATTTGAAGAAGGTGCGCACACCGGATTCGGCGTCGAACCCGGCGGAAGTAAAGACCGGAGTGCGGCGGGCCAGCGGCCGGATCCGTTCCGCCGCCGCGCGCACGTCATCGGCTTGAATGGCAAGAGGCATCTTTTATTGAGGATAACCCGAGGCGCGCCCGCCGCCGGCCGATTCCTTTTGCCTCCCGGCGGTAATACAGTGCAGCCATATGCGACCGGACACCGCGGCCATCCTGGGCTATTTCGACGAGCACCATCGGCCGCTATACCGGTTCGCCTGGCGGCTGACCGGCTCGGTGGCCGACGCCGCGGATATCGTGCAGGAGTGCTTCCTGGCCCTGTTGCGGCCGGATTGCCGCTTCGACCCCTCGCGGACTCCGCTGCGGACGTATCTCTTCGGCGCGGTCTACCACTTGGCGTTGAAGCGCATGCGGCGAAGCGACGCGGAGGCGACGGGCAGCGCGCCGCCTACGCCCGAAGGGCAAGGTAGAGTTTGCCCCGCCTTACCTACTGCCGCGCTTCGGCGGGCTTGGGCTCGGTGACGCCGAGATCGGTCAGCACCTTGGGATTGGCTTCGTCCATGGCCAGAATGTTGTGGCAGGCACTGCAATCCTGGGTGATGGCGTTGCCGTTCTTGGCGGTGTGGCCGCCATCGTGGCAGCGGAAGCAGCCGGGGAAGTCGGTGTGGCCGATGTTCATCGGATACTTGCCCCAGGTCACGTTCATGTCTGGGAAGATATTGCGGTCCCAGATGGCCAGCACGGCTTTGGCCGAGGCGGTGACTTCCGCCTGGCGCTGCGACCACACGGCCGGATAACTGTCCTGGTAGAACTGCTCGAATGCCGCGGGAATCTTCTGCGGCCGCCTCGTCGCGGGTCGTGTAATCCACCTTGAGAATGTCCGTGGCCTGCTTCTTGGCCTGAACGGAAGCGCGGCGGAAATCAAGCCGTTCGCCATGGCCTTGTCGAGAGCGCGCTCGGGAAGGTCGTAGCTGTGGGACGGGCGGTTGTGGCAATCCATGCAATCCATCTCGCGCATGGTCAGGCCGGGGATCGTCCACCGGTCCGCCCTTGGCGTCGGAGGTGGCGTAAATGGTCTTCTTGCCGTTGTTGCTGTACTCCACCCACGGAATCACCTGGCGGGCTTCATCGGAATGGCCGTAGCGGATGACGACGCCCGTGCCCAGGTGAGTACCGTGGATGCCGATGCCGTTGTTGCCGCCGCCGATGTTCATCAAGCAGCACGGTCTTGGTCAGGGTGTTGGTCTCGTCGTCGGCATACTTGGGGATCACCTTGATGCGGTCTTCGCCATACTTCTGGGGCCAGTGGCACGCCTCGCAGGTTTCGCGCGCCGGGCGCAGGTTGTGGACGGGGGTAGGAATCGGCCGCGGATAGGTGTGGAAGGTGACGGCGAACACCTGTCCCACGCCCGAGAGCTTGCTCTTCACGAACCAGCCGGCGCCTGGTCCGATGTGGCACTTCACGCACTCCACCTTGCGAATGCGGCGAATCCTGGTAAGCGGTAAATTCCGGCTGCATCACGGTATGGCAGGTCTCACCGCAGAAGGTCACCGAATCCATGTAATTCACCGCGCCGTACGTGAGCTGGCTGGCGATCAGCACGTTGAGCACGGTGGTGCCGCCGACGAAATACACCAGCTCGCCGCAACTCGAGGTTCTGCCAGGTGAGCGAGCGGAATCAGCCGGGAGAATACCGGTGCGGCCCTCGCGTTTGCGCTTGAGCCAGATGCCCAGGGGAATCAGCACCAGACCGGTGAAAAAGGGCCCGGGAAGGCGAGAAAGGCGAGAATCCCGATGTATGGTTGCTGGGTCTCGCCGCGCAGCGTGGTGGGCAAAAGGAACAGCCAGAAAATGGTGGCGGTGGTGACGATCACCACGCCCGCCAGGCTGATCCAGTTATTCGACAGATGGATGACTGGCGACAGCCATCCCAGCTTCTTGGAGTTCGGTGAATGGGGAGTCATGGGAACTTGGGATCAGTCTCCGGACGCTCGGACGGGCCCGGCGCCGGCGGGTTCGGCACTGGGGTGCGGGTCGCGGGCGGGCTCCGCCGGGACCGGCGGCGGCTCGGGATTGCGAATGCTGACGCCGGTCAGAAAGGCGGTGTTCAGCGGATAGATGTCGGGGTCGAAAATGACCGAATAGAAGTGCCACACCACGATCGCCAGGGTGGCCAGCACGGCCTCATAGAAGTGGATCGAAGTGGCCACGTCCAGCCAGACCTTGGGCAGCAGCTTCATGGCCAGGTTGTTGGCCCACAGAAGGAGGCCGGAAGCGGCCATCACCACTGCGCCCCACACCACGGCCCAGTATTCGGCCTTCTCCACGTAGCTGTGGGCGGAGCGGCCGGGGGGCGTATCGCCCAGGCCCACGTTGTAGGCAAAGTTAGAGAGCGCCTCGCGAGGGTCGTCGCGGTTGGGCAGCATCTCCAACCAGTGGTGGCGCAGCCTGCGATTGACGATCAGGGAGACCAGGTGGGTGAGCGAAACGGCGATGAATACGGCCGCGGCCACGCGGTGAATCAGGCTGCGGATCGGGTGGGTGCCTTCCATCAGCAGCAGCGGGCGGGCCCACAACTGGTCGGGATACTTCAGCGCGAAGCCGGTCCACACCAGCGTGACGAAGGAGATCACTAATGTGGCGTGCTGCACGCGCTCGAAGGGCAGCATGCGGATTTCGGGGTGGGCCTGCGCGCCGCGAGCCGCCGCCAGGGCGGCCGGGTTCGGAGGGCGGCGGCGGAACCGCCTGCGGACGAGCTTGCGCACCCAATCCCCGCCGTTGTGGAGCAGCATCAGCCCGATGGTGACGGGAATCAGCAGCAGATAGAACTGGCGCACCCAGCTCAACGCGGCCGGCTCGGTCTTGCCCTCGGCCAGGTGCACCTCGGTTATGGCGAAGCGGGTGCCGGCGCCGGGATGGCATTGGCCACAGGTCTTGGGCAGATTCTTGGGGTTGACGGTGGATTTCGGATCGGACGAAGGCAGAATGTTGTGGACGCCGTGGCAACTGGCGCAATTGGCTACCGATTGCGATCCGGCCTTGGCGGCCAGCCCGTGGTAGGAGGAATCGAAGCTCACCAGCCGGTCCGAGGGCAGCCCGAATTTGCGGGTGAGCAGCACGTCGCCGTGGCAGTTTCCGCAGGTATCGCGAATGTGCGCCGCGTTTACCGGAGAAGCGTCATTGGTGTGCTTGATGATCTTATGCTCGCCGTGGCAATCGGTGCAGAGCGGCGCCTGGGTGATGCCGTGCGCCAGGGCCTGACCGTGGACGCTGGCCCGGTACTGTTCCACCACCTCGCTGTGGCACATACCGCAGGTATCCGGAACGGCGGTGCGGAAGGCTTGCGATTTGGGGTCCAGCAGCTCATGCGCGCTGCCGTGGCACAGGGAGCAATCCGGGGTGCCTTCGTTGCCGGCTTTGCGCGCCAGGCCATGAACTCCGCTGGCGTAATCGCCGGCCTGGTCGGCGTGGCAGGTGGTGCAAACCGGTTTGGGGATGTTGGCCGGGTGGGGATACTTGTCGTGGGATTCGTGGCAGGTATCGCAGGGCAGCCCGGCGTGGGCGCTCTTTTCGAGCTTTTGGCCCTGGTCGTGGCAGGTGGTGCAATCGAGGGGAGGGTCGGCGTCCGCCGGCAGGGCAGGCGGCGCGGCCCACAATAGCAGGAACAGCGAACCGGGCAGCCAGAGCCTGCCGGCGATGCATGAGGGGAAGCGGCTGAGCGCCCGGTTCGCCATCGCCTTACTCCACAATCTTGGTGGCGTTGACCCAGCCCGAATAGACGAAGGCTGCGGCGAGCACCACTCCGAAAATGAGCGTAATGATAGTGAGCGTTTTGCCCCACTTATCGATCAGGTCCAGCTTGTTGGCGATGACGACCTGGTGTTGCGAAACAGATTCGGAAGCGCCATCCAGCACGTGGATCTGATCGTCTTCGTGGGAGGCCACCAATTTGCGCCACACCACCATCGCCAGCACTACCGCTGCCATGAGGGTCCAGAGAACCACGAACGGAACGAAATTACTCGGCATGATTCATCTCCTGAATAGAAATTCGTTATTGGATCGGGGGCCCGAGGGTCACCGGCTGAGATGCACCCGGCCCGTTCAAACCCTGCCTGTCGAAGGTTTTCCCGGTAGCTTCCTCAATCGCGTCTACAATCAGCACGAGGTAGGCATCGAGAGCGCATTGTACCTGCTGCCGGGTCTCGCAGGAGCCGTCGGGAGCCTGATCGGCGCAAACCGGGCAGACATTCCGGCGGATGGCTTCGATGTAAGGGTTGATGTCGTCGCTGTGTACCGTCTGGATGGCCTGAGCCACCTGCGGAAAGAGCCGGAAGAGGGCGCACGCGCCGGCATCTTCCAGGCCGCAGTCTCCATCCAGGGTGCGTTCGGTGCAAACCCCACAGATCCTGTTTCGGATGATAGCTTCTAATTCTCCTAAAGACCGTTCCATCTCGATCCTCCTTGCCCGGAACCTGGGGTACTGCACGCGGAAGTCCATGCTGGAAATCCCGCAAGCTATTGGATTTTACAACGTTTGGACCCGGAAGTCCGATTTGGTGGGGCTAGTCCCGCAGAAACCACGCTGGGATTGGGGGAAATGCCGCTGACCAAGGCGCTGCTGTGGGGAATTCCAACGCGGAGAGAGGCTGCCATAATGGCCAGCATCACGGTGCTGAGGGGGTCCTCGTCGGACACTACCGAGACAATTCCGGCTTCCCACGCCTGCCCGAGCAGGCGCGGGTCCTTGCGGGTGATGAGCACCACCCGCTCCGGATTGGACACGGGGAGAGAAAGCCCCTCGAAGGCGCTTTCGTCCAGAACCACCACACCCTGCCGCGCCAGGTCCGGCTGGGCGACGGTTTCGACGGTGCAGGCGCAGGTGTGTGCTAAGGCTTCCCGTACCGCCTGCGCGTAAGCGCCGTCGGCAATCGCCAACTGAACCGTTTGCATCATGGCTGATTCCGCTCCTCCCATCCCGATGGGCTACTTTCCTTTGTAGCCGTCCAGGGACTTATGCTCGGCGTAGTACTTGCCGGCTTCGGTCAGGTTCTTGGTCATGACATCTTTGTCGGCGGAAACTTTCTCGTGACAGAACACGCACTGCTTCTTTGTCGATTTTGCGTAATCCATTTTGCCGTACGAGGCCGTAGAGCAAACCAGAAAACCGCCCAGCACGAAAGCTGCGGGCACGATTACCTTCCATTGGGACATGTAGCCTCCGACCAGGGAAGTGCAATTGATTCGCCACCCGCTATCCCCTGCGTTCGGCCTACTTTGGGCACTATCCCCGCAACGGGTAGGGGTAATTCCCCCCGAAAAGGACGGGCGGTTGGGCCAATTGACGCAGAAGGCGTTTTATAATCGAGACAAGCAAGGCTCTATGTCCAAATTAACTCCGGGATGGCAGCGGACCAGCGTACTGGAATCGGTATTCGACCAGCTTTCCGACGCCCTGGTTCTTTACGACCCGGAATTCCGGATCACGGGCGTGAATCGCTCCGCCGAGAAGCTCTTCGGAATGTCATCCGAGGAGATGCTCGGCAAACACTGCCAGGAGATTTTCGGGTGCTCGCTGTGCGAGCCGGGCTGCGGAGTGCTGGTGGGCCTCAACCAGGCCCCGGCGGCGCCCAACTGCACGGTCCGGCTGCACACGGCGAACGGCATGGAGCGCCTGGTGGTGATGCGGACCAACCAGATGTTCGACGGCCAGGGGCAGCTTACCGGCGTGGTGGCGACTATTAAAGATGTTACCGATGAGGCGGCGCCGCAGAAGCGCGAGGTGATTGCGGAATCGCGGCCCATGCGCGAGGTGCTGAATTTCGTGCGCCGGGTATCGGCCAGCGAGGCCACCACAATCCTTCTGGAAGGCGAGAACGGAACGGGCAAAGACCTGATTGCCAAGACCTTGCACTACCAGAGCGCCCGCCAGGCCGAGCCCTTCATCGCCATCAACTGCGCAGCCATTCCGGAGACGCTGCTCGAAAGCGAGCTGTTCGGCTACGAAAAGGGCGCGTTTACGGACGCGCGGTCGCAAAAGCGCGGGATTTTCGAGCTGGCCGATAAGGGGACCCTGTTTCTGGACGAGATCGGCGAAATTCCGCTGATGTTGCAGGCCAAGCTACTGCGGGTGCTGGAAGACCAGACCTTCCGCCGGCTGGGCGGCCTGAAGGATATCAAGCTGGACCTGCGGGTGGTGGCAGCCACGAATAAGAATCTGCGGGAGGCTGTGAAGGAAGGGGCCTTCCGGCAGGATCTGTATTTCCGGCTGAACGTGATCCAGATCCTGATTCCGCCGTTGCGCGACCGCGAGGAAGACATCCTTCCGCTGACCTATTTCTTCATCGAGCATTACAACCGGAAATTCAAGCGGAACATCGAGGGGGTAACCGACGCCGCGCAGGTGCTGCTGCGGGGGCACGACTGGCCGGGCAATGTGCGGGAGCTGCGCAACGCCATTGAGCGGGCCATGATTCTGGAGGACACGGCGCTGATTACGCCCTCCAGCCTGCCGATTACGGTCTCGCGGCCAGACGAAGACATGCCCCTGCCGGCGTCGGTTGCCGAGGCGCTTCCGTCAGACGGGCTGTCACTCGAAGACCACGAGCGCACCTTGCTGGCGCGAGCGCTCGAAAAGACCAGCGGCAACCAGACCCAGGCGGCACGCCTGCTGCGCATCACCCGCGACACGCTGCGGTATAAGATGAAGAAGTTCAACCTGCGCTGAGCGCGGGTGGCGGCGCCGCTCGGGCAGGAATGCCGCCCGCGGGGAAGCTGAATCGCCCCAGGTAGGGCGGCCGTGCGGAAGGGTACCGAAGTGCGGCCTCCAATCGGAGCTGGGACCGAGAGGGAGTGCCCGGCCGGCGGTCCACACCGGCCATGGGGCGCTCCTTTGAAGAGGCGCCACAAGCCATTGATTCCATTGCATCGGCACCTTGGTGTCTGCATCGCTTTTGGGTGGCCCGCAGGGCCATGGGGCGCTCCTTTGAAGACGGGCCGCAAGTCATTGATTCCATAGCCCAGCGCATTGCGCGTCTTCACCGCCTTTGGTGGCCCGCAGGGCCATCGAGCACTTTCTGACGGCCGCGGCTCTGCCGGAAATACAGTTGCGCCAGCGTACCCCGCGCGGACGTGCGGACTCACTCTTCCCGGCTCGACACGTCTGTGGTAGAGTAACCACCAAAGCTCAGGGATTTTCGCGTTTCCGGTTCACGGGGCCGATTAAGGGGGAGCTTGGAGCATGACACGAGGCAGCTTACCGCGTTATTTTCCGGCACTCGCGATTCTCGCGATCTTCGCCACTACAGCAACACCATTCGCGTCCGCGCAAACGCAGGCCATTAACGGCAGCATCCGCGGGAGGGTTACCGACCCCGCCGGCGCGGCGATTCCGGGGGCCACCGTGGTGGTGGATAACGTCGCCACCAACTTCAGCCGCGAAGTGGTATCGAACGACGAAGGTTACTTTGTGATTCCCAACCTTCCGATCGGCACTTACACGGTCACGGTGAAGAAGGAAGGCTTTGACACGCAGCGCCGCCCGGGAGTGGTGCTGGACGCCGGCACGGAGGCTGTCATCGACACGCCGCTCAAGGTGGGGGCCGTCTCCACCACCGTGGAAGTTACCGGCGGGGCGCCGGTGATCGAACCTTCGCGCGTCTCGACGGGCCGCACTATCGACCTGCTGGAGGTGGACAATCTTCCGCTAACCTCCCGCAATCCATACAATTTTCTGCTGTTCCAGCCGGGCGTAAGCGGGCATCCGAACCCCGAGCTGGGTGTACCGCGCGTGGTGAATACCAACGGCCTGGACAACCGCGTGCAGTACCAGATGGACGGCATGGTGGATACCGAGAGCGACCAGTATGGCCTGCGGCTGTTCGCCATCTCGGACAGCTACGTGCGCGAGGTGCAGACCGTCTCCAACAGTTTCGCTCCGGAATTCGGGCGCACGGCGGGAGACATTTACAACGCCATCACCAACTCCGGGACCAACGATTTCCATGGCGAGGTTTACTTCATCGGCCGGCCGCCGGATAGCGCGCGCACCATTCTGCTGGCGGCCAACCAGCCCAACAGCAACATCGACCTGCACGATTTCGCGGGCAATGCGGGCGGGCGGATCAAGAAGGACAAGCTGTTCGTGTTCGGCGCGTATGAGCACCTGCTGCGCGGCACGCCTACGCCGGTGACCATTACGCCGGCCAACGCGGCGGCCATCGGGCTGCCGGCGTCGCAGCTTGCCACCGCCGCCACCGTACAGCATGTGCAATTCGTGGATGTGCGGGTAGATTGGAACATCAACTCCAAGAACCAGTTCTTCGCGCGGTACAATTACTTCCGCAACGAGTATCCGTTCAATTCCCAGAACGGCGGGCTGAACGCGCTGAGCGCCGCCTCGGATTTCCACGACCGCGCGCACATCGGCGGATTCCAGTTACTGACCAGCTTTTCGCCCACGGCGCTGAACGAGCTGCGGGCCTCCGAGCCGTACCGCAACGAGCATCACGTGGATGACCCGCTTACCGGTCCCGGCCCGGCCATCACCATTACCGGGATCGCCACCTTCAACGGCACCACCAGCGCCGAAACGCGCTTCGCGGAGAAGATTCCCAGCCTGAACGATAACTTCACCAAGATCGTAGGGGCGCATACGATTAAGTTCGGGTTCGGATTCCAGCAGAACAACGATAATCAGTTGAGCGCGGTGTACAGCCAGTACACCTTTTCCAGCGTCGCCAATTACCTGGCGGCGGAGAGCGGCGCCAACCCGTACGCGTATACGCAGTTCACTACCATTCTGGGAGTGCCGGGCGATTCGTATAAGTCAAATTTCTACGACTTATTCCTGCAGGATAGCTGGCAGGTGCGGCCGAACCTGCTGGTGATCTACGGCTTGCGGTGGGACCGCTTCCAAGCGCCCCCGGGCGAGACCAACGCTCCATTCTATTACACCGACCAGTTCCGCACCCCGGGCAAGGATTTCTCTCCGCGGCTGGGCTTTGCATGGTCGCTGACGCCGAAGACCGTGCTGCGCGCCAGCTCCGGAACGTTCTACGACGTGCCCTCCACGAACCTGTGGTATAAGCCGCTGACCACCGATGGCTCGACGCGCGCATTCACGGACACCTTTAGTCCAACTTCCGCCGACGCGCCGGCCTTCCCGCACGTGTTCACTTTTCTTCCGGGGGCGACCCTGCCCAGTCCGCCCAATATCATCGCCCTGACGCCCGGCTATAAGAACGCCTACACCATCAACACAAGCGTGCAGATTTCCCGGCAATTGACCCAGAACGACGCGCTGACGGTGGGCTATGTGCGCACCAGCGCGCGCGATTTGACTTACCAACGGAATATGAACCTGATCAACCCGGTGAGTTACCTGGCGGATGGCAGGCCGGTATATTCGAGCGCCGTAAACGCCTCTACGCGGCTATATCCGCAGTTCAACGCGATTACCCTGCAGGATACCGGCGCGAGCATGAATTACAACGCCATGGTGGTGAATTACTCGCACCGGTTCGCGGGCGGTTATCTGATCAGCGCGGCGTACACCTGGTCACACTCCATCAGCGACGCTCCGGAGACCTATGGTTACGATCAGAGCGCGCTGATCGAAGACCCTGGCGACCGCGAGCGCGACTTGGGTAACTCGATCATCAACCGGCCGGATGCCTTTACCATGAGCGCCGTGCTGATGCCGACCTTTAAACTTTCCAACAGCGCGCTGAACCACATTGCCAATGGCAACCAGTTGACCCTGCTGGCCAACCTTTCGAGCGGCGACCAGTTTGACGAGACCACCAGCACGTTACTGAACGGCGATCAGGTGGGATCGGGAGTACAGCGTCCGCTGTTCATCGGGCGCGACACCTTGCGCGGACCGAATATCTACCAGATCGATATGCGATACACGCGGACGGTGTATACGCATCACGAGCGGTTCAAGGTGAAGGTTCTCGCCGAGGCCAACAACGTATTCAACATCAAGAACATCACCTCGATCAACACCACCGCCTCGACAACCTCGACGGGGATCATCACCGTGCCGCCGTCCTTGGCCCCCACCTCTACGGTGCTGGAAGGACGGCTGCTGCAGCTCGGAATTCGCGCGGACTGGTAGGCGGCAGGCCGAATGGCTTCAGACGGGTGTGGCTCTCATCCTGGACATTGACCTCAAGCCGCGCGAACAGCCATCCGTAGCGGACGAAGTGTCAATTCGATAGCAGGCTCCCATCGGTCACTGAGTGCAAAAGCTCGGAGCTGCACGATGTGTTGGCCCGTGTCCGGCTTCCAGCGCGCCCCACAGCGCTTCATCCGCATTTCAAACAGACTCTTACAGGTGGCCTCGACATTGCCAGTACCGAGCGCCAATCCAAGTCGGCGCGCACGGGCATAATTCATGCGATCCGTTTCGCAGCCATGGTTTTGTAGATAGGTGATCGCTTCATGGACCGGATGGTCTGTGCCTACACCTTCATCGCGTCCGGAGACGACCAGTTCCCTGAGAATGTCGGCTGCTGCGCGGCTGCGGTGGAGTAGGGCTTGCTTCCAGCCTCCCAGCCGTTCGCCGGCCGCAGCCGCCGAGTCCTCCAGCGCATGCGCTGCTGCGCTGAGCTTTTCCGTCGTGTGATAGAAATCTACAAAACACTCGAGGTCGTTTCCGAATTTGGGCCTGAAGCCGTCCTCCAGCAGATTCCACATCTCCGGGGCCCCGTCGCACAGCAGCTCAATTTTCAGGTCTGGACGCTTACTCCGTAGCGTCGCCACATCGGCCACCATGCGGTCGCGTAAGCCCACGATATCTCCCTCCGGCATGCATCCATAACGGATCGTATATCGGCCAACTCCGGTCTTGTCATGCAGCGTCACCGTGCCGCAATAGGCCATTCGGAAATTGCGTTCCACCGGCCTCTTAGCCGCTCCCTTTTTGGGCCGCCCTACGGGTCGCGGCCGCGGTTCTTCCATCGGCACACTGACCCGGTCTAGCGACACACTCACCGAGTATGCCTCCGCCGGCACTTCCAGGGCATCGATCAAAGCGTCCTCGATATCTTGGTGATCCGCTACCGCCAGTGCGCCCACCACGTGCGCCACTCGCTCGAAGCTGGCTCGTGAATATGGCAGCCGTTTAAACTCTTGCGCCGTCTTCTCCGCTTCCCGCGAGGTGCCTTGCTGTACGGCAAAGCTCATCGCCCGCGCGGTCTGCGGCAACCACCCGTCCCCCACCACTCCCGCGCGCAAGCTAACCGCGTCCACCACCCTGCCCCCAGGCTGTCCACCGCGCTCTCCCGATTGCCGGTACAACGATCGCTCCACCGATACCGAACCCACCATCGTGTGATAGGCCCCCTCACACCGTCCCACTCGCGTGTACCGAACCCCGCCGATCACCACTGCCGGAACATCGATGTCTAGACTCTTCAAGATTGCTCCGTGGGCCGCCAATTCTGTCCTGGAAGCCCCTTCCGCTATCGCCGCTTCCACCGCTGCATAATCCACCGCCTTCCCCCCACCCAGCCGATCTACAGTTCGCTGCAGCATAGCCAGGTGTTCGGCCATCGCCTTTCCCACTTCCACAAACTGATCCGGAACTTCAATCACCATCTTGGGCATCGCATCACTCCTCGTTTTGGACAGCCTTCGACAGCTTGTTCTATCAGATTTTCGGAGATTTGTCCAGCATGAGAGCCACACCCCTTCAGACTGCGCCGGCGGGAGGATTGGTAGTGGCGTGTCCCAGCCGGGAATTGAGAACTGCCCCCTCACGGGGTGCCCTCAAGGCCCGGCTCCGATCAGTTTCGGAGCCGCGCGCGCAGGCAAGCGGTAAGGCGGGACAGCGCACTAGCCGGACCGGCCGCCGCCGGCCCCACGGCGCGTTTCAGAGCTTCTTCAAAAGCGCCGCGACCTTGTCCATCAATTGTTGGGCGAGTTGGGACTTGCCCACGCGAATCATGTCGGCAATTCCGGCCGAGGCGCGCACCAGTTCGGCTTTGCGGTCGGGGTGCGCGGCTATCGCCTTCTTGACCTGGTCCTCTAACTTCTTCCAGGCGGCGGTTTGCGCCTGGATGACCTTGGGATCGGGCTTCGGAGGAACCTTGAGAGCCGCCTCAAGCTGCTCGATGCGCTTCTTCGCGTCGCTTAGTTTGCCGCCGCGCAACAGATCCGGTATGCCCGCCATGGCCTTGGTGAAAGCCTCTTTTTCCCACGCATTCGCGGACATCCGCTGGGTGGCCTTTTGGGAAACCTGCTTCCAGGTGGCGTTCAACTCCGCGTACTTCGGCCCGCCGCCGGGCGGGGGCGGAGGAGGCGCTGGGGGAACCTTGAGCATCGCCTCAAGCTGGTCGAGGCGCTTCTTCGCATCAGGCAGCTTGCCGCCTCGCAGCAGTTCGGGAATGCCGGCCATGGCTTTGGTGAAAGCCGGCCGTTCCGCCGAGTGCGCGGACATCCGCTGGGTGGCCTTTTGGGAGAGCTGCTTCCAGGTGGCGTTCAGATCCGCGTACCGCGGTCCACTTGGCCGGCCAGCCAAGGGCGGTGGAGGCGCCGGCGGAGCCTTGAGCATCGTATTGAGCTGCTCGATGCGCTTTTTGGCCTCGGGCAGCTTGCCGGTTCTGAGCAATTCCGGAACACCCGCCATGACCTTGGCGAAAGCTGCGCGTTCGGCGGGATTCGCAGATCTCCTCTGAGTGGCCTTTTGAGAAATCTGCCTCAGAGCAGCGGTCAACTGCAAGGTGGCCGCTCCGTTCGCTCCGGCTGGTGCGCCGGCCGACCGTGCCGCTCCGCCCGGAACCGGGACCGGCACCAGCAAATTCTTGCCGAAAAGCACCGGCACGGTGGTCCTCAGCAAGCTGTAGGGAACCGCGCCCTGCTGGGAATCGAAGGCGATCTTACCGTCACGAAGGGCGCACATGCCATGGCAGGCCAGGGTTCCACTCTTCATCAGCGGCTTGATGGCCGTGTCATCCACCAGCGCGATGAGGGCCGGAAGCTTCTGCTTTTTTCCGGCCGCCGTGGGTAATTCCACGTCGCGGTATACCCAAAACTTAGTGCCCTGCGGAGTGATTCTGGCAGCGTCCAGCCTGATGGCTCTCCTGTAGGCTTCGACCGTGGCCAAGTCGACTGCTTTGAGCGGCAAGTTCCCTCCCTCAGCCTGACGGCTGTGGTCCGATTCTATCACCCGCCCGCCGCTTATGAGCGTTTCCCGAGCCTAACTCATCGCCACCCGGTTCACTCCCGGCGACAGGTCCGTGCGCTTGCCCCGCCATTCGAATTCGCCGGTGACGCCGGGCGGCAGGTGGACCGTCGCGGCGCCGCTTTCGATGGCCACTTCCACCATCCCCTTGGGGTGCGGAACCGCGCCGGAGTAAGC
Source organism: Bryobacterales bacterium (assembly GCA_963803725.1). GTDB lineage: Bacteria > Acidobacteriota > Terriglobia > Bryobacterales > Bryobacteraceae > JOPF133. The sequence goes on along the minus strand of CAWDOH010000074.1, from coordinate 56,838 downwards.
CGTCAAATGGCCCATGCGCGGCGCCACTCGCACGCGGGCGAATCCGGGCGCCGCCGAATCGACCCCCAGCACCGTGCGGAAAATTTCGATATTCGGGCTGGCGCTCCAGGCGTGGCAATCCGAGCGCGAAGGGCTGCCGGGGCGCTCCGCGATCTCGGCGAAAGTGGTCAGGCCGCGCGCCAGCATGTCGCGCCAATCGCCCAGCAGATCCAGGTAGCGGTCGCCTTCTCCCACCTGCGCCAGGGCCTCGTGTACGTAGAAGCGGAAGAACAGGCCGGTCTGCGCCAGGTCCGGCGCGGTGAGCACGCGCAACATCAGGTCGCGCGCCGCCTCCCCATCGATGGCGCGGGCCAACACCGCCAGCGTGTTGGTGTGCTGCGAAAACTGCTGCTTGCGGGGAGTATCGGCGTACAGCCGCTTGCCGGCGTCCCAGTAAAGCTCCTGAACGGTGGCGCGCAGTAGCCGTTCCCGCCCGGCGTAGACTTCAGCCAGCGCACCGACCCCGAGACCCTTTTCCAACTCCGCCGCCCATTGGTAGGCCATCGCCAGCATCAGGTCGAAGGGCGCCGAGGAGCCATCGGTTTCCTGCGGCGGGTCTCCACCGGACCACCCCGGCACCCAGTCCAGAAACCGCCACCACGGCAGCGGCCCCAGCGATCCGTTAGGTTTCTGATACTGCTCGAAGAAACTAAGTACCGCGCGCACGCCCGGTAACATACGGCGGACGAAAGCGGTGTCATCCACATACCACCAGTAATCGTGCACCATGGCAATCCACCACAGCGAGAAGCCGGGGATGATATTGCTCCAGGCGGGTGGGATACCGGCTCATGGTGGCGCCGTCGCTCTGGCGGGAATCGTTAATCTGGCTGATGGCGTTGCGCATCAGGCGCGCATCGCCGGAGTTATACAGGGAAATCAGGCACTGCACGCGCGTATCGCCCACATACTGTAACTGCTCGTAATAGGGGCAATCCATGTACGTTTCATGCGCGCACAAGCGGGCCGTGCGCCATCCCACATCGAGGATGCGGCCGATCCCGGCGCCGCCGCCTTCGAACCGCGCCCGGCGCTCGAAAGGATAACCGGCGTAAGTGGCGCGTAAGTCGTCTATAGTTAGCGGCTCGTCCTGCGTCTGGATATCGAGCTGAATATACCGCCAGGTGCGCCACCAAAGCGGGCGGAAGACGCGCCCGGCGCCGCCATCCATGGTGAACTCATCGTAGTTACCGATGAACCGTTTGCCTTCCACCTCGTCGCGGTTATTTTTCTCCAGCCCGCGGCCTCCCGGACGCGGCTGAAACAGCGCCTCGGCATACCCCATCTTGACCACGGCGTCTTTGCCGCCGCTCAGCGCCAGCTCGGGATAGCCTGTGGTCAGCCAGGTCTGGTCGAGCAGCAGCACGGCATGCGTTCGCGCAGGCACGTGTAGCGCCTCGGAGTGCGCGGGAAAGGCGGCCGGCTGCGGGATGCCGCTCACGCGCCGCAGTTTCTGCAGCCGCTCGCCGGGACGCTGTTCTTCGAACGGGATGGTCCGCGGCACCAGCATCCAACGGGAGTGCGGGTCGCTGGCTTCGCGCCCCGCGGCCACGCTGAGCACCGCGGCGGCCGGCCAGCCGGAGTCGTCGAAGTCTTTGGTTTCCCAGCCCCATGGATGTTTGGCCGCGTCGATGCGATCGCCCGGCCCGATGGCGTAGTAGCCGTGCATGTCGCCGCTGGTGAGGGTCACCGGCGTGTAAGCGTCGTCTCGGCGCGCTTTCCAGTTGGCGCCGGTCACTGCCACCGTCTCGGCGTCGGTATCGCCTTCCAGCACGAAGCCGGTTTCCAGGGTGATTTGCGCTTCGGGGGCCAGGTCGCCGAAATTCCACACCACCGCCGCCAGGGCGTTGCGGCCGGCATCCAGGTAGGGCGCCAGGTCCACGGTTTCGAAGCGCCAGTGGAACAGGTCGCCGCGCGCCGGCCCCAGGGCCACTTGCCGGCCGTTGACGAACAACTGGTAGCGATTGTCGCCGCTCACGTGCACCACGAAGTGCGCGGGCTTAGCCGGCAGGTCGAACGCGTGCCGGAAATGGTAGACGCCGTAATCGGCCGCGGGCGCGCCGGCCGCGGTAATCCAGTGCGCGTGCCAGGTTTGCCGCAGCAGCCCCGGCCGCTCTTGAGCCGCTAGCGGCGCAACGGCCGCAACGCCGATCTGGAGCAGAAACCGGCGGCGAGTGGAATCCCATCTCATGCGTGAAACGATATCGCCCGTACAGGCGCCAGGTCAACCCTGGGATACTCGTCCACCGGCTGCCCGCTTTCGATCGCGTCGAGCACAGCGGCCGCATCGCGATGCAGGCGGCCGGTATCCACGCCCTCGTAATCCGGCAGATACTCCACCAGTTTGCGCAGGGCCTTGCGCAACTGCCGGCAGGCTCCCACGGGGTTGCCGCGCCGGTGATGGTAGAAGCCCACCGCCACGTGGATCAGCCCCTGCAGGAACAGCCGCCGCGGACCGCGCTCGGGAGTCCAGGCCAGTTCCAGAACTTCGTGGCACTCGAAGTAGGCCCCGCGGTTGAACAACTCGATCCCTTCGTGCAACAAACGATCCATGGCGACTTAGCTACTCCTCGGGTCAACGATACCCGGCTCTAGTATCATACCCACATGGGTCACTATCTGGCCTTCGACCTGGGCGCGGAGAGCGGGCGTGCGATCTGCGGGACCCTCCAGGATGGAACCCTGGCGGTCGAAGAGCTGCACCGCTTTCCCAACGAACCGGTCCGCACTGCGGATTCGCTTTCGTGGGATATTGAGCGGCTGTGGGGCGAGATCCAGCGCGGCATCCACATTGCCAACCGGCGCGAATTCCGGCCGGACGGAATCGGCATCGACACCTGGGGCGTGGATTACGGCCTGCTGGATTCGAGCGGCAAGCTGCTGGAAAACCCGCGCCACTACCGCGATGCGCGCAACAGCGGAATGATGGAAGCGGTTTTCGCCCGCGTGCCGCGCGAGGAAGTTTTCGGCGCTACCGGCATCCAGTTCATGCAGATCAACACGCTGTACCAGTTGTACGCGGCGAGCCTGGGGACGCCGGAAACTCTGGCCTGCGCGCACCGGCTGCTGAATATCCCCGACCTGTTCAACTACTGGCTCACCGGAGAGGCGCGCTCGGAAGCCACCATTGCCAGCACCACGCAATTCTTCAATCCCGTGACCATGAGCTGGGCCACCGGCCTGTTGGCGCGCCTGGATCTGCCGCGCGAGATCCTTTGTCCCATCGTGATGCCCGGAACGGCGCTGGGCAAGTCGCTGACGCCGCCGCACACTTCGGTTTACGCCACCGCCGGTCACGATACGGCATCGGCGGTGGCCGCGGCCCCGGCCGAAGGCGGCGCGGACTGGTGTTACATCAGCTCCGGCACATGGTCGTTGATGGGCCTGGAACTGGATCGGCCGGTGATCGACGGTCAGTCGCTGGCGCTCAACTTCACCAACGAGGTGGGGGTCGCGGGGAAGATCCGGCTGCTGAAGAATATCGCCGGGCTGTGGCTGTTGCAGGAGTGCCGCCGCGCCTGGATGGCGGAGGGCATCACCTACAGCTACGAGCAACTGGCGCGCATGGCCTCTGACGCGCGACCGCATTCGGCGGTGATCGATCCGGACGCGTTTCTGGAACCCGGCGGGATGCCGCTGAAGATCGCCGAGTATTGCCGCCGCACCGGGCAGGAACCGCCCGCGACGCACGCCGAATACGCCCGCGCCATTCTGGAAAGCCTGGCGCTGCGCTACCGGCAGGTGATCGAGAGCCTGGAAATTCTGGGCGGCCGGAAGATCGCCACCATTCACATCGTCGGCGGCGGGTCACGCAACACGGTGCTCAACCAGTTTGTGGCGGATGCCACCGGACGGCGTGTGATCGCCGGACCGAGCGAGGCGACGGCCATCGGTAACATTCTGGTGCAGGCCATGGGGGCAGGCGAGCTAAGAGGGCTGGAGCAGCTTCGCGCGGTGGTGCGGCGCTCCTTCCCGCCCGCGGCTGTCGTGCCGAATGCGGATTCTGCTGGCGCCGCGGATTGGGAGCGGGCCTACGAGCGCTATCGCGGCATCGTGGGCTGAAAGAGGGCGGGCCAGAAGGCGGTGCGCGGTACGTTTTCGCACCGCCGCCTCCGGCCCGCACGATGTAACCCCCCGGTGCTACCGGTGGGTGTTGAGGGCGACCGCGGCCGGCTGAGGGGATCCCAGGCGGCTGGCAAGTTCCTTCTCCCGCGAAGTCTTCACGAGGCCGGCTCCATCGGCGGAACCGGGCGTCCACACCCCCGAGAGAAAATAGGTGTCGCCGTAGCGATGGAATTCCAAAATGCCGGTCTCCGGCGCTTTGTCACGGGACTTAGGAACCGTCAGAACGAAGACACACTTGTCCCCGTCCGGACGCCGCACCGAGAGCAGGCCGTGGGTGTAATCGATGCGGTAGGCTCCGGCGGGCATTTCATCCTTGCCCACTTGAAAGTTGAAGGGAATGTTCGCCGTCAGGATGGTGGTCTGGGCTTCCAGCGCCAGGCATCCAAGAGCCGCGAACAGGGACACTAACAGGTTGATTCGTTTCATTGTCTTTCTCCTCGTTACTTAATCGATCAGGCTTGTTTTAGCCTTTCGGACAAGATAGCGTGACAGAGGAAAAAGTCCGCCAGAGGGTCCGATTGGACCTTTTTGTGCTATGATTCATCCACAAACCAGGCGGACTTTCTTATGCCCGGGAAGACGGGGAACATCACTCTGCTGCTCCATAAGTGGCGCTCTGGAAGCTCCTCTGCCGAAAACGAGTTATTCGAGCTAGTACTCCCAGACCTGCGAAATCTTGCGCATTACTTAATGAAAGGCGAGCGCAAGGGCCACAGCCTGCAAGCCACGGAATTGGTCGACCAGATTTATTTGCGGCTGGTAGCGGCCAAGGATCGGGACTGGCAGAACCGGCAGCATTTTTTCGCTATAGCTGCCAGGGCCATGCGCCGTTACCTCATCGATCATGCGCGGGGACGGCCGGGCGTGGAGTTCGTGGTTCTGGAAGGAGTCGAGAATCAGTTTCGAGCCAGGAGCGAGCAGGTGGATCTGGCCGTGACGATCGACCGGCTCCTGGGCCAGCTCGCCGAGGTCCACCCGGATTGGTGCACGCTGGTGGAACTGAAATACTTTCTGGGCTTCACGGACGAGGAAGCGGCGGAGATGATGGGGGTGAAGTTGCGAACCACGCAAAGGATGTGGCGCGACGCCCGGCAATGGCTGTTTGAGCGAGTGGAGACCGGGGATGCCAGAAATCGAAGCGCGGGATGATGACGACGCCGTCATGAGCCTGGTGGAGCATGCCTTGGCGCGGCCGGCCGGGGAGCGCCAGACTTACCTGCAGAATGCGTGCGCTGGTGACCCCGACCTCTACCAGGAAGTGATGAGCTACGTGGAGTGGGAAACCCGCATGAACGGATTCCTGCTGGAGCCGCTCTATTCCGTGCGCGCGATGGAGCATCCGTTTGAGCCGGGAGAGTTGCTGGAACAGCGCTTCCGGATTGTGCGGGAGGTGGCGCAAGGCGGCATGGGAGTGGTCTACGAAGCGGTGGACGAGAGATTGAAGCGCCGCATCGCGCTGAAGTGCGCCAAGGCCGGTTTCGGCAATCGGCTGCCGCCCGAAGTGCGGCACGCCACCGAAATCAGCCACCCCAACGTGTGCAAGATTTTCGAAATCCACACGGCAACGACCCGGCTGGGCGAAATCGATTTCGTCACCATGGAGTTTCTGACGGGCGAAACCCTCACCGAACGCCTGGCCCGCGGCCCGGTGCCGGAGGCCGAGGCTGTGGCGATTGCGCGGCAACTTTCGGCCGGACTGGCGGAGGCGCACCGCAACCATGTGATTCACGGCGACCTGAAAAGCAACAACGTGATCCTGACCAGCGGGGCGGATGGGGCGAACCGCGCGGTGATCATGGATTTCGGCCTGGCTCGCGGAACGGAGGCGGCGCAGCCCACCGCACATTCGGGAGTCAGTGCGGGAACGCCGGCTTACATGGCGCCGGAGTTGTGGAACGGGGCTAAGGCGTCCGTCGCTTCGGATATTTTCGCGCTCGGGGTGATCCTCCACGAGCTGGTCTACGGGCGGCGGCCGCAATCGCCGGAAGGCGCGCCGGATCGCCAACCGAAGTGGGACCGGATTCTGGCGCGGTGCCTCGATCCGGACCCCCTCCGCCGATTTGGGGATGCGGACGAAATCGCCCAGGACTTGGCGCCGTCCCGGGTTTTGCATTGGTGGCTCGCGGCTGCCGCGGCGGTGGCGTTGGCGGCGCTGGCGGGGGCCATCACCTATCGGAGCGCCACGGCGCCCGAAGAATCGGTAAGCATGGCGCTGTTGCCGATTGCGGCCAGTGGCCATGCGGCCGCGCTGGCCGGAACGGTGGCGCGCGACGAGGAAGCGGAGCTGCGGCATCTTCAGGGTGGAAAACGGGTCAGGCTTAAGGTGATTTCCGCCGCCGAAGTGGCGCGGCGCCATGTGGATTCCGCCGCCGCAGCGCGCACTGAACTGGGGGCCACGCACGTGCTGCAGGCCACCCTGGCGGAGGAAAACGGCCGCGTGGTGTTGCACGCGCTGCTGACCGACACCCGCACACAGGCCAATGCCGGCGATCGCGAATTCCAATATGCGCCGGGCGAGGTGCGCTACGCCGCCGCAGCCATGGCGGGCATGGTGACAGCGGCCCTCCGGCTGCCCCCGCCGGCCGGAGCACCGGTGAATGCAGCGGCTAAGAAGGATTACGAGGCGGGCCTCGCGTATACGCGGCGCAACTCCACCGTGGATAAGGCGCTTCCATTGCTGGAGCGCGCGGTCGCCGCCGATCCGGATTCGCCGCTCACGTGGGCCGGACTGGCCGAAGCGCAGTGGTTTCAGTATTACATCACCAAGGACCAGGGCTGGCTGGATCGCACTTCGGAATCGCTTCGGCAGGCGCAGGAGCGCAATCTGGATTTAGCCCCCGTGCACCGCGCCGCCGGATTGCCGCTGGCCAATGCAGGTCATTATGAGCAGGCCGAAGCGGAGTACTTAAGAGCCATCGATCTGGAGCCGGCCAACGGCGACGCGTACCGCCGCCTGGGCCAAGTCTACGACAACAGCGGCCGCCTGGACGAAGCTTTGGCGGCGTTTCAGAAGGCCGTGGAACGGGAACCGGGTTATTTTAAGACCTACCAGGATCTGGGCTCGTACTATTCGCGCCGCGGCGACTCGCGCGAGGCTGCGCGGCAATTTGAAAAGTGCGTGCAACTGGCGCCGGACGAGCCGGATGCCCACTATGTTCTGGGAACGGTTTACCTGGATCTGGGCAAATACCTCGACGGGGAACGGGAACTGCGGGTGGCGGTCGCGCTGGGAGAGACACCCGTGGCGCTCCATAACCTGGCTTATGCGTTGATGTATCAGAAACGGGATCAGGATGCCATTCCGTACCTGGAGCGCGCCCTGCGGCGATTCCCCGACCGGTACTTGTGGTGGATGCTTCTGGGAGACGCCTACCGCCGGACGCACCTTCCGGCTGACTCGTCGCGAGCTTACGGCCGCGGCCTGGAACTGGCGGAACGAGAGATGGCCCGCAATCCTCGTGACGGTCTGGTGCGGTCGCGGTTGGCGTACCTGTGCGCCCGCCTGGGGGACCGCGAACGGGCCCAGTCGGAAATCGCCCAGGCCCGGGAACTATCGCCGGATTCCAGCGCCGCGCGGGGGATGGCGGTGTGGACCTACGAAGCTTTAGGCAAACGGGAGGAAACGCTGGCGGTCCTGAGATCATCCCCCGGTGAGGTCCTGGTGGATGCAGGCCGGTGGCCCGATTTGGCGGGCCTTCGGAAGGATTCTCGCTTTCAACAGTTGTTGGCTCTCATTCCAGTCCAATAAGGAGGCACACCATGACCATCGAAATCGACATTCAGATTCAGGACGGAAAAGTGACGGTCACCGCAGGGGAAAAGCCCGCCACGAACCCGGACAAGCCCGGCACAGTAATCGCCGAGCATGTGCTCGGAACCGTGGCGGCCGCGGGCGGAAAAGGCGGAGCCGGGCCGGCAGCCGAGGGCACCGGCAGCGGAGGCGGAGCACCGGTCTCCAGCACGCCATCCGGAGGGCTGGTAATCGGCCCGATTATCGTCGATGGTTCCGTCGTCGCAGGCGCCAACGGTAGCCAGGGCGGAGCCGGGCCCGCAGCCGAGGGCACCAACAGCGGGGGCGGAGCGCCAGTGTCCGGCACGTTAGCCGGCGGGTTGGTGATCGGCCCGATCGTGATTAACGGTTCCGGGAGCAGCGCCGCCTCGTCCTCCAGTTCGTCGTCCAAGGCCGTCAATGTAAATCCGTGAGCAAAACAGATGCCGTTCTTCGTTTGGGCGGCACCGAAATGCTTGCGTGCGGGTGCGAGAAGAGGTGACCGAATATGGCTGAATTTACGATGCAGGCCCAACAGGAGAACGAGTGGTGCTGGGCGGCGGTGGCCGTCTCCCTGCATGAGTTCCTCAATCCGGCTTCCGCGGCCACCTGGAGCCAGGCGACGCTGGCCACGCCGGTGCTGACACTCGAGCGGGCGATCGCAAGCGGCGTCAATTGCGCCGAGACACCGGACGTCTGCAACTTACCGGCGCGGCTTGATGACGCGCTGTCCATCTTGGGTAATCTCGGCGCCGCGGGATTCCTGCAAGGCGAGCACCTGACGTTCGAGAGCCTTCAGGAGTGGATTGACGACCAACTCCCGGTGTGCGCAAGAATCGTCTGGTTTAGCGGCGGCGCGCACTTCATCGCGCTGGACGGCTACCGCGTCCTCAGTTCCGGTCAGCAACAAGTACACGTGGAGGATCCGCTCTACGGCCCGAGCCTTCAGAATTACGACGATCTGGTCTCGGACTATCCGCCGGGTGGAAGCTGGCAAGACACGTACCTGGTGCAGACGTAAGACGGCCCGGCAGGGGTCGAAGGAGGCTCTCTAATGGCGCTTGTGATTCCGCATCCCCCGGCAGACGTTATGACGGAGTTTTCCGTCGCACTGCCGGCGTTCCTGGGCGGCGTTGGCGAACGGCCGACGATCGAAACCTACGCCGGCAGCGCGCCGGCCGTTCCTACTTGGGTGGACGTGCGTTCTCCAGACGGTACCACTTTGACCGATAGCCCGCAACAGGTGTTCGTGCTCGGGCTTGGCGCAGCGGCGTACCAGGATATCGGCGCCGCGGAACCCGCCGGTTGGCGGTTGTTCGCGGGCAACCAGCGGTTCAAGACCGTCCTGGGCAGGATCACGCAACGGCGGGATTCGACGGAGTGGAAGCTGGCTGCCACCTACTACGGCGATGCCCGATCGGGCCGCGACCGTGTCTCGGACCTCCTTGAGGCAACGCATCTCCTATCCCAATTGCCAGAGGTCCAGAACGCCGATTACGAAGTGCGCGTGCTGGCGGTGCCGGGACTTAATCTGGAAACGTTCTGGCTTCAATCATTGACTGAAGGATCGGCCGACCTGGTGATCCCGTTTCCCGCGCAACCGAACCAGCCGATCCGTGAGCTGAATACCGCGCCGGCCTACCCGATGGCGGAGTTTCTGGCGCGCATCGCTCCCCTGGCGAAACGGCGCCACAAGGCTCACGCGCTGGCCGGGTCGTAGTTCGCGGAAACGCTCGCTTGAACCCGAATCGGCTCCAGGAAAGAACCCTTTCCCACGCCGTCAGCCCTCGGTACCCACCACCCCGCGACTTACCCAATTCGCGGCCCCATACCAATAAGCCGCGCCGCTCGCCCATGAGAGGAATAGCTGCCCCGCCAGCCAGATCACGCGGAGCGAGTCTCACCAACAAGGGGAACCTGATGGGTAATCTCATGCAGACCGGGCGCTTCGAAATGTTTCCGGCCAATCCCAATAACCCGCCTCCGTCGCCCATGACAGGGTTGATGACCGGGAAGTTTGAGAATCCTGGCTTGCAGGATACCGGGCGCTTCCGAATCCCGCGCGACGTCACCCCAGAGGATCTGCGCACGCCCATCCGGCAGGATCGTTGCGGCCGGGTTCGCATGCGCGCCATCCGCGAGGGGTTCATGACCGAGAAAACCCAGGAAATGCTGGCTCTGATGCCCCAGACGCCCGGCGTTCCCCGTCAGGAGCTGCTGGTTGCCGCCGATGGCAGCGGCCAGTTCACCGGCATCGCCGAAGCCCTCCGCGCAGCCGCCTGCTCGGCAATCATTCGCGTGCGGCCGGGCCTTTATCGCGAGGCGCTGGTGATCGATCGGCCCGTCGAAATCGTCGCCGATGGAACCCCCGGCAGCGTGGTGGTGGAAAGCGACGCCTCTTCGTGCCTGCTGGCGTATGCCCAGATCGCCGCGGTCACCGGCCTCGCGTTTCGCTGCACAGCGGGCGCCCGCGGCGTCGAGTGCTTCGGCGTGGAGGTGCACAGCCGCCTGTTCCTGAACCAATGCGACATCTCCAGCAATTCGCTGGCCTGCCTGGCGGTCTACGGACCCAATGCCGACCCCGTCCTACGCCGCTGCCGCATCCATCATGGCGCCCAGAGCGGTGTGCTGGTCTACAAGGCGGCGCTCGGCCTGTTCGAAGAATGCGAGTTCTCCGACAACACCCTGTGCGCCGTGGAGGTTCGGGATGGCAGCGACCCCACCCTCCGCCGCTGCCGCATCTCGGGCGGCGTCACGGTCTTCAACCGGGGCCGCGGCACCTACGAGGAGTGCGACATCTTCAACTCCCAGCTCTCCGGATTCCAAGTGGATAGCGGCGCAGACCCAGTCGTGCGCCAATGCTCCATCCATCACAACAAGGGCGCCGGCGTGCTGGTGGCGGGCAACGGGCGCGGCACCTTCGAAGAGTGCAACATCTTCGCCAACGCCCTCTCCGGCGTGGAGGTCAAGGGCGTCGGCAATCCGGTTGTCCGCGGCTGCGCGATCCGCGAGCAGGAGCAGGGCGGCCTGATGGTCTCGCAGTACGGGCGCGGCACCTTCGAGGAATGCGAGATCGCCGCCAACGCTCTTTCCGGCGTGGAAGTCAAGGAGGGCGCCGACCCGGTGGTGCGCCACTGCTCCATCCACGATGGCCAGGGCGGCGGCGTGATGGCTTCCAACCACGGCAGCGGCACTTTCGAATCCTGCGACATCTTCGCCAATACCCTGGCCGGCTTCGAGATTACCCAATCGGCCGACCCGCTCTTGCACCGCTGCCGCATCCACCACGGCCGCCAGGGGGGCGTGCTGGTACACTCCGACGGACGCGGCACCCTCGACGAATGCGAGATCTTCGCCGACGCCCGCGTCGGCGTGGCCGTCTGGGAAAACGGCGATGCCCTGATCCGCCGCTCCCAAATCTACGAGAACCACGATGCCGGCGTGATGCTGTTCAAAGGCGGTGCCGCCACGGTCCACGATTGCCAGCTCTGGGGCCACACCGGCAAAAACCTCGACGTCCGCCAGGGCTGCGAGATGACCCGGCGCGCCATCGTGGAACGCTGACCGCCCGGAGGAATTGCCGCCGCCATGTTACGCTCTTCTGCGATTGGAGGTTTCGTGAAATCGCCTGCCTTGGCCCGCCCCGCGCGACCGCTGGCCCTCGTAATCCTGGCAAGCGCATCCCTTCTTCCGGCGATGGCCGCCGATCCCTCCTACCTGGGAACCTGGAAAATCGCTACCGCCGTCGAAGCCCCCTGGACCGAGCCTAATGAGCGGGCTGACCCCGCCGAGATGAAATCGCTGGTCGGCAAGACCATCGTTTTCGGACCCCGCGAGATCGCCGGCCCCGGTATCCTGGCCTGCAAAGGTCCGCGCTACAAAGTGGTCGACATTCCCGCCGAGGGCCTGTTTCAAGGCGCCTTCGACGAAATGCACCGCCGCGATCAGTCCGTCGACCCGCTGAAACTCGCGCAGAAAGTGGGCTTTCACGGTTCGCACTGGAAATCCCTCCAGACCGGCTGCTCTAATGAGCTGGATTTCCACTTCGTCGACCCAACCACCGCCGAATTCGGCCTCAACGATTGGGTGTACACCATCCGGAAACAGTAAGCCCGCGCCCCCGCGCGACCGTGTACCCGCCCCAATCCCGGGCGACCATGAGCCGCGAATCGCAGACTGCCGAACCCTTTCCTGCAGGACCCCCTCCCGCCGCCGCCCCGTGTTCGTCCACCCACCCTGCGGCGTGGCCCCCACAAACCGCCCACCGCGGTCGCGGACCCCCCGCCGAGCCTCCGCGTTCATAAACCCGCCGCGCTGTCACCGCCGCGAAAGAATCAGATCACGCGTCAAACCCGTGACATTGCTACAGTAAAATTTGTGGCCAATCTGCGGGGCAGCGTTCTGATTGTCACCGGTTCCACCGGTATCGCCGCGGCGGCGGTGCGGCAGGCGGCCGCCGGCGGCGCGCGTGTGGTGGTGGCCTCGGGTGATGACGAATCCGCCTGGGAACTGGCGGCCGAAACCGGCGCCGAATGCTGGGTCGGCGACCTCGCCCGCGCCCCCTCCGCCGATTCGGTGCTCTCCCAGTGCCTGTCCCGGTTCGGCCGCGTGGATGCCCTCTTCAACGCCGCCGGGCTCAGCGGCCGGCGCTTTGGCGATGGCCCGGTCCACGAGTGCAGTGACGAAGGCTGGGAAGTGACCCTCGCGCACAACCTGAAAACCACCTTCCTGATGTGCCGCGCGGTGACGGCCCGCATGCTCCAGCAGGAGATCTCCGAAACTGGCATCCGCGGCGCCATCGTCAATACCGGCAGCATTCTGGCCGACTCTCCCGAGCCGCGCCATTTCGATACCCACGCGTATGCCGCGGCCAAAGGGGCCATCGCCGCTATGAGCCGTTCGATGGCGGCCTACTATGCGCCCCACAAGATCCGCGTGAACGCCATCGCCCCCGGCCTGGTCCGCACGCCCGCCAGCGAGCGCGCCGCCGGGGAACTGGTCGAGTTTCTACGCAAAAAACAGCCGCTCTCGGGCGGCATGATCGAGGCGGAGGACGCGGCCCGCGCGGCGCTGTTCCTGCTCAGTGAAGACGCCCGGCCGATTACCGGCGAAGTGCTGGCCGTGGATGGCGGGTGGCGGATTACAGGAGCCTGAGGAGGCGCACATGGTGGTATTGGGCATCGATATCGGCGGGGCACAGATCAAGGCCGGCATGGTGGATGAGCAGGGCGCCATCCTGGCTTCGCGGACCATCCAGACGCCCGGCGACCTGGATGCCTTCCTGCCCTCGTTGCAGGACGCCATCCGCTGGCTGCTGGAGGCTACCTCAGTGCCGGCCGGCGTCGGCGTGGGCTGCAAAGGCCTCATCAACCCCGATAGCACGCGCGTCGAGCTGCTGCCCGGGCCGCTCCATTTCCTCGAGGGGCTGTGCCTTAGCGATCTGGTCGGAATGCCAGCGAACGTGCCGGTCTTCGCCGATAACGACGCGCGCGTCGCCATGGCCGGCGAAATGGTGTGGGGCGCCGCGCGCGGCCACGAGAACGTCATCATGCTGACGCTCGGCCGCGGCGTGGGCGGTGCGGTCATTGCCGGAGGCCACCTGCTGCGCGGCCATACCGGCGTGGCCGGCCACCTGGGCCACATCACGGTAGACCCCGATGGCGCCATGTGCATGTGCGGCAATCGCGGCTGCCTGGAAACCGTTTTTTCCGCCCGCGCCATCGAGGGCGAGGCCTGGGCCGCGGTCCATCGCGGCTGCTCGTCCTCCCTTACGCGGCTGTTCCGCGAACAGCCCCAACTGGCCTCCTGCCGCACCATCTTCCAAGCCGCACGGGAAGGCGACGACCTCGCCCAAGGCATTGTCACCCGCGCCATCCGCGGCCTTGGCGCCGCCATCGCCGGTCTGCTGCACGTCTTCGACCCCGAACTGGTGATTCTGGGAGGCCACATTGCCGATGCCGGCGCGGACCTGCTGGTCCCCTTGCAGGAGGAAGTCTGGCGCCGCTCGCGTGGGTTGCTCGCCCGCGAAGTCCCCATTGTCGAGCAGCAGGTCGCCGATAAATCCGGAATCGTGGGCGCCGCCGGCCTGGTAATCGCTCCGCGGGGGTAGCCCTCGGCTGGAGGTGAATCGAAATGCCGATGCGTCCGTTTATGGACCGGTTTCCCGCCGTGGGACCGCGGGAGACCAGGTCCCTCCGGGTGTCCGGGCAGCCGGGACTTCCGGATGGCGAATACGGCTTCGTGGAAATGTATTGCGACGAGCCGCAGTGTGACTGCCGGCGCGTCATGATCGCCGTCCTGCGGCCGGAGACCGGGTGGGGCAAGATCTTCGCCACCATCAGCTACGGTTGGGAGGATGCCGAATTCTATCGGGCTTGGGGACCGCACAGCGACCCCATTGAAATGATGGGTCCGAGCCTCAATCCGCTCGGCCCACAGACTCAATCCTCACCGGCGCTTCTGAATCTATTTCGGATGCTGATCGAGTCGCCGGATTACGTCGACCGGCTGAAGCGCCATTACGCCATGTTTCGCCAGACCGTCGACCAGGAACACGGCCACAGCGCTCCCCCGCGCACCCATCCCACCAGCACCCCGCGCCGGCACGGCCGCGGCAGCAATCGCGGCCGTCCGCGCTCCCGCTGACCCCAATACTCTTCAGAGCGTTGTGCTGTTGCGAGCCGCCAGTCTAGAAAGACCATCATTCCTTTGGATCTGGTTACGGTATAGGTCACTGCCAAGGGACCGATGCGCTCGATCCAGTTTCGTTGTGGTGGACCGCCCGAAAGAAGGTTACCAGCGCTTGGCGAAGATGGGGTCCTCGTCAACCGCCACGATGAGCCGTATGTCTCGTCTGACCCGCAAGGAATAAAGGGATGAGGAGAAGCCACCCCTTCGCTAAATCGCTGGCGGACGCTTTGCTCGCGCGAAAAAGCTGTCCCGATTATTCCGCAGCAGGTCATAGCTGCCACGCAGCGCTACGGCAACACGTGCACGATCCTCGGAATTCAGTCGATCCAGGTCGTTGCGGAACTCCGGAGTCGTCTGTTCAGTAATCGCTTTCGGTTCCGAGGATTTAGCGGGTGTGGCTCTCATCCTGGACATTGACCTCAAGCCGCGCGAACAGCCATCCGTAGCGGACGAAGTGTCAATTCGATAGCAGGCTCCCATCGGTCACTGAGTGCAAAAGCTCGGAGCTGCACGATGTGTTGGCCCGTGTCCGGCTTCCAGCGCGCCCCACAGCGCTTCATCCGCATTTCAAACAGACTCTTACAGGTGGCCTCGACATTGCCAGTACCGAGCGCCAATCCAAGTCGGCGCGCACGGGCATAATTCATGCGATCCGTTTCGCAGCCATGGTTTTGTAGATAGGTGATCGCTTCATGGACCGGATGGTCTGTGCCTACACCTTCATCGCGTCCGGAGACGACCAGTTCCCTGAGAATGTCGGCTGCTGCGCTGCTGCGGTGGAGTAGGGCTTGCTTCCAGCCTCCCAGCCGTTCGCCGGCCGCAGCCGCCGAGTCCTCCAGCGCATGCGCTGCTGCGCTGAGCTTTTCCGTCGTGTGATAGAAATCTACAAAACACTCGAGGTCGTTTCCGAATTTGGGCCTGAAGCCGTCCTCCAGCAGATTCCACATCTCCGGGGCCCGTCGCACAGCAGCTCAATTTTCAGGTCTGGACGCTTACTCCGTAGCGTCGCCACATCGGCCACCATGCGGTCGCGTAAGCCCACGATATCTCCCTCCGGCATGCATCCATAACGGATCGTATATCGGCCAACTCCGGTCTTGTCATGCAGCGTCACCGTGCCGCAATAGGCCATTCGGAAATTGCGTTCCACCGGCCTCTTAGCCGCTCCCTTTTGGGGCCGCCCTACGGGTCGCGGCCGCGGTTCTTCCATCGGCACACTGACCCGGTCTAGCGACACACTCACCGAGTATGCCTCCGCCGGCACTTCCAGGGCATCGATCAAAGCGTCCTCGATATCTTGGTGATCCGCTACCGCCAGTGCGCCCACCACGTGCGCCACTCGCTCGAAGCTGGCTCGTGAATATGGCAGCCGTTTAAACTCTTGCGCCGTCTTCTCCGCTTCCCGCGAGGTGCCTTGCTGTACGGCAAAGCTCATCGCCCGCGCGGTCTGCGGCAACCACCCGTCCCCCACCACTCCCGCGCGCAAGCTAACCGCGTCCACCACCCTGCCCCCAGGCTGTCCACCGCGCTCTCCCGATTGCCGGTACAACGATCGCTCCACCGATACCGAACCCACCATCGTGTGATAGGCCCCCTCACACCGTCCCACTCGCGTGTACCGAACCCCGCCGATCACCACTGCCGGAACATCGATGTCTAGACTCTTCAAGATTGCTCCGTGGGCCGCCAATTCTGTCCTGGAAGC
This sequence comes from Bryobacterales bacterium, assembly GCA_963803725.1. GTDB lineage: Bacteria > Acidobacteriota > Terriglobia > Bryobacterales > Bryobacteraceae > JOPF133. The sequence goes on along the minus strand of CAWDOH010000074.1, from coordinate 40,510 downwards.
CCCTTCCGCTATCGCCGCTTCCACCGCTGCATAATCCACCGCCTTCCCCCCACCCAGCCGATCTACAGTTCGCTGCAGCATAGCCAGGTGTTCGGCCATCGCCTTTCCCACTTCCACAAACTGATCCGGAACTTCAATCACCATCTTGGGCATCGCATCACTCCTCGTTTTGGACAGCCTTCGACAGCTTGTTCTATCAGATTTTCGGAGATTTGTCCAGCATGAGAGCCACACCCGATTTAGCCATACCAACTCTACGCCGAGCGCATCGCAATGATGCGTCGAGCACAACCGGCATCTTACACAACGGGAGATCGGCGGCACAAGCCGACTTGTCGGGGGTAATCCGAAATTGCACTTCTCACCGCAAGCGACGACATGTCCAGATGGACCGCCGATCCGTGCGCACGTTTGTCTCTTCTGAGCAGGCCCACGGTCATCGTGATTTTCAACTGTGCCATGGCACGGCCGGGGGTGAGCGACATCACGGGGCTACGCCTTCAAAAAGTCCTGGGGCAGAATTGGGAGCTTTCGAAGTTGTTTCGCTTTGAATTGCTTCCCGTCCTCCGGCAGCATTTGTTCAATGTTACGCCGTTGGCGAAAACCCGTAAACAAAGAATAGTCGAGCATATATGCTTCGTACTGTTCGCCGGCTCTATGGGGCGTGATATTCAGATGCAACAAATGCACCAGTCTGAGGTCGCTCAGCGTTCGCACTGCTGTGTACTCGTCGCTCGATTCGCTCCTAATCAGAAATGCATTGACTTTTTTCTTTTCCGACTCGAGACAACTGGTCTCGATAACTTTAAGAGCCTTCTTCAAGAGATCCTCTTCATTGCGAGCGTCCTGCTCCAGTTCCGTCATCTTCTGCCGACCGAACTCTCCTATCGCAAGATTGGTGTCGCTCAACTCCACCCTGTGGCGGTGAGCTCTCCTCGCGTGCTCGATCGATTTCGAAAACATCTGGAGAAAATCACGAGGCACGCCCGCATTAGCCCAAACAAGACGTTGAAACGCCGCCCGCGCTATTACGTCAAGCAAGTTATCCACACCGACGAGCTTGAGAAAATTCAAAAGGATGCTTCGCAAGTGGCGTTCAGCAGCTTCGGGGTCCACGAGCGTTAGATCGAGCGAGATTACTTGGGCATCACCCGGACTCTGCAGGCCCTTCTTCGTCTTCGGGTCGTACACCCTCAGGAGCGAGCGGAGGCCCGCTACCTTCAGCCATCCCCTTGCGCCCTTAAGCCCGCCGTGAATCGACTCCACCACCCTCGGTTGCTGTTCTGCATTCACCAGATGATAATCATCCAGAAAAACATACAACTCCGCACCGATGGCCGTGGTCAACGCTGAAATCGCTCTCCGAAGCGCAGCGCTCGCCCGCTCGGGTTTCACCGCCCCCGTAAAAAGATCATCGGCGAACTGATGTAGCTTCTTGGCCTCCTCCGCAGCCTTCGGGTATTTTCGCTCAGCGGCCTTCGCAATTCCCTTTGCGAGGTCCGTTAGCACATCTACGACAACGGAGTCGTCAGCACTACTATAGGGCTGCATGTCGAGAACGACAGGCAAGCTGTGAGACCTATCAAGAAGCTCTCTTGCCTTGAGAATCAAGGTTGTCTTGCCAACACCGCGGCGCCCAACAATGAGATGAGTGGCGGCCTGAATAGCCTGGGTCTCCTCGTTGTTTTGAAACGGTACATACTGCCCAGGAAATGTACTGGATGTTTCCTGGCCCACGATCGGACGCGTTGATCGAACCAGGAGGCCCCGGAGAACGTCTGCTTCCATGGAAGCGGGAAATCGCTCGGAAGGCGCGATTTGTAGTCCGATCAGACCTCTATATGGATTCGTTTCGGGTAGTCCCTGCAGCGTTTCGCGGAGGGCATGATCGTACACTGGCGCACTCCGACCGACGCGAAATTTTAGAAACTCTTCAGTTCCCACTAATTCGACTGTCGCAGGCACGCTCGGCAGGCCCAATGCATGGGCAAAGAGTCCGGATGCCTCAGCTTGCGCCTGCTCCAATTCCATTTCATTAGGAGTTCGTATCATACATTCAAACCATACTCTGTAAGCAAGAATTGTTCCGCAGCTTTGAGGAATGTGGCAGCCGCGGCCAGGCAATCTGCGGGCGAAAGGACATTTTCCCGCGGCGTATCCGACCAATTATCATAATCGGCCCGAAGTCTGTGTTCGTAAAGAACTAGCAGCTTCCCTGCCCACGCATCAACATCCGGGAAGGAACTCGGAAGCTCTGCTACTATTTTGTGATCGTCCCCCCGCAAGCTCACGCAGCCTCGCACGACATATCGCACCGCTTTCGATGCGTTGTACGCCGCGTAGTAGGCGCGTGAATACACCGCCCGCGGGTTCCTGCGGATATCAGCAGCGGCTGCATCAGCGTAGTGCATCCGCGCAAGTTCGAACCATTTTCGCGCAACCGCGTAGACGTGTGACTGCAACACAGGGAGGTCGCCGTTCATGGTCAGCGACACGAGCGTGGCTTTAAACTCAGCATGGTTCTTGAGCAGCTCCAGCGCCCTGCGCTCGTCGTTGAATCCAGGCATAGCCGTAATCCCAATAGCTTAGCAAGATGTACCCGGCCCTGGCACTTTAGGCGGAGCCGAGAAAAGGAGCGCCGCCTATCGGCCATGTCAGGCGGCATCACCTAGGTCTGGGTTGTTCTGGGTGTGCGCCGCCGGCACGAAGTAGAGGCTGGGGCGATGGGATCAGGAACGATAGGTCGGCTGGCGACAGGGAACCCACTTGGGTGTATGACGCTCAAGCCCATGATGCGCCGAAAGCTCGCCCGGTTTCCTTGGATAGGAACAATAAACGCGCATGGATCTTGCAATCCAATCGCCTGCGGAGCCACCGGCGCCACTCTTCGCCCTGGGCGACAACACGGCTCTTCTCCCCGCACCTGCACCCGTTAACTGGACCGCATTCCACCTACCTCCCAAAATCCGCCAACCAAACCTGTTACTCTGAAATCGGAGAAACCAAACATGCAGCCCTTCCGATTGCACGTGTTTGTCTGCAACCAGCAGAAGCCCGAAGGCGTGCCGTGCTGCGCGGCACGGGGATCTGGTCCCATCCTCGAATCTTTGCGCCGCGAGGTCGCCGCTCAGGGGCTGGACCACCAGGTCCAGGTCACCGAATGCGGCTCCCTCGGTTTGTGCGATCACGGCCCCAACCTGGTGGTCTATCCCGAAGGCGCCTGGTACTCGGGTGTCACTCCGGCAGACCTGCCGGAGATCGTTCGCGCGCACTTTCAGGAGGGCCGTCCGGTCGAGCGCCTGCTGCGCAACGACCCCGATGCCGTGCGCGCGGAAATCCATGCCAACCGCGAAAAGATGATCGCCGCGCGGCGCGCCCGCGAAGCCGCCGGCATCCCTCCCGACGACTTGCACGATCGCATCCGCGGGTTTCAGCAAAGCCGTGCCATCCTCACCGCGCTGGAGCTCGATCTCTTCACCGCCGTCGGCGATGGCGCCGCCTCCGAAGCCGTGGCCGTCCGTCTCGGCGCCGCCCCGCGCTCCACCGAAATGCTGCTGAACGCCCTGGCTTCCCTGCACCTGCTGGTCAAGCGCGAGGGCGTCTTTCACAACTCGCCCGCCGCGGCCCGCTACTTCACCGCCGGCTCCCCGGACAACGCCCGGCCCGCCTTGCTCCACACCGCCCACCTGTGGCATCGCTGGTCCACCCTCACCGATTGCGTACGTTCGGGCGCCGCTGTGGCCCGCGAGGAACCCGGCGGCCGTCCCCAGGATTGGACCGAAGCCTTCATTGCCGCCATGCACCGCAACGCCTCCGAACGCGCCCCGCTGGTGGTGCGCGCGGTCGGCCCAGCCGGCGCGATCCGCATGCTGGACGGCGGCGGCGGTTCAGGGGCCTATTCCATCGCCTTCGCCCAGGCCAATCCCGCCCTGCGCGCCGAGATCCTCGACCAGCCCGCCGTCATCCCCATCGCCCAGCGCCACATCCGCGAAGCCGGCATCGAAGACCGCGTCACCGTCCGCACGGGCGATTTGCGCTCCGATAAGTTGGGCGAAGGTTACGGCCTGGTCTTCCTCTCCGCCATCTGCCATATGCTCAGTCCCGCTGAAAACCTCGACCTGTTCGGCCGCTGCCGCGATGCGCTGGCCCCCGGCGGCCGCATCGTCATCCAGGACTTCATTCTGGATCCCGACAAGACCGCTCCCAGTTTCGCCGCCCTCTTCGCCCTAAACATGCTGGTGGGCACAGCCGGCGGCAGCAGCTACAGCCAGCCGGAATACGCCGCCTGGCTTCGCGACGCCGGTTTCGAGGAGGTGCACCACGTGTCCCTGCCGGGAATCACCGGCCTCATGATGGCTTCCCGGCCCTAAACCGGCCTCGCCCCGCCGCCTGCCCTTAGCGTTCATTCGCTACGGACTCGATGTAATACCGCGCCGCTGCCCGGATGCGCCGCGAGACCGGGCGGTTGGCACGTGGAATACCGCAGAATCAGCGCCAGGCCGGCGGCCAGCAGGCCAATCAGCCAACCCGCAGCCGGTCTGAAAACCACGCTGGGGGTTGGCGGCGCGCGGCCCCGCATCGGCCAGCACCGCCGGAATCAACGGGAGCGCCGCCGCGCGGCCCAATCGTCTGATCCTGAATTCGTACCCCCGCAATTCCCAGGGACACTCGGCTCGTTCCGCGCGCCCCATTTAGCGGAGGAACTTACTGGCGGCCAGCGGCTCTTTGGATCTCCATAAGAATGCGCCCTAAACTCCAATCGCGGAATGGATACGACAACCGTCCTTCCGGATTGACCACCCAGTAATATAAGCCCCCTTCCGGAAACAACGTACTGCCCAGATGCCAGTCATCATCGACAATTACCGGAAAGGTGTACCTTTTTTCTTTCAGATAACTCGACGTCTCGGTATCGTCAAAATCCTCGGAGATGGTGAGCACCTGAACGTTCCTTTCGCCGCGCGTCTCATCGTAGAAACGTTGCACTTCCGCGAGGTCCAGAACTCCAAAGATGGTTCCGCTCGCGTCTGGGCCGAGCTTGTCCGCATCACGCGCCAGCCGTGTACTCCAGCGGCAAATCAGGGTGAATTTGCCTTTCAAGTCCTCAGATCGCCAGGTGTGCCCCGTAAGATCCTTGGCCGCAAATCTTGGAAGCGGTCCGCCGAAGCGAAGCGTTTCGGAAGGAAATTGCGGTATGGAGAGGAACGGCGATTGAGTTCCGGTTGGCGGCGATAACGGCTGCTGAGCCAAGGCAACCGGTACAAGCAACCAGGGCAGAGCGCGAAAAACCGTGAGCATAACCCACTCCCGTGCCGATTATATAAGGCCAGGCGGAGAAATGTCCGGCCGCGTCACTTCCCGCCACGCCCCTTCTGCCGGCACTCCCACGCGGCGCCGGTCCCATCCCGCGAGATCTGCATCCGCCAAGCCCGCCCACCGGCAATCCAGCCCCCTCGGCCTACCGAATGGCCACCGGTTTGCACCTTCTCCGTCGGAGCGCCGGCAAGTGCCGGTGTTTGTGCAGCGCGCGGTGTCCGTCTTTTGCCGCGCGCCAATTTCTTGCCGGTGCGCGAGAAGGAGCAGAATGACCCAATCCCCATCCCGATTCACCAACCGCCTCTCGCGAGACGCCGCGGCGCCGTCCTCCGTGCCCTCCGCCGGCGGGACCCCTCCGAGCGCCCCACTCCCCATCCTCACCGCCATCCTCCGAGCCTTCCGAAAAATCGGCGCAACCGTGGTGGCCCTCGTGGCGGGCAGGCGGCGAGCGGGCGCGGCAGCCGATTTCGAAACCATCGTGGGCGCGGCCATTCTGGGCGCCGCGGCGGCCGTCGTCATACGCGTAATCCTGCGGGTGGGCGGAGCGCCGCGCCTGGCCGCCTTCGATGCGCTTGAAATCGGAGCCGGCATCGGCGCCGCCCTGGGCACGGCCTTGCACTTGTTAAACCTGGCGCTGGAGGATCACGCCAAAGAGAAACAGAGGAACCGATTCGGCGACAATTAAATCGGAAGCCATCCCTTGCGCATCGCCGTCGTATCCGACATTCACGGCAACCGCACCGCCTTCGAAACGGTCCTGGCGGATCTCCGCCAAACCTCGCCCGATCTGATCCTCCACGGCGGCGACCTGGTTCACGGCGGATCCAGTTCTCCCGAGATTGTCGACCGCATTCGCGATCTCGGCTGGCCCGGAGTGCTCGGCAATACCGACGAAATGCTGTTCCGGCCTGCATCGCTGATCGAGTTTGCCAGCCGGTCGCCCACGCTCACTCCCCTCTGGGCCGCCATCGAAGAAATGGCCGCGGCCGATCGCGAAGCCCTCGGAGAGGAGCGCCTGCGCTGGTTAAGCGCATTGCCGCTCGCTCAGGTGCACGCTCCCGTTGCGCTGATGCATGCCAGCCCCGACGACCCCTGGCGCGCGCCAGCGCCCGAAGCTGCCGATGCGGAGCTGGAATCGGTATACGGTCCGCTCGGGCAGCCGGTCGCCGTCTACGCCCACATCCATCGCTCGTACATCCGGACACTTCCGGCCCTCACCGTGGTCAACACCGGCAGCGTCAGCCTCTCCTACGATGGCGACCCCCGCGCCGCCTACCTCCTATTGGAAGATCGCCAGCCGTCCATCCGCCGCGTCGAATATGACGTGGATCGCGAGGTCCAGGCTCTCTCCGCCGCGCGTCTCCCGCACGCCGAGTGGATCGTCAAAATCCTCCGCACCGCCCGTCCCCAAATGCCTTAAGCCTGCCCTCACCCCCGCCTACCGCCCAAAATTCTTCGCCAGGTAATCGACCACCGACTGAACCTCCTGGCTGCTCCCCACCGCGCCGCGCTCCCGCATGGCTTCGACCTCGTCCTCCCATCCCGTCCGCCCCATCCGGATGCCCGTGAACACAGCCGTGCCGTGGCACTTGGTACACATCCGCACCACCGTGTCTTTCCCAGGCCCCTCGGGCAGCGGACCGCCATCGGCCTTGAGCTGCGCTTCGCTCAATCGATGCGCCGCCGCTGCCGGCCTTCCCGCCGCACCCGTCTCGCGCGGTCCAGTCCCCGCCCCGCCCGGCAGCGCAAACGCGATCAGCGCGTCGCTAGTCTCACCGGCCGTTCCGGCCAGCATCCGGAAGCGATTTGTGCCCCCGGCGGCAATCGCCACGTATTGCCTGCCGTCGCGGCCCTCATACGTGATCGGCACCGTGTCCGCCGTCGCATCCAGCCGCGTCACCCACAGCTCTTTGCCCGTCCGCGAATCAAAGGCCCGGAACTTCGAATCGGTGGTCGCCCCGATAAACACCAGCCCGCCCGCCGTCGCAATCGACCCGCCCATGTTGGGCGCCCCCGCATGCCGGAATCCCTGCGCCTCCAGCTCATCGTAGCTCCCCAGCGGCACGCTCCAGGCGATATCGCCGCCCGCGTTAATGGCCGTCAGTTGGCCCCACGGCGGCTGCTGGCACGGGTAACCCTGCGGGTCGATAAACCGCTGGTAGCCACCCTCGTTGCGCCAGGGCATCGGCGCACCCTCATCGGCCTTCGCCATCTGGCCGGCGCCGCCCAGGCTGCTGGTGTTCACGAAGACGTAGCCCAGCTTCGGATCGAACGAAACCCCTCCCCAGTTGCCGCCGCCCATGGTTCCCGGAAACAGCAGCGTGGGCGTGGTCCCAAACGGCGTAAACGGACCCTCCTGCCGCAGCCGGCTGAACCACTCGCTGCAGAACCGCTGGGCCTCCGGCGTGCGCATGGTCACCTCGTCCTTCGTCATGCTCATCCGCGCCAGCGGCGGCGGCTTCAGCGGAAAGGGCTGCGTCGGCCACGATTCTTCTCCGGGCGTATCGCTCTTCGGAACCGGACGCTCCTCGACCCCGAAAACCGGCTGTCCGGTGAGGCGGTCAAGGATAAACAGCAGCCCCATCTTGGTGATTTCGGCCACCGCGGGAACCGTCTTACCGCCGCGCTTCACCTCCACCAGCGCCGGAGGGGCGGCCACATCGTAATCCCAAATATCGTGGTGGACCAACTGGTAATACCACAGCAGCTTGCCCGTCAGAGCGTCCAGCGCCACCACGCAATTGGCGTACAGATTGGTCCCCTTCCGGTCGGCGCCGTAGAAGCTGTCCGCCGGATTGCCGATCGGCAGAAAAACCATCCCGCGCTCCGTGTCCACGGTCGCCGGACCCCACTGGCTGGGCCCTGAGCGGTCCTTCCAGCCGTCCGGACCCCACGTCTGGTTGCCCGGCTCGCCGGGTTGCGGCACCGTGTGAAACCGCCACAGCAGCTTGCCCGTGCGCACATCGTACCCCCGCGGATCGCCGCTCGGTCCCCGGCTCGGCCCCTCCTGCGTCGCCGGGCCGACAATCACCACGTGGCGGTAAAGCGCCGGCGGCGAGGTAATGGCATACGCCGCCCGCGGAAACTTGTCCGCGACCCCGGCTTTCAAATCCACCGCGCCATTGTCGCCGAAGCCCGCCGCCGGAACGCCCGTACTGGCGTCGAGCGCCATCAGCCGCCCGTCCGACGTGCCGAACAGAATCCGCGCCGCCGTCTCTCCGTCGCCCGGCCAGTAAGTCACCCCCCGGATTTCGCGGGCGTGCGATTTCGGGTCGAATTTCCAGATCTCTTTGCCCGTCTCCGCCTCCAGCGCCACGATTTTCTGGTTCTGGGTCGCGAAGTAAAGCACCCCATTCACCACGATGGGCGTCACCTCAAATGCCTTCCCGCCCTCGCCCGTATGGTAGACCCACGCCCGCTGCAACAGGTGGACATTGCGGGCATTGATCTGGTCGAGCGGCGAATAGCGGCTGCCGCCCGGATCGTGCCCATACACCGGCCAGTCTTGGTTCCGGGAAAGCGGCTGTGCGATGGCCGTCCCGGTCCAGGCCAGAGCCGCTGCCACTAGTGCTATGAACGCGAAATGCCCGTGGCTTTGCTCAGAGCCGCGACCGTCAGGAAGCGTCTGTCGCGCAACCGCACAACATCCGGCGGTCAGAGACCGGGGGCAACGTTGCAGGATGCGCATGGAAAGCGACTTTCCCATAGAGCATCAGTATAGACCGCTTCCCGCCTCTACTTCGCCAGCCCCGCCAGCGCCGCCTTGCTCACCTTGGCAACAATGTTGACCTGCGGGTCCACCAGTTCCGCCACCTGGTACTGCATTGCCGTTCCCAGCACCACGGCCGATTCGTTCGCCGTCAGGTGATAATCGCGCTCCAGCCAGCGCGCCAACTGCGTAGTGGCCTGCCGTACGGCGTCCGGCAGGGAATTCGCGATTCCCATGGCCATCAGGTACTCATCGCTTTCCGCGCGCGGGCCGCCCGTGCTCTGCCCCCGGATCAGATTCACGGTGAACTCCACGTCCATCGACGTTTCCAGCGCATCCCCGGTCAGTTCGCCATCCCCCTGCGCCGCATGCCCGTCGCCCACAAACAGCAGCGCGCCCTCCTGGTACACCGGGAGGTACAGCGTGACCCCCTCGCGCAGCCCGTTGTAATCCATATTCCCTCCGTACGATCCCAGCCAGCCCGAGCGGAACGTCTGCTTATCCGGCGGCGCCACCGCCACGCACCCCAGCATCGGCTGCAGCTTCACCCGATAGTTCTTCAGGTGCTCCGACGGTTTGGCCAGCATGGCGCTGCCGCCCTGCCGGTCGAGCTTCCACTCGCTGCTGAAGTGGTCGTCGTACTTGGCGTCGCGAATGTAGCCCGCCCCCAGCGCGTCCGTGGTGATCCGGTCGCCGCTCTCCGCCGAATCGCGGTTCAACCGGATCCGGTTGAAGTGGATCACCAGCGTATCGCCCGGCATGGCGCCCTCCACGTAAAAGGGGCCGGTCTCCGGATTGCCGCCATTGGAACGGCGCTTCCCGTTCGCATCGCGCCCGCCCGCATCCACCGTTTTGGTCCGCACCGTGTCGCCCGGATTGATATGCAGCGCCGGGGCAATCGTCCCCGAGAAGTAACGATGGAACTCGGTCGGCTCAAACGTGCGCGTCTGCGGCGCCGCCAACCCCCCTGCCGGCACGCGGCGCGCCACCCATTCCAGCGTCTCGTCCGGCTGATGGACCGTCCCCCGCAGCTCCGTCCCGCTCAGCCGCCCTTCCAGCACACCGAATTCGCTGCCGTTCGGCCGCGTCGCCTTCAGCTTCAGGACGCCGCCTTCCAGCGTGCCCTCCAGTTTCAGCTCGTTCAGGGTGCCAGTCACCCGGTCGCCATCCACCTTCAGTTCCACACGTGCAGGCGACGTCTCTTCCCCAAAAGCGACCAGGTGCAGAATCCACGATCCCGCAATATCGGCCGGCGCACCCCAGGCAATCGCCGCCAGGGCGCAGAAGCACACGAAAGCTCTCATAATTCCTCCTGACGGCAGGACGCTCCTTGCCGCCAAAGGTTTGCCTCCAATCGCATCTGGCCGTATGATCCCGCGCCCCTGCGCGCCTGCCCGGGCCTACCCGCGCCCCAGAAGCTGCCGCAAAGTAACCTTGACAGCCTGCTCGCGAGGCGATTTCCCGCTGGTATCCAGCCACGCCTGCACCGCCCCACGCTCAGCTCGTGTGCCGTCGTAGGCGCTTCCACCTCCACCTTGAGCCGCGTCCCCGGCCCCACCCCCGCCAGCGCGAACCCCGATTTCTTGAATTCCGCCACCGCCAGCGCCGCCGCTTCGTACAGCGACGAAGCCGCCACCGACACCGTGTGGGTCATCCCGGCGCCATCCTCGAAGGAAACCCGGCAGGTATGGGCCACGCTGACCAGATTAGGCGAATAAACGACGAAAGTCAAGTGCCAGCAGCGATTGGTCGACTGGACAGACAAATGACCACCACAATAGTTTGTGGCTGCAGAAAGGCGCCGTTAGATGATCCGCGAGATGTCAGGTGTGCGAGGGATGCGGACGGCCAATCTTGTCCGTTACGGCTACCGATGTCTATACATGCGCATCATCGACCGACCTTGAAGTCACGTGGCGTTGCGAGTGTGGGAGCAAGTTTTGAAAAAGGGCAACACATCCCTGTACGCGTGAACCGGGAATCACGCCGGTCAGCTATGACCGCAGATCGGGTCCGTCCAATACCCCCACAGAAGCCACGTGGGCAATGCTCTCGGCCATTTTGGCGAGTCGCTTGAATCGGGATTTCTCCCCTCGTGCGGATATCGCCAATCGGCGTGATAAGGTAAACCTCGGGACCGATCCGCAGTGTTTGTAATTCCCATCCTAGCCCCTCCCGCTTTTGCGTTCTTTGCGGCTTGGCGAGAGATCAACGAAGGCCGCGTCTCCATGCCTCGTCGGTCTGAGGTCGAAGACCTCGCTGGTCTAGCGCCCTTTTTTCGGTCTTAGTTTTTCGCGCGCCCGCTTGCGGTTACGGTACTTGGTTTGTATGATGCGGTACGTGCGGCGTTTGTCTCTGCCAAGTGGGCTTTGTGTTTCACCGCTATGGCTGCCAACGCTCTTTGCCTCGGCCAAATATGTCGGCCACGGTACTCAGAATCGCGACAATCATGGCGCGTTCGAAGACCGGATTAACTTTTCCCGGCTCTGGCCCATTCGGCCCTGAACAGGCTTTGGCGCGTATAACCTTCTCGAATTGCTGCCAGGCACACAGTCAAAAGTTCCCGCCAACCGATTTCCGCCGCCTGCCCCATTGGTGCTCTGCCGCCCATCGGTCGCCGCCGTGCTTCTCTCTCCGCGGGAGCGACCCATGGATGAGAAAGATTTCAAGAAACACCTCGCCGACCTGGCTCACGGCCACCATCACCCCGAAGAGCACGACTGGTCCCCCGATCGCCCCGCGCCGAAGAGCGCCAGGCACACCAGTGCCAACCGCCGCCAGAGCCGTCCCGCCGCCCGGAAGCCCAAACGCCGCGCCCGCTAGCGCACGCCAACGCGCAGGTTGAGCGCCCCGACGCGAATCGTCATGCGAGACCGTTTTCGCAGCTTCGCACACTCCACCGCCGACCTGGTCGGTTCGCCGTGGGCGTTCATCGCCGGTGTCGTCATCACCCTGCTTTGGGCGGCCACCGGCCCGCTGTTCCATTTCTCCGATACCTGGCAACTGGTCATCAACACCGGAACCACCATCATCACTTTCCTCATGGTGTTCCTGATCCAGTCCACCCAGAACCGGGATGCCAAAGCCATGCACCTGAAGCTCGATGAACTCATCCGGGCCGTCGGCGCGGCCCGCACGCGCCTGGTCCACCTCGAAAATCTCACCGACGACGAGCTTTCCGCTCTCGAGCAGGAGTTCCAGAAGCTCCACGAGAAGCTGCAGAAGAAACCATCCTCGCAATCCTCGTAGCCCGCGCTCTCGCTGCGACTTACCTCGCCGACGCGGTTGCAACGCCCTGCGCCCGCGCGACGACCGGTTTCACCTTCACCGTGAGGTACCCGGATGGCATGGTGACCGTCCGATAGCGTATCTCGTCCCGGCAGCCGCGGTCGGCAGTCCACGCGCCATCCACGAAACTACCCGCGCAAAACTGCGACCCTCGAGCGTCAATCGCCATCGCGCTAACGGCTCCCCGGGAAGTCGTCACCGCAAAGTACGCCGCCAGGTCGGCCCGGCTCAACTTTCCGCTGGAGAGCGCCTTTTGCATGTCCGCAGGCAATTCGTCCATCCGAAAGCGCACCTGAAAGGTGAAGTACCGGCCGCCGTACTCGTCCGATGCCAGTGGCGGGGCGCTGAAGGAATAGGTGGCCTCATACGCCGGCACGGCCCCCGCCGTCCGCGCGGACCCGCACCCGATGGACCCGCCCGGCTCCGCGACCCCGGCCTCATCACAGGAACCCGCCGTGTATTCCATCCGTGTCGCCGTCTTCACCAGCTTTCCCTTTTCGAACCGGATGGTGCCGGGGTCGGTGTCCGCCGGAAGATAGACCAGGTGCGTGAACGGATGCAAATCCTCGCTCTGCGTCCGCGGGCCGCCCGGATTGCCGGCCGTGGCCGCGTCATGATTGGATCCGCCCGCGCAAACGGACGGCAAAAACAGTCCCCCGCTGAGAAAGGCCATGGTCATTGCTGGGAAGAGGCGTCGAAGCATCGTAATTAACTCCTTCAAATAGAGAGGCGGGAAAATCGGGGTTGGGCGATCACGTTTGAGCTATAATTTGTGCGATGGAGGCTGGCGGTCTCTCCTCGGTCGAGCTCACCCGCATGCTCAAAGCCTGGAGCGACGGGGACCAGTCGGCCCTCGATCGCCTCACCCCTGTCGTCTATGCCGAACTCCACCGCCTGGCCCGCCGCAATATGGCCGGCGAACGCGAAGGCCACCTCCTGCAGCCATCCGCCCTGGTCAATGAAGCCTTCGTCCGCCTCATGGGCAGCGCCCCCGTCGAGTGGGCCAGCCGCACCCATTTCTTTGCCGTCTCCGCCCGCCTCATGCGCCAGATCCTGATCGATTTCGCCCGCGCCCAGGATACCGGCAAGCGCGGCCACCGTACCCCCTACGTGGGCCTCTCCGAGGTCCGGGAACTCCCCCGTGAAGCGGCCAGCCCCGTCGACCTCATTGATCTTGACGCCGCCCTGCAAGACCTTTCCCGCCTCGATTCCCGCCAGGCCCAGGTCGTCGAGCTACGCTATTTCGGCGGCCTCGAAAACGCCGAGATTGCCGCCGTCCTGGGCGTCTCCGAGCCTACCGTGGTCCGCGACTGGCGCGTCGCCCGCGCCTGGCTCTACTCCCGCCTCCAACCCCCCCAGGGACCCACCCCACCGCAGCAGGCGGGCGTAAATCGCTCCGGCCAATGAGTGCCGAGGACTACCGGCGGGCCGGCGTGCTGTTCGACCAGCTCCGCGACCTCGCTGAAGCCGACCGTGCCGCCGCGCTCGATGCGGCCTGTGCCGGCAATAGCGAGCTGCGCGCGCAGGTGTTGAGCCTTCTGCAGGCCGATCGCGATGCTGCCGGCGGCGCGTTCCTCGAACGCCGCGCCCTCGAAGATGCCGCCCGCCTCCTGTCCTCCGGCGGTCCCCCCTTGCCGGCCCCCGGAACCGTCATCGGCAACTACCGCCTCGGCGCCCGCATCGGAGCCGGCGGTATGGGCGTCGTCTACGAAGGCCACGACCTGCGCCTCCACCGCCGCGTCGCCATCAAAATTCTGCCGCTGCCGTTCGGCGGCGAACAGGCCGAGCTGGTCAAGCGCTTCCAGCGCGAGGCCCGCGCCGCCTCCATGCTCAACCACCCCAACATCCTCTCCATCCTCGATGCCGATTTCGCCCAAGGCCACTACTACATCGCCACCGAGTTCGTGGACGGCAAGACGCTGAGCGAGATCTCCACCGAAGGCCGCCTCGACCGCAAGGTCCTGCTGGAGATCGCCATCCAACTCTGCTCCGCCCTCGCCGCCGCCCACGAAGCCGGCATCGTGCATCGCGACATCAAGCCCGATAACGTCATGGTCCGCCCCGATGGCATCGTCAAAGTGCTCGATTTCGGCCTCGCCAAGCTCATGGAATCGGCCGCCCCACCCGAGCCTGATCTGCGCACCCGCACCGGCATCGTCGCCGGCACTCCCCAATACATGGCCCCCGAACAGGTGCTGGGCAAACCCCTCGGTCCCCCGTGCGATATCTTCGGCGCCGGTGTAGTGCTCTACCAGTTGGCCACCGGCAAGCGCCCCTTCGATGGACCCACCGAAGGCGCCATCTTCGCCGCCATCGTCAGCCAGGCGCCTGCGCGGCCTTCCGATCTGGGCGCGCCCATCGATAGCGACCTCGAAGCCCTCATTCTCCGCGCCATCGAAAAGGACCCCGAGCTGCGCTTCCAAACCGCCGGCGACATGCGCTCCTCCTTGCGCCTGCTGCTGCGCGGCTCCCAGGATTCCCTCCCCGCCCCGCCACCCAAGCCGCGCCCCGTTCCATCCCGCCGCTCCTGGCTGGCGCCCGCGCTGGCCGGCCTCGGCGGAATGGCGCTCATGACCCTGGTGTGGCTGGCCCTGCGCACCGCGCCCAGCCCCCTGCCCAACCGCTTCGACCGCCTCACTTTTGGCGTAGGCGAAAAGATCTACCCCAACCTCGCGCCCGATGGCAAACAATTCGTCTACGCCAGCATGGTGCGCGGCAATTGGGATATCTACCTCGAGCGCACCGGCGGCAGCGCCGAAATCAACCTCACCGCGGATTCCCCCGCCGACGACACCGAGCCGGCCCTCTCCCGCGACGGATCGCGTATCGCCTTCCGCAGCGAGCGCGATGGCGGCGGCCTCTTCGTCATGGAGGCCACCGGCGAAAATCCCCGGCGCATCGCCGCCCGTGGCCATCTGCCAGCCTGGTCGCCCGATGGCAAATCCATCGTCTATTGCGACGACACCTTCATCATGCCCAATGACCGCGGCGCCCCCGGCTCCCACTTACACGTGCTCGACCTGGCCGCCAACACCCAGCGCGATCTCCCCACCTCCGACGCCGTCCAGCCCAACTGGTCCCCGCACGGCCGCCGCATCGCCTATTGGGGCACCAATGGCGACGGCAACCGCGAGATCTTCACCGTCGCCGCCGATGGCGGCCCGCCCGTCCAGGTCACCCATAACCCCGCCGTCGATTGGAACCCCGTCTGGGCGCCCTCCGGCCGCGAGCTGTATTTCATCAGCGACCGCGGCGGCACCATGAACCTCTGGCGCATCCCCATCGACGAGCGCACCGGCCAAACCCGCGGCAGTCCCGAACCCGTCACCACCCCCGCCGTCTATGTGCGCTTCCTTAGTTGGTCCGCCGATGGCAGTAAATTCCTCTATTCGCAGGCCCAGAATCGCATCAGCCTCTTTTCCGTCGCCTTCGATCCCGCGCGTCTCGAGACTTCCGGCGCTCCCGTTCCCGCCGGCGGCAATTACTATGTGGGCAATTTCAGCCTGTCGCCCGACGAGTCCCAAATCGTCCACGACACCCTGGGCGACGTCCACGAGGATCTCTGGATCGTCAACGTCGATGGGACCGGCCGCCACAAGCTCACCTCCGATTCGTTTCGCAACCGCATGCCCCGCTGGTCACCTAAGGGAGACCAGATCATGTACATCTCCTCCCGCTCCGGCCGCTACCAGGAATGGATCATCCACCCCGATGGCGGCGGCCTTCGCCAATTGACCGCCGACACCCGCGGCCAGGTGAATACGGGCGTGTGGATCGATGGCGGCCGGCGGATCGTGGCCTCCCTGTTCGGCTCCGGCCTCGCGCTGCTCTCCCCCGATGCCGCGGCGGTCACCGAACCCCAGCCCCTGCCGGGCCTCGAACGCCTCAACGGCCTGTCGTACGCCTTTACTTCCCAGCCCGAGAATGGCCTGTTGCTGGGACACATCGCCGGCAATGGCGAAAACCCCGTGGTGATGTATTCCATCGCCGACGGCAGGCTCACCCGCCTGGGCGTCCGCGGAACCCGCCCTGCCTGGGTCCCCGGCTCCCACAACCGCTTCTTCGTGTTTCTCCGCGACGACGCCTGCTTCGTCTACGACCTGGACGCCAAGCGCGAGAAGCGCCTCTTCTCCACCGGCCACGAGCTGTACTTCATGCAAATCAGCGCCACCGGGCGCCGCATCTTTTTCACCCAAACCATCCGCGATGCCGATCTGTGGATGGGCGAAATGCCCCCGCAGTGACCCGTTACTGCCGCTGGCCGGCGCGGCCGTCAGCCAGTTGTCACCGGTCGCGGCGGTGGCGCCGCTGGTAAAGCTGGTCGCGCCGGAGTTCCCCCGGCGCACGAAATCGGCGAGACATTTTTGGCTTCGGCGGGACGCGGCCCGCCGCCGGTCAGGCCTTGCGCTTCCGGAACAACCAGTAGACCCCGAACGCCATCGCCCCCCCGGCCACCGCGCCCAACCCAATCACCAGGCTGGCCGAAAGTGTCGTGGCCGCCCCCTGCGCGGCCAGTTCCAGAACGCCGACGGTCGCCCCGCCAGCTCCGCCCACCCCGGCCCCCACACTGGCTACCGCCACGGCCTTGGCTTTTTCCTTCTCGTCTTCCGTCATTGGCTGGGTGATCCTTTAGGTCCCCCTCCCATTATCCCCGGTCTTGAGCGGCCGCTTCCCGGGCCGCAGGCGCTAAAAGGTTGTTGGACAAAACGCCCTTGCGCCATCCAACCTAAATCCGGCGGTTGCGGCCCCGCGGAGCGGGGAGCGGTCGTGCGCTGCAACCAGTTGCAGGTAAACCGGTTGTCACCAGGAAGGTGATCTGCGCCGCAGTTGGAAATTGGTGGCGCTAATGACCCTACGAGGAGGACAGAAGGCTAACTGCCGGACTTAGGTCCAATCTCGGCTCGCGTGTTGGTTGCAGTTTGTTGCTACCGCGGCCGTACAAAAGATGCTCCTTCCCGGCGAGTAGAATCTGAGGGGCGATCCCGGCGCAACAGCCGGGCATAGGTCCTGGTGAAACACAACGCCGTGCGAAGACGATGAGTTCATAGCGGTGGCTTTTTAGGATACGTTGGATGAAGCCGTGCACAGAGAGGCGGAGCAGGTCGTAGGTCATCCTGCCTTGCGGTAGTGGGTGGGTCGAGGCCCAGCAGTTGGCTCGCATTTGGCGGATTGGTGAAACCCCGCGGCTGGAATCTTTCGGGATCGATTGCCGCCACCTAATCACCGGCGTGGCCGGCAACCGCCGCGGTCGGCCGGGGCATTTTGCGGCGCAGGCCGGCGAGGCGCAAACGCAGGCGGTCAAGGTACAGGTACACCACCGGCGTGGTATACAGGGTCAGCAACTGGCTGACAGTGAGGCCGCCTACGATAGCGATGCCCAGCGGGCGGCGTAGCTCCGATCCCGGCGCCGGTCCCCAGCGCCAGCGGCAGGCCGCCGAACAGCGCCGCCATGGTGGTCATAGTGATTGGGCGGAACCGCAGCAGGCACGCCTGAAAGATCGATTGCTCGGGAGTCTTGTGCTCCTTGCGCTCAGCCTCCACCGCGAAATCGATCATCATAATGGCGTTCTTCTTGACGATCCCAATCAGCAGAATGATGCCGATCAGCGCGATCACGCTCAGGTCCGTCTTGGTGATCATCAGCGCCAGCAGCGCGCCCACGCCCGCCGAGGGCAGCGTCGAAAGAATCGTGATGGGGTGAATCAGGCTTTCGTAGAGCATCCCCAGCACGATGTAAACGGTCACCAGGGCGGCGGCAATCAGGATCGGCTCATTCGCCAGCGAATCCTGAAATGCCTGCGCCGTTCCCGAAAAGCTGCCGTGGATGCTGGCCGGCAGCCCCAGGTCGCGTTGGATTTGCAGAATCTGCTCTACCGCCGTCCCGAGCGGCATGCCCGGCGCCAGGTTGAACGAGATGGTCACCGAGGGAAACTGGCCGGAGTGGTTCACCGCCAGGGGGCTGGTGTCGGGCTGATAATGCGTAAACGCGCTCAGCGGTACCTGGCCGCTCGTGCCCTTCACGTACAGATATTTCAGGCCGTCGGGGTTCTGCCAGAAAACCGGGTCCACTTCCATCACCACGTGGTATTGGTTGATCTGCGTGTACATGGTGGAGACCTGGCGCTGCCCGAAGGCATCGTAGAGCGTATTATCGATGGCCTGCGCCGAGATGCCCATGCGCGCGGCGGTGGCCCGGTCAATCACCAGCGAGGCCTGCAAACCCTTGTCCTGCTGATCGCTGTTGAGGTCCACCACGCCGGGCACACGGCGCATCGCCTCCACCATCCGGGGAGCCCACTGCGCCAGATCGTCCAGGTTGTCGCCCTGAAGCGTGTACTGGTATTGCGCCGCGCTGCCCCGTCCGCCGATCCGCAGATCCTGCACCGATTGCAGAAACAGGGTGGCGCCGGGAATGTGTGAGGCCGGGCCGCTGCGGATGTGGGCGATCACCTCATCGGAAGTGAGGGTGCGCCCCTGGTCGCGCAGCGTGACGAACATGCGGCCGGTGTTCAAAGCGTTGCCGCCGCCCATGCCGCCGCCCATCGAGCCGATCACAATGGCCACGTCCGGATCCGCGCGCACCGTGCGCACAAAGGGGCCGAAGCGCTCGTCCATCGACTGGAAGGAGACCTGCTGATCGGCCAGAATGGTGCCGCTCAGACGCCCGGTATCCTGCTGCGGGAAGAAGCCCTTGGGCACGATGGCGTACAGATAGACCGTCAGCGCGATAGTGCACAGCGTCACCAGCAGGGTGAAGGCTTGGTGGCGCAGCACCCAGCCGAGCGAGCGCTCGTAGACCCGCAAAATGCCGTTGAACCCGGCCTCGCTCAGGCGATAGAAAAAGCCGTGCCGCTCCTCATTGTGGCTGCGCAGAAGTCGCGAGCACATCATGGGAGTGGTCGTCAGCGAGACGGCCAGTGAGACCAGGATGGCCACCGAGAGGGTCACGGCAAACTCGCGGAACAGGCGGCCCACGATCCCGGTCATCAGCAGGATGGGAATGAAAACGGCGATCAGCGACATGCTGATGGTGACCACCGTCGAGCCGATTTCCTGGGCGCCCAGAAGAGTCGCCTGCATGGGCGTCATGCCGGCCTCCAGGTGGCGCGCGATGTTCTCGATCACCACGATGGCGTCATCCACCACGAACCCGGTGGCGATGGTCAGGGCCATCAGCGACAGGTTGTCGATGCTGTAACCGAGCAGGTACATGACCCCGAAGGTGCCGATCAGCGAGACCGGCACGGCGATCGAGGGAATGATGGTGGTGCGCACGCTGCGCAGGAACAGGAAGACCACCAGGATCACCAGCGAAATCGAGATCAGCATGGTGATCTCGATGTCGCGCACCGAGGAGCGGATGGTGGTGGTGCGGTCGAGCGAGACGTGCAGTTTCATGGCGCGCGGCATCTCGGCCTCGATGGAAGGCATCAGCGCGCGCACGCGATCGACGGTTTCGATGATGTTCGCGCCCGGCTGGCGGAAGACCACCAGTTGGATGGCCGGCTCGCCGTCCAGCAGGCCCGCCGTGCGCAGGTCTTCCACGGCGTCGGTCACGGTGGCCACGTCGGATAACAGCACCGCGCCATTAGACTGGTACGCCACCACTAGCGGGCGATACTGTGCCGCGCTGAGCAGTTGGTCGGTGGTCCCCAGGGACATGGTGCGCCGGTCATCGGCCAGGTCGCCTTTGGGACGGTTGACGTTGGCCGCGGCCAGCACCGCCCGCACGTCCTCCAGGCCCAGGCCGTAGTTATTCAACAGGGTGGGGTTGACGTCCACGCGCACGGCAGGCAGCGAACCGCCGCCGACAAACACCTGCCCGACGCCCTGTATCTGCGAAAGCTTCTGCTGCACCAGCGAAGAGGCCACGTCGTACATGCGGGCGGTGCCGTAGGTGTCCGAAGTGATCGCCAGAATCATGATCGGCGCATCGGCCGGATTGACCTTGCGGTAGGTAGGATTGCTCGGCAGGTTGGCAGGCAACTGGCCGCGCGCGGCGTTAATGGCGGCCTGCACGTCGCGCGAGGCGGCGTCGATATTGCGGCTGAGGTCGAATTGCAGCGTGATGGAGGTCTGGCCGAGGTAGCTGGTGGAAGTCATCTCGGTGACCCCGGCGATGCGGCCGAACTGGCGTTCGAGCGGCGTGGCCACCGAAGAGGCCATGGTTTCGGGGCTGGCTCCCGGCAGCGCGGCGTTCACGGAGATGGTAGGAAACTCCACCTGCGGAATCGGCGAGACCGGCAGAAACTGATAGCCAACAATGCCCACCAGAGCCACCGCCACCGTGAGCAGCGTGGTCCCGGCGGGCCGGGCGATAAAGGGAGAGGAGAGGCTCATACTTCACCGCAGGCGTAGTTCTCGCCGCGGAGATGCGGAGGGCGCCCTCTGCGTCTCTCCGGAAACTCCGCTCCCTCTGCGACCCTTCCTTGCCTTGGGTCTTCTCCGCGCTTCCTCCGAGTCTCCGGGCCCAGAGGGCACCCCCCGCGTCGAATGGCCCCCGCGGCCGCCTCCGGCCTGTCGGGAGTTTCCTCGCCCCAAGTGACCCTTCCTTGCCTTGGGTCTTCTCCGCGCTTCCTCCGAGTCTCCGGGCCCAGAGGGCACCCCCCGCGTCGAATGGCCCCCGCGCCCGCCTCCGGCCTGTCGGGAGTTTCCTCGCCCCAAGAACATCGACAGCAGTCGATGCCTGTGCTCCGCGGTGAATAGAAGTCCGTCATACTTCCCCCACCGCCGCGGGACGAGCGTCTTGATGCTCGCGCGCCGGCGCCCGTCGGAATCTCCGCGCCAGGCTGGCGAAGCCCAGGTAGATCACCGGCGTGGTGTAGAGCGTCAGCAACTGGCTGAAAATCAGGCCGCCGACAATCGCGATGCCCAAAGGCCGCCGCAGTTCCTGTCCTGTCCCGGAGCCGAGCGCCAGCGGCACGCCGCCCAGCAGCGCCGCCATGGTGGTCATGATGATCGGACGGAAGCGCAGCAGGCACGCCTGGAAAATGGCTTCGAGCGGCTCCTCGCCCTCCTTGCGCTCCTTCTCCAGGGCGAAGTCGATCATCATGATGGCATTCTTCTCCACAATGCCGATCAACAGCACAATCCCGATCAGCCCGATCACGCTGAGGTCCTGGTGGCAGAGCATCAGGGCCAGTAGCGCGCCCACAGCCGCCGAGGGCAGCGTGGACAGAATCGTGATCGGGTGGATGTAGCTTTCGTACAGCACACCCAGCACGATGTACACCGTGATCACGGCGGCCAGAATCAGGATCGGCTCGTTGGCCAGCGAGGTTTGGAAGGCCTTCGCGGTGCCCTGGAAACCGGCCTGGATGCTCGGCGGCACGCCCAGTTCCTGCCGCGCGTTGTTGACCTCCGTCACGGCATCACCCAGCGACGCGCCAGGCGCCAGGTCGAACGACAGCGTGGTCACCGGAAACTGCCCCTGGTGGTTCACCACCAGCGGCGTGGTCATCTGCTCGTAATGCACGAATCCGGCCAGCGGCACTTCCCCGCCCCCGGTCGAACGGATGAAAATTTTGCTAAGGTCATCCGGGCCGTGTTGGAATTCGGGCTTGATCTCCAACACCACGCGGTATTGGTTCAACTGGGTGAACATGATCACCACCTGCCGCTGGCCGAAGGCATCATAAAGCGTGTTGTCGATGGCAGTGGGGGTGATGCCCAGGCGCGAGGCGGTGGCGCGGTCGATCGCCAGGTGGGCCTGCAGGCCGGTGTTCTGCTGGTCGCTGGCAAGGTCGCGGATGCGCGGCGAATTTCCCAGGCGTGCCACCATGCGGCTGGCCCAATCGCTCAGCTCGCGGGCATCGGGATCTTCCATGCTGTATTGATACTGCGTCCGGCTGACGCGGTCTTCCACGGTGAGGTCCTGCACCGGCTGCAGATACAAGGTAATGCCCTCCACCTCCGCCAGGCGCGGTTGCAGGCGGCGGATCACGTCGCTGGCGCTGATACCGCGGTCTTCAAGCTGCTTCAGGTTGATCTGAATGCGCCCGGTGTTCAGCGTGGTGTTGGTGCCGTCGATGCCGATAAAAGATGATAAGCTTTCCACCGCGGGGTCTTGCAGAATCGCCCGGCCCAAGGCCTGCTGGCGCTCCGCCATGGCTTTGAAGGAGATCGTTTGCGGGGCTTCCGAAATGCCCAGGATCACGCCGGTATCCTGCACCGGGAAGAAGCCCTTGGGGATCACCATGTACAGATAGCCCGTCAGGCCCAGCGTGGCAAGCGCCACCAGAATAGTGGCGAAGCGATGCCGCAGCACCACTTGCAGCGTGCGGCCGTAAAACCGTAACAGTTCAAGTGGCCTATTTTTGCCGAAGGAGCAGAGAGGGCGCAGACTGATGACGGCGATAGCGGATGATCGCTTCGGTCAGATACTCCAAGGCGTTGCGGCCCCGCATTTTGCAGGTTTGGGTGACGGTGAGGAGGCGGGCCGTGGCCACCTCCCCTTGGGCGCTGCGGTTGCCAAAGATGATCTTGCGCAATTGCACGGCAATACGTAAGGCTTGTTCCACGCAATTGTTGGTAGGCTCCACGCCGGGATGCTCGATGAAAGTGAACAGCCGGCCACAGTGCTGGAACAAGGCGGTGGCCATGTTGCGCACTTCTTTGTCGTCACTGTCCAGGTACTGCTCGGCGAGCGCAAACCAGCGCTTTTGCAGCGGAAGGGAGCGCAGGATCAACTGCTCCCGGTCGATTAAGCTGCCCTGGAACTTGCGCCAGAGGCGGAACAAGCGGGCATATAGCGCCAACGCGTCCCGGCAAAATCGCTGCGCGTCGGTCGTCTTGGCGAACTCCTGAATGCCCAGAATATTGCGTTTCAAGTGCGCCCAGCACAACTGAGACAACCCTTGGTGATATTTGAAATAGGCACTGAACCGGTCGCTGCACAGGATGCCCGCGAACACCGCCCCCAGCAGATGGATCAGCACGGCGGAACTGCGCGTCTTGTCCACCGTGTAGAAGACGAAGTCGCGGGCCACCAACGCCCATAAATATCGTTTCTCCCCGTTGTTGCGCCAGCCGGTTTCGTCGCTGTTCAATACGGGCTCGTTTTTCAGTTGCTGTTCCAGTTCCTGGCAGGGCTGGGCCACTGCGGCGCTGGCTTGCTCCCAACACTTTTGGGTGCTGCCCAGACTCATGGAGATGCCCAGCACCTGTTCCAGAAACGCCTCCAACACCCGCCGCGGCATGCGGCAGTAGATCGTCAGGTAGGCGATCAGCGCCATCAGTTGCGGTCCGAAGTCCCCCTGCGCCTCTTCCGGCAGGGGTGCTCGCGTGCCTTCCCCACAGGCCGGACAGACCACCTTGGGACATTGATACTCGATGACATAAGGCTGGATGGGCGGTAACTCAGTCACTTGGTGGCGCTGCACTTCTCCCACCGTCTGCATCTGCTCGGGCTGCTGCGACAACGCGTGGCCACAATGCTTGCATTCCTCCGGCAGCACCGGACGCACTTCCTGGACCTGTTCGGGGGGAGCCAGCGGGCGGTGATGGCCGGGATGGCCCTTCTGCCCGCCCGGTTTGCGCTTGCTCTTTTTCCGGCGCCCGCGCTGCCGCGAATTCCCCGCCAGTCCATCGGAGGACGGGGGTTTGGAGGAGTTGGTGGAATTCTTTTGGCGGGCCGCCAGTTGGCGCTCCAGATCAGCGATCTGCTTTTCGGCTTCGCCAATCTGCTGTTCGCGCTCGGCGATCTGCTGCTCGCGTTCAGCGATCTGCTGCTCGCGCTCAGCTACCTTCCGCCGGAGATCTTCAACCTCTCGTCGGAGTCGCTCGTTTTCGCGCTGTAGCCCTTCCCGGTTGGGCTGAGGTGCATGGCCATGGCGCTTCGCCGATACCGTTTGCCCCCGAGTTCTGCGGCGGGCCGCCCTCGCACCCATCCACCATACCTTAGCCGATCATTTCGGAAAAGCCCAGCAAAATCGCCTGGGTACTTGAACTGTTACGTAAAACCGGATGATGGCCTGGAAGCCGCGTTCCGAGAGCCGGTACAGGCGCCCCTGCTCGCTTTCCGGCGTGTGCTTCAGCAGGCGTGAGCACATCATGGGCGTGAGCGTCAGGGAAACGAACGCCGACACCAGGATGGTCACGCTCAGGGTGACGGCAAATTCGCGGAACAGGCGGCCCACGATATCGCTCATGAAGAGCAGCGGGATGAGCACGGCGATCAGCGAGACGGTCAGCGACAGAATGGTGAAGCCGATCTGCTCGGCGCCGCGCAGGGCGGCCTCCAGGGGCGCCACGCCATCCTCGATATAGCGCGCGATGTTCTCGATCATCACGATGGCGTCGTCCACCACGAAGCCGGTGGAGATGGTCAGCGCCATCAGAGTGAGGTTGTTCAGGCTGTAGCCCAGCAGGTACATGGCGCCGAAGGTGCCCACCAGCGAGAGCGGCACCGCCACGCTGGGAATCATGGTGGCGGCCACGTTGCGCAGGAAGAGGAAAATCACCATCACCACCAGGGCGATGCTCAGCATCAGCTCGAACTCCACGTCGTCGACCGAGGCGCGGATGGTGGTGGTGCGGTCGGTGAGGATGGTGACGTCCACGGCGGATGGGCAGCGAGGTGCGCAGGATCGGCAGCAGGTTCTTGACGCGGTCCACCACCTCAATGATGTTGGCGCCGGGCTGGCGCTGGATGTTGACGATGACTGCCGGCGTGTCGTTCATCCAGGCGGCCAGCTTGACGTTTTCGGCGTCATCCACCACGTCCGCCACGTCCGAGAGCACCACCGGCGCGCCGTTGCGGTAGGCCACCACCAGCGGCTTGTAATCTGCGCTGGTGAGAAGCTGATCGTTGGCGCCGATGGTGTAGGACTGCCGCGAGCCGTCGAAACTGCCCTTGGCCTGGTTGACGTTGGCAGTGGCGATGCGCGGCGCGCAGATCCTCCAGGTTCAGCCCGTAAGCGGAAAGCGCCGTGGGATTGGCCTGCACGCGCACCGCCGGCTTCTGGCCGCCGCTGATGCTGACCAGCCCGACGCCGGGCAGCTGCGAGATTTTCTGCGCCAGGCGCGTATCGGCGAGATCCTCCACCTTGGAGAGCGGCAGCGTTTTGGAAGTCAGCGCCAGCGTGAGGATGGGCGCGTCGGCCGGATTGGTCTTGCTGTAAATCGGCGGATTGGGCAGGTCGGTCGGCAGGAAAGTAGCGGCGGCGTTGATGGCCGCCTGCACCTGCTGCTCGGCCACGTCGATGTTCAGATCGAGCACGAATTGCAGGGTGATGACCGAAGCGCCCTGCGAGCTGGTCGAGGTCATCTGGTTGAGGCCGGGCACCTGGCCGAACTGGCGCTCCAGCGGCGCGGTCACCGAAGACGCCATCACGTCCGGGCTCGCGCCGGGATAGAACGTGACCACCTGAATGGTGGGATAATCCACCTGCGGCAGCGCCGAAACCGGCAGCTGCTTGTAGGCCACCGCCGCCCACCAGCAGCATGCCGGCCATCAGCAGCGAAGTGGCCACCGGCCGCAGAATAAAGGGGCGGGACGGGCTCATGCGGCGGTCATCCCTTGGGCGCAGGGTCGCGGCCTTGCGCACGCTCGCCTTGGTGCCCTGCTGGAGCTTGTCGACGCCGTCGATCACCACCATTTCGCCGGACTTCAAGCCGCTCTCGATGGACGGCGTCGTCGCCCTCGCACCGGGCCGGGGGTGACGGTCCGCATCTCCACCGTGTTGTCTTCGCTTGCACCACGTAAACGAACGCGCGAGTGGGGCTGTGCTGGATGGCCGCCGTGGGCACGATGATCACGCCGTGCCTGGTATCCAGCAGCAGGCGCGCGTTGACGAACTGATTGGGGAACAGGGCATCGTCTTCGTTGGCGAACTCGGCTTTGAAGCGCGCCGTCCCGGTGGCCGGGTCGATCGGCGTTGTCCACGGTCAGCAGCTTGCCCGTCGGCCAGCTTGCTGCTTCAAGTCGCGATCCCAGGCCTCCACCGGCAGGGTCTCGCCGGCGCGGCATCTTCTTCATCACCGCCGGCAGGCTGTCCTGCGGCCATGTTGAAAATCACCGCGATGGGCTGCAACTGGGTGATGGTGGCCAGGCCGGTGGCGTCGGTGGCGTGGACGATGTTGCCCTGGTCCACCAGGCGCAGCCCGATCCGGCCGGTGAGCGGCGACAGGATTCGGCAGTACACCAGCTGCACCTTGATATTGTCGATGGTGCCCTGGTCGGCCTTGATGGCGCCTTCGAACTGGTGGACCATGGCGACCTGGGTATCGGACTGCTGCCGCGAGATCACGCCCTGGGAAGCCAGCGTCTCATACCGCTTCTGGTCCAGGCGGGCGTTTTCAAGCATGCGCCTGGTCGCGCAGCAGTTGCCCTTCGGCCTGTTCGAGCTGGGCCTGGAAGGGCCGCGGATCGATCTCCGCCAGCAGGTCGCCCTTCTTCACCAACTGGCCTTCGGTGAACGCCACGTTGATCAACTCGCCATCCACGCGGCTGCGGATGGTGACGGTGTTGTAGGCGGTCACGGAGCCCAGGCCGGTGAAATAAATGGGCAGATCGCCGGCTTTGGCGGGAGCCACCACCACCGGCACGGCCGGCGCGCCGTGTTGGACCGCAGCCCCGCCGGAGGCATCGCCTTTCCCGGCTCCGTGGCTCACCTGCGGGTAATATTTATAGAACGCCAAGGCGGCCGCCCCGAGCAAAAGAAGCCAAATCCAGGCGTGGCTCTTGCGTTGGCCGGAAGTGGGCGCGTTGCCGGGCGCGGGCGGCCTTTGGGGAGCCGAAACCGGAATGGTTCCCATTTTTGTAAGAGTATAGCATCGGGCATTTTCGGCCGCTGGAGAAGACGTGCGATAAGTGGCTTGGAATCAGGGACTATAGCTAAAAAAGGGCACCCTCCCGGCCAGGCGGTCGAAATCGGCTTACCGCCGCGCTCCGCAACCATCTACCAGTCCTCAGCCGTTGCTGGCGCGGCGCCGTTAGCCGATGCGGTATCCGAGCGTCGTTCCCGCACCCGGAGCACCGGAAGTCAGCGTCCTCGAACCGGCGCGGAGAACAACAAGCCGGCTCCCCAACCCTACCTCGGTGTTGCGGTCATCGACGCGCGATGTCCGGTGACTGTCGCCCAATAATCGATCCAGCGCTCGCGGATGCCATTGGTCCGCTCGATCAGCGCCTTGCTCGGCCTGGTCCCGTGTTCCACCACCACCACCATACCCGTGTTGAACTTTTTCTGCGCGTGGTCGAGATCCGGCAGCCGCGGGCCTTCCGCCGCGATCACGTCTTCGATTGTCACCTTCGTTCGGTCGGCCTTGAAGATGGGATGGCCGTTGCGATCCCTTCCCGCCGGAACCAGGTTCCTGAGGATGAAGAAATCGGGCACTTCCGACGGCGCCAGCAGGCCCATCAGATAGAGGTCTAGATACGAGTAACCGGTAGCCGGCACGTAGTAGTCGTCATCCAGTTGGGTGAACGTGCCGTCGTAGTTGTCCTGCCAGACTCCTCCTCCCATGGCGGATGCTTCGGTGGGCCGCTGGTAGGGGAACGGCACGCGCGCCTGCAAACCGCGCGCCCAATGAGTAGGACCGAGCGGAATGGTTTCGCCGCCAATCTTGGCCGACACAAATGCCGCCCAGCGGTGTCCCAGTTCATGACCGATCTGAGACATCGCATAATCGTAGGGAGGAATCCTGCCATCGGCAGTCCGCTGGCCCAGTTGGTGGGCATCAGTCACGATGTTATGGACGTTAGTATCGGTTATTCCTTCGGGCGGACGCTCCTGCATCTGGTTGGATCCCACATACACCGGTTGTATAAACTGCCACTGGAACCTGCCCTGGCTGCAATACGATTCCAGGCCTCTTTGCTCTGCGCCGATCCCCGTCACCGCGCCGCCCGCGGGACCGCCGCCCAAAGGCCCATTGCTGGGCGTGCCCGCCTCCTGATTGTCTACGCGAAAATCGGAGTAGTACACCAGAAAATCGAACTTATCCCCCAGCGCCTTGAGAACCGTGCACGTGAGGTCTCGCGGGTTCGGCAGCGACAGGTAATGAAACGCCTCGTACGCCACTGGGAAGGGGCCGTCCTCCCGCTTGACGGCAGAGAGGTGCAACTCCGGACTGCGGATTCCTTGTAGTTTCACGGTCACCGGCGCCTCGGCGGCGGCTTCCGCAGCGCCAGGCCCCGTGGCGCTCGCTGACACCGCAATGCGCTCTCCTTCACGAAACCCTGCCGGCAGGGTGCCCTGTATGGAAATGCGATTCCCACTCACCGTCACCGCCGGCGACACGCCCGGCCCGAAGGCGCTGTAGCGCGGGCCGCCGCGGCCGCCCCGTCCGCCCATGCCCCCGCGGATGGTCCACGCGGCATCGTGATCGCCAGGCCCATCGAGCGCGACCCGGTACGTAATACCCGCCAGGCCCGCGTCCCCCTGCGGCAGCACCGGCCCGCGCGTTTCTAAACTGACTCGCAGGAAAATACCATCCACCGCCGAAAGCACAATCTTTTGAATATCCAGATTGGCGGCCGCGCCAGGATTTCCTTTCCGCTCTACGACCCCCACTTCTTTTTCCGTTCCAGCCGTAACCAGCGGATAAACCCCCACAACGGCATCCTTGGCCGCCACCTGCTGGTACGACATTTCGATTGAGCCATCCTTCCGCAGTACCGCCTGGAATCGGTTCACCGTTGGTGTCCAGGTGAAATCCTGGATGCCGCCCATCGGTTCGGTCAGGTTCCACGTGACCACCACGCGATCCTCGGCTTCCTTCAAATACCGCGTTCCCGACATGCGCGGCTTGAAAAACACGCAGATCGCCGGAACTGTATTGATCAGTGTGCGTCCGGCATCCTGCAATTGCGCGAAACGCTCCACGGAGACACCACCGCCGCGCCCTCCACGCCCGCCGCGCCCCCCGCGCCCGCCTCCAGCCGGCGCGCCGAAACTGATAGACCCCGTCACGCCCACCGAAAGCGCATTCCACTCCTTCCCCGAAAACGGGAAGGTGAAGTGTTCGAGCGTGGCTTGGGACCCGTTCATCTCCGTGCCGAATTCCGCGTCCCAGCGCAATGGCAGGTTCTCCACCCGGTATCCGCCCGACTCCGGCGTGAACCGCACGGTGCGGCCGCCAAGGTCGAAGAGATTGGCCTTCCCAAGCACTCCCTCGTCAAGCGTCATCACAATCAGGTCGCCCTGCGTTGAGATCTTCCCGATGGGGTGCCCCGGCGCCTGCCGGCCCTGCGCAAACCCCGCAGGAGTGCCGCACAAAATGGCCCATGCGGCGAGGGCCGAAACCGCTGCGATATTTTTTAGCGTTACCAGGTCCGTTGTTCTCAATTCCCCTGCCTCCGAAAACGGCTGCGCGCCGCGTGGGGCATGCTTAAGCTTTGCTTAAGCTTGCCCTGCTTCGATTTCTTCACGGCTTCTCACGGTCGGGT
This sequence comes from Bryobacterales bacterium, assembly GCA_963803725.1. Taxonomy (GTDB): domain Bacteria; phylum Acidobacteriota; class Terriglobia; order Bryobacterales; family Bryobacteraceae; genus JOPF133. The sequence goes on along the minus strand of CAWDOH010000074.1, from coordinate 10,805 downwards.
CTCCGAGTACTCGTTTCGGAGCCGCGCGCGCAACCGCAGCGGCAAGCGGGACAGCACGATAGATCTCGCGCCCGCCCTCCGCGAATTCTACGTTCCTGAAGCCACGCACCAGCCAGGCGCAAGCTAATGCCGTTCACGCCGGGCGCGAGGCCAAGCTGCCGAACGGCCCAATTAGCCGCCATTCCCGCGCTGCGAGTTGCGAGCGGAACACGCAGCGCGCCCGCCCGCTTCGGAAGCTCTCTAACGGTTGCGTGCCCGGCCCAGGGTCAGTTGTCTCCACCATTGGTGGCCTGTGGTTCCGGCGGGAGCGACACCTTATTCCAGTCCGGCGGCTCCACTCCCAACAGATTATGGACGAAATAGTCGTCGCGGTAATGCTCGCTTCCCAGAATCCCCACACCGTGGTCCTGCCCCGGAATGTAGAGCATGTCGAAATGCTTGTGCGCCTTCACCAGCGCATTCACCACCTGCAATGAGGACGCCGGGTCCACGTTGGTATCCAGCTCTCCCACGATGATCAGCGCGCGGCCCTGCAGGCGGTAACGCATTATCCACGTTGGATGACGCAGCGTATTGCGGTCCCAGCGGCCAGCCCATCCACTGCTCGTTCCACCACATCTTATCCATGCGGTTGTCGTGGCATCCGCTGTTGGTCACCACCACCTTGTAAAATTCGGGGTGGAACAGCACGCCGCCCAATGAATTCTGCCCGCCCGCCGAGGTTCCGAAAATGCCCACCCGGCTGATGTCGTACCACGGATATTTCGCCGCCGCCGCTTTGTGCCAAAGGATCCGATCCGGGAATCCGGCATCGCCCAGGTTCTTCCACGCCACATCGTGAAAAGCCTTCGAGCGGTTGCTGGTGCCCATGCCGTCGATGTGCACCACGATGAAGCCCAGCTCCGCCAGCGCCTGGTCCGCCGAAACCGCGCTGAAGGTCTTCGGAACGAAAGAACCCTGCGGCCCGGCGTAGATATTTTCGATCACCGGATATTTCTTGGAGGGATCGAAATTGGTGGGCTTGATAATGATGCCCCAGATATCCGTCTTGCCGTCGCGGCCCTTGGCGACGAACACTTCGGGGAACCGGAAACCCGCGGCCAGCAGCGCCGAGGCGTCGCCCTTGTCCAGATCCATAACCACCTTCTGGTCGTCGGCGCGCCGAAGCTGCGCCTGCGGAGGCAGGTCCACCCGCTGCCAGCATGTCCACGTAATATTTCCGGTCCGCTGAGAAGGTCACCGTGTGCGTGCCGTCCGCATCCGTAAGCCGGGTCAGGCCGGTGCCGTCGAAGTTGATGCGGCAATATTGCGTGAAATACGGGTCCTGGCCGGGAATCATGCCGCCGGCTTCAAACCAGATCTGGCGCTTGTCCGTCGTCCACAAAATCGACGTTCCGCACCAGCCAGTCGCCCTTGGTGATCTGGTTCTTCACCTTCCCGGTGATCCCGTCGTACAGATAGAGATGCTCCCACCCATCCCGCTCTGAGGCCCAGATGATTTCCTTGCCATCCTTCAGGTCGTGGCGGTAGCGCTGCCCGCGGACATGCCCGGCCCCAGCTGGTTGTAATAGATGAAGGTCTTGCTCTGCTCGTCGATCAGTGGGCGGGTTTTGCCGCTTTGCGCGTCCACTTCGATCACGCGATACACTTGGTGGCCGCGCTGGTTGTACTCGAACGTGAAGGCGCGGCTGTCCTTCCACCAGACCGGCGAGGTGATGTCATAAGGATTCGGAAAAGGCGCGTGGTCGATTTCGATTTCCTTCCGCGTGGCGATATCGAAAAGCGCCGGGTAGGCGATATCCAGCGCGTCTCCGGGCTTACGATACATTGCCCCCATGGCCGAGGTCGGCATCGTCGCGGTGGTGAAGTGTTTCGGCTGGACCTGGTCGGTGGGCGACGATTGGATGTAATACACCTGGCGGTCGTAACCGGGCCGCGTGTGGTAAGCCGCCAGTTTCTTCGAATCGGGCGACCAGGCCACGGTGCGCAGCGTATAGTAGTTGCCCTCGGAGCCGTCGAAGCTCAGGGGCGCGGCCGGCTCGCTCGATCCGGTGGGCCGCAGAAAGACGTTGAAGTTTTCGATCAGCGCTTCCCATTTGCCGTCGAAGGAGCGGCAGGTAGGAGTTTCCGCGGCCGATGCTGCCGAACCGCGTCCGCCGCGACCTCCCCGGCCTCCGCGACCGCTGCCTTGCACCGCTGCTTGTCCCCGCGGGGCCGGCGCACAGCCCGGTTCGCCGCGGCCGAACGCTCCGCCACCGCCTCCGCCCTGCTGCGGAAAGGGCTGGTATTCGAGGCCATCCACCGGGTCGCCGCCATTATTCTCGGACAGATATTCCGGCGCCGGGTCTTCCTGGGGCGCGCCGCCGCGGGCGCCCCGGCCGGCATTCGGAGGAATCGGGCCGCCCTTGGTGCAGGTGTAGCCGGTCAGGCTGCATTTGTACATGGCGCCGCCCGTGCCGAACTCAATCGAACGCTCGTCATCGGCGAAGGTCAGCGGCGCGGTCATGGCCGCCCCCGCAGCGCCTCTGCCGCCGCCTCCCCGGCCCGTGCGCGGCGCGAATGGCAATGTCAGCCCGGTGTATGAATGGCCCGTTGCACCGGAGATCGCAGCCGCCAGCTTGTCGTGGTCGAAGGCGGGCTTTTTAGTGCCCGCGGCCGCATCTACCAGCATGAATTCGGTTCCGCCCTTCACCGCCCGCGGATACCAGAAGTGCTCCGAGTGGCCGATCCACGCTACGGCGCCCGGCGTGTCCACCACCAGGCCCCGCGCCTTCGCCTGCAAACCACGCGCTCGTTCGTAGTCCGCCAGCGTCCCTTGTCCCCACACCGCCGGAGCGCTTGCCAGCATGCACAGCGCCGCCGCCAAAAAACAAAATGCCGTTCGCTTTCCTCTTCCACAACTCATGGGGTCCCTCGCTTCAAGATAGCCTCATTATATGCGGGAGCCTGCGCGGGCGGCGCCGGTCCCTCTCCAACGCCGCACCGCGGTCTCCAACTGTAACGCTCCAAAACCTACCAGCTCAGGAATGCGCGCAGATAGACGGTGCGGTTGCCGCTCGCCGTACTGACCTGGCCGAAGCTGTTGGCGGTCACGCTGGTGCTTCCCAAACTGAAGAATGGATGGTTCAGGAAGTTGATGGCCTCTACACGGAAGCCCATGTTCAGATGCTCCCTGATCCGCACCGCCTTGTTCAGACTCATATTCAAAGTGAACGTGGTAGTTCCGTAGAGATAAGTGAAATCGCTGAACACGCCCGGCGTGGTTGCCGGCCCATAGTACGACGGGTTGGCAATTCCGTTGGATTGGGCAATACTCCCGACATTGCCGACCAGGTTTCCGCTCACTACCTGGTTCATATTCGGAATCGTCGAAAGGTCGTGCTGCAACACGCTCGGCGTCAGACCGCTCCCGAATACCACGCCGCTCTGCGACCGGTTGTTGAAGGTGTCACGGCTGCTGTTCAGGATGCTCGGGGCGCCCGTCGCAATCTGCTCCACGCCGCCCAGTGTCCATCCGCCCAACACGCGGTCGAGCACGGGGTTTTGCAGGTTCACTGCCTTGTTGCGGCCCAGCGGCAGATCGTAAGTCCAGAACGAATTCCATGCCAGCCGGTGATCGAAAGGCGACGGGCCGTAGTTAAGATGCCCGTTGCGCTGAGTAAACCATTGATAAGTGGCCGTCTGATCGCTGGAATTCAGAAGGTCGCCGAGCGAGTGGCTCCACACGAAATTGCCCGTGAATGCCAGTCCGTGGCCCAGCGCCTTGCGCGCCTCCACCTGGAACCCTTCGTAATTGTTGTTGCCGTTATCGTCCTGGTATTCCAGGTTGCTGGCGAAGGGGTTGGGCGTCCAGAAATTCAGCGGGTAACTCGTCTTGCTGGTGAAACCCGCCGTCGCGCAGGGATTGAAATTGCTCCCCACCAGGCGGCAATAGTATCCTGGGCTGGTGCTGGTAGTGCTGGCCAGTGAGCCGGCCAAGGTCCCCGCCAGCCCTTCCTCCAGGTCTGTAACGAAGGTGCTGTTGCTGTAACCCGAGCTGGATGCCAGGGCCGCAAACGTGCCGCTGGCGCCGAACGCCGTATCGAAAATCGGCATCGCCGCCTGCCCCTGCAGCCCGTTGTTAACGAACGTGTTGCCTTTGCCATTGGCTTGATTAATCGACAGGTTCTGCTGCGCCTGAATAAATTGCGGCAGGAATCCGTTTTCGAAGATATTCGCCTCGTTCAGGTTCTGATAATGCCACATATGTGTGGATTTATTACCCAGATACCGCACTTCGATCACCGTGTGGCTCGGAATCTCCCGCTGAATTCCGAAGTTCCAGTTCTGCACGTACGGCGTCCGCAGGTTGGGGTTCACATAGCCCAGCGTTTGCCCCCCCGCCAGCGCAAATTGCGACTCTGGGAAAGGATAGCCGAACGAAGCCGGGAATACCGAGAGCGGCGGGGCCGGTGAACTCAGATTTAAACCGCCCAGCGCAAATCCCGGGCTGCCAGGCGTCGAAGAGATCGACTGCGTGGACCCTGGGTTATCGGTAATCGTATTCGAGATGGTGTTCATCCCCTCGTTGTAATAGGTAATCGACCAGCCGCCGCGAATTACGGTTCCGCCATTCCCCAACAGCTTTTGCATCAGGCCGCCGCTGGCCATCGGATTCCAGGCGAATCCCACATTGGGCGCCGGATTCGCCATGTCGGACTTATACGGCGCGCTTACCGCGGAGTACATCGGGTTCTGATTGGAACTTAGTACGCCGGGTTGGAACAGTCCATTGGATGGCCCGAAGAACGCTCCGCCCGAAGGTTCGCCGTCGATCCCATTGGTGCTATTAATGGCCCCGTCAAATTCCCAGCGGAGCCCGTAGTTCAAAGTCAGATGGCTGGATACGCGAAAGTTGTCCTGAATATACAAACCGCCTGTCCGGAAGGCCCATCGCTGTGTTTCGGGCTGGTATTGGACGTACTGGTGGGTGTGTTCGTCCACATTCACATTGCCGCTGATGCTGCTGATACGGCCGGTGAGTAGCGCATACAGATTCTCCACGTTAGTCAGGTCGCCGTTGCCGGCGTTGATGGCGGGCAGGGCCGCGGTCAGCGCCGTCACCACCGGATCGCCCGAAGCGATGCCCAGAGTGTATGTAGGCACGCCGGCCGTGCCGTACGAGGTCTCCCAGAAATTCGTGGTCTTATAGATGCCGCCAATCAGAATGGTGTGCTTTCCCTTGCTCCAGTTCAAATCGTCCCGGATCTGGTACACCGGGTTGTTGCGGATGAACGGCAATACGTTCGCGCTCACCGGATTCGGTATGGTGGTGTTGATCAGCGGCGAATAAAGGGCGCGGTTGCCGTAAGGGGCCCACTGTTGGGGATAGGCGCCGTCATAAAAGTATTCGCCATTGCTCTGTACGCCAAAGTTGAAACTGTTGATCATCCGCGGCGTCACGGTCCAATCCAAACCGGCGGTTGCGACATAGCTGGTGATTTTGTACCCGTTCGGGAACGCGTACTGGCTCTCGCCTGGATATGGAGGAGCGCTGCCGGCGATATTTTCGTGCCTCAGATTCCAGGAACCGTGCCATGCCACCTTCGGCGTGATCTGGTAATCCACGCGGGCGCTCGGATAGAGATACGTCGTGTCGGTCCCCTGGGTCCATTCCATGGTCTGCCAATAAGGTTGGCCGGTAATCGAGAGGAATCCGCTGGCCTTGGCTTCCGAGCTGTTGATGGCGCTCAGCATACTGCCGATGGTGGGATCGATGGTGCTCGAGAACCCTGCCTGGCCGGCGGCAGCCAGCAGGTTCACCGTATGCTGCTGCCCGTCCGTTCCGAGATATGTGAAGTTGCCCTGCGCCGCCGCTGGAGTCAGCACGTTCGTCGTAAGCGTCGTGCTCCCCGGCTGGGGCTGCGCTTCGAAGTAAGCGTAGAAGAACAGCTTATGTTTCCATTTATCGTTGAAGGGGAACAGAGGTCCGCCAATGCCGCCGTACGGATTGTTCTCCCGCGCTTTCGCGATCGGTTGGCCCCGCAGATTGCCGAAGAACGTATTGGCGTTCAGGTCTTCATTGATGAGCTGCTCGCCAACCGTGAAGTGGTACTGATCGGTGCCGCGTTTGGTGGTGAACCGGATGCTCATGGCCCCCATGGCCGAGGCGTCCGCGCCCATCCCGGTAGTCGAAACCGTGACTTCATCGGTCGACCCTATGCGCTCCGGAGCGAACGCGTAAAAACTCGTCCCGCCGCTCTTGAACCGCTCCGAATTATTGTCCATGCCGTCAATGGTGATCGCCATCGAAGCATTGGGCAGGTTATTAAAGGTGTCCCCGCCCGATCCCGTCTGCGCCCCGGCCATCAGCAGCGCAAAATTCAGCGAATCCAAACTGCTGTATGGCAGGTTCAGAATATTCTTGTTGTTGATGGTGGTGCCGACTTCGTTGGAGGTGGTCTCCAGTTGCGCCGCGGTACCCGTAACCTCCAACGTCTGGGTAGTGGTTCCCACCGTCAACTTCACCGGCACGTCCGTGATGCGGCCAGTGTCTACCACCACCGCGGCCACTACCGCGGTCTCGAAGCCGGTGGCGGTCACCGAAATGCGATATGTCGCCGCCAGCAAATTCGGAAATACAAAGCCGCCATCGCTGGCGGACGTCGTCGTTCTCTCGATGCCGGTGCCGGTATCGGTGGCCGTCACGGTGGCCTTGGGAACCACCGCGCCTGAGGGGTCGCGTACGACCCCGTGGATTCCCGTCGTCGTCACTTGGCCGAAAGCGATGGCCCCTAGCGAGGCCCAGACCAAAATGTAGACGATCGTTCGAAAATTGCGAGCAACCCTCTGAAGCATACGTTTCTCCTCTTGGCGTGGGAAGGGGTTCCCACTACCGTCCACCGCCGAAGCGAGTGAACAAAATTGAACCAAAGTGAAATGCTGGCAAGTATATGCCACTTCGAAGGGGCTGTCAAGGCTTCCTTTCCCGGCGAGTTATCTCTTGAAAACAAATGAGTTATCCGCTTGTACAATGGCCCGCAGAAAATCGTTGAATCGCTTCACCGGGACTTGACACGCGGGCTCCCGCGTGGCACTCTGTATGCCGATTGCCAAAGAGCCGGCATGGCGACCATCAGGGAAATCGCGCAGAAGGCAGGCGTTTCAGTAGCGACCGTATCGTACGTCATCAACGATATCCGCAAGGTTAGCGCGGAAACCGAACGGCGTGTGCGGCTGGCGGCCAAAGAACTCGGCTATCGGCGCAACCGCGGGGCCCGCAGCTTGGAGACCGCTCGCGGTTCGTTTGCCGGCCTCGTGGTGCCGGATATCGGCAACCCCTTCTTCCCCGAAATCATGAAGTCCTTTCAGGGCGCCGCCAGTCTCGCCGGCATGGAATTAATCGTCATGAACACCAATTCCGATGCCCAGCGGACCCGCAAGTCCATCGAGCGTCTGGCCGGCCTTCAGGTGGCCGGTGCCGCCATCCTCACTACCCTGGTAGACGCCGTGGCCAAGCAAAGCCTGGCGCAGCGGGGCATCCCGGCCGTATACCTCGATTACGGCGCTCCCGGCAAAGGCATCGGCACCATGGCCGTCGATTACCGCCAGGGCATGCTCGAAGCCATCGCTCACCTGGCGCAGTTCGGCCACCGCAAGGTTGGCTTGATCGGCGGACCGGAGGATGGCGTCGGGGCACAGAAACGGAAACGGGCATTTCTCGAAGGCACGGCCTCCGCCGGCATCGAGGCCCGCACAATCGACTCCGATTTCACCGTCCAGGGCGGCTATTTCAGTTGCGCCAAGCTGCTCTCCGCCTCCGCTCCTACAGCCCTGATCGCAGCCAACGATCTGATGGCCATCGGCGCCATGCACTGCGCCTTTGACCGGCGCGTGCGCGTCCCCGAGGACCTTTCCATAATCGGCTTCGACGACATTACCTTCGCGCAATTCACCCAGCCGGCGCTGACTACCGTGGCGGTGCCCCGCGCCGAAATCGGCAAGCTCGCGTTCGAGGCCCTCTCCCTCATGATGGCCGCCCCGGATACCGAAGGCACCACCTGCGAAGTCCGAACCAACCTGGTGATCCGCCAGACCACCGCCCGCCCCCACTAATGCCGGTGCCGCGGCGCGCCCGCCCGAAGAAACAGCGCGGCGCGAGGATATCCTTCGGCCACTTAAATTCCTTAGCCGCTCGTCCCCGGCAACCCCTCTCCACCACATGTATCTTCCTGCAAACAAGCACATTATTTCTCACGATGAGGCCTGCCGATGTCATTTAAGCGCTTCACCATAGCTTGACAGCCGCAGGCAATTCTGGCAATCTGTACATGCCGCGAAGCGAAGCTTTGCCCATGCCGCGTATGCGGGCAAATCGGAAATGGCCACCATCAAAGATGTCGCGGAAAAGGCCGGCGTATCGCCCGCCACCGTGTCGTATGTTATGAACGAGGCGCGCAAGGTCCGTCCGGAGACGGAACAGCGCGTCCTGTGGGCCGCCCGCGAACTCGGGTACCAGCCGAACACCGCCGCCCGCAGCCTCGCCGTAGGCCACAGCTCCATCATAGGGTTGATTGTCCCCGACATCCTGAACCCTTTCTTTCCGGAGATCGCCAAGAGCTTTCAAAGCGAAGCCGCCGTGTATGGCATGGAAACCGTGACCATGGACGGTAACAACGATCCGCAGCGCACCCGCAACCTGGTGGAGCGCCTGCTGGTCCTGCAAGCCCCCGCCATCGCCTTTCTCACTTCGCAGGTGGATGCGCCGGTCAAAGAACTCATCGCCAAAAAAGGCATTTTCGCCGCCTACCTCGGTTTCGGTTCTCCAGGACCCAAGATTTCGAATATCTCCATCGAGCAGCGCCACGGTATCGAAGAGGCCGTCCATCACCTGGAAGCGCTGGGGCATCGCCGCGTGGGATTCATCGGCGGCCCGGCCGATGGCGTCTTCTCCCACCGGCGCAAGGCCATCTTCCTCGAATGCGCCGCCGCCGCCGGCATGGAAACGCGTGTCTTCGATTCCGATTTTACGGTCCAGGGCGGCTATTTCGGCTGCTCCCGCGTGCTCGGCGGATTCGAGGCCACCGCCATCATGGCCGCCAACGACCTCATGGCCATTGGCGCCCTGCACTACGCCTACGACCGTCAGATTCCGGTTCCCGCGGCCCTCTCCGTGATCGGTTTCGACAACATTAATTTCGCGCAGTTCACCCAGCCGGCGCTGACCACCGTAACGGCGCCCCGTGCGGAAATCGGGCGCCTCGCGTTCCAGTCCCTTTGGAGCCTTTTGCACGATTCCCCGGGCGGCGATTACGAAGTCCCCACCGGCCTCGTAATCCGGCAAACCACCGGACCGGCCCCAACCTCATGAAACGTTCCAACCTGATTTTGTTTCTTGCAATTCCCGTCGCGGTCGCCTGTGTATGGGTGGCTCGCCCTCGCCAGGTGGATGCCGCCCAGGTGCATGCGGCCAAACTGCCCGCAGTATTGGCGCGCGCCGCCGTAGCCTTCGACGAGTCCGCGCCCCTGGCCGACATGGAGCAGTTTATCCCCGATAAACCGGTGGTCATTCACCTGGCCGTGGAAAGCCACCCCGAACAGGAGGGCGCCTTGAAAGGTCCCGGTAACGGCCTCGCCGAGACTCCGCCCACACCGCCGGCAGCGCGCGGCGGCAGAGCGGGCCGCGGCGGCAGAGCAGGGCGCGGCGGTCCCCCGCCGATCCCCCCGCCCCCGCCCGCTCCGGAAATCGGCGCCGCCAGCCGGGCCGTCGAGCAGACTACTCGGGCAAACGCCCCGCCTCCCCGTGGGAGCCAGCTTCGATGGCCTTGGCGATGGCTTTACAGAGCGCCTTTTTCCCGGCGCCGAAACTGCCCCGGAACCCGCCGGAGGCCGCGGCGGCGGACGTCGTGGCGGCATCGATATGAGCCTCGCCGCCGGCCCCGACCATCTCTTCGAGATCCTCGATGGCAGTCTGGCCGTCTTCACCAAAAAGGGCCGCAAATACGATTCCACCGGCAAGCTGCTCTACGGCCCCGTCCCCAACAACACCGTCTTCGCAGGCTTCGGCGTCCGCTGCGGTGTCGCCAACAACAGCGACTCCGTGGTGCGCTACGACCAACTGGCCGACCGCTGGCTGATCGTGGTTCCCGTTTTCTCGCGTCCGCCCGGCAATCCGCAGGGACCGTATGCCATGTGCTACGCCGTGAGCGCCACCTCCGATCCGTTGGGTCCCTATTACCGCTACGAATTCCAGCGCCCGCTGTTCCCCGATTACCCCCGCCCGGCGGTCTGGCCGGACGGCTATTACAACCCCACCAGCACCAGCGATAACCTGCTGCCAGAAGTCATCACCCAGAAACACGATTGCATCGCCGACCGCAATCAGATGCTCCAGGGCCTGCCCGCCACCGAGCAGTGCGTGGTGATCGATGGCGGCGTCTTCATGCATCCGGCGGTTCGAGCTGACCGCGGGGACGGCAAGCTCGGTCGCGGTCTCGCCCGACGGCAGCAAGCTGTACGTCGGCGTCGGCTCCTTCCAGGTGCTGGTCTACGACGTGGGCGCTGGCACCGAGGTGGGCTCGTCCACGATGAACATCGGCGGCTCCGGCGGGAACCTGGTCGCGACCTCCGGCGGCGTCTGGGGCACGATCGGGGTCGGCATGAGCGAGTGGGTCTGGTTCGCCCCGGACGGCGACCTGCGCTTCGCTCACCGCGAGAGCGTCGGCGCGGGGGCCGGCTTCGACTCGCTGCCCAGCTACTCAGGCGGCGTGGTCTGGATCGGCGGCAGCCACACCGTCGAGTGCGCCAACCCCGTCAGCAATACGGGG
>CAWDOH010000073.1:0-205440 GCA_963803725.1 Bryobacterales bacterium | reverse complement strand
CGATGGCCGCCCGGGCGGCGGCCAGCCAATCCTGGTGAGAGGCGACGGAGGGCACCGGGCCCGATCATCGCACGCTGGAGAGCGGCAGTTCGACCTCGCTGGTTTCGCCGGCGCCAACAGTCACTCGCGGGGCGGACTGCGGGTAAGCCGGGTCCGCCGCCCTTGCGCTCCACCGCCCGGCCGGAACCGCCTGCGCGTGGTATTCCCCGGCCTTACGGCATTGATTCGGAATCGGCTTCCCATCGCAGGCCGCGGAGAAGACACCCCGGCGCCGCTGGTCTGCGGACACCAGGTAGACCCGGCCTGCACTGTGCCGCGCTCGGTACCGCCATTGGTCTTGTATATGATTGTCGTTTCACCCCGAGGATAATTCCACCTCGCCTCCACGGGCGCGTTTCCCGGTCGGATGGAGTCCAGGTGGTAAAGCGGCGGTACCGCGCCGGGAATCATATCGTAAGCGCCGGGTAGACATTCCCGAAGCGGAATTGGCCCTCCGTCCCGGGTTGAGCTGCCAGAACCGGCGGGGCGCTGAAAAGTAACCGGCCGGCGTGCCGCGGCCCCAGGGGCAACCGGGCGGCCTGCCGGCGAAAGGCTACGCGAAGGTAGAAGGTCAGCGCCCAACTGCTCTCCGCGTCTCTCCGGAAACTCTGCTCCCTCTGCGACCTGTCCGTTCCTTGGGTCCTTCTCCGCGTTTGCTCCGCGTCTCCGGGCCCAGAGGGCACCCCGGAGGGCTCCCCCCGCGTCGAATGGGCCCCGCCGCTGGCCTGTCGGGAGTTTCCTCGCCCCGAGAACATCGATATCAATCGATGCCTGTGCTCTGCGGTGAGGACTTGGCCCGCGCTAGGTCCGCGACCGCGAGATCCCGCTCCCTAAGGTCGCGGCTCGGATTCGATGTTGAGCCGCGCATGTTGGCAGGCGGGCGAACCTAATCACGCGGTCGCAGACCGCAGTAGAGGCGGAGCCCAAACTTCGCTTCCGGAGATCACCCAGCCGCGAAAGCTTGGAAATCGGCCAGCACCGCCTTTTCCATTTTGCGGGCGGACTGAAACAGCCAGGCGGCGCGGCGTTTCTTGAGGTCCTTGAGCAGAATCGCGGCCTTGGCGCTGCCCAGGTGTACATTGGCGGTTTCCCAGCCCATGGAATGCAGCAGGCGCAGCTCGTCGCGCTCTTTGGGGAGCGCGGAAAGCTCAATGCGCGAGCAATCCGGCGCCAGGCGGCGCACGATCCAGCGCTTTTGCAGGCGCACGAAGGGGTCGCGGCAGCGCACTGCCACATTCAGAATTTCGTCGTAAAGAATGGGGGCGTTGCCCTTGCCGCGCTCCGCCCACACGCATGCCGAGGGCGCCAGCGCCTTGGCTTCGCGGGCCACCGATCCGCCCTGCCATTCGGCCAGGGCCACGTAGCGTTCGCGGCCCAGGCTGCCCATGCCGGCCACGCGATGCGCCACGCGAAAGGCGATCCCGCGGGCGGGCATCATCCGTATGATCGCCTTGGACGCGCTGGCCGGAATGGCGCCGCTCTGGGGCTGTAACGCATGCAGCTTTTCCCAGTACTTCTCGGGGTCGTGCAGCCGGGCCACGGCCATTTCTCGCAGGGCGCAGTGGTGCTCAGCCAGGGCGAACGGACGCCCCCCGGCTTCGAGCGCCTGATGGTAGCCGTCCAGAACGGCTCGCGCGGCGGCCTGGGGATCGCAGGCCAGCCGAGCCATGATCGCGCTGGTAGCCAGCCGGATGAGGTCGTTGGTGTAGGGCAGATACCAGGCTTCGTCGAAATCGTTGATGCCCCAGATGAGGCGGCCCTCGACGTCCCGCCAGGTGCCGAAATTCTCCACATGCAGATCGCCCACCGCCAGCACGCGGGGCGCGCGCGCCGCCGCGCCGCAGATTTCCGCCCAGATTTGCGCCCAGCGGTAATAGGTGGCGCGCAAAAACGGGAAGTCTGCCGCGCGCATCTGCTGGTGTTTGAGCTGCAAATCCGGCTCGATCAGGCGCAGGTGCCCGGCGAGCCAGGATTCGTACTTCTCGGTGGCTTTGGCGATATCCATGAAGCGTTACACCACGGCGGGCGTGAGCATCCATTTCAGCACACCGCGGGCTTCGGCGCCGAAACGGTCGCAATCGATGCGCACCAGACCGGCCTTTTTCATCTCCACCTGGAGGGAGGGGCATCCCAGCAGAAAGGCGGTCGCGGAACCCATGAGCGGTTCATGGCTGGCCAGCAGAATGGCGCGCTCGGCGCGGTGCGTGCGCACCTTGTCCCAGAGGTCGTGCGGCGAGGCATCCGGCAGCAGCGCGTGGGAGTGCACCAGGCGGCCCTGGTAGCCCAGCGCCTCGGCGGCGATTTCCGCCGTCTGCAAGGCGCGCCGGTAAGGGCTGGTAAGGATCAGCGTGGGCGCCACCTCGGCCTGCCGCGCGCGTTTGAGCACCCGCCGCAGTTTGTCGCGGCCTTCGGACGTGAGGGCGCGCTCGGAATCGGGCCGGCCCGGGGCGGCATCTTCGGCAATGGCGTGACGCAAGAGATAGATCTCCATCCGGTTATTTCCTCATTATGATGCAAGGGGGCGCGATGGCGATGCGGAAACGCGCGACTACCGGGCGGCGGCTCCAGTGTGTTACTGTCTGGACGATGTTTGCGTGGCTTTTTTCGGATCCCCTACCGGTGGGAAGCCCGGCGCCGGAATTCTCGCTTCCCGATGACTCCGGGCACACTGTGTCGCTGGCTTCGCTGCGCGGCAAGAGCGTGGTGCTGGTGTTTTATCCGGGCGATGATACGCCCGGCTGCACCAAACAGCTCTGCCAGTTCCGCGACGATTGGAGCGAAGCCGTGACGCGCGGCGTGGAGGTCTTGGGCGTCAATCCGCAGGGCACCGCCAGTCATGTAAAATTCCGGCGGAAATTCAATTTCCCGTTTCCGCTGCTGGTGGACGCGGGGCAGAAAGTCGCGGCACTCTATCACGCCAACGGCTTAATTGTGAAGCGGACGGTGTACCGCATCGGACCGGACGGAGTGATCCAGTTTGCCCGCCGCGGCATGCCCAGCCCCAAAGAGGTGCTGAGCTGAACAGGCCGGGCGGGCATACAGGCTCTACATCGTCGAGATGCGCAAGTACCGTTTAATGTCTTTCAAATTGGCGATAATCCCAACAGCCGCGGCGGCCGCCGCCACGATCCCGACGGTTTTGGCAAAAACACGCATAGTTCCCAGGCTCCTTTCAAGCTCGACCGTTCCGAGTGTTTCCAGGGAAGTAATTGCAATCGGCCAGCCAATGGATGGCCGCAACCGCCTGGGGAAAGCGGCAAACTTATTCGTGGGCCAGGCGGTGGTAACGGCTGGCGAAATGGATCAGCGGGGAGCCTTCGGCCACTTTGGCGTGCAGCATCTCGCCGACCATGATATCGTGATCGCCCGAGAGGAAGCGCTGGTAGACCCGGCATTCGATGGCCGCCAGGACGTCCTCCAGCAGCGGCACGCCGGAGGGGCCGCAATACCACCGGACGCGGTTGAAGCGGTCGTGGCCCTTGCGCGCAAAACTCTCCGAAAGATCGCGCTGGTGCTCGTTCAACACGTTGATTCCGAAGTACGTGGCGGCACGGAAAGTTTCGATGATGGTGACCTGGTGGCCGAGGCAAATCAGCACCAGCGGCGGATCCAGCGAGACCGAGGTAAAGGAGCTCACAGTGAGGCCGTGCGGCGTGCCCTGGCTATCCAGTACACTGGCAATCGTCACCCCGGTGGCGAAGCGGCCGCAGGCGCGGCGGAACTCCTCGCTGGTGAGGGCCGCCGACGAGGCGCCCGCAGGTCTCGCTTGACATGAGAATAAATTCAATCCTATCATATGGTTGAAAGATGCGGCAGGAACTTCGCCCGACCCCCGGTTCAAGGAGGCAAGCTTGATTAAGCTGGACATCATTAACGAAGTAGTCAACCGGACCGGTATCACCAAGACCAAAGCCGAGATGGCGGTAGAGACCGTTTTCGAGTCCATGAAGAAGGCCCTGGAGCAGGGCGATCGCATCGAGTTGCGCGGTTTCGGGGTATTTAACGTGAAGCCCCGGAAGACTGGCATTGGCCGGAATCCGCGCACCGGCGCCGAGGTGTCGATCCCGCCCGGAAAGGCGGTGCGGTTCAAACCCGGCAAGGAGCTTCAAACGCTGCAGTAAACCGCTGCGTGCGGCCTCACCGTGTCTCCCCAGGATTATTCTCCTGCGCCTTATCCGGTCTACGCCGGTAACGATGCGGGAGAAATACAGTCCGTGCCTTCGGTGCGCACTCAAGAGCGCTATTGGCTCTATGGTGCTGCTGTTTGCCGCCACCCTGATCACCACCACGGTGGTGGGCGCAGCCATGCAGTACGATTTCGACCGCAATTTGCCGTTCGATATCGAGCACAGCTTCACGCTGTGGTCGCGCATCTGGCACCATCCGGCCACTATGCTGCAAGGGCTGCCGTATTCGCTCACCCTGCTGGCCATCCTGATGGCGCATGAATTGGGGCACTACCTGGCGTCGCTGTATCACCGCGTGGATGCCAGCCTGCCATACTTCATGCCCTCGCCGTTTCTGGGCACTTTCGGCGCGTTCATCCGGGTGCGCTCGCCGATTTATTCCAAGCGCGAGCTGTTCGATATCGGCGTAGCCGGTCCGCTGGCGGGCTTCGTCTTTCTGCTGCCGGCGCTGGCGGTGGGGCTGGCGTTTTCCAAGGTGATTCCGGGCATCGAGCCGCAAAGCGACTATCCAGTTCGGCGCACCGGGTCTGCAATGGCTGTTGGAGAAAGCGATTTTTCCAGGCGTCCCGCAGGCCAACCTATACCTCCATCCCATCGCGCGCGCCGCCTGGGTGGGTATGTTCGCCACCTGCATGAACCTGCTGCCCATCGGGCAACTGGATGGCGGCCACATTCTGTACTCGTTCTTCCCGCGAGCGGCACCGCACCGTATCCAAAGTGCTCTGCGTGGCCCTGCTGCCGCTGGGCAAGCTGTGGCCCGGCTGGCTGCTGTGGGGCGCGATTCTGTTCTGGCTGGGCCGCCGCCACCCCATGATTCTCGACGCTAGCGATATCGGACGCGGGCCGCCGCAAATTGGGCTGGATCGCCCTGGTCATTTTCCTGCTGTGCTTCACGTTCCGGCCGATCAGCGGCCCGGGGTAGTGCTTGAAAATCACCGCGACCATCATCACCCTCAACGAGGAGCGCAACATCGCCCGCGCCATCGAGAGCCTGCGCAGCGCGGATGAAATTCTGGTGGTGGATTGCGGGTTCGGTGGACCGCACCGTGGACCTGGCGCAAAACCTGGGCGCGCGGGTGATCGAAGCCGGCTGGCGCGGATACGCGGCGCAAAAGAATTGGGCCGCCGAGCAGGCCAGCCACGATTGGATTCTCTCGCTGGATGCCGACGAAGCCCTCAGCGAGGCGCTGGAGGCCGAAATCTGGAGCCTGAAAAAGACCGGCCCGCGCTACGACGCGCTACACCATGCCCCGTCTGGCGCGCTACCTGGGCCGGTGGATTCTGCACTCGGGATGGTACCCGGACCGCAAAATCCGCCTGTACCACCGGCGCCAAAGCGCAATGGGTGGGCGATTTCGTGCATGAGAGCGTGCAGGTTTCGGGCCGCCTGGGGCACCTGGAGAGCAACATTCTGCACTTCACCTGCGACTCGCTTTCCGAGCACCTCAGGACGCTGGACCACTACACCACCCTGGCGGCGCAGGAGCTGGCGGCGCGCAAAATCAAGGTGCCGCTGTGGCGGCTGCTCTTCGACCCGGCCTGGACGTTTCTGAACACCTACGTGGTGCAACGCGGATTCCAGGACGGGCTGGAGGGCCTGACCATCGCGCTACATGGCAGCCTTCTATACGTTTCTGAAATACGCCAAAGCGAGAATCATGAGCTGATGCGCATCCTGCACCTGGATAGCGGCAGGGAGATGCGCGGCGGCCAGTGGCAGGCGTTGCGGCTGATCGAAGGGCTGGCCGCGGAAGGCGTGGAATCGACGCTTGCTCGCGAATGCCCGCGGCGCGCTGTTTACCCTGGCGCGGGAGCGTGGCTGCCGCGTGGAGCCGCTGGGGCTGGCCCGCACTGCGCTGGCCGCGCGCCGTCACGACCTGGTGCACGCTCACGATGCGCGCAGCCACACGCTGGCGGCGCTGGCGGCCGGCGCCCCGCTGGTGGTCTCGCGGCGGGTGGCTTTTCCGCTGCGATCGCGCTGGAAGTACGCGCGGCCGCTGCGCTACCTGGCGGTTTCGGAGTTCGTGAGCAAGGTGCTGATCGCAGGCGGCGTTGCGGCGGAGAAGATCGACGTGGTTTACGATGGCGTGCCGCTGCTGGAGCCGGCCGAAGGGGATGCTGTGCTGGCACCGGCCAATGCCGCGGACCCGCAAAAGGGCGAGGCCATCGCGCGCGAAGCCGCCCGCCTGGCGGGAATCGAGATACAGTTCACGGGAAGCCTGGAACGCGATTTACACCACGCCGGCCTAATGGTTTACGTCACTCATTGTGAAGGCCTCGGTTCGGGCGTGTTGCTGGCCATGTCGGCCGGCGTGCCCGCCATCGCCAGCAACGTGGGCGGCCTCCCCGAAGTGGTGCGCCATGGCGAAAACGGCATGCTGGCCGAAAACACGCCCGAAGCCTTCGCCGCCGCCATCCGCGAGCTGCGCGCCGACCGCGTCCGGGCGCGCGGCTTGGGAGCGGCCGCCCGCCAGACCGTGATCGAGCGCTTTACCGTGGACCGCATGGTGAGGCGCACTCTGGAGGCTTACTGGCGGGTGCTGGCGTGAGGCCCGGCCGCCGGCGTGGTGAATTGCCTGACAGCGCTTTTCACCCCGTCATCCGTGCCATTGGCTTCCATCGAGCCGACCGTGTAGCAATAGGTTGTCCCCGGCTTGAGATTGTCCAGCCGCACGCGGAAAACGGCCGAGCCGCGGTCCGGGTTCAGCCGGATGGGAGATTTGGCAGTCTCGCTCAGGTCTTGGGGATCTGGGCCATAGTGAACTACACCGTAATGCTCGGGCGAGCCTCCAGGATTATTGGTGGTCCACCTGATAATGGTCAGAAACTCCTTAGACACTTCGATCTCGGGGCCATTCGTGATCCGGACGTGCGCGGCTCGTGGAGTAGTAGGGCTAACTTGAGCGGGCACGGGTCCCGGAGTCAGCAGGCCGGCGAACACGGCTGTAATTGCGAGTCTCACGACAAAGATCTTCATGGCAGACCTCATACGGCTGAACTATCGAACAGGCGGACTGGGGACGGGCGCCACGCCGCAGATAGCCGATGCGCAAGGTGGAAGGGCGGGAGTCGGGATCAGGCTGCCATTCCCTTGCCTCGAAGGCGAACAATTGGGGTCCGTTGCCGGGTTACAGGTCATGCACGCACTTGTAAAGGTATCGATGTTGGGGTAAGGTCTAGTAAATCCGTCGGTGAGCGTTTCGAGAAAGGCAACCATCTGGTCCTCCTCGTGATCGGTGAGGCCGAGATTGCCAATGGTCATGTCGATATTGCTCTTGACCTCGGGCATAGGCCAGCATGTCACTCTTTCGATCGTACCTGCCGGGCAGTGCCCGGAAGTCACCGGGATACGCAAACTTGTCGCGCGTATTGTAGAAGTGCACGAGCTGCTTCAGGCTCTTGATATAGCCGTTGTGAAAGAACGCCTTCTGGAAATAAGGTGTCGAACCAGCCTCGGTAGTGGGACACTGCGGCGGTGTCATGGCCACATCGCGCGCGCTAGACACCTGCATCTGGCCGTCGACACTCGGTGCAAACTGTCTCCAGGTCGAGTTCGGATTGGGCCCGGAGCCAAAGCCGCTTCTGAGGAAAGTTCCCAATCCCAAATCCCGGTAGCCGAAGCCATACGGATTGGCGATGAACCCGAAGGAATCCGGAGTGTTCTGATAATAGAAGGCATCCCTGGGATTTAGCGGCAGACCTTCATTGGCAGAGCCGAAGCAGGTGAACAGAGGGTTCACGACGTCTGCCGAGCCGGTGTCGTGCTGATTCGGGTTCAAAGTGGTTCCTCTTCCGTCGAGGTGACATGAGTTACAGTTGCCTTTGCCGTTGAATAGCTCGAAGCCTGCCATCTCGCCAGGCGTCAACTTATACTTGCCGGCCAGAAAGGCGTCGAATTTAGATGAGAAAGCGCTGACCTGCACGGATTGCTCGTATGAGTCTATGGACTGCCCCCAGTGACCGTATACGTCGTTGGCTCTGGTGCGGTCTTGCGGAGTCAGGTGAATTGGCGTCGGGCTCCCGTGGAATGTCGAAGCCCCTCCTGGGGTGTCGCAGATAGCCTCCGTGTTTGGTGGAAACCGGATGTCCAACGAGCCGGCGCCCCACACCAGCTCAAAGAGAGGCCGGTACACGGCCGTGGTGAGCCGGAACGCCACGCAGGCCGTGTCGGGGAAGCCCATTTCCTGAGTATCCACGGGAGGCCCCTGAGCCTGTTCCGCGTCCGGATTCCGTAACAGGAATCCGGTCGCACGGGAATCCCAGAAGTTTCCGCCAAAGAACAGACCCTGTGTCTGGTTGTATTGCAGTACGGGGAAGAAGGGAGCGTACGGGTGTCGCTGGGGCGTCCGTTTGCCGGCCCGGAAATGAGCCGTTCCGGGATACGCGATGATCGTCAGATTGACCGAAGGGATAGGTCCACTGAACCCGGCATACGGCATATGGCAGGACATACACGCTTCATTTCGATTGGGCGACATGTTGCTGTCGAAATTCATCAGCTCGCCGAGTGTTTCTATTGTCTCGGTTCCAGTATTCTGCAAGCCCGGCGGCTGGCCGCTCCGAATCGGGGGCGCCAGGGCGTGCCAGCGTGCCAGCGCCCGGCCTTCGATGACGTCCACCTCCCGCAGAACCCTCTGCAACTCTGAATTCAAATCGCCGGGCAGGATGCCAGGCGGGTACGGGTTATAGGGAGGCGCCACTCTGCTCTTACTGTTTTGTGCGGCTCCAATGCCGGAAGACAGGAGGACCGCAGCGATTCCGGCCCCGCAGATTACTAACCTGCTCATCGACGGTGTCCATTTCATCGTTTCACCCCCTTTCCGAACTGGTGCGGAGGGTTCGTTTTCCGGCGAGCGGCAACGTCTGTGAAGTATTAGCTTACATCAGGCTCCCACGCTGCACGCCGCGCGCGAACGGATAACAATCGATAGCATATTCGAGAACTTTACCGGGAAGCGTATGCTCCCGTACCATGGAGGTTTACCGGCGGGAGATCGAGTGATCGAATCGATTCTGGCGTTCCTCTTTGGACTGGTTATCGGCAGCTTTCTGAACGTGTGCATCCACCGCATGCCGCGCGGCCGGTCGGTGGTGCGCCCGCGGTCGCATTGCGTGCGCTGCCGCAAAATGATTCCGTGGTACGACAACATCCCCCTGTTCAGCTACCTTGCCCTGGGCGGCAAATGCCGTTTTTGCGGCCGGCCGATTTCGCTGCGCTATCCCGCCGTGGAACTGCTCACGGGTCTGCTGTTCTTCTTCTTCGTGCGCACCCTGGGGCCGGACTTGCGGGCTGTGAAGATGTGCGTCTTCAGCGCCATCCTGGTGGCCCTGATCTTCACCGACCTGGAAAAGCGGCTGCTGCCGGATCAGCTCACCCTGGGCGGCGCGCTGATCGGGCTGGGCTTTGCGGTGTTCGTGCCGGTGCCCGATTTCACCGCCCAGGCGATTCTATGGCTTTTCGGCGCGGAAGTCACCGGCCGCGCCAAATGGCTGGCGGAGGCGGCTTTCGGAGCGCTGCTGCCGGCGTTCTTTCTGTGGCTGGGCGGCTGGCTCTACGAGAAGCTGCGGCACCGCGAGGGCCTGGGCCTGGGCGACGTAAAGCTGATCTCCATGGTGGGCGCCTTTCTGGGGCTGCGCAATGCCCTGCTGGCGCTGGTGATCGGCTCGGTGACCGGTTCGCTGATCGGCTACATCTACATCAAGGCCACCGGCAAGGATGCGTCCTCCTACCCGCTGCCATTCGGCGCGTTTCTGGGCGCTGCGGCGCTGGCCGCGGCGATCGCCGGAGAGCGCATCCTGGGCTGGTATAGCGGGCTGTAGAAACCTAAACGATTCGCGTCCCCGCCGCGTCTTCGACAGCATACGGCCGCCGGGACCCCGGGATCCTGCCCTGTAACGAACCATCGCGCGCCGGCGCCCTATGGACACGTTCCACGAGAGGAAGAAACCATGACTCCGAAACTTCTCCTGCTTGGATACGCGCTGGCGTTGGGGATCGTCCCCGCTTGGGCGCAACCCGCTCCGCAACCGGCCACCGAACATAAAGCGGTTAAGGTCGATCCGAAAATCTTCGATGGCTATGAGGGCCGCTTTGAACTGGCGCCCAATTTCATCGTGAACATCACCCGCGAGGGCGACCATCTCTACGCCCAGGCCTCCGGACAGCGCAGGTTCGAGATCTTCCCGGAGAGCGAAAAAACCTACTTCGCGACGGCGCCACCCATCCAGATCGATTTCACCACCGGGGCGGACGGCAAAGCCACCGAGTTGACCCTGCACCAGGGCGGCCGCGACATGCCGGCCAAACGGATCCCCGGCGAGCCGATGCGGCCGCCCAAGAGCGTCGCCCTCGACGCCAAGGTACTCGAAAAATACGCGGGCCGCTACCAGGTGCCGCCGTCGCGGGTCTTCACTGTCACGGTGGAGGACGGCCACCTCGTGACCCAGATGACCGGCCAGGGCCCGGTTCCGGTGCTGGCTTCCGGCGAGCGCGATTTCTTCGTGAAGGATGTAGACATCCGGCTGACCTTCCAAACGGATGCCGAGGGAAAAGTGACCGGCGTGGTTCTGCACCAGGGGGGCGACCGCCTGTTCCCGCGCATCGCCGAAGCCACCGCCGAGAGCCTGCATTCGCAATTGTCCGAAATCGATTCGATGATCGCCGCGGACCTGGCCCGCCGCCCGGTGGGCAGCGTGACCGCGGGGGTGATCTCCGGCAAGGACCTGATCTGGACCAAGAGCTACGGTGACACCGACATGGAGAAGAAGATTCCGGCGGACCGGGACACGGTCTACCGCATCGGCTCCATCACCAAGATGTTCACCGCGCTGATGCTGGAACAGTTGGTGGAAGCCGGCAAGGTACACCTGGCCGATCCGGCGGAAAAATATTTCCCCGAGATCAAGACCGTCGAGAACCGGTTTTCCTGGGCTCCGCCGGTGACGCTGATGCAGCTTGCCACGCATACTTCCGGGCTGGACCGCGAACCCGGCGACACGGCCACCTATTTAACGGGCGCGGTAGCGGATTGGGACAAGACTCTGATTGCCGCGCTGGCCCACCTGCATTACCAGTTCGAGCCGGGCACGCGCTTCTTCTACTCCAACATCGGCTTCGCCATTCTGGGCGCGGCGCTCCAGCGGGCGGCGGGCGAACCGTATATCGAGTACGTCCCCAAGCACATTTTCGAGCCACTGGGGATGACCCACACGGCCTTCGAGCGGAACCAGAAAATGCTGCCCCACCTCTCCAAGGGCTACCAGGTGATGGGGCCGGGAGGCCAGGTGGATTCCGAAACCGCCGAGCGCGAACACGAAACCGGGCGCGGCTACAAGGTGCCCAATGGCGCCATCTATACCACCGTGGGGGACCTGGCCCACTTCGTCTCATTCCTGATGGGGCAGGGGCCGGAGACCGTCCTGAAGAGCAGCAGCCTGGACCGGTTTCAGATGCAAACGGAGGTGCCCGCCGATATCGGGCTGACCTCCGGCTATGGGATCGGTTTTCAGGTGGACCGGCGCGACGGTTACGTGGCGTTTGGGCACGGCGGGGCGGTGGCCGGATACACATCCATGCTCCTCATCAACCGCAGGAAGGGAATCGGGGTGATCGTATTTTCGAACGGCGCGGCGAACCCGAGCATGATCGCGTAACGCGCCCTCGATACGCTATCGAAATAACGGGGGCCGCTGCGCTCAGGCGTTTCCGCCGGGCGTGGCGGCATCCTCTTCCAATGGCAGATCGGTGTCCGGCTGGAAAAGCACTTCCAGAAGCTGGCGGGCTTCCTCCTCACGGTCGCGCGGCACTTGCACCCGGAGGTGTTTCTGGAGAAACGGGTCCACATCGTTGACCAGCCTGGTAATCCCACCCGGCACGTTGAACGGAATTCCCGCGTCTTCGAGCAACCCCTTCACCATGGCAAGCTGGACAGCATCCTGGGTCTCCAGCAATTCGACGAGGTCCAGCGAAGGGTCAAACGCGCTGGGTTCTTCGGGCGGCGGAGTTCCGGCCAGCAAGGGAACGTGGCAATCGGAACATTCGGTGAAGCCGTCACGGTACTCGGTTTCGCACTGGGGGCAATACATAATTGCACCTCCTTCTTAAGTGTACCGCCGCATACCGAACCTAATTCTCGGCTGGCGACTTTTCCATATGGTCGACCACCAGGATCTCGATCGGGGCCCTTCTTTGGCTCAAGCTTGAGGCCGAGGCCCTGCACGGCCTGGACCAGCGTCGGTAGGGGGTCGGCGGCCTCTGGCGGATTGGCCGCCCCATCAGCAGGCGGCGCCGCCATCCGCATTCCTTCGGTCGCCCAGCTCAGGAGCATGTCGTACTTCCCGGTGAGGCCGGTCGAATCGGTAACCGGCCGGCCCATCTCGGCCGAGAGGAACCGGGCGAACTCTTCCATGGTTTCGCCGGTCTGTTGCCAGCGCGCGCGGCCGTCTATCATCACCATCATATTGGCGCCCGGGGGAAACACCGGAAGCCCGTCGCTGCCCATGGTCAGCTTGGGACGCCCGTTAGGAGGCGGAGGCGAAACAGCAGCTTCACCCTCCTTGGGCGCGGGTTTCTCCACCGATTCTTTCAGCTTGGGGCCATTCTTTCCCACAATCAGCTCAAACTTCTCCATCTCCTTGGTTTCATGGTGCACGGTCAGCTTGAAGCGTTCCGCCAGCAGGTTCTGTTCCATCAACTGGAACCCTTCCTTCGTCGTTCCCGGCGGAATTTTGGCGGTGATGTCGAACCGGGCGGTATCCATCCAATCGGGATAAGAAAGCTGGTAATGCGCCAGCCCATAGGCCATGGTCACCAGGTTGGTGGCGCTGATGTTGGTGCAGGTGAGGAGGCCCGGATCGCCTCTGCCGGGTCCGCCGGTACATCCCAAGCGTCTACGAACACCCGGGGCGGGCGGCGCGGACGGTTTCACCGAGGCGACTTCAAAGGAAGGCTGCCCCCCGGCCGGCGATTGGCCGTAAGATACCCCACAGGCAAGAGCTATCCATCCCAGACCGGCGATGTACTTCATCTCGCTGGCGCTCCTCCGCGCTGTCTACTAGACGCCGACGATACTGCAAACGTTGGACGAACATTGCCCAGCCGGGTTTCAAGGCGTGTGTTCATCAAGTCCGGTTGGCTGCGGCCCACACGCCACCGCGCAAGCATGCGCTACCGGTCCAGCCCCTGCCACGGTCCGCGCGCTTCTTCGAGGCGCACCGCGGCATCCAGCAGGCGCTCATCGCCGAAGGGCCGGCCCATCAATTGGACGCCCAGCGGCAGGCCGCCGCTCGAAACGGCCATCGGGATGGTGACGGCAGGCAGCCCGAGCACGTTGGCCACAACCGCCGGCATCATGGCCTTGAAGAGGCCGATTGGCTTGCTGGCAGGCCCCGACGGCAGTTCCCAGTGGCGCTCGCGGTGGCGGAAGGCGGGAACCGAGGCCACCGGCATCAGCACGGCATCCAGCGATTCCAGTTGCCGCACCAGCGCGGCGCGGATGCGGTCGCGGGTGGCCAGGGTGATGAGCAGTTGCTCGCCGGTGGGCGCAGCGGGCGCCGCTTCGAGCGCTTCGAGCAGCGTCCAGTGGCAATCCTCCGCGTGGCCTTCAATCAGTTTGCGCACCGCCAGCGCGGGCCACTGGAACAGGGTGGCCCAAAGATTAGGCGCGCGTTCCAGGCCGCGCGGCTCGAAGGGTTCCACGATCCAACTGAGCGCCGCGCCCAGGGCCGCCGCGCGCTCGATGGCCTGCGCGATTTCCGGATCGACGGGGACGCCATAGAACTGCGGCCACACGCCCAACCGCAGCTTGCGCGTGGACCGCTCCACCAGGGGCGCCGGTGTGGAAAAGGGATCCTCCGGGTCGAAAGCCGCCAGCACCGAAAACAGCAGCCGCAGATCTTCGGCGGTGCGCGCCATGGGTCCGGCCACGCCGGTGAGCCCGCCGGGATAGCCCAGCGAAGGATAGTGGCCGCGGGTGGAAATGCGGCCAGGCGTAGGCTTGAAGCCGGCGATGCCGCAAAAGTGCGCGGGCACGCGAATCGACCCGCCGCCATCGGTGGCCAGCCCGCCCGGCGAGCAGAAGGCCGCGATGGCCGCCGCCTCGCCGCCGCTCGACCCTCCCGGTGTGCGCTCGAGGTCCCACGGATTGTTGGTGCGGCCGGTCACCAGGTTGTCGGTCTCGTAGCTGGCGAGCAATTCGGGGGTGTTGGTTTTGCCCAGCAGAATGGCGCCAGCGCTACGCAGGCGCGCCACCGCAGCGGCGTCCTCGGTGGCCTTATGCCCGGCGCGCAGCAGGCTTCCCGATTGCGTCGGGTAGCCTGCCACATCGAAGCTGTCCTTCACCGTCACCGGGACGCTGCCCAGCAGCCCCATCGGCTCGCCGCGCACTAGCGCCGCTTCGGCAGCGCGCGCCCCGGCCAATGCCTCTTCAGCGAAAATCATGCGGAAGGCATTGAGCGCGGGGTTGCGGGCGGCGATTTCGGCGAGGTGTGCTTCCATCAACTCCACTGGCGAAACCTCACCATCCCGCACCAGCTTGACCATCAGGTGGAGGGGCGCACGTGTCAGCACGGCTTCAGTGTACAACGCGGTATCCTGGGGATTCGTATGGAACTCAAGCTGGTGGCGCTCGAAATTCCCGAAGGCGGGAACCTGATTTTCGGCCAGTCCCACTTCATCAAAACGGTGGAGGATATTTACGAAGCCATCGTGACCAGCGTGCCGCAAATGAAATTCGGGGTAGCCTTCAACGAGGCCTCCGGCCCTTGCCTGGTGCGCGTGGATGGCAATGACGACGGCCTCAAGGCCCTGGCGGCGCGCAACGCCACCGCCGTCGGCGCCGGCCACACCTTCGTGGTGGTCATGCGCGAAGGCTATCCGATTAACGTGCTCGGCCGCATCAAAGACGTCCCGGAAGTGTGCGGCATTTACTGCGCCACCGCCAATCCGGCGCAGGTGGTGGTGGCGGAGAGCGAGCAGGGCCGCGGCGTGCTCGGCGTCATCGACGGAGCCATGCCCCTGGGCGTGGAGACCGCTGAAGACACTGAAAAACGGCGGGCGTTTCTGCGCATGATCGGGTACAAGCGCTAAGGCCCGCCCCGCCGCCGGCCGCGGCCTACCAAAAACGCTACCAATCCGTGCGCATTCATCGCCGGCAGACTGCGGCCTACCAACTCGGCCATAAACTCGAGCCACAAACGGCCGCGCGATGCGAGGGCGGGGCGACGCGGAGCCAAAAATAACCGTCGTACTGACCGGCCAATTCGGAGACGCCAATAAAAAGGCCTCTCACGAAGCGTTGGACAGGAGCATATGCAGGCTGAGTATCCCGAAATTGTGAGATCCGAAATCGCGGAAATCAGGGAGCCGACGGCTCTGGGCCAGGATGGTCGCTACTCTTTTCCTGTATGACTCATTCATTCATTCATTCATTCATTCAGTCAGTCGGCGTCAAGCAGTGCGGGATAGATTTTTCGGGTTCCAAACTCCAGTATCAACGCTCGACCCGCTCCGCCTCGTAGCGGCATTGTTCCTCGCTAGCCGGGAGGGTTCCAGTCCGAGGAAGATGCCCACTTCGGCCAGCGCGACTTCACTGGTGAGACAAGCAAACCCGAACGCTTGTCAGCGCCGGAGCCGGACAGTCCCAGATCTTCATCGGTGATGGTGGGACGGGACGACTCTGTGATCCGAACGTACATCGAGCAACAGGAGCAAGAGGACAAGCGACTGGACCAGCTCAACCTGGGATTCCGAGGCGGCCACAGTAAGGTGGCCAGCAGGGGCGGGGCCGCGTTAGCGACCCGCATTTGGCCGCTTTGAGCGGCTCACGCCGACCGGGCCGGGTCAGCGGCCCCCTCAGCCGCTTTGGACGGCTGGAATCCTAAAGCCCGCGGCTCTCAGGAAACTCCGCTCCCTCCGCGACCTGTCCTTACCTTGGGTCTTCCCCGCGTTTGCTCCGCGTCTTCGGGCCAGAGGGTACCCTCCGCGTCGAATGGGCCCCGCCGCTGGCCTGTCGGGAGTTTCCTCGCCCCGAGAACATCGACATCAATCGATGCCCGCGGCCCTGCCGGAATACTTACTTTCGGAGTCGCGCGCCTACCAAGCGGCAAGCCGGACAGCAAACCACCAAAGCAGCTCCAGGCTTAATTCCGCTTGGCGGTGTGTTTCTTCAGAAGCACGCTATTGCCATAGGGGCGCTGGTACGCCACGAAATACTTGCCGTCGTAGATGTCGAAGGTTTCTGCTGGATAGAAGCCGATGCCGGCCATCCAGGTATCTACGTCCGTCTGGTTGAGCCACATCCAGCTATCGGGCGAGTCTTTGTGGTTCTTGTCGATCACCACCACGCGGCCGTCCGGTTTGAGATATTTCGCGGTAGCGTCCAGATAAACCTGCCGGTGTTCAATCATGTGCAGGACACGGTGAAAGAACGCCACGTCTACATTCTTGACCGGCAGTTTGGGGTCATCGTACTCGCCGAGGACCGTCCGCAAATTAGTAACACCCGCGTCCTTGGCGCGTTGGGCGACGTGGTCCAGCATCTTCTGGTCGATGTCCACCGCGTAGAGCACTCCATTCGGCGCAATCGCCTTGGCCATCGGAATGGAAAACGACCCGCTGCCGGAACCGATGTCGGCCACAATATCTCCGGGCTTGAGTTCCAGCTTGGCGATGACCTCGTCGACCTTCAGGTCGCGCGACGGGTTGTCCATGGCTGCGATGTACTTGTCCGCCGGCGACTGAGCCAGTTGCGCGAAAGCGGTGCTAAAGCCGCTTCCCAGAACGGTAAGGACACAGACTATGCCTGCTTTTGCGAGATCTCTCATTTCGCCCTCCTATCCCAGCACTTGATTTGACATCCAACAGTATATAATCGCTGCCGTCCCTTCCGGGGAGGCAGCCGCGAGACTTGCGATTTCCTCAAAAAATCAGCTTCAGCCCGAATTGAATCTGGCGCGGCGTGGTGGCCAGGGTGGTGATCAATCCGGCCGAGGCGTTGATGGCGCCGCTGGAAAACACGGTGGCGTTGGGCGTGCCGAAGTTCGGGTGGTTGAGAACATTGAAGAACTCGGCGCGAAACTGCAGTCTGGCTCGCTCCGATATGGCGGTGTTCTTGAACAGCGAGAAGTCCAGATCGGCCAGGCCCGGTCCGCTGAATACGCCGCGCCCCAGGTTTCCGTACGTGCCGGCCGCGGGCAGACACGAAGGCGTTCGGATTGAACCATTGCTCCGGCTTGCCCCAGGATGACAGGGCCGCGTGAATGCGGGGTTCAACGAAGGCCGGTCGGGATTGCGTGTGTCTCCATCGCCCGAGCGGTTGGAGCCGATCACGGGCGTGAACGGAAATCCGCACAGCAACGTGGTGATGGCGTTGAGCTGCCAGCCGCCCAGCAGCTTGCTCTCCGCGCCGCCGCTCTTCAACCAGTGCTGGCCTGGCCCCATCGGCAGCTCATAGCGTGCCGAGATGCTGGCCTGCGAAGCCGCGTTCAACGCGGAGGGTCCCCAGTCCCGGCCCACGATCGTTGCGGTCCAGCACCATCTGCGACTGGTTCTGCGACTGCGCGCCGGTCAGCCCCGAATTCATGTCCAGATTCTTCGACCAGGTGTAGTTGGCGCGGATTTCGAAGCCGCGGCTCAGGCGATGAGACACTTCCGTTTGCAGCGCGTTGTAGCTGCTGTTGCCTTCGGTGTACCAGAAGAAACCGGCGCCCAGATAAGGATTCGGACGCGTTCCCACCGGGAATATACTGCGCGCCCTGCGGCACGTGGCTCTGGTTGGCCGCGGTGGCCGGACTCCCGCTGGTGGCCACGCCGCCCGCCTGGCAGCCGCCCGCGGTGGTGCAAACCTGCGCCGGAATCGTGTTGGGATCCACGCTCAGCAGGCCGTGGTAGCCGAACGACCCCACGTAGGCCACGCGCAGCACGGTGGTGGGGGTGAGTTGCCGCTCCACCGAAAGGCTCCACTCCTGCGACCGTGGGCGTTTGCGCATTGGCCTGGACGCCCTGCGGAGCATAAGTGGTGCAGGGCGTGGGAACTCCGGGGCCGCAGGAAGGCGGAACCGGCGCGTTGGGAACGATCGGGAGTAATCGAAGACAACGAGCCCGGAAGCGGTAATCGATCCGTTGTAGGGAGGCAGCGAATTCAGCAGGAAGCCCAGATCGTCGATCAGCGAATAGTAGGTTCCGAAGCCCGCGCGGATGGCCGTTTTTCCGTTGCCGAACGGGTCCCAGGCCAGGCCGACTCGCGGGCTGAACAGCTGCGTGGCGTTGTTTTGGGTGAAGACCGAATTGCCAACGCGCGGAGCGGTTTCGAGCACGCCGTCGGCGTCGGGAATGTAATTCGCGGCCCTTCCGAAGGCCTCGTTCCAACCGGTGGTGAATTCCTGCCGGATGCCGGCGCGGATCGTCAGATTGCGGCCGCAGCTTGATGGTGTCCTCGAAATACCACGCGCCGAAGAGCTTCTCCAGCCCAATTCATTGGCGGTGGGAACCACCTGGAAGGTGCTGACGGTGCCTTGCAGGAAGGTGGTCAGGCTGGTGAAGGTGGCCTGCCCAAGCTGGCGCGAGGCGGTGTCTTCATTGTCCTGGAGCCGCTGAACCACACGCCGGCGCTGATCTGGTGGATGTCCCTTGCTGATCTGCACATCGTCAGAATAGGTGAACAGATTGCGGCGGTTCCAGACGCCGGCGGCGTTGTTGGGGCCGGCCGAAGTGATGCCGGAAAGGCCGGTGGTGGTGACGCCGCCGTTCACCACGATGCCGCCCGGGCCCGGCTCCCTCGACGAAAGAGAGGTCCGGACGGGAACTGCGCCAGCAACGCGGAATCCAGGTTGAAGCCCGCGCGCGAATATCCAGCCCGGAGCGGTGTTCAGGATATTCGGCGAGAAGATCATGCGTTTCCTGCAGGCTGGCCACCTGCATGCGCAGCGTGCTATAGGAACGCGAACAACGGATCGGCCAGCGGGATCAGGCTGTTGCCGTCATCGATGGTGTAGGAGGCGGAGACGTATCGCGGTTGCCGAGGGTGTAATCCAGCCGCAGCGTGCCGAAGTCTTCGCGGATGTGCTGGTTGGGATTGTTGTACGAAAACGCCGTGCCGCTGGGCAGTCCGTTCACCAGCAGCTCCGGGCCGTTGGCCTGCGGCCAGAAGGAGAAATAGGGCAGCATGGCCGGGTTCAGATTGGCAACCGGCGAATAGACGCCGGCGGAGTTGGGAAACGTGCCCTGGCGCACCTTCGCATCCGGAACCACGCTGACGCTGCTCTGCGTTTCGGCCTGCCGGAAGCCTTCGTAATTGCCGAATAGAAACAGCCGGTTCTTCTTGAGCGGGCCGCCCAGCGCGCCTCCGAACTGGTTCTGGCGGAAGGGCGGAGTGAAGGACGTTTGGGCGAAAAAGCTGCGCGAATCGAGCGCGCTGTTGCGCAGAAACTCGAACAGCGTGCCGTGCAGCGCGTTGGTTCCGGACTGCGTCACCACGCTGACCTGCGCGCCGGAGCGCTTGCCGTATTCGGCGCCGTAGGTATCGGTCAGGACGTTGAATTCGCGCACGGCGTCGATGCCCAGCAGATATCCGCTCACGCCGCCCGGAGTGATGGCAAGCTGGCTGGAGCCGGTGTATTCGATGCCGTTGAGCAGCACCAGGTTGTCCATGGGCCGCCGGCCGGCCACCGAGAAAGTGTTGCCGTTGCTGGTGCTGGTGTTGGCGCTTTTCAGGCTGTAGTTGATCACGCCCGGGTTGAGGGTCATCAGGTTATCGAAGCTGCGGCCGTTGAGCGGCAGATCCTTGATTTCGCGCTCCCCCACCAGCCCGGAAACCGAGGAGGTAGTGGTATTGACCACCGGCACCTCTTCGCTGACGGTGACTTCCTGGGCCAGATCGCCGATCTCCAGGCGCATCCGCACCACCGCCTCCTGGCCCACCACCAGGTTGACGCCGTTGCGCACCTCCGTCTTGAAGCCCGCCCGTTCCGCCCGCACCTGGTATGGCCCGACGGGCAGCGACATGACGCGGAAATCGCCCGCGTCGCCGGTGGTGACGTTGCGGGTGCCGCCGGTTTCGAGATTCTTGAGGATCACCGTTACGCCGCGCACGCCGGTGCCCGAGGCATCCTCGATTCGGCCGGAGATGCCGGCGGTCACCTGAGCGGATACGGGCGGCGAAATCGCCAGGAGGGTGAGGGAGGCAAATAGAACCGGGAGAAGACGATGGGAGTGCGACTGGGCCACGCGAACAATCGTATCATTGACGGCCGGGTGCAGGACTTGCAGTGGTGGCGCACGCTTTTGCTTTGCGCGGCTTAAATCATTTCACAGCGGCCCTGCGAGAATGAAGTTGATGCTGCATCGATTCCGCGGTAGCCGCGCGCTCCTGCCAGGTGGCTTGCTGCTGGCGTCATGGCTGGCGATTCTCCCGGCGGCGCCGCCCGATTCCTTCCGCTTCGCGATTCTGGGCGACCGCACCGGCGAAGCCCAACCGGGCGTTTACCAGCAGATCTGCAAAGAAGCCGCCGCCGAGAACCCGGCGTTCGTGGTCAGCGTGGGGGACACCATCCAGGGCCTGGACGACCGCAGCGCGGAAGCCGAGTGGCGCGAGGCCACCCGGATTTTACAACTGTTCCGGCGCTCTCCCGTGTACCTGGCGCCGGGCAATCACGACATCTGGTCGGCCGAATCGGAACGGCTCTTCCGCCAGTACGCGCGGCACCCTCCGCACTACAGCTTCGATTACGGACCGGCGCATTTCACGATCCTCGACAACAGCCGCTCCGACGAATTGGGGCCGGAAGAACTAGCGTTCCTGGAGGCGGATTTGCAGGCTCACGCCGCGCAGCCGCTGAAGATCCTGGTCATGCACCGGCCTTCCTGGATCGTGAATGTGGCGCTGCGGAATCCGAACTTCCCGCTGCATCAGCTTGCCCGGCGGTACGGCGTGCAGTACGTAGTGGCGGGACACATCCACCAGATGCTGCACCTCGAACTGGAAGGGGTGACGTACGTCTCGATGGTGAGTTCGGGCGGCCATCTCCGGGCATCGGGACGCTACCAGGATGGGTGGTTCTTCGGACATGCGCTGGTGGAAGTCCACGGGCAGAGCGTGGCCTTTCACATCCGTGAGGCAGGGCCACCGAGCGGCGAAGGCCGTCGCTCGGAACTCAACGACTGGGGGATGACCGGTCTGGCGCGGAAAGAGCAAACGCAGGCCCCGCCAGCCAAATAGCCCTCAGGGCCGAGCGCCGGCGCCCAACGCCAGCGGCTTCAGCCCGGCCG
Organism: Bryobacterales bacterium; assembly: GCA_963803725.1. GTDB lineage: Bacteria > Acidobacteriota > Terriglobia > Bryobacterales > Bryobacteraceae > JOPF133. Next base: position 183,951 of record CAWDOH010000073.1, on the reverse strand, counting down.
AGGGAAACGGGAAGCCCAGATACGCCGCCAGCGTGGGCGCAATGCCGCGCATGTCGATTTCGCCCACCGGGATTCCGCGCCTCACATCCGGTCCGGCCATGAAAAACGACGCCAAGCATTTCCGGCTCCGCCAGCCAAATGGCCCTCAGGGCCGCGCGCCGGCGCCCAACGCCAGCGGCTTCAGCTCGGCCGAGGGAAACGGGAAGCCCATATACGTCGCCAGTGTGGGCGCAACGTTGCGCATGTCGATTTCGCCCACCGGGATTCCGCGCCCCACATCCGGTCCGGCCATGAAAAACGACGCCAGCATTTCCGGCTCCGCCAGCCAAATAGCCCTCAGGGCCGCGCGCCGGCGCCCAGCGCCAGCGGCTTCAGCTCGGCCGAGGGAAACGGGAAGCCCAGATACGCCGCCAGCGTGGGCGCAATGCTGCGCATGTCGATTTCGCCGAGCGAAATTCCGCGCCCCACAGCGGCTCCGGCTATAAAGAATCGGGCCGCCATTTCCGGCCGCTCCGGCCAAATAGCCCTCAGGGCCGCGCGCCGGCGCCCAGCGCCAGCGGCTTCAGCTCGGCCGAGGGAAACGGGAAGCCCAGATACGCCGCCAGTGTGGGCGCAATGCTGCGCATGTCGATTTCGCCGAGCGAAATTCCGCGCCCCACATCCGGTTGGGCCATGAAAAACGACGCTGGCATTTCCGGCTCCGCCAGCCAAATAGCCCTCAGGGCCGCGCGCCGGCGCCCAGCGCCAGCGGCTTCAGCTCGGCGGAGGGAAACGGGAAGCCCAGATACGCCGCCAGTGTGGGCGCAATGCTGCGCATGTCGATTTCGCCGAGCGAAATTCCGCTCCCCACATCCGGTCCGGCCATGAAAAACGACGCCAGCATTTCCGGATGCGAGGGCGCATAGCCATGCGTGCCTCCGGCGTGCGCGGTCACCAACGCTCCCAGGGTATCGGCCACCGAGAAGTTCGGTTGCATATCCACCCAAAAGGCCGCCTGCGGATTGCCGCCCATGGCCGCAATGGCTCTCGGGTCCAGGATGCGCGCGATGCCATTGGCCGGATTGGCCGCCAGCCGGCGCAGCAGTTGCTCGGTTTTCGCGCGCGTGGCTTCGTCGTGGGGGTCCTTCAGCAGAATGGCCGCCGAGCCGCCATCCACTTTGGGGAAGGCCTTCCAATCCAGCACCAGCGGCGCGCCGCGGAAGCCGGCGCCTGGTCCCAGAGTCACCAGCCCTTCGTCGCCGAAAGCTTTCATCAGGTTCAGAGTATGATCGATGCGGGAAAAGCCGTGATCGGAAACCACGCAAATGGCGTAGTCCGGGAAGGCGCTGTGCGCGGCGTCCTCCAGTTGCCCCAGCATCGCGTCAATCTCTTCCAGCGACCCATTGGATTCGGCGCTGAACGGGCCCGTCGCGTGCTGCAGGTGATCGAGCGCCGCCAGGTGAATGGCCATAAATTGCGGTTTCTTGTGGCGCAGGATCCAGGCGGCGTAGCGCGTGCGCGCCCGGTCGCCGGGGATGGCTTCGTCGAGATCGAGGACGTACGGTCCTTCGTCGCGGGCGATTTCGGCCACCAGCCCAGGCGTGCTCACCACGCGCAGCAGTTTGAGATCGTCGGGACTCTTGGCCGCGCGCCAGAACTCCGGCACGTTGTAGCGGATTCCGGGGGCGCCCACCGTCACCGGCCACGAAACGCTGCCCACGCTCAACCCGGCTTTGGCCGCCGCCCCCCATAACGTGGGCACGGCGATATCTTCGCTATACCAATACCAGCCTTCCAGATTCTTACCCAGCGGATCAAAGGGGAGATTAGAATAGATTCCATGACGGGACGGCCACACGCCGGTGACGATGGTGGTATGGCTGGGATACGTAACGGTGGGCAGGACGCCGCGTACACCGGACGCATGCACGCCCTCCGGCAGGATGCGGCGCAAATGCGGAATCTTCAGGCCGTGTGCATCGGCCTCCAGAAGGTAATCGGGCCGCATGCCATCGATGGAAATCAGCAGCAGCGGGTGCGCGGAAACCGGCGGAGGCGTCATGGCGAGCGCAAGGACCATAGGGGCAATCGGAAGGCCGCGGATCATCGCTTCATCGTAACTCTATGTCCACCTTGTCCCGCCGGATGGAGCGCGATTTTGAGGGCGCTGCTTTTCCAATTGTCACGCTTCGGTAACCCTGCTGTAAACATCCTGTCAATAGTTGCCTGCGAAAATCTCTGGGAGGGTAGACGATTGAGCCAACTCCTGAAGAACATTTTATTCCTGTGCTGTTTTTTGACCGCCACGGTCCTCTTGGCACAGTTTGAGACCGCCGAGGTAGTGGGGACGGTCCGCGATCCTACCAGCCAGGCAATCCCCAACGCCAGTGTCACGCTCACCAATCTGGACACTGGCATTCAGGCTAAGACCAGCACCAACGAGAACGGCAACTATGATTTCTTCAACGTCAAGGCCGGCCGCTACTCAATAGTGGTAGAGCACCCCGGTTTCGAGAAGCTCACCACTCCGGACGTGCAGGTAACCGTGAATGCGCGGCAACGCGTGGATGTCTCCATGCAGGTGGGCGCGGTGACGGAATCGGTGGAGGTGAAGGGTGCGGCTAATCCGCTGGAGACCGATACCAGCGAACACGGCCAGGTGGTGAACACCACGGCCATCGAGGAACTTCCGCTCAACGGCCGCAACTATGCGGACCTGGCACTCCTGTCCACCAACACCGTAAAATCTCCGATCTCCGCCACCTTTTCGGCCAGCGGGACCCCGCGCGAGGCCGCCTTCAACGTCAACGGCATGCGCAGCACGTATAACAATTTTCTGCTGGACGGCATGGACAACAATTCGTACGGAACCAGTAACCAGGGCTACTCCTCGCAGTTGGTGCAGTTGTCGCCGGACGCGCTGGCGGAGTTCAAAGTGATCACCAGCAACTACAGCGCCGAATACGGCCGCGTGGGTGGCGCGGTGATCAGCGCAATCATGAAATCCGGCACCAACGACTTTCACGGCTCGGCCTACGAGTACCTGCGCAACACCGATCTGAACGCCACCGGCTTCCTGTTCAGCCCGGCCGTCTTCGTGAAGCCCACTCTGCAGCGCAACCAGTTCGGCGCCACCATCGGCGGACCGTTCATCAAAAACAAGCTCTTCTTCTTCGGCGATTACGAAGGCCTGCGCCAATTGCAGCGCTATCTGAACTTCGACTCCATCCCGGATGCCACCGACCGCCAGGGAATTCTGCCGGTGCCCGTGGTAGACCCGCTGACCAATGTGGTGTACCCAGCCAACACGCAGATTCCGGTGGCGCAGTTGAATCCCTTCGCGGCCACCGTGCTGGCCGGCTTGCCGCCGCCCAATGGCCCCGGCCGCTCCAACAACGACGAAGCGCTGCTGCTGATCCGCGATTACGGCGACAAATACGACGCCAAGATCGACGGCCAGATCAACGACCGCATGTCGGCCTTCCTGCGCTTCAGCCAACGCAAGGACTTGCAGTATTACGCGCCCGACCTGACCGGTCCTTCGGGCGGCGATGGCAACGGCTACATCCACACCGTCGATCAGAACGCCTCGCTGGGCTACACCTGGACGGTTTCGCCGACCTCGGTTATCGAAGCGCGCCTGGGCTTCTCGCATATGCTGGCCGGAAAGACGCCGCCCTACCTGGGCGGTCCGAGCATGTCTTCGCTGTTCCCGGGCGAATTTGAAGGCCTGCCCACCACACCGCAACTGACCGGCGGCATCAATACCCAGACCATCACCGGACTTACCGCCCTGGGCCGCCAGACCAGCAATCCGCAGTTCCAGAACCCCACTTCCTGGGACCCGGAGCTGAATTACTCCAAGACGCTGGGCCGGCATTCTATAAAGGTGGGCTACCAGTATCTATACATCCGCACTGAGATTCTGGACACCAATCCGCTCTATGGCCAGGACACTTACAGCGGGAATTTCAGCAAGCCCACCTGCGCGCAACTCAGCGAGCCCGCCGGATGCACCATCGCGACCGACAACACCAGTTACAGCCTGGCCGATTTCATGTTCGGCACTCCCAACACGATCAACCTGGGGAGTTACTCGGTGGTCAATCTGCGGCAATTCGTACACTCGCTGTACGCACAGGACGACTTCCGGGTGAATAACAAGCTGACGCTGAACGTCGGGCTGCGGTGGGAATTCGCATCCCCGCTTTACGAGCGCGACAACAATTACTCGAATTTCGATCCCACCACCGACACCATGATCAAAGCTACCAGCGGAAGCCTGTTCGACCGCGCGCTGGTGCACCCCGATTACTCCGACTACGGACCCCGGCTCGGCATGGCTTACAGCATCGACCCCAAGACCGTGGCGCGCGCGGCATATGGAATCAGCTACGACTTCTTCAACCGGCCCGGCAGCGCTGAGGAAGGGATCAACGCTCCCCAGGCCCTTTTCGGTGTCCTCAGCCAGTCCATACCCGCGGGCGGTCCGGTGCCGTCGAGTTTCCTCACCACCGGAAACAGCTTTACCACGAACATCGCCAGCCCGGCGGCCTTCAACCCGGTCAATTCCAACGTCGTGTATACACCGCCGAACAGTAAGTGGCCCTACATCCAGAACTGGTTTCTCTCCGTGCAGCGGCAACTTCCCAAAGACACCCTACTCGAGGTGGCTTACAACGGCAACCACAGCCTGCGGCTTCCGATCATCGCCGATTACAACCAGGCAGCGCCGAACCTGCCGGGCCAAAGCCTGCCGGTGACCGCGCGCGTGCCGATTCCGACCTTCGGCCCGATCACCTGGCTCGATCCGGCCGGCGACAACCACTACAACGGCCTCTCGGTGCGTGTGGAGCACCGCCTCACGAAGGGCTTGTACGTGCTGAACTCCTTTACGTGGGGAAAGGCGATGGGCGATTCCGAGCAAGCCCTGGAGTATTTCGCCGGCTACTACGAGGCCAATCCCCAGAACATTCATGACCTCGCCGCGGAAAAGGGGCTTTCCAGTTTCGACGTGGAGCTCAACAATGTTACCTCCGTGGTCTACCAGCTTCCCTTCGGCAAAGGCCGCCAGTTCGGCAGTAACATGAATGCCGTATTAGATGGGTTTCTGGGCGGATGGGAGTTGACCACCATCAACACCGCTCACACGGGTTTCCCCCTGGACGTGACTTATGCGGCCACCGGCGCCAACATTATCAGCTCCCTTTCCAACGATTATCGCGGCGAGCCGTTTCTGCGACCCAATGTCAGCGGCAGCGACGTCAGCCAGAGCCGCTCGGCCATGCTGAACACTTATTTCGCCGGATACACCTTCGCTACGCCGCCGGCCAGTGACCCGTTCGGCAACCTGGGCCGCAATTCGTTCCGGGGTCCCGGCTTCGAGCAATGGGACGCTTCTGTCGATAAGTTCTTCCACGTCCACGAAACTGCCCGGCTGCAATTCCGCGCGGAGTTCTTCGACATCACCAACCGCACCAACTTCGGCATCCCCAATACGCAAACCACCAGCGCCGCTTTCGGCACCATCCGCACCACTTTCCCGTCGCGCGTGGGCCAGTTCGCGCTGAAGTTTCTATTCTAAGGTCGTGTCGCAGCCAGGAATTTGACCGGCCGGGCATCGTTTCGGAGCCGCGCGCGTTAAGAAGCTGTAAAACAATCTAACGCATGCGCCACCACTGCGTGGGGTATGCTTTAGCTTGCCCGCCGGCGGGCCGGTTTGAACGAAAGTGTGACCCGCCGCCGGCCGCGGCCTACGAAAACGCTACCAATCCGCGCGCATTCATCGCCTGCAGACTGCGGCCAACCGACTCGGCTATAAACTTCAACCACAAACGGCCGCGTGAAGAGCCGCAGGACTTTCGTATTTTGGATGATGGCAAGGAGCGCGAGATCGCTTCCTTCGTGGTCGAGAGAGCCAACCCGGCCGGGGCCGAAAGCGCCCGTCCGCGCCTCATCGCCCTGGTCTTCGACGACATTGCGTTCAAGATGGGTTGCGGCTCCATCAATGTGCGCCCCAACTTTCTGGCTGTAGCTTCCATCGCGCAAATGAAGGACGCGGGCAGCCCGGTTTGTGCAAAAGTACCTTCGGCCTGAAGACCACATCACACTCATCGGATTCGGGAACGGCCAGCTCGTTCCGTTCACCAACGACCCGGCCACGCTTCTGGCTGGCATCCGTAAGGTGGAGATCCGGCAGAATTGCCGCCCGGTTTACAAAATGCGCATCGTCGAGGACGGGGTCGACTACATGGTGCGCCTGCCCGGCGATCGCAGCATCGTGGTCTGTTCTTTGGGCTTCCCCGGCCTGCCGGAGGTGATGGAAGAGACCGTGCACAAAGCCATCCGCGGCGGCGTTCCCATCCACACCCTCGACATGTCCGGCGTCGGCTCCTTCGGTCCCCGCGCCTTGGCCTACCTCGCAAACAATACCGGGGGCCGAAACATTTTCAACAATAACGACTTTGACTTGGGATTACAGGAGCTGCTACGCCCACCGCCGGTGAGTTACTTGCTGGGTTTTACCCCCGACGGAGCACACGACGGCCGCTACCACTCCCTGAAAATCCGATTGCCCGGCCACAAGGGTTACTTGATTGAGGCACGCCCGGGGATATTTCGCCCCGGATGCCATGCCAAAGAGGATCAGCCGTCAGCCGAGCGCCCCATTGACCGCGAGGTTCTGGCGGATGATACCCGCAATGACGTGCCGGTCACGACCATTGCAAAGTCCGACAAGCTGACCACCGGCGAACCGGCCGTCTGGGTGATGACCCACGTTGACATTAGTCATCTGGCGTTCCGCCTTCTACAAACGCGGCACATTCAGAAATTGCGGGTCGTTGCGGCGCTGTTCGACCAGAACAGCGGCTTCGTCGCCGGAAAGGAAGGCGAGGTCGAATTCGCTCTGAAGGACGCCAGCCTGGCGGAGCTTTCCCGGGACGGAGTGAACGCCACCATGGAGGTTGTCGCCCCGGCCGGAGACTATCGCGTGACGCATGGTGGTGGAGGACCAGGGCGGAAAGCTGACGGCTTCGTCGGCGCAGGTGCACATTCCGTAACGGACGCGCCGAGGGAGCCAAGGCCATCATCGACGCGCGTTCATTTCCGCCCCAGTGAACGCCAAGAGACGGCGCGGGCGCTCCAACTCGAATCCACCGCGGACACCTACGGACGGCAACGCCTGCGGACTTGTGCCGCCCGGCGCCACCCCCAGCTACCCAAATCGCGCGGCCTGTTATATTACTCATCACATGAACAGGCCGGAGATGTACCGCCGCTTTCACGCTCGCAAGGAGCGTTGGGATGTCATTGTTGTGGGCGGCGGCGCCACGGGCGCGGGCGTGGCCATCGATGCCGCCAGCCGCGGTTACGACGTGCTACTGGTCGAGCAGAGCGACTTCGGCAAAGGCACTTCCAGCCGCAGCACCAAGCTGGTCCACGGCGGCGTCCGCTACCTGGAACAGGGCAACGTGGCGCTGGTGATGGAGGCCCTTAAAGAGCGCGGCCTGCTGCTCCAGAATGCTCCCCACCTGGTTCGCAATCTGGGCTTCGTGGTGCCCAACTACGATTGGTGGGAAGCGCCCTTCTACGGCATCGGCCTCAAGCTCTATAACCTGCTGGCCGGCAAATACGGTTTCGGAGCCTCGCGGATTCTCTCCCGCGAAGAAACCCTGGAGCGGCTGCCCACCATCCGCACCGAAGGCCTCAAGGGCGGGGTGATTTACTTCGACGGCCAGTTCGACGATTCCCGTCTGCTGATCAACCTGGTGGCCACCGCCGGCGAACAGGGCGCCACCCTGCTGAACTACGCGCAGGTGACCGAACTCACCAGGGATGGCGACGGCTTCGTGGACGGCGTGAACTTCCGCGACGGCGAAACCGGCGAGGAATTCGAAGCGCGCGCCAAAGTGGTGATCAACGCCACGGGGCCTTTTGCCGACCGCCTGCGGCGCACCGCCGACCCCACGGTGCAGCCGCTGATCGCACCCAGCCAGGGCATCCACCTGGTGTTCGACCGATTCGTTCCTGGCCGGCGAGAACGCCATCATGGTGCCGCACACCAGCGACGGCCGCGTGATGTTCGCCATACCGTGGCACGGCCACACCGTGGTGGGCACCACCGATACGCCGGTGACCGAGGCGCCGCTGGAGCCGGTGGCCATGGAACAGGAGATCGGATTCATCCTCCAGACGGCGGCCTTATACCTGGACAAGAAACCCACGCGCGACGATGTGCTCAGCGTGTTCGCAGGCATTCGCCCGCTGGTGCGTTCGGGCGACAGCGGCAATACCGCGGCGCTTTCGCGTGACCACACCATCCGCATCGAAAATTCCGGCATGATCACCGTCTGCGGCGGTAAGTGGACCACCTATCGCCATATGGCGGAGGATTGCGTGAACCAGGCGGCCACGCTGGCGCGCCTGCTGGAGCACCCTTGCGTCACCGGCCATCTCAACATCCACGGTTTCCACCCGGCTTCGGCCAAGTTCGGCCACCTTTGGATGTACGGCTCGGATGCTCCGCTGGTGCGGCAACTGGAAGAGAGCGGGGCCGGTTTGGCTGAGCCGCTGGATGCCGAGCTGCCGTACACCGCAGCGGAAGTCGTCTGGGCCGTGCGGCAGGAAATGGCCCGCACGCTGGAGGATGTTCTGGCGCGTCGCACCCGGGCGTTGTTCCTGAACGTCGAAGCGGCCCTCCGCATGGCCCCGCGGGCAGCAGAGCTGATGGCGCAGGAGTTGGGGCAGGACGACGCCTGGAAGGCGGAGCAGGTGCGCCAGTTTGAGCAGACAGCGCAGAATTATCGGGTGAGGTAGGTGGGGAAGTGCAGTACTCTGTGAGGACAACCCGGAGCGCCGGCGGCCAGTTGGGACCGCTCCAACCGTGCGCCGCTGCCCAGGCCCGCACCCTCAAGGCTCGGATTGGCAAGCCGGCATAGGAATTACCGGCCACTTCTCCGCGAAAGCCCCCGAAAGTTAACCTTGGCGGCATGCTCGCAAAGTTTGGGCCCACGCCTGTAAGGCTTTCGAGCAGGACTTTTCTCTCCGCAACGCAATGTTTTATCGCCTGGCAGCGGGCCAAGGCAGGAAGCTTGACCTTGTACGGTAAAACGACGTACATCATAACTGTCATCCGCTTTGGAGCGTCCCGATGCCACGCCGAAACACTCGAACCACCCAGGCCCGCCGAACCACCAGAATTGCCCGCCTGGAGGCGCGTATCACCCGTGAAGCTTTGGCTGTAGTGCGGCGCGCTGCCCAAATCCAGGGTCGCTCAGTCAGCGACTTTGTGGTTGCCGCCGCTCAGCAGGCGGCGCAAAAGATCGTCGCTGAAGTCGAGGTCATGCGGCTTTCGCGTGAGGCGCAGGAGCAGTTTGTGAAATTGCTGTTGAGCCCCTCCCAGGCCGACGCCGGCATTGAGCCACTATCGGGAGACCACGACCGCTCGCAAATTTGTCAGCGTTAGCTTACTGCTGAATGGTGACGGAGACGCCCGACTGGCTGGAGACGCCTTCGATGGTGGCCACCACGGCGGCATCGCCATTGGGCAGGTTGGGGACCGTCACGTTCAACTGGTAGAGGCCTGGGCCCACCAGTCCGGCGTAGGTGACGGTAGCCGCCATGCCGCCGATAGTCACCTGCACGGGGTTGGCGAGCACCGAGGGCGTGGTGACTAATTGGGCGGTGGGCAGCGGTGGGTTGGTGGGGCCGAAGCCGGTGGCGTAGATGGCGATGGTTTCGCCGGGTTGCGCCGGTTGGGAGGTGACGCCCGGAATCAGCCCGGAGCTGCCCACCAGCACGTAACTCAAGCTGAGGGCGGCCACGTACTTGCCGTTGTCGATGGTGAAGAGCGCCGGGGAAAACTGGCTCTTCTGGAAGGTCGGCACGTTGCTGGCCTGGCCCGCGGTGGTGACCTGGATCGCCACCGGGCCGGTAGCTGAATCGTCGGGAGCCAGCACGTTAATTTGCGTAGGGCTGAGGTAGGAGATGTAGCCGGCCTTGCCGTCGATGAGGACCGACACACCCTGCACCGAGGTGGGCAGTTGGCCGTTGACGAAATCGGAGTTTTGCCAGGAGTACGTGACGGTGGAGAGATTGCTGCCGAAGATGGCCAGCCAGGTGGCCGAGGCGCCGCCGGTCTGGAAGCTTCCGGCGTTGGTGACAGCGGTGATGGCGGGGGCGGCGGGGGTGCCTTGCACCACCAGGGTGACCGGGATGGACGCGGGGCTGCCGGCGGCGCCCGTGGCGGTAATCTGCACGGTTGTGTTGTAGGTCCCGGCCGCCAGGTTGGCGGGGTTCAGGGCGACCGAAAGGGTGCCCGGAGCGCTTCCGGAGGAGGGCGAAACGGTCAACCAATAGACGCTAGAGGAGGCCGTCCAGGTGAACGTGCCGCCGCCGGTGTTGGCGATGGAGACGTTCTGCGCCGCCGGGACGGAGCCGCCGTTGGTGAAACTGAAGGACAGCGAGGCGGGGGAGACAGACAGTACCGGCGCGGGCACCGTGACGGTGAGGCTGACGGCGATGGCTAGCGGGGTGTTGGTGGCGCCCGATGACGAGATCTGAATGCTGCCATTGTAGGTGCCGCCGGTGGCGCTCAGATTCGCCGGCACGATGGAGATGGAAAGCGTGGAGGGGGCCGTACCGGAGGCAGGCGTTACGCTGAGCCAGGACGCACTGGCAGTGGCCGTCCAGGCCAGCGAGCCGCCGCCGGTATTGGTAACCTGGACCGATTGCGCTGCCGGAGCGGAGCCGCCGGTGGTGTAGCTGAAGGTCAGGCTGGCGGGTGAGAGGGCGATAGTGGCGGCGTTGGCGGAGGCGGCGATGATGGCGATGGAATCGGTGCCGCCGGCGGCGATGACGCTGAGGGTTTGGAGGCCCGTCATGCTGGAGGGGAGCGCGGCGGTGATGGAGGTATTACCCCAGGAGGCGATTTGGAGGTTCTGGCCGGTGCTGGAGCCGGCGGGGGTGGCGACTACTTTGCAACCGCTGCACAGCGAGCCGAAGTTGTTGCCGCTGATGGTGATGTTGCCGCCGGCGGTGACTACCCGTCCGGCCGCCGTGCTGAGGAGCGGACCGACGGAGACGATGGCGGCGCCTTCCTTACAGCGCACCGTGGTGAAATAACCGGCGGGTAAGGGGCCGACCGAGCCGCAATTGACGGTGCCCAGCGACGCGCTGGTGGCTGACAGGGCGCCCGTTCCTTTGATGAAATCGTAATAGAAGATGGTGTTGGTGTCGCCGCCGTTTTGAAAGCCCACGGTTCCCCAGGTGACCTGGCTGAGATCGGTGGCGTAGCCGCCGGCGGTATTCAGCAGGCCGAAGAACATGCCGCCGAAAGCCGAGAGATACGGGTCGGCGGAAACCGCGCCCCCTACGGATTGCCAGGTGGTATTGCCGGCCAGGAAGGAGCGCACGATCTGGCCGGTCTCCTGGGAGGTGCTGGTGACATTGGCGATGCCTGCGGCGTTGCACAGGTACGATCCGAAGACCTGGGTGGTGAAGGCGCTGGGGTCGACGTGGCAATAGGGCACGACGCGGGTGGAACTGGCGGATGCGCCGTACACAAAGCCGAGAGCGGCGCTGGTCTCGGATACGATGCCATCGCTGGACGAGTCGGTGAAGACTCCGGAGGTCAGGTTGGGCTCATACTCGCCGGCATTGCCGACCACGGCGATGGTGCTGACGCCGCGGAGGTCGTCGGCGTGCTGGTTCCAGGTGGCCAGGTTCCATTGCAGGGCACTGCCGGGAATCAACTCGGCATCCTGGGTGCCGGGGGAGATGACGGTGGTGTAATTGCCGGCCACAAACGAGCCGAAGTTGGGGGAAGCGATCAGGACCAGCTTGTGGACCAGCGTGGGGAAAGGCGGCAGGAGGGTCTCATCGGGCTGCAGCCCGGCCAGATAGGCACGGGCGATCAAGCCGCCCAGGCTAAAGCCCACCAGGTCGACCTGAGGGACTTGGACGCCGTTGGTGTATTGGATGGAATTGAGGAAGGCGCCGAGGTCGTTGCCCAGGGTCTCGACGGCCTGATCGGGGTCTTCCAGGCAATTATCGAACAAGTAGACGATAGGAACGCCATCGGAGACCAGGTAGGGGGCAAGATTGCCGAACGTCTCGGACGAACTGGTGGAGATGGGGCAGGCGTCGGTGACTCCGGTCTCCCATCCGTTGAGGAGCACGACGGGGACGCGGGATGAACCGGTGGGCACTTGCTGGAGGGGATGGACCACCACGGATAGGGCGGCCTGGCGCACTTCGCCATCCGCGGCGGTGGCCGAGACGACGACGTTATACTGGCCGGGCTTGGCGTGGAGGGAAGCCGCCAGGACCATCTGGCCGGCACGATTCGGGCCGATGACCAGGCCCGGGGCGGCGGCGCCGGCCGCGGTAATGCTGCGGGACTTGGCGCTGTACAGGAAGTTGAGCGTCTCGGTGGGCGCCGAGACCAGCACCGGCTCCCCTTTGTTCAGTTCATAGCTGGTCTGGTCGAGATCCATGGGCCGGGCGGGCGTCATGGAAGGAGCCGGCGCGCTCTGCGCCGCCGCGGAGACCGCCCCGCATACCAGCAGGGCGCCATAAGACAAGGTTATCCGGATACTTCTACGCCGATCGGCCATTTACCTGGATAGACGGGGAGACCGGCCGGATCGCGATAGTTCTTCCGGGCTATGGCGGGGCCATGCGCTTGCGGAAACCGCCGCCGCCGGGGGGTGGCCAGGCGATGGATTTGCTTGCGGCGGGCCGGGATTTATAGCCGCGATGGCTCTTCCGGTGGTCTGGTTAGCGGGCGAAGCGCTTGAAGAAACTGTCGGGGTTCCACTCGGGGCGGGCGGGGTTATCGGCCACGCGCTCCAGGAGATCCATGATGATGCGGTCGAAGCGGGCGGCGGATTCCTTATCCACGGGCTGGTCGAGGTTGTCGCCGGCCTTGTGGTAGCGCTCGCGCACCCAGGCCTGGCGGATTTTTTCTTCCGGCGAGCCGAATTCGTAGCCGAACTTGAAGGCCAGTGCGGGGACGCCGCGGCGGATGAAACAGTACTGATCGCTGCGGATGAAGCGGTTCTGTTCGGCTCGCGGTCGGTCTGGACGCCGACACCCAATTCGGCGGCAGCGGCCTTGACCTGCGGGCCCAGAGTGGATTCGGCCAGACCCTGGACTTCGAGCACCTTCAGCGGGTAGAGCGGCAGGAACATATCGAGGTTGATATCGGCGACGATCGCGCGGAACGGCACGGTGGGGTGGGCGGCGAAGTAGCGCGAGCCCAGCTCGCCCTTCTCTTCGCCGGTGACCGTGAGAAAGAGAATCGAGCGCTTGGGTTTGGCGGCGGTTTCTTTCATCAGGCGGGCCACTTCGAGGACCGAGGCAACCCCGGAGGCGTTGTCCATGGCGCCGGGGCGGCCGGGTCCCAGGTGGTCCAGGTGGGCGGAGAAGATGACGTACTCGCTTTTGAGCTGGGGGTCGGAGCCGGGCAGCACGCCGGCCACGTTGGAGGCCTCCAGCGAATCGCGCTTCACGACCGCCTGCATGCGCAGGGAGACGTTCATGTCGAATTTCGGCAGGGGGCGATTTTCGTGGGCGAGGGCCAGGATTTCCTCGTAGGTATGGCCGGAGTGGGCGAAGAATTTATCGGCGCCACGGCGGGTCATGGTAAGAGCCACGGACTGGCCTTCGTTTTCCTGGAGCGAGGGATCGGCCAGCACCACGGTGGGACCACGCCCGCCGCCGCCGGCGCCCCGGCCGGCTCCGTTGCCGCGCCCACGGCCGCGGGCGTTGCCGGCATCGGCGGGATTGGAGGATGGGGAAGAACGGCCGTTGCCGCGGCCGGCCTCGGTGGGATTATTGGGGGTGACGGTCTGGACGCGCGGATTCTGAATGCTGGCGAAGCCCACGGCGCCGGCGCGGTGCAGGGCGGCCCACCGCTCAACGCCCGAGGAATAATGCGAGGTGAGATTGCCATCGGCCTTGACGGGACCGGCGGCATTCACGTAGACCGCGATTTTGCCTTGCAGGTTGATTCCGGCCAGCTCATCGTAATGGGCTTCAGGAATCTGCAGGCCGTAGCCGACGAAGACCATGGGCGCTTCGAGGGCCGGCGCGAGGCGGGCGCGAGCATTCAGGCTGGCATCGGCGCCGAGGGTGAGCGGCTCAACCTCGTCGCCGTGGACCAGCGCCAGGCTGGAGGATTCGGTGACCAGCTCGCGGGTCTCGAACTTCACCGGCTGCTGATAGCCGGAAGTGCCGGCGGGCTGCAAGCCGTCGCGTTCGAATTGAGTGGAGACGTATTCGACCGCCTGGCGGTAGCCTTCGCTGCCCGTGTTGCGGCCTTCCAGTTTGTCGCTGGCGAGATATTGGATGTGGGCCCACCAGAGGTTGCCCTCGGCGGCGAAATCGGCGGCCAGGAGGGTTCCCAGGGCGATGCCCGCCATGAGCAGGAACGGGACGGAGCGTTGCAGGCGTTTCTTCATAAAGACCTCACGGGCGCGGGGCCGGCTGGAAGAGGGCGAAAACCGCGCCCTGCGGGTCGGCCACCACGGCCATGCGGCCCACGTTCTCCATGGTCATGGGTTCCAGGTAGAGGCGGGCGCCCAACTCTTTGGCTTGGGCGGCGGACTGGTCGCAGTCGGCCACCAGGATATAGATCATCCAGTGCGGGGGAGCGCCGGGGCTGCGCATGTCGACGGGAGGGACGCCGCCGATGAAGGTATCGCCGTTTTTGATGTGCAGGTAGCCGCTGCCATCCTGGCCCATCTCGAAGCTCCAGCCGAAGGCGGCGTTATAGAAATCGGTGGCGGCGTCCGGATCGGGGATGCTCAGGTCGGCCCAGCAGAGCGTGCCGGGCTCTTCGGCGATGCCGAAGCCGACGTGTTTCATGGGCTGCCAGACGCTGATCATGGCGCCGGTAGGGTCCTGGAGGACGGCCATGCGGCCGTAATCGCTGACGTCGAAGGGGCCGGCGATGGCGCGGCCGCCGGCATCGAGGGCGGCCTGGACGGTGTCGTCGGCGCTTTCGCAGGAGACATAAAGGGCCCAGTTGGGCGGCACTCCCTGCTCGCGCATGGTTTGGTTGAGGGTGTACGCCGCGCCCACGTCGCGGCCCTGGAGCTTGAACATGGTGTAGATTTCGTCGGGTCCCATGGGCGAATCGACAAACGACCAGCCGAACAGGGCGGAGTAGAACTCCTTGGCGGCGGGTTGGTCGACAGTGGCGAGTTCGATCCAGCAGAAGGAACCGGGCGGCAGGCTGTCGATGGGCGGCATTAGCGGAGTATAGCATTGACGGGGCCGGTTTCCAGTGCCGTTCGCACCGGGCGGCAGGGCCGTTTTGTAACCGTTTGTAACGGCAGTTGCACACTTCGCGGCGATTCAGGTATGATTGAAGAGTTTCGCGAGAAGAAGCTTTCTGCCCTTCGGCTACCACCCGTGTGTAGACGGGTCCGTCCAAGGGTGAGGCCCCGAGGTTCCGCCGGTTACTCCGCTCGGAACATGGGCCTGTCCCAAAAAGGGAATCCTCGCTGTTCGAATCTGAGTTGTTTCCGGAACCCGTGTTCGGGTGCCGGCGGTTTAGTGGGAAGCTCCACTTTAGATTTTCAATCGCGAAGAGGAATTTCGTGCCGACGTTTAACCAACTTGTGCGAAATGGGCGGAAACCGCCACGCTGGAAGACGTCCAGCCCGGCGCTGAACAGTTGCCCGCAGAAGCGTGGAGTTTGTACGCGCGTGTACACTTCTACCCCCAAAAAGCCGAATTCGGCGTTGCGGAAAGTGGCGCGTGTGCGGCTGACCAACGGAATCGAGGTTACGACGTATATTCCGGGGGTTGGCCACAACCTGCAGGAGCACTCCATCGTGCTGATTCGCGGGGGCCGCGTGAAGGATCTGCCGGGCGTGCGCTATCACGTAATTCGCGGCGCGCTGGATACCGCCGGGGTAGCCAACCGCAAGCAGGGCCGGTCGAAGTACGGGGCCAAGAGGCCGAAATCGTAGGAACGTATGCCACGTAGAAGAAGAGCCGTTGTTCGCGAAGTCGTGCCGGATCCGGTTTATAACTCCACGCTCGTCGAGAAATTCGTGAATTCGATGATGTGGCAGGGCAAGAAAACCGTGGCCCAGGGCATTTTTTACGAAGCCATGGACAAGCTGCGGGATCGCACCAGCGATGATCCGCTGAAGGCCTTCAAGAAGGCCGTGGAGAATGCCAAGCCGCTGCTGGAAGTAAAGACGCGGCGCGTGGGTGGCGCCAACTACCAGGTGCCCATCGAGGTGCCGCAGAACCGGCGGACCTCGCTCGCGATCCGCTGGATCATTATTAATGCGCGCACGCGCCCCGAGAAGGGGATGCCGGAGAAGTTGGCGAATGAATTGAACGACGCCTCCAATCTCCGCGGCGGCGCGATTAAGAAAAGGGACGATGTTCACCGTATGGCGGAGGCCAATAAGGCTTTCGCGCATTACCGGTGGTGAGGAGACTAGTGTTCACCGCGGAGACGCTGAGAACGCAGAGGAAGCGCGGAGAAAACCAGGAGAATCTCTTGTTTCTCCGCGTTTTCTCCGTTACCTCTGCGGCTCTGCGGTGAATACGGAGCCAGCGATTTAGGTTTTTTATGCCACGAACTATACCGCTCGAAAGGATGAGAAACATCGGCATCGCTGCCCACATCGATGCCGGTAAGACCACCACGACTGAGCGGATTCTGTATTACACGGGCCGCACCCACAAGCTGGGCGAGGTTCATGAAGGCACGGCCATCATGGACTGGATGGAGCAGGAGCAGGAGCGCGGCATTACGATTACGTCGGCCGCCACTACCTGCGAGTGGCGGGACATTCAGATCAATATCATCGATACCCCGGGCCACGTGGATTTTACGGCCGAGGTGGAACGCAGCCTGCGCGTGCTGGATGGCGCGGTGGCGGTGTTCGACGCCGTGGCCGGCGTCCAGCCGCAGTCCGAGACGGTGTGGCGGCAGGCCGATAAATATTCCGTTCCGCGGATCTGTTTCATCAACAAGATGGATCGCGTAGGGCGCGGATTTCTACCACTCCGTGGACACCATTGTGGACGCGGCTGAAGTGCCGTCCGGTGCCGATTCAGTTGCCCATCGGCGCCGAGGACCAGTTCAAAGGCGTGGTGGATCTGGTGGAGATGAAGGCCGTGGTGTGGCGGGACGAGACGCTCGGGTCCGAGTTCGACGTCATGGAGATTCCCGCGGACCTGGTCGAAAAAGCGCACGAATACCGGGAGAAGATGATCGAGGCCATCTCGGAATTCGACGATCAGCTGTTTGAGAAGTTCATCGACGGCCAGGCGATCACAACCGACGAAATCCGGGCGGGCATGCGCAAGGCTACCATCGCGCTGAAGATTTTCCCGGTGATCTGCGGCTCGGCATTCAAGAACAAGGGCGTGCAGACCATGCTGGACGCGGTGGTGGATTACCTGCCCTCGCCGCTGGACATTCCGCCGGTGGAAGGTTCGGACATCGACGATCCCGAGATGAAGCTCACCCGGCGGGCAGCCGATGAGGAGCCGTTTTCGGCGCTGGTCTTCAAGATCATGACCGATCCGTACGTCGGCCAATTGGCGTTTTTCCGGGTGTATTCGGGAACGCTGAAGGCGGGCGATTCGGTGTACAACGTGGCCAAGCGGCGCAAGGAGCGGATTGGCCGCCTGCTGCGCATGCACGCCAACAAGCGCGAAGAGATCCAGGAAATTCTGGCGGGCGATATCTGCGCGGCGGTAGGGCTTGAAAACGGTTTCGACCGGCGATACGATCTGCGACGACGGGCATCCCGATCGTGCTGGAATCGATCGACTTTCCCGATGCCGGTAATCCAGCTGGCGGTGGAGCCGAAGACCAAGGCCGACCAGGAAAAGCTGGGCATGGCGATCCAGAAACTGGCGCAGGAAGATCCCACTTTCCGGGTCAACACCGATCCGGAAACCGGGCAGACCATTCTTTCGGGAATGGGCGAACTGCACCTGGAAATCATCGTCGACCGCATGATGCGCGAGTTCGGGGTAGGCGCCAATGTGGGCAAACCGCAGGTGGCCTATCGCGAAACCATCCGCAAGAACGCCGAGGCCGAAGGGCGGCACGTGAAGCAGACCGGCGGCCACGGCCAGTACGGCGCACGTCAAAATCCGCGTGGAGCCGCTTGCCGGGCGGCGGGTTCGAATTCGTGGACGATATCACCGGCGGGCGCGTCCCCAAGGAATATATCAAGCCGACCGAAGCGGGCATTAAGGAAGCGCTGGAAGGCGGCATCCTGGCTGGCTTCCCCATGTCGGACGTGAAGGTGACCCTGTACGACGGCAGCTACCACGATGTGGACTCGTCGGAAATGGCCTTCAAGGTCGCCGGCTCGCTGGCGATCAAAGAGGCGGTCCGCAAGGCCAAGCCGGTGCTGCTCGAGCCGATCATGGCGGTGGAAGTGGTGGTGCCGGAGGAGTACAACGGCACCGTGATGGGCGATTTGAATTCGCGGCGCGGGCCGCATTGAGGGCATGGAATTGCGCGGCACGACGCAGATTGATCAAGGCGTCGGTACCGCTTTCGGAAATGTTCGGCTACGCGACCGAACTGCGCTCGCGCACCCAGGGGCGCGGCAGTTTCACCATGCATTTCGGCAGGTACGAAGAAGTCCCGAGCGCGCTCGCCGAGGAGATCGTGAGTAAGGTTCAGGGCAAGATCACGAAATAAGGAGATGAACAATCTGGCGCGGAGACGCAGAGTACGGAGATGAGAAGCAGGTTTTCTCCGCCTGCCCGCGCCTGCGCGTCAATAAAGGATTCTTCTTATGGCAAAGGAAAAATTCGACCGCAGCAAGCCGCACGTCAATATCGGGACGATCGGTCACATCGATCACGGCAAGACCACCCTGACGGCGGCCATCACCAAGGTGCTGGGCAAGCACAATCCCAAAGTCAAGTTCCGCAGTTTCGATTCGATCGACAACGCGCCGGAAGAAAAGGCCCGCGGCATCACCATCGCGGTGGCGCACATCGAGTACGAAACCGCCAAGCGGCACTATGCCCATGTGGATTGCCCCGGCCACGCCGATTACATCAAGAACATGATCACCGGAGCGGCGCAGATGGATGGCGCCATCCTGGTGGTGGCGGCCACCGATGGCCCCATGCCGCAGACGCGCGAGCACGTTCTGCTGGCGCGGCAGGTGGGCGTGCCGTACATCGTGGTAGCCATGAACAAGGTGGACATGGTGGACGATCCGGAGCTGCTCGACCTGGTGGAGCTGGAAGTGCGCGAGCTGCTGACGAACTACCAGTTTCCGGGCGACGATCTGCCGGTGGTGCGGGTCTCGGCGCTGGGCGCGCTGAACGGCGAGCCGCAGTGGGAAAAGACGGTGGACGAGCTGATGGACGCGGTGGACAGCTACATGCCGATGCCGGAGCGCGTGATCGACAAGCCGTTCATCATGCCGATCGAGGACATCTTCTCGATCCAGGGTCGCGGCACGGTGGTGACGGGCCGCATCGAGCGGGGCATCTGCAAAGTCGGCGAGGAAATGGAAATCGTGGGGTTCCGGCCTACGCGCAAGACGGTGGTCACGGGCGTGGAAATGTTCAAGAAGCTGCTGGACGAAGGGCGCAGCCGGGCGACAACGTGGGGCTGCTGCTGCGCGGTGTGGAAAAGGACGAAGTGGAGCGCGGGCAGGTGATCGCGAAGCCCGGGACGATCACGCCGCACACCACGTTCAAGGGCGAAGTATACGTATTGAGCAAGGAAGAAGGCGGGCGGCACACGCCGTTCTTCAAGGGCTACCGGCCGCAGTTCTACTTCCGGACGACGGACGTGACGGGAGTGGCGCAGTTGCCGGAAGGCACCGAGATGGTGATGCCGGGCGACAACGTGAGCCTGACGGTGGAGCTGATTACGCCCATCGCCATGGACAAGGGGCTGCGCTTCGCGATTCGCGAAGGCGGCCGCACGGTGGGCGCCGGCACGGTGACCGAGATCATAAAGTAGAGCATCTAGTAACTATGGCGCTGAGAGAACGCATTCGCATCCGCTTGAAGGCTTACGATCACCGGGTGCTGGATCAATCGACGACGGAGATTGTGGACACGGCGA
This sequence comes from Bryobacterales bacterium, assembly GCA_963803725.1. GTDB lineage: Bacteria > Acidobacteriota > Terriglobia > Bryobacterales > Bryobacteraceae > JOPF133. Next base: position 163,880 of record CAWDOH010000073.1, on the reverse strand, counting down.
AAAGGACCGGCGCGACCGTAGCCGGTCCGATTCCGCTGCCGACGTCCCGCAGCATCACGACGGTATTGCGCTCGCCGCACGTGGATAAGAAGTCGCGGGAGCAATTTGAAATCCGGACGCACAAGCGGCTGCTGGACATTCTGGAACCGACCCAGCAGACGGTGGACGCGCTGATGAAGCTGGATCTGCCGGCGGGTGTGGATGTGGAGATCAAGGCGTTCGGGAAATGACGGATACGACGCGGGGCCGGAATACGACGCGGAGACGCGGAGGCGCGGAGAAACTCGCGGAGGGGCACCTTTTGGTTGTCTTCTCCGCGTCTTGCCTCCGCGCCTCAGCGTCTCCGCGTCAAGCTTGTCTGCGCGCCGGACTTGAAGGATTTGCAAATGAGCCCAGGAATCCTTGGCAAGAAAATTGGAATGACGCAGATGTTCCGGCCGGACGGCCAGGCCGTGCCGGTGACGCTGCTGAAGGCCGGGTCCGTGCATGGTGGTGCAGCGCAAGACGCCCACCACGGACGGCTACGATGCGGTCCAGCTCGGGTCTGGTCGAGTTCGTCAAGCCGCAGCGCATCAACAAGCCTGCCACCGGCCATCTGAAGAAAGCGGGCGTGGAAGGCGCGAAATTCCTGCGCGAGTTCCCGCTGCGCCCCGGCGACGACGATTTCAAAGCCGGCGACAAGGTGCTGGTGGATCAGTTCAAGCCCAAGGACAAAGTGGACGTGATCGGCATCAGCAAGGGACGCGGTTTCGCGGGCCTGGTGAAGCGCCACCATTTCCGCGGCGGCGACGGCACGCACGGCTCCATGTTCCATCGCGCTCCCGGTTCGATCGGCGCGTCCAGCTTCCCGTCGCGGGTGCTGCCCGGGCATGCGCATGGCGGGGCACATGGGCAACGCGCGCGTGACGGTCCGCAACCTGGAAGTGATCGAGGTGGATACCGAGGACAACGTGCTGGTGGTGAAGGGCGCGGTCCCCGGACCCAACGGCGGGTACGTGGTGGTGCGGAGGGCCAAGAGGTAACTGGCATGCCGACAGTCGATGTAGTGGATTTGAAAAATCAGAAGGTCGGCGAGATCGAGCTGGCCGACGAAGTCTTCGGCGCGGAGGTCAACCAGGCGCTGCTGTACGAGGCCGTGCGCCAGTATCAGGCGGGCATGCGGGCGGGCACGCATAAGACCAAGACGCGCTCGCGAAGTGGCCGGCTCCGGCAAGAAGCTGTGGAAGCAGAAGGGCACCGGCCGGGCGCGCATGGGATCGGTTCGGTCGCCCATCTGGCGGCATGGCGGCACGGTGCACGGGCCGGTTCCGCGCGACTACAGCTACAAGCTGCCGAAGAAGATGATGTCTGGGCGCCCTGCGCTCGGCGCTTTCGGCCAAGCTGCGCGACGGCGAACTGAAAATCGTGCAGACCTTCACGCTGCCCGATCACAAGACCAGGAACGCCATGAATGCGCTGGCCGACGCTCGAAGCCGGGCGGACGGTGCTGGTGGTGGATAACGGCGAGAACAAGAACCTCACCCTGGGTATCCGCAACCTGCAAGGGCGTGAAACTGATGCCCACGCGCGAGGTCAACGCGTATCCACCTGCTGGGCCACCAGAGCGTGCTGCTTTCCGAAGCCGCCGCGCGGAAATTCTCGGAGGCGCTCGCGAAATGACGGTCTACGAAGTGATTCGCCGCCCGCTGGTCACCGAAAAGGGCGTGGACAAGAAGGATAACGAACGCACCCTGTGCTTCGAGGTGGCCCTGGAGCGCCAACAAGACGCAGGTGAAGGCGGCGGTGGAGAAGCTTTTCAAGGTGAAGGTGGCGGACGTACGCACTGCGACGTTCGATGGCAAGCTGCGCCGGCGCGGGCGCTTCGCGGGCTACCGCTCGGATTGGAAGAAGGCCTACGTGAAGCTGAAGGAGGGCGAAAAGGTGCCGGATTTCGCGGAGATTTAAGCCATGCCGATCAAGACTTTCAGACCCGTAACGCACAGCGCGGCGCTTCCATGACCGTGGTGACGCGCGACGAGATCACCAAGCAGAAGCCGGAAAAATCGCTGGTGGAATCCAAGCAGCGCACCGGCGGACGCAACAGCACCGGCCGCGTCACCTCGCGGTTCATCGGCGGGGGCGCCAAGCAGGCCTACCGGGTGGTCGATTTCAAGCGCGACAAGACCGGTATTCCGGCGGTGGTGGCGTCGATCGAATACGATCCGAACCGTTCGTCGCGGATCGCGCTGCTGCACTACGCCGACGGCGAGAAGCGCTACATCCTGCAGCCGGATGGACTGAAGGTGGGGTATAAGGTGATGTCCGGCCCGCAGGCCGACATCCTGTCTGGGCAACGCCCTGCCGCTGAAGAATATGCCCGCCGGCACGGTCGTCCACAACATCGAGCTGAAGCCCGGCAAGGGCGGCGCAGATGGCGCGCTCGGCCGGTTCGCAGGCGCAATTGGTTTCGAAAGAGGGCGGCACTGGCGCTGCTCAAATTGCCTTCGGGCGAGGTGCGGCGGGTGCCGTTGGAGTGTATGGCCACGGTGGGGCAGGTGGGCAACACGGACCACGAAAACGTCTCTCCCGGTAAGGCCGGGCGTACGCGCTGGCTGGGCAAGATGCCGCACAACCGCGGAGTTTCCATGAATCCGGTGGACCATCCGCATGGCGGCGGCGAAGGGCAAGACCTCGGGCGGCCGGCATCCGGTGACGCCGTGGGGCCAGCCCACGCGCGGATTCAAGACCCGCAACAACAAGCGCACGGATAAGTGGATCGTGACGCACAAGAGCAAGAAGAGGTAAGGAATGGGCAGATCCGTAAAGAAGGGACCGTTTACCGATACCCACCTGGAGGCCAAGCTGGCCGTGCTGACCGCCGCCAACGAAAAGAAGGTGGTGCGCACCTGGTCGCGGCGGTCCACGATTCTTCCCGAATTCGTGGGGCACACGGTAGCGGTTCACAACGGCAAGAAATTCATTCCGGTGTACATCACCGAGAACATGGTGGGGCACAAGCTGGGCGAGTTCTCGCCCACCCGGACGTTTAAAGGCCACTCGGTGAAAGCGGCCACCGAAAAAGCTGCCAAGCCGGCTTAGGAACATGGTGAGGAACTGTATTTTGACGCAGAGGCGCAGAGGCGCGGAGGAAAACCATAATGATGTGTTCTCCGCGTGTTTCTCTGCGTCTCCGTGTCGCCGCGTCGAAGCAACGCGGCCAAGCGAGAGGAACGCATGACAGCCAAAGCGGAAGCCAGATATATCCGAGTCTCCCCGCAGAAGGCGCGCCTGGTGGTGGACCTGATCCGCGGCCAGCAGGCCGATGCGGCGCGGGCAACGCTGCGCACCACCAACAAGCGAATCGCTCCGGCGGTGCTGAAGGTGCTGGAATCGGCCATCGCCAACGCCGCCGACCGGAACGAAGATCTCGACGTGGACCGGCTGTTTGTCTCTGAAGCCTACGTCCATGAGGGTCCGCGGATGAAGCGCGTGCGGCCGGCCCCCATGGGCCGTGCGTACCGCTACCAGCGGCGCCTGGCGCACATCGTGGTGAAAGTGACGGAGAAGGAAACGGAAGCATAGATGGGACAGAAAGTTCATCCGTACGGATTCCGGCTGGGCTTCAACAAGCCGTGGCGCTCGCGCTGGTTCGCCAAGCAGGGCTACGCCAAACTGCTGCAGGAAGACCTGGAGCTGAAGGAAGTGCTGCGCGAACGGCTGAAGTCGGCCAGCGTCAGCTCCATCGAAGTGGATCGCCCGGGCAATAAGCTGCGGGTGACCATCCGCACTTCGCGGCCGGGCATCATCATCGGCCGCAAGGGCGCGGAGATCGAAAAGCTGAAGCAGGACATGGCCAAGAAGACCAAGCGCGAGGTCTTCATCGACATCCAGGAAGTACACAAGCCGGAGCTGGACGCGCAGCTGGTCTCCGAATCCATCGGGCTGCAGCTCGAAAAGCGCGTAGCTTTCCGTCGGGCCATGCGCAAAGCTGTGGATTCGGCGCTGCGCTTCGGCTGCAAGGGCATCAAGGTGCGTGTTTCGGGCCGCCTGAACGGCGCCGAAATCGCGCGTAGCGAATGGTATCTGCAGGGGCAGCTTCCGCTGCACACGCTGCGGGCGGATATCGATTATGGATTCGCCGAAGCGCACACCACCTACGGTGTGATCGGCATTAAGACGTGGATTTATAAGGGCGAGATTCTGGACCTGACCAAGCGGCGCAGCGGCCTGTTGACCGAGCCCGAGCCGCGGCGCGATCGCAGGCGAACGCCGCGACCGGGGAGACCGGGACCGTGGCGACCGCCGGCGCGACCGGGACCGCGGAGCGATATGCGCCCAGCGCTCCACCGCCGGTGAGCGAGCCGACAGGGCCGGCCATCCAGACCCCGCCCGCGGATCTGCCGCGTCCGGCGGTGCGGCCGGCTACGCCGATTCTGCCGCCGTTGATGTCGCCGCAACAGCCGTCCTGGAAGCAGGAAGCGCGTCCGGAGCATCCGCCGGCCGCTCCGGAGAAGCCGGAAGGCGAGAAAAAGGAATAAACCGCCATGATGATGCCAAAGAAGGTCAAATTCCGGAAGCAGCAGCGGGGGCGCATGGCCGGCAAGGCTTGGCGCGGGTCGAGCATTTCGTTCGGCGATTACGCCCTGAAAGCGCTGGAATGCGCCTGGATCACGGACCGCCAGATTGAAGCTGCACGCGTCGCCATGACCCGCTCGATCAAGCGCGGCGGTAAGGTGTGGATCCGGCTCTTCCCGGATAAGCCGATTACCAAGAAGCCCGCCGAAACCCGTATGGGTAAGGGCAAGGGCGCGCCGGAGCAGTGGGTCGCGGTCATTCGTCCGGGCAAGATTCTGTTCGAGATGGAGGGCGTGGACCGAGCCACGGCTTTGGCCGCCATGGGGCTGGCTGCCGATAAGCTGCCCATCCGGACGAAGTTCATCAGCCGGGAAGACGGGGAGTAAGCCAGATGAAGTCGCAAAAAGTTCGGGATCTGGACGATCGGGAGCTGCAACAGCAGTTGACGGAAATGGATGAGCAGTTGTTCCGTCTTCGGTTTCAGATGTCCATGGGGCAGTTGGACGGGTTGAAGAAGGTTCGCGCCCTGCGCAAGACGCGTGCGCGCATCTACACCGTGCTGCGTGAGCGGGAACTGAGCGCCGCGGCGGCGGGGGAGAAGAAATAAGATGGCCGAAACGAATGCCCCAACGGGTTTCAAGAACGAGAAGATCGGCCAGGTGGTCTCGACCAAGATGCAGAAGACCATCGTGGTGGAGGTAAGCCGGCGGGTGCCGCATCCGCTGTACAAGCGCATCATCGGGAAGCACAAGAAGTTTTACGCCCACGATGAAGAGGCCTCCGCGAAGATGGGCGACATCGTGCGCATCGTGGAGTGCCGGCCGCTCAGCAAGCTGAAGCGATGGCGCTTGGCGGAAGTGGTGCGGCGGGCGGCCCAGGTGGGCACGCAGCCGGCGGAGTTGGATGTAAAGGTGTGATGGGACGCGGAGACGCGGAGGCACGGAGAAAAAGGCAGAGCAATTGAGTGAGCTTTCTCCGCGTTTTCCTCCGCGCCTTCGCGCCTCCGCGTCGAGGGCTTTGGAGCAATTATGATTGGAATGCGAACAATTCTCGAGGTGGCCGATAACTGCGGCGCGCGGAAGCTTTCCTGCATTCTGCCGCGCGGCGGGGATCTCGGCCTGCGAGCGGGTTTGGGCGATGTGATTACCGCCAGCGTGAAAGAGGCCGCTCCGGAGTCGGCCATTAAGAAAGGCAAGGTGGTGCGATGCGTGATCGTGCGCATGCGCAAGGAGACGCGGCGCAGCGACGGCACCTATATCCGCTTCGATTCGAACGCCGCCGTGTTGATCAACGAAGTCGGCGAGCCGGTCGGAACGCGCGTGTTCGGGCCGGTGGCTCAGAGAGCTGCGGGATAAGAAGTTCATGAAGATCGTTTCGTTGGCCCCGGAGGTGATCTGATGGCGGCCGCCAAACAGAGACCGTTTGCCCACAAGGGCCGCGTGGCCGCCGGTCCGACCCGGCTCGATTTCAAGAAAGAAGACACCGTGAAGGTGATTGCTGGCCGAGACAAGGGCAAGACCGGCCGGGTGCTGCGCGTAGATCGTCACAACGGCAAGCTGCTGGTGGAGCACGTGATGATGATCAAACGCCACACGCGTCCCAATCCCGCCAAGCAGATCAAGGGCGGCATCGCAGAGCGCGAAAGCCCCATCCAGGCGTCCAACGTGATGATCGTCTGTCCCGGCTGCAACAAGGCGGTGCGGATGTCGCACCACATCGATCATTGTCGCCGGCGGGAAGAACCGCCGGACCCGCGTCTGCCGCAAGTGCGGGCACGCACTGGATAGCGAAGTGAGGATTCGATGGCAGCACGTTTGAGAGAGCATTATCAAAAAAAGGTTGTCCCGGCGATGACCAAGGAGTTCGGCTACAAGAACCTCATGGCCGTGCCGAAGATCGAGAAGATCGCCGATCAATATCGGCCTGGGCGAAGCCACCCAGAACGCCAAGCTGATGGATGGCGCGGTCAACGAGCTGAGGCAGATTGCCGGCCAGAAGCCGGTGATCACCAAGGCCACCAAATCGATCGCCCAGTTCAAGCTGCGGGAAGGCCAGTCGATCGGCTGCATGGTGACGCTGCGCGGCGACCGCATGTACGAATTCTTCGACCGCCTGGTGAATGTGGCGCTGCCGCGTGTGCGCGATTTCCGCGGGGTTTCCAGCAAGATCTTTCGACGGCCGCGGCAATTATACGCTGGGGATGAAGGACCAGTTGATTTTCCCCGAAATCGATTACGCCAAAGTAGACAAGACCAAAGGCATGAATATTTGTATCACCACCACGGCGCGCACGGACGCCGAAGGCCTGGCGCTGCTGCGCCAGATGGGAATGCCGTTCCGGCAGTAGGGCAGAGCAGGAAAGAGGAATAATGGCTACCACCGCCAAAATCGCAAAAGATTGAAGCTGGACAAGATCCGCCGGGCATCCCAGTTGGCCAAGGCCGAGAAGAAGCCCGGCATTGCCAAGCTGCCGACGCGTCACCGCAACCGCTGCTGGCGCTGCGGCCGGCCGCGCGCGTTTCTGCGCAAATTCGGCATTTGCCGCCTGTGTTTCCGCCAGCTCGCGCTGAATGGCGAGATCCCGGGCGTGACCAAGGCGAGCTGGTAAAGAGATGACGGGCGCCACTGTTTTTGACGCGGAGACGCGGAGACGCGGAGAAAAACGCGGAGAAGGCCAGGGAATGGTCCTCTCCGCGGCTTCCTTCGCGTCTCCGCGCCTCCGCGTCAAGTGCCTTGGTGCCGCCCCTCAAGATCAAGCAGGAGAACTATGACGAGCGATCCCATTGCCGACATGCTGACTCGCGTTCGCAACGCGATCCAGGCCCGCCACCCGAAGGTGGACGTGCCGGCCTCCAAGCTGAAAACGGAAATCGCGCGCATCCTCAAAGAAGAAGGCTATATCGCCAACTTCAAGGTGGCGGAAGAAGGCGCGAAGAAGACCATCAAGATTTATCTGAAGTACAGCCCCGACAACGCGCCGGTGATCTCCGCCATCGAGCGCGTTTCGCGCCCCGGGTGCCGCGTCTACGTCGGCCAGACGGATATTCCGCGGGTGTTGGGCGGTATGGGAATCAACATCCTGACCACGCCGCGCGGCGTGATGACCGGCGGCGCGACGCGCATCAAGGAACAGCGTCGGCGGCGAAATCCTCGTGCCGGGTACTGGTAGCCGATCGAGGATTTGAGATATGTCGAGAATTGGTAAAAAGCCGATCCCGCTGCCGAGCGGCGTCAAGGTACAGATCGGCGAGCAATTGGAAGTCACCGGTCCCAAGGGCAAGCTGACAGTGCCGATACCCGAGGGATCAAGGTGGAGCAGGGGGCCGGCAAGCTGGAAATCCAGCGCGCTCAGCGATGACCACGCGGCGCTGCACGGACTGACCCGCGCGCTGGCGGCCAACGCCGTGCAGGGCGTGTCGACCGGGTTTACGCAAGCGAACTGGATATCGTGGGCATCGGCTACCGCGCCGACGTCAAAGGCAAGATCGCGACGTTCACCCTGGGCTACTCGCATCCCATTGAATTTCTGCTGCCCGACGGTGTGGATATGCGCGTCGATAAGGTGGCGGGCAGCCCGATTCAGAATTTGCAGGCGCGCCTGGTGCTGAGCGGATACGACCGCCAGTTGCTGGGGCAGGTGGCGGCCAATATAAGCGTCGCTGCGCAAACCGGATCCGTATAAGAATAAGGGCGATCCGCTACACCGGCGAGGTCCTGCGCAAGAAGGTCGGCAAGACCGGGGCGAGTGCAAAATGATTCGGAAGATCGAGAAGAAGGAAATTCGCAACCGCATTCACCGGCGCATCCGCCGCAAGTTGCGCGGCACCCCCGAGCGGCCGCGCCTGGCGGTGTTCCGCAGCGTGGCGCACATCTACGCACAGGTCATCGACGATATTGCCGGGCACCACCCTGGTATCGGCTTCGTCGGTGGACAAGGGCGGCAAGACCAACGGCGGCAATGTGGCGGCGGCCAAGGCGATCGGCAAGCTGGTGGCCGAACGGGCCAAGGAAAAGGGCATCGGCAAAGTGGTTTTCGACCGCGGCGGGTATCATTACCATGGCCGCATGAAAGCGCTGGCGGATGCTGCGCGCGCGGCGGGACTGGAGTTTTAATTTCATGGCAATCGTAAAGCGAATCGATCCGGCGTCGCTCAATCTGAAGGAGCAGGTGGTTGCCATCAACCGCGTCACCAAAGTGGTCAAGGGCGGCAAGAACCTCAGCTTTTCGGCTCTGGTGGTGATCGGCGACCCCTCCGCCAAAGTGGTGGGTTACGGGGTAGGGAAGGCCAAGGAAGTGCCCTCGGCCATCCGCAAAGGCATTGAGGCGGCCAAGAAGGGATTGCGCCACGTTCACGTGCTGGAAACCACTATTCCGCACCAGGTGCTGGGCCAGTTTGCCAGCTCGCAGGTGCTGCTGAAGCCCGCCCCGGCAGGTACCGGGGTGATTGCCGGAGGCGCCGTGCGAGCGGTGATTTCGGCCTGCGGCATTCCCAACGTGCTGACCAAGTCGATTGGCCGGCGCAATCCGCACAACGTGGTGAAGGCCACCATTGTGGCTCTGGAATCGCTGCGCAGCCGGACCGCGGTGGCGGACATGCGCGGCCTGGCAGTGGAGAAACTCTGATGCCCGCTCATTCCGGCGGTACGATTAAGATCAAGTTGGTGCGCAGTCCCATTTCCACTCCCGAGAAGCACAAGCTGGTGGTCAAAGGGCTGGGGCTGCGAAAGCTGAACCAGGTGGTGGAGCGCCCCGATACACCGGTGTTCCGCGGCATGGTGAAAAAGGTTCCGCATTTACTGGCGGTGGTGGAAGTGATTCCCGCGGGCGGCCATCCGGCAGCGGTAGCAGCGGCGCCGGTGGCGGCTCCGGCCGGAGCGGCGCCGGTGGAAGCGGCCGTGCCGGCATCGGAGGAAACTGCCCCGGCCGAAGCAGCGCCGGCCGAAGCTCAGTCCGCCGAAGCGCCGGCAGCCGAAGGAGAAGCATGAATCTTACGGGATTAAAACCTCCGGCGGGACAAAAAAGAGCCCGCAAGCGCATTGGGCGCGGCATGGGATCGGGGCACGGGAAGACCTCCACGCGCGGCAGCAAGGGACAGCGCGCGGGCACCGGTTTCAGCCAGAAGCGCGGCTTCGAGGGCGGCCAGATGCCGCTGCACCGCCGCCTCCCCAAGCGCGGATTTAAGAATATTTTTAAGAAGCAGTACGCCATCGTCAACCTCGGCCGCCTGGAGAAACTGCAAGGCGATTCGTTTACCGTGGACGGTCTCATGGCGTCGGGCGTGGTCCAGAAGCTCGGCGAAGGACTCAAGGTTCTGGGGTCCGGCCAGTTGACACGCGCCATTACGGTGGAAGCCCACCAGTTTTCCAAGTCGGCTGTGGACAAAATTCAGAAGGCCGGCGGTACGGCGCAGGTGATCGGCGCGCCGAAGCCCGAGTAGGCGCAGGAATCGAAGGGAACCATGAGGCTTTTTGAAGCGTTCGCGAACATGTTTCGCGTCCCGGACCTCCGCAAGCGGCTATTGTTTACCTTAGCCCTGCTGGCGGTGTATCGTCTGGGCGGACACGTCCCCACGCCGGGAATCAATATCCGGCGGTGGTCTGAGATCTTCAGTTCGCAGTCCGGCTCGATCTTCGGCTTCTTCGATCTGTTCGCCGGCGGCAACATCCGGCGGCTGACCATTTTTGCCCTGGGCATCATGCCGTACATCACGGCCTCGATCATCCTGCAGTTGATGACCGTGGTGGTGCCGACGCTCGAAAAACTCCAGAAGGAAGGCGAGCTGGGCCGCCGCAAGATCACCCAGTGGACCCGCTATCTCACCATCATCCTCTCGGTTATTCAGTCCTTCACCATCGCCCAGGGCCTGATGGGCATGAAGCAGGGCATTGTGATCGACCCCGGCTTCGGCTTCACGATCCTCACCATCCTTTCGCTGACCACCGGTTCGGCGTTCATTATGTGGCTGGGTGAGCAGATCAGCGAGCGCGGCGTGGGCAACGGCATGTCGCTGATCATCTTCACCGGCATTGTGGTGAACCTGCCGAACGCTATCAAGAGCATCTGGCAAAACGTCTTCGTCACCCACGAGTGGGGCGCCATCACCCTGATCATGCTGCTGGCGATGATGATTGCGGTGGTCGCCTTCATCGTGCTGGTGGAGCGGGGCGAGCGGCGCATCCCGGTGCAATACGCCAAGCGCGTGGTGGGGCGGCGGGTGATGGGCGGGCAGTCTACCCACATGCCGCTGAAGGTCAACGCCGGGGGCGTCATCCCGGTGATTTTCGCGTCCTCGATTCTGTCTTTCCCGAGGATGGCGACGCAGCTCGCGTTCGTCAAGAACAGCCCCTGGCTGAGCGCCACGCTTGCCACCATCGGTTACGGCGAGCCGCTTTACTACGTGCTCTTCGTGATTGGGATCATTTTCTTCTGCTTCTTCTACGTCTCCATCATTTTCAATCCCAACGAAGCGGCCGATAATATGCGCAAGTACGGCGGATTTATTCCCGGCATCCGGCCCGGGCGGAATACCGCCGATTACATGAACAACATTCTTACCAAGATCACCGTAGTGGGTGGACTGTACCTGGCCATTCTCTGCCTGATTCCGGATATCATGATTGCCGGCATTCACTTGCAGCACCTGCCGCTGGTGGGCAATTTCATCGACCGGACCTTCAGCGGCCCCTTCGGCCGCCGGATTCTGGAGGGGTTGAACGTCAATTTCTATTTCGGCGGCACGTCCCTTTTGATCGTGGTGGGCGTGGCCATGGACACCATCAACCAGATCGAGGCGCAGCTCATCATGCGCCACTATGAAGGGTTCACTCCGAGGTCCGGGCGCATCCGCGGACGCCGGAGTACGTTCTAATACGTTGTGATGGCCATCGTGTTATTTGGCTCGCCCGGTTCAGGCAAAGGAACCCAGGCGAAAATGTTGACGGAGTGCCTCGGCATTCCTCACATCTCTACCGGCGACATGCTGCGGGAGCGGATTAGCCATGGCGAGGAACTTGGCGCGGGGGTGGCGGCGGTGATGCATTCGGGCGCGCTGGTCTCCGATCAGGTGGTCAATCGGATGGTGCAGGAGCGGCTGAGCGACCCCGACGCCGCCGATGGATTTGTGCTGGACGGCTACCCACGGACGCTGGCCCAGGCCCAACACCTGGACCAGTGGCTGGATAGCCGCGGGAGTGCGCGAGGTGGTGATTCATCTCGCAGTTGATTACAATGTAATTATTGCCCGTTTGACCGGACGGCGGCAGTGCCCTCGCTGCGGAACTCTGTACAACATGGCGTCGCGGCCGCCTTCCGAGGATACCTTGTGTGACAAGGACGGGACCGAACTGGTGGTCCGGGAAGACGACAGCGAGCCGGTGATCCGCGAGCGGCTGGACGCCTACGACCGGCAGACCCGGCCGGTGCTGGAGTATTACGCTTCGGCCTGCCGGCGGGTGGTGAAGGTGGCTGCCAGCAACGAGCCGCCCGAAGCGGTGTTTCAGAAGATTTGTCAGGCATTGGACACCTGCCAGGCATTGGAGAAGGATGATTGTTAGGAAGACAGCCGCCGAATTGGAGAAGATGCGGCGTAGCGGGCTGCTGGTCTGGCAGATTCTGCAAAAGTTGAAGGAATTGTCGGTGGAGGGTGCCACCACCTGGGACCTGGAAGTGGCCGCTGAAAAAATGATGGCCGATGCCGGCGCGCGGCCCGCCTTCAAAGGCTATTATGTACCGGCGGCCGGCGAGGCTTATAAGTTTGCGCTGTGCACCTCGGTAAACAGCGAAATCGTCCACGGCATGCCGAACCCGCGGAGGGTTCTGAAGAAGGGCGATATCGTTTCCATCGATACCGGGGTGAAGCTGGATGGGTATTACGGCGATTCGGCCCTCACGGTGCCGATCGGCGAGGTGAGCGAGCAGACCCGGAAATTGCTGGCGGTCACCCAGGAGGCTCTGGAACTGGCCATCGCCCGGGTGCGGGCGGGCAGCCGGCTGTTTGACGTGTGCGGTACGGTGGAAGAGCACGTCAAATCGAACGGGTTTTCGATCGTGCGGGAGTACGTCGGCCATGGGATCGGCACCCAGCTTCATGAGGAGCCGCAGGTTCCCAATTACGTGGATCGCAAGAACGAGAACCCCCGGTTGAAGGAAGGCATGGTTCTGGCGGTCGAGCCAATGGTCAATGCCGGCAAGCCGGAGGCGGTGGTGTTGAAGGACAAGTGGACGGCGGTCACCAAGGATGGTTCCAATTCCGCCCACTTCGAGCACTGTATCGCGGTGACCGGGAACGGGCCGTGGGTGTTAACGCGTCCGTAGTGGAGGAGCGGCCCAACGCCATCTACGTGGTGGTGTTGGAGAACCGGCAGAAGGTTCTGGCCCACCTGGTGGGCGCCGTGGAACGGAATTTCGTCCGGTTGGTTCCGGGCGACCGGGTGGAAGTGGAATTAAGTGAGAGAGACCCCACTAGGGGCAGGATTCTAAAGAAATTATGAGACGCTGATGACCGCTGATGAACGCAAATACTTGGATCTTGGTTTTATCCGCGTTCATCGGCGTTCCTCGGCGGCCAATATAGGTTTTCCGCGATGAAAGTCAGAGCGTCCGTAAAAAAGATTTGCGACAAATGCAAGGTGATCCACCGCGAGGGCGTCGTGCGGGTCATCTGTGTCAATCCCAAACACAAACAGAGGCAGGGCTAAAGCATGGCACGTATTGCCGGTGTGGATCTGCCGCCCGCGAAGAGAGCCGAGATCGGGCTGACCTACATTTACGGCGTAGGGCGCACCCGTTCGAAGTCTCTGCTGCACCGGGCCGGCATCTCGTTCGACAAGAAAATTCGCGACCTGAGCGAAGATGAAGTCAACCGCGTGCGCCAGATCCTGGAAGAGGAAGGCGCCGTGGAAGGCGATCTGCGTAAGGAAATCTCGATGAACATCAAGCGGCACATCGAGATGGGCTCGTACCGGGGGCTGCGGCACCGCCGCTCGCTGCCGGTTCGCGGCCAGCGCACCCATACCAACGCGCGCACGCGCAAGGGGCCGCGCCGCGGCACCGTGGCAAATAAGAAGAAGGCTTCGGCCAAGACCTAAAGCAGAGGCAGAATGGCGAAAGCACCCAAAGCAGCGAAAGCACCGGCAGGGAAACCAGCGGCCAAGGCAGCCTCCAAGGGGGGCAGCAAGAAGAAGAGCTTCAAGAAGAAGGAGAAGCGCGTCGTCCACAATGGCATCGTGCACATCCAGGCTACCTTCAACAACACCATCGTCACGATTGCCGACCAGGAGGGCAACACCCTGGCTTGGTCGAGCGCCGGCTCGCTGGGTTTCCGCGGCTCTCGCAAGGGGACGCCCTTCGCCGCCCAACAGGCCGCCCTCACGGCGGCGAATAAGGCCGGCGAAAGCGGCCTCCGGGTGGTAGAAGTCCGCGTCAGCGGCCCCGGCTCCGGCCGTGAATCGGCGGTCCGTGCGTTATCCACCGCCGGTATTGAAGTGCGCACCATCAAGGACGTCACGCCCATTCCGCATAATGGCTGCCGTCCGCCGAAGAAGCGCAGAGTGTGAGTGAGGCCCTGTATTTACCGCGGAGACGGAGAGCACGCGGAGAAAACCATTTCTCAGTCTTGGGTTTCTCCGCGTTTCCTCCGTGTTCTCCGCGTCTCCGCGGTGAACACAGGGCCACGAAGCGGGAGGAAGGCCAGCCAATGGCTGTAAACCGCACCTGGATCAGGTAGAGGAGAACGTAACTTGGCAAGATACATCGGCCCGGTTTGCCGGCAGTGCCGGCGCGAGGGCATGAAGCTATATCTCAAAGGAGAGCGCTGCCACAGCGAAAAGTGCGCTATCGAGCGCCGTAATTTCGTCCCCGGGCAGCATGGCAAGGACCGCAAGGCGAAGATCGTCGGCTACGGGCTGCAGTTGCGCGAAAAGCAGAAAGTGCGCCGCGTGTATGGCGTGCTCGAGCGCCAGTTCCGGAACGCCTACGAAAAGGCCGCCCATCAGAAGGGCATCACCGGCGAGCACCTCATGAGCAACCTGGAACGGCGGCTCGATAGCGTGATCTACCGCATGGGCTTCGGCACCAGCCGCGCCCAGGCGCGCCAGATCGTGGGCCATGGGCACATCGAGATCAATGGCCGCAAGTGCAATATCCCGTCGGCGCTGGTCAAGATCGGCGACCTGGTCGCGGTCCGCGAAAGCAGCAAGACCAACCCCACCATCGTGGCGGCCCGCGATGCCACCGCGCATGCTCCCGCCCCCAACTGGATCGACGTCGATCGCGAAACTCTCAAGGGCAAAATCACCGCTCTGCCCCAGCGCAGCGAGCTGGTGCAGATTCAACTGAACGAACAGCTCATCGTCGAGTTGTATTCGAAATAAGGAGACGGAAGACCGGAGTCAGAATCCACGGTGGCGGACCCCGCTTCCCGTTTTCTGACTTCTGTCGCCTGACTCCCAGGAGGCTTTTTCAGTATGTTCAAAGGATTCCAGAAACCCAAGCGTTTAGTCGCCAATACCGAAACTCTTACCGAGCGGTATGGCATGTTTACCGCGCAGCCCTTCCAGCGCGGTTTCGGCACCACCATCGGCAACAGCCTGCGGCGTGTTCTGCTCAGCTCCATTGAGGGCGCCGCCATCACCGCCGTCCGCATCGAGGGCGTCGAGCACGAGTTCAGCCCCATTCCGGGGGTGGTCGAGGACGCCACCGATATCATCCTCAACCTCAAGCAGATTCCCTTCAAGATCATGGGCGAGGGCGTCAAAACCGTGCGTCTGACGGTAGAGCATCCGGGCGACGTGCGCAGCGGCCAGATCGAAACCGATGCCGACGTCGAAGTGCTCGACCGCGACGTCCACGTGGCCACCGTCAGCGAGGGTGGCCGGCTTTCGGTCGAAATGCGCCTCAAGAGCGGCCGCGGCTACGTCAGCGCAGACAAGAATTTCGACGAAGACCTGGCCCTCGGCTACATCCCCATCGATTCCGTTCACTCGCCCGTGCGTAAGGTCAACTTCGCCGTGGAGGCCGCCCGCCTTGGCCAGATGACCGACTACGATAAGCTCACCCTGGAAGTCTGGACCAACGGCGCGGTTTCACCGCAGGACGCCATCGGCTACGCCGCCAAGCTTCTCAAGGACCACATGGCCATCTTCATCAACTTCGAGGAAGTGCCGGAGCAGGCCGAAGAGATCTCCGAACGCGGCCTCGACAAGATGAACGAAGTGCTGAACCGCTCGGTGGAAGAGCTGGAACTCAGCGTGCGTTCCTACAATTGCCTCAAGAACGCCAACATCCAGACCATCGGCGAGCTGATCCAGAAGACCGAGGCCGAGATGCTGCGCACCAAGAACTTCGGCCGCAAGTCGCTTAACGAGATCAAGGAAATTCTGGCCAACATGGGCCTGTCGCTGGGCATGCGCATCGACGCGCATGGCCGGCTGGTGGCCCCGCCGCAATCCGCCAGCGGCAGCGGACCGGATTACGGTCCCGAGGATGAGGGCCAGCAGGACAACATCGGAGAGTAGCTCATGAGACACAAGGTTGCCGGTTTTAAACTCAAACGGCCGGTCGATAGCCGCAACTCGCTGTTGCGCAATCTGGTCACCAGCGTGATCGAGCACGAGCGCGTGGTCACCACCGTGCCCAAGGCCAAAGCGGTGCGGCCGCTGGTGGAGAAGATGATCAGGCTTGCCAAGGCCGACACCTTGCATACGCGCCGGCAGGCCGCCGCGGTGCTGCGCACGCCGGATTCCGTGAAGAAGCTCTTCGACACGCTGGGCACCCGATTCGGCCAGCGCAACGGGGGCTACACCCGCATCACCCGCCTGGGACCCCGCAAGGGCGACGGGGCCGAGTTGGCTCTCCTGGAGTTGGTCGGTTCCGAGCTGGTGAAGCGCGCCGCCGACCGGGCCAAGCGCAAAGAAGAGCGCCTCAAAGCCCGCCAGGAAGGCCGCGAGCCGGAAGAGGAAGAGGGAAAAGACCAGAAGTAGCCGGTTAACTCCGCAGGGCCGCCACCGGATCGATCCGCGCGGCCCTCCAAGCCGGAATGGCGCAGGCCGCCACCGATACCCCGAACAACAGCCCGGCCACGGTTGCCAGCGTGGCGGGATCCACCGGACTCACCCCGTAAAGCCATCCCGCGATCAGCCGCGTCAAAGCCAGCGCACCAGCCACGCCCATCGCCAGGCCCGCGAGCGCCAGGCTTGCGGCCTGCCGCAGCACCATCCCCATCACCGCGCCTCGCGACGCGCCCATCGCCATACGCACGCCAATCTCGGCCGTGCGCTGCTTCACCGAATACGCAATCACCCCGTACAGCCCCACCAGCGCCAGAAACAGCGCCATGGCGGCGAAGGAGGTCAGCAGCAGCAACTGGAATTTGCGCGCCGCGCCGGCCTGGGAGATGGCCTCCTGCATGGGATGAATGTCGGTGATCTCCCAGCGCGCATCCAGCCGGTGCGCGGTGGCCAGAATCGCCGGCGCCAGCCGCGACGATTGCCCTCGGGGCCCGGCGCCGCGCACCGCCAGGAAGCCCGATCCCCAAGGCCATCCGGGAGTATAAATCGCCGGCCGCATGGCTTCATCGATCTTGGTGTGCCGCACGTTGCCCACCACCCCGACCACGGTGTGCCAGTGCCCGCTGCCATCCAGGTTGATCAGCCGGATGCGCTTGCCGAGCGGCGAGCCGCCGCCCATGTACCGCGCGGCAAACGCCTGGTTGGCGATGATCGGCGCCTCCGCCGCGCCATAATCCACGCGGCCGAACACCCGCCCCTCGCGCAGTGGAATCTGCATCGTCGTGAAGTACGCTGGCGACACGCTATCCGCATCGGCCAGTTGGCGGTCGCGATTGGCGTACCCTTCCACCTGAAACAACGCCATGCTTTCCCTGTGGCTGAACGGCATGTTGCCGTTCAGTGCCGCGGCCCGCACACCCGGCAGCGCCTGGACCGCCGTCAGCAGCCGGTCGAAGGCTTCGTGCTGCTGCTCGGGCCGGTCATTGCCCGGCGGCGGAACCACCCGCATGGTCAGTGTGGAAGGCGCGAAGCCCGTGCCTTCCGATTCGAGCTTCCGCTCGCTCTCGATCAGTAATCCCGCGCCCGCCAGCAGCACCATCGAGAGACCGACCTCGGCCACGATCAACCCGTTGCTTACCCGCCGCCGCCCGCCGGCCACGCCCCGGTTGCCGCCTTCGCGCAGCAGGCTCATGGGGTCGTTCCGCGAGGCCGAAATGGCCGGCGCCACGCCGAACACCAGCCCCGCAATCACCGAAATGCCGACCGCGAACAGCAGCACGCGCGCATCCAGCGAGGCTTCCTCGAGGCGCGGAATGTCGCCCGGATTGAGCCGCACCAGCACCCTCACCATCGCCTCCGCTCCCAGCACTCCCAGCGCGCAGCCGCCCGCCGACAGCAGCAGCGATTCCGTGATCGCCTGCCGCACCAGGCGCGCCCGGTCGGCCCCCAGCGCGCTGCGTAAGCTCATTTCATGTACCCGCCCGGCTGCCCGCGCCAGCAGCAGGTTGGCCACGTTGCCGGTCGAAATCAGCAGCACCAGCGACACCGCGCCCAGCAGCAGCCACATTTGCGGCCGCGCCGGTCCCAGTACGGTCTCCGTCAACGGCCTGAGCAGCGCATACCACCCCCGGTCTTCGGGCTTGCGCGCAGTGTCCAGGCGCTTCTCGATGGCCTTGATTTCCTGCTGAGCGCGCGCTAGCGATACGCCCGCGCCCAGCCGGCCCACGGCGATCACCTCGATGGAATCCGAGTGCTTCTGCTGCTCGGTCAGGGCGGCCGGCGCCCAAACCTCGGTGCTTGGCGTGTTTGAGATCATCGGGGGTAGCTCATTGCGGCGCGGAAATTCGAATCCCGCCGGCATCACCCCGATCACCTGGTGTGCCTTTCCGTTGAGCGAGAGCGTCTTGCCGATCACCGCCGGGTCGCCCGCGAAGCGCGTCTCCCACAACCCGTGCGAAATTACCGCCACGCGGTCGTGCCCTGGCTGGTCGTCGTCCGCCGAGATGGTGCGGCCGAGTTCCGGCGCCGTCTCGATGGCGCCGAAGAAATTTCCGTCGACCCAAGCTCCCCCGATGCGATCCGCCCCATTGCCGCCCGGCACGCGGAACCACGCCTGAATGAGCATGCCAATGCGCGAGAACGAGCGGCTCTGCGCCTGCCAGGCCAGGAAATCCTCCGGTTCCGGTCCCAACTCCAGCGGCACCGGTGGACCCAGCCGGACGTTCGGCCGCCACAGATATACCAGCCGCTCCGCCTCGCCGTACGGCAGCGACCGCAGCAGCACCGCGTTGACCAGGCTGAAGACCGCCGAGCTTGCCGCGATTCCCAACGCCGCCGTCAGCAGCGCCACCAGCGTGAATGCCGGAGCCTGCCGGAACAGCCGCACGGCATAACGCAGGTCGCCCGCCAGCATGTGCCAGTGCTCCCGTGCAGCGCTCACCGCCACATCCGCCAGCGCCTGCCTCCACACGCGCAACGGCGGTTCCGCGCGTAGCCGCTCCAGCAGAAATTCCTCCATCTGCCCGCCGTATTCGTGGCGAAACTCCGCCGGATAGGCGAACAGAAGCGTGCGATAGACTCTAGCCGCGCTCGGGAGCCAGTCCATACTGCCTCGCCTGCTCCAGAAGTTCCGCCAGCCGTGCGGCTTCCGCCCGCGCCGCTTTGCGTCCTCCCGCCGTCAGCCGGTACACGCGCCGCCGGTCGTCGCTGCCCGGCTGCTCCACGATGTACCCCTGTTCCAGAAGCCGCTGGATAGCCCCGTAGAGCGTCCCGGCGCTCACTTGCATCTTGCCGCCGGTGCGCGCCGCCACATCCTGCATGATGCCGTAGCCGTGCTGATCGCCGCCCGCCAGCGCCACCAGGATGTGGAATGCCTGCGCGCTCAGCGGCTGATGTTCTGCCATGACCGACAGTATACCGCGGCTCGATATACTGTCAAGCGATAGTGGCAGGCGCGATCCTGTCGGAGCGAATGCCCTATTTCTTCATCAACCCCAGCGCTACCCGGCTGTGATGCCGGCCGTAGCCGAAGTAAATGACCAGGCCGATGGCCAGCCAGATCAGCAGCCGCAGCCAGGTGGCGGCCGGCAGGGCGGCCATCAGCAACGCCGATATCAGAATCCCCAGAATCGGTACCAGCGGCACCAGCGGGGTCTTGAAGGGGCGGTGCAGCTCCGGACGGCGGCGCCGCAGAATCCACACGCCCGCGCACACGATCACGAACGCCAACAACGTCCCGATGCTCACCAGCTCGCCCAGAATGCCGATCGGAATCAGCGCCGCGAAGATGGCCACGAAGATGCCCACCGTAATCGAAGAGATGTAGGGCGTGCGGAACCTGGGGTGGATGCGTCCGGCCCACTCCGGCAGCAGGCCGTCGCGCGACATCGAATAGAACACCCGCGACTGGCCCAGCAGCATCACCAGCATCACCGTGCTCAGCCCCATGATGGAGCCGATCAACACCAGGTATTCGCCCCAGGCCACGCCGGTCGCTTCCATGCCCAGAGCCACGGGCGCCGCCACGTTGAGCTGCGGATATTTCACCACGCCGGTGAGCAGCCACGAGGTGGCGATGTACAGCACTGTGCAGATGGCCAGCGATCCCAGGATGCCGATGGGCATGTCCTTCTGCGGGTTTTTGGCCTCCTGCGCGGCCGTGGAAACTGCATCGAAGCCAATGTAGGCGAAGAAAATCACCGCTGCTCCGCGCGCCACACCCGACCATCCATAGTGCCCGCTCTCGCCCGTGTTTGGTGGGACGAAGGGCGTCCAGTTGGCCTGCGCTTGTGCCCAGTGGCCCGCCACGTACACCGCCGCCACGGCGATGAACACCAGCACGGTCCCCACCTTGATGAACACAATGATGGTGTTGAGCGTGGCCGATTCCTCAATGCCGATCACCAGGACGAAGGTCACCAGACAAATCGCCAGGAACGCCACGATATTGAACACCCCCGTGGCGTGCGGCAGCGAAGCCTGGTTCACGCTTGAGGGAATGGTGAGGGCGGGGCGCCACAGGCCGTTATAGAACGCCAGGTCCGTGCCCGGAGTGTCGGTGAGTTGCGGCGGAATCGGGATTCCCAGGCGTCCGGCCAACTGCACCACGTTGGCGCTCCATCCGGAGGCTACCGTGGCCGCCCCGAAAGCATATTCCAGGATCAGGTCCCAGCCGATAATCCATGCAAACAGCTCACCCAGCGTGGCGTATCCATAGGTGTAAGCCGATCCCGCGATCGGGATCAGCGAGGCAAACTCGGCGTAGCATAAGCCGGCAAACAGGCAGCCCGTCCCCGCCAGGATGAAGGAAAGCACGATCGCCGGTCCGGCATATTGAGCGGCCGCCGATCCGGTCAGCACGAAAATGCCGGCCCCGATAATCGCGCCAATTCCCAACGTGATCAGATTCACCACGCCCAACACGCGTTTGAGGGTGCACTCGCCCTCCTGTCCGGCCTCCTCCATAATGGTGGTTAGCGGTTTGCGGATCAAAATGCTGGCCATAAGTGCTGAAGTATAGCATCCTGGCGCGCGCAGACGGTAAACGCCGCACCAAAACGCCGCCTCACACGTTAGATTGAGAGAGAGGAGTGCACCTTTGGTAAAAAACATTTTCGCCGTTCTGGTTTCGGCTTGCGCACTGGCCGCGCAAAGCGCCCCGGCGCCCGCGCAGAAAGCCGCCGCCGCGCCCCGCGAAACGACTCCGCGCTTCGACGTGAATCTGATCGACCGCTCGGTCAACCCCTGCGACAATTTCTACCAGTACGCCTGCGGCAACTGGATCAAGGATAATCCCATTCCGCCCGATCAGGCCATCTGGGGCCGCTTCGAGGAACTCGCGGAACACAACCGCGACGTCCTGCACGAGATCCTGGAGCAGGCCGCCACGCCCGTTTCCGACGATGCCATCTCCCGCCAGATCGGCGACTTCTACGCCGCCTGCATGGATGAAAAGGCAATCGATGCCAAGGGCATCGGCGCCTTTGGAGCCGCTGCTCGCGCGCATCCGCACGCTTACGGACAAGGCGCAGATCGCCGCGGATCTGGCCCGCCTGCAGTGGCCGGCGTGGACGCCCTGTTCGATTTCAGCTCCGGGCAGGATTTCAAGGATTCCAAAGCGGTGATCGCGCAGGCCGACCAGGGAGGGTCTCGGCCTGCCCGATCGCGACTACTATCTGAAGGAAGACGCCAAGAGCGTCGAGCTGCGCCAGAAGTACCTGGCAGCACGTGCAGCGCATGTTAGACCTGGCGGGCGAGAAACCGGAGCAGGCCAAAGCCGATGCCGCCACGGTGATGCAGATTCGAAACCGGCCTGGCCAAGGGATCTCTCGACAATGTCTCGCGCCGCGACCCCGAAAAGGTCTACCACAAGATGACTGTTTCGGAACTGGAGCGGCTCGCCCCCGCTTTCCGCTGGAGCCAATACTTCGCGGGCTTCGGGATCGCCCGAGTTCCAGTCCCTCAACGTGTCCTGGCCGGACTTCTTCAAGGCCATGAACGCCGCCATCCAAACGCGCCAGTCTGGACGATTGGAAAACGTATCTCACCTGGCACGCCTTGCACTCTTCGGCGCGGCTGCTGCCGTCGGCGTTTGTGCGCGAGAATTTCGATTTCTATGGCAAGGTGCTGACCGGCGCCACTGAGATGCGGCCGCGCTGGAAGCGCTGCGTCGACTATCACCGATTCCGACCTGGGCGAGGCCTTGGGCCGCAAGTACGTCGAGCGGACTTTCGGCGCCGGAGGCCAAAGCGCGCACGCTGAAAATGGTGGATGCGCTCGAGAAGGCGCTGGGCCAGGATATCCAGAACCTCGACTGGATGACGCCGGCAACCAAAGCGCCAGGCGCTGATCAAGCTGAAGGCCATCACCAATAAGATCGGCTATCCCGACCGCTGGCGCGATTATTCCTCGCGTCGTGGTCAAGCGCGACGACGCCCTGGGCAACGAGTTTCCGCGCCGACGAGCTTCGAGTTCCACCGCGAGCTGAACAAGATCGGCAAGCCCGTCGACCGCAAGGAATGGGACATGACGCCGCCCACGGTTAACGCCTACTACGATCCGCAGATGAACAACATCAATTTCCCCGCCGGCATCCTGCAGCCGCCGTTCTTCGATAACCACATCGACGACGCGGTGAACTTCGGCGGCATCGGCATGGTCATCGGCCACGAACTGACCCACGGGTTCGACGACCAGGGCCGCCAGTTCGACGCCGATGGCAACCTGCACGACTGGTGGACCCCCGAGGACGCCGAAGAAGTTCGACCAGCGCGAGGCCTGCGTGGCCGACGAGTACTCGCGGTTTCTAGGTCGCCCCCGGCGTGCACGTCAACGGCAAGCTCACGCTGGGTGAGAACACCGCCGATAACGGCGGCGTGCGCGTCGCGCTAATGGCCCTGCTGAACACCATCGGCAACGATACCGCCGAAGATCGACGGCTTCACGCCCGAGCAGCGTTTCTTCCTCTCGTTTGGCCAGGTCTGGTGCGAAAACGCGCGCGAAGAGGCCTTGCGGCTGCAGGTCCAGACCAACCGCACTCGCCGGCGGAATTCCGGGTGAACGGGGTGGTGGAGAATATGCCGGAATTCGCAAGGCTTTCTCCTGCAATCCGGGCCAGCCCATGGCGGCCGTGAACGCCTGCCACGTGTGGTGAGAGCAACGCGCCCGCGCCAGGTCCCGGACCGCGTGATTTCGGTTTGCCCGCCTGCTTATGCGCGCGGCTCGGCAGCGAAACGGAGCCGCCGCCGAAGGGAGCGGACCCCGCGGTCGAAGACCTAATCAGTCGGGAGATCCCCCGGCTCTGCCGGGGAGGCAGTGGAAGTTTGACGTTTCCCGCACCATGCCTTCCGTCGCCCCGGAGACGGCACTCGACAATCGCCACGGTGCGGGCGGCACACGTGGTTTTGGGCGGTTGCGATCAGGCCCTTTTGAGGGGCCAGCAACCGAAAAGCCTCCCGGCTCTGCCGCAGGATCGTTACTGCGTACTCAGCCGGTAGCGGCATTTGCGCGGGTGCCCGTTCCGGTAGATGATGCAATCTTCCGGCACGTCCACGATTTCCACGAACTCGGCTCCGGCAAACTCCAGGGTCCGGCGCGAAGCGAAGTTTTCCGGATCGCAGGTAATCCACAGCGGGTCGATTCCCAGCCGCTGCGCCAGGGGAAGCAGCAACCGCACGGCGCGCGCCGCGTAGCGGTGGCCGCGATGGGCGGGATGGACCGCGTATCCGGCGTGCCCTGCATACCGTTCGATGTGGGGCGTCGCGCCGAGCCTTAGATTGATGCGGCCCAGCTCGTCATCCGATCCCGCAAGCACCAGGCGAAAGAAATACGCCGGCGCGCGATGCACCGGATGCGGCGCAAACTCCACCATCTGCAATTCGAGATCGCCGTCTCGCAGGATGCCTGGACCCACCGGCGCGTTCATCGCACAGACACCGCCTCCGCCAGGATACCAGGGCCGTGCAGGGACCCACCCCCTCTTGACGCCGCGGCCCGTTCGGCGTACCATGTTCCCGGTAACCGAGAGTATATCGCCATGAGCAAACCCTCCGGCCTGGTGCAGGGCACCCTGGACTTCCTGCTCCTCAAAATCCTCGCCCTGGAGCCGCTCCACGGCTGGGCCATCGGCCAGCGCCTCAAGCAGGTTTCGGGCGACGTGCTCCAGGTGAGCGACGGCTCGCTCTATCCCGCCCTGCACAAGCTGGAGCAGGAGGGCTGGATCAAGGCCGAGTGGAAGACCAGCGAACTGGGCCGCCGCGCCAAATTCTACTCGCTCACCCGGCCCGGCCGCCGCGAGCTGGCCAAACAGGCGGCCGATTGGGATCGCCTTTCCACCGCCATTACCAATGTCATGAGGCTGGAGCAGGCCTGACATGGGCGCCGAGCGCTGGCTCTATAGGATTCCGTTGCGCCTCCGGTCCCTGTTCCGGCGCCGCCAGGTGGAACAGGATCTGGATGATGAAATCCGTTTCCACCTGGAGCGGCAGGCCAGCGAGCATATCGCACGCGGCATGGACCCCGCCGAAGCCAGCCGCCAGGCGCAGTTCGCCTTTCGCGACGTCAGCCGCGCCAAGGAAGAATGCCGCGACATGCGCAAACTGAATCTGCTGGAAGATCTCTGGAAAGACCTCGCCTATGCCGCCCGCACCATGCGGCGCAGTCCCGTGTTTGCAGCCACCGCCGCGCTTACCATCGCCCTGGGCATCGGCGCTTCTACGGCCATCTTCAGCGGGGCCGACGCCGTGCTGCTGCGGCCCTTACCCTACTTCCAACCCAATCGCCTCGTGCTGGTGTTTCGCACCTCTGCCGAGACCGGCTATAAAGGTTTCCTTTACGGCAACGCCGATTTCCTCGACCTGCGCGACGGCTCAGGCTCCATTTTTGAGGACCTCGCCGGCGTGGCCACCTTCCGCGCTTTTGTCACCCGCGAAGATGGCACCGCCGAACAGCTCACCCGTGCCCTCATCACCATCAACTTTTTCCACCTCATGGGCGCGCGCATCGTCGCCGGCCGGGATTTCACCGCCGCCGACGCTATCCCGCAGCCGCTCGATCCCGGCGTCCTCATCCCGCCCGGCTCTGCGGCCATCCTCAGCTACGAATACTGGCAGCGCCGCTACGGCGGAAGCACCGCGGTAATCGGCCAGGAGATGCGCGGCCTCGGCGAGCGCGGCCCGCGCATCGTCGGCGTGCTCGCTCCCGGCTTCCGCCTGTACTTTCCCCGGCTCGCGGATTGACTCCGCGCCGGATTACTGGGTGGCCAATAACGTCGCCTACGCGGCCCTTCCGCGCAACCTGCTGGTCGCCGGCGCGGTCGCCCGCCTGAAACCCGGCCTCAGCCTGCTCCAGGCGCAGCAACGCCTCACCACCCTGGCTCCCTCGCTGCTGGCCAAGTCCTTCACGCCGCGAGTGCAGCTCCTTCTGGATCCGATGCAGGATTACCTGGTGGCCGAAGTCCGCCCGGCGCTTGTGGCGCTGCTCGGCGCGGTTCTCTTTTTGCTCCTGATCGCCTGCGCCAACGTGGGCAATCTGCTGCTGGTGCGGGCTTCTCTACGCCAGCGCGAGCTTGCCGTGCGCACCGCTTTGGGTGCCCCGCGCTCCCGCCTGGTCCGCCAGGTCCTTGCCGAAGCCCTGCTGCTGGCCGGCGCCGGGACGGCCTCCGGTTTGGGCCTCGCCTGGGCCGGCATCCGCGGGTTACTGGCCGTCGCTCCTGCCAATGTGCCGCGCCTGGAAACCGCCGCCATCGATTGGCCTGTCCTCCTCTTCGCCACCGCCGCAGGCATGGCCTCGGCCGTCCTGTTCGGCCTCGTGCCGGCCCTGCGCGCCGCCCGCAGCGATGCCATCGAAGTACTTCGCGGAGTTGGGCGCGCAGCCGCCGGCGGGCCGGTCCGCTTGCGTAGTGGGGTGGTGGCCGCCGAAGTCGCGCTCTCCTTTGTGCTCCTGACCGGCTGCGGCCTGATGTTCCGCAGCTTCCTCGAACTCCGCCGCGTCCAGCCCGGCTACAATCCGCACGGCCTCCTTACTTTCTATCTCACGCGCGACTGGCCGCGCCTGGAAAGCCAGGACGGCCGCCTGGAACTGCTCCACCGCATTCAGACCCGCCTCCGTGAACTGCCCGGAGTCGATAACGCTACTGCCTCGGTCGCGTTTCCGCTGGAAGACGGCAGCCACCTTACCAATCAGACCGTTCTCCCGCCGTTCCGCTCGCTCGCCAGTGCCGAGGGCGCCGATTTCCAGGGCGTCCTGCCCGGTTACTTCGAGACTCTCGGCACGCCAGTCCTGGCGGGCCGCACCTTCACCGACGCCGATAACACGCCCGGCCGCCGCGTCGCCGTCATCGACCAGTTGCTGGCCGCCCGGGCCTTTCCCCACGAGTCCGCGGTCGGCAAGCGCATCGCCACGCCGTTCTTCCCCCAGAACCCCTCGATGGAGGTGATCGGCGTGGTCGCCAGCCAGCGCCTGTCCTCGCTGGCCGAACCCGCCCGCGAGACCATTTTCTTCACCGATGCGATCTGGCAAACCGGAGTCTCGCGCCACTGGGCCCTCCGCACCTCCGGCGATCCCACCCGCCTCGCCGCTGCCGTTCGCACCGCCATTCCGCGCCTCGATCCGCAACTGGTGCTCTCCAAGATGCAAACCATGGACGCGCTGGTCGAGCAGGACCAGGCCGGCACGCGCTTTTCGCTCCTCCTGATCGGGGCCTTCGCCGCCATCGCCATTCTACTGACGGCCGTCGGCCTGTACGGCGTAGTAGCCACCTTGGTCGAGCAGCGCACCGCCGAAATCGGTGTCCGCATGGCCCTGGGCGCGGCTCCTGCCGGCATCTTTCAACTGATCGTGGGGCATGGATTGCGCCTCGGCTTGGCGGGTCTGGCACTGGGCCTGGCAGCCGCGCTGGCGTTCACCCGCGCCATGGCCAGCATGCTGGTGAATGTGCGCCCCACCGACCCATCGGCTTTCCTCGAGGCGGCGCTGCTGTTCCTCTGCATCGTCGCCGCTGCCTGCTGGATCCCCGGCCGCCGCGCCGCGCGCCTCGACCCGGCGGCCGCTCTGCGGGAGGAGTGAAGCGGCCTCCGCTTCACTTCGGAGACGGACCGGCTTGACCCCGCAGCCCCCATTTGCCCTCCGCCGTTTAGTCCACCCGAAGGCGGCCAGCGCCGCCGCCCACGCGGAGCCTTTTCCGCCGCCGTGGTGTCCAAAAAAGGAAGGAGATCTCCCCCATGCGCTGGTTGCCAGGAATCGGTTGGCTGCTTGCCAGTTGGCTCGGTTTGGGTGGTTGCCCCGTGCTGGCTCAGACCGCCCCTCCCGAACCGCCGGCCTTTGACGTCGCCTCCATCGCCCCCAGCCAGATGGCCCGGCGCGGTGGGGAGGGCAGCGGCCGCGAACACATCTCCTGGACGCCGAAGAGCCTGACCCTCGAAAACGCCAGCCTGACTGCGGCGATTCAGTGGGCGTATGAGGTAAAGTTCTACCAGACGTCCGGCCCCGCGTGGGCGTCCGGCGACCGCTGGGACATCGCTGCCAGGAACCAGAATCCCGCCGGCCCGCAGCGCCTCCGCCTGATGCTGCGGCAACTGCTCGCCAGCCGCTTCCGCCTGGCGCTCCACCGCGAGGCCAAACTCATGTCCGTTTTTGAGCTGCGGCCGGACCGCAGCAGGCCGAAGCTCCAGGCCGCTAAGGCGGACGAAACCACGGACCTGCGGGTGGTCAACGGCCAATTTGTGCTGCAAGATATGTCGATGGCGGCCTTCGCGGAGTGGCTGTCGGAGCTGGCCGTGGTGGATCGTCCGGTTCTGGACCGCACCGGCATCCGCGGCGCGTTCAATTTTACGCTTCCCGCGATTCGGTACCCGGCACCCGAGGGCGTGGACCCCGCCTGGATCTTCACCGCGCTGCGCGAGCAGCTCGGGCTGGCCCTGAAACCGGCCAAAGCGCCGGTCGAGGTGCTGGTGATCGATCGCGCCGAAAGGCCTTCGCCGAACTAGGCGCTACGCCTCGACCGGTCCCAGTTGAGGCTCCTCGTCCGGAGATGGACCGGGATCTGTCGCCGCAGCTTCCGCCGCAGCCTCCGCCGGAGCGGTCTCCGGGGTCACCGGTAGCGCACTGACCGGTTCCGGCTCTGGTTCCGGCGGCAGCGCCTCGGGTTCCACCGGGGACTCCGGCGCCTTGGATTCCGCCGCCGCTCGCACGGCCGCGCGCGCCGATCCCCAGGAAGGGCCCCTGGATTCCTCGAACAGGGCCACTTCGCATTCGCAGCAATCGCTGCACCGGCCGCATTTCTCGCACAGGTGGTTGACGCACGCATCCTTAGTGCAGAGCACGCAGATCCGTGTCGATTCCTCACCGCAAATGCTGCACACAAAGGGCATAGCGCCTATGGTTTCCTCACCGGCTTGGCGGGCGTTTGGCTGATCAGCCCGCGGCAGCGCTGGGCTTCCCGGTCCATCACATCCAGGTCGTGTTCCCGTTCCACCGCCAGGTTGACGATGTAAGCCTGCAGGCGGTCGCGGGCAGCGCCATCCTCCACCGCCAGAGCTTCCAGGGCCTCCGCCTCCCCGGGACTCTGGTAGCGCCGCGCGCCTTCCACCAGCGAAGTCAGCATGGTGTCAAGGCCCTGAATCCGAAACAGCACTTCAAGCGTCGCCGACAGCTTCTCGGGATTGCGCATCAACGCCTTGGTTTGATCGCCCAGCGCCCGCGCCTGGTCCTTGCTGGACTGCAACTGCCGCAGGTAGGTTTCCGAAGCTCCCTTGGAGGCCCACACCTGCGGATCGAGCTTGTCCAGTTCCGGAGTGAGGCGCCCGGCATAGGCGCCGATCTGCTGTAGCACCGGAGAAATATCCCAATCGGCTTCCAGGCCGGCCGGCTGGGGCAAAAGCGCCGCCGGTCCCGACGAGGAAGTGGGCTTGGATTGCGCACCGGCTCCCGCCGCGCACGCCAGAAGAAGCAGACTTCGCAAGGAGTAGCGAAACACCATTCTTCACTGTATCACGCAGGGCGAAAGCGGCATGTGCGCCGCCACCCAGGAATACGGCTTCCACTGGCAGCGAGACACCCCCGCGCGAACGGCCAAGCTCGGCAATGTAAGCTTAACCCCGCGGCTCAGGCCGGCCCCCGCGACCGGAAACCCGGCGCTTGCAGCTTGAAGCTTGGGCCGGACCTCATGGGCAGGCCGGGGCTTCCGTCGGCAGGAATCGCCTTAATTAAGGTTATATAGCGACGCCCACGGCCCGGACTGTCGGCCACCCGGCCAAATCCGCCCGCGCCGGCGTGCCTCTGTTCTAGCCGCCGCCCCCGCCCCCCGGTGCTGGAGGCGTACCGGGCGCCGGAGGACTTCCAGGCGCGGGTGGACTTCCGGGTGCGCTGCCGCCATTGGTGGTCCCGCCGGCGCCGCCGCGCTTATCGCCCTGCACCCCGCCCGTCGAACCGCCCGGGACGCCCACTCCACCCGGGCTCCCGATTCCGCCGGGATGCGTATAAAGAGCGTCGTAGAGGGCTTGCCGGAGGTGATCGAAAGCCACCCGCCAAGCGCCGCTGTGGTCGGCTACCTTGGCAATCGGCGCATCCCGATACACGCGGATCGACTCGTTGGTGTGCAGGATGATCTGGCTGGGGTGTTGCAGGTGCCGGACCTCCACCTCGCCCTCTTCCACGCTAACCAGGGTGGTATCTTCCTGGTCCTCATCCACTACGTCGAAAATCGTGCCGCGCACAGAGATAACGGCAGTGGGCGTGGAAACCCGGTGCGGGTTGGCGCCCAAATGATGATCGATCTGCACCCGGATCCGGCCAATGAACACCTGGATATAATCGGTCCAGTTCGGGTAGTCCGGCCGGAACGTCACCTTGGCGTTGGGGAAGACTTCGCAGGTGCTGCCGTCGGCGGTCTGGAGCTTGGCGTAGCCGTCCGGGCCGCTCACGATCACGCTCCTCGGATTCACCTCATTGCCCACCGACAGCGCGATCTGGTACCCATCTTTCAGGATGGAAACCTGTCCTATTTCCTGCACCACTGTGGCTGCAGCGGGACTCTTGAACTGGGCGTGCAGAGGCGCCATAGACACCACCAGCGCAACCGCCGGCAGCAGCCTGCACACCATCCGCGAGAGCGTAACCCGCTCGTACATAAGAGTCGATTTGGGACTGCGGGATCTGAAAAGGCAGTCCGGCGCTACGACTCCTCAAGTCTAGCACCGAACCTGCATTAGCAAGCCGGGGACCGGAATTAATTTTCGCTCACAAAGCGTGAAGTTTCAGCAGTTTGTTGCCCGGAACCCGGCGCAATTAAGCTAGAATGGAACACGATAGTGTGTCATAAGGGAACAGCCCGAACCGCGGTTCAAATTGGAACGCTAACATTGGTGGGGGTACTGGGTGCTTTGGCGCAGACCCCGCCCGATTGGCGCAAGGTCGGCGGCCCGGCGGTGGATCTTGAGTTGGCGGCGCCAGCCACCGGCCCGGTCACCCAGGTATGGTACTCTGCCGATGGCTCGGCGCTATACGCCAAGACCGGGTCCGGCAAGGTTTTCCGCACCTCCGATTTCGAGACTTGGTTGCCGGCGTCCAATCCCGACGCCGCAGCCGTACCGGCCCAGGTGACGGCGGCCCGCCTTCCCGAACCCGGCGCCATCATTCTGGCGGCAAATTCCGGTTCCTCGCGCATTTTCGCCCTGGGCCGGCAACTGTGGGGGTCGGGCGATGGCGGCCAGACTTGGCTCAGCCTGACGGCTTATAAGGCCGCGGCGGTGGTCGGCCCCGGCCAACACAGCGTGGCGGTCTCGCCGAACGACGACCAGCAGATCGTCCTGGCCAACGACTTCGGAGTGTGGCGTTCCATGGATGGCGGCCTTTCCTGGGACGGCCTTAACCAAGGCCTGCCGAACCTCCGGGTCGTGCGGATTTTGTCCACACCCAGCGGCACGGCCGGCACGCGCGTGGAGACCGATCCCTTGACCGGGCATCCGCTGGGCGCGCTGATGCTGCCACCCGGTGGTTCGGTTTGGGAGCCTGTGCCCGCATGGGAAGTGGTGGCCGAGAACAGCGCCATGGCCAACTATTCGCGCCAATTGGGCGCCACGATCACGGCCATCGGCGCCGCCGGCAACACCATTTATGTGGGCGCGGCGGACGGGCGGATCTGGGTTTCCGAGCCCGGTCAGGACTTCCGGCCGGTCACCCCGGAGGGCGCCTCCACCAAGGTGAAGCGCATCTTTGTGGACCCCATGGAGCCGCGGGTGGCGCTCGCAGTCATGGATGGAACCGGCCCGCGCGTACTGCGCACCACCTCGCTCGGCGCGTTGTGGGACCCCATGGACGGCAACCTGCCGGATGCCCCGGTGAATGGAATCACCGCCGACCGGGCCGCCGGCGCGATGTATGTGGCTACCGGCAAGGGCGTGTTCTATGCCCACGCCGACCTGGAGAATCCCAGCATCGAGCCGTCGGGAGTGGTGTGGACCAACCTGTCCGACCGCCTTCCGCCCGGCGCCGCAAGCGCCGCGGCCAACGATGTCCGGCTGGACCCGACCGGTGTGCAGCTCTACGCCGCTCTGGAGGGCTACGGGGTCTATGCCACCCCGGCGCCGCATCGCACCCGCACCCTGCGGATCGTCAATACGGCCGATTACAGCACCCGCGCGGCCGCGCCCGGATCGCTGCTCAGCGTGGTAGGCGGGCGGGTCAATTCCGCGACCGATGGCGCCCTGAATTATCCGGTGCTGGCCGCCGCCGATACCGAATCCCAGATCCAGGTCCCGTTTGAAGCCGTGGGGCCCAATGTGGACCTCCGGTTGGAAACCGCCACCGGAACTTTCACCCGCGGCGTGGCCGTGCAGCCGGTCTCCCCCGCCATCCTGGTAGGCCGTGACGGCGTGCCGATGCTCTGGGATGCCGATAGCGGCCTGCCGGTCGACGCGCACAACACCGCCCATTCCAACGGCCGCTTGCAGATCTGGGCCACTGGTTTGGGCAAAGTGCATCCCGACTGGCCCACCGGGCTGCCGGCGCCGATTGAAAATCCCCCCGCGGTAGCCGCGTCCGTAGGCGTATTTCTGGATGGCGTGCCGCTCCAGGTGACCAAGGCCACCCTGGTCCCCGGGTATATCGGTTTCTACCTGGTGGAAGTGCAGCTACCCACTATTAATAACCTCGGCCCCTCGGAACTCTACATCACCGCCAGCGGGCAGGAGAGCAACCGGGTCCAGGTGATCCTGGAGCCGTAAGGGGCGGGGCAGCGGTGTTGGTTCCGTTTAACGCCATCAAAACGTCCTTCCGCCGGTGCGCGATTTTGAAGCTGTGTTCCGCGCGCGACTTCGCTTAGAATCTAATGCATGATCCAGCCGGATCCGGCGTGACGACCTGAAACCTGCGCTGAGATCCATTGGGAACCACATGAAGATCATCATGCCTGCTGATGCGGTGCGCACTGTGCTTGCTGCCCTGGTCGTGATCGCACTTTCCGCCATTTCCGGTGGCTGCAGTACCGACGACAGTCCCAATGATGACTTCGTGTCCCTCGACAAGGACGCCCTACCCGCAGAACCGCGCGGGCTGCCTTCGGTGCAGGAATTGCCGCCGGTGATACCGGCCGCTGGTGGGCGCGCTCTGGTGACCCAAGTGAAGGGGCCGGACTTCCCGCGAGTGGCTTGGAGCGTGGCTCTGCCGTTTTCGCAGCCCGTGGTCATCCGGGCGATCGGTATGGATGGGACCGTCTATGTCTCCGGCGGCGACGGCGTGGGAGCGGCGAAGGACGGTACCCTTATCTGGGCTTTCCACACCAGCGAGATCAATCCCAGGGTGACGATGGCCGACGATGGCAGGATTTGGTTTCCGGCGATGGAAGGCGAAGGGTACTTCTGCCTCAACCGGGCCGGGCAGGGCGGCTTGCTCCCAAGCTCGTTCCACCTCCCGCCCGATGCCAAGCAAGCGCCGCTGGTTGGCACGAGCGAAAACCGGCGCTTCTTGAGAGGGCTACCCGCCGGCGATGTAGCTCTCGAATATCCGTCCACCCGTCCGGGCGCCAAACTGGGACCCGATGGCATAGCCTATGTCGGGACCGAAGCTCCGGACATCCGGGCGGTAAGCCAGGATGGCAAGACGGTGTGGAAACGCGCGACTCCTTGCGCCGCGCAGACCCTCTTGGCCGGGCCCGGCTCACGCCTGCTGTACTCCTGTAAGGACCTGTCGATCCATTACATCGAAAACGGCGCTTTGCGATGGTTCAGACGCGGCGATGGAGAGATCGAGGAGGGGAATATCATCATGCCTTCCACCAGCATGCTAGGCGTTATGGATCGCAACGGGACCACCTATTTTGTCGACCGTCTGCTATCCGGCCTCGAAACCCATATTCACTGCCTCAGCGCGACGGGAGATATTATGTGGACGCTGATTAGCCGGGCTTTCTCTGCCAACTCGATCGGATTCGACGCCAAAGGCCGTCTTTATCTCACCGGCCTAAGAGGAATCCACTCTTACCTGCTGTGTGTCTCTGAGTGAGACGCCGCTGCATCACGGAGTAACCATGGAATCGGAGTATTTGGAGACACCTTCATGAAGGGTAATGTGGTGATTTTAGGGATATTGGGCACTATTGCCTTGGGTCTGCTGGGCGGCGGAAGCTATTCGGTCTGGCACACCCGGAAGTTCCTTCAGACCGCAATTTCCGTAGACGGCCTGGTTGCCGAAAATGTCAAGCGGCGGAACTCTGGACATAATAACATTTCAGATTGGACCTATTATGCGCGGGTCAGCTTCCGCACGAAAGAGGGGCGGTCCGTCGTCTTCACTTCGAGGAGTGGAAGCGGCTCCCCGGCCTATCGCCGGAACCAGAGGGTTCCGATTGTCTACGATCCGCAGCAGCCACATCACGCATTCATTCGCTCAGAGTTGTGGTACGCTTCCATTTTCCTGTTCGGTCTGGGAGCTTTTTTTTCCGCGCCGGTAATCGGCTTTCTCATCTGGAGGGGCGCCAAGGCTGTCAAGAACTTGACTACAAAAAGCGCGACGGCCTGAACCCCTGCGCACGTTCCTCGCGAGCCACCGCGAGGCCAAGGCACTGGCCCTCGACGGGTTCCCGCCGGTATCCTCTGCCGGTAAACCTACTCTCCGGAAACTTCCCTCAACCTATTGATTCTGCGTCGGGGCTTCTCTCCGGAAACTCCGCTTCCCCTCTGCGACCTTTCGTTACGTTGGGTCTTCTCCGCGCTTACTCCGCGTCTCCGCGTCGAATGGGCCCCACGCCCGACTCTGGCCCGTCGGAAGTTTCCCCGCCCCAGAACATCGACATCAGTCGATACATGTGCTCCTCGTGAACAGGGCGCATAACCCGTTAGCCGCAGAAGTGGCATCTCCCCCGGCCTCGGCGTCCGCGATTCTGTCCAGGGACGGGTGCGGGCAATCGGCAGACAAGCCCACCCTCTCCACTTGGCGTCCACTCCGCCCCGAGGTTATGCTCTCCGTCCCCCGGCCGAGCCGCGCACCCGGCCCCGGCCGCACTCCGACCTGCCTATACCTTACTTACATTCTCCGCCTGAAGCCCCTTGGGACCTTGTTTCACCTCGAATTCCACTTCCGCCCCTTCCTCCAGGCTGCGGTAGCCGTTCGCCTGGATGGCGGAAAAGTGGACGAAGACATCGTCGCCCGTCGACCTTTGAATGAAGCCGTAACCTTTGGCGGCGTTAAACCACTTCACTGTGCCTTTTTCCCTCACTCACCTTCTCCTCAAATAATGACCGGCCGCGTTCCGCGGCTCGCGCCCCGAATCGCGCAGCGTCTAGCTTTACAATTGCGATAGGTATTCTCTCACCTGCCCTTTGTATGGTCAAGCACAAACGCCCGATCGACGAACAGACGGCCATCCACCACATCACCCGCCTGGCCGCCGTGCCCCCAAGTCGCGGCGCCGGTGGGCTGGCCCTCGGCATCGGCGACGATTGCGCCATCTTCCGGCCACGTGCCGGCGAAGAACTGCTGTTCACCACCGACATGCTGATCGAAGGCCGCCACTTCCTGCGCCACACCCATCGCCCCCACGACCTCGGCTGGAAGGCGCTCGCCCGCGGCCTCAGCGACATCGCCGCCATGGGCGGCACGCCGCGGTTCTGCCTGGTCTCGCTGGCTCTTCCCGGCTGGGCGGACCAGCGCTTCGTGGACGGCTTTTATCGCGGCCTGCTGCGCCTGTCCCGCCAGGAGGGCGCCCCTCTGGCTGGCGGCGACCTGGCCCGCGCTGAAACCTTATTCTGCGATATGGTGGTGTGCGGCGCGGCCCCGCGCGGGCGCGCCTTGCGCCGCGACACGGCACGGGCGGGCGACACCGTCTACGTTTCGGGCGCATTGGGCGGCTCCGCGCTGGGGCTGGCGCTCGGCCGCGGTCCGGGTTGGCGCCGCCATTTGCGGCCGGTCCCGCGCCTGGCGCTGGGCCGTTTCCTGCGCACCCGCTTGCGCGCCACCGCCGCCATGGACCTGAGCGACGGCCTCTCGCTCGACCTGCATCGCCTGGCCCAGGCTTCCGGGCTGCAAGCTGAAATCGGGGCGCCGCCGGTCTTCCCTGGCGCTTCCCTCGCACAGGCCCTCCACGGCGGCGAAGATTACGAATTGCTGTTCACGGTATCGCCGCGAACACGCGTCCCGGCGCACTTTGAAAACCTCCCGCTCACGCGAATTGGTACCATGCAGAAAGGCCGGCCCGGGGTCGTGCTGCTCGCGGGCAAGCCCCTGGAAGCGCTCGGCTTCGACCATTTCCGCAACCCATGAACCCTCCCGATCCTTCTCCCGTCATCGATCTGATTGAAGCCTTCCGCTGCTCGAAGACCATGTTCACTGCCCTCGCCCTGGGCATCTTCGACCGCCTGCACGAGCGCCCCTGCACGGCGTCCGCGCTGGCCAGGGAACTGCGCACCCATGTTAGCGCCACCGAACGGCTGCTGGATGCCTGCGCGGCACTCGGTCTGCTGGTGAAGCGCCAGGACCGCTACGCTAACCACCCCGTGGCGGACGCCTATCTGTGGTCGGGAAGCCCTTATTCGCTCAGCGGTTACATCGAATATGCGGACCACGCCCTCTATCCCATGTGGGGCCATCTAGCCGACGCGGTAAGGGAAGGTTCGCACCGCTGGACCCAGACGTTCGGCCTGGAAGGGCCGCTCTTCAACCACTTCTTCCGCACCCCCGAGGCGCAGCGGGCCTTCCTCCGCGGAATGCACGGTTTCGGCATGCTGAGTTCGCCGCGGGTGGTCACGGCATTCGATCTGAGCCGCTTCACCACCCTCGCCGACCTGGGCGGCGCCACCGGCCACCTCACCATTGCCGCCTGTGAACGCTATCCCGGCCTGCGCGGCATCGTCTTCGAGTTGCCCGGCCCGGCCGCCATGGCTCGCGAGCAGGTCGCGCTCTCCTCCGCGCGCGACCGCATTCAGGTTTTGGAGGGCGACTTCTTTGAGGACCCACTGCCGGTCGCCGATCTGTACGCCGTGGGCCGCATCTTGCACGATTGGACCGAGGAGAAAATCGGCCGCCTGCTACAGAAAATCGTCGCGGTGCTGCCGCCCGAGGGCGGATTGCTGGTGGCCGAGCGGCTGCTCAACGAGGACGGGGTCGGCCCGCTCCCCGCCAACATGCAGTCATTAAATATGTTGATCTGCGCCGAGGGCCGGGAGCGCAGCCTGGGAGAGTATACCCGCCTGCTGCGCGATGCCGGTTTCGCGTCAGTGGAAGGTTGGCGCACCGGCGCGCCCCTCGACGCGATCCTGGCGACGCGGGATTAACGATCCTCCGGCCGAGCGGAGGCTTTTCGGTTGCGGACCCCTCGAAGGGGCCTGATCGCAACCGCCCAAAACCGGAGCGCCGAACCGCCAGTACTCACGTGCCGTCTTCGGGCGCGACGTAAGGCATCTTGCCGGATACGTCAAGCTTCTACTGCCTCCCCAGAGGAGCCGGGGGATCTTCGGACCGAATTAGGCGCGCCAAAGCCGGCGCGGGTCACGACGTTGCGCGCACCTGGCGTTATGACCGCGAAATTTGTTCCCCGATCAGAGCCGCGGCCGTCAGGGAGTGCCCGATGGCCCTGCGTGCCACCAAAAACGATGCAGACGCGCAATGCGCCGATGCAATGGAATCAATGGCTTGCGGCGTGTCTTCAAAGGGGCGTCGCCGCGCAACCGCACGACATCTCGTCGTCAGAGACCTGGTCGCGGGCACCCATTGCCGGGTACCCCATTGCCGGGTACCCCATTGCCGGGTACCCCATTCCAGGGCACCCCATTCCAGGACCCCATTCCAGGGCACCCCATTCCAGGGCACCCCATTCCAGGGCACCCCATTCCAGGGCACCCCATTCCAGGGCACCCCATTTCAAGGCACCCCATTCCAGGGCACCCCATTCCAGGGCACCCCATTCCAGGGCACCCCATTCCAGGGCACCCCATTTCAAGGCACCCCATTCCAGGGCACCCCATTCCAGGGCACTCCATTCCAGGGCACCCCATTGCGGACACCCATTGCGGGCATCCCATTCCAGGGCACCCCATTGCGGACACCCATTGCGGGCATCCCATTCCAGGGCACCGCGTCCCGGCCACCCCGGGCGCCGGCCTTTTTTCTCCGCCCCCGATCTTTTTTCTCCCCCTCCTGCGAAAATAGAGAGAATCGGGTCCGCTGTACTACTAAACCAGTCTGGGGACCGCGATGGAGTGGCTTGACCACGGAATTCTACTCATTTTGGCGCCCATGGCGCTGTGGATTCTGATCAGTGGGTTGGACGACCTGTTTATTACGGTGGTCTTCTTCCTGACGCGCCGGGGCGGTTTCCGCTGGCCGGCGGCCGAGGAATTGGACGCCTGCCCGGAGCGCCGCATCGCCATCCTGGTGCCCCTGTGGCGCGAAAACGGGGTCATCGGTCAGATGCTCGACCATAACCTGGCCGCGCTGCGCTACCGCAACTACGACATTTTCGTAGGGGTTTACCCCAACGACGAGGCCACCGTGCGGGCGGTATCGGATGCCGCGGCGCGCCATCCGCGGGTCCACATGGCCATGGGAGCCCATAAGGGGCCAACCTCCAAAGGCGACAACCTGAACTCGATCTACGCCTTCCTCAGGTGCTTCGAGGTGACGCACGGCTGCCATTTCGACGTGATCATGACTCACGACGCCGAGGACCTGATCCACCCCGATTCGCTGCGCATGATCAACTTGCTCTCGAAGGACTATGCCATGGTGCAGGTGCCCGTACTGGCCCTGCCCACGGGCATCCGGGAATTCACCCACGGGTTGTACTGCGACGAATTCGGAGAGTATCAGCAGAAGGATATTCCGGTGCGCCAGTATCTGGGCGGATTTCTGCCCTCCAACGGCGTGGGAACCGGCTTCGAGCGAAGCGCGCTGGAGCACCTCGCCGCCACCCGCGGCGGCCGCATTTTCGATCCGCAATGCCTCACTGAGGACTACGAAAACGGCTACTGCCTGCACGCTTTGGGCTACCCGCAGATCTTTGTGCCGCTGCGTTTTTCGTCCGAGGGCCTGCTGGCCACGCGGGAGTATTTTCCGCGCCATTGGTCGGCCGCCGTCCGCCAGCGCAGCCGCTGGGTGGCCGGCATCGCCCTGCAAAGCTGGGAGCGGCACGGCTGGCGCGCGCCCTGGAAGCAGATCTACTGGTTCTGGCGGGATCGCAAAGGCCTGGTCGGCAGCCTGCTTTCCCCGTTCGCCAACCTGGCGCTGCTGTATGGACTCGCCGGATGGCTGGCGGCCGGCCGCAACGTGCAGGCGTGGGATCTGGGCCGAGAGATGCCCCTGTGGGCCTCCGCCTGCTGTGGGGTCACGTTGTGGATTTCGCTGGTCCAGCTTGGCGTCCGGATGTGGCTCAGCAGTCGCATCTACGGATGGCGGTTCGCCGCCGCAGCGCCCTTGCGGCTGCCCTGGGGCAACCTGGTCAATTTCATGGCCACCGTCAAAGCCGTGCGCCAGTTTCTAGAAGCCCGGTGGCAAAAGCGCTCGCTGGACTGGGTCAAGACCGATCACGTCTACCTGCCTCCCGGTTCGGCCGTGCCGGGGCGTCCGCGCCTTGGCGAAGTGCTGGTACGCATGCGCTGGATCAGCATGGGCGAGTTGGAAGACGCCCTGTGCGCCTGTCCCGAGGGCATGCGCATTGGCGAGTACCTGATGCAGAAGCGCGGCCTCCCGTGCGAGCGGCTGTATTCTGCACTCAGCACCCAAACCGGCATTCCGCTGGGCATTCCCGACAATCTGGTCGTCAACCGCACCGCCACCCGCATCCTGCCCGCCGAAGCCGCCCGCCGCTGGAAGGTGCTGCCGTACCGGGTAACCGCGGGGCAGCTTCACGTGGTCACCTCGGAAGTCCCTTGCGAGAGCATGCTCAGCGAGTTAGCCGGACTTTCGAACCTGGAACTCCGTTTCCGGCTGGTGCAGCCCGAGCAGTTCGAGGCGCTGGCGGTAGCGTACCTGCCGCCCGAGCCGCGGCCGCTGAACGCAGCGGCGGCCCGTTCCCTGCGCGTTCAGCTCGCCCGGTAAGGCCGAGGCCGGCGGTGGCCCGTGAGCGCAAACCTATTCGGCCTCGTGCAGAAGGCGACGGTCCCGCGAACGCGACCCTGTGCGGCCTCGTGCAGAAGGCGATGATGGCGTGGGAGCAACCCCTTGCCGCGTGCGGAAGCCGCTGGTCCCGCGAGCGCAAACCTGTGCGGCCTCGTGCAGAAGGCGATGGTGGCGTGGGAGCAACCCCTTGCCGCGTGCGGAAGCCGCTGGTCCCGCGAGCGCAACCCCGTGCGCCCCTGCGCAAAACTGCTCGCATCCCGTATTTTGTTGGTAACCTCAAATTAGGCGCCGGGCCGCAGGTGCCCGGCGCAAGCCCGGCGTCCGACCGCCGGTCGGTTTGTGCGGCCTGGCGGGAATTCGCAGCATGCAGCAACCAATCCCGTTCCTCGGAATGGCCCGCGAGAGCGAACGGTTGAATCGGGCTTTTCGCTCGGGCGAACCGCTATTGCTACTGGGGCCGAGGGGATCCGGCAAAACCAGGCTCATTCAGGAAGCACTGGCCGGCAATCCTCGCGTGCTCTACGTAGCCTGGGTACCCACCCTGCATGCCCTGCTCACCGCCATGGCACGAGGTCTCCTCGCCGCCCGGCACTCCGAATTCGCGCAGCGCGCGGCGGCGTCCGCGGACGCTTTCCCGGCACCGCTGGCCGATCCGGAAGCCTGGCTCTCCGCGCAAACCAGCCTTCACCTCAAGGGACTCCTCTGGACCGCCGTGGAAATGTCGCCCATGCCGATGGTCCTCGACGGAATCGCCGGCGCTGGCTTTCCCACCTACCGTTTCCTGCAGCGCATCTACCACACCCGCGGCATGGCGCTCTTGGCCGCCGCGCGTGATGTCCCCAGCTTGGGAGCATTGGCCCGGCTGTTCTGGAATCCGGCGCAGGTGCTCTCCATCCCGCCGCTATCCGCGCACGATGCCGGGCAACTGTTCGAGACCGCCGCCGCCCATTTCGGACTGCAAAGCCTCGATCTGGCCGCGTTTCGCGACAAGACCCTGGAGAGCGCCCACGGAAATCCAGGGCAGATTATCGAGATGTGCCGCCTGGCCACGGAGCCGCAGTACCGGTCGGGGCGGCAGATCAAATTCTCGCCGCTGCGCCTCGATACGGTCATGAAGTTCGGGGCCTGATCCGCAGCAGCATTCGCAGCACTTCGTCGCCGGCTCGTACCAGCGGCGGCTTGGCGGAACGGCGCGCCACCTCGGCCTCAATGGGCGCCCGCGATTCCGGGGCCAGCGCCACCAGGGCCGCCTCCGCGTCCTTCCAGACGAACCAGGGCAGGCCTTCGAGCGCGCCCACCAGCGCGCGGGCGGCGCGGGTGCGCCCCTCCGCATCCGCTACGGTGGCGGCGATCTGCGCCAGCCTGGTGAGCATCTCGGGGTCGCGCTCGTCCAAAAGCGGCCGCAGTTCCCGCCAGTTCTCCGGTTCCACGCCGATCTCCGCGAGCAGCCCCAGCACGCTGCGCCGCCGGCAGACGCTTGAGGGCGTCTCCTCGCTGCCCAGCGGCAGCGGCGTGACGGCGGAAACCAGCAGCGCGCCGCGAGCCGCCCGCCCCAGCTTACGGAATCCGTCTTCGGCCGCGCCTCGGCAAAGGTCGTCTTCGAGCGCCCGGTCCAGGCAGGGCATCGCGTCTGCGCGCCCGAATCCCGCCAGAGTTTCAATGACCCCCGGAAGTTGGCGTCTGCGCGCCACCGCCAGCAGGATTTGGAAAGTCCGGTCGTCGCGCCACGCGCTCAACCGCCGGCCCGCGGTGTTGCGGACGGCATCCTCGGCAAACTGCAGTTGCGGATCCGCCGCCGAGACGGACGATTGCAGATACTCGATCAGCACGTCTCTGGCACCCAACAAGGCCAGTGCGTCCACGGCCCACATCCGCGGCTGCGGCACGCTGGCCACGCGCCCCGAGAGCAGGAATTCGCGCAACGGAGGAATCGCGCGCGGCCCGCAGGCAGCCAGCTCCGCCACCGCGGATTCGCCCTCCACCAGCGACTGCAGGCAGGCTATCAGCCGGCTGGCTTCCGGGTCGGGCGCGCTGCTATCGGCGGAGTTCGGTCCGGCCGGATGCATTACGCCTCTTTTGCGTGGCAAGCGCCGCGGTGAACTCTTCCGCCGCCTGCCGGCAGTCCTCCGTAGCCTCGCCTGCCACCGGAATTTGCCATGGCAAGCCGTGGTTCAGGGTCACCTGGACGGCCAGCCCGCCGCCCAGCGCAACCTCAATCCCCTCCACCGCATCGAGCGGCGCGTACCGGGCGACGCTGCCGTAGCGCGCGCGGGAGCTTTTGTCGCGATCCGTGATCCACAGCAGCCGGCGACCGGTGAGCGCCAGCAAATCGCCGGGCATCGAGCGCCGCCGGCGTAGCAGCCAGCTTCGCAACCGCACCTCGCGCGGCGGTTGGAAAAGCTGCACCTGAACGGCCTCCGGGGCGTCCAGTTCCCGCGACAAGGCGTTGGTGAATTTCAGATCCAGGGCGCCGCCGAAGTGGACCGGCGGAGCCTCCGGCGCTCCAGCGCTGCCCAGGAGTTCCCGGCGCAATTGGCCCAGGAACCGGGCTACCGCCGGGAAACCGCGGGTGTTGTAGCGCAGCGTGTAATCGAATCCAGGGCCAGTGAAGCGCAGCCGGCCTTGCAGCAGCATGTGCGCCGATTCCACCGCCGAGACGCGCCGCAGTACGCACCGCCCGGCCGGCTCGCCCGCGCTCGGATGAGAGAGGATGTGCAACGCGCCGTCTTTTAGTAACAGGATGCGCGGAGGGTACGCCGAGCGTCCGAACCAATCGGGATCGTCGCGCGGCAGAAACAGGCCGGCATCGAAACCGGCCAGTGGCGAGGGCACCTCAAAATCCACGGGGCAGTCGTCCAGCGTCCGCAGCTCCAGCGCCAGGATGTACTGCCGGGAATCGACGGGCGGGTCCATCATTCTAGATCCGGCGCTTGCGGCCCCGCGGAACAAGCAGCGGCCATGCGCTGCAACCAGTGGCAGATAAGGCGGTTGTCACCCGGAAGGTGATCTGTGC
Organism: Bryobacterales bacterium; assembly: GCA_963803725.1. GTDB lineage: Bacteria > Acidobacteriota > Terriglobia > Bryobacterales > Bryobacteraceae > JOPF133. The sequence continues at coordinate 121,264 of CAWDOH010000073.1, read as the reverse complement.
CGCAATCGGGAATCGGTCGCGCCAATAGGCCTACGAGGCGGGACGGCAGGCCAACTGCGGGATTTATGATCATGGATTGCCCCGTCACGCGGCCGTACCCGGCGCGGCCCGCTCGGCAGCCTGTTCGGCAGCCCGTTCGGGGGCATCTTCCGCAAGCCCGCCGAGGGCCGCCAGATCGTTCCGCAGAGCCTGCTCGTCCCCGCCGGCGGCGGGGTTGGCCGACAGGCGGTCCAGGTGCGCCCGGTACGCGCCCGCGAAACTGTCGAACTGCTCCTGCAATTCGGCGAAGGTCTTGCGCACCCAGGCGTGCAACACGCGGGCATGCGCCACCACCGCGCCCGCAATCTCGTCGCCTGCCTGCGAGCGGATGCGCCGCTCCAGCCTCGCCACGGCCCAACGGCGGCCCAGAAACTCCGCCACCTTGCTGGGGCGCACTTCCAGTGCGAGGCTGCCCAGGTCGAACCGCGGCATATTCTTCAGCACACCCTGCAGCTCGCCGGCCTCCGGCCCCTGGTCGATCTGCAGCACCTGCGCGGTTTGCGCCAGCACCGCTCCGGCCGTGCCGGCGGCTTCCCGGATGAAAGACGCAATCTGCCCGGCCGGTTCCGCGGCAGCCTGTTCCACCAGGTCGCGGATGCTGCCCTGACGCGGACCCGCGTGGTTTTGCGCAGCCTCGTGGATAAACAGGTCCGCGGCGTCGCGGAACGCATCGGCCAGGTCGAGAGAGTCCGTGCGGGCCTGCGCAATCCTGCCCGCGGCGGTGCGCAGATCCCGGTCGAGGCCCTCCAAGCGGCTGGCATCGAGCCGCGTCCCGGAACGCTTCAAGCGCGTCTGGAGGGCGGCCTCGACCCCCAGCCGCAGCGCGCCGATCTTGCGGCTCACCGATTGCCGCGCGAGTTCTGCGTGCCGGTCATAAAGCGGAAGGATGCCGGTATCCAGCCAATTCTGCAGCAGGTAACTGTACTCGGGCTTGATGCTGACGGCGTGCACCGGCAAGTCCAGCCCCAGATCCGAGCGGAGATGTCCGGCCACGTAATTCAGCGCGCGGTCGCGGTCCGCCGGCGCCAGCAGGTCGGCCTTGCTCAGCAGCACCGACGCGGGGATGCCGGCATCGTAGAGCGCCTGCACTGTCGCCAAATCATCTTCAGTGAGCGTGGACCCGGCGTCGATCAGCATCACTCCCAGATCGCAGCGTGGAAGATAGGCCCTGGTTTCGGCGGCGCCCGCGGTGGCCAGCGAGCCAAGGCCCGGGGTATCCACGTAGACCACGCCCTGGCGCAGCTGCTCGGCAGGCATCTCTACAAGAATCCGGGTGACGTGTTGGACATTGGCCGGATTGTGCTGCTCGCTGACGAACTGCGCCAGCCGTCCGATGGCGAACGGTTCCGGTTTGCGGTCGGCAAACCAGGCCGTGGCGCGCGGCTCGGCCCCGTAAGCCAGGCGCGTGGGCACCGCGGTCACCGGAGTGACCCCCACGGGCAGCAAGTCCTGCCCGACGATGTGGTTCAGAAGCGACGATTTCCCGGAGCTCACCCGCCCGAAAACGGCGATTTCGAAAGTGTCGGTCTCCAGCCGGTCGATGATAGTGGCCAGCGCCGGGTGGAATTCCACCAGGCCATGCTGGCTGATGGCCCGTTCGAGGGTTTGCACCAGCGCCACCTCACTGCCCGCGCGCTCCAGCCGCTCCAGCCGCTCGGATAGGCCCGCCGAGCGGTCCTGCGCCAGGTATGAATCCAGCCGCGAAACGATGCCCTGGATTTCGTCCACCAGGCCGGCGATCCCGGTGGCGGCGTCGGCCGACAGTTCGCCGTAGCCCGTCATGCGCTTCGGGCGGCACTCGTCGAAGGCAATCTCGACGAACCCCAGGGTGATGCGAATGGACCGTCGCGACCCGATCTGCGGCGGGGGAATCGAAACCCCCTCGCCGGCCAGGATGCGCACCAGTTGCGCGCGCATGCGGGCAATGTAGTCCTGCACCACTTTGGCTTCGGCCGGGGACAAGTCGGGCAAAAACTTAGGGAACGGCGACTTGGATTGCGAAGCCACCAGGGTGGCCTCGATTTCAGAAAGCAGCTTGTCGGCGTATTGGCAGCTAGTCAGAAGATGCAACCGCTGCGACGAGTTCAGTTGACTGGCTTCCCGCGGATCGTCCATCGTGCTCACCACCAATTCTCTCGGTAGGAGTCATCTGCCCCGAGGGGCGATTGCGGCGAACTCCAACGCCTGTCCCCATTATCGGCGGAAGGCCGGGGGACGGTCAAACGCCCGCGGCCATTGCGGCGCCGCAGCGTTTTTTCCCTGCGTGAAGCGTGGACCCAAATCGGAGCCCCGACCGTAGGGGGCGTCCACGCTCACGGCCGTCACCTTGTCCGGCAACGATGTACTGGATGGCCGCCGCGAAATGCTGCGCATTCCACAACCGAAACGCACGCAGCCCATCCGCAGCCTGCGTCCCCGATGGCCGGGACGCACGCAGCCCATTCGCGGCCATACCGTTCCCGCGGCCCGACCGCCGCCTTCGCCTGCGCCCGCGCCGCTGGCCCGGCCCGACCGCCGCCTTCGCCTGCGCCCGCACCGCTGGCCCGGCCCGACCGCCGCCTTCGCCTGCGCCCGCACCGCTGGCCCGGCCCGACCGCCGCCTTCGCCTGCGCCCGCACCGCTGCCCCGGCCGCACGCGCCCATCCTCTTTTCCCGGCCCAAACCTTTTCCCGGCCCAAAACCGCCGCGCCGTTGAAGCCGCCTGCCCTAACGTGAGGTAGAATGTTTTGATATAGGTTGAATAGATCCGATTATCAAATATCCGAAGATGCCATCGCTGGCAACGCACCGGCATCCTTGACTGTAATTCGGGAAACCTGACCGCGCGGCCGCGCACCCACCGGCAAGGGTCGCCAGAACCACCGTCGCGAGAATAGGATACGGACCATCGTGGACGACGCACTGTTACTACACCGGCTCCATTTCGCCTTCACCGTCACTTTCCACTACCTGTTTCCGCAACTCACCATGGGCCTGGCACCGCTTATCGTGATCCTCAAAACGCTCTATCTCCGCACCGGCAACCCGCTCTACAACCGCTCGGCGCACTTCTGGGCCAAAGTGTTCGGCATCAATTTCGTGCTCGGCGTGGTCACCGGCATCCCCATGGAGTTTCAGTTCGGCACCAACTGGGCGGAGTTTTCGCGGCGTCACGCGGCGGCGTCATCGGGCAGCCGCTGGTGATGGAGGGCGTGTTCTCGTTCTTCCTGGAATCCGCCTTCCTGGGGTTGTTTCTGTACGGCGAAGGCAAGTCTCAGCCGGCTGGGGCCACTGGTGGGCGGCATTCGCGGTGTTCGTCGGCTCCTGGATTTCCGGCTTCTTCATCATCGTGACGGACGCCTGGATGCAGCACCCGGTGGCCTTCCAGCGCACCGCCACGGGTGAATTCCAGGTGACCAGTTTCTGGGGCCTGCTGATGAATCCCTGGGCGCGGATTCAGTATTCGCACAACATGTGCGGCGCCCTGATCACGGGCGCTTTCGCCATGGCGGCGGTGGGCGCTTATTACCTTCTGGAAGACCGTTCGCCGAGGAGGCGCGCGCGTTCCTGCGCGTCGCGGTGATCGTGGGCGCTGGTGGCTTGCGCGGTGCAGATCTTCCCCACCGGCGACCTGCCACGGCAAATTCATGGCCCAGCACCAGCCCGCTACCACCGCTGCCATGGAAGGCCTTTTCAAGACCGAGGCCGGCGCGCCCATCGTCATTCTCGGCCAGCCGGATGCCGACAACGAGCGTATCGACAATCCACTGGTCGCCAATAATGTGCTCAGCTTTTTGATTTACGGCACCACCACCGCCCGCGTCCGCGGCCTGAACGCGTTTCCCAAAGACGACTGGCCCACCAACATCCCGCTGCTCTACTACAGCTATCACATCATGGCTGGGCTGGGGACCATCTTCGTCGCGGTGATGGCCGGGGCGCTCTTCCTGCTGTGGCGCGGCGCGCTCTACCGCACCCGCTGGATGCTCTGGATTCTGCTGCTGTGCGTGCCCCTCCCCTACATTGCCAACACGGCCGGATGGATGACCGCCGAGACCGGCCGGCAGCCCTGGCTGGTTTATGGCCTGATGCGCACCGTCGATGGCTATTCGAATTATGTCAACGCCGGCAACGGCCTCTTCACCCTGCTGGGGTTCATGGGGCTGTATGCCATTCTGGCGATCCTGTTCCTGTTCCTGGTGTCGCGCACCATCGCGCACGGGCCGGTGGAGGAAACGCCTGCCGACATCGCCTCGGGCACCCCGGTGACGATGGCTTGAGAGGGAAAACATCATGCTGCTGACCTGGTTCCTGCTGGTCGCGTTCATGCTCGCGGCTTATGTGGTTCTGGATGGATTCGACCTCGGCGTAGGCATCCTGCACCTCTTCCTGGCGCGCACCGACGAGGAACGCACGCTGCTCATCCGCACCATCGGTCCGGTTTGGGATGGTAATGAAGTCTGGCTGCTGGCAGGGGGCGGTACGCTGTACTTCGCCTTTCCGCTGCTGTATGCCTCGGGATTCAGCGGATTCTATCTTCCCCTGATGATCGTGTTGTGGCTGCTGATCCTGCGAGGAATCGGGATCGAATTGCGCATGCACCTGGATACGCCGGTCTGGCGCGGCCTGTTCAACGGCGTGTTTCGGGATTTCCAGCCTGCTGCTGACGGTCTTCTACGGCGCCGCCCTCGGCAACGTGATTCGCGGCGTTCCCTTGCAGCGCGACGGCTACTTCTTCCTGCCGCTGTGGACTAACTGGAACGTCGGCCCCAGCCCCGGCATCTTGGATTGGTATACCGTGATCGCCGGTGTAGTAGCGGTCATTGCGCTGGCCCTACACGGGGCCAATTATGCCGCGCTAAAACCAGCGGCGAAATCAACCGCCGCGCCCGCCGCGCCGCCGCTATGCTGCTTCCGGCTTTGGTGGTGGTGACGGCGCTCAGCCTGGCCGCCACTCTGGCCATCCGCCCCAACCTGCTGGAGAATTACCAGCATCTGCCCGTGCTCTATGTGATTCCCGCGCTGGTAGCCGCTTCGCTCGTCGGCATCTGGCGCACCGGCCGCGCGGGCAATGAGCTGGGCGCGTTCCTCTGCTCCTGCGCCTACATCGCCTTGATGATGGTGGGCGCGGCGGCGGCGGTGTATCCCAACCTGCTGCTTTCCACCACCGATCCGTCGCTGAATATCACCGTCTTCAATGCGCACTCGGGCGAGCATTCGCTGCAGATCGGCCTGATCTGGTGGACCTTCGGAATGGCCCTCGCGGTGGGCTACTTTGTGTTCGTCTACCGTATGTTCCGCGGTAAGATCACCGCTAAGTTGGACGGACACGGTTACTAAGTGACCGTTTCAGAAGGATGTTGCCGTATTCCTGACGCGCTCGCCGCAAATCAGAGCCGCGACCGTCAGGGAGCGGTCTTCCCCACCTACCATGGCGCACTTATGAAATGGATTACTAAGGGGCCGCGGAGAAATATTCTGTGCATTCAAATCCAACCGCTTGCTGGCGCGCGCGGCTCAGAGCGCGGTCTGGCGGAGCCGCGACCGCAAGGAGCGGCTGGGTGCGTCGAAACATGTGTTCAGATTATTGTTCCGCGGCCCCTAAGTGACAAGTCCGGGAAACCTCGCAGCCGATGGCTTTCAGATCCTGCCGGCAGTCTTCGATCCCGCTCAGATCCAAGCGCTGATCGGGATGCTCACGGGGATCGATGTCCGCTGTGGGGTTCGCAGCCGCGGCGGGATCTATGCGGTTCGCAATCTTCTTCGGCTTTCGCCGGCGATCGGCGAATGGGCCCGCTCCGCCGAGGTGCGATGCCTGGTCGACCGGCACCTTGCCGGCGGCGGGTTTCCGGTCCGGGGCACACTCTTCGATAAGACCGCCGGCGCCAATTGGCTGGTGCCGTGGCACCAGGACTTAACTATTTGTGTGGCTGCCCGTGTCGACATCCCGGGCTATGGGCCCTGGACGACGAAAGCCGGCGTCCTCCACGTGCAGCCGCCGGCGCGGGTTCTGGAGGAGATGCTCTCGGTCCGTATCCATCTTGACGATTGCCAGGAATCGAACGGCGCGCTGTGCGTCCTTCCGGGAACGCACCGTCTGGGCCGCCTCGCGCCCCGGCAAATCGCCGAACAGCAAGGAAGGGTGACTCCGTTTGGCTGCGTCGTGCCCGCCGGCGGAGTGGTGCTGATGCGGCCGCTTCTGATCCACGCATCCTCCCCGGCCTCTGGGGCAATCCACCGCCGGGTCATTCACATCGACTATGCCTGCGCGCCGCTCGATGGCGGCCTGCGGTGGGCCGAGCCTGAGACTTGTCCTGGACCGCTTGGTCCGATAACTGCGTGATCGCTGTCCTATAGGGATGAAGGAGCGCGTGCTGAGCGCATCGGAATTCAAGGCCCGCTGCTTTGCCTGTCTCCGCGAGATGGAACGGTCCGGCGGGCAGTAATAGACCAGTTCGGTCCCGGCGCCGGATGGTTAGCCCCCCAGTGAAGGGTGGGGGCATCATCGAGGACACGCCCCGGCCTCCCGCGGCTCAGCGCCGGGCTTTGTAGGGCGCTTCCGCGAACGGGACCTCACGGGGAGTAATCTCCCAGACACGCCGCGAACCGAACGGACATCGCCCCTTAGTAATCCGGCACATGAAGTTGGAGGCCCTCGATCATCTGATAATGTTTTCGATTGCGGGTGGCCAAGGTGAGCGTCTTCTCCATTGCCGTCGCCGCGATAAGCGAGTCGAACACGTGAAAGCCGTGTGATTTTGCATAAGTCTTCAGGAGCCGGTAGGCTGCCGTTCCGATACTGTCGCTGAGCGGTACGACTGGGCACAGCGACAAGAAACCGTCAATCGTCGCAAGGTCCCGTTTGTCTCGAGCGCCGACGAGGAGTTCCATCGCGGTCACCTGTGAAAGCGCCCACGGCTCCGCGAGACGATCAACGTACTTAATTGCGCCCGCGTTACCTCGGGAGACGTCGATCAGGATATTGCTGTCGACCAAGAACGGCATATGATTATTTGTGCACGGCCGGAATCAGCCGTGGAGTTCGCGGCGAAGGCGATTTATGTATTCGACACTGTCGGCTATGTCTTCACGATCTTTCCACATGCCGGCGAAGGGCGAATCGCCAATGGAGCGCAACCTACCTGGAGGCGTTTCTACCGGCACGTAAACGTCAACAACGGTGCCTTCCTTAATCGATACGTCGTGCAGAGGCCTGAAGACGCCATTCTCGTATTTCGCAGGGACGGTCATGAATTTATCTCCAGTATACCCCGTTAGAACTCCATGTTCCGGGCTGCTGCGTTTCCTGATTGCACGGAATTTGAGACCGCTAAGTCGTCGAACATGTGCGCGGTCCAGGAGCTAATCTTTCCGCAGCGTGCTGGCTTCGACAGCGGCCTTGCATTTCGGGCTGGGCCGGTAGGTTCTGGGAGACGGCGGCGCCGCAGGATCGTGGGCGACATGATCAACGCCGACCTGTCCGCCTTGTGGGACGCCGCCTCACGGGTTTGCCCGTCCGCTGTTGTACACTCTGAACTGTGAAGCTGGGGGTTGTGCTGTTTCAACTGGGCGGGCCGGATTCTCTGGAGGCCATCGAACCCTTTCTCTATAATCTCTTCTCGGATCCGGACATCATCGACTTTCCGTTTGCCCGCATCGCGCGCCAGCCGCTGGCCAAGCTCATCGCCGCCACCCGCGCGCGGCACGTGGGGCGCCACTATGCGGAGATCGGCGGGAAAAGTCCCATCCTGGAATTCACCATGCGCCAGGCGGCGGCCCTGGAGGCTCGCTTGGCCGAGGAGTTCGACGCCCGCGTGGTGGTGGCCATGCGCTACTGGCGGCCCTTCACCGCCGAAGCCGTTAGCCAATTGCAAGCGCACGCGCCCGAAGAAATCGTGCTGCTGCCGCTCTACCCGCAGTACTCCAAAACCACCACCGGCAGCAGCCTGAATGAGTGGCGGCGGCGCTTCCCGGCGAACGGGCCCGCCCAACCGCGGGTTCACACCATCGAGCATTTCTACCGCGACCCCGCTTATCTCCAGGCGGTGGTCGAATCGATCGGCCGCTCGCTGGCGCAATTTGACGATCCGCGCGACGTTGAGATGGTCTTCAGCGCCCACAGCGTCCCCGTATCGGTGGTGGAACAGGGCGACCCCTACCAGCGGCACATCGAAGAAACCGTGGACCTGGTCTGGCAAATGGGCGGCTGGCCGGCGCGGCGGCACCTCTGCTATCAGAGCAAAGTGGGGGCCTCGCGATGGCTGCGGCCTTCCATGCACGAGACCATCCGCCGGTTGGCCGCCGAAGGACGGCGTCACGTTCTGGTGGCGCCCATTTCCTTCGTCTCCGACCACGTCGAGACGCTGCACGAAATCGAAATCGAGCATCGCGAGCAGGCGCGCGGCCTGGGCATCGCCGATTTCCGCATGGTTCCCGGGCTGAACGATTCGCCGGCGTTCATCGAAGCGCTGGCCGGCCTGGTGCGGCGCTCGATTGCCCAACCGGCCCTCAGCGGGCGCCGCGGCTGCGCTTGATCCAGCCGTAGACCGAAATCGCGCTGCCCACCGTCGAGAGCACGATCAGCCCCAGCAGGAACCCCACCACCGCCGGCGCGTCGGGCCCAATCCAGGATGCGGCGGCCGTAAAAGAACGCCAGCGCGCCCAGCCCCGTGAAACGCACCATGCGCGCGCATCCCACCACGGCCAGCATTTTCCGGCGCGGGTATTGCAGGGCGGCGGCGGCCATGATGAACGGCGTAAAAGGGAATGGCGGCGGCGCCAGCGAGGCAAGCACCAGGGCCGATGTGGCGCTGTGCGAAACCCGGTTGCGGACGTACGCCAGGCGCCGCGGCGGCAAATGTTTCTCCAGCCCTTTTTCGCCCGCGCGGCGCAGCGCCAGGTCCACCAGCAGGCAGCCCAGCACCGACCCGGCCGTAGACATCGCGGCGTAGTACACCACCCGCGCCACGGAGTGATAGTGCGAGGCCAGCGCCACCACCAGAAGGTCGTTGCCCAGGGGCGCAAACAGAAAGGAGGAGTCCAGAATTCCGAGGGCCAAAAGGCCCGGTCCGCCCAGTTTCCAAAAGACCGCGAACAACACCCGCGCGAGGTGGTTCATGCACAGGCCCCGCCCGTATGAGTACACTTCACCCGCCAAAAGGCATCGCCCACCCGCGACGGAAGCGCGTGACCGCACAGACCGCGCCGGCCGCCCGGCGGGACAATGGGAGTAGGAGCAATAGAGGAGGGCGCATGAGCCCGCATCAGACATTCGTGCGGATTCCGCTGCAAGTCGGCAGCGAACTGCGCATCCGCAGTGGTGAGGTCAGCATCAGCAATCCGACGGTGGAAGGCGCCCCGGCGCAGGATGCCGCCGATGCCATCGTGGATTACCGTTTCGATCCCTCCACCGGCGAGCACGTTCTGCGCCTGGTGCAGCCCGTAGCCGCGCACCAACGCGGGCGGGGGTGAGGGCGAAGGGCCGCAAAGGCGCAAAGACGGACGCGGGGGTGCCTTTGGGTGGAGAGACACCAGGCCGCGGTCCCATCTTGGGGCCTCTGTCCTCACGCCGCCGATGTTCCGCGCCGCAGCGCGACGGCTCGCAGGGGAGCCGCGCGGCGAGGACCGCTCCCCCGTCTCGTCTTCGCTCTTGGTTCTCTCTTTTGGTTTTCTCCGCGCTTTCTCCGCTCCCTCCGCGTCTCCGCGGTGAGGACGATCCCACCCCCAGATCCTGTCTGCACAGGATTGGAAATCTCCCCGATGGCTCGCAGAGGAGCCGCGCGGCGAGGACCGCCGTCTCGTCTTCGCTCCTGGTTCTCTCTTTTGATTTTCTCCGCGCTTTCTCCGCTCCCTCCGCGTCTCCGCGGTGAGGACGATCTCAGCCTATTTGGGGAATCCTGTCTGCACAGGATTGGAAATCTCCCCCTCAAAGTGCTATCTATAACCTTGGAGGCCGCGGTCGTCTTTTGCCGGTTCCGGCGCATCTCATCAGAGTGATTCGCAAATTCGTGGCAGTGGTCCTGGGAACCCTCCTGGCGGGCCCCGCCATCGCGGCGACCACCGCAAGCGCGCCGGCGGTTTGCGCGGGAGGGTCGTCCATGGGTACCTTTCAAATGCTCGTGCGGCCGTTTTCCGCCGGCGCGCCGCTGCCGCTCAAATCCGTCGCCGAGATCCAGGGCGGCTCGCGCCTGATCTGGAATCCGGTGCACCTGTTCCCCACGCCTTCCCATGACGCCCAGGTGACCGCCGTTCTGCTGCCTGCCTCCGAGGGCGACCTCATCCTCACCCTCGAGCCGCGCAAGGCCGACGCCCGCACCGAATGGCAACTCCCCGAACGCCCGCAGGTGATCGCCGTCATCTACGGCCCGCACGGGCTGAGCGAAGGCAAAATCAAGTCGCTGGTCACGCACAACCGGGAGTTGCTCCGCCAGCTTGCCGATTACGCCGAGCAAAGCTCCCAGGTGGAATCGCTGGTGCAGGACCTGTCGAATGCCGAACAGTCGGGCGCCAGCCCCGATGCGGTCTTCGAGGGTATTTCCAGCAAATACGGCGTCACGCCTCAGAAGCTGAACGCCACGCCCTCCAATCAACAGGCCGGGCTGCTGCTGAAAGCCGTACTTCCCTCCACCAGCGCCTACGATCCGCTATCCGAACAGAGCGTCCAGGTGCAGCAGACCGGCGGCCTCGCGGCGTCGGTGGCCGGGCTGTTTTTCGGCAACCCGGTGGCCTTGGCGGCGGGCGGCGCGCAGTTGTTCGCGAACCTCAAGATTTTGATGTTCCCCAACACCGAATTTCGCTCCGCGTTTACGCAGTCCGCCGATAAGGACGATCTGGCTCTGTGTACCAAAAGTCAGGCGCCCAAGGCTAAAACGCGCATCGCCTATCTGTGGGCCTATCGCGCGCCCGAAATCAAAAAGCCGGTGCTCACCGTCACGGGAAGCGTGAACCTGCCGCTGGGGTCGAAATCGCCGGTGCCCGTGAAACTCGGCGGAGGGGCGGCCGCTAAAGATCTGGCGCTGGCGCGCGAATGGAAGCTCACGCCGGCGGCAGGCGGCACCGCCGTTCCGGTGGAGGTGCAGGACACTTCCGCCACCGCCCTCGAAATCGACCTTTCCAAAACCAAGGCCACCGCGGGCGATTATGAACTTTCCGCCACCTGGGATTGGGAGACGCTCCCGGTCGCGGGCACTTTGCACCTGCACCCTTATGGCGATTTCACGCACGTGACCCTGGCCCCCGCTGAGCGCGACAAACTGGTGGAGGGCAGCGGCGACGATGTGGCGGTGGCGTTGTCGGGCGCCGATTTCGAGTTCCTCGAAAAGGTGCAGATCAAGTCCTCCGCGCGCAACGCCAAGCCCGCCGATGTGGATTTCAATCTGCCCAAGGGCAAGCGCGCCGGCCCGCAGAGTTCGGTCACCGTGTACCTCGATACCGCCAAGCCGGGCACCTATCATTTATTGCTGGCGCAATCCGATGGCGCCACGCACCCGGTGCCGGTGACGGTCCTGCCGCCCGATCCGAAAATCACCAATCTTCCGATTCGCCTTAACATGGACGCAAAACGCGAAGCCCTTCGCCTGGAAGGCAGCGGCATGGACCGCATTGAAGGAGTCACATCGGAAGCCGGCACCATCACCGGATCAGCCGGCGCGCACGGCTGGTCGGGTGAGATTGTGCTGAAGAGTGGGCTGTCCAAAGGCCGCCGGTTTCCGCTGCTGCTGAAGGTCAAGGGCTTGGCGAGTCCGGTGACCGTGGAAGACGCGCTGGAGATGGTGGGGCCGCGCCCCGGCATCATCTCCGCGGCCAAATCGCAGGCCGGCGATCTGGGAATCGAGCTTGCCGCCGATGAGTTGCCGGCCGGCACCGCCGCGGGACTGGTGCTGAAGGTGGACCACCTGGACCACGCCGTCAGGCCACAGATTGAGCTGGGCTGCCAAAGCGGCGAGGTGCGCCAGGCGCTGACGCTTTCTCCCAGCGAACCGTCGCACGGCGCCAGCCTGAGCTTTGCGGGGCCCGGCGCGCTGTATCTTTCGCTGGACCCCGGCGTGGTCGGCTACGCCGGCTGCCGCCTGGAGGCCACCGTGATTCTGGAGCCGGAAGGCCGCTCCGATCCCTTCGTGCTCGGCCGCGTGGTGCGCATCCCGCGCCTCGACAAGTTCACCCTCACCTCCGAAAAGGCGGGCGATTCCAGCTACGTGGGCATTCTGGAAGGCCGCGACCTGGACGTCATCGACAAGGTCGGCTGGGATCCGCAGAACGGCATCCCGGTGGGTGCGATTGCCGCGCCGCTCCCCGAGGACCCCACCCGCCAGACGCTCCGCGTGGTGATGAGCTGGCCCGCCCCCGGCCCGCACGCACCAATCTACGTCTGGCTGCGCGGCGAGCAGACCGGGCGCAAGACCGGCGTTACTTACTAAGCCGCTCCGGCGCACCCCTCCGCGGGGGACACCTGCTGCATCACCCATTCCGCCGCCAGCGCCGTGCGGCCCGAGGAAACCAGCGGCGCGCCATCCAGCACCGCCGCCACGAAATTCTCCACGCAGGGATAGTGCAGGTTGGCGTGCGGCGGAATCTCCTCGGCTCCGCCGGGATAGACCAGTGGGCCGCCGTTCAGCGGGGTGAGGTCGATTTCGCCTTCCGTGCCGCGGATGCGGAATTCGTCGCGCTCCCGGTGCGAATGCCAGCGCACGTCCACCACGCCGCGCACGCCGTTTGGGTAGTCGATCAGCACCGTGGCGTTGTCCTCCGTTTTCACCGGCTGCACCAGCGTGGACGTGTAGCCGACGGCGCGCACCGGAGCGCCGAACAGGAAATTCATCAGGTCGATGCGGTGCGACGCGGTATCGCGTAGCGGCCCGCCCCCGGCCATCGCGGGGTCTGCCAGCCAGGCGCGGAAGCCATCCACCGGGGAGAACCAGCTGTGCGCCGTGGCCTCCACGAACACCGGCCGCCCGATGGCGCCCTCCGCCATCAACTGCACGGCGCGCGCCACCTTGGGATATAGCCGCCGGTAGTAGGCGATGCCCAGCACCGCGCCGGTGTCGTCGGCCGCCCGCTGCATGCTTTCGGCCTCCGCGTAATCAAGCGCCATGGGCTTTTCGCACAGCACGTGCTTGCCGGCGCGGAGCGCAGCGATGGTCTGCGGCGCATGCAGGAACACCGGCGTGGCGACGTAAACGGCATCGGCGCCGGACTCCTCCAGCGCGCGGTCGAGGCTGGTCCACCCCGGCACGCCGTAAGGCTCGGCTTTGGCCGGGTTGCGCGTCACGATGCCGGCCAGTTCACTGCGCGGCTCAGCGAGCAGGGCGGGCAGCACCCGCCTGGTGGTGATGTCTCCGATCCCGGTCACGAGCCACCGCAGCATAGAAGTATGGTAGCGCGGCTCAGTGTTTCAGAAACGCCCAGTGGGCATCGCGGATCACGTCCGATGTGGCCAGCAGCCGGCCCGCGCTCAGGCCGCTGTCCGTGAGCGTGGCGCTGTATAAGCGGTCATGTGACCCTGAAAGGCGTGGTCCAGGATCAGATGGATAAGCAGATTGCCGGCATCCGCGCCAATTCCCAGTTGACTTTCGGTCCGGTGGTCAACGATCTGCGGTTGGAAAACCCGTCACCGCATAAGAGCTAACGCCCAGTTAGTCCCGCCAGAATACAGCGGCCGCGGAGCAGTCCCGGCCGCTCTTGCCTTTCGAGGTTACTTCAGCCCCAGCCGCAGCAGCAGGTTCAGACCGAAGGCGAAGATTCCGGCGCCCAGCAGCACGCAGACCGGCAGCGTCAGCACCCAGGCCAGCAGCAGATTCCGCAGCGTGTCCATCTGCAACCCGGAGCGGTTGGCCGCCATGGTGCCGGCGATGCCGGAAGACAGCACGTGCGTGGTGCTGACCGGCAGGCCCAGATGGTCGGCCGCCAGGATGGTGCCCATGGCCACCAGTTCGGCCGAGGCGCCCTGCGCATAGGTCAGGTGCTCCTTGCCGATTTTTTCGCCCACCGTCACCACGATGCGCTTCCAGCCGATCATGGTGCCCAGGCCCAGCGCCATGGCCACCGCGACCTTCACCCACACCGGGATGAACTTGGTCAGCTTGTCCATGTGGCTCTTCAGCGTCGCGACCGTCTTCTGTTCTGCCGGCGTCTGTCGAGCTTGTTCTGCTTGATCAGCTTGCCGAGCGCTTCCGAGGTCAGGTACAGATCGCTGCGCAGGCATGCGGCGCTGGTCGCCGGATGAGTTCGGTCAGGCTGGTTCTTGCCGTTCAGCATTTCCGAGATTTCGCGGCACTTGGTGCCGATGGCCGCGAAGGTGCGATCCGGTCATCTTGCCGGTGGTTTTCAGGTACGCCGACAGTTCGTCGGCCGGCGACCTGGTAGCCCGCCATGGCGACGCCGGGCGAGTGCTGGTCCATCTGGAAGGAGATGGTTTCGGTGGTCGGCGGCAAGTTCCTGTGATCCGTGACTGGCTGGTGCCCAGGTCCACCGCGAAGGTCAGCGGGCAGGATGCCGATCAGGATCAGCATGATCAGCCCCATGCCCTTTTGCCCGTCGTTGGAGCCGTGCGCGAAGCTGACGCCCGTGCAGGTGAGCACCAGCAGCACGCGAATCCACAGCGGCGGAGCCTTGTCCTTCTCGGGAGCCATGTACAGGTCCTTGCGCTTGATGAGCGGCCTTGCAAGATCAGCAGCAAGCAGCGCCGCGCAGACGAAACCCACGATGGGCGAAATCAGCAGCGACATGCCCACCTCGGACGCCTTGGCCCAGTTGACGCCTTCGCCGAACACGTGCCCGGCGGACATCATGGAGTTGGCCAGGCCGACGCCCATGATGGAGCCGATCAGGGTATGCGAGCTGGAGGCCGGCAGGCCGAAATACCAGGTGCCCAGGTTCCAGATGATGGCCGAAATCAGCAGCGCGAAGACCATGGCGAAGCCGGCGCCGGAGCCGACGTTGAACACCAATTCCACCGGCAGCAGCGCGAGGACCCCGAAGGCCACGCCTCCGGTGGAGGTCAGCACGCCGATCAGATTCCAGCAGCCCGACCAGACCACCGCGACGGTAGGCTTCAGCGTGTGGGTGTAAATGACGGTGGCCACGGCGTTGGCGGTATCGTGAAATCCGTTGACGAACTCGAAGCTTAGCGCCAACCCCAGCGCCAGCAACAGGAACATGGTGGTTGCAATCGAAAGGTGCTCCCCAAATATCTCCATCCTGATCCTCCCTTTTTATGCCGGAAACAGATAACGTTACGAAACGCATATTACGCGAGGATGACAGCCTCAATACAATCCGGTTTTCCCGAGTGGCCGGCAGTCCTGGAGCGCCTGGACCAGCGGGACGGGTCGGGCCCGACCTCACCGCATGTCGATGTTCTCGGGGCGAGGAAACTCCCGACAGGCCACCGGCGGGGCCCGTTCGACGCGGAGACGCGGAGATGCGGAGCAAACGCGGAGGAGACCCAAAGGTAAGGACAGGTCGCAGAGGGAGCGGAGTTTCCGGAGAGACCCGGAGGTCGCTGAGGAAGACGCGGAGAAACCAGGGGAGGAATTCTCCGCGTAGCCTCCGCGAACTCCGGGCCCAAAGGGCACTCCCGCCGTCAATCCGTAGCCGCGCTACCCTAGCAACTGATGAAGCCAATCAGTCGTGTCGCGGTTCTGGGGGCGGGAACCATGGGGTCGCGGATCGCGGCCCACTTCGCCAACGCCGGGTACCCGGTGGACCTGCTGGATCTCAAGCTTCCGGGGAAGCCGCCCAACGCCGCCGCACTGGCCGGCATTGAGGCCGCCGCCACCCAGAAGCCGGGTGCGTTCTTCACCGCTGCCGCGCGCAGCCTCATCAGGCCCGGCAATTTCGAGGACGATCTGGCCCGCCTGTCCGAGTGCCAGTGGATTGTCGAAGCGGTCTCCGAAAATCTGGCCGTGAAGCGCACCCTGCTGGCGCGTGTGGCCGAGGTGCGTGCGCCCGGCACCATCCTTTCCACCAACACCAGCGGCATTCCGCTGGTGCACATTGCCGAGGGTTTCGCCGGCGAATGGCGCTCGCATTTTCTGGGCACCCACTTCTTCAATCCGCCGCGCTACCTGCACCTGGTGGAAATCATTCCCGGACCGGAAACCGCGCCGGAGGTGCTGGCCTGGGTGGCGCGCTTCTGCGATCTGCACCTGGGCAAAGGCGTGGTGCCGTGCAAGGATACCCCGAACTTCATCGCCAACCGCATCGGGTGCTTCTTCGGCGCGACCATCCACAAGCTGACGGCCGAGGGCGGCTACACCGTAGAGGAGGTGGACGCGCTCACCGGTCCGCTGATCGGGCTGCCCAAAAGCGCCAGCTTCCGGCTGGTGGATATCATCGGCCTGGATGTGTGGGCGCATGTGCTGCGCAACCTCCACGAGCTGGCGCCGCGCGATCCCGCGCGCAGCCGCTACCAGGTGCCCGAATTCATGGAGCGCATGATCGATCGCGGCTGGCTGGGCGAAAAGCGCGGCCAGGGATTTTACAAGCGCGTGGGCAAGGGAGCCGCGAAGGAGATTCACGCCATCGACCTGAAGACCCTGGAGTATCATCCGGCGGAGAAATCCAGCGTATCGGTGACCGATGCAGCCGGCCGGCCGATCGACGATCTGGGCTTGCGCCTGCGCGCGCTGGTGGCGGGCGACAACCGCGCGGGGCATTTTCTGTGGCCGCTGCTGCGGGACCTTTTCTGGTACTCGGCCGCGGTGGCGCCGGAGATTGCCGACCGCATCGTGGAGATTGACCGCGCCATGCGCTGGGGCTTCGCCTTCCAGCTCGGGCCGTTCGAAATGTGGGACGCGCTGGGGGTTCCGGAGACCGTGGCGCCGATGAAGCGCGAGGGCTATGCGGTGCCCGCGGCGGTGGAAGGAGTCAGCTCTTTCTACCAGGCGGCGGACCATGACGGTGCGCCGGCGACGCGCTATTTCGACCTGGCCTCGGGCGGCTGGCGCGAGTTGGAGGCGCGGCCCGGCGTGCTGGCGCTGGCGGAAATCAAACGCGCGCGCGGCGTGGTGAAGCGCAACCCGGCGGCTTCGCTGGTGGATCTGGGCGACGGCGTGCTGTGCCTGGAATTCCACACCAAGATGAATGCGCTGGGCGAATTCACCGTGCGCATGGCCATGGAGGCGGTGGCCGAGCTGGAAGCCGGATGGGAAGGCCTGGTGATCGGCAACCAGGGCGAGAACTTCAGCGTGGGGGCCGACCTGGGGCGGGTGCTGGCGGCGGCGCGGGAAGGCCGCTGGGACGAATTGGATGCGGCGGTGCGCGGCTTCCAGCAGGCCGGCATGGCGCTGAAGTACGCGCCCAAACCGGTGGTGGCTGCGCCCTTCGGAATGACGTTGGGCGGCGGCTGCGAGCTGGTGCTGGCGGCGGCGCGCGCCCAGGCTTCGGCCGAGACCTACATGGGGCTGGTGGAGACCGGCGTGGGCCTGGTGCCGGCGGGCGGCGGATCGAAGGAGCTGCTGCTGCGGTTGGGCGAGGCCAAACGGGCGTTCGAGCTGATCGGCTACGGCAAGATGTCCGGCAGCGCGGCGCATGCGCGCGAACTGGGCCTGCTGCGGGCCGCGGATGGCATCTCCATGAACCCGGAGCGGCTTCTGGCGGATGCCAAGGCCGCGGTGCTCGCGCTGGCGCCCGCGCATACGCCCGGCACACCGCGGCAGGATATCGCGGTGGAAGGCGAGGCCGGATACGCGGCGATGAAGCTGGGCCTGTACATGGCGCACGAGGGCGGCTACATCAGCGAGTACGATACCGTGGTAGGAGAGAAGCTGGCGTACGTGCTGAGCGGCGGGCGTCCGGTGGGGCAGCCGATGGTTTCGGAGCAATTCCTGCTGGACCTGGAGCGCGAAGCTTTCCTGAGTCTCTGCGGCCAGGAGAAGACGCAGGCGCGCATGGAGTACATGCTGAAAACCGGGAAGCCGCTGCGGAACTGAGGAAAAGAAAGGCCGGGGCCGGCTGGGGAGGTGTAGGTGGGCGCGGCCGCTGAGGAGCGGAGGGAGGGAAATGCCGGGCGCGGCGGGAAGGGCGCGTGAACGCGCGGCCGCTGGGGAGTGGAGGGATGGAAATGCCGGGCGCGGCGGGAAAGTGCGTGTGCACGCGGCCGCTGCGGAACTGAGGAAAAGAAAGGCCGGGGCCGGCCGGGGAGGTGTAGGTGGGCGCGGCCGCTGAGGAAGCGAGGGGAAGAAAGCTTGGGCGCGGCGGGAAGGGCGCGTGAACGCGCGGCCGCTGGGGAGTGGAGGGATGGAAATGCCGGGCGCGGCGGGAAAGTGCGTGTGCACGCGGCCGCTGCGGAACTGAGGAAAAGAAAGGCCGGGGCCGGCCGGGGAGGTGTAGGTGGGCGCGGCCGCTGAGGAAGCGAGGGAGGGAAATGCCGGGCGCGGCGGGAAGGGCGCGTGAACGCGCGGCCGCTGGGGAGTGGAGGGATGGAAATGCCGGGCGCGGCGGGAGAGCGCGTGTGCACGCGGCCGCTGAGGAATCGAGGGGAAGAAAGCTTGGGCGCGGTGGGAAGGCGCGTGAACGCGCGGCCGCTGCGCAATGGAGGGAGGGAAATGCCGGGCGCGGCGGGAAGGCGCGTGAACGCGCGGACGCCGCGAAGTGGAGGGAGGGAAGTGCCGGGCGCGGCGGGAAAGCGCGTGTGCACGCGGCCGCTGAGGAATCGAGGGGAAGAAAGCTTGGGCGCGGTGGGAGGGCGCGTGAACGCGCGGCCGCCGGGGAGCGGGGGGACGGAAATACCGTGCGCGGCGGGAAGGCGCGCATGCGCGCGGCCGCCGCGAAGTGAAGGGACGGTGAATGCCGGGCGCGGCGGGAAGGCGCGTGAACGCGCGGCCGCCGGGGAGCGGAGGGACGGAAATGCCGAGCGCGGCGGGAAGGTGCGTGAACGCGCGGCCGCGGAGTAGAGGGAAAGAAATGCCGGGCGCGGCGGGAGGGCGCGTGAACGCGCGGCCGCTGGGGAGTGGAGGGAAGGAACGGCTTGGGCGCGGAGGGAAGACGGGTGCACGCGCTCGCTGCGGAATTGAGGCTGGGAGGGGCAGAATGCGGGAAGCGGTAATCGTGGATTGTTTGCGGACGCCTGTGGGCAAGGCGCCGCGGGGGAGTCTGCGGAATGTGCGGCCGGACGATTTGGGGGCCGTGGTGATTCGCGCGTTGCTGGAGCGGTACCCGGCGGCGGCGCCGGAAGTGGAAGACGTGATCATCGGTTGCGCCATGCCCGAGGGCGAAGCGGGCAATAACATGGCGCGGCAGTGCCTGCTGCGCGCGGGGCTGCCGGATTCGGTCCCGGGCATGACCATCAACCGGTTTTGCAGCTCCGGATTGCAGGCCATCGCGCTGGCCGCCGACCGCATTCGCTCGGGCGGCGCGGACGTGCTGATCGCGGGCGGCAGCGAATCCATGAGCATGACCCCGCGCGGCGGCCTGAAGCCGGCGCCCAATCCGTGGTTTGTCGACCACTGGCCGGAGATTTACATGAACATGGGGCTGACGGCCGAACGGCTGCAACGCAAGTATGGCGTGTCGCGCGAGGCTGCCGATGCCTTCGCTCTGGCGAGCCACCGCAAGGCCGTGGCGGCCCAGCAGGCCGGGCGGTTCGATGAGGAACTGGTGCCCGTCAACGGCCTCCGCCAGGACGAGGGCCCGAGGGCCGATACCAGCCTGGAGGCACTGGCGAAATTGAAACCGGTATTTCATGTCAACGGCACGGTCACCGCGGGGAACTCATCGCAGACGAGCGATGGCGCGGCGGCGGCGCTGGTGATGTCGGAAGAGAGGGCGCGCGAGCTGGGGCTGAAGCCGAAGGCGCGGTTCGCCGGCTTCGCCACCGCGGGCGTGCCGCCGGAGATTATGGGTATCGGTCCGGTGGCGGCGATTCCCAAGGCGCTGGGGCGCGCCGGGGTGAAGCTGGAGGAGATCGGAGTGATCGAGCTGAACGAGGCCTTCGCGGTGCAGGCGCTGGCGGTGATACGCGAGGCCGGACTCGATCCGGAGCGGGTCAACCTGAATGGAGGCGCGGTGGCCCTGGGCCATCCGCTGGGCTGCACGGGCGCCAAATTGACGGCCACACTCCTGCGCGAAATGGAGCGGCGCCAGTCGCGGTATGGGATGGTGACCATGTGCGTGGGCGGCGGGCAGGGCGCGGCGGGGATCTTCGAACGGGTGGCGTAAATGCGACGTAGCGGCCAGGAAAGTACTGTTTTTTCAAGAGTTGCGTGGGTCGCCAGGCGCGATGAGATACAATAGCCAATCGGAATGCAAGTACTCCAGGCGGGCCAGCACAAGCTGATTTACCTTGAGCTGCAGCCGGAGATGGTGACGAACATCGCGCGGCAGGCGGGATTCGAAACCAAGACTAAGGACGGGCAGCGGTTCATCCAGCTCGAACTTAGCGCTCCGGGGCGGCAGGCTCCGCTGCGCCTGTTCGACGCCGCCGATCCAGCCAACCTGGGGTGGTTTTCGCGCTGCATTTTCTACGTGGATGGGCGCAACGGGATGGTGATGCAGACGCCCATGACCCTGGCCAACAAACGCGACCGCGGCGGCCGGGTGCAGCGCAATTGCGTGCTCTTGGGAATCTCCAAGGAACTGCCGGCCACCTTCCGTCTGCCGGGGAAGCAGCCGCTGACCGAGCAGGTGTTCTACCCGCTGTTGTTCAATTTCCTGACGGCCCTCATGAAGACCGGCGTGGCGGTGTGCGGCGGCGGCGTGGTGCAGCCGCTGGCCGGGCGCACCGAGACGCTCGGCTCACGGAACTAAATTTCCAATTCGGGAGTGCCGACCGTGCGACGGGCGTCGTGTCGGCCCCACGGTTGAGGGCGTTGGCGCGACCAGTGATGGGCGTTGACGCCGCGCGCTGGTGGGTGCCGGTGGTTGGTCCGGGCGGACGTTTTTCGGTTCGCGGCCTGCCGGTGGTGTGCGGCGACGGCGTGGTGCAGCCACTGGCCGGGCGCACGGAGACGCTCGGCTCACGGAACTAAATTTCCAATTCGGGAGTGCCGGCCGTGCGACGGGCGCGGTGCCGGCTCGCGCGGGTTGAGGGCGTTGGCGCGAACAGTGATGGGCGTTGACGCCGCGCGCTGGTGGGTGCCGGTGGTTGATCCGGGCGGGCGTTTTTCGGTTCGCGGCGTGCCGGCGGTATGCGGCGGCGGCGTAGTGCAGCCACTGGCCGGGCGCACCGAAACGCTCGGCTCGCGGAACTAATTTCCAATTCGGGAGTGCCGGCCGGCGACGATTCGTGGCGTCGGCCCGCGCGGGTTGAGGGCGTTGGCGCGCGCGGTTGGGGCGGCGGCGCCGTATGCGGCTGATGGCGCAGGCGCGCGCGTTTACGAACGACCGCCCTGCGGTTTATGGTGCTGGGACCGCGCGTTTGTCTGCGCTGGTGGCTGATCCGGACGCTCGGGTCGCGGAATTAGAATTCCCAATTCGGGAGTGCCGACCGTGCGACGGGCGTGACGCCGGCCCGCGCGGTCTATGGTATTGGCGTGCACGGTGATGGGCGCTGGCGCCGCGCGCTGGTGGGTGCTGGTGGCCGATGTGGGCGTTTTTCGGTCCGGGGCGTGCCGGCGGTGTGCGGCGGCGGCGTAGTGCAGCCGCTGGCCGGGCGCACGGAAACGCTCGGCTCGCGGAACTGATCGCGGCAACCTGCGCAACTGCCCGCCCGTCTATCGAGGGCAGTGTCCACATGGTCCGACATACGGCAGGCATTTCGATTGCTGGGGCGCGTGCCGGCGGTCAGCCTGATCGCGGTTCTGTCGATCGCCATCGGGGCCGGCGCTACGGCGGTGGTGTTTGCGGCGGTGAAAGCCGTGCTGATCGCGCCGTTTCCGTACGCTCATCCGGAGGCGCTGGTTCAGATTCGCACTGACCTGGCACGCGGGGGCAGCCCGCACCAGGCCTGGGTCTCCTGGGACGACATGCAGGACGTGGCGCGGGAAAACCGCAGCTTCCGCGGGATGGGCACGTATCACTACGCGCTGTTCAACCTGGGCGGTGAATCCGGCTCGTTGCCGGAGGCGCTCTACGGGCTGTCGGTGTCGGCGAGCCTGTTTCCGATGCTGGGCGTGACGCCGATGCTCGGGAGGGGCATCCTTCCCGAAGAGACGCAACCCGGACGCGAGCGCGAAATGATCCTCAGCTACGGGCTCTGGGTGCGGCGGTTCCACAGCGATCCGGGCGCGGTGGGGCGCACGGTGCAAGTGAACGGGCACGGCTGCCGGATTATCGGGGTGATGCCGGCGGGATTCGACTTTCCAATGCGCCTGGCGACCAGCGTCAGCACGCCTTCGCGGCACATGGAGTTTTGGGCGCCGCTGGCGGTGGATCCGGCAACGCCGCACCGCGAAGGCACGGGCTACGCGGCTGTCGCGCGGCTGCGTCCGGGCGTGTCGCTGGCTGAAGCGCAGCAGGACCTGGCGGCTATCGCGGCGCGGCTGGCCGCGGCTTATCCGCGTACGAACGAAGACCGCACGCTACACGCCGCGCCGCTACGCCGCGAAACGCTCGGTTTCGCGCAGACGGGGTTGCAGCTGCTTATGGCGGCTGCGGCGATTTTTCTGCTGATCGGCTGCGCCAATGTGGCCAACCTGCTGCTGGCGCGGGCGGTGGCGCGGCAGCGCGAGATGGCCATCCGGACGGCGCTGGGAGCGGGGCGGGCACGGCTGGTGCGCCAGTTGGTGACGGAGAGTTGCGTGCTCGCGGCGTTGGGCGGGCTGGCGGGTTACGCGGTGGCGGCGCTGGCGTGGAGGCTGCTGCCGGCGGTGGCGCCCATGAGCATTCCGCGGCTGGCGGCGGCCCGCGCGGATTCCACGGTGTTCGTCTTCGCTCTGGCGGTATCGGTGCTCACGGGGATTGCGGCTGGCCTGGCGCCGGCGTGGCGGGCGGGGACGGCGGAACCGGCGGGCGCGCTGCGCGAATCGGGCGGGCGCGGCACGGCCGGGGCTTCCAGCAATCGCTTTCGCTCGGGGCTGCTGCTCTCGCAGATCGCGGTGACGGTGGTGCTGGTGGTGACCGGCGGATCCCTGGCGGGCAGTTTCGTGCGGCTGCTGCGCACCGATCCGGGTTTTCAGGCCGACCGCGTGCTGGCCTCCATCATCGTGGCGTCGGGCGACCGGTACGTGCATCATCCGGAGGCGCAGGCGCTGCTGTTCCGGCGCATCCTCGATTCCGTGCGCGTGCTGCCGGGCGTGGAATCCGCGGGGGTGGTCAACCCCCTGCCGTTCAGCGGCGATAACACGGGCGGGTGGGTGACGGCTACGGAAGCGGGCGTGGCGCATCCGGAGACACAGGCGATCGCGGAGGTCGACCAGGTGAGCGCGGGGTACCTGGAGACCATGGGCATCCCGCTGCTCGCGGGCCGGCTGTTCCGCGAAGGGGATGAGGACCCGGCGCGCGATGGGGCGATCGTGAACAACCTGGCGGCGGCGCGGCTGTGGCCGGGCGGAAACGCCGTCGGGAGCCGCATCTGCATCGACTGCGCGCCGGGGCGCCCGGCCCAGTGGAAACAGGTGATCGGGGTGGTGGGCAGCATTCGCCACGCGGCGCTGGACCAGCCGCCGGGGCTGGAGGTTTACCTTTCCGCAGGGGCGCTTTCGTCGGCCGCTTTTCTGGTGGTGCGCAGCCGCCGGCCGTTCGGGGAATTGGGGCAGGCGATTCGGCGATCGGTGGCCGCCATCGACCCCAACCAGCCGGTATTTTTGAGCGCCGGGATGGCGACGCTGATCGGGGACTGGCTTTCCGACCGGCGCTTCATCGTGACGCTGCTGGGCATCACCGGATGCCTGGCGTTGCTGCTTTCGGCGGCGGGGGTGTACGGGGTGGTTTCCTATGTGACTTCGCGGCGGACGCAGGAGATAGGCGTGCGGATGGCGCTGGGCGCGACGCCGGGGCAGGTCCACCGGTTGATTTTCGGGCAGGGCATGCGGCTGGCCGCGCTGGGCTTGGCGAGCGGTCTGGCGATGGCGCTGGGGCTGGCGCGGCTGCTGCGGCACTGGCTGGCGGGGATGCAGGCGGATAGCCCGGGGCCGGTGGCGCTGGCGGCGGCTCTGGTGGCCGTGGTGGCGGCGGTGGCATGCTGGATTCCGGCGCGGCGGGCGACGCGCATCGACCCGGTGGTGGCGCTGCGCGAGGAGTAAGTCGCTTAACTGGAGCGGCGGAGTTTCCGGGCGGAAAGTAATACAAACGAACCCATTCCCGCGAGGGAAGCCAGCGCGCAGGCGCGGGTGATAGCGGAGACGTGCCATACGACGCCCGCGGGGTCGGTGACTAGGGCGGCGGAGGACGGCGGCAGCGCGACCAACAGATTGCCGGCGGCGCAGAGGGCATAAAAGATGACCACCATGCGCCAGTAAGTGCGGGGAAGGGAAGCGGTAGCGGGCTGGCGTGACAGATACAAGACGAATAACTGGTAGAAGATATAGACGGTAAGGTACCAGCCGAAGAAGTTACTGAGCGGCGCGCCGAAATACACGCCGCCCCCGCGCCAGACCCAGCAATGCAGCAGGGTGGACCAGACCGGCTCCATGGCAACGTCCCAGGCGACCATGGCGCAGGCGGCGACCAGGAGCACGGCGAGCACGCGGAGGCCGGAAACCGGCGCCACGGGGCCGCAGACTAACAGGCGGCCGAGGACGAAGGCGAGGTAACCGATTCCCAGATAAGCCAGCCCGAGGGTTACGGGGACCAGGAATAACTTGGGCCCATCACACCGGTGAAGTAGTAATGCCCGAAAGGGAAGCCGGTGAGGATGCTGAGGTTTTCGAAGACGTTGCCGGTGAGGAAACTGAGCGCGGCGAAGAGCAGAATGCCGCGGATGCGGTAGGCCAGAGCGCCGTGGAGCAGCGCGAACAGCAGCGGCGGGAGGACGTGGAGGACCACCAGGAGGAGTAGCGGGGCAGGGAACAGCCGCAGCAGGCGGGCCAGGGCGTAGATGGCGACGAGCGTCCACAGCGCAGCGTTGGTGAGCGGGGGAATGGGACGGTTGGTCACGGGGCTGATGTCGATCTTAGCGCGCGAGAGGGGGGCCCGGGCTCACCGCGGAGACGCGGCGGTCGCGGAGGAAGCGCGGAGAAAACCGACGAGGGGATGGCGCAGTGCGGAGAATTTGCGCGGATTTGGGTGTTTTCAGGTTGTCTTTTTCGCTATTTTTCCGTGGCGTTCTTTGTCGTTCTGTTCGTTTGCGGCGCTGTTGGTGCCGGGACATTGGAACCGGTTCCGTAACCCGTCCGACTACGACTTGCTCTCCCCGTCAAAGAGAACCTGCCGCTGCCGGTCCGCCTTCCGAAAGCTCGAATACGCATGCCAACCGGACTTTAAGGCCTCTGATCAGTTCAGGCGCCGGTACGTACTCTACGAAACGGGCTGCGCTCGGCGAGCGAGCAGCCTTGTTTACAAGCTCACGGTAACATGCGGGTTTTGGGGTTCCGGAGGGGTAAGTCTGTAAATGGTTGATAGGATTGAGAAGATTGCCGGGCGAATTTTGCGAACGGGGATGGCGGGCTTCCACCGCTGGGGTGCCCTCCGGACCCGGGACAGGCCTTAATAAGCGCGATCACTTACTTGACCTGCCTGAGTATTTCGGACATAGTTGATCCTCAATCCGGCGGTTGCAGCCCCGCGGACCGGGCGGCAGCCGTTCGCGGCAACCGGTTGCGGATAAACCGCTTGTCACCCGGAAGGTGATCTGCGCCGAAGTTGGAAATTGGTGGCCCCAATGGCCCTACGCGGCAGGGCGGCTGGCTAACTGCCGGATTTAGGTTGATGCGTCCTTTGACCGCGGGCCCCAGAATGCGTCAGTAGCGTCAGTAGCGCCAGAATGGTTATCGAGATGGAAGGTGTTCCGTCACAGCCTGTCAAAGATCCGGCCAACCTTGTCCGGGTGTGCCCGTTTGACCTCGACCGGCTGTTGAGCCACATCGATCCTGGAACTGCCGAAGAATCCGAAGCCTACGTACGCCTCGTCTATGAGCAGCGCCGTTCTGACCTCTCCTCCGAAAGCAGCGGCAAGGCTCGTCGTTGACACAGATGTCGCCAGTTTCATTTTCAAATGGCACCCCGTGTTTGCCCGCGGTATGTGAGCATCATCCGGGGCGCCGAGTTGATTGTCTCTTTCATGACTTTGGCGGAGATGCGCCAAGGTGCATTGGATGCGAATTGGGGACAACGCAAGTGGGACTTGCTGGAGGCATATCTCGCGGATTTCTCAGTCCTGAATTCGGACCATCTCCTGTGCTCGACCTGGGCTCAGGTTCGAAACGAGAGCGCGAGGAAAGGGCGCCCGATGAGCGCCGCCGATGCGTGGATCGCCTCCACCGCTCTGGTTTTGTCCGCGCCACTGGTTACCCACAATCCCAAAGACTACCGCCGCTTGGGCAGCCTCCCACTCGTTTCCGCTGCCACCTAAAGCAACGGCATTCCGAGGAAGATCGCAGCCTGGGACGTCGGTCCTCTGTGGTAGCCCGGCGTTTCCCGGCGCTTTGGCCTCGGGCTGATTTCGCGCCGCCCTACTTCGATGGTGCGAGCCTGGCGGCGATTTTGGTGAACTGCGCTAAGGCCGCTTCCAGGTCGTCGGCGATTTCGGCACCAACACGCCCGGCGCGGGCAATGAGTCCATATCCGTCAGGCTTTTGTCCTTGATCCAGAAGAGGTCGAGGCTGAGCTTGTCGCGCTTCAGCAATTCCGCGTAGCTATAGCATCGCCAGCGCCCGTCGGGGTTCTCCTCGCGCCAGGAGGGCTTTCGCCTGTGCGTAGCGCCCGATCGGTAGCATTCGACGAACTCGTCGAAATCGCTCCGCTGAATCGGCTTCTGTTTCAGTGTGTAGTGCTGGTGGGTGCGGTGGTCGTACACCCAGAGTTTATCGGTCCAGGGCTTGGCCCGGCCTTCCTTCTTATCGAAAAAGATGATGTTCGCCTTTACCCCCGGCGAATACCAGATGCCCGTCGGCGCGCAATAATGTGTGCACGCGGCACTTCTGGAGAAGGTTGCGCCTTACCTTCTCTCCTGCGCCGCGCTCGAAGCGGGCATTATCGGGCACCACCATCCCCACCCGGCCATCGATCTTCAACAGGGTATAAATGTGCTGGACGAAATTGAGCTGTTTGTTGCTGGTGGAGGTCCAGAAATCCTCGCGGAGAACCACCTGATCCTCTTTCTCCGTGTCGCCTTCCTCATTCACGAAGAGCAAGCTCTGCTCACGCTTGCTATGGGGAGTTCGAGGCACGGTTGACATTGGCACCCTTGAGGTAATCGAAGGCCGACTGGCGCGCAGGGCTTTGAATCTGGTCCGGGAATGGGCGATGATGCATAGAGAGGAATTGCTGAAGGACTGGCGTTTCTGCCGCGAGAACACAGTTTCGGCGATAATTGAGCCGCTGGCAGGGAACGAAGTCGATATTCGATGTACTGGGACGTAGTCGAAGTCAAACCGGAACCCCACTACTGCCTCTTTGTGCGATTTAAGGACGGGGTGGCTGGTCGCGTGCAATTGCGGCCGGAACAACTGACCGGCGCACTCGCCCCGCTACGGGATGAGCAATTCTTCGGGCAGGTATTCATTGATTGCGGTGCGGTCGCCTGGCCCGGTGAGATCGATCTGGCGCCCGACGCCATGTACGCTCAGGTTGCCGGCCAGCACGACGGACAGCAAGAAGTTGGCTGATCCCTGGCCGACTTATGGGGACTGCTTCTCAACCCCACACCAGCCAATTGCTTTTTGCGGCCCGTTCAAGCACGGCTGATCGCGACACGCGGCGAGCTCGCCGCCTACGGTTTAGGGTTGTCGGTCGGGGTTGGTCGCGGTTTAGAGCGGGGCTTCTCGGTCTGCTTGCGCTCTCTGCTCGGCAGCATCGAGATAAGGAATTCTCGAGCTGGAGGTTCGTCTCGAATCGTCGACCAGCTTTTGAACGCTTCGGCAATACCTTCCAGTGATAGTGAAACCTGAGTGGGTTGCCACTCTCTGAGCAGGTTGTAGTCCGCCTCATTGCGATTGTGCTGCGCCTGCGAAAAGGTTTCGGCGACATTGTAGAGGTGATATTTCACTGTGCGCTCCGGTCCTTCCGGCGGTCGCTGATCGAAGAAGTCGTTCAGCTCTGAAAGCTTCTTGTCACACGCCTGCTTCATCGGCCCGTGGTCAAAAACTCGGGCTAATGTTGCTCGAAAACGCGGATCGGTGCAAGTGGCTACAGCATCCGAGATCAGAAGATGAAAAAGCGCGTAGTAACCAGTCGACAAAGCCCGGCGGAGGCTGGGTTGGTGAGCTTCGTCAGGGTGCAGGTTGGCAATCTCCTGAGCGAACTGAAGCAGATCGTCGGGGTAGGCCATCTACTCAGGCCCAAGTCGGCTCTTTCATTCTGGCGTGTTCGCTCTGTGTCAGGAAATTGAAATAGGCAAGGACACCCCATTCTTCCAAAGGTCGAATCCGCTGGATGATGGCATGGGAGATCTCCTTGGTAAAGGCAAGTAGCCCGGCTCTCGGGACTGAATTGTCGTCAATCACCACCTGAAAGAACACTGCCGATTCGCCATTCCAATCGGTTCCAAGCGTGGGTGTAACGCTCAGTACCTGGGGGGGCAATGCAACCTGGGCGACAGCCGCAAAGAACTGAGCTTGATGAGCAAACGCCCTGGCGATATACACGCCTCTATTATCGCTCGATTGAGACGACGGTTCCATCCGGGCTGTCGATCAACTTGACGTATGACGCCCAACTTGTACGTTGATCCAGCCTACAGTGCGGGCCGAATGCCAGGGAGACGATGGTTCGTCCCGATTAACGCCGCTCCCGTCACTGGGAGCATCCGGGCTGGTTACACCCGAAACTCGACGGCGCGGGCGAAGCGGACGGCGGGGTTTTCGCGTAACTGGGCGAGCACGGTTTCGGGGACCAGTTCATCTGTGGAGACGGCGAGGGCCTCCGGGGGTTCGCCGGGGGAGGGTGGAGTCCGTGGCGTCCTAGCGAGAAATTGGCGATGTTGATGCGTATTGAGGAAAGCGGCTTGGCCTGTTTGTTATGGCGCCGGGAACGGGTAAGATGAAGACAGGAGACGGTCATGGAGGTAACGCTGCCGGCGGATTTGACAAGTAAGGTCGAGCTGGAACTCGCTAGCGGCCGCTATCGGAGCCGCGATGAACTGATCGAACAGGCGGTTCGGCAGTTCTTCGACGAGCGCCAGCGTGGGCAGCAACGGCTCGAGGCGCTCCGCGGAATCGGTCAGGCGGTCGATCAAGCGGGCTTGTATGAGCGAGTGCTGATTCCCGGTCAGTAATGACGGGCATACCGCTCGTGGTTCTGGACGCCTGCGTCCTCGCCAACTTCTCCTTATGCGATACGCTTCTTCGCCTTGCCGAACCGCCCCAGGCTCTTTGAGCCGAAATGGTCAGGGGAGATTATTCGAGAAACTACCCGTACGTTGGAGCTGAAAATAGGGTGGCCGCACTCTCTGACCACTCATTTTGAAAAGGAACTGCGCGCCCACTCCAGCGAGGCCTGGATCAGCGGTTACGAGTCCCTGATTCCGACCATGACGAACGATGAAAAGGACCGCCACGTAGCCGCCGCAGCCGTGCACGGTAATGCAGGGATCCTCTTAACCTTTAACCTTCGGCATTTCCTGCCGGAGCACCTGGCGAGGTGGGGCGTCCACGTGTTGCACCCGCAGTCCTTTCTGATCGAGATCTTCCGCCGGGAGCAAGACGTGGTCGTGACGAAACTTCAGCAACAGGCAGCCGACCGGGGCCGTACTTTGCGCCAACTCCTGGATATTCTGAACGCCACGGTGCCCGACTTCGCCGCAATCGTTTCAGCCACAATGGCAAGAGAATAAAACTCCTCCATCGTGGCGCAGCGAGAGATCCTGGTTGCGCAGCCTTTACCGTGCTTTGGCTTCGGGCTAGGTCCGCGACCGCGAGATCCAGCTCCCTATGGTCGCGGCTCCGATTCGATGTTGAGCCGCGCATGTTGGCAGGCGGGCGAACCTGATCACGCGGTCGCAGACCTGGTCACACCCGGAACTCGACGGCGCGGGCAAAGCGGACGGCGGGGTTTTCGCGCAACTGGGCGAGCACGGTTTCGGGGACCAGTTCGTCGGTGGAGACTACGGCCAAGGCCTCCAGGGGTTCGCCAGGGACAGTGGGGGCTTCGCGGCGGCCTAGCGAAAAATTGGCGATGTTGATGCGGTTGCGGCCCAGCACCGTGCCGACGTGGCCGATGACTCCGGGGACGTCCTGGTTCTTCATGAAGATCAGGAAACCTCCCAGGGCGGCTTCGCAGAGGATGCCATCCACCTGGGTGAGGCGCGGTTTGCCGAGGAGGACGGCGCCTTCCACGGTGGTCACGCCGCGGTCGGTTTCGAGCTGCAGGGAGACGGAATCGATGTGGCCGGTGCGCTGCTCGTGGCGCTCGGAGATGTTCCAGCCGCGCTGCTCGGCGATGGGGATGGCGTTCACCAGGTTGACGCGCGTGGAAACCGAGCGGCTGAGGACTCCGGCGATGCCGGCGTTGCGCAGCAGGTTGGTATTGCCGTCGCCGATTTTGCCGCAATACACCAGGCGCACGCGGTGGGGGTTGCCGGAGGCGATGTAGGCGGCCAGGGTGCCCAGCCGCTCCGCCAGCATGGCGTAGGGGGCCAGGGCGCGGTACTGCTCGGGAGAGAGGGCGGGCATGTTGACGGCGTTGATGGCGATGCCGTTGGTGAGGTACTCGACGACCTGTTCGGCGATGCGCACGCCCACGATTTCCTGGGCCTCTTCGGTGGACCCGCCGATGTGAGGAGTGGCCAGTACGCCGGGCGCCTGGAAGAGCGGCGAGCCGGCCGGCGGCGGTTCCACGGCGAACACGTCCAGGGCGGCGCCGGCCACTTTGCCGGAGGCGAGTGCTTCGGCCAGGGCGGTTTCGTCCACCAGTTCGCCGCGGGCGCAGTTGACCACCCGCACGCCGGGCTTCATTTGGGCGAAGGCGGCGGGTCCCAGCATGCCCTGGGTTTCGGGAGTGAGCGGCGACGTGGAGGGTGATGTAATCGCCGGCGGCATAGAGGGCCGGCAGGTCTACGAGTTCGACGCCGAGATCGCTCGGCGATCTTGGAGGTGACGTAGGGGTCGTGGGCCAGGATGCGCATTTCGAAGGCGCGGGCGCGCTTGACCACTTCGCGGCCGATGCTGCCGAGGCCCACGATACCGAGGGTTTTGCCGCGCAGCTCGTTGCCGAGGAACTTCTTCTTCTCCCACTTGCCGGAGCGTGTGGAGGCATCCGCGCGGGGGATGTGGCGGGCCATGGCGAGCATCAGGGCGAGGGTGTGCTCGGCCACGGAGATGGCGTTGCCGCCGGGGGTGTTCATGACCAGGACGCCGGCGGCGGTGGCGGCATCCAGATCGACATTGTCCACGCCCACACCGGCGCGGCCGATGACGCGCAGGCGCGGGGACTGGGCCAGCACCTGGGCGGTCACCTGCACGGCGCTGCGCACCAGCAGGGCGTCGGCTTCGGCAAGGTGGCAGGCAAATTCCTTGGGGGTGGAAACGATGGTGTTCCAGCCGGGCTGGGAACGCAACCACTGGATCCCTGCCGGTGCGAGAGGCTCGGCGACCAGGATGTTCATAGGCGGATCGGGCGGCTATACGGTTACGGTCTCGCTTCACGGCGGCGCGCTGGTAAATACGCTGGACGGCCGCCACGCCGGTTCCATAAGAGACCAGGAAGCCGTTGGCGATGAGAATGATTTCCAGGCCGGCGATCACGGCGAAGAGGTCGGCGAAATCGAAATAGCCCAGGTGCGCGATGCGGAAGATCTGGCCCTTCATGGAGCCTTGGCCATTGGCGATGACGGCGCCGAAGCGGTTGCGGAACTCTTTGACGATGACGCCGGAATCCATGCCGGCGGGGGCGCGGACGGCGGTGACGGAGGAGCCGGGCGAACCCGCGGCGAACAGCTCCAGGCCCAGGCTGCGCATGGCCGAGCGGGTAGCTTCGGCGAGGAGCTGGGCGTTTTCGATGAGGTGCGGCATGCCGACCTGCTTGACGTATTTGAGGGCCTCGGCGAGGGCCAGGATCAGGGAGGTGGCGGGGGTCCAACTGGATTCGCCGGCGTCGCCGCTCTTCTTTTCCTTTTTCAGATTGAAATAGTAATGCGGCAGGGTGGCGGTTTCGGCGAAGGCCCAGGCCTTGGGGCTGATGGACATAAAGGCCAGGCCGGGCGGAATCATGAAGGCTTTTTGCGAGCCGCCGATGACCACGTCGAGGCCCCAGCCATCGATATCGAGAGGCATGGTGCCGAGGCCGGTGATGGCGTCCACCACCAGGATGGCATCGGTGGATTCGGCGGCGGCGGCGATGGCGTGCACATCGTGCATGGCGCCGGTGGAAGTTTCGGAAGCCTGCACGAAGACACCGCGGGTAGCCGGTTCGCGGTCGAGCGCCTCGGCCACCTGTTCCGGCTGCACTACCTCGCCGTAGGGCACGGTGATCACCTGAGCGTCCAATCCGTAGGCCTTGACGATTTCGGCCCAACGCTCGCCGAACTTACCGGCCACGCAGACGATCACCTTGTCGCCTTTGGAGAACAGGTTGGAGACGGCGGCGTCCATGGCGCCGGTGCCGGAGGAGGCGAAGAGCAGGACGTCGTGGGCGGTGCCCATGACTTCCTTGAGGTCGGCGAGGCAGGAGCGGTAGGCTTGGCGAAAGTCCTCGGTGCGGTGATGGATGTCCGAGGCCATCATGGCATGCAGCGCCGGCGGATAGATCGGCGTCGGGCCGGGCGTGAGTAAGCGTTGCTTCTTGATGTACATCGTGAGAATTAGACTCTCAGAATAGCAAATGGTGATATGGTGGGCTCATGAACGGGGGGTTGGTTTCCCTGGAGGAGTACCTGGACACTTCCTACTCGCCGGACCGGGAGTTCGTGGACGGGGTGGTGGTGGAGCGGAATGGCAGGGAGCGGCCCCAGAACAAGGTACAAGTCAACATGGTGCTGGGCCTCAACCGGCTGCGTCCGAACCTGCATATCTGGCCGCGGCAGCGGGTACGAACCACTCCCAGCCGGGTGCGGCTGCCCGATATTTGCGTGACGCTGGACGATCCGCGCGCCGGCATTTTCGAGGCGCCGCCATTCCTGTGCATCGAGATTCTGCGCGATGGCGATGCGCTGAGCGACCTGATGGTGAAACTGGAGGAGTACGACGCGATGGGAGTCGTGCAGATTTGGGTGGTAGACCCGGCGCGGCGCAAGGCGTACACGTATTGGAACCGGGAGCTGATCGAGGTTACCGGAGGGCGGTTGAAGACGCAGCGGCCGGAATTTTCGATCGCGCTGGACGAGGTGTTCCAGGGTCTCTGATCCGGCGCATGGCACAAACCGGTAGAATCGATTGATGAGCGCAGGGTTGGTGTCTCTTGAGGAGTACCTGAACACTTCCTACTCGCCGGACCGGGAGTATGTGGACGGTGTGGTGGTGGAGCGAAACACGGGGGAACGGCCGCACAGCCAGGTACAGTCCAATTGTGTATTTTTTCTTCGGCAAAGGTATCCGCACCTGCGCACATGGCCCGAACAGCGAGTGCGGACATCCCCAACCAGGACCCGCCTGCCCGACGTTTGCGTCACGCTGGAAGACCCTGGTATTGATATTTTCGAAGAACCCCCGTTCATCTGCATCGAAATCGTCTCCAGGCGCGACGCCATGAGCGACCTGCTGGAGAAGCTGGACGAGTACGTGAAAATGGGCGTCCTTCACAATTGGGTCGTCGATCCGTGGCGGCATAAGGCGTACAGGTATCGAAATGGAGCTCTTGAACCCATCGCCGAACGGTTTGAGGCGGAGGAGGCGGGGATCACACTGTCTTTGGACCAGGTGTTCCACGGTCTCTGATCCGGCGGATTCCCCAAACCGCTAAAATAAGAGTAGTGGCACTGGTTCCTCCTTACATCGAATCGTTAAAGCCGTATGAAGCGGGGCTGAGCGCGGAATGGGTGCGCAAGAACTACGGGGTGGCGCGGGTCGTCAAGCTGGCATCCAATGAAAATCCGTTGGGCGCGTCGCCCAAGGCCATCGAAGCCATCGGCGGGGTGCTGTGCGGGTTGAACCTCTATCCCAACGGCGGGCTGGGGCTGCGCGAAGTGCTGGCGGCGGAATTCGATTTGAAGGTGGACAACGTGATCGCCGGCAGCGGTTCCGAAGGCATCATGTCCAATATCATCCGCGCGTTTCTGTGCGATGAAGACGAGGTGCTCACCACCGAGGCGGCGTTCATCGGCTTCCAGGTGCTGGCGCGGTCGCGCGGCGTGAAGTATCGCACGGTGCCTTACCGCGACTGGCATTACGACCTGCAGGCGCTGGCTGGGGCCATCAACGCCAACACCAAGATCATTTACCTGGCGAATCCCGAACAATCCCACGGGCACGATTTTCACGCGCCACCAGTTCGACGAGTTTTACCGGCACGTGCCGGAGCGCGTGCTGATTATTCTGGACGAAGCTTATTTCGAGTACGCCAAGGACAACCCGCGCTATCCGGATTCGATGCACTACCGCTATGACAACGTGATTACGCTGCGCACGTTTTCGAAGATTTATGGACTGGCGGGAGTGCGCATCGGGTACGGCTTCGCGCACGAGGAACTGATCCGCAATCTGCTGAAAGTGAAGCTGCCGTTTGAGCCTTCCACGCCGGCGCAGGCGGCCGGCATTGCCGCGCTGGCGGATAAGGAATTCCTGCACCGCTCGCTGGAATTGAATGCCCGCGGGCTGCGCGATTTGACGGCGGGGCTGGGGGAACTGGGCCTCGCGGCCGTGCCATCGGAAGCCAATTTCGTGATGACGGTTCTGCCCACGGAGCAGGACGCCATGCAGAATTTTCGAAGAGCTGCTGGCCGAGGGTGTGGTGGTCCGTCCGCTGAAGGCTTTTGGATTGCCGAATTGCCTGCGGATTTCGACCGGGACGGACGAAGACAACCGTCTGTGCCTGGAGGCGCTGAGGAGGAGTCATGCCGCAAGTCTTGCCGCATCCGGGGGAGCAACAGGCCGTTGAGAAGGATTTTGTGCCGCTGAACGGCACCGATTACCTGGAGTTCTACGTGGGCAACGCGCGCCAGGCGGCGTATTACTATCGCGCCGCGTTCGGGTTCCGCCTGGTGGCGTACCGCGGGCCGGAGACCGGGACGCGCGACCGCGCCTCATACGTGATCGCGCAGAACAAAATCCGCCTGGTGCTGACCACGCCGCTCGAGCCGGATCACGCCATAGCGGAGCATATCAGGCTGCACGGCGACGGCGTGCGCGACATCGCGCTGTGGGTGGACGATGCCGAAAGCGCGTGGCGGGAGACCACCGGGCGGGGCGCGCGTAGCGTGCGCGAGCCGGAGACGCTGCGCGACGAGCAGGGCGAAGCGCGGATTGCGTCCATCGCGGCATATGGCGACACCATCCACAGCTTCGTGGAACGGCGCAATTACCGGGGCGTTTTTCTGCCGGGGTTCGTGGCGGTGGAAGGCGCCGACGCGGTGGCGCGGCCGGTGGGGCTGAAACACGTGGACCACATTGTGGGCAACGTGGGGTGGGGCGAGATGGACCGCTGGGTGGAGTTCTATCACGACGTGATGGGCTTCAAAATGTTCAAGCACTTCGACGACAAAGACATTTCCACGGAGTACTCGGCGCTGATGTCGAAGGTGATGTCGAACGGCAACGAGCGGGTGAAGTTTCCGATCAACGAGCCGGCCGCGGGCAAGCGCAAGTCGCAGATCGAGGAATACCTGGAGTTTTACCACGGTGCCGGCGTGCAGCATATCGCCATGGCCACGGGCGACATTGTCGCTACGGTGGGGGCGATGCGGCGCCAGGGCGTGGACTTTCTGCGGGTGCCCTCGACTTACTACGACGACCTGCTGGCGCGCATCGGGCCGATCGACGAACCGATTGCGGAGCTGCGTGAGCTGGGAATCCTGGTGGACCGCGACGACGAGGGGTATATGCTGCAGATTTTCACCCGCCCCGTTGAGGACCGGCCCACGCTATTCTATGAAGTGATCCAGCGCAAGGGCAGCCGCAGTTTCGGCAAAGGGAATTTCAAGGCCCTTTTTGAAGCCATCGAGCGCGAGCAGGCCCGGCGCGGCAATCTCTGAATGAAGCTCTGCACCTTCGAGGTGGCTACTCACCTGGGACGCTACAGCCGGGTGGGCGCCTATAAAGACGGCCGCATTATCGACTTGAACTTTGCCACCGCCTGGCACATGGCGCAACAGGGCGAGAGCGAGCCGCAGCAATTGGCGGACGCGCTGGTTCCGGCCAGCATGCCCAGCTTTCTGCGGGCGGGGCTGCGGGCCACGCATACGGCGGAGGAACTGTTCGAGCCGAACGGGCCGCGGCCGGCGGAATGGTGGCGGCAGGATCCGCCGCCGCGTGGTCCGAACGACGAAACCCTGGTCTACCAGCCGGAGCAGGTGCGGCTGCGGGCGCCGCTGCCCAACCCCACGCGGCTGGGCACCGAGGACGAGGTGCGGAGCGAGGAGAAGCTGGGATGCGAGCTGAAACTGGCGGCGGTGATCGGCAAGCAGGGGATCAACATCAGGGCCATTGAGGCGCGCCAGTACATTGCAGGATTTACAGGCATGAACGATTTCAGCGGGCGGTACGTGGCGCTGGGGCCGTGCCTGGTGACGCCGGACGAAATCGGGAATCCGTACAACCTGGAAATTACCGCGCGGGTGAATGGGGAGGCGTTCGGGCGGACCACCTCGGCCAGCCTGCGGCCTAAGTTCGAACAGCGGATTGAATCGCTATCGGCTAATGACGCGGTGCTGCCGGGGGATATTGTGGCCTTCAAACTGGACCTGGCTCCGAAACTTAAAAACGGCGACGTGGTAGAACTGGAGATTGAAAAGATTGGGGTTCTCCGCAGCCGGATGATTTAACAAACTGTATTTCGAGCTAGCCCCGATTGGCTATATCCGCCGGGGGAACCGAAGTGTTATCCAATGCATCTAGAAGCACAGGATTCATGCGCACCATTGTACTGATTTTCGCAGTAGGTCTGTACGGCGCGACGACGGGGATGGCCCAAACGTCCGATCCGCCGCCGGGTCCTCCGGCGACATCCGGGAGCCCGGGGGGATCGAGCCAGCCGGCGCCAGCAGCAACTGAACCAGTGCAGGTGAAGGAGGACAAGCGGATTTTCGGCGTGCTGCCGAACAACCGCACCACCGAGGGATCCGTTCCGTTCCATTCGATTACGGCCAAGCAGAAGATGATGATTGCCGTCAAGGATTCCTTCGATTACCCGGTTTATCCCACTGCCGGGCTGTTTGCGGTGTTGTACCAACTGGAGAATCAGAATCCATCCTTCGGGCAGGGGATGGAGGGATACGCCAAGCGTTTTGCCACGGCCTACGGCGACCAGATGATCGGCAACATGATGACGGAAGGGATTGTTCCGAGCCTGTTTCATCAGGACCCGCGATACTTCCGGGTGGCGGAAGGCACCAAGCTGCACCGTACGCGGATGGCTTTGCAGCAGATTGTCATTTGCAAGAACGATTCCGGGCGGTCGGTTTTCAACTTCTCGGAGTGGGGCGGCAATGCCTTCGCCACGGCGATTTCGAACGCGTACTATCCCGATACGCGGGACGTCTCCGACAATGTGGAAAAGTGGCTGATTGCCGTGGCTACGGACTCGTTCTCCAACATTCTGAAGGAATTCTGGCCGGATGTGAAGCGCAAGCTGCATAAGCATAAGGAAGAGGACACGCTGGTTTCGACCGGGCAGCACTGAGGGGCCGGACTAGACAGACCTCGCCAGGCGTTAACAAAATCGGGTTTTATCAGCGTTCCTCTGCGTTCATCAGCGGCCTGTTCCCCGCGTTCCGCCTCCCACCGCAACGCCCACGCCCAGAAGGTATTTCGGCAAGCCTGTTCCTCCGTTCCGCGGGCGCGGCGCGGCGCGCGCAGACCCGGGGAATTAGCCGCTGATGAACGCAGATCAACGCTGATAAAAACTGGGTTTATTTACTGCCTGGCGAAGTTCGTCTGGGCCAGTAGTGCGGTGTTGGGATCTATTTCTACGGAGGCTGGGTTGCGGTCGCTGGAGATTTCGAAGTGCTGCTCGCGGGCGGTCACCTGGAGAGTCGCGAATTTCGGGGGCGCGCCTGCGGGGGCAAACGAAATTTCCACGGGCAGACGGTAGGGATCGCTGGACTGAGTCTGAGTAAGTTCCAATTTAATTTTGTGAGTCGCGGTGTCATATTGCCAACGGCCTTCTAATACCGGAGAGCCGGCGCGGTAGATCCACTGGCGGAAAAACCAGCCGAGGTCCTGGCCGGATACCTGTTCCATTACTTTGCGGAAATCGGCGGTGGAGGCGTTGCTATTGCGATAGCGGTGGTAATATTCGCGGATACCGGCCCAGAAGGTTTCGTTGCCTAACTGGCCGCGTAACATGTGCAATGCCCATGCGCCCTTCTGATACACCACCTGGTTGGGAATGCCCTTCCAGGGTTTGTCCTGCACTACAGCTACGCCGGGCATACGCTTCTCGGCGGTGAAGACGGCGGTGCGGCTGCGCTTAAGGCCGGCGACGAAAGCGTCGCGGCCTTCGTAGTGCTCGGTGGTGAGCAGGGCGAAGTACGTGGCGAAGCCTTCACTCAGCCAGACGTCGTCCCAATCGCTCTCGGTTACGGAATCGCCAAACCATTGGTGGGCGGTTTCGTGCGCCACCAGGCTCAGGGCGGGGCGGCCGGTCACAGTGCGCTCGCCGAAGAAAATTTCGCTGGCGTGCTCCATTCCGCCACCCATGCCGGCGGCTTCCACGGCGGCCAGTTTCTCGTACGGATAGGGGCCGATGCAGTCGTTATAGAATTCGATGGCGCGGCGCAGGGGCTCTTCGAAGGTGACCATGCCGGCGGCGCGGTCCTGATAGAAGAGCCAGCTTTGGAGCGGCACGCCGGCGGCGCGGGTAAAGTTCCGCGACGAGAATTGCGCCACGCCGATGTTGTCCAGCCAGGTGGCGATAGGCACGGATTGCTTCCAGTGGGTGGTGCGGCGGCCATCGCCGAGGTCGATCTGCTCCAGCAACAGCCCGTTGGCGACCACCTGGTATTTGGCCGGTGCGGTGACCAGAAATTCGCTGGTGGCCTTGTCGTAGGGGTGGTCGATGGTGGGCAGCCATTGGTGCGCCATGTTGGGCCAGTTGACGCTGAAGAAGACGCGGTCGCCAAATTTGTTGGTGATGATTTTCAGGCCGCCCGCGGGCGTGCCGTGATACTTCACGGTGAAGCTGCGGATTTCGCCGGCTGTGGCGGGCGGGAAGGTGAGGCGCAGGCGGTCGTTCTCGTGCCGGTAGACCACCGCGGCGCCCTCGCAGGTGACCGAATCCACGGTCATGCCTTTGCCGTTGGAGGGCGAGGCGAGATCGAGGGCGGCTTCGGTGAGGCCGGCCTTGACGAACTTCAGGACGGCGGTGGTTTCGCCGGAGATTTCGTTCGAGCTGTCGGTGAGGGTGACGCGGAAGACATAGTGCTGCGCATCGATGCCGGGCTGGCGGGGATAGGTATCGGCGGCCGCGGTGCACACGCACACGGCCGCCAGGAGAAGGGCTCGCATAGGGCTACATGATAGCGGCGGGAGGGGCGGGTTCATTGGGGTCGCCGGCATTCTTCAGGGGCACCTTGACGAGCGCCCAGGCGATGAGCGCTATCACCACCACGCCGGCCACGTAAGACGGCACCTGAAACACCTCAGGCAAGGGCCAATCTTCGAACTTGAAGGTGGCGGTGACCAGGCCGGCCAAGGCCTCCCCGGCGATCATGCCGGAGGCCACCAGCACGCCCACGTTTTCGATGCGGGCGCTCTGGGCCTCATTGCAGCCGGCGCGGCGGCGCTGCACGTCGGTGAACCAGCGGATCATGCCGCCTACGAAGATGGCGGAAGTGGTGGCGATGGGCAGATACATTCCGATGGCCACCAGCATGGGACTTTTTACGCTGGAACATGATCATGGCGAAGCCCATCAGGATGCCGGCAATGACCAGCGGCCAAGCCATATCGCCGCCCACGATGCCCTGGGCGAGCGAGGCCATCAGGCCGGCCTGCGGGGCGGAGAGGGCCTTGATCGCCGAAGCCGCTGCCGCCGGTGTTGATGTTGCCCTCGTAGAGAATCATCAGCGGGAAGTACATCACCACGCTCGCCACCACCACGGCGATCAGCTCGGCGATCTGGATGGTGCGCGGCGTGCCGCCCAGAATGTAGCCGACTTTGAAATCCTGCAGCAGTTCGCCGGCCACGGCGGAGGAGACGCACACCACCGCCGCCACGCCGAGGACCGCCACTACGCCGCTGGCGCCCGAGACGCCCATCGAGACCATCAGCAGCGCGGCGATCACCAGGGTGGAAAGCGTGAGGCCGGAGATGGGGTTATTGGAAGAGCCGATCACGCCCACCAGGTAGCCGGAGACGGTGGCGAAGAAGAAGCCGACGATGAGCATGACCAGCGCGGCCGCGATGCCGCCGCTGATCAGGCCGGAAAGGTAGACGTACAGCACGCACATGAGCAGCGAACGTCAGGCCGATCAGGCCGAAGACCGTCTTGGAGCTCATGTAGCGCTCGGTGCGGCCCACGGTTTCCGGCGCCGGGCCGCCAGCCGCGCAGTTCGGCGACGGCTTTGCCGAGGCCCGCGATGCAGGTTCTTGCGCATGCGGAAGAGGGTGTAGCAGGTGCCCACCATCATGCCGCCGACGGCGATGGGCCGCACGATGTAGCGCCAGACGGCATTGGCCAGGCCGAGCCAGCTATCGTTCGGGGTTGGCGCCGGCGGGAATGTAGTTCTGCAACTGCGGACCCAGGAAGAAGATCAGCAGCGGGATGAGGAGTCCCCAGGCGACCACGCTGCCCGAGAAATTGAGCGCCGACAACTCCGGCCCGATGATGTAGCCGACGCCGATGAGCGCGGGGCTGACAGTGGGGGCGGCGCAGGTGGAGACGCCGCCGGCGCCCAGCACCTGGTTGGTATCCATGCCGCCCAGCCGGAGCTTGCTCTGGCCCACGCTGCCCGACGTTGAAGAAGAAGTCTTTGTCGGGCGCGAAAAAGTTGAAGACGCCGCAGAGATATACCAGGGCGCCGAAGCCGATGTTATAGAAAAGGTACTTGGCGGCGCGGGCGCCGGCCTGCCCGGCCTTGTGGATTTCCGAAGCGGCCAGCGATTCGGGGAAGGGCAGTTCGGGATCTTCCACCATCACGCGGCGGATGAGCGAAACGAAGAGCACGCCCAGGACCGAGCCGACAAGCATCAGCGCGGTGGATTTCAGATAGTTGGGATCGGCGGCCAGGGCCCAGAGGCGGGCCAAGAAACCCAGATTTTTGGGGATGACCGGCGGGGTCCAGACGTGGGCCAGGTAAAAGGCGGGGAGGGTGAAGACCGCGCCGGCGGCCACGGCTTCGCCGATGGAGCCGGCGGTGCGGGCGATGTTTTCTTCGAGGATGGTGCCTTTGCCCAGGCGCAGCACGGCCATGCCGATGACGGCGGCGGGATAGGTGGCGGCAATGGTCTGGCCGGCGCGCAGGCCGAGGTAGGCGTTGGCGGCGCCCAGCACCGCGGTCATCACCAGGCCCAGCAGCAGGGCGCGCCAGGTGAACTCGCGCATCTTCATGTTTTCCGGCACAAACGGCCGGTGGCGCGTGGTTTGCGGGGGCGTCATGAAAGCCTGGACCTCACCTTCTCGCTCAGTGCTTTTCCGTCGATGGTTTTGCCCGTCAGTCTGGCTTGGGTGGCCTTCATCACCACACCCATCTGTTTGAGCGAAGTGACGCCGGTTTCGGCCAGGGCCGCGGCGATGGCGGCTTCGATTTCGGCCTCGGTAGCGGCGGCCGGCAGATAGGATTCGATGAGCACGCGCTCGGCCTCTTCCTTGCCGGCCTGCTCGTCGCGGCCGGCCTGGCGGAAGGCCGCGGCGGCATCGATGCGCTGCTTGATGAGGGACTTCAGCACCTGCATTTCGGCTGCTTCATCCAGCGGCTTGGGGGAATCCACCTTCTGTTTCATGAGCGCGGCCTTGATCAGCCGGAGGGCGCCGAGGCGCGCCTCTTCGCGGCTTTTCATGGCGGCGACCATATCCTTCTGCACCTGGTCTATGAGGGGCATGATGAATGCTATTCTAGAACACCCCGCAGCGGGGAGGCCGGAAAATCGCGCCGCGGCGCGCGGACCGGCGCGCAGTTTCACAGTTTCAGGTACGGAAGTCGGCTTGAGCGGGCCGCGAGCGGATATTTCGGAGCTTGTTGGGTCGCATACTTGCAAAAACGATTCGGGTGTAATATAGTCCCTGGATTAAGCGGAGCACAGAGATTCTGGGATGCTGGAGCGAGGATCGGTCAGAGAACGGCCCTGAGAAGATTAAGTTTTATTAGCAGGTCATTCTTTTTAGTTGTTGTGAGTGGATGGTTTTTCTCTTCTGACCTTCTCGCTTGGGTTCGGCATCAGGTGGCCCAGGCTCTGACTTCGCCAGGTGCTGAGTGGGAAACGGCCGGACTTCCGGCCATGGGGACACGATGGCGAATACTACGTTGGAGCCTGCGGGGCCTAAAGACGCCCCGCCGCGAGCGGCTAAGCCTACCCTGGCCCAAGCGCTCAAGAACATATTCTCCTCTAAAGATGAAGGCCCGGACGAGGCCAAGGTCATCGCCCGCCGCCGTAAGTTTGTGATGGCCGCGGTATTGGGAACCCTGATCGTCAACCTTCTGATGTTCCTGCGGTTCTTCTTCCCGCGCGCTTTGTACGAACCGAAGAGCCAGTTCAAAATCGGGTATCCGTCGGACTTCGGGTTTGGCGTGGACACCAAGTTCCAGAAGGACCATCGCATTTGGGTGGTGCGCAACACCGAAGGTATCTTCGTGATCATTGCGATCTGTACCCATCTGGGCTGCACGCCCGATTGGAAGCCCGCCGAAAACAAATTCAAGTGCCCGTGCCATGGCAGCGGCTACGACTCCGAAGGGATCAACTTCGAAGGTCCCGCGCCGCGCCCCATGGACCGCGCGCATGTCGAACTCGCCACTGATGGCCAGATCCTTGTCGACATGGCCAAACCGTACTCCTGGCCTAAGGGCGAGCGGTCACAATTCGGCGATCCCGGCGCGATCCTCCGGGGGTGAGGGTGAATCATGGCGGAAAGCAACGGACACAACGGTAAACCTGTCTCGACGGGCGGCGCCTCGGGTAATGGAGCACCCTCCGGGGCCGGAAACGGCGGCGGAAACGGGGGCAATGGCGGCAATAAAGTAGCCGCCCTGGTGGCTAGCGCCAAAGCCACGCAGGCGCGCGCGGTGGAGGAATTCAAGGAGACCGTCAAGGCGCCGGAAAAGACCGACCTGTGGAAGTCGGTGCTGCGCGTCAAGCACGACGAAACGCCACGCAGCCGCGCGCTGGGCGTGCTCTCGAACGTATTCCTGCACCTGCACCCGGCCAAGGTCAACCGCGATGCGGTGGCCTACAGGTATACCTGGGGCATGGGCGGCATGACGTTTTACGTGTACATCACGCTAGTGTTCACGGGAACGCTGCTGATGTTTTACTACCATCCGTCGAAGGTGGTGGCGTTCCGCGACATTCTGTATCTCGAGAACGACGTGCCCTTCGGCAAGCTGCTGCGCAACATGCACCGCTGGGGCGCCCACCTGATGGTCATCATGGTGGAGCTGCACATGTTCAGGGTGTACCTCACCGGGTCATATAAGAAGCCGCGGCAGTTCAACTGGGTGGTGGGTGTGCTGCTGCTGGTCCTCACGCTGCTGTTGAGTTTCACCGGCTACCTGCTGCCCGACGATCAGCTTGGTTTCTGGGCCGTCACGGTAGGGACGAACATGGCGCGGGCGACGCCCCTCTTGGGGCACCAGGGTCCGTTCGGACCGCAGCTCGGCATGACGCCGTTCAACGACGTGCGATTCGGGCTTCTGGGCGGCTCGATTGTGGATTCCAACGCCCTGCTGCGCGCGTACATCTGGCACTGCGTGGCGATTCCGATCATCGCCTCGACGTTCATGGTGGTGCATTTCTGGCGCGTCCGCAAGGACGGCGGCATCTCCGGCCCGGCTCCGGTGGTGCTCGAGAGCGAGATGAAGGAGCCGAGGAAAGTATGAGTTCACCGCGCGGCAAGACAAACTTGACGCGGAGACGCGGAGACGCGGAGAAAGACACACAGAAAGGGTGTGATGTGGTCTCCGCGTGTTTCTCTGCGTCTCCGCGCCTCCGCGTCGAAACAGCGCGTCGTGGTTATTGAGGCTGCCCTTTTATGGATTTCCATCAACTCTGGACCATCGTCAGTACTCCGGATAATGTCCCCATCGTGCTGCTGCTGTTTGTGGTGCCGTTCTACACCTGGTACGGGATGCGGCAGGCGTTCGCCAACGACCGGCTGATTGCGCAGCTGGAGGCCGATCCGGCCCTGGCCAAGACGCATCACCGCAAGACGCAGCCTTATAAACAAGGATGGGCCAAGGAGGTGCTGGTGTGGCCCTATCTGCTGCGCATCGAATTTCTGGCGGCCATTATTGTGACGGTGCTGCTGATGGCCTGGTCGATTACGCTGAACGCGCCGCTCGAAGAGCCGTCCAATCCCACGCTGACGATGAATCCGGCCAAGGCGCCGTGGTATTTCCTGGGGCTGCAGGAGATGCTGGTGTACTTCGATCCGTGGATGGCCGGGGTGGTGATGCCATCGCTGATCATCATTGGCTTGATGGTCATTCCGTACATCGATACCAATCCGCTGGGCAACGGATACTACACCTACAAGCAGCGCAAGTATTCCATTCTGACCTTTATTTTCGGCTTCATCGTGTTGTGGGTCTCCATGATTGTGATCGGGACGATGATTCGCGGGCCTGGGT
This sequence comes from Bryobacterales bacterium, assembly GCA_963803725.1. Classification (GTDB taxonomy): domain Bacteria; phylum Acidobacteriota; class Terriglobia; order Bryobacterales; family Bryobacteraceae; genus JOPF133. The sequence continues at coordinate 76,400 of CAWDOH010000073.1, read as the reverse complement.
GGATGTGGTTCTGGCCGGGCACTACCTGGGATCACAACCGGTTGATTTTCGAAGTGAACCGCGACCTGCCGGATCTCTTCGGCATTACCGGAAGGGTGCCCAAGATTATTTTCGGAGCGGTGGTGGTGGGGCTGTATTTCGCGGCGGCGGGCACACTGATCCACAAGCTCATCACGAGGACCGAGTTCAACCGCAAGATCTACGCCCGCATGAGCGTGCTGCAGTACGTCATCATGCAGACGTTCCTGATCATCATGCTCTCCCTGCCGGTGAAGATTCTGGCCCGGCAATTGTTCCGCATTAAATACGTTTGGGTCACACCCTGGTTCAATATATGAGCGATCAAGGTCAAGACAAGGATCCGGTAGTCAATTCCTCGCTAAGCAAACAGCTCTTCATCTGGTCGGCAGTGCTGGTGCTGTCTCTGATCTGGGGGCTGTGGGACGAGATGTACGGCATCCGTCCATGGAAGGGCTACGAGGCGCGCTTTGAGAAGCTCTACAGCCGGTACCTTTCCTCGGCGAAACTGGGGGAGGCGGCCAACGAGCGGCAGATCAAATCGTCACCCGAATACCGCCGGCTGGACACGGAAATGCAGGCAGCCGAGAAGGCCGCCATGCCGGCCGCCACGGCCATCGATCAAGAAGTCAACCAGCAGATCGTGCCCAAGATCCTGGCGCTCAACGATCCTTTTCAAACCGTGCGCAGCCACATCGGGTCGCTCACTTACGAAATCGAGATCTCCAAAAGCGAAAGCCACAGAGAGTCGCTGCGCAAGCAGATCGCGGAATTGAGGGAAGAGACGCACCAGGTGGCGCTGCCGGGCGAGAGCCAGGAGCGCACCATGAAGTTCGCCGACATGGATAAGCAGCTTCAGGACTGGAAGGCCCAGAAGGCGGAGCTGCTGCAGAAACGCGTGGACATCATGAAGCACGCTACGGAGCTGCGGACCCAGCGCGACAAGTACCTCTCGGACCGCATCGCCGACGCCAGCGTGGCGACCATTTCGGCGGTGGAGAATTCGCTATCGACGTTCGACATCCGCATCCGGCAGATTCATGTTAAGGATATCGACCTGGTGGATCGCTGCGAATCCTGCCATTTGGGAACGCGCGAGCCAGTGGTGCTGACGGCGGCCAGCATGGGCGGCCAGCAGGTGTTTGCAAGCCATCCGGAGCCGGAGCTGCTGAAGATTCACGACCCCGAGTCGTTCGGCTGCACGCCGTGCCATGGCGGCAATGGCGTGGCGGTGGCGAGCGTGGAAAAGGCGCACGGGTACAACGAGCATTGGCTGTGGCCCTTGCACCATAAGGAGAACGCTGAAGCCGGTTGCCAGCAGTGCCACTCCAGGGAAATCGTTACGGAGATGGCGCCCACACTGGATGCGGGGCGCGAACTCTTCCGGCTGCGCGGCTGCATGGCGTGCCACCGCTACGACGGATTCGACCGCGAGGCCGATGAGATGACCTCCGTGGGGCAACAGGTCCGGCAGCTCGAACAGCAGAAGGCCGAGTGGCTGCGGCAGGCCGGGTTCGACGAGCAGAAAGGCAACAACCCGCGGACGTCCGATGCCGAGGCCAAGAAGCTGTTCCAGGAATCCGCCGATTTGAAGGTGCGGGGCAGCGGCATCGACGCCAAGATGGAGCAGCTCGATATGCGGTCGCATGAGCTGATCCGCGAAGTGAAGAAGGTGGGGCCGGACCTGAAGGAAGTGCGCATGAAGCTGCGCAAGGAGTGGATCCCGGTCTGGCTGAAGGACCCGCACGCGTGGCGTGAGGGCACCAAGATGCCTACCTTCCGGCTGGACGATAACGAGATCCGCGCGATTGCCGCGTTCATCTGGCAATCGGGCGAGCAGGGCACCCTGCCGCAGCAGAAACCGGGCGACCCGGAGAAGGGCAAGGAGGCGTTCGAAACCCGCGGCTGCATGGCCTGCCATTCGATGGGCGAGGGCGCGCAGAAACAGGGCGGGACGTTCGCCGCCAACCTGAGCCGCGAGGGCGAGAAGGCCAACTACGATTACCTGGTCCGCTGGGTGCACAATCCGCGCGAGCGCACCGAGCCGTACTGTCCGTACGAAAAGAAAGATATCACCGAGGACGATTACAAGCGGCACAACCTGCCCTTCGTTTTCGACCTGCAACACACCAAGTGCCCCAATGACGGGCATGAGCTGCAGGTGGAGCAGGAGACGCCCATGCCCAGCCTGCGGCTGACTGACGATGAGGCCCGCGACATCGCCAGCTACCTGATGACCCGCAAGCGCGATAATTTCAGCTACGCCGACGCCAGCTACATGGACGATCCGGGCTTGAAGAATCAAGGCCTGGCGCTGGTGCGGTTCTACGGATGCGCGGGCTGCCACGAAATCGGGGGCCTGGAAGAGGAGCAGCGCATCGGCACGGAGCTGACCAAGGAGGGTTCGAAGCCCATCGAGCGTTTGGATTTTGCGTTGCTGGGCCACCAGGCGGAAGCGGATGGCTGGTTGACCCACAAGGGCTTCTTCGAGCACAAGCTGGCCAATCCGGCGGTTTTCGATGAGGGCAAGGAAAAGGCCAAGCAGGACCGGCTGAAAATGCCGAACTTCAACCTGTCGAAGCCCGAGATTGACTCCGTGACCACGTTCCTCGAAGGCTCCGTAGACGCCACCGTGCCGGAGCGGTATTTCTACGCGCCAGCCGACCAGCGGCAGGACATCATTGAGGGCTGGTGGGTGGTGCGCAAGTACAATTGCATGGGCTGTCACAAGGTGCACGTGGGGCAGACCACCACGTTCGACACGCTGGCGCGCTACCAGGATCCGGACTGGAAGGATCAGAAGCCGCCCACGCTGATTGGCGAAGGCGCGCGCGTGCAGCCCGGATGGCTGGTGGGTTTCCTGGCCAATCCGTCGCTCAGCGATACGGACACCAATCGCGATGGAGTGCGGCAGTACCTGAAAGTACGGATGCCGACCTTCTTTTTTTCCGATGGCGAGATTCGCAAGCTGGTGCGCTTCTTCGAGGCGCTTTCCTCGCAAGCCGAGCCGTTCATCTCCGAGCCGACCGAGCCACTGACCGACCAGGAGCGCGGCATGGCCCGCGCGCTGTTCACCAGCGAAGGCGCGCCGTGCCTGAAGTGCCACATGACCGGCGACCCGAAACACGACGCCAAGGCCACCGCGCCGAACTTCACGGTAGCGCGCGAACGCCTGAAACCGGGCTGGACGCGGCGCTGGATTTTGGAGCCGGCATCGATGGCTCCGGGCACCGCCATGCCTTCCGGGCTGTTCCGGCAGGAGGGCGACCATTGGGTGTTTGCCGGCCCCACGCCGGCCAGTTTCCAGGGATACACCAAGGACCAGGCGGACCTGCTGGTGCGCTACATGTTCCAGTTCACGCCGGAGGAACTGAGCCGGCTGCGAGCCGGCGCGAGCGCAGGGGGATTGCCATAAAGCTTTTGGCCCGGAGGCGCGGAGAAGAACAGCCCATAACGGTCGCTCTGCGTTTTTCTCCGTTTCTCCGCGCCTCCGCGTCCGGGTTTTGTACTTTTAGGAGGTTTTATCTACGATGAAGAGATTTTGGATCGGAAGCGGGCTGGTTTCCGCGCTGGTGGCTACCGCATTCACGCTGGCGAGTTGCGGCGGTAGCAGCACTCCGACGGAAGCGCCCAAGTCGGCAGATGCCGGAGCGCCGCCTGCGGGCGGACCGGCCGCCATGCCGGATATGGACAACGGCGGCACCATCACGGGCAAGGTGACGTTCGATGGGACGCCGCCCAAGATGGCCACGCTGGATACTTCGGCTAACCCGGTTTGCGCTAAGGCGCACGCCACTTCGCCATTGAAATCCGAGCAGGTGGTGGTGAACCCGAACGGCACTTTGAAGAACGTGTTCGTGTGGGTGAGCGCGGGCTTGCCGGATAAGACCTGGCAGGTGCCCACCACCGCGGTGACCATCGATCAGAACGGCTGCGAGTACAAGCCGCACGTGATCGCCCTGATGGCTGGGCAGAACCTGGAGATCAAGAACAGCGACCCCACCAACCACAATATTCACCCGCAGCCCACCGTGAACCAGGAGTTCAACGAATCGCAGGCGCCCGGGACTCCGGCCATTGACAAGACGTTTCCGCGCCAGGAAATCATGATCCCGGTGAAATGCAACGTACACAATTGGATGCGTTCGTATATCAGTGTGGTTTCGCACCCCTTCTTCGCGGTGACGAGCGACGACGGAACGTATACAATAAAAGGTCTGCCCCCGGGGACCTACACGATCGAAATCGTTCATGAGAAGTACGGCAAGCAGGATCAGCAGGTGACCGTGGGCGCCAAGGATAACAAGACCGCCGATTTCACAGTGAAGGGTTAAGAAAAAATGCATTGGCCGCAGGAGGGCGTAGAGCAAGACGAAGTGTCTGCGTTCGCCTGCGGCCAATAATTCTTTTGTATGGACAATTCCCGGCTGCACCGGTTCACGGTTGTGGTTGCCGTGTGCACCTTTCTGCTGGTCGTGGCCGGCAGCCTGGTCACCAGCAACGATGCCGCTTTGTCCGTGCCCGATTGGCCGCTTTCCTATGGCCGGCTGGTGCCGCCGCTCGAAGGCGGCATCCGTTATGAATTCGCCCACCGCGCCATGGCGGCGCTGGTGGCGGTGTTGACCATCGTGCTGGCGTTGTGGCTGGAGCGCGTGGAGCCGCGCCGGTGGATGCGGCGCCTGGGCTGGGCGGCGGTGGCCGGGGTGCTGTTGCAGGCCGGTTTGGGCGGCGCGGCGGTGCGGCTGGTTACGCCCAAGACCGTTACCATCGCGCACGCCTGCCTGGCGGAGATTTGTTTCGGACTGGTGGTGGCCGTGGTGGCGGGACAGACCATGCAGTTGACGGAGATCCCCAGGATTACCGACCCCGCGCCTCTGATGGCCGCGGTGGCTCTGTTCGGCCAGGCGATTCTGGGCGCCATGGTGCGCTATGGCGCGGCGGGAGTGGGCTTCCACATCATCGGGGCGGCGATCGCCACGATTCTGGTGATGTGGGCGGGGCTGCGGATTCCGCTGCGGCGGCCCGCGCTGGCCCTGCTGACGTTGACGTTTTCGCAGGTGTTTCTGGGCCTTGGGGCGTACATGGCGCGGGTGGTAAACGCCACCATGCCGCAGCCCCTGCCTTTAACTGTGGCGTTCACCTCGGCGCACGTGGCCGTGGGGTCGTTGGCCTTTGGAGCCGCAATCGTGTTGACCATGGCGCCCGCAGTGGCGCACGGAGGAGTAGCGCTCGCCTGATGCGCGATTACATAGAGTTGACCAAGCCGCGAATCACCTGGCTCATCCTGATGAGCACGGGGATCGGCTATTTCTTCGGGCTGCCCCGCGCCGCCCACTGGTGGGTGTTCCTGCGGAGCATCCCGCTGGTTTCGCTGCTGCATACCATCCTGGGCACGGCCCTGATGGCTTCCGGCACCGCCGCGCTCAACCAGTGGTATGAGCGCGAGGCCGATCGCAAGATGCGGCGCACGGCGGCCCGTCCGCTGCCCTCCGGCAAGATCCCGGCGGGGCGCGCGCTGGCCTTTGGCGTGGCGCTTTCGGTGGCCGGCTTCGCCGAGTTGTGGCTGGGGGTGAACCTGCTGGCCGGATTCGTTGGCGCCTTCACGCTGGCCAGCTACCTGTTCGTCTACACGCCCATGAAGCAGCGCACCTGGTGGTCCACCACGGTGGGCGCGATTCCCGGAGCGATGCCGCCGGTGATTGGCTACGCGGCTGCGGCCGGGGCGTTGCCGCGCGAATCCTGGGTGCTGTTCGCGATCCTGTTTCTGTGGCAGTTCCCGCATTTCTATTCCATCGCCTGGATGTACAAAGAGGATTATGCACGTGCCGGCATTCGCATGCTGCCGGTAGTAGAACCGGATTGCCGCTCAACGGCGCGCCAGATCGTGCTCTACGGCGTGGCGCTGATTCCGGTCAGCCTGATTCCCAGTGTGCTGGGGATGTCCGGGCGCATTTACCTGGTGGGAGCCTTGTTGCTGGGCCTGTGGTTCCTGTATTCGGGCGTGCGCGTGGCGGCCGAACGCAGCCTGGCCCGCGCGCGCGCTGTGCTGGTCACGTCGGTTCTTTATCTGCCGCTGATCTACGGGCTGATGCTCATCGACAGGCCGGGGTTGTGACGGCCGTGAGCGGCCTGAGCCGGATGATCCGCTGAGTACGGCCGGAAGAGCGGATTGATGACCTTCGCCGAATTTGAGCGACTGCCCAATCCTCCAGCAGGCTATCTGGAACTCCGTCACGGAGAGGTTGTTGTCGTGCCGCCGCGGAAGAAATCCCACGTGATGGTCCAACAGAGGCTTCTTTTTCTGCTCAGGCCGCTAGAGGGACTCGGGTTTCTTTCGGCTGAGCTTCCGTTTCGTCCGGCCCCGGAGTACGAATGCTGGACCGCTGACATCGGTTTCGTTACGCAGGCACGGTGGGCCGCCGACACCAACGACTACTTCATGGGCGCTCCCGATCTGGTAATCGAGGTATTGTCTAAAAGCAACACAATGGATGAGATTCTAGACCGACAGGATGTCTGCCTGAGGAATGGCTGCGTTTCATTTTGGGTTGTGGATTCCAAACGGCAGGTCATCCTGGTAACTACGCCGGAACGCAGCTACATGCAGGTGTACAGTTGTGGAAGTAACGTGCCGGTGCCGTTCTTGAGCGGCACTCTGGAAGTTGCCGCGATTTTCAAGCCATAGCCGCTTGGAGTGAACCGCGCGATCGAAGCCGTGGAAAGTGCCGGTTCAGTCTTCGTCCAGCTCGGCAAACATTTCGGCGAATGGAAAATCGAGGCTGGCGCCGTCCTGCAGACGCAGGGCGTGGGATGTTCCAGGCAGGTGCCGCAGATTGCTCTCTTCAAACAGAAATGCCCGCTTGTTGTCGGGGTCCATCACCAGAATGTTTCCCACACCCAGGCTCTCGTACTCGAAACATTTATCCACAATATCGTCGAAGGTGTCGTCGGGCGATTTGATTTCTATGGCGACGATCGGAACATCTGTGACAACCCTCCCCTTGCGATAGGGCGGTTGAAGAACCATGACGTCAGGGATCCGATAATGGCCCTTCACCAGGAGCCGGGTTTCCATGAAGACCTTCAAGCGATCGGAACGGCGATATTGCCGCAGATATGCCCCAACGATCGTTTGCAATAAGCCATGAAGTTGTGTTCCCACATTTCGCCTCACCAGGACGCCATCCACGAACTCCATGTCGGGTTCATAGCTGGTGTTCAGGTATTCCTCCAAAGAAGCTAAAGTTGGCGTGGTGCTCCCCATAGGCTGCTACATCTTCCCTCAGGTTAGCTTACTTCGTTACGCGGGTGTGGATTCTGCGCGCCCGAATTACCCGATGCGCGTCCGAAGCCCGCGGTAAGCGTTTAGCCGAGGTAGTTTGGCGCAAACTGCTCGAAGCGCAAACAGATGTTGTACCCTGGTTTTATACAGGCCACTGTGATTCAAGTCCAAAATCTGACCCATCGCTACGGAGACCGCGTCGCCCTATCTCACGTTAGTTTCGAGGTGCAGAAGGGCGAAATCTTTGGCCTGCTGGGACCCAACGGGGGCGGGAAGTCGACGCTGTTTCGCATTCTGTCGACCATGATGACGCCCACTGAGGGCAACGCCACGCTGGCCGGCTTCGATGTGCAACGCGAAGCGGCCCAGGTGCGCCGGCACGTGGGGGTGGTGTTTCAAACGCAAAGCCTGGATAAAGCGCTCACCGTGGAGGAGAACCTGCGCGCGCAGGGCCATCTGCACGGGCTGAGCGGCGCGGTGCTCACGGGCCGCATGGAGCGGGCCATGGAGCAACTGGGGCTGGCCGATCGCCGCAAGGATTTGGTGGAAACGCTTTCCGGAGGACTGCGGCGGCGCGTGGAAATCGCCAAGGCGCTGCTGCACAAGCCGCAGATCCTGCTGATGGATGAAGCCTCCACGGGCCTCGACCCTGCCGCGCGGCGCGATCTTTCGCGGCACGTGGAAACGCTGCGCGAGACCGAGGGCGTGACCATCCTGCTCACCACTCACATCCTGGAAGAGGCCGGCCGCTGCGACCGCCTGGTGCTGCTGCACCAGGGTAAGATTGTGGCCGAGGGCACCCCGTCGGAGCTGCGCTCGCGGATTGGCGGCGATGTGGTGGTGCTGGAGGCGGCCGATAGCGAAAACCTGGCCCTCCGGATTGGCGAACGCTTCGGCGTGCGGCCCTCGGCGAGCGATGGCCACGTGCGCGTAGAGATCGCCAACGGGCACCGCTTCATTGCTGAGGTGGTGGAGGCCTTTCCCGGCGCGATCGATTCGGTGGGGCTGCACAAGCCCACGCTGGAGGACGTATTCGTGAAAGAAACGGGAGCATCCATTGAATAGCTTTGTATTGCCCGCGGCAACCTTGTGGCAGCGGGAGTTGGTGCGGTTCTGGCGGCAGAAAAGCCGCGTGATGGGAGTGGTGGCATCGCCCTTGGTTTTCTGGTTGCTGATCGGGTACGGCTCGAACGACCTGGCGCGGTTTTATTCGGGAGCGCTGGTGCTGACGGTGATGTTTTCGGCGATTTTCTCGACCATCTCGATCATCGAAGATCGCCGCGAAGGGTTTCTCCTGTCCATGCTGGTATCGCCCGCGCCGCGCACCAGCCTGGTGATGGGCAAGATTCTGGGCGCGGCCACGCTGGCGTGGATACAGGGGCTGATTTTTCTGGCCTTCGCTCCGCTGGCCGGCGTGCGCATCGGCTTCCTGGACCTGATCCCTGTGGCGGCATCGATTTTTCTGATCTCGTTCACCCTCACCGGGCTGGGATTTGTGATCGCCTGGAGAATGAATTCCACCTCTGGCTTTCACGCCATCATGAACCTGCTGCTGGTGCCCATGTGGATGGTCTCGGGTTCGCTGTTCCCCATGGCCACGGCGCACGGCTGGGTGAAAGGCATAATGTGGGTGAATCCGCTGACCTATTCGATCGCCCTGCTGAACCATACCTTGCGTCTGCCCAACGCGTCGCCGGGGGAATTGGAGAGCGTGGTGGTGACCGCGGTTTTCGGCCTGGTGCTGCTGGTGGCATCGGGCATGATGGCCGCGCAGAAAGCCACCCGCAGCGCGGCATGAAAACGGCGCGTCCCATTTTTGTTTTCCTGGCGCTCGCGCTCGCCGCTTGCCTTCAGCCCAAGCCGCTGCCGGTGATGGGCAACGCGCCCAGGTTTCAGCTTACGGCGGAGGACGGCCAGCCGTTCGATAGCCAGGCGCTCAACGGGCACGTCTGGGTGGCCGATTTCGTGTACACCACTTGCCCCGGTCCGTGCCCCATGATGAGCTCGCACATGCACCAGATCCAGACCCTCACCGCCGAAACGCCGGACGTCCGGCTGGTGTCGTTCACGGTGGACCCCAAACACGACACGCCGCCCGTGCTGGCCGAGTACGCCAGGCATTTCAAATATGACCCGGCGCGCTGGTTCTTTCTCACCGGCGACCAGTCACGGATGAACGATACCGGCCTGGGCTTCAAGCTGAACACCGTGGATGGCTCGCTCACGCACAGCACGCGCTTCGTGTTGGTCGACCAGCGGGAGCAGGTGCGCGGTTACTATATCGACTCGGACGATGGCATGATCCAGCACCTGGTCCACGATATCCGGCAACTGGAGCGCCAGTCCTCATGAACGCCCCATTGCTGCCCACCATCAACGCCATTCTCAACGGCACTGCGTTCATCCTGCTGCTGTGGGGCTACTGGCTGATCCTCCACAAACGCGTCGACCAGCACCGCAAGGTGATGATCACGGCGTTCATCACCTCCTGCGTGTTTCTGGTCTGCTACATCGTGTACCACGTGCAGGTGGGCAGCGTGCGCTTCCGGCATCCGGGCGCAATCCGCACGGTCTATCTGAGCATCCTGACCACCCACACGATCCTGGCGGCCACGGTTCCGGTGCTGGCCATCATCACCCTGCGCCGCGGCCTGGGCAAGCGCTACGCCATGCACAAGCGGATCGCCAAATGGACCCTGCCCATCTGGATGTACGTCAGCGTGACAGGCGTGGTGGTATACCTGATGCTTTACCACATGTAGCGCGGCGCGGATGATCCGGATACCGACCTCAGTCGAGGATTGGCAGCTCATCTATGAAGCGGCCAACAATAGGCCCGGTGGCCGCGAGGCAGCCGTCCTCCAGGCGATCTTTGGCGACGATTACCTCCTGTCCATAGTGGAACTGTATCTCGCTCAACCTGATTTCGACCTCGCCGTCTTCGAGGCGATCGAGAAGTTTCTTACCCCTGTCCATTCCGACACGGTCAACGATCGTCTGCTTGAGGCGTGCTTTCAGTCCGGCACCGAAGAGCCAGCCTCCATGTTGCTCCCCACCCTGATGGATTACCGATTGTGGCCCCAACTGCCGCGTTTTGCCCAATCGCGGAGTGTGAGCGTGCAACGGTGCGGCGCGGTCATCCTGAAGCGGCTGGTGTCCGGCGGCTTTCCGACCGAGCAGGAGGTGCGCTCCATGGTGGAGCATTACCGGGGCCTTGAGGATGAGCACGTGCGGGACCTTGTGGCGCGCGTTGATCGCGCACTGACACACCCTGAACGTTTCGGCCCCGAACTGAGAAAATGAATCTGTGCTTGAAAATCGATTCTCGCGACGGAATCTGATTGCCGGTTCGGCTGGAATCCCGATGCTGGCAAGGGCGCAGGCGCGCCGCGCCGATGGTTACGTCGATATTCTGCGGCCGCCGGACCTCGTGACCGCCTTTTTGGAACACGACACGCTGCCGCTAGCGCGCCAGGGTGCGCGTTGGACGGCGGAAGGGATCTCCGTGGAAGCCGAGCCGCACGGGTCTGCGCTGCCGGTTCGAATCGAGGCGCCCGATGCCCCTCTGATGCGCGTGCGGCTGCGCTGGCACGCGCCGGTGCCGGAGCGCTGGCGCATCCTCAACGACCAGTGGGAGCGCAGCTATGGCGACCTGGAATGGCGCTGCCTGCTGGGCGAGCGCGTCCTGCCGTGGTATTTTCTGGCTTTCGATGGGCAGGCGACGCACGGTTACGGCGTGGCGACGGGCGCCGCAACTTTCGCTTTCTGGCAGGTGGACCCGGACGGCATTTCGCTGTGGATCGACGTGCGTAACGGCGGCGGCGCGGTGCGGCTGGGGCAGCGCACGCTGGAAGCTGCCACCGTGCGGACCAGGCGCGGCGTGGCCGGCGAGACCGCCTTCGAATCGGCGCGCCGGTTCTGCCGCGCGCTTTGCGAGAAACCGCGCCTCACCGCGGCGCCGGTCTATGGCGGCAATAACTGGTATTACGCCTACGGGCGCAATTGCTCGGCGGCGGGCATCCAGCGCGATTCCGGGCTGATTGCCGAACTGGCGCCGTCGGGACGCAACCGGCCGTTCATGGTCATCGACGACGGCTGGTCGCTCACCAACACGACGGGCCCTGGGAGCGCGGCAACGACCGGTTTCCGGACATGCCCGGCCTGGCCGCCGCCATGAAGAAGCAAGGGGTGCGGCCGGGCATCTGGCTGCGCCCGCTGGTAGACCACAGCCGGATATTCCGGAGAGCGCCCGGCTGCGGCCTCGGCCGGGTGGGCGCGGCCGAACCCTCGATCCCACGGTGCCCGAGATGATGGAGACCGTGCGCCAGGACATCGGCCGCATGACCTCCTGGGGATTCGAGCTGATCAAGCACGATTACTCCAGCTTCGACCTGCTGGGCCGCTGGGGATCCACCATGGGCGCCGACCTGACCAGCGAGGCTGGCATTTCTCCGACCGCAGCCGGACCACCGCGGAAGTGGCCCTGGCGCTCTACCGCACCATTCGCGAGGCCGCCGGCAGCGCCCTGGTTCTGGGTTGCAACACCTTCGGGCATCTGGGCGCCGGGCTGTTCGAATTACAACGCACCGGCGACGATACCAGCGGCCGCGAATTCCACCGCACCCGGCGCATGGGCGTCAATACGCTGGCCTTCCGCGGGCCGCAGCACCGCGCGTTTTTCGACCTGGATGCCGATTGCGCGGCGATCACCCCGCAGGTGCCGTGGGACCTGACGTCTCGTTGGCTGGACCTGGTGGCGCGCAGCGGCACGGCCCTGTTTGTTTCGCCCGACCCCGCTGCGCTGAATGCGGAATCCAAGCAGGCCGTCCAGCGGGCCTTCGCCGCAGCGGCCCTACCGCGCGAAACGGCCGAGCCGCTCGACTGGATGGAAACCAACACACCCGGCCGCTGGCGCATCCAGGGGCAGACCGTGGAATACGACTGGTACGGCCCTGAGGGCGGCACGCCGTTTCTGCGGTGAGCGGCGGGCCGTTTAATTCAGTCGGGAGATCCCCCGGCTCTGCCGGGGAGGCAGTAGAAGTTTGACGTTTCCGGCAATATGCCTTCCGTTGCACCCGGAGACGGCACGCGACAATCGGCGCGGTGCGGGCGGCACACGGTCTTGGGCGGTTGCGATCAGGCCCCTTTGAGGGGCCAGCAACCGAAAAGCCTCCGGCTCTGCCGGAGGATCGTTACTCCTCAGTTCTGGTCATTGCTTCCGCGCTCATCGTGCATCGCCACCAAATCACTGTTTGAGGATGGCCGCCAGTGCGCGCATCCGGGTGGCATCGGCGGTGGACTTCGCCTTGACGGCGTCTTTGTCGAGAGCTTCGCCCATGTTCTGGAGCGCCGCTGAGTCCTTCCGGCTGGCCCCCGGCTTTTCGACCTTGGCGATGGCGGCCTTCAGAGATGCAATCCGCGAACCGGGCAGCGCTCCGCTGCGCTCGAGTTGAGCGATGTAGGCCTTGCCGACGATCAGATTCTGCGGCCATACAATCTTCGGCTGGCTCTGCACGTTGAGAGTGTCAAAATGCACCTGATTCGAGGCATCGATCTCCTCCTGCGTGAGGAACTTGCTCGGCGTCAGGCGGAAGACGTCTACGCCGCGCGCGATCTCCGAGCCATAGATGTAGCCGTTGTACCAATAGACCGACCAGAAGCCGCCCAATGCCGTGCTTGACGGCGTCGAGCGGCCCGCGATCGAAGTAGGCCATTTCGAAAGGATGCGAGGGGTCGGTGAAATCCACCATGGAGACGCCGCCCTGATACCATGCCTGGACGAAAACATCGCGGCCGGGAATCGGCACCAGCGAGCCGTTGTGCGCGACGCAGTTCTCGAGGTCGGTCTGCGGCGCTGGCATCTTGTAATAGGACGACAGCGTCAGCTTGCGGTTGGAGAGCGAGAAGATGGCGTCCGCGCCCCAGTGCATCGGGTCGGTGGCGCGGCAGCGAGGCTGGGAACCGCCGCCCCATTCGTCGGTGAAGAGCACCTTGGAGCCGTCGTTGCTGAAGGTGGCGGAGTGCCAGAAGGCGTAGTTCGGATCGCTGACCGCGTCGATGCGCTTAGGGTTCACCGGGTCGGAAACATCCAGCAGGATGCCGTTGCCGGAGCAGGCCCCGGCGGCGAGGCCGATGTCGGAATAGATGGTGATGTCGTGGCACTGGTTGGTGGTGGAAGTCGCCTGCGTGCCTTCGCCGTGCGTGCCGCCCTTCCAGAGGCCATTCATGTCGCCGGTCTGCGTGTCGGTGAAAATCCGCGGGCTGGAGACGATCTTGGCCAGCTCGGGGTGAGCCAGCGGCACCTTGATGATGTCGATGCGGAAGAGCGCGGTCTCCGGATTGGCCTTGGGATCCCCGCCAGAGCAGCCCGCGAGTTCTTCGGCTTGGCGTACCGGGCCGGTGCCGGAGATGTAGACGTAGATGTTGTCTTTATCTTTGGGGTCGATCAGGAGCGTGTGGGTGTGAGAGCCGCGGCAGCTTTGCACGGCGGCCACCTGCTTGGGGTTCTGGATATCGCTGATATCGAAAATGCGCACGCCGCGGAAACGGTCGGGACTGGGAGGCGGGGGACGGCGGCCGGCGCGGCCGGAGCCTGCCGCGGGCGCGCCGGGCGCTCCACCGGCGGCGGTCGCCTCAGCGGGTGGTTCCGCAGGCGGGGGCGGCGGAGTTGCATTGGCGGGAACCGGAATGCCCTGCGTGCCGCAATCGATGCGTCCGTTCATGGCCTCGGCCGACATGAAGAGCAGATGGCCATACACCGATACGTCGCCTTGCCCGCCGGGGCAGACCAGCGAGGTGCCCAGTTTGATCTTGAGCCGGGTCGTCGATGTCGTAGAAGTTGATGCCGTTGTAATTGCCGACGAAAAGGTGATTGCCGCTGAAAGCGAGGTCGGAATTGACCGAACCGGTGTTGAGCGTCGGACCGCGGCCGCGGCCGCCGGCGGGTGGATTCGGGCGGCGGAGGGGGTGGGGGCGCGTTCGGATCGGGCGCGAACCCTGGGGGCTTCGGCAGGCTGGCGATTTTCTCCAGTCCGAAGATCGCTTCGCCGGCGTCATAGAGGCCGGCCTTGAGGCCGATGCGCGGATCGTCTGCGCCGGAGCGCGGGTTGGAATAGACGCTAGGCGGCGCAGGCCTTGCTGGGGTCGGGCTGCGGCCCCCGTTGCGCCATGCAGAGCGCGGGTACCGCGAGGGACGCTGCGAATGCGAAGCCCGCGCGAAAACGGCGGGAATTTCGTCTGGGGGTCATTTCTTCTCCTTGTCAAGCATGCCGCGCATGATTTTGATTTCTGCGCTCTGGGTGTTCGTCGATGTCGGTGGCGAAGTCGAACAAGACGGGATCCTGGGCCGCGCCGGGGGTCTTGAAGAGTTCATCCACCATGGTGAGCGCGCCGCCATGATGCTGGATCATTCCGGTAAGGAACAGGTGGTCGAACCGCGCGCCGCGCGCCTTGGCGAGGGCAGCCATCTGTTCGGGCGTCAGCATTCCCGGCATGAGCATGTTCATGTTCATGTTTTCATTCCGGCCGCGCTCATGTGGCTATGGTCCATTTCCATGGTGGTGGGTTTGCCGCGGCTTTCGAGCCAGCGCTTCATGAAGCCGATCTCGTCGGTTTGCGAGATGGAGATCTTTTCCCCGAAGGACTTCAGGACGGGGCTTTTGCCGCGGATGCGCAGAAGCGCAACCATGTCGACCGCTTGAGGTGGTGCATGATCATGCCCTGCATGAATTCGATGTCGGCCTTGAACGGAGCCTTGGGCGGAATCCAGACGGTTTCCTCGGTGAGGAGTTTGCTAGGCTGGCCAGGGGCGCCGGGTTGCACAATGGGAGCGGATTGCTGCGCAGGCGCCGCCATCGCGCCCAGTAACAGCAGCGGGAGGCGCAGAAACCGACTACAAAGAGCCATGCGTTACTATACATTTGGCGTTTCGGAGAGTCAAATCCCGATCGAGCTATTGCCCGCTCCACAGGGTGGGAGCCATGGCCGCCGGCGGCGGCGCAAGGCCAGGAAGTCCACCAGCACGGTCATTGGGATGGGGAGAAGCCGCCGCATTTCGCATAGGTGGGGATCACGGCGTCAACGCCTGCGTCCGCCTTCTGCGCCGTGACGGCAATTTCACCCTCATGCGCGCGCCGGAGAAGCCCATGGGGGTCTCGGCATTCGGCCTTATAGTGTAGGGCGGAAACGGGCCGGCCACCCGCTATTCTTCGGCGATATGCTTGTCCGGCCGCGGCAGGGCGTCGTGTTCGCCGGCCACCCAGACATACAGCGTGGGCAGCAGGTAGACGCCCAGGATCAGCGCAGCCACCAGCCCGCCGACAATCACGATGGCAAAGGGCCGCTGCGAATCCGAGCCGATGCCGCGGGAAAAGGCCGCCGGCAACAGGCCCAGGCTGGCCACCAGCATGGTCATCGTGATGGGGCGAAGGCGCTGCACCGAGCCTTGAATGGCGGCATCCAGCACGCTATGCCCGCTGGCGCGAAGCTGGTTGATGTACTCCAGCATGATCACGCCGGTCTGCACCGAAACCCCGAACAGCGCCAGAAAACCGACTCCCGAGGAGACGCTGAAGTGGGTCCCGCTGATTAACAATGCCAGCAGGCCGCCGATCGGCGCCATGGCCACGTTGGCCAGAATCAACAGCACCCATTTGAAGGACTTGAACATGGTGAACAGGATCATGCAGATCACCAGGAGGGTCACCGGCACCACCACCATCAGGCGCGCCGAAGAGCGCTTCTGGCTCTCGTATTCTCCGGCCCAATCGATGTGGTAGCCCTCCGGCAGAGTTACCTGCTTTTTGACCTTGGCCATGGCCTCCTCCACGGTACTGCCCAGGTCGCGGCCCACCACGCTGTACTTGATGGCCACGTAGCGCGAACTGGCCTCGCGGAAAATTTCGGATGCGCCGTCGAGCACGTCCACGCGGCAGAGTTGCGCCAGCGAAACGCGTTCGCCGGAAGGGGCCACCATGCGGATATTCTCGACCGCTTCCTTGGTGTTTCGGTAGGGCGCCTGATAGCGGACCACCAGGTCGTAGCGCTGCTCGCCTTGCAGCACCTGCCCCACCACCTTGCCGCCCACCGCGGCTTCCACGGCGTCCTGCACATCCGACACATTGAGGCCGTAACGCGCGGTGCGGTCGAGATCCACGCGGAACTCCAGGTTGGGCTGCCCGATGACGCGGAACAGGCCGAGGTCCGATACGCCTTTAACCGTGCGCAGAATCTTGACGATCTCATCGCCGGTCGCCTCCAGCTTTTTGAGATCGTCGCCGTAGACTTTGATGGCGGATTGGCCTTTGACGCCGCTGACGGCCTCTTCCATGTTGTCGGCGATGGGTTGGGAGAAGTTCCAGAGCGCGCCCGGAATGTGCTTTTCCACTTCGCGGTCCATGGCCTGGATGAGTTCTTCTTTGTTCTGGCGGAATACCGGGCGCCATTGCTCCTTGGGCTTCAGGTCGACGAAGTACTCGGTGTTGGAGAAGCCGGCCACGTCAGTGCCGTCGTCGGGACGGCCTACCTGGCTGACCACCTGGGTGACTTCGGGGAACGAGGCGAAAATAATGCGCGCCTGGTCGGCGACGCGGGTGCCTTCGGTGGGGCCGGTGCTGGGGGCCAGGGTGCCGCGCGCCCAGATGGCCCCTTCGTCCAGGTGCGGCAGGAACTCGGAGCCGATTATGCCGCTCAGCCCGAGGTAGAAGGAAACGCCCAGCGCGGCGGCCGCCACGGCCAGGATCGGCCAGCGCATCCGTACCGCCGCCCGCAGGGATGCCCGATACCCGCGCGTCAGCAGCACCACGCCCGGATTGCGCCACTCCCGCGTATGGGTGCTGAAAACGAAGCTGGTCAGGACCGGGGCGATCAGCATAGAGTAGATCAGCGCGCCCAGCAGGGCGAACGAAACGGTCCAGGCCATGGGCTTGAACAGCCGGCCTTCCACGGCCTGAAGGGTAAAGATGGGCAGGTACGCGGTAATGATGATGCCGATGGAATAAAACACCGGCCGCTGCACTTCGTGAGCCGCCAGGCGGATTTCGTCCAGCTTGGTGCCCGGCCGTTCGTGGCGCCGTCCCAGATAACGCACGATGTTCTCCACCATCACCACCGCGCCTTCCACCACCATGCCGAAATCCAGGGCGCCCAGCGACAGGAGATTGGCCGGGATTTTGGCGATGTTGAGGCAGGTGGCCGCGAAAAGCAGTGAAAACGGAATGGTGAGGGCCACGATCAAAGCGCCGCGAACGTTCCCCAGGAACGTGAGCAGAATCAGCACCACCAGGATGATGCCTTCAGTGAGATTGTGCAATACGGTGTGAGTGGTGTAGCGCACCAGCACGCTGCGGTCGAGAAACGGCACGATCTTCACCCCGTGCGGAAGGATGTGGTCGTTCAACTCCTCAACCTTGGCGTGGATGGCCACCAGGGTAGGATCGGCTTGGGCGCCCTTACGCAGCAGCACGATGCCCTCCACCACATCGTCGTTATCGACGATTTTGCCGTCCTTGCGGTGAATCGCCTTGCCGATCCGGCCAAGCCGGATCTTGGGGCCCTGGGTGACAGCGGCGATATCGCGGATGCGAACCGGCGTGCCGCCCTCCGCCTTGACTACAATGCTCCCGATGTTGCGCACGTCCTGTACCAGCCCGATGGCGCGCACGTTAATCTGCTGCAGCCCGGCCTCCAGGAAACTGCCGCCCGCGTTGGTATTGTTGTTGGCGAGCTGCTGCTCCACCTGGCCGATGTTGAGACCGTATTGCACCAGCTTGTCGGGGTCGACGCGGACCTGGTATTCCCGCGTGATGCCGCCGAAGGTAACCACGTCCACCACGTCGGGCACCGACTTGAACTCCTTTTCGAGCGTCCAGTCGGCGATGGACTTCAAATCCATCAGGTCGTAGCGCGGGTTGCTACTGTGCAGGGTGTACCAATAGATCTGGCCCACGGGACTGAAATCCGAGCCGATCTGCGGTTCCAGGCCATTCGGCAGATTGACCGAGGTGATCCGCTCCAGGACCTTCTGGCGGTTCCAGTCGTTGGACGAGGCATCGTCGAAAATCAGCATCAGGCTGGACAGCCCAAAGACCGAAAACGAGCGCAGATGATCGAGATGCGGGATGCCGTTCATCACGATCTCGATGGGGATGGTGACCTGCTGTTCGACCTCTTCAGCCGCATGGCCCGGCCACTGCGTGATCACCTGAACGTAATTGTTAGCCACGTCGGGATAAGCTTCAACGGGCAGATTATGGAAGGAAATGGCGCCCCAAAGCAACAGCAACACGGCTGCTACTACGATGATGAATCGGTTGTTCAGCGCGCCGTCGAGCAGCTTCTGAATCATTCGTCATGTCGTTTCTCCGAGGCTGATCCGGGCTCTAAGTTCCGCTGGAGGGTCCACGAATGGGCTGGCGGCGTCCCGAGTAAATCCCAAACCGATTAATCTGATCTTAACGCTAATCGCACAGGTGGGGGTAAAGACCATCAAGATTCGGCAGCCGCGCCGGGTCCCGCGGATCGCTTCTCTTTGCCCGCCTCCGGCGCGATTACGCTACGCTAGATGTAGATCTCCGGGAGGAGGCAGCATGCTGCGCCGCAGATTTCTCCAGACTATTTCCGCCGCCGCGGCTACGGCCGTTGCCGTGCCGGCCGCACCTGCGCCGGTGCCCGGCGTGACGCCCGTCAGGCTGGGGTTCGACACCTACTCCATCCGCGCCTTCAAATGGAAGGCCCCGCAGTTCCTGGAATACGCGGCCGGCCTGAAGCTGGATGCCATCCAGTTCTCCGACCTGGCGGATTATGAAAGCCACGACCGCCCGTACCTGCAAAAAATCAAGGACCAGGCGGCGCGGCTGAATCTCGCCGTGGATTCCGGCATGGGCTGCATCTGCCCCTCCAGCAAAGCGTTCCGCAAGAACGGGCCGCCGGCGCGCGAGCAGTTGCTGGAAGGGTTGCGCATCGCGCACGACGTGGGCGCCAAGGTCATGCGCTGCTACATGGGCACCAGTGCCGACCGCATCGGTCCGCCGGGAATCGAAGTCCACATGGAGAACACCATCAAGCTGTTCCAGTCCGTGCGGAACCAGGCGCTCGATTACGGGGTCAAGATCGCGCTCGAAAACCACTCCGGCGACATGCAGGCGCGCGAAGTCAAAACCATCATCGAGGAATCCGGCAAGGATTTCGTGGGGTCGAACCTCGATACCGGCAATCCCATCTGGGTGGTGGAAGACCCCTTCGTGACGTTGGAGACCCTGGCGCCTTACGTGGTCACCTCGCACATGCGCGATTCGGCGGTCTTCGAAACGGCTGACGGCGCGGCGGGGCAATGGGTGGCCATGGGCGATGGCAATATCGATTACGTGAAGTTCGTGGCCGAGTTCCGTCGGCTCTGCCCGAATATCTCGATGCACCTGGAAATCATCACCGGACGCCCGCCCACGCGGCTGCCGTACCTGGAGACCGATTTCTGGAAGGTCTTTCCGAAGATGCCGGCCTGGGAGTTCGCGCGCTTCGTGGCGCTGGCCAAGGGCGGCCATCCCTTCATGGGCGCCATGGTCATCGAAGACGTGCCCGGCACCCATCCGGAAATTATGACCACCGCGCTCAAAGAGCAGCAGCGCATCGACCTGGAGCGCAGCTTCGAATACTGCAGGAAGAAGCTCAACGTGGGAATCAACTGGCGGGCATGAGGCCGCCGCATTCGCTCTGGCCGGCGGCGGCGCTGGCGCTTTGGCTGGGCGCCTGCGCGCACGGTCCGCTCACACTCACGGTGTCGGTAGCGGCCAGCCTGCAAAAGGCCATCGGCGAAATCGCCGCGCGCTACCAGGCGGAGCATCCTCATGTGAAACTGGCCTTCAATTACGGCGGTTCGGGCATGCTGGAGCAGCAGATCGAAAACGGCGCGCCGGCCGACGTGTTCATTTCCGCCGCGCCCGGTCCCATGAACAAACTGGCGGCTGTGGGCCTCATCGACGAGGCCACCCGCCGCGACCTGCTGCGCAATTCCATTGTGCTGATCGCTCCTAAGGGGAGCAGCCAGCCGGCGTCTTTTCAGGACCTCGCTACGCCCGCGGTGAAGCTGATCGGGCTGGGCGATCCGGCCAGTGTCCCCGCCGGGGAGTACGGCCGCCAGGTGCTCCAACACCTGAACCTGCTGGATGCCGTGCGCTCCAAACTGGTGCTGGCCAAGGATGTGGAGCAGGTGTTGCAGTACGTGGAAACCGGCAACACGGATGCCGGGATCGTGTACTCCACCGATGCGCGCGAATCGCACCAGGTGCGCGTGGCGGCGGTGGCGCCGGAGTCCACCCACCAGCCGGTAATTTACCCCGTGGCGATGATCAAGGGCAGCCACGCACCAGCCAATGCGCGCGAGTTTCTGGGGTATTTGGAGGGACCGGAGGCGGGCGGCATCTTCGCCGCGCACGGATTCACCGTTCCCGGCTTTCCCGCGGCCGCGCCCTGATGCCCGCCGACCTTTCGCCGCTGTGGATTTCGCTGCGCACCGCGGCGGTCGCCACTGCGCTGGCGTTCGTGGCCGGCATTGCCGCCGCACGCCTGATGAGCGCCTACCACGGTCGCGCGCGCGGTCTGCTGGATGGGCTGCTGATCCTGCCGCTGGTGCTGCCTCCCACGGTGGTGGGTTTTTTTCTGCTGCTGCTGTTCGGGCGGCGAAGCTGGCTGGGACATCTTCTGGCCCAGGCCGGAATCGCCATTGCGTTTTCCTGGCCCGCCACGGTGATCGCGGCCACGGTGGTGGCGTTTCCGCTGATGTACCGCACCACGCTGGGGGCGTTCGAACAGGTGAATCCCAACCTGCTGGACGCGGCCCGCACGCTGGGGGCGGGGGAGTGGCGCACCTTCCGCCGCGTGCTGCTGCCGCTGGCCTGGCCTGGTGTGATGGCCGGGACGGTGCTGGCCTTCGCCCGCGCCATGGGTGAGTTCGGTGCCACCCTCATGCTGGCCGGTAACATCCCCGGCCGCACTCAGACCATGCCGCTGGCGGTGTTCTTCGCGGTGGAGGGCGACGAGAACGGGCGGGCGTTGGCCTGGGTGGCTGCCCTGGTGGCCATGTCGCTTGCCGGGATCGCCGCCATGAACTACTGGAAGGATGCCGGGTGGACCCGGCGCAGCGCGGTGCGGGCCCCTTCCATTCCGCCGGACGCTGTCGCGGGCGTTGCGGCCGCGCCCGCTGCCGGCATCGCCCTCACGCGGCGTGCGCAAATTCCCGGTGCGCGCGGCCACCTGGAAGCCGAGATTCACAAAACGCTGCCCGGCTTTACGCTGCACGTGGCGCTGCGCGCGAGCGGCGGAGTGCTGGGGGTGCTGGGCGCATCCGGCTCCGGCAAGAGCCTCACGCTGCGCGCCCTCTGCGGCCTGGAAACTCTGCGCGAGGGCCGCATCGTGCTCAACGGGCGGGTGCTGTTCGACTCCCGCAAGGGCATTCGCCTGCGCGCGGCCGAACGGCGTGTGGGCATGGTGTTTCAGGATTACGCGCTCTTCCCCCACCTCACCGTGGAGCAGAACATCGCCTTCGGGTTGGCCCACCGCCCCGCCGAAGAGCGCGCCCGGCGGGTGGGCGAATGGGCGCGGCTGGCCGGAATCGCGCCGCTTCTGGCCCGCTACCCCTCCGAGCTTTCCGGCGGCCAACGCCAGCGCGTGGCCCTGGTGCGCGCCCTGGCGATGGAGCCGGAGGCGCTCCTTCTGGACGAGCCGTTTTCCGCGCTGGACACTCACCTGCGCCACCAGCTTGAAGAGCACATGCGCGCCATCCTGGCCGGCTTCGGCGGCATCACGGTCTTCGTCACCCACGACCGCAACGAAGCGTACCGCCTCTCCGATCATCTGTTGGCGCTGGCGTCCGGGCGGGTGGCCGCCAGCGGAACCGGGCCGGAACTCTTCGAGCGCCCGGGATCGGTGGAAGTGGCGCGGCTGACCGGCTGCAAGAACATCGCCCCGCTGCGCGTCGTGGGGCCGGGACGCATCCAGGTGGACGAGTGGAACTGCCGCCTGCGCGTGGCCGGGCCGCTCATCGGCATGACCCACGTGGGCATCCGCGCCCACGACGTGCGCTTCGCCGGCGGCCCGGACGGCGAAAACACGTTCCCCTGCTGGCTGGCCGGTTCCATCGATTCGCCGTTCGAGACCACCCTGTATCTGCGGTTGGGGCAGGCGCCCGCGCCGGGCGATCCTCCTTACCTGGAAGCCGAATTACCCCGCGACGCCTGGCAGGCACTGCGCAACCAGGCGCAGCCGTGGCATGTCCGGCTGGAGGCTGAACGCCTGCTGCTGCTCGAAGAAAGCCGCAATTTTACGGACACGCCTTAAGCTTTTCCTGGCAGCTACTTGGCGCTTAATGGAAGAAAAAGTCCCAACCGTACCGGAACGCAAAAACTGTTGCAAATCATAGAGATGCAAGCTACAAAAGAAACATGCGTATGGATCGGGTGCTATCTGCCACGAGAGTGTTCGGGTTCCTGTCGCTGGCCGCTTGGGGGTGTGTTTCGCCGTGTTCCGCTTCCATCATCACGGTGCCGCCGAGTCTCAGCCCCGGCGACCAGTACCGGCTGGTGTTCATCACGTCCACCACCGATTCCGCCAGCAGTTCCAGCATCTCGGATTACAACAACTTCGTCACCTCGGTGGCGGACTCGGTCGCCGCATTGCTGGATTTCCCGGCGACGTGGACCGCCATCGTATCAACGTCCACCCAGAGCGCCCTGACCAATATCGGCGGCGATTCCAATGTGCCGATCTTTCTCCTCGACGGGGATGAAGTGGCCGCCGGAACGACCGGCCTGTTTAGCGCGACGCTGTTCAACCCCATCGATCTCGATGAGAACGGCAAGACCCTGCCCAGCGGCTCGAAGGTTTGGACCGGCAGCACCTCCAGCGGCGGCATTGGGTCCGACCCGTTGGGATCGAGTACGCCGGAATACGGGATCGACAGCGACACGTCCAGCCTGTGGATCGCGGACGGCACCTCGATCACCAACTCCACCGATCACAACCTGTACGCCATCTCCTCTATTCTGACCATCGCCGGGGACCCGCCCGCGTCGATCCCTGAACCCTCCACCCTCGGTTTGGCGGTGCTGGGCGGGGCGGTGTTGCTGCTGGTGCGGCGCCGCGTCCGGACCCCCGCTTAGGCCAACCGGTTACGGCCGGAGACCCTCGACGATCATAATGGAACTGCCGTCTGTCTCGGCCTGGCTGAAGATAATGCGCTGGCCGTCCAGGCTGGCGCAAAAGTCGGGGGTCGAGTGATCGACCAATCTAAGAATCGAGCCGACGGCTTCGGACCGGCCGGTGGCAAGGCGGTGGAAAAAAATACCGCCCGCGTTGTCGGAAGTCGAGTGGGCTGGCAGGTCGGCGGTCAGGTCCACATAATAGATCCCTGCTTTGGTGACCGACCACCAACCGTGAAAGATCCCCGTGGCGATGACCTGCCGTCCCTGACCGCCACCGGCGGGCATCTCCCAAAGCTCCCTGCCGTTGCGGTCGGGCACGTAGTACAGCAGGCTGCCATCCACGGACTCGGCTGCTTCCCAACCGCCATTCCGGGTTACCTGAACGGCGCCGGAAGGGGGAACGTCGGTCTGTTGTGCCGGCACCTTCCATATCTCGTATCGCCCCGTCCGGTTGGCCCCAAAGTAGATCCACTTTCCGTCGCGGGACCAGTTGGGCGGAGGGTCTCGCAATCCCAATTGACCACCGGGCGGGGTGGACCGCCATCCAGGGAAAGAGTATAGATGCGATGACGGCCGGTCTCCGCCACATCGAACACAAGCTGGCGGCTATCGGGCGCCCACTTGGGCGACCCCGGAGGCTGATCGGCTGCGCCGAAGGTGGTCAACGCGACTGGGTGGCTACCGTCCGCTCCCACCTTCCACAACTCCTGAGGCCCGGAGCGATTGGAGACCAGTACAATCGACCGCTCATCCGGCGAGATTTGCGGGCTGCCGTCCCGGCTGGCTGATGCCAGCAGGCGAGTGGCCGGACCGCCGCCCGGCGCCAGACTGTACAGATTCGAGGTGGCCAGACTGCGTTCGTAAGCCAGGATGGGTTGGGCCGGTCTGCGGGCCGTGCCGGGCCGGATGGCGATCGAAGGGAAACTTCCGCCTTCACCGGCGCCGCGTAGAGGAGTTGCCACGGAGGCCGCTGTGCCCAGGCGCAGCCGGGCCAGGCCCCATCGGCCGCTGAGCCGGGTAGCCACGACAATCTCGCGATCGGATAGCCAGGCCCAGCCACGCAAAGGCAATCCGATGGCAGCCATGTGCTGCACCGAGCCGCCCTCGGCCGGCGCGGCGTACAAAGAGTATGGCGACCCGGCGCCGCGCCGTTGGCTGAACCCAAACCGGCTGCCGTCCGGCGAGAAGCCGAATTTCATAAAAGCGTAGATCGCGGGGACCGGAGCCGATAGCTGGTGTCTTTCGCCGCTGCGGACAGAGACCGCCCACAACTCACTGGATTCTCCATTCCCCTGCCGGCGGCCGTAAATCAGGGAGTTTCCATCGGGCGACCAGGCCACACTGAAACCGGTTAGCTCGCCCAACTTACGAGCCTCGCCGCCGCGCGAAGGGATCAGCATAATGTCCTTCTGATGGCGCACGTAGGCGATGTACGACCCGTCTGGAGACCAGCAGGGGAAGTCGTCATCCGAGGAATCCGGGGTGAGGCGCTGTACGTCCCCGCCGTGTACGCCGGCGACGTAGATTTCGGTTCCCGAGATCTGCCCGGCATTCCAGGCGAAAGCCACTTGCGTGCCATCGGGCGAAACGGCCGGACGCATTTCCCAGCCGGCATTGCCCGTTAATGGGGTTACCCGCAGGGGTAGAGTCTGATTCGAGCCGCTCAGGCCCTTCTGAACGGTCGGGAACACGAACCATGCTGCTGCCAGGAGTAGACCTGTCCCAGCCAGGAGCGGCCATTTGCGGCGCCAATCCGCGGGGGGAGGCAGCGCCGGGGGAGCCGCGGGCGCCCCTGCCGGAAATGCCTGTGGTTCAGCCACCGGAGCTTCGTCTCGCGTCGGCGACGGAAACAGAATCTGCACCGGCGCGATGAAGCGATATCCGTGCCGGGGGATGGTCTCGATAAATCGGGGGTTGGCGGCGGCGTCTCCCAGCGCCTGGCGTATCTTCTTTACCGCGGTGCTCAGGCCCGCGTCGAATGCCACGAAGGTGTCGGCCGGCCACAGCTCACGGTAGAGATCGTCGCGGGTGACCACCTCGCCCGCCGATGCTACCAGGCGGATGAGCAGCCGCATGGGCTGCTCCTGCAGCTTCAGGCGGACGTCGCCGCGAGAAAGCTCCATTCTTCCAGGGTCGAGACGGAAGAGGCCAAAGCTGTAAACGAGTGGTGCTTTCTTCGCTTGCGGTGCGCGTTCCCGCATCGGTTTCCTGGACTCGTGATTAGTAGTATAGCTCCGTACGGTTTACAGAGTCGTGACGGCCAGTCCAGATGCAAGTATAAGCCCCCCAGAGTCATCGGATTGGCAGTTCAGACCGAAGTTCAGAATCAGTTTGGAAGGAGTTCGCAGCCAGTCCATGGCTTCTCATGCTCCCGGCGCCGTAATCTGCCCTGCATGCTGACGATTTCGAGACTGCCCGGCGCGACGCAGGTTGTTCCCGGGCGGTCCGCCAATCGCGCAATTCACAAGAGCAATCGAGGGAATAAGAGGAGGTGTGGAATGACTTCAACTTTTGCTTCTCGGGACCATTGCCATGGAGACCTCAAAAATCGGGCGGTGCTGCCGGCCTGCCCGGAACCGGGAGGAGATGCCCGATCAGTTCGAGCGGATCCCTTCACGATACGCAAACCAGCGGTTTGGCTGTATGAATGCGCCGGCCGCGGCGCTGTTCCTGGTGCTGCTTGCGCTTGGCCTGACCGGCGTGGCATCCGGGCAAAACCTCGGTTTCGGGACAAACACCAACAGCACCACATACAATATGCTGACCAATAGCGATGGCGGCATCTGCTCGCCACAAGCGGGCGCGTGGTTTACCACTGCCGATCTCGGTTGCTGCGGCGTCGGCGGCCGGCGGGTCTGTGCCAGCCTGCCGGAATGCATCTCTCCGGCCACAGTGAACACCGGCGTCTGCCAACTGCCGAGCGGCAGCCAGATTCAGCCTTCTGCCGGAGCTGCTACGCGCCCCACCGTGCGCCCTGCCGATGGCGGAACCAATATTTCGTTCCTGGTGGCCAGCGATACCCATTTTTACCGCGACACCTATAACGTGGCCGATCAGACGCTATTTCCCTACTCGCTGAATCAGTTCGTGCTCAATTCGGGCAACCTGTTCAGCGCCGTGATGCTGGCGGGCGATCTGACCGACAGCGCGGACGACCAGTTGTATCCTAGTTACCCCTCCCGGCTGGACGCCTACCGGCTGCTGTGGGAGAACAACCGCTGGTTAGCTGGGGACCCGGCCGGGCCTCAAGGGGCCGCAATCGGCATTCCCACTTTCCCTACCTTCGGCAATCACGATACTTGCGGCGATCCTTCGGACACAACCGATTGTCCCGGCGGCAATGCCCCCATGTGGAACTATCTGGAAAATCTGACGGCCGACTTGAATGCCGACCGCAACCACACCGGCTGCCTGGTGAACATCACACCCGGGTGCGCAGACGAAGGAGTAAATGGGGGAAGCCTGAACTACTCATTCGACTGGCAGGGGTCCACTTCCTCATGCTGAACACCTGGGCAGGAGACCAGAACCAGTACATTCCGCCGAACGGCTCCAGTGGCCTTACCTGGGTGCAGAACGATCTGCAGTATTACGTCGGAACCACCGGAAGGCCGGTGGTGATCGTCCAGCACTACGGTCTCCACGACACCTCATGGTGGACGACCGCGAATATACAGGACTTCGAGGCGGTTCTCGCCCCCTACAACGTAGTCGCCTGGTTTTCCGGCCACACCCACACGCTAGGCGTCTATTCGGACCCGTTCGCCATCAATACAGGCAATCTCGATCCCAACGGGATTGGAAATACGCTCGACAATTTCGTGGACGGAAACGCCGGAGATTGCACCGCCCGGGGCGAGGGAACCCTCAACGTCAACGGATCCGCGGCAGACGCCACCTACTGCTATGACGCCACCATGGATTTCCTCACCGTCACCCTGAGCGACAAGTACCTGGCCGTGGGAGCTGTTTCCTTTTCCGCCACAACCCCGTTCTATAACGACAATACCATTGGGACCAACGTGGACGGCCGTCCCAATTCCGGCAACATCGGGATGGTCGGCACAAGCGCCACCAACACGGCCAGTTGTGTAAAGAGACTCTTCTCGCCGGGTTACCAAGATATTTCCAGCCAGGTCACGCTAACCGCCAACTCATCTCAAATCACCGTCACAAACAATTCCGCCAACGCCATCCAGGGGCCGCTGGCGGTCTGGGTGTCGAATGATCTCGGCATCCAGGATCAACTCACCCAGTGGGATTTCGTCGATTCCTGCGAAGCGTCCAACGCCCATCAGTTCCTTCTGTTGACGGAGGGGGGCACACTCTTCCCCAACACGCCAATGTCGATCCCCTATTCCAGCAGCCACCAGGATCTCGCGAACAGTCAGCTTCATCTGTATCAGCTCAGCGATGCGCTGCAGGTCAGTCCCGACATCCCCGAGGTGGGAACAACGCCAGTGCAGGTTACCCTGTCGATGACTTCCGGCGCCAACGTGCCATTCACTTACCAATTGAATCCCCCAAACGGGATTCAACAGACATGGCTTACGGTGACCGCCAGCTCCTCTACCCTACCAGCTACGCTTACGCTCACGCCCATCATCCTTCTCGCCGGAACCTACACCTACACGGACCAGGTGATTCAGATTCAGCCGCAAGTTGCCGGTTTGGCGCCGACTAATGTGAAAGTGAACCTGCAGGAAGGTACGCTGTCTCTGTCCTCCAATCTTCCGGGCGCCACTGTCCAGGCCTATCCCACGGGCTGCGGCACCAGCCCATGTTACACTCCACTGCTTCTACCGACTTCGTTCGCGGCCTTGTCGTCAATGGTAACCGCCCAGCCCCCACCGGCCGCTCCAACCGGCACACGGTACACCTTTTCCGGATGGAGCGATGGGGGAGCCGCCACGCACAACATTGAGGTTCCGCTCACCGGTTATCCGCTGGTCGAACGGTATGAGACCGATTACCTGATCCAAGCCGCCAATTCGAGCGGCGGAACCGTGTCCATCTCGCCGGCCAGCCCTACAAATGACGGATGTTACCCCTCGGGAACCACCCTCACCGTAACGGCTACGCCGAACGCCGGTTACTATTTTGTCGGTTTCGCGGGCAGCGCCGGCCTCACCGGCACCACCAATCCGCAGACGCTCACTGCGTCGGCGCCCGGGCTGATTGTCGGAATGTTCGTCACCGCGCCCCGGATCTCTTTTAATAGCACCACACCCGATGGCGCCGGAGCCTTCATAGAACTCGGCTGCGGCGGAGTCCTCTGCACCGGAGGATCCTATCCTCTGCCTTATACCGTGCAAATTGCGCCGTTAACTTCAACCGGCGTAGCGGTTGCGTCGAGCTTCGTCTCCAGTACCAATCCAGGCATCCAGTACATCTTCACCGGCTGGAGCGACGGAGTGGCCACCTCCATGCGAACCATCAACGTCGGCACTAACGACGCAGTCTTCACCGCCAACTACCAGAGACAGGACCTGGTCACCCTGTCGCTAAGCCCGGCGGGCGCGGGAACGGTTACCGGAGGCGGATGGTACAACTACGGGGCGGCGGCGACTCTCACCGCGACTGCGAATGGAGGCTATCAGTTCGCCGGATTCTCGGGCAATTTCACAGCGGCCTCCTCGCCCCAGAACATTACCGTCAGCAACCCCCTAAACATTGTCGCGAATTTCTCGCCGCAGTCACCGCAATTGAACCTTAATGCCGCCGTGATGAACGACAGCTCCACTTCATCTGTGTCGCTCGGCCTCTCCTTCGGCAATAGCGGACTGGGCACGGCCGCGCAGATCCAGGTTACCAATATCGCCATAACCGATCTTTCCGGGACCGGGACGGTCACCCTCGGCACCACCCTTCCGCTGGCTTTCGGCAGCGTTGCCGGTGGCGCTACTTCGTCGTCGGAGACATTGAACCTGAATTGGCCGCTAGCGCCTGCGCGCATCCGGTTGACCATCACTTACACCTACAACAGCGGCGCGCAGGGAAGCCAAACTCTCAACTTATTCCGTTAACCAGGCAAACAACAGGCAAAGAAAGGAGAACACCAATGAAACGCCTACTGTTCCCCTCACTGATGGTTCTGGCCGCCGGCTGCAGCTTGCAGGCCAACCCGGTCTTCACGCTCGATCCGCCCAGCGGCAATGTCACCGGGCTAGCCGGCACGGACACCGGCTGGGGATTCACCATGACCTCGGATTCGGTCCTCTATATCTCGTCGATTGTGTCGAGTCTGATCGACCAAAGCAATCCGTCGCTGGGGTTGTACACCGATTTCATCGGGGCCGAAGGCGGGCCGGTCAACGGCGTTCTGGCGCCGGGCGCCAGCCCGTGGACCCAGACATTCGACGATATCAGCCAGGGCGTCGGAGCCTTCAGCATCGACCCGAGCGCGCCGGTGGGCGCCACCGACCAGGGCTTCATCGAGGTGCAATACGCCACTTACTCGGAGGACCCAACGTCTGCGGAACCTGCGCCGTCGGCACATCCAGCTTCGTGGTCCCCTTCGAGGTGACCGTAATCGGTGCGCCGGAGCCGTCCAACTTGTGGCTGCTGATGGCCGGTTGCGGCTGCCTTGGCTTCGGGCGCCGGCTGCGTAAAAGCGGGTAGCGGCCGGGCAACTGGTCCGAACCGGCAAGGGCGTGAGGGCTGCCAAATGAAACCGGGCGCCGGTGATCCCAGCGCCCGCCGCAGCTAGCCGGCATGCTCTTCCACCAAAATAACGGCGCATAGCCATCGTCCAGGACGAAATGATCGAAACTTTCCCTGGGGATGAGGTCCCTCCCGATGCAGCAGAACAGGGAACGGAGTGGTTAGCCAAATCGGGACTGTGGCTCTCTCCGTTCCTTCGGCGATGGTCCCAGAACGGAATACCCTGCCGAATCCAAATCGCACCGATTTCGCTGCAATTCGGTAGGGAATTCCAGGGCCTTTAACCTGAATCCGGCGGTTGCAGCCCCGCGGAGCGGGCAGCGGTCGTGCGCTGCAACCAGTTGCAGGTAAACCGGTTGTCACCAGGAGGGTGATCTGCGCCGCAGTTGGAAATTGGTGGCGCTAATGATCCTACGAGGCGGGCGGAAGGCTAACCGCCGGATTTAGGTTTAAACATCAACCCACGACTGTTGGGAACCGGCAAAATTTAAAGCGCCAGGCAGCCAAAACGATTTCCGGAATACTCGTGGTTCTTGTGGCAAATTTGGGGGAATCTCCCAAGACCGGCGGTTCTCAACGGCCCGATTTGCCCTATGCCCGGGCCAGCAGCACGATCCCGGCGGCCACCAGCAGCGAGCCGGCGGCACGGCGCGCGCCCACCTTTTCGCGCAGCAGAAAGCGGGCCAGGATGGTCTCCAGAACGAAGCTGCCCGCGGAGGCCGGCACGGCGAAGCTGAGGGGCGCCGATTGCACCAGCGTCATGAACGCGAAAAACGAGATGGCCAGACAGACGATGGACAGAATCAAGTAGCGCCGGCGCGCGATTTCGCCGAGCAGCCGGCGCAGGCCGCGCGCGTCCATGCTCTGCTCGCCGGCGCGCTTCATTTCGTAGCTTTGCAGAAGATCGCTGACCACCGTGGCGACGATGGTGATGGAGACCAGCAGCCAGGTCATTCCGGACGGTCCGCCTCTTTGGTGGTGCTGTGGGAGGTTGAGCCGACCAGGGCGGCGCCGGCAAAGATCAGGAAGATGGCCAGCCAGCGCGTGGGCGAGACCTGCTCGTGCAGGAAGACGCGGCCCAGGATGGCGGCGAGCACATAACCGATGGCGGTCATGGGAAGCACGAAGGTCAGATCGGCGAGGCTCAGGAGCGCGAGGCGCGTCAGCAGCGCCAGAACCAGCATGACGATTCCCGCGGCGATAAAGGGGTCCAGCATCGACGACAGATACGACAAGGGATGCGACGTCAGCGCCTGCGGCAGGCGCCGGGTACCCCAGGTCAGTGACAGATTGCCGAATGCGCTGAGCGCCAGCAACAGGAGTAGCAGGGAATAAGTGCGAGCCCTCACACCACTATTATGCACTGTGCGGCGGGCCTGCCGCGCGCCGCGGGCACATGCTCAACGGCAAGACTTTTCGTGTCCGCGCCACTCGTGAAGCGCCCTCAGGAAGTCCTCAATGGACTCGTCTTCCGGCCAGAAATCGCCGAGCAGGTCGGCGGGGTCTTCGGGAATCGCGTGCCATGCTCAGCGACGAGTTCCTCAATGGACGGATGACCGGCACGTGCATATCGTTCTGCTAACGACCGGTCTGTGTCGGGCTTCTCCATGGCCAAGCGACCTCACCGTTAGGCTAGCCTATCAGGAAGACGGAGGGGCACCGGAAGCGGTTCGGGTTGCTGAAGCGGTCCAGCGTGTTGGGGCCGCACCATTGCGGGGAGCGCTACCGCAAGCGCTCCGGATACCTATACCCAGCCAGCCTCTTTGAGGGCATCGGCGAACTGGGGATGCATGACCATGACCCACTCGGTATTCGTTACTGAGCGAGGTCGGACGAAGTCTACCAGAAGCGAGAGGTAATCTTCCCCTGGACCGATCGTTCGACCGATCTCCTCACGGATTCGTTTCGCCAGTAGGCCGTATTGGAGATTGATACCCCCATGATTCCGATAGCCGGCCACTTGCGCGAGACAAGTCGCGGTGAGGGCCCGCCCTGGGGCCCGCACATGCTCCTGCAGGAATCGCAGTTGGGATCTGCCCGGCTTTTGCATGCGTTTCAGCGCGCTTGCGAATTCGGCCTTGGTCGGCAGGGGAATCCTTTCACTGGTTTTCGGCATGCCTGCCGCCATTCTACCGCATGGCGTAAGAGCCCAACACCTTCATGTAATTGGCGCGTTCGAAGGCCGTGGGGTGGGTTACGGCGCTGCGGCTCATGCTGCCTCTGCATCTGGCGGATGGAGTCGTATTCGTGCTCGCCCATCCACACCAGCAGCTCGGTGACACAGGGTGTCCAGGTAGCTGATGCCGCGCTTCAACAGCGCCGAGGTCATCATAGCGACGCTGGCGCCGGCCATCATCGACTTTCACCACGTCGGTGGCGGTGTGGACGCCGCCGGTGAGCGCCAGGTCGGCCTGGATGCTGCCGTAGATTACGGCGATCCAGTGCAGCCGCAGCAGCAGCTCGTGGGAGTTGCTGAGGATCAGGTTGGGCACCACTTCGAGCGATTCCAGGTCGTAATCCGGCTGGTAGAAGCGGTTGAAGAGCACCAGGGCGTTGGCGCCGGCGGCGTCCAGCGGCGGCGCCATGTTGGCCATGGAGCTGAAGTACGGCCCCAGCTTCACCGCCACCGGGATGCGCACCTCGGCCTTGACCGCCTTCACCAGGTCGATGTAGCTGCTGCTTCCACCTGCTCGCCGCGTGCCTGGTCCGGGATCGACGGGGATGTAGTAGATGTTCAGCTCCAGGGCATCGGCGCCGGCCTGCTCGATCTGCCGGGCATAGCTTCAGCCATCCGCCGGGGTGACGTCCGTTCAGGCTGGCGATGACGGGAATCCGCACCGCCTGCTTGCACTTGGCGATGTGCTCCAGGTAGCGCTCCGGCCCCATCACCCGCTGGGTCAGCTCGGGGAAGTGCGTGACGGCTTCCGGCGAAATCTCGGAGCCTTCGTCAGGATAGCGGTCGAGCTCGTCGCTTTCCAGTTCGATCTGCTCCTCGAACAGCGAGTGCAGCACCACCGCCGCCGCGCCCGCGTCCTCCATGCGCCGGACGTTGCCCACGTCCTCGCACATAGGCGAGGACGAGGCCACCAGCGGGTTCTTCAGTTT
The DNA here is from genome assembly GCA_963803725.1 of Bryobacterales bacterium. Lineage (GTDB taxonomy): Bacteria > Acidobacteriota > Terriglobia > Bryobacterales > Bryobacteraceae > JOPF133. Next base: position 43,139 of record CAWDOH010000073.1, on the reverse strand, counting down.
CAACCCGAGATACGTGGTGGACAGGTCGATGGTTTTGCTGAGGTCGATCATTTTTTCACCTCCTGGCGCCGTTAGACGGCTGGTGCGACATGTGTTCGTAGAGCTTCCAGCGGCCGTCGACATCCTCCTGCGCCAGGTGCAGCAGCCTGCTTGGCGGCTTCGGGATTGCTCTTCACCAGCATGGTGTAGCGGGTCTCGTTGTAGATGTATTCCTTGCAGCGGCAGGCTGGGCGCGCGCGAATCCAGCTGGAACGGGTTCTTGCCCTGCTCCGCCAGGTCGGGATTGTAGCGGAACAGCGGCCAGTAGCCGGAGTTGACCGCGACCTTCTGCTGCTCCAGGCCGTACGCCATGTCGTAGCCGTGGGCGATGCAGTGGCTGTAGGCGATGATGAGGACGGGCCGTCGTAGGCCTCGGCTTCCAGGAAGGCCTTCACGGTGTGCATGTCGCTTGGCGCCCATGGCGACCTGGGCCACGTAGACGTGCCGTAGCTCATGGCCATCAGGCGCCAGGTCTTTCTTGCCCGTCGGCTTGCCGCCGGCGGCGAACTTGGCCACCGCGCCGCGCGGCGTGGCTTTGGACGCCTGGCCGCCGGTGTTGGAATAGACCTCCGTGTCCAGCACCAGGATGTTGACGTTGCGCGCCGGAGGCGATGACGTGGTCCAGGCCGCCGTAGCCGATGTCGTAGGCCCAGCCGTCGCCGCCGATGATCCAGACGCTCTTCTTCACCAGCGCGTCGGCCACCGCGAGCAGGTCGCGGGCTTCGGCGGATTGGCAGCCGGCCAGCTTCGCCTTCAGCAGCTTCACGCGCTCGCGCTGGGCGAAGATGCCGTCTTCGGTCTTCTGATCGGCGTTGAGAATGGCCTGCGCCAGCTCCTCGCCGATGGCTGAAGCCGAGGCGCGACGACCAGCTCGCGCGCGTATTCGTTCTGCTTGTCCACCGCCAGGCGCATGCCCAGGCCGAACTCGGCGTTGTCCTCGAACAGCGAGTTGGACCAGGCCGGGCCGCGGCCTTCGTCGTTCGTGGCAGTAAGGCGTGGTCGGCAGGTTGCCGCCGTAGATGGAGGAGCAGCCGGTGGCGTTGGCGATCAGCGCGCGGTCGCCGAACAGCTGGGTGAGCAGCTTGACGTAGGGCGTTTCGCCGCAGCCGGAGCAGGCGCCGGAGAACTCGAACAGCGGCTGCAGAAACTGCACGTCCTTCACCTGGCTCAGCGGAGAGCGGCTCGCGCGGTCGGTCTCGGGAATGGACAGGAAGAAGTCCTAGTTGGCGGCTTCGCGCTTCGCGCAGCGGCGGCTGCGGCCACCATGTTGATGGCGCGGTGCTTGGCGTCGCTCTTGCTCTTGGCCGGGCAGACCTCCACGCACAGGGTGCAGCCGGTGCAATCCTCGGGCGCCACCTGCAGCGTGTATTTCCGCTCCTTCATCTCCTTCCAGCGGGCCGGCACGGACTTGAAGGTCGCCGGGGCGCCGGCCAGGTGCTGGCGTCGTAGACCTTGGCGCGGATCACGCTGTGCGGGCAGACCAGCACGCACTTGCCGCACTGGATGCAGAGCTCCTCGTCCCACACGGGGATTTCCAGGGCGATGTTGCGCTTCTCCCACTGCGCGGTGCCGGTGGGGAAGGTGCCGTCGACGGGCAAGGCGCTCACCGGCAGCTCGTCGCCTTCGCCGGCCATCATGCGGCGCGGTGACCTTCTGCACGAATCGGGCGCCGCCGCGGGAACCGGCGGGCGCATGTCGAACAGCGCCGTGACCTTGCGCCGGAACCTTCACTTCGTGCAGATGGTCCAGGGTCTCGTCCACGGCGGCGAAGTTCTTCTGCACCACGCTCTCGCCGTGCTTGCCGTAGGTCTTCTTGATGGAGTTCTTGATGGCCGCGATGGCCTCCTCGCGCGGCAGCACGCCGGTGATGGCGAAGAAGCAGGTCTGCATGATGGTGTTGATGCGGCCGCCCATGCCGGTCTTCCTGGCCACTTCGTAGGCGTCGATGACGTAGAACTTCAGCTTCTTGTCGATGATCTGCTGCTGCACGTGGCGCGGCAGGTGGTCCCAGACTTCGTCCGGGCCGAAGGGGCTGTTGAGCAGGAAGGTCGCGCCCGGCTCGGCGGCCTTCAGCACGTCGATGCGCTCCAGGAACGTGAACTGGTGGCAGGCGACGAAATTGGCCCGGGTGATCAGGTAGCTGGAGCGGATCGGCCTGGGCCCGAAGCGCAGGTGCGAGATGGTCATGGCGCCGGACTTCTTGGAGTCGTAGACGAAGTAGCCCTGGGCGTAAGTTGGCGGTTTCTTCGCCGATGATCTTGATGGAGTTCTTGTTGGCGCCCGACGGTGCCGTCGGCGCCCAGTCCGTAGAACATCGCGCGGACGGTGCCGGCGGACTTCGGTGGAAAACTCGGGGTCGTAGGCCAGGCTGGTGTGGGTCACGTCGTCGTTGATGCCGACGGTGAAGTGGTTCTTCGGCGATCGGCTTGGTCAGCTCGTCGAAGACGCCCTTGACCATGGCCGGCGTGAATTCCTTGGACGACAGGCCGTAGCGCCCGCCGATCACCTTGCGTCGAAGATGCCCGAGTCTTCGGCCAGCGCGGTGACCACGTCCAGGTAGAGCGGCTCGCCGATGGCGCCCGGTTCCTTGGTGCGGTCCAGCACGGCGATGGCTGCGGCGCTGGCGGGCAGCGCCGCGAGGAAGTGCTTCGACGGAGAACGGCCGGTACAGGCGCACCTTCAGCACGCCGACCTTTTCGCCGCGCGGCGATGCAGCGAGTCGACCGTCTCCTGCGGCCGCTTCCGCGCCCGGAGCCCATGATGACGATGACGCGCTCGGCATCCGGCGCGCCGACGTAATCGAACAGTTGATACTGGCGGCCGGTGAGTGTCGGCGAACTTGTCCATCACGTTCTGCACGATGGTCGGGGCGGCCAGGTAGTAGGGATTGACGGCCTCGCGGGCCTGGAAGAAGACGTCGGGGTTCTGGGCCGTGCCGCGGATCACGGGCCGGTCCGGGGACAGGGCGCGGTCGCGGTGCGCGCGCACCAGCTCCTCGTCGATCATGGCGCGCAGATCGTCGGCGGTGAGCTGCTCGATCTTGGCCACTTCGTGCGAGGTGCGGAAGCCGTCGAAGAAATGCAGGAACGGAATGCGCGATTCCAGCGTGGCGGCCTGGGCGATGAGCGCGAAATCCATCGCTTCCTGGACCGAGTTGGAGGACAGCATGCCGAAGCCGGTGGCGCGGGCGGCCATGACGTCGCTGTGGTCGCCGAAAATGGAGAGCGCGTGGGTGGCCAGGGCGCGGGCGGCCACGTGGAACACGCGTGGAAGTGAGTTCGCCCGGCGATCTTGTACATGTTGGGGATCATCAGCAGCAGGCCCTGCGACGCGGTGAAGGTCGTGGCCAGGGAGCCGGCCTGCAGGGCGCCGTGCAGCGCGCCGGCCGCGCCGCCTTCGCTTTGCATCTCGATCACCGACGGGCACGGTGCCCCAGATGTTGGTTTTGCCGCTCGGCGGACCACTCGTCGCCCACTCGCCCATGGTGGACGAGGGAGTGATGGGATAAATGGCGATGACTTCGTTGATTTGGTGCGCGACGTAAGCGGCGGCTTCGTTGCCGTCGATGGTGACTTTCGGACGAGCCGTGGCGGATGAGTTGGTCAACTCGCTACCCTCCTTGAACCGATGGTGGACTGGACTTGCCTAAAACATATTATAAGACCTGTTTGTCGTAAAAATCTACATATTTTTGAGTTAGGGGTCTGAAATTTGAGAGGGGGGCGGGGATTATGGGGGAACAGAGCCGAATTGGGGGCGGATGGGGGACGGCGCGCGGGGGCTGTTCGGGCGGCGTCGCGGGCGGCGGCGGGAATTGACCGAACGAAGCCATTTGGGCTAGAAATTGAGCAAGGCGCAGGGATTGGGACGTCGGGAGAGAGCGCGGGGCGTTTGCCGGCGGATGGCGGTGGGTGGTTCACGCGAAGCCTTCCTTTCTATTGATGGGCTGAGCCGTCTCGCGGCGGAGAGGCATTACAGCCGAAATTTACCGAACGAAGCCAATTCGACGCCGCGGGCGTGGCCGGCCGGTTCGCGGCAGGCGGGTTGGTGACGGTTTGCCGTGCGGCGACGGTTTGCGGAACGAAGCCAAATCCCGATGGCAGGGGGAGTTTCGTGTAACGCAGGCGTGGCCTGGCGCTTCGCTGGCGGGTGGTCCTCGGCGGCATTGCCGTGCGGCGACGGTTTACCGAACGAAGCCAAATCCCGATGGCAGGTGGCGTTTCGTGCAGCCGGGCGTGGCCGGCCGGTTCGGGGCAGGCGGGTTCGTGAGGGTTTGCCGTGCGGCGACGGTTTACCGAGCGAAGCCAAATCCCGATGGCAGGGGAGGTTTCGTGCAGCCGGGCGTGGCCGGCCGGTTCGGGGCAGGTGGGTTGGTGACGGTTTGCCGCGCGGCGACGGTTTACCGAACGAAGCCAAATCGACCTCGCCGTCGCCGCCATCCTGGCGATTTGCGGGACGGCGCAAGGGGACGCCGCGGAAGAAACTCTTTCCAAGGCTGCCTTCCGTTCCCCTTATACCACGGGGGAAGGCGAACGACGCCCGCACGGTATGGCCAAGTTGGAGCGATCGAAGGAGTTACGCGCTGGGCGAGATTCGTGAATGCCGTTCCCGCCCGACGCGATAAAATGTGGCTTCCGAAGGAGAAACGTTTGCCCAGACAACTTGTCGAATGCGTGCCCAACTTTTCCGAGGGCCGCGACCCTGCCAAAATCGATGCCATCGTCGAGAGCATCCTGGCGGTTCCTGAGGTGGTGCTGCTGGACCGCGAATCGGACGCCGACCATAACCGGTGCGTGCTGACCTTCGTCGGTCCGCCGGCGGCGGTGGCCGAAGCCGCCCTGCGCTCCGTCGAAAAGGCCGTGGCCCTGATCGACCTGACCCGGCACCAGGGCGCGCACCCGCGCATCGGAGCCGCCGACGTGATCCCCTTCATCCCCATCGAAGGCGTGACCCTGGAAGACTGCGTGCGCCTGGCCGAGCGAGTTGGGCAGCAGATCTGGGAACGCTTCCAGGTGCCGGTCTATTTCTACGAGGCGGCGGCGCGGCGGCCCGACCGCACCAATCTGGAGAACATCCGGCGCGGACAGTTCGAGGCGCTGGTGCGCGAGATGGGCGTGGAAGCGGCCCGCGCGCCCGATTGCGGTGAGGCGCGCTGCCATCCGACTGCCGGCGCCACGGTGGTGGGCGCGCGCAAGTTCCTGATCGCCTACAACATCAACCTGGGCACGCCGGACGTGGGGATCGCCAAGAAGATCGCCAAGACGATTCGCTTTTCGACCGGCGGCTTCCGGTTCGTAAAATCCATGGGCGTGATGCTGGCGTCGCGCAACCTGGCGCAGGTATCCATCAACCTGACGGATTTCGAGCAGACCCCCATGCACCTGGTGTTCGAAACCGTGCGGCGGGAGGCCGAGCGGTACGGCGTGCCGGTGGTGGGCAGCGAGATTGTGGGGCTGATTCCGCGCAAGGCCATTGAGATGTCGGCCGAGTATTTCCTGCGCTACGAAAACTTCCGCCCTGAACTGGTGCTGGAGCACCGCATTGCCGAAGCGATGACGGCGCGCGGCGGCCTGCCGGATTTTCTGGATGCGCTGGCCGCTCCCACGGCCACACCGGGAGGGGGCAGCGCGTCGGCGGCCGCCGCGGCCATGGCGGCCGCGCTGGGCGCCATGGTGACGCGGCTGGCCAAGCAGGATAGCGGCAGCTACGAAGACGACCGCAAGTTTTTCACCGAAGCCGTGGACCGCGACGCCGAAGCCTTCCAGAAGGTGATGGCGGCTTACAAGCGTCCGAAGGACGAGCGCGCGCCGTTTGTGGAGGAAGCTCTGCACGGGGCAGCCGAGGTGCCGCTCGAAGTATACGAGCGCGCGTGCGCCATGGCCGGGCGGCTGGACGCGCTGCAGATCCCGGCGAAATTCGGGTCGGATCTGGCGGTAGCCAAGGCGCTGGTGGTGGCCGCCAAGGCCGGTGTGATGGAGAACGTGCGCATCAACCTGGAGTCGATTCAGGACGCCGCGTTCCGGGCCAAAGTGGAAGAGCGGATTCAGGCGGCGGGTTAGAATGGGGGCATAATCTAAGCCATTGAAAACAGGGCAGACCACGTTGGCAAGCCGAGGTCTGCCTGTGACATGCGCACCGGCCGTTGGGCGCCCGTTTCTTCCTCAATCTGTGGTAACTTCTGCATGGTCCTGGGCCGTTGCGCGCGGCCGACCTGCCGGCATTCGGGTTTCCATCCCCTAAACCCCCGCGTATCCTACTACACTCTTCTTGGGGGCATCGTTCGCACTTCCGGCTATGGGACCAGTGCGCCGGTGCTTGCCACATGTGAGGAGGGTAATTCTTTCGTGAAGCTATTTCGTATGATTCTTCGAGTATCGGGGAGCCTTCTGGCGTTGGGTGCTTGCGCTCCGGGGCAGCAGGCCATCGACGTCCAGGAGGCCACCGGGAGACTGGGCTTCCTGGCAAACCCCTACCGTATCCGCGGCGTGCCCGCCGTGCGGCTGGAAAATTCCGGCCGTTTCGCTGCATTAATCCGCTCGGGCAATCTGTACCTGTCGGCCCGCGATGTGGTGGCCCTGGCGATTGAGAACAACATCGATGTCGAAATCCAGCGGTACGGCCCGCTGCTGGCGCAACAGGTCCTGCTGCGCGCCAAGGGTGGCGGCGCCCTACGCAGCGTCGGCCAGGGTGTGGCCGCCGGCCCCCAGAGCGTGAGCTTGCAGGGAGTCACGGTCAATGGGACCGGCACAGGCGTCAGCGCGGCCAGCGGCGTCACTTCGGGCGGGGGCATCGTCACCCAATTGGGCCCCTCCATTCCTTCGCTCGATCCCACCATCCTGGTTTACTCCAGTTTTGCGCACACCACCGCGGTGCAGAGCAATACCCTCCTTACCGGAACCACGGCGCTGGTGTCCAGCACCCGGGCGTACGAAGGCCAGTTTGTACAGAACTTCGATTTTGGACTTACCGCTCAGTTAACTTACTCCAGCACGCGGATCGGCCTGAACAGCCAGTTATTCAACCTCAATCCATACACCCAAGGCTTTTTGGACTTGCAGGTCACCCAGAATCTGTTGCAGAACTTCGGGCGCGCCGTGATCGGACGTAACATCCGGGTGCAGCGGAATAACGTGAAGGTGAGCATGCTGCAGTTCCAGCAGCAGTTGGTTGAGACGGTCTCCGCCGCGCTCAATCTCTACTGGGACCTGGTCAGCTTCCGTGCCGACCTGAATGCCCGCATGCGCGAAGTCGCCACGGCGCAGCAGCTTCTGGATGACAACCGGAAACAGGTGGCGCTCGGCTCCCTGGCGCCGATTGAAATCACTCGCGCGGAGTCCCAGCTATACACCAGCCAGCAGGACCTGGTTACCTCCCAGACCAACCTGCTGCAACAGGAGACGCTCCTGAAAAACTATCTCACCCGCAATGGCATTGCAGAAGCCGGTTTGACCAATTTACACATCGTTCCGCTCGACAATTTCGAAATCCCGGCCAAGGAGGAGGTCCGTCCCATCGGCGACTGGGTCAGCGAGGCGATGGACAATCGTGTGGAGCTTCAGCAGGCCCGCCTGAACCTGGAAAGCAACCAGATCAACCTGGTCGGGATCAAGAGCTCCCTGAAACCGACCCTGCAGGCCTTTGGAGAGCTGACCAACAACGGTTTATCGGGGGATCTCACCGCGCTCGGGATGGTGCAGTCCGGCATTGGGCCGCTTGCCGGCGGCTATGGCAACCTGCTTTCGCAGATCGCCGGCCGGGACTATCCCAACTATTCCGCCGGCATCAGCCTCAATATCCCGCTGCGCAACCGGGCCGCCCAGGCGGACTACGTCACCAGCCTTCTGGAAATCCGTCAAAACGAGTTGAACCTGCGTAAGAATGTCAACCAGGTTCGCGTGGACGTGCAAAACGCCCTGGTGGGACTTCAGCAGGCGCGGGCCCGCTACGATGCCTCCGTGAAAGCCAGGATCCTTCAGGAGCAGACCCTGTCCGGCGACCGGCGCAGGTACCAGTTGGGCGCCACGGTGGTGTTCCAGGTGGAAACCGACCAGCGCGACCTGGCTTCCGCCGAAAGCGCCGAGGTGCAGAGCATGGCGAACTACACGCACGCCCGTATCGCCCTCGACCAGGCGCTGGGCACCACCCTGGAGGTAAACCATATTTCGGTCTCGGAGGCCTTACAGGGGCAGATTTCGCGGCCCTCCGTGTTGCCCGCGCAATTACCCCCCGGGCAGTTACCCCCCGCGCAATTACGCAAGGAGGAAGGCCGATGAACACCCTGCGCCAATCCATGGCAGTTTTGCTCTCCCTGGTTTGCCCGGCGTCAGTCGGGTGGGCCCAACAGGCTTCCATAAACCCGGTCCCGGCGTCCGCGCCTGCGCTGCTGCGGCCCTATCTCGCTCACGAGGTCCCGCCCGCGCCCCTCGGCAACACCACCCGCCTGGCCAGCCTGGTCCGCGCCGGAACGCTGTATCTGAGCGCCCAGGACGCGATTGCCCTGGCCCTTGAAAACAACATCGATATCGAGATCGTCCGCTACAATTTCCCGATTCTGGAGTGGAACCTCACCCGCGCCGAAGCCGGCGGCCTGTTGCCCGGCGTGCCGAGCAACGCCTCGCAGGCGGGAACGGTGGCGTCCGGCCAGGGCGTGTTGGGCAGCCAGCAGGCCGCCGGGGTGAGCATCCCCGGTTCGACTTCCGGCCGTACCCTGTCCACCAACGCCAGCATCTCGCAAGTCGGGACGGTCACCCAGACTCTCGACCCCCTCGTGCAGGAATCCAGCACTTTCAGCCACACCACCACGGTCGAGCCCGATTCGCAACAGAGCATCACGCCCGTCCTGGTCTCGACAAGCCGCGCGCACACCGCCAGCGTTCAGCAGGGGCTGCTGACGGGCGGCAGTTTCACGCTCAGCTACAGCGATCATTATCTTAATGAGAACTCCCCCACCGACATTCTCAACCCGTCTTCCGCACCGTCCCTGTCGCTCTCCTTGCAACATAATCTGCTGCAGGGCTTCGGCATTGCGGTCAACGCGCGCACCATTACGGTGGCCCGCATGAACCGCGACACCGGCGGCCTGGGCTTTCAGACGACGGTGGCGGGCATAATCGCCCAGGTATTGGATACGTACTATTCGCTTGCCGCCGACTACGAAGATCTGAGCGCCAAGGCCAGCGCGGCGGCTACCGCGGCGGCGTTTCTTCGCGACGTGAGGGAGCAGGTGCGCGTGGGAACCTCGGCTGGTTCCGAGACCATTGCCGCGGAGAGCCAGGCGGTGACCACCGAGCAGGCGCGAGTGGATTCCGAAACGGCCGTCAGGCAGCAGGAGCTTCAATTGAAGAACCTGCTGAGCCGCGATGGCACGGCGGACCCGGTCATCCGCAGCGTCCGAATTCTGCCCGTCGATCCCATCCGGATCCCCGATCGGGACGAGATTCCTGCGGTGGAGGAATTGGTCAAGAGGGCGTTGGCCAACCGCACGGACCTGGCATCCGAAAGAGAAAGCGAGACCACCTCCGTCATCAGCAGCCTCGGAACCAGGAGCGCGGTACTTCCAACGGGAGTCGTTCTTGCCAGTATCAGCCAGACCGGTCTGGCCGGGACGGCAAAGCCGCTGCCCATTCTCGGCGCAGCCGGGACGCCTCCTCCGTCCCTGGTAGGGGGGCTGGGCACGGCCCTCGGCCAGGTGTTTCGCCGCGACTACCCGTCCGAAAGCGGAGGGGCGGCTTTCTTCACGCCCTTGCGGAACCGGCAGGCGCTGGCCGACTATTCGATCGACGAGTTCTCCCTCCGCCAGATGCAATTGAGCGATCGCAAAGACGTCAACCAGGTCCAGGTGGATGTTGCCAATTACGTGATCGCCCTGCGCCAGGCGCGGGCCCGCTATGAGGCCACCGTGCAAAATCGCATCCTGCAGGAGGACCTGTACAAGGCCGAGCGGAGGCGCTTCGAGCTGGGCGCGTCGATTGCTTACAATGTGAGCCAGCAGCAGCGCGACCTGATCGCGGCGCAGTCCTCGGAAGTGGCCGCGCGGGTGGCCTACATCACCGCGCGCATCGCCCTGGAGCGCACCACCGGTGAGCTTCTGTCCGCCAATCACGTGTCGCTCGCCGAGGCGCGCGAGGGGAAGGTCGCGCGGCAATCGGTGATCACCGAGCCGCCCAACCCGAAGTGACCGTGGTTGGTGAAGCCTGCCGAGGCCACCGGATCCCGGCCAAGCACCTCCAGCCCGCGGCCGGCCTGATCCTGGCCCAAGGTCCGCGAGTCGCCGGTTGGCTCGCCCGCGCCCTCCCGCGGTTCGCCACGGGTGGAAAAGTGATTTAATAGCAGTGCGTTCATCGTCCATCACCGAACCAAGGAGCACGAGTCCATGAGACGCAGAGATTTCCATAAGACGGTTATCACTGGCGCAATCGGCACCGCCGGCGCCTTACAGTCTGGGATGGCGGCGGCGTCCGCCCCCCGGCGGAACACCCTGATGCACGTCGGCGGAGATTACCACAGCGTTGCCGGCGGCGCCCACGCCGATATCACCGGGAAAGCCAACCTGGAGTACAACCTGCGCCACGGCGTCCGGCATCTCACCGCACAGATCCACAAAAGGGGCCCGGACGGCGCCTGGGATCTGGACGAGATGAAGCGGATGAAGGACAACTGCGACCAGGCCGGGGTGGTCTTCGAGGCCATCCGCATGGAATCGGAATACATCATGCTGCGCAACGGCCCGGAGCGGGACCGTCGCCTGGATGCCATCGCCGGCAACATCCAGAAAGCCTCCCAGGTAGGAGTCCAGTACATCACCCACCATTGGACGGTCATCCCGATCCGGCGAAATACCACCGTCAAGGGGCGCGGCGGCGTGACCTACGTGGCCTTCAAGCTGGAAGACAACTGGAAGGACCTGCCGGTGGGACAGGCCGGCAAAGTCAGCTCCGACGACTACTGGGAACGCATCGCCTATTTCCTTCACAAGGTGATTCCGGTCTGCCGGCAATGCAACGTGAAAATGGCCGCCCACCCCTATGACCCGCCCGGGCTTCCGTTCGGCTACCAAGGCGCCGAAAATTGGGACTCGCCCTCGGTCTTCGAAGGCTTCAAGCGCTACGAATCCATCATCGACAGCCCTTACAACGGATTCCAGTTGTGCCTGGGAACCACCGCCGAAGGATTGAAAAATCCTGCCAGCGAGGTGCTCCCCATCGTCAAATATCTGGGCGAGCGCGGCAAGATACACCAGATTCACATGCGCAATATCCGCGGCGGCCTGGACAACTTCGCCGAGGTGTATCCCGACGAGGGCGAGATGGACTTCCTCAAGGTGATGCGCATCCTGCGCGACGTGCAGTTTGCCGGCTCCATCTGTCCCGACCACATGCCGGCTCATCCGGACGACCCCGGCAAACTCCAGGCGTATGCTTTCGGATATGGCTACATCAACGCTCTGATCCACGCGGTGAATTCGGAAGTCTAGTAGTCTAGTGTCGGGTCCTCTCACGGCCGCGCCTCCGCCACCAGTTTCGAGCCGCGCCTCCGGCACTTATTTCGGAGCCGCGCGCGAAGCGAGCGCTCTCCCAGCCGGAGTGTGGTGCCCCAGCCGCGCCGCCCTCCACTATTGTTTCTTCCTGCCCAGCCGATATGTCGCAGTAATGGGACAGGAACAACGCCGCGAACCGCGACTTCGATCCCGAGGCGAAGTCACCATTTTCTGCCACGGGATGCCGGAGATCCCTGCAACCATCCAGGATATGGGCGTTTGCGGTCTCGGCCTGCTGGCCGATCGTCCGCTTCCTGCCGGCGTCCCCGTGCGCATCGAAAGCCACGGCCATACGGCCGTCGGCGTAGTGCGGCATTGCCGGCCAACGGGAGAGATGTTCCACGTCGGAATCGCGTTGAACTCGCTGCCGGCAGAACCCTGACCCGTAGGGCCTCAGCCACCGGCGGCCCGGCCGAGCGCGCCTTCGCGTGGTAGCAGTCGAACCAGTCTACCAGCGCCATTGCCGGGCATTATGTCCGAAAGGTCCGCGGTACCACGCTCCCTTGAGCGAGGGAATCTTGTGGTTGCCGGTGCCCTTGTGCGTCGAGAGCGCGTATCGCGCATCGACGCCGATGGGGCCGGGGACTTCATCGGCCGCTACCGTTCTTAGCGGAGTGCGCCAATCCGCATTAGGATATGGGTGGGGCCGGTCCGTCTCCAGCCAGCAGCATCTGGGCGAAAGGTACGAAGCTGACGATGGGGCCGGAGCCGGCCGGCCGGTTGAAGACCCACACCAGGTCATAGCGGGTGCCGGACCAGCCTGTAGGGATCTGGACTTTGGATGTCCCGGTTTGCTTCAGGATCTCCTGGCCGATGGCCGGAATGTCCTCGTGCTGCCAGGCGGCCAGAACGGCCCCCTGGCAGGCCAGCGCCGCGGTGACCATCTTGTCGTAGTGATTCTTGGAAAAGCTGGTATCGATCGCCATCGGCTTGCCCGCTGAACCCAAAGCGGCGGCAACAGCGGTCAGAGTCTCGTAGGGCCGCTGGCTCGGATCCTTGCTCTTATCGGCATCCGCAGGGTCTGTGTCGTCCTTCGAGGTTGGATTGGACGCAAAGAGAGTTTGCGGCGTAGCCAGAGTCGGTTTGGGTCCCCAGGGCGGAGCGAAAAGAGTGACCAGCCCGCCGGTCCGTTCCCAGCCCAGCGTAACGAGGTCCTCGCTGCCCTTCTTGCCGCAGTCCGTCGCCAGCGCGTTGACTCCGTTGTACGTCTGCCCGTTGTAGGAATCGGGCTTCTCGGCATGCCGGATGATCATGATTGTGCTTGCGCCCATCGTTGGTCTCCTCAGTCAATTACCGCACCGCTCAGGGGGAAATAACGCATCCACTCTATCACCAAATTTGAGAAATGCGCCGAATGTCTTGGCAAGCTACTCGGGGGCCACGCCGTCAGGTATGCAACCGCGAGGTCCGCTCCCTGCGGTCGCGGCTCGGTTGCGGCTGAGCCGCGGCCCGGTTGCGGATGCTGGGCCACGGCTCGGTTGCGGCTGCTGAGCCGCGGCCCGGTTGCGGATGCTGGGCCACGGCTCGGTTGCGGATGCCTGAGCCGCGGCTCGGATGCGGATGCTGGGGCGCGGCTCGGATGCGGATGCTGGGGCGCGGCTCGGTTGCGGCTGCTGAGCGGCGGCCCGGTTGCGACGCTGCGCCGTGTGCGTGCGCGGGTGGGCCAGCCGACGGGAGCGGGCGCAGGCGGAGGAAGGCGCCGGGGGATGCGGCGATGTTCCCGGCGCCGGCGACTTAGCGCTTCACGGCGATGGCGGAAATTTCGACCTTCGCTCCGCCAATCAGGCCCGCCACCTGTACGGTGGCGCGTGCGGGCTTGGGGTCCGGCATAAGCTTCTTATAGACTTCGTTCATCTTCGGAACGTCGCCCAAGTCGGTAACATAGACGGTTACCGAGGTGATCTGGGTCATCTGAAAGCCGGCTTTCCTGACGACTCTTTCGATGGCCGCAATCGCATTGGTGGTCTGTACGGTGATATCGGTGCCGGTTACCTTGCCGTGCGAGTCGGGACCCTGCTGACCGGCCACGTAGAGCGTGTTGCCGGCCACATAGCCGTCGCTGAAGGGCATGCCCGGCTTGAAGTCAATGGCCTGGGAGAATGCACATCCTAACGTGCATGACGCCAGCAGGCCCAGCGACCAGAGGCGCCTCCGGAATGTCTGCGAATGTTTCGTTGTCATAGATCGTTTCCTCGATGTGATGGCGATCGGTATTGGAACGATTAGACCACACTCCCGGCATCCTGGGTCCGGCTAAACGACGCGCCGGATGAGGTGCACCACGATGCAGATCACCGCGAAGAGTAGTAAGAGGTGGATCAGCCCGCCGGCCACGTGAAAGACAATCCAGCCGAGCAGCCACAGTCCGAGCAGAACGATAAAGAGAAACAGGAACATACGATGGCTTCCTCCTGGCGGCCCCACGGCTTGCGCCGACCGGCGCGTGGGGCTGCAATACCTACCAGTATGCACGCATGGGCCGTGCGGCGCTCCGGTTTTTTTTTGAGGGGTCTCGCCAATGGGCCCCGGCTCGTGCACGGCCGCGGCGGCGGTGCGGATCTTGCGATCCGCTAGACTGAAAGCAGAGTGCTGGTTACTATTTCCCCCAAGCTGGAGCGGCCCAAGTGGCTGCGCGCGCCCGCGCCGGTGGGCGAGAACTATCGCGAGCTGAAGAGCCTCATCGAGCGGCTGCGGCTGCACACGGTGTGCGAGAGCGCGGCCTGCCCCAACGTGGGGGAATGCTGGAACCAGCGCACGGCCACCTTCATGATCCTGGGGAATGTGTGCACCCGGCGGTGCGGCTTCTGCGCCGTGGAGAAAGGCGCGCCCCTGCCGGTGGACTATGACGAGCCGAGCCGCGTGGCCGAGGCCGTCGCCGCCATGGGGCTGAAGTTCGCGGTGATCACCAGCGTCAACCGCGATGACCGCGAAGACGGCGGGGCGGAGCAGTTCGCGCTGGTCATCCGGGCGATCCGCGAGCGCGTGCCGGGCTGCGGCGTGGAGGTGCTCATCCCGGATTTTCAGGGCAATCTGCGGGCCGTGGAGACAGTGATGGAGGCGCGGCCGGACGTGCTCAACCACAACACCGAGACCGTGCCGCGGCTGTACCGCGAGGTGCGGCTGGGGGCGCGCTATGAGCGGTCGCTGGCGGTGCTGGCGCATGCCAAGCGCGTGGCCTCGGGAACGCCCACCAAATCGGGGCTGATGCTGGGGCTGGGGGAGCGGGCGGAGGAAGTGCTCGACGTGATGCGCGATCTACGCGCGCAGCGGGTGGATATTCTGACGCTGGGGCAGTATTTGCGGCCGTCACCGAAGCACCTGCCGATTGCGCGGTACGTGACGCCGGAGGAGTTCGCCGAGTTCGGGCGGGCGGGCCGGGAAATGGGGTTTGGGCATGTGGAGGCGGGACCGCTGGTGAGGGAGCTCGTATCACGCGGCGCAGGCGGTGAAGAGCGCTTCCTGACGGTCGCGGCGCCGAAGCGCAAGCGGCGGCACGGCAGCGCAAGCGGTGACCGGCAGCTCTGCGGCGCAGATGGTGGAGAGCGCTTCCCGGCGGTCGGGATCCGAAGGGCAAGCGGCGGCCGACGGCTCTGCGGCGCAGACTGTGAAGAGCGTTTCCTGGCGGTCGCGGCTCCGAAGCGCCCGCGGCGGCTCGGCGGCGCAACGGCGGCACGCGGTTCTGGGCGCAGGCGGTGGAGAGCGCTTCCTGGCGGTCGCGGCTCCGAGCGCAAGGGGCGGCTCGGCAGCGCAAGGGCGGCCGACGGCTCTGCGGTGCAGGCGGTGGAGAGCGCTTCCTGACGGTCGGGATCCGAAGCGCAAGCGGCGGCACGGCAGCGCAAGGGCGGCCGACGGCTCTGCGGTGCCGGCGGTGAAGAGCGCTTCCTGGCGGTTGCGGCTCCGAAGCGCAAGGGGCGGCTCGGCAGCGCAAGGGCGGCCGACGGCTCTGCGGTGCCGGCGGTGAAGAGCGCTTCCTGGCGGTCGCGGCTCCGAAGCGCAAGCGGTGACCGGCAGCTCTGCGGCACAGATGGTGAAGAGCGCTTCCTGGCGGTCGCGGCTCCGAAGCGCCCGCGGCGGCTCGGCGGCGCAACGGCGGCACGCGGCTACGGGCGCAGACGGTGAAGAGCGATTCCTGGCGGCCGCGGCTCCGAAGCGCCCGCGGCGGCACGGCAGCGCAACGGTGACCGGCAGCTCTGCGGCACAGATGGTGGAGAGCGCTTCCTGACGGTCGCGGCTCCGAAGCGCCCGCGGCGGCTCGGCGGCGCAACGGCGGCACGCGGCTACGGGCGCAGGCGGTGAAGAGCGATTCCTGTCGGCCGCGGCTCCGAAGCGCAAGCGGCGGCTCGGCAGCGCAAGCGGTGACCGGCAGCTCTGCGGCACAGATGGTGGAGAGCGCTTCCTGGCGGTCGCGGCTCCGAGACGCAAGCGGCGGCTCGGCAGCGCAAGCGGCGGCACGCGGTTCTGGGCGCAGGCGGCGGCTCGGCAGCGCAACGGCAGCCGACGGCTCTGCGGCGCAGGGGGTGGAGAGCGCTTCCTGACGGTCACGGCTCCGAAGCGCAAACGGCGCAAGAGCTCCGGGCGCCAGCGGCGATTGTGTAGACCGCCTACATCACTTCCAGAATCAGGCACTTCAGGTAGTGCGTTTCCGGGACGGTCAGGAGGATGGGGTGGTCCTGGCTCTGCGTGCGGCGCTCCAGGATGCGCAGGGTGCGGTGCGAGTCGAGCGCGGCCTGGGCCACCAGTTCGAGCAGCATGGCCTCGCTCAGGTGGTGCGAGCAGGAGCAGGTGACCAGGATTCCGCCGGGACCGAGCAGGCGCAGGGCGCTTCAGGTTGATTTCCTTGTAACCGGAGGCGGCGGCTTCCAGGTTCTTGCGGCTCTTGGCGAAGGCGGGCGGGTCGAGCACCACCATGGAAAAGCGGCGGCGGGCGGAGGCGTAGGCAGCCAGCAGATCGAAGACATCGCGCCTCTTCGAAGGCGATGTTGGCGAGGCCGTTGGCGGCGGCATTGGCGCGGGCAGCGACCAGAGCGGGCCCGGAGCTATCGACGGCCTCGATGTGCTCGCAATGGGGCGCCAGGTGGAGGGCGAAGCCGCCGGTGGAGGTGAAGCAGTCGAGCGCGTTGCCGCCACGGGCGTAGCGGGCGGCGGCGAGATAGTTTTCGCGCTGGTCGAGGAAAATGCCGGTCTTCTGGCCGCGGAGCAGGTCGGCGGTGAGGGTGAGGCCGTTCATGTGAACTTCGACGGCCTCGGGGATCTCGCCCGACACCACGGACGACTCGAGCGGCAGTTGCTCCTTGGCGCGCACGGCCACGTCGTTGCGGGCGACGATGCCGAGCGGCTGAAAGATCTCTTCCAGGCAGGCGGTGATTTCCTGCCGTACGGCGTCCATACCCTGGTCGAGGGTTTGCATGACCAGGTATCCGGCGTAGCGATCGACGACGAGGCCAGGCAGCAGGTCGGCCTCGCCGTGCACGAGGCGGTAGGCATCGCTATCGCGGACCACCGCGCGGCGGTGCTCTTCGGCGGCGCGGAGGCGGCGCAGAAAGAACTCGCGGTCGATCTCCTCCACCTGCGGCGAGAGCATGCGCAGGGCGATTTGCGACGCCGCGCTGTAGTGGGCAGTGCCCAGCGAGCGGCCGTGCAGATCGGCCACGCGCACGGCTTCCCCAGGCTGAGCACCGTTGCGGTCTGTCAGGTCGCTGGCGAAGATCCAGGGGTGACCGGAGGCGACCCGGCCGGCCGCCTTCTGGTTCACGCGGACTTCGTTCATCGCATGGCCTGCAATCGGCGGATGCGATCCTCAGTGGATGGGTGCGTGGAGAAGAGGCTGCCCAGACCGCTGAGGACTTTCGGTTTCATGATGAACAGGTGCGCGGTGGAGGGAGTGGCTTCCATGGGGATCTGTTTGGACCAGCCGTCCAGTTCCTTGAGGCCATTGATCAGCGGATAGGGCGAGCCGACGTACTTGGCGGAAGCCGCATCGGCATCGTACTCGCGGGACCGCGAGATGGCCAACTGGATCACGAAAGCGGCGATGGGCGCGAGGATCAGCATGAAGAGAGCGGACAGGCCGCCGCCTTCGCGGTCGTCGTCGCGCGTGCCGCCGAACCAGAAGGCCATGCGCGCCAGTATGGTGATGGCGCCCGCGATGGTGGCGGCCACCGAGCTGATGAGGATGTCGCGGTGGAGCACGTGGCCGAGCTCGTGGGCCACCACGCCTTCCAGTTCGTTGTCGTTCATCAACTCGAGAATGCCGGCGGTGAAAGCCACCGAAGCGTGGCTGGGGTTGCGGCCGGTAGCGAAGGCGTTGGGCGACCGCTCGGGGATGATGTAGAGCTTGGGCATGGGCAGGCCCATGCGATGGCAGAGGCCCTGGACGATGGGCGCGACCCGGCGGTAGATGTCCGGGTTCTGAGTCTCCGACACCGGCTGCGCGGCGTACATGGAGAGGGCGATCTTATCGGAGAAGAAGTAGCTGGCGAAGTTCATCACCACAGCGAAGGCCAAGCCGATGTAGAGACCATTGCGTCCGGCGATGGCCTGCCCGCCGATCATGAGAATGGCGGTGAGCAGGCCGAGTAGGATGGCGGTTTTCAGGGTGTTCATAGGGAGACCTCGGAAACTGAGAGCGCGGGTTCACCGCGGAGCACACGTATCGACTGCTGTCGATGTTCTTGGGGCGAGGAAACTCCAGACAGGCCAGCGGCGGGCGCGGGCCCATTCGACGCGGAGACGCGGAGACGCGGAGAAAGCGCGGAGAAGAAAGCGGAGAAGAAAAACGAGGGACGCTTGGCCGACATTTTCGTCATTTTCGCCCGCTGAAAATAAAGGACTTCCCGGAAGTTTCCGGAGAGACGCGGAGGGGGCGGAGAAAGCGCGGAGAAAGGCGGAGTAAAGGGAGAGATGTGGGGGAGGATTGCGGGCGCGTGTTCGTCGCGGAGACGCGGAGACGCGAAGGAAGCGCGGAGAAAGACGGAGATGCCGGGGAGATTGCCGGCGCGGGTTCACCGCGGAGACACGGAGGAAGCGGAGAAAGCGCGGAGAAAGGCGGAGTAGAGGGAGAGGTGTCGGGGACGCGGAGGCGCGGAGACGCGGAGGAACCGCAGAGAAAGGCAGAGCGGAGGGAGAAGGCGGCGGGGAGAAGTGGGGGCGCCGCGGGTTCACCGCGGAGACGCGGAGGGGGCGGAGAAAACGCGGAGAAAGGCGGAGTGGAGGGAGAGATGTAGGGGACGCGGAGACGCGGAGACGCGAAGGAAGCGCGGAGAAAGCGCGGAGATGTCGGGGACGATCGCCGGCGCGGGTTCACCGCGGAGACGCGGAGGGAGCGGAGAAAGCGCGGAGAAAGGCGGAGTGGAGGGAGAGGTGCCGGGGACGCGGAGGCGCGGAGGCGCGAAGGCGCGGAGAGCCTGTTTCCAGGGTTCTCCGCGTGTTTCTCAGCGTCTCTGCGTCTCCGCGCCATGTGTTTAGCTCCTACGCCGTCACCGGCACCAGGCGGGTGAACTGCAGTTCGGCGCCCTGGGGAGCGACGTCCACCAGGATGGTGTCGCCTTCGGTGAAATCGCCGTTGATCAGGCTTGAGCGCCAGCGGGATCCTGAATCAGGCGCTGGATGGCGCGGCGCATGGGGCGGGCGCCGTATTGCGGATCGTAGCCTTCGGCGATGATGCGGTCTTTGGCGGCCGTGCGTGACTTCCAGTTTCAGCTTTGCGGTCCTTGCAGCATCTTGCGCCACGTTGGCCAGTTGGATGATCCACGATCTCGGCCAGGTTTTCGCGGCGTCAGCGTATTAAATACGATGATATCGTCCACGCGGTTCAGGAACTCGGGGCGGAATGCTGGCGCAAGGCATCCAGCAGCCGCTTGCGGCGTATCGTCGTTGCGCTTGTCCTTGCCGTGGACCGAGAATCCGATGGTGTTCTTCTCGACCATGCCGGTGCCGATGTTGGAGGTCATCACGATCACGGTGTTCTTGAAGCTGACCGTGCGGCCCTGGCCATCGGTCAGGCGGCCATCGTCGAGAATCTGCAGCAGCATGTTGAAAACGTCGGGGTGCGCCTTTTCGATTTCGTCGAACAGCACCACCGAATAGGGACGGCGGCGCACCTGCTCGGTGAGCTGGCCGCCCTCTTCGTAGCCGACGTATCCGGGAGGCGCGCCGATCATGCGGGCCACGGCGTGCTTCTCCATGTACTCGGACATGTCGACGCGGATCATGGCCTTCTCGTCGTCGAACAGGTATTGCGGCCAGGGCGCGCACCAGCTCGGTTTTGCCGACGCCGGTGGGGCCGAGGAAGATGAAGCTGCCGATGGGGCGGTTGGGGTCGCTCAGGCCGGCGCGGTTGCGCAGGATGGCGTTGGAGACCAGGCGCACGGCTTCGTCCTGGCCCACCACGCGGTCTTTGAGGCGCTCGGGCATATGGACGAGCTTCTGGATTTCGCCTTCCATCATGCGGGTGACCGGGATGCCGGTCCACTTGGCCACGATGCGGGCGATATCGTCTTCGCCGATCTCCTCTTTGAGCAGGGCGTTCTCTTTGACGGCTTCCAGCTCCTGCTCGGCGGCCTGAATGTCCTTCTCGATTTGCGAGAGCCGGCCGTAGCGGATCTGCGCGGCTTTTTCCCAATCGCCGGCGCGGGTGGCCTTCTCTTCTTCCTGGCGGAGCTGTTCCTGCTCTTCCTTGAGCTGGCGGACGCGGGTGATGGCGCCCTTTTCGCGGTTCCAGCGCTCCTTGAGCGTGGGCGGCTTCGCCGCGCAGGCGTTTCGAGCTCGTTCTCGACGTGGCGGAGGCGCTCGTGGGAGCGCGCGTCGTTTTCCTTGCTGAGCGCCTGGCGCTCGATTTCGAGGTGCGAGATGCGCCGGTCGAGGTCGTCGATTTCGATCGGCATGGAGCCGATCTGGAGGCGCAGCGCGGAGCCGGCTTCGTCGATCAGATCGATGGCCTTATCGGGCAGGAAGCGGTCGGCGATGTAGCGGTGCGAGAGCACGGCGGCGGCGACGATGGCGGAATCCTTGATGCGCACGCCGTGGTGGATCTCGAATTTCTCCTTGAGGCCGCGCAGGATGGCGATGGTGTCGTCGACCGACGGCTCGCCGACCATCACGGTCTGGAAGCGGCGGGCGAGGGCGGCGTCCTTTTCGACGTGCTTCTTGTATTCGTCGAGCGGTGGTGGCGCCGATGCAGCGCAGTTCGCCGCGGGCCAGCGCCGGTTTGAGCAGGTTGGCGGCGTCGATGGCGCCTTCGGCCCCGCCGGCGCCGACGAGCGTGTGCAGCTCGTCGATGAAGCAGATGATCTCGCCGTTGCGAATCGATGATTTCCTTGACCACGGCCTTGAGGCGGTCTTCGAATTCGCCGCGGAACTTGGTGCCCGCGATCATGGAGCCGAGGTCGATGGCGACCAGTTTCTTGTTCTTGAGCTGATCGGGAACGTCGCCGCGCACGATGCGCTGGGCGAGGCCTTCGACGATGGCGGTTTTGCCCACGCCGGGCTCGCCGATCAGCACCGGGTTGTTCTTGGTGCGGCGGCTGAGCACCTGCATGACGCGGCGGATTTCGTCGTCGCGGCCGATGACCGGGTCGAGCTTGCCCTGGCGCGCGGATTCGGTCAGGTCGTGGGCATAGCGCTCCAGGGCCTGGTACTTCGTTTCGGGATTCTGGTCGGTGACCCGCTGGGTGCCGCGGACGGAGACCAGGGCTTTGAGGATGGCGTCGTGGGTGGCGCCGGCGCGGTCGAGCAGTTGGCCGGCGGGGTCGCTGCGCTGCTCGGCGATGGCGAGCAGGAGGTGTTCGGTGGAGACGAATTCGTCTTTGAAGCGGGTGGCCTCGTCGAAGGCGTGTTCGAGCACCTGATTGAGGGGCTGGGAAAGGTACATGCCGGGCTGCATGCCGGCTGGTTTTGGGCAGGTTGCCGAGCATGCGGCGGGCCTCCGAGACAATCGGCATCCGGGTGGACGCCGCACTTTTCGAGGACGGGGCGGACGATGCCCTCCTTCTCCTCGGCCAAGGCAATGAGCAGATGGAGCGGGAACATAACCTGGCTTTCGGCTCTTTTCGGCGATGGCCTGGGCTTGCTGCAGAGCCTCCTGGGCTTTTTGAGTCAATTTGTCGAGCCGGAACATGGAGTCCTTTTTTGTCTAACCACAAATTACAACGACAAAATACAAAGCGGAGCCGCCACGGCGTGGGGTTTTGCACCCTTCGGCCGGGCGGCTCCGCGTCACAATGCCGCCAATCAATAGATGCTTCAGGCGGTGGCTTCGATTTTGATCTGACGCGGCTTGGCGGCTTCCTTCTTGGGAAGGGTCACGGTGAGCACGCCGTTTTTGAAAGCGGCGCCGATGTGGTCGGTATCGAAGGTATTGGGGACGGCGAAGCTGCGGACGAAGCTGCCGTAGCTGCGCTCGATGCGGTGGTAGCCCTTGACGGCATCCTGCTTTTCGAACTTGCGTTCGCCAGCGATGGTCAGGGTCTGGTTTTCGACGCGGACGTCGATGTCCTTGGATTCGACCTCGGGGAGGTCGGCCTTGAGGACGAGCTCGTTCTCGGTCTCGAAGATATCTACGGCCGGGGACCAGGGACGGTTGGCCTGCGGCTCATTGAGCAACCGGGAGAAGGCATCCTCGAACATTCGGAGATTGGCTAGGGGATCGAAATGGCTGAGAGACATGGTATTTAAGCTCCTCATTGGGTTGATTATCGGGGAGGCCTCTTGCCTCACCCTGTTGCAATCATAAAATATGAGCTTTATATTGTCAAGTATTATTGAGTGGTTTTTTATGAGGTGTTTGGCAGAGGCGTGGTAGGGGTCGGGGGGGGCCCGGATGGCTGAGCAATATGGGGAACGAAGCCAATTTCGAGGGAAGGCTTGCGGGTGCAGTCTGGCAGCCGCTCGGCCGGGCAGCCCTGGCGGAGCTGAGGGCTAACGCATGGGCGGAAATACAGGAACGAAGCCAATTTCGAGGGAAGGCATGCAGGTGCAGCATGATAGCTGGCCGGCTCGGAAGGCCGTGGTAAAACGGGCCGGCCTGGGGCGCGGGCACGGATACGCGGGCGCAGATATAGGAACGAACCCAATTTGGCGTCACGGGCAAACCTCCCCTCCCGATTCGGGTATACCACGGCGGAGGGGCGGCTCCGATTTCCGGCGGGCGTAAGTGGCTGAGGCCAGGATGGTTATCTGCGGGCGAAGTCTGTTACGGGCGGCGGCCTAGGTTGAGTCAGGGGCGGGACCGGTTGCGGGTTTCGGGCGGCTCCGAGGCGGAACAACCGGCCGCAGAGGCCAGTTTGGGGAGATTGGCAGGATGCGGCTCCGGTGTAGTCAGACTTGCGAGGTCGGGGACCGGCTTCCACTACTGTGATTTTTTCGGCAGAGCTACGGCCTGGCGGTATTTGCAAACGGGCAGGACGGGCGCATGCTCAGACTGGGGAGGTGGGAGCTGGCTTCAGGTTACCGCGAACGGATTCGGTGCGCCTTCCGCTGGCTGGCGGCCGGGGTGCTGGCCGTGATGGCGGCGGGCGCTCAAGGTGTATTGGATACACCCAAACAGATTGCGGACGCCAGGAAGCTTCTGGACGCGTTTCGCGGGCATCCGGTTCACTGCGACGTGGTCCCCATAGAGCCGCGGTTCAACTTCACGCTGCGGCTGCAAGCGGGATACGTTGGCCGGGTGTCCCTGAAGCTCCAGGCGGGCCGCAAGTGGGTGGTACTGGTGCGGGTCAAGCCGCGCGAGGGAAACGGGACTCCGGTATACCTTTCGGACGTGGTTCAGCTTCCGGCCGGCGGCATGAGCGGTTGGGCGGGGGACTTCGACGGCTCGTTCTGGCTTGGGGAAGGACGCTACGCCGTGAAGTGGCTGATGTTCGACGGCGACGGCGATGTGTGCCGGAAGGAGTGGCCCATCGACGCCCGTCTGAAGTCCAAAGAGCGCCGGGTCCATCCGCTGCTGCCGCCCAACACTGTGGCCGGCGTTTCATGGGGCGGAATTCAGGCCGCGGGAAGCACGCCCCGCGCCGGACGCCTGACTATTCTGCTACACGCGGCTTCGCTCCGGCAGGGGAAAAGCGTGGTGGGCACGCCGGCCGAAGGACTGCTGCTGGATGCCCTTTTGGCGCTCATGGAGGAGATGCCGGCCGGGCAGGTGCGGCTGGTAATTTTCAACCTGGACCAACAGAAGGAGCTGTGGCGCCGGGACGGTTTCACGCTCCAGGCGATGCCGGAGGTGGCCAAGGCTTTGGAGGAGACGCCGGTGGCGGTGGATTACCGCGTTCTCCAAAACCCTGGAGGGGTGCTGGATCTGATTGAGGGCCTTGCGAACCGGGAAATGCACGCTGCCGACCCATCCGAGGCGGTGGTCTTCCTGGGACCGCATTCCATCTATAACGGCAAGCCTTCCGCCGGTCTCGGCCGGCCTGCGGAAGTGAAGCAGCGGTTTTTCTACTTGTCATGGGCGAACACGGAGGCACGGCGCGGGTTCATGGCAGGCGGATCGGCGTCTGGTGGGCCGATACGGAACCGTGTAGGGATGGGGGGCCAGGGGCCGATGGCGATGGGCTTGCCACCGTTTTCCGCGGATGGAGCGCCCGCCGGGACCATCCCGCGCGGCCGGCCGGCCAGCGTCCGGCCCAACCGTGGGCCCGATAGCATCGAATACGCCGTGGACCAGTTGGAAGGGAGGGTCTTCAAGGCCGACTCGCCGGATTCCTTTGCCGGCGCCGTGGCGGAAATCAAGCGCACGTTGGGCACGAACCGTTAGGCAGCCCGCGGTGTAAGCTGAACCAATGCGAAAGACGGCGATCCTGGTGCTGGCGTGCGCCCTCGGCCTGGCGGGGCAAAGCAATCCGGCGGCTCGCGCGGCTCGGCAGTGGCGGGCCGGGCATGAGCGGGAGATCCTCAACGAATTGATGGGGTTGCTGGCCCATCCGAACCTGGCGCGGGACAGCGCGGCGATCCGCGGGAATGCCGCGGCGGTGGCGGCGATCCTGGAGCGGCGGGGCGTCCGGACGCAGCTTCTGGAGGTGCCGGGGGCGCCGCCGGTGGTCTTCGGCTCGATCGAGACGCCGGGGGCCAGCCGCACCATCATCTTCTATGCGCATTACGACGGGCAGCCGGTGGATCCCAAGGAGTGGACCACGCCGCCCTGGGAGCCGGTGGTGCGCGATGGGCCGCTGGCGGGCGGAGGCAAGGTCGTGGCGCTGCCGGAGACGGGGCCGGTGAACCCGGAATGGCGGGTGTATGCGCGCTCGGCTTCCGACGATAAGGCGCCGATTGTGGCGCTGGCCGCCGACCTGGACGCGCTGAAGGCGGCGCACATTCCGCTGCGCAGCAACGTGAAGTTCGTGTTCGAGGGGGAAGAGGAGGCCGGATCGCCGCACCTGGCGGAGATCCTCCGCAAATACAGGGATTTGCTGGCCAGCGACGTGTGGTTGATCTGCGATGGGCCGGTACACCAGAGCCGCCGGCCGCAGATCGTGTTTGGGGCGCGGGGGATTGTGGAGATGGACCTGACGGTGTACGGCCCGGCGCACGAGTTGCACAGCGGGCATTACGGAAACTGGGCGCCCAATCCGGCCATGATGCTGGCGCGGCTGCTGGCCTCGATGAAGGATGACGACGGGCACGTTACCATCGAGCGGTTCTACGACGGGATCGAGCCGCTGAGCGCGACCGAGCGGCAGGCCATTGCGGGGGCGCCGAATGTGGACACCGGCCTGATGCGCGAGCTGTGGCTGGGGCGGACCGAGGGCGGCGGGAAGAAGCTGGTGGAGCTGCTGAATCTGCCGTCGCTGAACGTGCGTGGGATGTCGAGCGCCCGGACGGGGGCGGCGGCCAGCAACGTGATTCCGGCGACCGCTACGGCGTCGATCGATATCCGGCTGGTGAAGGGCATTACGACGGAACAGGCGGCGGAGCGCGTGCTGGCGCACATCCGGGCGCAGGGCTATTGGGTGACGGAGAGCGAGCCGGATGCGGCCGCGCGCATGGCGCATCCGAAAGTGGCGCGGGTGACGGTGGAGCCGGGGGGTTATAACGCCTCCCGGACGTCGATGGACCTGCCGATTTCGAAGCTGGTGCTGCGCACGGCGGAGGACGCGGTGGGGCCGGTGGTGAAACTGCCGACCATGGGCGGAAGCGTACCACTGTTCATGATCGGGGAGATTCTGGGGGCGCCGACGATTACCACGCCGATCGCCAACCACGATAACAATCAGCACAGCTTCAACGAAAACCTGCGGATCCGGAATCTGTGGGACGGCATGGAGCTGCTGGGGGCGCTGCTGGCGATGTGACGGGGGACGCGATGGCAGACGACGACTTCGAAGCGGCGGAGCAGGCGGAGCGGTTGGGGGACGCGGCGGAGACCCGCCAGGCCGCCGCGGCGCATTATCGCGAGGCGCAACGGGTGCTGCTGCCGGTGGGCGTGGTGTGGACCGACCGCGAGGCGTGCGACCGGCGCAGGGAGGCATTCGAGCGAATCCAGCAGAAGCTCTACGGGCTGGAGGGCAGGGAGTTTGAGCGAAGGGAGAATGCTGCACCGCAGGCAACGACGCCGGCGCCCGAAGCTGCGGTTGCCGCCGCCGCCCGGCCGGTGCCGATAGCGGCGCCGGAGCTGCCAGTGTGGAATTTCACTGCCGGGTTGGTGGTGCGGATCGCCCGGACCTTCAGCGACTTTGACGGACAGGAGATCCGTGCCGGCGAGGTTTTGCACTTCCTGGCCCGCACGTATTTTCCGTATGACGGGGGGCACACGCTGTATTTCGCGGAGAAGGTCATCCGCCTGGCCGATATCGCCGATGAGAATGTGCCGGTGATTGCCAACGCGGGGAATGCCTGGTTTGAGCCGGTTAGCTGACTGATAGGAGTTGTTCGCCGTACGCAGGTTGCGTATAGTGGGAGTGCGATGCCAGATCTCCGATGACGGCCGTGGAGACGGCGCGGTTCCCTAAGGATGTGGAACCGCTAATGCCGGAGCCGGAGCGCGAGGAGTTGGTGACGTTGTGGGCGCGAACCCAGGGGCGGGCAAAGTCATTCCAGAAACCGGTGGCGTCAGGAAGTTGCGCTGGGCACTGGCTGGAAAGGCAAACTGCGGTGCGCGCGTGATTTATTACTACCACAGTGACCGGTTGCCGCTATTCCTGCTGGCGGCTTATTCGAAGAGCGAGAAGGCGAACCTGAGCAAGGCCGAGTGTCACGCGATGAAGCGGTTGGTGCCGATCCTGGTGGCGGGCTATCCGGCGCCGCGATAGGAGGATGTGTTGAAGACGAAGACTGAGACCAAGAGGGCTGCGGTTGGCACACGGACGAAGCGGGCCGCGAAGAAGGTGCCCGTCCAGGCGCGCGCAAAGGCGGTGGGACCTGTTCCACGCCGGAACGGCCGCGGCGGAGGCCGGTTGCGGCGAGCAGCGCCGACGGTGGGCGAGCGCATCATCGAAGGGTTGGAGCAGGCGATTGCGTGGACACGGGGCGAGGACGCCAACGTCCGCGTGACATTGGTGCATGTGCCGGAGGTGGACGTGCGGGAGGTGCGGACCAAGATGGGCCTCAGCCAGGCGCAGTTCGCGGTGAAGTTCGGTTTTCCGCCGGCCACGCTGCGCAACTGGGAGCAGGGCCGATCACGTCCGGATGCGCCCACCCGGGTTCTGCTGGCGGTGATCGCCAAACACCCGGAGGCGGTGGAAGACGTGCTGTGGAAAGCGAATTGAGGTTCTCCCTGTTGCTTTGATCTAAGGCAGGCCAATTGGAATGGGGCTTGGGAAGTCGAGGTCACGGGTGAGTTCAAGGCTTGGTGGACGGGACTGGACGAGAGCGAACAGATTTCGGTTGGTACGGCCGTCAGCCTGTTGATCGAGGTGCAACATCAGGACCGGCCCTGCCGAGTGTTGAATATTTTCGAGCCGCGCCGCACCGCGATCCTGCTCCTGGGCGGCGACAAAGACAGGCGATGACCGATGGTACGAAAAGAATGTGCCGAAGGCCGACCGGATTTACGATGAATACCTGGAGGAGATGAGGAAGGAACGGGACGATGCCAAGACTGACTAAGTGGGGCGAGTTGGAAGCGAAAATGTCTCCAGCGGCGCGGGCCGCGATGCGACGGCGCGTGCAGGAGGAATTGAAGAAAATGCCGCTCTATGAGCTCCGGGCGGCGCGGCACCTTACGCAACAGCAACTCGCACAGACGCTGGACATGACCCAGGCCGCCGTGTCGCAACTCGAGAAGCGCACGGATATGTATCTCAGCACGCTTGAGAACTTCATCGAAGCGATGGGGGGCCATCTGGAAATGTATGCGGTGTTCCCGGAGGGAAAAGTAGAGCTTACGCTGGGCGAACCGCAGGAGTGAAGGGCGTCTGAATCGGGACTGGATCTTCGATCGCGGGGCCCGCTCCCTTTCGGTCGCGGCTCAGTTTCGCTGCGGAGCCGCGCGGCCGAGGTTGCCGGTGAAACGGTCGTCGCGGGAGAGGTCGGATCGCCGGGCAGTTTGGGTTTGGAAGCGGTCACTCGCACCGATTTCCGCTACGGACCCGTGGGGCGGAATGGACAGGACTTCGACGACCTGGGGATCTTGAGTTCGCGGGTGCGGAGGTGCCGGTCTTAACGCGGCGCCACCAGGCACGCGAGTAGAGAGGAAAAAACGGCACATCGGCCATTTATCCGATTGAGGCGCGCCGTTTCGTTGCCCAACCGAAAGAAAGTTACGTGTAGATCGGCGCAGGTCGCGTTGCTTCGCCGGCGGCGGTGGCGGACTGCCGGTGGAGCATCGAGGCCAATCCAGCGCGGCCCAAAGTTATCGTGACGGAGCCGTGGTGTGCTACCGGTTGGCAGGCGACTGAGGGCGCGAAATGGCGTTCCGGTCAGAGGCCGAGGATGTCGGACTCCGCCGCCAGCATGACGCTGGCCGCCCCATCGATCACGCCGCTGGCGTCGCCGATCGCGAGGCCGATACCGAGCGCCAGGGAGGCTACGGTGTCGGTGTACTTAATCCAGTCCGGGAGACCGTCCGTCATGGCTTTCATGGTGTCCTCAAACACCGTCTGCCTCGCATTCGCCCGGTTCACCGCCTCGTTCACCTTGGTCACCGCGGGGGCCAGTTTGGCGATGGACTGGTCGATCTTAGCGATCTGGGCATTGGCCTTGCTGGCTTTGTCGGCCGGCAGCGACTTGAGAGTGGCGGCATTGGTCTTTTTCCACTGGTCCTGCTCGATCAGCGCGGTGCCCAGTTTCTTCGATAGCGTGTGCGAATCGATATCGAGCTTGGCGATGTTGGTCTTGTGCGTCTTGATATTTTCGTTGCAGTTCTTCAAGCTCGGAATGCCCTTGAACCCGGTGATCCCGGAGAGAATGCCGAGGCCCACAAACTTGGCTCCCTGCTTGATCTGGGCCTTGACCTTCTCGTCGTCCTTGACGGTCGCGTCGTTAAGGGCTTCGTTCATGAACGACTTGAGGACGGCGATTTGCATCTTGACGACGCCAGCCGCCTGGTCGGCTGTGGAGGCCAGCTTGGCGCATTCCTGTGCGATTGCGAATCCTCCGCGGGCGATGCCAACGGCGGCGATCGGCGTAAACGCGCCGTGGCTGGCCGCGCTCACCGCGACGGCCGCGACCATGCAGGTACCGGTGATCCCGATCTTGGCGCCGCTTTTGATCCGGGAATGGAGGAGATTCGCCTTGCCTTTCTTGAAATCTTCGAGCTGCTTCTCGACTTCGGTGTTTACCTCTTCTCCGGCCTTGTCCAGGGATTTCTTGAACGTCTCATAGAGCTTCTTGCCGGCCTCCTCGGCAGCCTTCTTATCGGTTGGTCTGGACTTGACGATCGCCTCCATCGCCTTGACCATTTCGTCGAGCGCTCCATCGGCCTTCGCCCTGGCGCTCTCCCGGATACGATCGGCCCGCGACGGGTCCGCTTGCAGTTCCTTGTATAGATCGCCATCCACCTCCGCCGTGATCTCAATCGTCATGGCATCGGGAATCGTCAGAAACGTCGCCTTGTTGTTGGCCTTCAGGTAGGAGGCCACGTTAAACGACACCGGTGTCCATTTGACAGGGGGAAGCGGCTGGTGTTCCTTCGACGCCTTCACGGCGGCGTTGACATCGGAATTGAGCAGCACCTCACACTTCTTCAAGCGGTCGACCATGTCGGCCTTGATCTCTTTGAGCGCGATCAGCATGGGATTTTTCACCCCGTCGCTCAGGCCGGACTCTTTGACGGCTTTCGAATAGGCATCTAACTTCTTGTCGAGGCTCGGTTTTTCCATGTTCCAGTTTGCCCCAGTTGGGATAAAGTTTGGGCCAATCCTCCAAATCCGGTCCGAGTCTGTCCTTCATTTTGTCTTTGTGCAAAGCGGCGAGTTTAGATCCCTCTTTGGTACTCGCGGCCTTTTTTTCGGCGGTTGTTTTGGCGGTTTTCCACTTCGTTCTGAGGGAAGAGGTATCCAGGACAGCTTTTGCGGAGGGTGCTGACATGACCTTTAAAGACTATCAGGTACGGAGGCCTTGGTCAAAGGCCACCCCAACGCAGCGTGTGAGGGGCGGCTCCTGGCGGATGCCGGCAGGAGGGCGGCGGGATTGCCTGGCCCCCGTTGAGCGGAGGGCCGAAAGTTACGTGTGGATTGGCGCCGGATGGCTCGCTTCGCAGGCGGCGATTTCCGGCGAGCGCTGCAGGATGTAGCCGAGCTCGTCGTCGCCTTCGAGGAGACAGTGCCCGGAGAAGGCGTCGATAGGGCGAGGGCTACTACACGCTGACGTTCGCGGAGAAAATCATTCGGCTGGCCGATTTGGCCGATGACAATGCGCCGATTTTTGCCAATACGGGCAATGAGTGGTTCCAGCCGATTGTCCGAAGTCCAGAGAATCGCGGCGACGCAGGCATCAGTGGCCGGGCACCCTAGCGGGCGGGTTGGCCGGCGCAACGCTGGCCGCGGGCTGAACGGGTTTGGCGGTGCCTGGGGGCGTGGGGGGCGGAGTGATGCAAAATGCGCCATAAGAACTATTAACTTGGGCGCCTGATGTATTGTTGTAAATGCATAGCCAACCGGAAGCATCCGAGTTTGGCCCGGAATAGAAGATGTGGCCCCCGGAGCCGGCAGTGAAACCGCACAAGCCTGAGAGAACGATTTGACCGGTTGGACATGCCGCTGTACTGGAAGACCCGCCTGTGCCAACGCCAATAGCGCTAATAACCCAATTGTTGCCGTAGCCGCTACCGGTCGCTCCGGTCGCTCCAGCCGGGCCCTGCACGGTACTGGTGGCTCCGGTTGGTCCAGTGTGCCCCTGAGAGCCTGTTGTGCCGGGGGGGCCTGTGGGTCCCGGGCCCCGGTCGCGCCCATGGCCCCTGCCACGCCTGTCGCTCCTGTGGATCCAGTAGGTCCGGTGTTGCCAGTGCTTCCTGTAGCGCCAGTGGGACCGGTGGCGCCGACCGCGCCGTTCGGGCCTGCGGGACCGGTAGCGCCCTGGATGCCGGTGGGTCCCGTCGCGCCGGAGGCGCCGGTGGGGCCGGTGGTGCCCGTCGCCCCCACCGGGCCGGTGTTGCCGGTTTCGGTGAGGACGATATTGAGCATCGCGGGGTGGCTGGTGGTAACGCTCTCCTTGCTATCGAGCAATAGCGATGTTTGGGGTTTAGCCGCCGCGGGCCTGATAATCAACCCATTATTGGTCACCGCGTTCGTCAGCCATTCCCGCGCCTGGCTGGTGATGTCGACGGTCACATACACCCCGGCCGTGTTGACGGCTATGTCGCTGGCAAAAATCTGTACCAAGCGCATATTGAAGTTGTTGTACGTCGCGCCGGTCTCGGTCCACGCCTGACCGGTAAGGCCGACATCCAGACCCCCTGCCTCGGTTACGGTGTTTACAAACAAGGTCAGAGTGGCTTTCTGAATATTCGCGCTGGCCAGGCTAAGGCTTTGGAGGGTGCTCAGGTCGAACTGGATCAGAGCAGAACTGCTTGGACCCACGGCGAGCGAGCCCTGAGTGCCGAAGTTGAGGGCCGCCTGGCCGAAGGGCCCATTGCCGATGAAGGTGTCGGCCGAGACCAGGGCGTCAGCCGCCCGGGCGCTGGGAAGAAGTGAGAATGCCATCGCATAAATCAGAAACAGACGATTTCGTTTCATCGCATCCTCCAGCATTAGTGCACTACCGTTCCGTCCGGCTGCGCAGCACCGGGATTGGCCGGCGTCGACATGGTCCGCACGGTCGTCCGGACGGGTCTAGCCAGCGCTCCTCCCAGACCGGGGGTGACGCAGAATGCGCTGTAGGTCATGACCAGGGCGCTGGACCCGCCGTTAGAGACCTCACAGATCCAGGATTGCTGATTGACCTGGTCCGGTCCCGAATACACGATGGTCGTGGAGGTAAGCACAGTCGGAGTGTAGCCGCAGGATCCCGAGATTGCGATCTGCCCTGAGCCACACGTTTGGGTCAACTGCACCACTGAGTCGGCGGGGACGCTGGTGGTGGTCGTGCTCCAATCGTTGCCATAGTTCGGACCGGCAGCGCCAGTTGCGCCGGTGGGTCCGGTGGGTCCGGTGGGACCCAGTGGACCGGTAGGTCCGGCGTTGCCGAGGGGCCCGCCGGGGCCGGCGGTCCCGGTGACGGTGCCCGTGGCTCCTACGGCTCCTGTGGGGCCTGTAGTCCCCGTGGCGCCGGTGGTTCCGACGGCGCCGGTGGCCCCAATAGCGCCAGTTGGGCCGATTGCGCCAACTGAGCCGGTGGGTCCGGTGGAGCCGGTTCCACCGGTAATGCCCTGAGGGCCGGTCGGCCCGATGGGACCGGTGGCCCCCGTTGCCCCCGTGGAGCCGGCCGGCCCCGTGGGTCCCGGACTGCCGAAGTCGGTAAGATCGAGGTCGAGGGTCGCCGGACGGCTGGTGGTGGTGCTCTCTTTGCTATCCAGCAAGACAGAAGTTCCGGGCTGGGCCGCGGCGGCCTTGAGAATCAATCCGTTATTGGGCGAGGTATTCGTCAGCCATGCCCGCGCCTGGCTGGTAATGTCGATGCTTACGTAATGCCCGGCGGAGGTGACGGGTACGTCGCGGGCAAAAACCTGCACCGACGACATATTGAAGTTGTTGTAGGTCGCGCCGGTTTCGGTCCACGCCTGGCCGGTGAGGCCGACATCCAGACCCCCGGCCTCGTTTAGGGTGTTCACGAATACGGTGAGGGTGGCTTTTTGAATGTTCGAACTGCTCAGGCTAAGGCTCTGGAGCGAGCTCAAGTCGAACTGGATGAGGGTGGCGCTGGTGAATGACACGCTCAGTGTGCCCTGTGTACCGTAATTGAAGGCCGATTGGCCGAAGGGACCGTTGCTGATGTACGTGTCGGCGGAAACTACAAAACTAGCCGCCTGGGCGCCCGGAAGGAATGCGAAGGCGATCGTATAAATCAGAGAGAGACGATTTCGTGTCATCGCAGTTGCCTCCTAATGAACTATCGGCCGGGATGCAGGTAAAGGCAGCGTTGCCGCAGCAGGCGCCTCGGCGGACGCCGGCAAAGGCGTACGAACGGGCTTTGCCAACGAGCCACCGGTGCCTGTATCGATACAAAACGCGCCGGCGGAGAAGGTTACCGAAGCGGTAGAGCCGTTCAGGACGATGCATTGCCAATATTGAACGTTTAGGGGGTCGGGGCCCGAAAACAGCACCTGCATAAGATGAGCATTGCTGTTCATGGCATCGTATCCGCAGGCGCCGGACATGGCGATTTGACCGGACGCGCACTGGAGTTCGAAGTTGGCGGTATCCCCGGCGGCAGTGCTGCTGCTGGTAGTAAAGCTCCAGTTGTTGCCGTAGGGAGGGTTGTCCGGGCCGGTGGGCCCGGTAGAGCCTGCGGGACCCGCAGCGCCAATTGGACCGGTGGGACCCATAGTTCCTTGCGGTCCCGTGCCGCCGGTGGGCCCGGTGGGGCCGGTCGCGCCCGTGGAGCCGGCCAGGCCGGTGGCGCCGACAGCGCCGATTCCGCCGATAGGGCCGGCAGCACCGGCGGGGCCAGCGGATCCCGTCGCGCCAGTGGCACCCGTTAGTCCGGTTGGGCCCAGAGGACCGGTGACGCCCTGTGGACCAATCGCCCCTGGGGCGCCGGTAGCGCCGGTGGGGCCCGTGGCACCGGTCGGACCTTGGGGACCCGTATGGCCGGTATCCATGAGCACCACGGTCAGCGTCGCGGGGTGGCTGGTGAGGAGGTTCTCCTTGCTGTCGAGGATGATGTAGGTGGATGGCGCCGAAGCCGACGCCTTGACGATCACGCCATTGTTCGGCACTACATTCGTCAGCCATTCCTGCGCCTGGAGGGTGACGTCTACGGTCACAAAATCTCCCGCCTTGGTAACGGGCACAGCGGTGGCAAAACTGGACGAAACCAGGTTGAAGTTGAAGTTGTTGTAATCCGCAACGCTCTCCGACCATGACTGCCCGGTGAGCGCAAGATCCACGGCGCCGGGCGTGATGACCGTATTCACAAAGAAGGTCAAGGTAGCTTTCTGGATGTTCGAGCTATTCAGGGTGAGACCTTGCAGGGCGCTGAGATCGAACTGAATCAGGGCGGAATTGCCGGAGCCAATGTTTATCGTGCCGGCGGTTCCATAATTGACCGAGCGGGCATTCTGATTGAGGAACGTGTCGGCGGAGACCACCGCGTCCGCAGCCAGGGCTGGGACAGCCAAAACTCCAACTGCGCAAAGCGATAACAGCGGTTTCATTTTCATTACATCGGCCTCCACACCTCTCCCGCGCGATTACAAACCACGTAACCAATATCGTTGGGCCTTGAGCTAAAAGCGTCTTATCGAGTATACGTCTACAGATGTAACAACAGGACGTGTGTTCGATATTTTACGCTGTGAGAATTGGCTTTTCGTACGGCATCCAACGGTACGAGAGTACCGTACGGATTGCCATAACTGGGCGGACGGTTTGCGGAAGACGATCATCCAGCGAGTGGATTCTTGGTCGGCGTGGTCGATGAAACGGTCGTCACGGGAGATGACTTCGAAGCCGGCCTGGCGCACTTCGGACTCGACCAGGGCGGGGAAAATCACGTGATTCTGGGTCCGATCGGCGCGTGGGCGGCCGATGGTTTCGTGAGGCATCAGGTCCACGATTACCAGGCGGCCTCCGGGTTCGAGCGGACCTCCGACATGGCCGGGCATGGCCTGGTAGTTTTCGACCTCGTGGTACATGATGACCATCAGTACTCCATCCAGCGTGCCATCGGGGATCTCGGGGTCGTCGGCTTGGAAGGTGCCCCATCACCCGCGCCGATGTCCGCTACCGAACCGCCGGGTGGAATGGCCAGGGCAGCGGCCGATCTGGGGGATCTTGAGACCCCTGGGCGCCGCGAGCGTCCTCGGATTCGGCAGAAGGGCTGGTCTGCGCCGATGCGTCGGCCAGGCCGAGGAGGAAGGATACGGCGAAACGGCGCACGGGGTGTCAGACGATGGAGGCGCGCCGTTTCGCCGGATCGGGTGGAAGAAAAGTTACGTGTGGATTGGCGCTGGGTGGGCGGCCTCGTAGGCGGCGATTTCCGGCGAGCGCTGCAGGATGTAGCCGAGTTCGTCGACGCCTTCTAAGAGACAGTGCCTGGAAAAGCCGTCGATGGGGAATTCCACGCTGCGGCCGGAGGGGGTGGTGAGGGTCTGCTGGGCGAGGTCGATTTTCACTTCGGCGGCGGGGTCGGCGGCGACGGCGGCGAACAACTCTTCCTGTACATCGGGCGGGACCACGATGGGCAGGAGCGAATTTTTCAGCGAGTTCTGCTTGAAGATGTCGGCGAAGCTGGTGCTGATGACGGCGCGGAAGCCGAATTGGGTGAGCGCCCAGGGGGCATGCTCGCGCGAGCTGCCGCAGCCGAAATTGTCGCCGGCCAGGAGAATCTGGGCGCCTTGGGCGCGCGGCTGGTTGAGGATGAAATCGGGGTTGGGGCGGCCTTCGGCATCGTAGCGCCAGTCGTTGAAAAGCTGGCGGTCGAGGCCGAGTTTCGAAGTGGTCTTGAGGAAGCGCGCGGGGATGATCTGGTCGGTATCGACGTTGTTGATGGGCAGCGGCACGAGGCGGCTGGTGAAATTGGTAAACGGCTTCATAGGAGGGTCCTCACGTCGGTGACGACGCCGGTGAGCGCGGCGGCGGCGGCGGTCAGGGGGCTGGCCAGGAAGGTGCGGCCGCCTTTGCCCTGGCGGCCTTCGAAGTTGCGGTTGCTGGTGGAAACGCTGTACTGACCCGGCGAAAGCTGGTCGCCATTCATGGCGATGCACATAGAGCAGCCGGGCTCGCGCCAGTCGCAGCCGGCGGCGCGGAAGATTTCGGGGAGGCCTTCGGCGATGGCCTGGCGCTTGACTTCCTGGGAGCCGGGGACGACCATTACGCGGACTTTGGGGTTGACCTTGCGGCCCTTGAGCAGGCCGGCGGCGGTGCGGAGGTCGGTGATGCGGGAGTTGGTGCAGCTTCCGATGAAGACCACGTCGACGGGATGGCCCAGCAGCGGCTTGCCGCCCTCGAGGCCCATGTATTTGAGGGCCTTGGCGATGGAATCGCGCTGCATGGGGTCGGCCACGTCGGACGGCTCGGGCAGCGTGGAGGTGATGGGCATGCCCATGCCGGGGTTGGTGCCGTAGGTGATCATGGGCGCCAGCGCATCGGCGTCGATGGAGACGCTGCGGTCGTAGACGGCGCCGTCGTCGGTGGGAAGCTGGTTCCAGCGGGCGATGGCGGCGTCCCAGGCGGCGCCCTGCGGAGCATGGGGGCGGCCGGCTAGGTACTGGTAAGTGGTGTCATCGGGGGCGACCAGGCCGGCGCGCGCGCCGCCTTCGATGGACATATTGCAGACGGTCATGCGCTCTTCCATGCCGAGGGCGCGGATGGCGCTGCCGGTGTATTCGAAGACGCTGCCGGTGCCTCCGCCGATGCCGATTTGGGAGATGAGGGCGAGGATGATGTCCTTGGCCGAGACGCCGGGTTTGAGGGCGCCATCCACCTTCACCTGGAAAGTTTTGGAGGGCCTCTGGAGCAGGCATTGGGTGGCCAGGACGTGACCGACTTCGCTGGTGCCGATGCCGAAGGCCAGGGCGCCGAAAGCGCCGTGGGTGGCGGTGTGGCTGTCGCCGCAGGTGACGGTCATGCCGGGCTGGGTGAGGCCGAGTTCGGGGCCGATGACGTGAACGATGCCTTGGCGGTCGCTATGGACACCCAGGCAGCGGAGGCCGAAATCGGCGCAGTTGGTTTCGAGCTGGGCGAGCTGTTTGGCGGCGATGGGATCGACGATGGGGAGGGTGCGGTCGGTGGTGGGGATGCTGTGGTCGGCGGTGGCGATGGTGAGATCGGGACGGCGGACCGGGAGGCCGCGCTGGCGGAGTTCGTCGAAGGCCTGCGGGGAGGTGACCTCGTGAACCAGGTGCAGGTCGATGAACAGCAGCGTGGGGGCGCCGGGCTGCTGGTGGACTACGTGGGAGTCCCAGAGTTTTTCGATGATCGTGCGTGGCATAGGGCGTCGGTGACCGGAGAATTCATTAGCGGCTGATGAATGCCGATTGGAATTCCTGTTCTTATCAGCGTTCATCTGCGTTCATCAGCGGCTTATTTACTTTCATTATGCAATGTTTGGCCGGGCGGGAGCCGGTAAGCTCTCACTCAGCCTATCGCGGCGCCGGGCTTTTTCGGTGATCGTGCGGCGGCATAGCGCGTTAACGACCGGAGAATCATCAGCCGCTGATGAACGCAGATGAACGCTGATAAGACTAAAAATTCCGATCTTCGTTCCTCAGTCGCCATTGATCTCATTATCCAAAGTTTGGCCGGGCGGGAGCCGGTAAGCTCCCGCTCAGCCGACCGCGGCGCGCCGGACTTTTTCGGTGATCGTGCGCGGCATAGGGCGTCAGTGACCGGAGAACCATCAGCCGCTGATGAATGCTGATTGGAATTCCTACTCTTATCAGCGTTCATCTGCGTTCATCAGCGGCTTATTTAACCTCATTATCCAAAGTTTGCCAGGGCGGGAACCGGTAAGCTCCCACTCAGCCGATCGCGGCGCGCGGCTTTTCGGTGATCGTGCGCGGCATAGCGCGTTAACGACCGGAGAATCATCAGCCGCTGATGAACGCTGATGAACGCTGATAAGACTAAAAATTTGATCTTCTTTCCTCAGTCGCTATTGAATCTCATTATCCAAAGTTTGGCCGAGCGGGAGCCGGTAAGCTCCCGCTCAGCCGATCGCGGCGCACACCGCGGCACCTACCTGTGCGGTGGTGGCGGGTGCGCCGGAAGGCCGTAAATCGGCGGTGACGGGGCCATTGGCGAGAACCGCTTGAATGGCCGCATCGACCGCGCAGGATTCTTCTTTCAATCCGAAACTGTATTCGAGCATGGCGCCCACCGAGCCGATGGCGCCGAGGGGGTTGGCCTTGTCCTGGCCGGCGATATCGGGGGCCGAGCCATGGACCGGCTCGTAGAGGCCGACCCAGGCGCCGGAGGGGCGGCGATCGCCGATGGAGGCCGAGGGCAGCATGCCGATGGAACCGGCCAGCACGGCGCCTTCGTCGCTGAGGATGTCGCCGAACATATTTTCGGTGAGGATCACGTCGAAGCGCCGCGGGTTGAGAATGAGCTGCATGGCGCAGTTGTCCACCAGCAGGTGGTCGAGCGCCACATCGGGAAATTCGCGGGCGACTTCGATGACCACACGGCGCCAGAGCTGCGAGTTTTCGAGCACGTTGGACTTGTCCACCGAAGTTACTTTTTGGCGGCGCCCCTGCGCCAGGTGGAAGGCCATGCGGGAGACGCGCTCGATTTCCGAACGCGTGTAGGTCATGGTATTGACGGCCCGCGTTTCCGCGCCGTTTTCAAAGATGCCGCGCGGCGTGCCGTAATAGATCCCGCCCGTCAGTTCGCGGACGATGATCATATCGGCGCCTTCCACCAGGTGGTTTTTCAGGGGAGACGAATCCAGTTGCGAGCGCCAGGCGCGCACGGGGCGCAGGTTGGCGTAAACGCCGAGCGCCTGGCGAATGCCGAGCAGGCCTTTTTCGGGGCGTTTGTCGGGCGGAGCATTATCGAATTCGGGCAGGCCGACCGCGCCCATCAGGGTGGCGTCGGCCTGGGCGGCCAGCCGCAGGGTCTCTTCGGGCAGCGGAGTGCCGGTTTTGTGAATGGCGATGCCGCCGAGGAGGCCTTCGGTGAGCGAAAGGTTGTGGTTCCATTTGCGGGCCACGTGCTCAAGGACGCGCACGGCCTCGCGGGTGACTTCGACGCCGATACCATCGCCGGGGAGGGCCAGGACGGTCAATTGCATGGACGCTCCCACGCGCGAACCGAGGCCCCATGCGGGCAAGCTAAAGCATGCCCGACCATTAGTCCGCCGCCACCCGCATGGTCTTCCGATCTTCCTGGATCAGGGCGACGATTTCCTCATCCATGAGGCCCTTCTTGCGATGGTCCGCCACGGCGGTGAAACGGTGGTAGAGGGCGTCGAGATCTTCGCGGGAGAGCTCGTAGCCCAGGTCGCGGGCGCGCTGGCCGAGGGCGTGGCGGCCGCTGTGCTTGCCGAGCACCAGGCGCCCTTCGGGCACGCCGACTGAGCGTGGGTCGATGATTTCGTAGGTGGACTTTTCCTTCAGGTAGCCATCCTGGTGAATGCCGGCCTCGTGGGCGAAGGCGTTGCGGCCGACGATGGCTTTATTGGGCTGCGGGCCGAAAGTGATCAGGGAGCTGAGCAGCTCGCTCGAGGAAAACAGGTGCTCGGTGTGGATTTCGGTGTGATAGGGGTAAGCGTCCGAGCGCGTTTTGAGGATCATGACGATCTCTTCGAGCGAGCAGTTGCCGGCGCGTTCGCCGATGCCGTTGATGGTGCACTCGATCTGGCGGGCGCCGGCTTCCACGGCGGCCAGCGAGTTGGCCACGGCCAAGCCGAGGTCATCGTGGCAGTGGACGCTGACTACGGCGCAATCGCCCAGCGAGCGGGCGATGCGGCCGATCAGCACGCCGTATTCCTTGGGCGTGGAGAAGCCCACGGTATCGGGGATATTGACCGTGCGGGCGCCGGCGGCGACCACGGCGCGCGAGATCTGTTCGAGAAAGTCGGGGTCGGTGCGGGCGCCGTCTTCGGCGGAGAACTCGACATCGTCTACATGGCGGCGGGCCAGTTCCACGGCGGCCACGGCATCGTCGAGCACCTGCTGGCGGGTCTTCTTGAGCTTGTACTTCAGGTGGATGTCGCTGGTGGCGATGAAGGTGTGGATGCGCGGGCGGCGCGCGTGGGCCAGCGATTTGGCGGCTCGTTCGATATCCAGGGTGCAGCAACGCCCCAGGGCGGCCACCTGGGCCCACGGAAACTCACGGCTGACGGCATCCACGGCGGCGAAATCGCCTTCCGAAGCGATGGGGAAGCCGGCTTCCAGGATGTCCACTCCCAGCTCAACCAGTTTGCGGGCCATGCGGAGTTTTTCCGGAACGGTCATGCTGCAGCCGGGAGATTGTTCGCCGTCGCGCAGCGTGGTGTCGAAGATGTATACGCGGTCGCTCATTGCATCACCATGGTCATTATGTAGGTGCGGCGCACGATTTGGCAAATTTATAATTTTGTAGGTGGATATTAGCGCATGTTATGATGGCGGGGCTGTGGAACTTTACGCGTTGCAGGTTTTCCTCACCGTGGCCAACGAAAAAAGCTTTTCGCGGGCCGCCGAGAAGCTGTTGCGGACGCAGCCGGCGATCTCGCTGGCGGTGCAGCGGCTGGAGCAGGAACTGGGCGAGAAGCTGATCGACCGGTCGGCCAAGGACCTGTTCCTGACCGATGCGGGACGCACGGTGCTGGAGTATGCGCGCCGGTTTCAGAGCCTGCAACAGGAGCTGGACAACTCGCTGGCCGAGCTGCGGGACAATTCGGCGGGGCGGCTGATCATCGGGGCCAACGAATCCACGTCGCTGTATCTGTTGCGGCACATCGAGCGCTACCGGGCGCTCTACCCACGTATAAAGGTGCAGGTGCGGCGGAGCCTTTCGAGCAAGCTGCCGGGGGAGCTGCTGGACGGGAATCTGGAGCTGGGGGTGATCAGCTACGATCCTACGGACGAACGGCTACGGTCGAAGGTGATTTATACCGATGCGCTGGCGTTCGTGGTGTCGCCGAAGCACCGGCTGGCGCACCGCAAGACGGTTTCGATCGAAGAGCTGGCGGCTGAGAATTTCATCGCCCACAATGTGGTGTCGCCGTACCGGGAAGTGGTGATCAAGCAGTTTCAGGCGTACAAGGTGCGGCTGACGATGGACGTGGAGATGCCGACCATCGAGACGATTCGCAAGCTGGTGCAGAGCAACCAGGGCGTGGCGTTTCTGCCGCGGATGTGCGTGGAGCAGGAGATTGAGCAGAAGGTGCTTTGCGAGGTGCGGGTGAAGGAGATGCACGTGGAGCGCAAGATCCGGCTGATTTATCCCACGCGGCGGGCGCTGAGCCACGCGGCGCGGGCATTTCTGGAAGTGGTGGGGTAGGACGCGTAACGGAAACGCAACGGGGGGCTGGTCCGTCAGTTGGCAATGAGGAGACTGGAGCGATGAAGCCGCTGCAGATTGCGCTTCTGGTGGTGGCGGGGGCGTTGTGCGGGGCCGTGGTGATGAAGGTGGCCGACCGGCCGAAGCCGGCGGAGCCGCTGGTAGTGACCGCGGAAGTACCCCCGGAACCCGCTCCGGCAGCGCCCAAACAGGCCGAGCCGGCAGCAGCGGAGCCCGCGGCTTCTCAGGCAGCGCCGGCGGAAGAGCCGGCTGCCGCGGCGAGCACTCCGGCTACCCCGGCCGCTCCGGCCGCGGGTGCGGCGGCTTCCGGTGCAACCACGGCCAGCGGACATGCGGGGCCGGTTCCCTCTCGTCATGCGGCGGTGAAGCCGCGGGCGAGGCGGGCCGTGGAGCATGAGCCAGTGAAGATGGCGCGGGTTCGACCCTCGTATGTTCCGCCGTATGAACCGCCGCGGCCGGCGGCGAGCCCCCGGCCGGTTTCCGCTGCGGCGAATCCGCCGGCAGCCATGGCTTCGGCAGCTACCCCGGGTGCGGCGCAGGCCGAGCCGCCCGCGCCCAACCTTCCACCCGCGCGCCGCGAGGCGGAGAACGTGACTCCGCCAAGCCCAGCGGCTATCCCAGGGGGTGCTCGGGAAGGCGCTCCCGTGGGCGCCCCGCAAGCGCCGCCTCCGCCCGAACCGAACAGGGTTACGCTGATCGCCGGTTTGTTGATCCCGGTGCGCCTTGTTGACGGTCTTTCTTCGGAGCGGAATCAGCCCGGCGACACGTTCCACGCCACCCTCGTCAGGGAGCTGGTGGCGGACGGATTCGTGATCGCCGAGCGGGGCGCGCGGGTGGAAGGCAGGGTGGTGGCTGTCGACCGCGGCGGGAGGGTGAGCGGAGTGGCGTCGCTGGCGGTGGCGCTGACAGCGGTGCACACATCGGATGGGCAATCGGTGGCCATTCAGACCGATCCGTTCAACCGGCACGCCGAACAGACGCACTTGCAGGATGCCGAGAAGATCGGTGGGGCGGCGGCTTTCGGGGCCATCATCGGAGGGCTGGCCGGCGGCGGAAAAGGCGCCGCGGCGGGGGCCGGCGTGGGCGGCGGCGCGGGAACCGGCGCCGTGCTGCTGACGCGCGGCGCGTCGGCCGCCCTGCCTTCGGAGACGCGGATCACCTTCCGGTTGCGGGCGCCGGTGACGATTACCGAGAGGCAGTGAGAGGGCGGAAGTCCGGGCTTGCCGCGAACCGCTTCCTCGCCCTTTTCAGTCTGCTATGCTTTGAGTAGGAAGTCAGGAATCCCGACTTCCTGACTTAACCTCCATAGAGACCTTATGAATACCACCGGCAAGATCCAAAACAAAGGCCAGGTGACGATCCCGACCAGCGTGCGACGGCGGGCAGGCCTCGCAAAGGGAGACCTGGTGAATTTCGCTTACCAACGGGGCAAAATCGTCATGACGCCCATGCTGGTGGTCGACCGTTCGAAATTCCCGACCGCCGATGACGAGTACACTCCCGGGCAACGCCGGGTCGTTGACGCCTTAATTGCCGAAGGCCGAAAAGGGCCCATATTACGGCCCTTTCAAGAACGGTGCCGAGGTCGAAGCATTCCTGAAGCAGTGGAAGGCCAGAGGTAAGGCGGTCAAATTAAAGAAGGCCCGATGAACGTACAGCTCTCGCTGCCAGCCATTGAGCAGTTGGCAGCAGCGCCACTGGCTGTACAAAAGGCCTTTATCAAGCAAATCAGTTTTCTGGCAAGGAACCTCGGGCACCCTTCTTTGCACGCCAAGAAATACGAGGAGACCAAGGGTCTCTGGCAGGCTCGGGTGAATCAAGACTGGCGATTCTATTTCACCACCAATGGCGACACGTACAGGGTCGCGGCGATTATCCCGCACCCCAAATGAATCCGCTTTACCGTGCGCCACTTGAGCTACAAGCCACCGCAAAGCACTGACCCCACTTGACATACACACGACATGTGTATAAGATGTGCTTCAGGCGGCTATTACGAAACGCCAATGACAAAACGCATCAATATCGTGCTGCCGGAGGAAACGGTCCGCACCATTGACCGCATGGCGCCGCCGGGGCAGCGCAGC
>CAWDOH010000072.1:0-390382 GCA_963803725.1 Bryobacterales bacterium | reverse complement strand
AAGGCGGACGTATTCCCTTCGCGCGATTGCGCGACGAGCGTAGACTCATCGATGCCTGCTTGACTGGGTGCGGGCATAGGAAGGTGGTAACTCCATGATAGCGCAGCAGGCAAGGGGGACGCTGGCGGGGCCGCGGGATGGGTAGAGGCGCCCTACCGCACCACCGTCCGCAGCAGCGTACTCAGCCCGTTCCACAGGATCTGCACCCCGATGCAGACCAGGATAAAAGACGATAGCCGGATGATCACGTTCATGGCCGAGTCGCCCAGGGTGCGGCCGATGCGTTCGGCGAAGCGGTAGCTCAAATAGATGGAAGCCGCAATCAGAAAGGATCCCAGCAACATCCCGGCGATCAGGGGCCAGCGCCACTCGGAGCCTTCGGGCCTGTTGGCGCCGACCGTAATTGCCACCGAAATGGTACCCGGCCCGACCGTGAGGGGCAGGGTCAACGGATAAAAGGCCTGGCGGCTATAATCGCCTTCCCTGCACTCCGTGCCGCCCTTTTGGCCGGACCCATCATCATCGGGCTGGCGCAGCAGGTCCCAGCCGGTGGAGATGACCACCAGCCCTCCCCCCACCTGCACTACCGGCAGCGAAATCCCGAAAAACGCCAGGATGTGAGTGCCAATGAAGATCGAAGCGAGAATCAGGATCAGGCCGTTCAAGGCGATCATGCGGGAAAGCGCGATTCGCCCGCTGGCCGAGAGGCCGCGCGTCAGCGAGAGGAAGATGGGTGTGTTGCCGATCGGGTTGACGATCGGAAACAGGGCTCCGACTACCAGGAGGGTGTACTTGGCGAGATTGCCCAGCGGGTCCGGCATCATCGCTCACTGTACACGAATCGGCCGTGGCGCGCCCGCGGAATCGCACGCGCGTTTCCGGGTGTCTCCCGATATCGGAGAGCATCCCTTCCGCCGCAGTGTGGGCGAAATTACACAAGTCTTACAAATCGAGGGGAAAGCTCCTGTTAGGTTGGAAATTGAACCCGACAGACCTGGAGAAACCTGTGCTAGCAGAAGCAGACCGGCAAGAAAAAGAGGCAGACCGGCAATACCCGCAAGTAGATGAGCAATACTATCAGGAAGGCTGGAACTGGGGCACCCTGGCAGTCGTCGTGTTATTGCACCTCGGCGCCATCGCGGCGCTTTTCGAGTTTAATTGGCGCGCTTTTGCCAGCGCCGTGTTCCTATATTGGATGTGCACCGGGCTGGGCATCAGCCTGGGCTATCATCGCCT
Organism: Bryobacterales bacterium; assembly: GCA_963803725.1. Classification (GTDB taxonomy): domain Bacteria; phylum Acidobacteriota; class Terriglobia; order Bryobacterales; family Bryobacteraceae; genus JOPF133. Next base: position 389,146 of record CAWDOH010000072.1, on the reverse strand, counting down.
CCATACGCATCGTTCTTATAAGACCTGGCTGCCGCTTGAGTACTTCTTTGCGCTGTGCGGCGCCCTCACCCTGGAGGGCGGTCCGATTTTTTGGGTAGCCACCCACCGCATTCATCATCAGAACTCGGATTTACCCGGCGATCCGCATTCACCGCGCGACGGCGCCTGGTGGGCCCACATCGGCTGGATCCTGGTGGGGGAATCCAAGCACAATAACACCCGCGTGATGGCCAAATATGCGCCCGACCTGGCCAAGCACCGTTTTTACCTTTGGCTGAACAACTGGCACTGGGTTCCTTCGATGGTCCTGGCCGGCGCTTTGTACGCCATCGGCGGGCTGCCCATGTTGCTGTGGGGCGGCTTTTTCCGGATCGTGTTCGGCCTGCACGCCACCTGGCTGATCAATTCCGCGACGCACATGTGGGGCGCGCGTCGCTTCAACACCCGCGACGACTCGCGCAACAATTTCCTGATCGCGCTGGTGAGCTTCGGCGAAGGCTGGCACAACAACCACCACGCCCACCCCACCTCCGCGCGCCACGGGCTCGCCTGGTGGGAGTTCGACATCTCCTGGATCACCCTGAAGGTGCTCCGCGCCCTGGGCGTTGTCACCAAAGTGCAGGTAGCCAGCGTGAAGAGCCGGGTGCTCGAAAAAGAAGCCGCCTGACCGCAGCCGGGTTGGCTGTCCCACGCCGGCCGCCAAGCCTGGAGTTAGGCGGATCCCGCGCTGGCGCCCTTGCTGGCCGGCTGGAACAGACCGCTGAGGGTGGTGCGCTCCAGCATGCGGCGGGGCGATCTGTGGATCCCGCGGATGAAAATGGGAACGCCCGCGTCCTCTGCGTGGTGCGAAACCACCAACAGCGCCCCTACCCCTGAGCTATCAATATGATGGACGCCCGCCAAGTCTAGAATCAACGGCCCCGGCCTCCCACGCTCTTCCCAAGCCGACAAGATCCCATTGCGAATGGCGGCCGCGTTCCGCACCGTCACATCGGTAAGAACCCGCACCTCCAAGCATCGATGATTTTCTAGAACGGCAAGACCGGTGGTCATCGCCGACGCCTCCTGGAGGCCTTACGGGCAATCGCAGGACCATCCGGCGTAAAGTATTCATATCGCGTCCTATGGGCGTCCGGCGGGAGACACAGCCGGCACCATCCGTGTAATTGGTACCACTGGCAAGCAAAGCGCTGAGACCGCCACGGGTAATTTGTTCCGGAATCTTGGGACTTTCGGCTGGCAGTGCTGCCTCGCACACTCGGAGAGGCCAAGTTTGGGGATGAAGACGACAGTCCGCCTTGGTGGAGGCAGAATCCGCGCCCGTCTTTCTGGGTGGTTTCCCGCACCACCTTCGCCGGTTCTGCGGTTCCTCGACCGCGAGGCGGGCCGACTGCCGATCCATTCCTGGCGGTTGGACTCGCTCATTTGACCGTTTCGAAGTACCAAACGGACGCTTCCTTGACAGGCCACGACATGTAAAATACCATCAGGGTTCCGGAAAAGAGGCTCCCTGTTTCGCCGGGAATCCGGTTTGGCCATGCCGACCCTTCGCCGCAGAACGTTTCTGGCCAGGTGCGGCGGCCATGGCGGTTGCTCGTGCCGCCGGCGCCCCGCAACCCCGCCCCGGATGCCAGGCCAATGCCTGGAACCTGGACCCAGCCCGCTTTGACCTGCTCCTCACCGCCATCCGGGAGATGAAAGAGCTGGATTTTCAAGGTTTCGAGACCAATATCCGCTTTGTCCAGCCGCAACTCGGGCACGCCGCGGAAGCGCGTGCCCGCTTAGACGCCTTCGGTCTCGAGTTCATCGCCGCGCACACCAATCTGCCTGAGTATCAAAGGGCCGGCCCGGAGGGCGCCGGCGCGGCCGCCACCAAGCTCGCCGGCCAGGCGCGGCAGTTCGGCGCGCATGCCCTGGTGGTCAGCCACTCGGGGCTGTCCGCCACCGGCCATTTCTCCCAGCAGGCGCTGGAGGCCAAGGTGCGCGCGCTCGATGAGGTGGGACGCCGGGTGGCCGAAGCCGGCCTGGTGCTGGCCTACCACAACCATCAGCCGGAATTCCGCAACGGCGCGGCCGAAGAGACGGCGTTCCTGGCGGGCACGGACCCCAAGCTGGTCTGGCTGATGTTCGATATCGGCCACGCCTGGCTGGCGTATCCCGACGCCGTAGCATTCTTCGAAGCGCATCACGAGCGGGTTTTCGGCCTGCACGTGCGCGATTTCCACAACCGCGTCTCGGTACCGCTCGGTGAAGGCGAGTTCCCGCTGCGCGATCTGGCGCAAGCCATCCGCAAGACCGGCTGGCACGGCTGGCTGATCGACGAAGAGGAGCGCCCCAACGACGCCGACAAGCCCGGCAAGCGCGCGACCGGCCCCTCCCGGCGTACCATGAAGGTGGTATTCGGAGTGTAAAGTGCGGCGCGCTTTCACCGCAGAGTCGCAGAGATCGCCGAGCAAACGCGGAGGAAACCCAAAGAGTCTTCTCTGCGCTTTCTCGGTGTTCTCCGTGTCTCTGCGGTGAATGGCGGGGCCATGGACAAGGTGTAAATCCCTATGACTGCTCCACAACTGAAAGAAGCGAGTCTCAACTTTATCGGCGGCGAGTGGGTGGATGCCGCGGACCACGAGGTGGTTAAGCTGCCTTACGACGGATCGGCGGTGGGCGAGGTCCCGCAGGCTGAGATCGACGCCGTCGACAAGGCCGTGGCCGCCGCCCATAAGGCGCTGGGGCCGATGCGCGAGATGGGCAACTGCGACCGCGCCGACCTGCTACTGCGGATCGGCGAGCTGATCAAGCGCGACCTCGCCGAGTACGCCCAGCTCATTTGCGCCGAGACCGGCAAGCCCAGCAGGGAAGCGCGCGGGGAGGCGGAGCGTTCGCTATCGACCCTGGTGGCTGCGGCGCACGAGGCCCGGCAGTTGCACGGCGAGGTGGTTCCCATGGATTTCGCCGCCATGGGCAAGGGCCGCATGGCCGTGACGGTGCGCGAGCCGCTGGGCGTAATCGGCTGCATCACGCCGTTTAATGTGCCGCTGAACCTGGCGCTCCACAAGGTGGCGCCGGCGCTTGCCGCGGGCAATACGGTGATTCACAAGCCCGCCACCAAGACGCCGCTCAGCGCGGTAAAACTGGCCCGCACCATGGAAGAGGCCGGCGTCCCCAAGGGGGCGTACAACCTGATCACCGGCAGCGGCGCGCGCATCGGGATGGCTATGGCCGAGCATCCCGGCATCGCCATGCTGACGTTCACCGGCAGCCCCGAGGTGGGCCGAACCATCAAGTCCCGCGCGGGCTTCAAGAAGGTGACCCTGGAACTCGGCAACAACTCGGCGGTGATCATCGAACCGGGCGCCGACCTTTCGACCGCCGTGGCCCGCTGCACCCAGGGCGCCTTTGCGCATAGCGGCCAGGTCTGCATTTCGGTGCAGCGCGTGTTTACCGACCGCTCGATTGCTCCGGAATTTGTGGAGCGCCTGAAGGCCTCCGCCGAGGCGTTGAAGATCGGCCACCCTTACGAGGATTCCACCGAAATCTCTTCATTGATTGACGAATCCGAGGCCATCCGCATCGAGCAATGGATCGCCGAAGCGGTGGATGGCGGGGCCAAAGTGGTGACCGGCGGCAAGCGGCGCTTCGCTACCGTGGCGCCGGCGGTGCTCACGGATGTTCCGGACACCTGCCGCATCTCACGCCAGGAAGCCTTCGGTCCGGTGGTGGCGGTCTACCAATATAAGAAGCTGGACGACGCCATCGACCGCGCCAACGCCACGCCCTATGGCCTGCAGGCCGGCATCTTCACCAACGACATCCAGACGGCTTTCCGCACCGCCCGGAAACTGGACGTGGGCGGCGTGATGATCAACGACATCCCCATGTGGCGCGCCGACCACATGCCGTACGGCGGCGTCAAAGAGAGCGGCACCGGCCGGGAAGGCCCGCGCTACGCCATCGAAGAAATGACCGAGATGAAGCTGATCTGCTGGAAGGTCTGACGGGGGACCTCCCGCCGGGAAGTCCTGGCGGGTGTTGGCGATCAGGCTCCGCGACCTGCTCTTGCGTCCGAGTTCCCAGGGGCCGGCTGGCGGAAGACGGGTGAAGAATGCCAGAGCCTCAGGAAAAATCCCGCTATCGGCTATCCGTTGTCCGCGAGGCCCAGCCAGTTCCGCAAGCCCGTCAAAACAGCCTCCATTTGCTCCCGGTTGAGTGCGCCAATCTTTCGGATCGCCCACGCCTTCGGATACGTCGATATCCCTTGGGCCAGGAACGCACCCCGACGTAGAAACGGCGCGGGCACGGCAATCTCGAACGGGGAGCCTCGGAGTTCAATTGTGGTGAGGAACAACGGTGACGATAGCGCGATCGGTATCGCCGTAAGCAACACTCACCACGAGTACGGGACGGGTTTTCGCGGCCATCCCGAGATCGAACACCCAAACTTCACCGCGTTTGGGAGGCATTCTCTTCGTGGTCCAGGAAGGCGAACAAGGCCTTACCCGCTTCGCCGAGCTCCTCATCGCTGATGGGGCCAGAGTCCAACGGAAGGTCACGCGTCCGACGCAGAATTTCCATGGCGAAGGCCTGCTTGTCGTCTACCGGTAGGGCCTCGAACGCTTCCAATAGCTGGGCAGTCTGCTTGCTCATACCTTCAAACTAGCCTCTTTCTATTCTCGTGGGCAAGTTCGTGGCTCGGACAAACGGTCAAGCTACAGCAGAACTGTGCCGTGGGAATGGAAGTAGGCGCCCGCAAACCGACCCTATAACGGCGGAACTCGTTCGTAAGCGCCCCGCGAGAAACGCAACTACCGCGGAATCCCGAACCGCGCGCTGGGATCGCAAGCGCTTTCAAGGGTCCGCTAACTAAAGAGAACTACGGTTGGATAGCGATATGGCCGCAAACGCTGCCGTCATCTGACTAAAGTAAACTATCGCCCGGCGGGTTGCCCTTTGTAAGCTGAGCTCGTGAGTACCCCAGAGCCAGAACTGCCAGTTCCCCAGGAGCCCGCTACTCTTGAGGACACCGGTTTAAACGAAACGCTCGTGGAGCAGCTCGTCTTCAAAATTCTGTACTTCCGCGGCGAGCTTTACGGGCAGGACCTTTCCACCGCCATCGGCCTGCGTTTCAGCGTGATCCACGACCTGGTGGAATCGCTGAAGTTCCGCCATTACATACAGGTGAAGCGGTCTCTGGGAATGGGCGGCGTAGGAGCAGTGCTGGCGCTGACCGAATCCGGCCGGGAACGCGCCCGCGAGTATCTGGAGGCTAATCAGTATGCCGGGCCGGCGCCAGTGCCAGTGGCGCAATACATCGCCATGGTGCGCCGGCAAAGGCCCCGCCAGGGCTGGATCAACAAAGAGGGGCTGGCCAAGGCTTTTCGCAGCATGGTGGTCACCGAGCGCATGCTGGCGCAGATCGGCCCCGCCGTCAACGCCTCCAACTCTCTGCTGCTGTACGGCAAGCCGGGCGACGGCAAGACGTTTCTCATCGAATCGCTCAACAACCTGGACTCGGCCCCCATTTTTCTGCCACACGCCCTGGAATGCCAGGGAAACATCGTGCAGCTTTTCGACCCTATCTACCACTCTCCCGTCGAGGAAGAGCGGCCCTCCCCGACGGCCATTGCCGTGGAGCGTTCAGGGGTCGACCGGCGCTGGATCAAGTGCAAGCGTCCGTTCATCGTGACCGGCGGCGAGCTTTCGCTCGATATGCTGGACCTGCAGTACAACCAGACTTCCAAGGTTTACGAAGCGCCCTTCCAGTTGAAGGCCAACAATGGCATGTACCTGATCGACGATTTCGGCCGCCAGCGCGCCACGCCGGCTGAAGTTCTGAACCGCTGGATCGTGCCCATGGAGCGGAAGATCGATTACCTGAGCTTCGTGACCGGCGGCAAGATGAGCGTGCCGTTTGAAACCTTCCTGGTATTCTCCACCAACCTGAACCCGGCAGACTTGGGTGATGAAGCCTTCCTGCGCCGCATCCAGTACAAGATCCTGCTGCGCGGGCCGGCGGAGAACGAATTCGTGCGAATTTTCGAGACCTTCTGCGCGGCCCAGGGCCTGGCCTGCTCGCGGGAAATGATCGGGCGGTTCATCTCCCGGCATTACCGGAATGGCGGCAAGGTGTTTCGCCGCTGCCATCCGCGCGACGTGCTGACCCACGCGCTCAACCTGATGCACTTCGAGAAGTTGCCGATGATGCTGACGGACCAGATCCTGGACCACGCCTTCGAGAACTGCTTCCTGCAGGAGGCGCCCGATACGCCGGTGTCTGAAGCGATGCTGGCGCCAGTGGCCGCGCAATCCTGCGCCGATTACTGGGAGGATCGCCTCACCCCCATCACCACGGTGTTCGGAGGGCTGGTGTTTGCGGCTCGCTGCCGCGACCGGGCCACCGGCAAATACCAGGAGGCGGAGAGCGCGCAGACCTACGGCGAAGCCGAGACGCAGCGCGTGCTGGCGCGTCTCCACAATCGCGCCTTTACCGAGTGGCTGGGGCTGACGCCCACGCAGCAGACTCGCGATTTGTCGCTGTACGTGGCTTCGAAGGACAGCAGTTGGCCGAAGCTGTCCGCCGGCCCGCGCGCCCTGGCCAACGACTTGGCGCCCACCGGAGCCCGCCAGTCGGACGTGGACCGGTTTGCCGGCTGCTTAAGCACTGCGATGGGGATGCCCGATACGGCCGCCGAGCCGGAAGTCATGGAACGCATCGCGTAGGCCGGCGCGGCTGGACCGCGTAGTATCATCGGAGCACCATGCGCGGCCCTTTCGGCGAGCGCCTCGCCCGCATCCGTCAAAACACCGAGCCGCGGGTTTTTCTGCTGGAAGCGCTGGCGGTCTGCTAGTCCTTCACCTTTGCGGCGTTGCGGCCGGGGCAGGCGCCGCTGCTCGACGATCCCTGGGTTTTCCTGCGTATGGCCGTGCCCTCGCTGGCGGCGCTGCTCGTTCTGGTGCTGCGGAACGCCGGCGCATCCGAGGAGGATTCGGCGCAACTTGCGCCCATGGTGGACGTGGTCTTGGCGTATGCCTTAGCCTTCCTGACTCAGCCGCTGCTTTCCCGATTCGTACCCGCGCTGGCCCTGCCTCACTGGTACACCACCGAGGGCGGGATCGTGGGTCCGTGGTTTCTGGTGCTGGTGCGCGCCCTGTGCCCACCGCCTGGGCGGCGCCGGCCGCAAGACGCACCTAGTCCGGCACAGGCCATTTCGGCGCCCGAGATTGGCTGGCTGGCGGAGGAATTGCGGCGGCAGATGCGCCTCGTGAAATGGGCTGCCTGGCTGGGCGCGGCGGCGCTGGCCGGCTTTGGCTTGCGGGTGGGCCTCACCGGCAGCCCCAGGGAGCGGGCCGGCTGCGCATGGATCCTGGCCGGAAGCGCGTACCTGGCGCTCCAATTTCTCCGCAGCGGTTCGCCGGAAACCGTGCCGGCGGGCGCCAGCCTCCAGGCGCATCGCGAGGCTTACCGGCGGGCACTGGTGCGGCAACACGTTCTGCTCCAACGGATCCGGCTCTGGTTCTACGCGGCGCCGGTTCCGGGCCTGGTTTTGACGATCGCCGGCACGCGCGTTTATCATTTCGTGGCCGTGCTGGTGGTGCTGCTGATCGCGGAACTGGTTCATCGGGCCGGGCAGAACCTGGAGCACGAAATCGGCGAGTTCGCCGCGGCAGAGGCGGCGGCATAGGCCGCGATGGCCCCGCGGCGGGATGTATGCTGGATTCCATGGATCAGGACCTGCGTTACGCCGCGCGCACGCTGGCCCGCAGTCCGGGCTTCAGCATTGCGGCCATAGTGACGCTGGCGCTGGGCATCGGCGCGAATACGGCCATCTTCAACACCATCGATGACGCGCTGCTGCGCCCGCTGCCTTTACCGGCGGCGGACCGGCTGGCGGATATCTACACCTACAACAAGGCGCTGCAGACCTACGTCTCCAGCTCCTATCCGGATTACGAAGATTTCGCCAGCCGCTCGCGCACTTTCCAGCAAATCTCCGCCTATGTGCGGCTGCCGGCCCGGGCGACCGTCGGCGGCCAGACGGAGCAGGTCCCCGTCGAAGCCGTCACCGTGAACTACTTTTCCATGCTGGACCTGCCGGCTTGGCGAGGCCGCACGTTTCAAGTGGAAGACGGTGCGCCGGGCGCCGCTCCAGTAGCGCTAATCGGCGAGGATTTCTGGCGCCGCCATTTTCAGGGCGACCCGGCCGCCATCGGCAAGACGATCTTCCTTGAGGACTCCGCATTCACCATCGCCGGCGTGGTGCCGCGGCGGTACACCGGCACTAACCTCAATTGGGGATTGCCGCCGCAGATCTGGATCCCGCTGGCGCAAACCCCCGCGCTGATACCGAGTTTCCGCACGCTGGACATTTTTCACCAGCGGCGGCTCCCGTGGCTGGTGCTGATCGGGCGCCTCGGGCCGGGCGTCACGGTGGCTCGGGCGCAAGCCGAATTGCAGGCCATTGCGGGCGCGGTGGCGCAGGCCGAGCCGGCCACCAATCGCAACCTCACGGCGGTGGTTTTCGAGGCCAGCCACTCCAAGTTCTGGCCAGCGTATCGCTCTTCGGTGACCGCCTCGCTGGTGGTATTTGCGGTGGCTGCGGGATTGGTGCTGCTGCTGGCCTGCGCGAATGTTTCGAACCTGCTCCTGGAGCGCGCCCTGGGCCGCCGGCGGGAGTTCGCCATCCGCCTCGCCATCGGCGCCGGCCGCGCGCGGCTGCTGCGCCAACTGCTTACCGAGAGCCTTCTGCTGGTGCTGCCCAGCATCGCCCTGGCGCTGGCTATCGCCACTGGGTTGCAGCGGATCATGCTGCACTTTCCAAACGCCCTCGGCCTGACGCTGGCGCTCGATCCGGCTGTGGAAAGCCGCGCGCTGCTCTACTGCGTGGGCCTCGCGCTGGCCACCAGCCTGCTGTTCGGGCTGGCCCCGGCGCTCCAGGCAACCCGGCCGGATGTGCTGCCGTCGCTGAAGGAATCGGGCAACGCGCTGGCCGGTGGCGGCCGGGACTGGTATCGCCGCGGGTTGGTGGTGGTGCAGGTGGCCTTCTCGATGATTCTGCTGGTGGGCGGCGGGTTATTCGGACGGAGTTTGCTCAAAGCGTATTCCGTCGACCTGGGCTTCGGCAGCCAGGGCCTGCTGACGGCGGAATTCACCACGCCGCAGCCCGGAACGCATGACAGCGCGCAATTTGCGCAGCTTCAAGAGACCCTGGTGGGGCAACTGGCGGGCCTGCCGGGAATCCAATCGGATTCGCTGGCGTCGGAGGATGTCCTGAGCATGGTGCATTCCCGCACCAGCCTGCAAACGCCCGGCAGCGCAGCCGCACCGGTTGCCGCAGACCGCGAGTTCATTGGCGCCGATTTCTTCGCCAGCGCCGGCATTCCGCTGCTGGGCGGCCGCGAATTCAGCGCGCGCGATGATGCGCAGGCGCCGCGGGTGGCGATCGTGAACCAGACGCTGGCCGCGCGCCTGTGGCCTGGCGCCGATCCGGTGGGACAGACCATGCTGCTCTCGCCCGGCGGCAAGGCGGCGCCGGTGCAGGTGGTGGGAGTGGCGCACGATGCCAAGTACCACTCGGTGTGGGAAGAAGCGCAACCTTTCTTTTACATGCCGATGGCACAGAGCGGGTACCCGGCGAATTACCTGGTTCTTCGCACGCGCCTGCCGCCGGCGGACCTCATCCCGGCGATTCGCCGCGAGTGGCAGAGTCTGGCGCCTCGCAGGCCCTTCCAGGAGTTTCACACGGGCGAAGAACTGGTGGATTTTTCGCTCGGGCCCCAACGCATGGCGGCAATGATTCTGGCGGCCTTCGGATTGCTTGCCATCGCGCTGGCCTCGGTGGGCCTGTACAGCGTGATGGCCTACTCGGTACGGCAGCGAACGCGCGAGATCGGTATTCGCATGGCGGTGGGCGCACGGCCGGAGACGGTGGTCCGGCAAGTCTTGAGCGATTCCATGCGGCTGGTGGCGGCCGGCATCGTCCTCGGTTCGGCCGCGGCCGCCGGACTGATGCGGTTTGCGTCCTCGCAAATCAAGGACGTCTCGCCGTACGATGGCTGGACGTTTCTGGCGGTAGCGCTGCTGCTGGCCTCAGTAGCCCTGGCGGCGGTGCTCGCGCCGGCGCGGCGGGCGGCGCGCATCGATCCGTTAGCGGCCTTGCGCTGCGATTAACGCATTGCGGGCGCTGGCCGCGCGGCATTCCACCGTCAACCGGACCAGCGTCCCGGCGAACAAGACCGCGCCTGCATAGGCCGGAGCCAGGTGTACGAAATCGGTGTAGCCGATGGCCGGGTGAACCCCGATGGCGGTGCCGAATCCGGCCAAGCCCATCGCCGCCACGATTTCGACCAGGCTCCTGGTGAGCGCCGCCTGCCGGGCGAGGAAGCACAGAATGATGCCGGTCGAGATGAGTCCCCCGCCGAACCCGGCGCGGTCGTGGGCGATGACGGGAACCAGGCGCGGGGTGATGGCCTCCAGATCCGCACGCGTCAGGTGCATGAAGGTGAGGTCCTGCGGAACGAACACGGTGGTCATGCCGACGATGAGGATGGTTACGCCGGCGGCCACCATTCCGAAGGCCAGAAACCCGAGGCCGAAGCGGCCCACACTGAGAGGCTGCCCGGGACTCCAGGCATCGCGCCAGTCGATCCGCGCCGGACGCGCGCGCCACAATCCCGCGGCGAACACCGGCAGCAGAAACAGCGTGGCCACGCCGTGCCAGGTGTCCAGGTAACCGTAGCTTAAGTAAGCCAGAAAGCTGGCAAACCCGCAAACGCCCGAAAGGCAGAAGGTCCACCAGGCCCAGGACTGGCCGGCGCGCAGCGGAAACTCGGCCAGGAACCAGTAGGCCGACCCGATTGCCAGCAGCGTTCCGCCGAAGGCCACCCGGTCGTGAAACATGAAGTGCACCACGCGGAGGTTCGCCGCGGCCGCCAGGTGCTGCGCGTCGAAGCCCAGTGCATGCACATCCTGCGGCAGGAAATAGCCGCTGGCCGATTGCAGAATCGCGAAGCCGCCGCTAAGGATCAGGACAAAGCCGGTGAGCGCGAGCAGGAAGCGGCCATCGGAGAGCAGGGCCTCCAGGATGCCGCGGTCGTCGCGCATGGCTTTTCCTTGGGGCGCCGGGCCGCAGGCTAGCTGGCCACCGGCGCTTCCTTGCCCATCTTGTGGCCGCTACGCAGTCCCTGCACCCAGGTCTGCAAGGCCGACATGTAAATGTAGAAGACCGGCGTCAGATAGAGGGTGACAAGCTGCGAGAACAGCAGGCCGCCCACCACGACCAAGCCGAGCGGCTGGCGGGCCTCTCCGCCGGCGCCGTAGCCCAACGCGATGGGCACCCGCCCAGCAGCGCCGCCATGGTGGTCATCATGATCGGGCGGAAGCGGATCAGGCAGCCTTCGTAGATGGCCTTCTCCGGCGGCAGGCCGTGCTGGCGCTCGGCATCCAGGGCGAAGTCGATCTGCATGATGGCATTCTTCTTCACGATGCCGATCAGCATGATCAGGCCGACGAACGCGTAGATGCTCAGGTCGATGTGGAACACCTCAAGCGTTACCAGCGCGCCGAAGCCCGCCGACGGCAAGCCCGAGAGAATGGTGATGGGGTGAATGTAGCTTTCGTACAGGATACCCAGCACGATGTACACCACCATGATGGCGATAATCAACAGCACCGCCAGGTTGCCCAGGGAGCTTTGGAATGCCTTGGCGGCGCCCTGGAACTGCGTGCTGATGGTATCGGGAAGCTCCTGGTCGGCCAGACCCTGCACCTGGTCCACCACTTCGCCCAGCGCGGCGCCGGGCTTCAGGTTGAACGAAATCGTCGCCGCGGGCAACTGGCCGTAGTGGTTGATGGTCTGGGGGCCCGTCTCGGTCTCGATCTTCGCCATAGTGTCGAGCGGCACCAGCTTGCCGCCCGCCGTTTTGAAGTAGAGCAGCGAAAGCGCGTTGGGGTCGCGCCTGATATTTCGGCTCCAGTTCCAGCAGCACTTTGTATTCGTTGACCGAGCCGTAAATGGTGGAGACCCAGCGCGGCCCGTAGGCGTCATAAAGGGCGTCTTCGATCAGGTTGGCGTTGACGTTGAGGGCGGCGGCTTTGTCGCGATCGATGTCCACGTTCACCTGCGGGGTAGTTACGGCCACGTCGCTGGTCACGTCCTCGACGCCGGGGATGTCTTCCACCAGCTTAGCCAGCCGATTGGTCTGCGCGTAGAGTTCCTGTTTGTCGGGAGTTTGCAGCGAGAACTGGTAGAGGCTCTTGGTGACCTGCCCGCCAATCTGGATGGTGGGCGGGTTTTGCAGGTAGGATTTCACGCCCGCGTAGGAGGCCAGTTGCGGGCGCAGTTCCTTGATAATGTCGTTCACCCCCAGCTTGCGCTGGTTGCGCGGCTTGAGGTGAATCACCAGCTCGCCATAATTCGGGCCGCCCAGGTTGGAGGCGGTGGTGCCGCCCACGCTGGCCATCAGCGATTCGACGTTGGGGTCCTGGGACACCGTGTCCGCAATTTTGGTTTCGAAATCCACCATCTGGTAGTACGAGGTGCCCTGCTGGGCTTCAGTGTAAATCTGCAACTGGTCGGTATCCTGGTCGGGAATGAAGCCCTTGGGAATGGTGACGAACATGTAGATGGTGGCGCCCAGCACCAGGACGAAGCTGACCATCATGGCCGGGCGATGCCGCAGCACGAAGCGCAGGGTATAGTCGTAGATGTTGAGCATGCCCTGGAAGAAGCTCTCGGTCACGCGGTAGAACCAGCCGCGGTGCTCCTCCTGGGCCGCCCGCAGGAAGCGGCTGCACAGCATCGGGGTCAGCGTCACGGAAACCACGCCTGAAATCAGAATGGCCACCGTGATGGTGACGGCGAACTCTTTGAACAGGCGGCCCAGCACGCCGCCCAGAAACAGCACCGGGATGAACACCGCCGCCAGCGACAGGGTCATCGAAACGATGGTGAAGCCGATCTCGCCCGAGCCGGTAAGCGAGGCCGCCAGCGGCCGCTCGCCGAGTTCGATGTGGCGGACGATATTCTCCAGCATCACGATGGCGTCATCCACCACGAAGCCGATGGAGAGAATCAGCGCCATCATCGAAAGGTTGTCCAGGCTGTAATTCAGCAGGTACATGACCGCGAATGTGCCGACGATCGAAAACGGCAGCGCCAGGCTGGGAATGATGGTGGCGGAAACATTGCGCAGGAACAGGAAGATCACCATCACCACCAGCGCCAGAGTCAGCAGCATGGTGAAGGTGATGTCGTTGAACGATTCGCGAATGGTGTCCGAGCGGTCGTACAGGATGTCCATTTTGACCGAGGGCGGCAACTCGGCCTCGAACAGCGGCAGCAGGTGCTTCACCCCGTCGGTGACTTCGATGGTGTTGGTGCCGGGCTGGCGCTGAATGGCCAGAATGATGGACCGGCTGTGGGCTTTGTGAGTATAAAACCACGAGGCGGTCTTATCGTCCTGTACGCTGTCGATGATGGTGCCGAGCTCTTCCAGGCGCACCGGGGAGCCGCCGCGATAGGCCACCACCAGGGGCTTATATTGATCGGCGGTGAGCAACTGGCCGCTGGCCTGCAGGGTGAAGGCGCGCTGCGGGCCGATGATCGAGCCGGTGGGCAGGTTGACGTTCCACGCCTGGAGCGCGGTCTCAATTTCGTTGATGCCGATCTGCCGCGAGGCCAGCGCGTGCGGGTCCATTTGCACGTGCACGGCGTACTTCTGCGCACCCAGCACCTGTACCTGGGCCACGCCCGAAATCATGGAGATGCGCTGGGCGATGCGCGTTTCGGCATACTCATCCAGGGTCCACAAAGGCAGCGTGGGCGAGGTTAGCGCGATATACAGAATCGGCTGATCGGCCGGATTCACCTTGGTGAAGGTGGGCGGCGTGGGCATGCCTTGCGGCAGCAGCCGGGAGGCCTGGGTGATGGCGGCCTGCACATCGACGGCGGCGCCATCCAGCTTGCGGGCGAGGTCGAATTCCAGGGTGATCTGGGTGTTGCCGAGGGAATTCGAGGAGGTCATCGAATTCAGGCCGGCGATGGTGGAAAACTGGTTTTCAAGCGGCGTGGCCACCGCAGCCGCCATGGTTTCGGGGCTGGCGCCGGGCAGGGCGGCGGTCACCAGCAGGGTAGGGAAGTCCACGTTGGGCAGGTCGCTGACCGCCAGCGAGCGGTACGCCACACCGCCGAACAGCGCGATGGCGGCCATCAGCAGGCTGGTGGCGATGGGCCGCTCGATAAAGGTTTGAGAGATGTTCATGCGCGCCTCATGGAAAAACCCGACGCGGAGCCGCGGAGGCGCGGAGAAGGCCAATAGATTGTGTTCTCTGCGTTTTCCTCCGCGCCTCCGCGTCTCCGCGTCGCCTCTTCCGCTCGCCCGGCCGTGCCCACCTTAATCCCCCGCCTGCATGGCCGGAGCCAGGACCTTGACCGGTTTCCGCCGCTTGGGCGCTCTCCACGCGTTCCACTTCTCGACGATTGCCGCCATATAGGTATACACCACCGGGGTCAGATATAAGGTCATCAATTGCGAAAATGCCAGGCCGCCGACCACCGCCATTCCGAGCGGCTTGCGCGATTCGCCGCCGGCACCGTACCCCAGGGCGATCGGCAACGTGCCCAGGAGCGCCGCCATGGTGGTCATCATGATCGGGCGGAAACGGATCAGGCAGCCTTCGTAGATGGCGTCTATGGGCGATTTTCCTTCGTGGCGCTCGGCCTCCAGCGCGAAATCGATCTGCATGATGGCGTTCTTCTTCACGATGCCGATCAGCATGATCAGCCCCACGAAGGAGAAAATGCTGAGTTCCACCTTGAACAGAATCAGCGTCAGCAGCGCGCCGAAGCCCGCCGAGGGCAATCCGGAGAGAATCGTCAGCGGGTGCACGTAGCTCTCGTACAGCACACCCAGCACGATGTACACCACCGCGATGGCCAGGAACAGCAGGATTCCCATGTTGCGCATGGAGTCCTGAAAGACTTTGGCGGTGCCCTGGAAAACGCCCGTAATGGTGGCCGGCAATTCGGCCTTGGCGATGGCCTGAATGTCGTCGGTAGCCTGGCCCAGCGAGACGCCTGGCTTGGGCGCGAACGACAGCGTCACCGAGGGGAGCTGGCCGGAATGCGGGATGCTCTGCGGCCCGGCATCCTCCACCAGCTTGGCCACCGACAGCAATGGCACAAGCTGTCCGGACGACGAGCGCAGGTAGATCATCTTCAAACCGTCGGTGAAGCGCTGGTAACTGGGCAGCATCTCCAGCAGCACCTGGTACTGGTTGGTGGGCGAGTAGATGGTGGAGGTGAGCTGCGGCCCGAAGGCGTCATACAGGGTGCTGGCAATGGACTGCCAGTTCAGGTTCAGAGCCGCCGCCCGGTCGCGGTCCAGCACCACGTTGACCCGTGGGTTCTTGATCTGCAGATCGCTGGTGACCTCGGCCAGTTCGGGCAGCCGCGCAAGCTGCCGCTCCAGCTTCGGCGCTTCGGTATAAAGCTGCTGCGTGTCCGGGCCGTAGAGCGTGAAATCGAAGGCGCTCTTGGACATGCGCCCGCCCACGCGGATGGCCTGCGGGATGGTCAGGTAGACCTTCAGGCCGGGGAAACCCGAAAGCTTGGGCCGCAAACGGTTGACGATGTCGTTGACGGTGGCCTTGCGCTGCCGCCGCGGCAGCAGGTTCACCGACACGCGGCCGGTATTGGCGGCGCCGCCGAAACCGCCGCCGGTGGAGGAGTAGAAGCTCTCCACGTCCGGGTCCTGCACAATGATGGCGGCCACCTGCTGCTGGAAGCGCACCATCTGATAGTACGAGGTGCCCTGGGCGGCCTCCGTTTGCACATTGAAGTTGTCGTTGTCGGTATCGGGAATGAAGCCCTTGGGCACCACCAGGTAGAGATACCCGGTTAGCCCCAGCACGATCAGGAACGCCCCCAGCATCACGGGGCGGTGTTGCAGTGCCCAGCGAAGGCGTGGCGCTGTAGATACGCAGCGTGAAATCGAACAGGCCCTCCATGGCCCGGTAGAGCAGGCCGTGCCCCTGTTCGGCGGTGTTCCCCACGCGCAGAAAGCGGCTGCATAGCATGGGGGTCAGGGTGATCGAGACCATTCCCGAAATCAGAATGGCGGTGCAGATGGTGACCGCGAACTCGCGGAACAAGCGCCCCAGAATGCCGGCCATGAAGAGGATCGGGATGAACACGGCCGCCAGCGACAGGGTCATGGAGACGATCGTGAAGCCGATTTCCCGCGAACCGTTGAGCGCCGCCTCGTACGGCTTTTCGCCCTTCTCGATGTGCCGGACGATGTTCTCCAGCATCACGATGGCGTCATCCACCACGAAGCCCACCGAGAGAATCAGCGCCATCATGGAGATGTTGTTCATGCTGAAATTCAGCAGGTACATCACCGAGAAGGTGCCCACCACCGAAAAGGGCAGCGCCATGGCCGGGATCATGGTGGCCGAAGCGTTGCGCAGGAACAGGAAGATCACCAGGATCACCAGGCCCAGCGTGACCGCCATGGTGAACTGAATATCCTGGAAGGCTTCGCGAATATTCTTGGCGCGATCGCCGCGGATGCCCAGGTGCACAGTGGGCGGCATCATCGCCTTGAAGGTGGGCAGCAGCGCGCGGATGTGGTCGATCACGTCGATGGTATTGGTGCCCGGCTGGCGCATCACCGCCAGGCTGACGCCGCGGGTGCCCTGGGTGCCGTACTCGCCATGCGCGCCGCCATGGTCGTAGATCAGCGACATCTGCTTATCGTCCTGCACGCTATCGATCACATTAGCCACTTCGCTCAAGCGCACCGGGGCGCCGTTGCGATAGGTGACGATCATGGGCCGGTAATCGGCCGCCCGCATAAGCTGCCCGTTGGCCTGCACCTGGTAGGCGGTCTTGCGGCCGTAGAGCGTGCCGGTGGGCAGGTTGACGTTCCAGTTCTTGATCGCGGTGTCGATTTCGTTCAGGCCGATCTGCCGCGCCGCCAGTACATTCGGGTCCACCTGCACGCGAACGGCGTACTTGGCCGACCCGAACACCTGCACTTGGGCCACGCCCGAGACCATCGAGATCCGTTGCGCCACCATGGCTTCGGCATACTCGTCGAGGTCCGAGAGCCGCATGGTGGGCGACGTCAGAAACAGGCTGATGATGGGACTGTCGCCGGGATTCACCCTGTGAAAGGAAGGCGGCGTGGGCATTCCCGGCGGAAGCAGGGGCATGGCCTCGGCAATGGCGGTCTCCACGTCCACCGTGGCGCCATCGATATCGCGGCTGAGGTCGAATTGCAGAGTGATGTTGCTGCTGCCCTGGCTCGAAGAGGAGATCATGGAGTCCACCCCGGCGATGGTCGTGAACTGCCGCTCCAGGGGAGTCGCGACTGACGAAGCCATGGTATTGGGATTGGCGCCGGGCAGGCTGGCCGAAACGGTGATGGTGGGGTAGTCCACCTGCGGCAGATCGCTGACTGGCAAAGCCTTGTAGGCAATCACCCCAAACAGCGCGATGCCCGCCATCAGCAGGCTGGTGGCAATGGGCCGCCGGATAAAGGTTTCGGAGATATTCATGCCAACCCCCAACACGACCGACCCGGAGGCGCGGAGACACGGAGACGAATCCTAAGAGTCTTCTCTGCGTTTTTCTCCGTGTCTCCGCGTCTCCGCGTCAAGCTTTTCGGCTCCTCAGCTCTTAGGCTGCGCCTCGCCCTGCTTGCCTGCACCCTCGCCTCCGCCGCCTTTTTTGCCAGTACGCCCACCACCGCCGCCGCGGCCGTCGCGAACCACTACGCGGCTGCCCGGGGCCAGCCGCAGTTGGCCCTCGGTCACCACGGTCTCGCCCGGCTCCAGGCCCGTCTCGACCACCATATCCTGGTCCACTCGCGCGCCGGTGGTGACCGGCCGCGATTCCACCGTACGGTCCTGCTTCACCACGTAAATGAACGCTCCGTTTTGCCCCGTCTGCACCGCCTCGTTGGGGACCACGATAGCGTTTTGCTGAGTGGTCAGCCGCAGGGTCACCCGCACGAACTGGCCGGGCCATAACTTGTGGGAGGTATTAGGGAAAGTGCCCTTTAGCTTGATGGTGCCGGTGGTCACGTCCACGCTGTTGTCGATGAAGGTCAGGCCGCCGTTTTCCTCCGGTCCGGTATCGTCATCCTGGGGGCGCGCGCGCACCGGCAGCGTAGCCAGAGCCATGTACCGCTTGATGGCCGGCAACTGCGATTCGGGCACCGAGAAGGTCACGTAGATAGGCTCGATCTCGTTGATGGTCATGAACTCCACGGTGTTGGCGCTGACCACGTTGCCCTGCTTCACGGTGAGGTTGCCGGTGCGCCCGTCGATGGGCGAAAAGATCTCGCAGTAGCCGAGCTGCACGACCGCGTTTTCCACGGCCGCCTCGCTGGATTCGATGGCCGCCTTGGTGCTGTTAATCGTGGCTCTGTCGGCTGCGACCGCCTGCGCGGTGGCCTCCGCATTGGCGCGCAATTGCTCGGACTGATCCTTGGAGATGATGCCGTTCTGGAACAACTGGGTGTAGCGGGTGGATTGTGCCTGGGCGTAGCGGGCCTGCGCCTCATCGCGAGCCAGGTTGGCGTCCGACTGCCCCAAGGTGGCCTTGTCGCGATCCAGGTTGGCCTTGGCCTGGTCGAGCGCCGCCTGCAAGGGGCGCGGGTCGATGTTGAACAGCAGGTCGCCCTTCTTGACGTAGTCGCCTTCCTTGAAATGCACCTGCGTCAACTGGCCGGTGACCTGGGCCTTCACGGAGATGGTGTTGTAAGCCTCCACATTGCCGATCACCTGAATCTCCACCGGCACGTTTTTCTGGGTCGCTTTGGCGACCGTCACCGGGACGTCACCGCCGGCTCCGCGACCGCGGCCGCCTTTGCCGCCGCCTCCGCCAGAGGCGCTAGCGCCCGAGTTGGTGCACCCGGCCAAGGCCACGGCAAGCGAGCCAACTACTAGAATCAAAAAGGACTTACGAGATGACAGCCGACCGTGACACCGGTAGGAAGCAGATGGTCGCATAGCACGTATATGGTAGTTGGCGAGAGACCCAATCGTAAAGTTACGCCACCGATTCCAGAATGACTCCAAAGAAAAGCACATTTTGGAACTTTATCCGATCTTGGGCTTAGGTGGGGGCAGTTCGCACGCCGTGACGCTGCTGGCGAAGCCCTCACGGTTGTGACTGCCGTCGCAAAACGGCTTGTTGGCCGAATGGCCGCAACGGCACAGCGAGATCACGGTTCGGCCGGCCAGTCCATAAGCCGCGCCGGCAGGGTCGCAAATCTCGAATTCACCCTCCACCCGGAGGGGGCCGTTGTTCATCGGAGTAATTTTGATGGACATCAAGATGGATGGTATCACGCGCCGGGAACCGCAGTGAGGCTGGAGGGCCTTCCGGCGCCCTGCTGGTGGCCGCCCGGTGTCCGCCGCGTTGAGGGTTGCGCTTGCGCCGGCTTGCGTTACACTGTTCTGCTAATGGCCCTTCCGCCGCCGCATATCCGCTGTCCTATCTGCGGGCGGGGCGATGTGCGCTTCTCGTCTCGCCGCGAGGTCTGGGATTTCTTCCAGAAGCTCTTCGGAAAAGTACCCTTCCGCTGCCTGAGCTGCCAGGCGCGCTTTCACGCTTCGCTAGAACCGCCGCGGGCAAAGAGCCGATAGCCGCCGGCGGGGTCCGGCGTGGGTCAATTGGGGTGGGCGGTGATGCGCAATTCCACCTGGATAGCGCCTGCCGCCGGCGTCAGTTGGACCCGCATCGCGAACCTCGGCCCGGGGTTGCCGGCCAAAAAATGCAAGCCTTCCACCACCGCGACGCGGTCCGGCGGGGTCAGACCGGAGCTTCGTATCCAGACCGGATAGTCGTGGGCATTGAGCAGGTCGGCGTAAAACGCCTGGATGCTTTCCCTATCCTGCCGGGTGGTGAATTCCGCTTTGAGGAACCGCAGCTTGAACCGGTCCACGCCTTTCTGGATTTCGGGCGACTCCGCGGGATCGCAGGAGACCAGCCAGTCCGGCCAGGCCAGCGGCGGAAGCGGGGCTTTGGCCTTCGGATAAACCGGTTGATCGAACTTCGCCTGGCCCTGCATGTGTCCGGTGGTCCAGGCCGAGCAGGTGATCGAAACCGACGTAATCGCGCCCATCCCGTGAAGCTCGATTTCCAGGGAACACTCGGCTGGAGCTCCGCGAATAGTCGTCGTCATGGCGTTTTTCACCGGGTGAAAGGTCAGCCCGGCCCCTTCGAATAACCCCTGGTAATACTCGACTATCTCCGCCACCGGGGCCTTGGCCGAGTAGTTCGACCATACCCGGGTGCCTATGGTCCCGGTTTGCTCCCTGGCGCCGGCATAGGGCGTCATCCAGGAGGGCATAATTGGAGCATCGCCAGCCCAAACCCACCCGGCACAGAGCAACATCGGGATCGGAAGCAGGGATTTCATCATGCTCACTTCTGCGGCGCTTTGTAGGCATAGGTGGTGAATCGTAGATCCACGGTGATGGGCTGGTTGAGGTAGGTGCGTGAGAGACCTACGTAAATCACCGTGCTGGGGCCGGGAAAGCCGTTGGGATAATTGGATCCCTCGACCTGGCCGTTGGCGTTCTGCAGGACGCCCTTCTGAGTGCGGCCCGTGGACATGGAGCCGCTGTGGACGGGATACTCGTGGGCGGTCAACAGGTCCTTATAAAACGCGAAGAGGGCCGTCATCGGCTCGGAGGTCGTATAGTTCGCCCGTAGCATCGCGTTTCCCGCGTAATCGACTCCTGCCCGGGTACTAAGCCTGCCGCCATTGATAGGCACCAGCCACTCCGGCCAGACCAGCGGAGGAGCGGGGGCGTCGGAATAAGTCCTGTGGATGCCCATTTCGGCCACAAGCTGCCGGTGGCGCTCCATGACCCCGGCCGGAATCCCCGGCGCCGAAGAACTGTGGACGACGGGTGAAATGGCGGCGGAGGACCGGTCTTTGGCCGCGCAACTGACCCGCACGGAAGTGCCGTAGCCCTGCGGGTGGATGGCGATCAGCAGGTTGCACTCGGCGACCGGCGCCCTTACCACCGAGCCAATGCCATCGGAGTTGGGATGAAACTCCAGATCTTGCGCTTCGAAGAGCTTACGGTAGTGCTCGGCGACTGCGCCCGGAGACGCATCGGTGTTGTAGGTGGCATCGACCAGCGCCGGATAGGTCTTCGTCTGGGCCGTGGCGCCGGGATAGGGCGCCAGCCAGGCGGGCATGGCGGGCTGGCCGAAGAGCGCCTGCGAGCAGGCCAGGCACACGGCGGCGGCGAGCGGCAGTTTCATTCTACGGCGATAGTGACAGCGTTCCGGGCCGGCTTCAAGATGCCGGTGGTTAATACCGTGCCACGCATTCACGCCTGTTACCCCGCACGCCCATAGGCAGGCCCGCTACAATCGAGAGAGTGCCGGGAGTTTACCTTTCTTATCCCTTCTGTGCCCAGAAGTGCACTTACTGCAACTTCGCGTCGGGCGTGTTTCCGCGCGAGCGGGAACAGCGCTACCTGGCGGCATTGGAGCGCGAAATCCGCGCACACCGATGGGAATGGCGGCCGGAAACCGTGTACCTGGGCGGAGGGACCCCTTCGAATCTGGAGCCGGAAGCACTGCGGCCGCTGCTCCAAGCGATTCCCGGGCCGCCCTGGCAGGAAGCCACCATGGAAGCTGCGCCGGGGTCCATCACGGCGGAAAAGGCGCGCGCCTGGGCGGACTTCAGGGATCGATCGCATCAGCCTGGGCGTGCAGTCGTTCGTGGAGGCGGAAATTCGCCGCACCGGCCGCAAGCATACCGCCGAAACAGTGGTCCGGGAAATGCAGATCCTCGGCCAACAAGGTATCGTGAACTGCAACCTCGATCTGATCGCCGGCCTTCCCGGCCAAACTGCCGCCACCTGGTGCGAGTCGCTCGATTGGGTCGAGCGACTGGCGCCGGTGCACGTCTCCGTGTACATGCTGGAAGTCGATGAGGACAGCCGGCTGGGCAGTGAAATTCTGCGGGGCGGCCGCCGCTACGGCGCGGACGAAATTCCCAGCGACGACCAGATTGCGGACTTCTACGAAGAGGCCGTGGAGCGGTTGGCCCGCATGGGGATCCGCCGTTACGAGATCTCGAATTTCGCGCGGCCCGGTTTCGAATCGCTACACAATTTGAAATATTGGAAGTTGCAGCCGTATGCGGGCTTCGGCGCGGACGCCCATTCCTTCGATGGCCGCGTGCGCCGGCGCAATCCCGAATCGCTGGAGGATTATTTGAACGCCGACGCTCCGGTCGAAGATCCCGCCGACCCCGGCGAACGCTTCTACGTAGGGCTGCGGCTGATGGAAGGTATCCGCCCGACGGCCGAAGACCGGGCGCGCTTCGAAGGGCCCATCCGCCGCTTCGTAGACGCCGGGCTGCTGGAAACCGCCGCCGGCGCGCTGCGGCTGACCGGGCGCGGCGTGCTGCTCTCCAACGAGGTGTTTCAGGAGTTTCTCACGGTATGATCGACTTGCGAAGCGACACCGTCACCCGGCCCACCGCGGCCATGCGGCGCGCCATGATGGAAGCCGAGGTGGGTGACGATGTGTACGGCGAAGACCCCACTGTCAACCGGCTGGAAAGCCGGGCCGCCGGAATTGCCGGCAAAGAAGCCGCGCTGTTCGTGCCCACCGGCACCATGGGCAATACCATCGCGGTGAAACTGCTGACCGAGCATGGCCAGGAAGTGATCTGCGATTCCCGCGCCCACCTTCTGGATTACGAGATGTCCATGGTGGCTTGGTTTTCGGGCTGCATCGTGCGCGCCATTCCGACTGAAGACGGGGTGCTTTCCTGGGACCAGGTGCGGCGGCTGATGAAGCCCGTGAACCCGTATTCGGCGCCTACTGGCCTGGTGGAGATTGAAAACACCCACAACATGGCCGGCGGCACGGTGTATCCCATGCGGACGGTGCGCGAGATTTGCGACGGGGCGCATGAACGCGGAGTGAAGGTCCACATGGACGGCGCCCGGATTTTCAATGCCGCGGCGGCGCTGGGAATGCCTGTAAAGGAAATCGCCGCTTCTGCCGATACCCTTATGTTCTGCCTCTCGAAGGGGCTGGGGGCGCCCGCTGGATCGATTCTGGCAGGCCCCGCGGAGCTGATCGCCAAAGGACGGCTGTACCGCAAACGCCTGGGTGGCGGAATGCGCCAGGTGGGAGTGCTGGCGGCGGCCTGCCTGGTGGCGCTGGAGGAAAGCCCGCGGCGCCTGGAGGACGATCATCGCAATGCGCGGTTCCTGGCTGAGAGCCTGGCGCGCATGGCCGGCGTCCGGATTGACCCGGCCAGCGTGGCCACCAATATCGTGGTCTTCGATGTCTCCGCCACGGGGATGGCGCCGGCGGAAATCAGCACCCGGCTGAAGGAGCGCGGCGTGCTGCTGAATGCCATCAACGAACGCCAGTTGCGCGCCGTGACGCACTACGACGTGAGCCGCGAGGATTGCGCCCGGGCAGTGGAGGCGATGGCCGAGGTTCTTGCTCCGGTGGCGGCGGGAAAGGCCAACGCATGAATTCGACGATTTTCAAACTCGCGATGCTAAAACCGGGTGACTACATGTTGAAATTCCTTTTGCTTGCCGCGGGGGCCACGCTCGCCTCCGGCCAGCAATATACGATCTCGACCGCCGCCGGAGGCGCCCCGCCCACTACGCCGGCGACGGCGACCGGTGTGGCGGTGGGCCAGCCCGAACGCGCCACCGCGGACAAGGCCGGGAATATCTACTTCAGCAGTTCCAATAACTGCGTCTTCAAACTCAGCACCACCGGAGTGCTCACCCTGGTAGCGGGGAATTCGCGCGCCGGCTTTTCAGGCGATGGCGGTCCGGCCGTGAATGCCCAGTTGAACTCGCCCCAGGGCGTGGCCCTGGATCCCGCCGGCAACCTTTATATCGCCGATTCGCTGAACAACCGCATACGTATGGTGACGCCGCAGGGCATCATTTCGACCTTCGCCGGGAATGGCTCATCCAGCCCTGATTCAGTGCCCGGCTCGTTCAACGATGGCGCTCCGGCTACCCAGGGCCTGCTCAAGAGGCCGCTCGGTCTGGCCACGGATGGGGCGGGCAATGTGTACATTGCCGATACTGGCGACAACCTGATTCGCGAGGTCACCAACGCCACCGGCCTCATTTCCTCGATCGCCGGCGACGGGTACCCCAGCTATTATGGCGAAGACGGCCCGGCGATCAGTTCGGAGCTGCATACGCCTTCCGACGTGGCGGTGGATTCGTCGAATAACGTCTGGATCGCCGACACGGTGAATCAGTATATCCGTGAGATCGTGGCCAGCACCGGTTATATCCACCACATGGTGGGCAACAACGGCACTCCCAATCCAGGACCGGGCACCGAGGGCTATTCCGGCGACGGTGCCGCGGCCCAGTTGGCGACCCTGTACTCGCCGGTGGGGGTAGCGCTGGACTCTTCAGCCAACCTGTATATCGTGGAGCAGGGCGACAGCCGGGTCCGCGAAGTCAACAACCAAACCACCACGATGACGTTTCCGGGAACCAACCTCAAGGTGGAGGCGGGTTGGATCGAGACGGTGGTGGGAACCAACGTGGTCGGGTTCAGTTCTTCCGCCACCACCGCGAACGAGACGCCGCTCAACTACCCCACCGGAATGACGGTGGACAGTTCGGGCAATATGTTTATTTCCGACACGCTCAACCTGCGCCTGCGCAAAGTGACCAACAACATCATCAGCACGGTGGCGGGCAATGGGCTGCTGAGCTACGGAGGCGATGGCGGGTCGGCCTTGAGCGCCCAGCTCAACGCGCCCCAGGGCGTGGCGGTGGACCCCTCCGGCAACCTTTATATTGCCGATACGGCCAACAACTCCATCCGCAAAGTGCAGTCCAATGGGGTCATTTCCACGGTGGCGGGCAGCGGGGTTTCGGGCGCGGCCGCGTCCGGCAACGGAACGAACCAGTTCAACGGGCCGCAGGGCATGACCTCGGACTCCAGCGGCAACATTTATATCGCCGATTCCCAGAACGAGCGGGTGGTGAAGCTGGCCAGTAGCGGCGGTGTGACCACCGTGGCCGGCAACGGGACCGCGGGTTATGGCGGCGACGGCGGCCCAGCCACCAGCGCGGAGATCAACACGCCCTCCGCCGTGGCGGTAGACAGCGCGGGCAACCTGTACATCGCGGACTTCAGCAACAATCGCATCCGCAAAGTATCGGCTTCCGGAACCATTTCGACCATCGCGGGCAGCGGCTTCAGCGGATACTCGGGCGATGGCGGGCTGGCCACCAATGCGCAGATCAACCAGGCGCAGGGCGTGGCGGTGGATGGCGCGGGCAACGTGTACATTGCCGATACCGGCAACAACGCCATCCGGCTCGTGACGCCCGCCGGAATCATCCAGACCCTGACCCTGATCGTCAATCCGGTAGCCATCGTAGTGGATTCGCTGGGCACCCTCTACGTGACCGACGGCAGCTCGCTGGTATACAAAGTCTATCCCTTCTCGACGCCCATTGTGGTGGCCATCGGGGGAAACGGGTCCAGCGGATACAAAGGCGATGGCGGGCTGGGGACCAGCGGGCAGCTTAACGGCCCCACCGGCATAGCCGTGGACGCCAACGGCAACGTGTATGTGGCGGATACCTTTAACAACGCCGTGCGCGAGCTGCAATTTGCCGGCTCGGGAGTCGCGCTTTCGGCGCTGGTGAGTGCGGCCAGCGGCCTGCCGGGAGTGATTTCCCCCGGAGAGATGCTGGTGTTGTACGGTTCCGGACTCGGTCCACCCGCATTAACCCAGGCCCAGCCGGCGAACGGAGTTTATGGAGACACCCTGGCGGGAACCGCGGTGTTCTTCAATGGCGTGCCGGCGCCGCTCTATTACACTTCCGCGACCCAGGTGGCGGCGGTGGCCCCTTACGAGCTGAACGGTTCCCAGGCCACCGTGCTGGTGCAATACCAGGGGCAGACTTCGAGCGCGTTTACGGCGTCGGTGGCGGCCGTGAGCCCGGCCATCTTCACGTTGAATGGCACGGGTACCGGGCAGGCCGTGGCCCTCAACTCGAAGGACAATTCGGTGAATGGCCCGAGCCACCCGGCCAGCGCCGGGACCTACGTTTCGCTCTACCTGACGGGTGCCGGACAGACCGCCCCGGCTGGGACGGATGGCGTGGTAAGCGGCTTAAACGGCGCAACCCTCCCATCACCGCTAGCCGGCGTGAGCGTGTCGATTGGCGGAAAGGTGACCACCACCAACTACGTGGGTGCGGCTCCGTTTACGATTGCCGGCGTGATGCAGATCAATGCCCTGGTGCCGGCAGGCCTGGCGGCGGGCAACGTCCCAATCTCCGTGACGGTGGGCGGCGTAAGCACCCAGCCGGGTGTGACCATTACAGTTTCGGGGAATTGAGGCCGCCTGCATCGGCGCGGCAAAGCGGTTTCGAGCGGCACGCCAACACCGAAGGGCAATAAAAAACGCCCTGAGAAAGGGCGTTTTGCTGAGGGCGCTCAAGGAGCGTAGCCTCGCGTCGGACGAAAGACCGACTTACTTTGAAGAAGCCGGGCAATTGCCGCTTTGATAGACTCGAAAAGAGTATAACTTCTCGCATAGGCGGTGTCAATGTCCGATTCCGGGCTGTCTCGTCTTCCTCTATCTGGGCTCACGCTCGGCATCGATCTGGGATCGTCTTCCCTCGGAACCGCACTGGTGGACCCATCCGCGGAGCGGATTGAATTCCTTGGAGTTCGTATCTTTCCGGCCGGGGTCGAAGGCAACATCGACGAGGGCAAGGAGGACTCCCACGCAGCCAAACGGCGACTGGCGCGATTGGCGCGGCGGCAAACGCAGAGGAGACAGCGTCGGCTCTACAAGGTATTTCATCTCCTGCAACGGTTCGGACTACTGCCCGCCGGCCTTCGCGTGGAGGTTTTGGAAACTTTGCGGCGGGAGTTAGAAGCGCGGTATCCCGAAACAACGATATTGCCCTGGTTTCTGCGTGCGCGAGCTCTCGATTGTCCCTTGGAACCGCATGAACTTGGCCGTGCCCTCTACCATCTGGCCCAGAGGCGAGGCTTCCTCTCAAGCCGCGGTGGCAATAAGGGCGACGACGAGAAAGAGCGATCCAAGGTCAAGGGTTCCATTAGGGACTTGCGGGCTGCCATCGATTCCGCCGGCAGCCGGACGCTCGGCGAATACATGGAATCGCTGGCTCGTTCGGACCCTCGAGCAAACCCTTTGCGGAATAAGGCGGATTACTTCGCTCACTACACTCATCGCTCGATGTACGAGTCGGAATTCGCGCTGATTTGGGAATCCCAGCGGGCGCACCATCCTCAGATTCTGACGGAACAGCGGCGGGCGAAGCTGTACAATGCGATATTTCATCAGCGTCCTCTGAGGGATCAGTCGAACCTGGTCGGCGCCTGCGAACTGGAGCCGGAAGAAAAACGAGCGCCGCTACGAAGTCTGGACGCGCAGCGGGTCCGGGTGCTGGGTTTGGTTAACAATCTGCGGCTACGACTGGCGGATCTGACCGAGAGGCGCCTGACTGACAACGAGCGCGCTATTCTGCTGGACCTCGCCGGGAAGCGCGAGAAGCTTTCGTTCATAGCCGCCCGCAAGGCGCTCGGTATACCAGCGGGATTGAAGTTCACCATCGAAGACGGCGGGGAGAAGAACATCCCGGTTAACCTTACGGCAACGCGGCTGCGAGACGCAATTGGCTCGCTTTGGGACGGACTAACGCGCGCTCAGCAGGACGATCTGGTGGAGGACGTCGGCGACCCACGCAGAAATGCGACTGACGAAGACCTGGTGCGCTGTGCTCGGGAAAAATGGGCTTTCCCGGCAGAAGCGACCGAAGCGCTGGGAAAATTGCGCCTGCCGGATGGGTATGGACGCTATTCGGCCAAGGCCTTGCGGGAACTTTTGCCGGCCCTGGAGCGCGGGCTAACGAACGAAGAGGCGATCCGCTGCCACTCGCGGTACTGCGAGTCCCGCAAGCCCGGCGAGCCGCTTGCGGCGCTTCCTCCTGTTGGCCCGGTGCTTGGTGAGGTCCGTAACCCCGCGGTGCTGCGTTCGCTAACGGAACTTCGCAAAACGGTCAATGCCGTTATTGCGCGGTATGGCAAGCCGGAGTTTATCCGGATTGAACTGGCGCGCGATCTGAAAAAGTCGAAGAAGGAGCGTCAAAAGGAGACCGCCCGGAACCGCGATCGGGAGAAGCTTCGTCAAATAGCTGGCGAGGAACTGCGGAAGCACGATCCCGCCCGGTTCGCCAATCCGAGCGGTTATGACATCGAGAAATACCTCCTGGCCATGGAGGCCAACTGGCGCTGCCCCTATTCCGGGCAGCCCTATGGACTCACTGACGTGTTCGGGGAACACCCGCTCGTCGACGTGGAACACATCATCCCGCGCTCACGTTCGCTCGACGATTCTTTCGCCAACAGGACGTTGGCCTACCGCTCGGCAAATATGGAGAAAGGCAACCGGACGCCCCGCGAGTGGCTGGCCTCTGACCCGGAGCGTTACGAGCGCATGATTTCGGTTGCTCAATCCTTCGACAGGCGCTTCGAGACGGGGAATAAGCTAAGGCGATTTTCGATGGAACTTACCGATCCCGATTCGCTCTTGAAGGAATTCACAGAGCGCCAGTTGCAGGAAACCCGCTACGCCTCGAAACTCGCCTGCCGGTACCTCGGTGTTTTGTACGGCGGCACCGTCGATGCATCCGGCGTTCAGCGCGTTTTCGCCTGCGCGGGGCAGGCGACGGCCAAGCTCCGCCGCGCCTGGGATCTGGATCGGATTCTGTCGGGCAAGCCTGAGAAATCCCGGGACGACCATCGCCATCATGCGGTCGATGCTCTTACAGTTGCGCTGTCCTCGCCGAAACTCGTCCGCAACCTCGCCACGGCCAGCGGCGAGGCAGACCGCCTGTTCCGGCGCAAGGTCATCCTGCCCGTTCCGTGGGCGAGCTTTGCTCAGGAAACCCGGCAGGCAGTGGAGGCAATCAACGTGTCGCATCGCCCTGTCCGGAGGCTTTCGGGGGCTCTGCACGAAGAGACTCATTACAGTCCGCCGAAGCGCGAGTTGGTTCCCACCGGGAGCGGCGGTAAGGTCAAGGAAAGGGAGCTTGTTCACTTCCGCAAGCCCTTGACCGCGCTGGGAGTGAAGGACTTCGCGACCATCGTGGACGCCAGGGTGAGGGAAGCCGTCGAGGAAAAGGCCAAGGAACTCGGAGGGGGTGGAAATAGGTTCCAGAACAACTGGCCCCAATTACGAACCAAGGGCGGCGCCTGCGTACCCATTAAACGCGTGCGCATCCGGGATACCCGAGGTGTTGTGCAGATCGGGTGTGGCGCAAGGAAGCGCTTTGTCGTTTCGGGGTCGAATCATCACATGGAGGTGCTTGCCGAGAAGGACGCGCAGGGCCGGGTGAGCCGCTACGTGTTCCGCACCGTGACGATGCTGGAGGCGTATGAACGTAAGAGGCGAGGCGTACCCGTAGTGCGGCGCGACCATGGCCCTGCCTATGAGTTCCGATGCACGTTGAGCGAAGGTGACCTGATCGAGGCCGTGCATCCCAGCGTGGCCTCCGCCTCGCTTTGGAAAGTTCGCACCGTGCGCGAGAGCGGCCAACTCGCCCTCAACTCAATATTGGACGCCCGGCTCAAGAGCGAGATCTCGAAGGAAAAACGCCTCTGGTCGCCGACTGTCGGCTCGCTGTTCCAGGGCGGCGCGCGCAAGGTTCTGGTGACGCATCTTGGGGAGGTGATTCCCGCTAATGATTAATCGGGTGCTTGATATCTCGGAGCAACCCGCCCGGCTCAGCATTCGTAACGGTCTCCTGGTGGTTGAGAGCGATGGCGAGGTAATGACCTCCATTCCGTGCGAGGAGTTGGCCGCTGTGGCGATCGGCCATCGGCAAGTGGTGCTCACGCAGTCCGCGCTGAGTGAGTTGGCCAAGGCCGGTGCGCTTCTCATCACGTGCGACGAGAAGTTCTCGCCGGTATCCATGGTCTTGCCTCTCAAGGCCCATCACGCCCAGGCGGAACGGTTTCGCCGCCAAGCTTCCATGCCGCTTCCTCTTAAGAAGCGCCTCTGGAAGGCTTTGGTGCAGGCTAAAATTTTCGCCCAAGCACGGACACTGGAACAGGCAACCGGCGCGGATGCGGGGCTCCGGGCGATGGCCTCCCACGTCCGCGCCGGAGACACGGGGAACGTCGAAGCGCGCGCAGCGCGGCACTACTGGTCGGTCCTTTTCCCCGGTTGCGGTTTCCGCCGCGGGAACGACGATGACGGCAAAAACCACCTTCTGAACTACGGGTACGGAGTCCTCCAATCAATGACCGCCCGCGCGCTATGCGCCGCCGGACTTCATCCGACCTTCAGCCTGTTCCACAAGAACGTACACAATCCGTTCGGCCTTGCCGACGATCTCATGGAACCGTTCCGGCCTATTGTGGATCTGGTCGTCTACCAGATGCCTGAAGCCAGCCTGACACCTCAGGGGAAGCATACCCTGATATCCGCTTTAATAGCGCGCTATACGGTCGAAGGCGAGGATCGAGCGTTGCCGGATATTCTCATTCGTACCGCTCAAAGCCTCGCTCAGACGGTGATGGATGGACGAGGCAGGCTTTGGCTTCCCGCGCTGACGGCAGTGAAGGGGAGAGGGGTATAAGGCGTGACCCTTTCCAGGTATCGTGTCGTGTGGCTGTTTGTCATGTTCGATTTGCCGGTCGATACGAAGGATGACCGGCGGGAGTATGCTCAGTTCCGCGGCCGCCTTCAGAAGAAGGGCTTCACGATGCTGCAGTATTCCGTCTACGCGAAGCACGTTCCTACCGAGGACGCTGCCGAGCCCCTGAAGGCTCACGTGCACGCCTCTCTCCCGCCCCATGGGCAGGTGCGAGTGCTTGCGGTCACGGATCATCAATTCAGCAAGATGGAGGTTTATTTCGGCAAGAAACGCCGCCCGGCGGAGGACCCACCGCTCCAAATCTCCTTGTTTTAGATGGCCCTTGGGTAGGGAAGCCCCGCAGGTTCATCGACTTGCGGGGCACTAGAGTCTATCAAAGCCGCAATTCCCAGCCGTCCAAAGCTCGAGCACCGTGCCCTGAAGCTTCTCAAACGAGTCTATCAAAGCCGCAATTCCCAGCCGTCCAAAGCTGATTCAGCCGGTGTAGGTCCGGGGAAATTGAGTCTATCAAAGCCGCAATTCCCAGCCGTCCAAAGCTTCGCCCAGCAGCGGGCCCACCCGCCCGGGAGTCTATCAAAGCCGCAATTCCCAGCCGTCCAAAGCTGCGGTGGATGTTCACCTCCTTGCCCCGCGGAGTCTATCAAAGCCGCAATTCCCAGCCGTCCAAAGCTTCAGTTTCTGCACGGGCTGTTCGGCAATCGAGTCTATCAAAGCCGCAATTCCCAGCCGTCCAAAGCTTCGGCCTGCGTTACTCCTCCAAGCTCCTCGAGTCTATCAAAGCCGCAATTCCCAGCCGTCCAAAGCGCATACAGGAGCTTGCATACGCGGATTGGCGAGTCTATCAAAGCCGCAATTCCCAGCCGTCCAAAGCGCCGAGAAGTTCGACTACCCGGAGTATTATGAGTCTATCAAAGCCGCAATTCCCAGCCGTCCAAAGCACCAGGCGCTTGTCATCGACACGATGCGAGTCTATCAAAGCCGCAATTCCCAGCCGTCCAAAGCTGGGTCGGCACCAACGTGCGCCACTCCGTTGAGTCTATCAAAGCCGCAATTCCCAGCCGTCCAAAGCCGAAGCTCACGGGTTGCCGAGTGGAGCGCGGAGTCTATCAAAGCCGCAATTCCCAGCCGTCCAAAGCCGGCGTAGGTCACTCCCCTACGGCCACGGGGAGTCTATCAAAGCCGCAATTCCCAGCCGTCCAAAGCATGTACAGACGGAAGTTGTCGGGCCGCATAGAGTCTATCAAAGCCGCAATTCCCAGCCGTCCAAAGCAAAGCTTTCGGGGCTTAGCGAGGCGGGCCAGAGTCTATCAAAGCCGCAATTCCCAGCCGTCCAAAGCGCGGACGCCCCGCGCCCGATCTACCAGCGAGAGTCTATCAAAGCCGCAATTCCCAGCCGTCCAAAGCCAAAATCGCTGCATGGCGCAAGAGGAAACGGAGTCTATCAAAGCCGCAATTCCCAGCCGTCCAAAGCCACGTCCCGCCCTGCCCGACCCGTTCGGTGGAGTCTATCAAAGCCGCAATTCCCAGCCGTCCAAAGCCCACGCTAGCCTGTGGGCATAGACTGATTGGAGTCTATCAAAGCCGCAATTCCCAGCCGTCCAAAGCACGGTTCCGGCGTAGGTGGTGGAGACGGTGAGTCTATCAAAGCCGCAATTCCCAGCCGTCCAAAGCCGGCCGCGGTGAATGGCGTGAGGACAATCGGAGTCTATCAAAGCCGCAATTCCCAGCCGTCCAAAGCCGGAACCCAGTACGCTGTTTCTCGACAAATGAGTCTATCAAAGCCGCAATTCCCAGCCGTCCAAAGCGGCAATGCTGACGGCTCTCCAATCGCCTTAGAGTCTATCAAAGCCGCAATTCCCAGCCGTCCAAAGCGCGAACAGTTTAAAGGCCCACTGGCAGAGAGAGTCTATCAAAGCCGCAATTCCCAGCCGTCCAAAGCGGAGACTCCAGTGAGCCAGTAGCGAACGCGAGTCTATCAAAGCCGCAATTCCCAGCCGTCCAAAGCCCATGGTGCTGGCGTTCTCTTGCGAGATGGAGTCTATCAAAGCCGCAATTCCCAGCCGTCCAAAGCCCGCTCCCATGCGCGGTCCGCGGACTTTGAGAGTCTATCAAAGCCGCAATTCCCAGCCGTCCAAAGCACGGCCGCGGTGAATGGCGTGAGGACAATCGGAGTCTATCAAAGCCGCAATTCCCAGCCGTCCAAAGCGTGGCCCAGTGGGGCACCCTAAACTACTTCGAGTCTATCAAAGCCGCAATTCCCAGCCGTCCAAAGCATGTTCGTGCAGTTGCCGCCAGAGGTTAGGAGTCTATCAAAGCCGCAATTCCCAGCCGTCCAAAGCTCTGAGGCCATCTCTATCGATCAGACTTACGAGTCTATCAAAGCCGCAATTCCCAGCCGTCCAAAGCTCGTAGCCTATCTGACTCTCTAAGAAGCGGGAGTCTATCAAAGCCGCAATTCCCAGCCGTCCAAAGCCTGCACGCGAGCGATGTCGCCCTCGATTTCAGTCTATCAAAGCCGCAATTCCCAGCCGTCCAAAGCCCATTCCGCATCGGTGGCCAGGACGGCCCCGAGTCTATCAAAGCCGCAATTCCCAGCCGTCCAAAGCGCAGGAGTGCCTGGCTTACGCAGCTACTACGAGTCTATCAAAGCCGCAATTCCCAGCCGTCCAAAGCTCCGTGCCTACTTCGCCCAGAACCTTCCGAGTCTATCAAAGCCGCAATTCCCAGCCGTCCAAAGCCGTGATTGACAATGATGCTCAGAGTTCTACGAGTCTATCAAAGCCGCAATTCCCAGCCGTCCAAAGCCCGATTCTCGGTGTTCTCGACCTTGACTTCGAGTCTATCAAAGCCGCAATTCCCAGCCGTCCAAAGCCCATCGGTCACCACCCTGGGGATTGCCAATGAGTCTATCAAAGCCGCAATTCCCAGCCGTCCAAAGCTCGGGAAGAGTGAACCGTGAGGACGTATTCGAGTCTATCAAAGCCGAAACGATGGTCCCCCTGAGTTCTCGGCGAATGCGAGTCGGGCCGGCGCCACAGTGCCCCGATTTCCGTCGCCTGTTAGAATATTCGCGTGGCCCCGAAAGAGGAATACTCCCGAGCCGACGTCCGCCGTCAGTTTGGCCTCTCCGAGCGCCAGTTGCGCAACTGGGAGGAGCGTAAGCTGATTGCCGCCGCGCAAGCCTACTCCTTCGCCGACCTGATCGCCATCCAGACCATTCTCAAGCTACGCGAGAACCACATCCAGCCCCGCCAGATCGGCCAGGCGGTGGAGGCGCTGCGCCGGAAACTGGACTGGATCAAGCAGCCGCTCTCGGAGCTGCGCATCATTTCCGACGGACGCAAGATCGCTGTCCTGGTGGCCGGGCAAAGGATGGAGGCCCTTACCGGCCAGACGATTTTCGATTTCGAAGCCTCCGAGATGGGCGGCCTGCGCAGCTTCCCGGAGCGCAAGCGGCCGGCCAACCTGCTGCGAGAATCGGAGACCTGGTTCCAGCGCGGCCTGGAACTGGAAGAGACCGGCGCGCCGGTGGAGATGGCCATCGAGGCCTATGAGCGGGTACTGGAACTCAATCCCAGCGCGGCCGGCGCCCTGGTCAACCTGGGCACCATTTTCTACCGCCAGCGCAAGTTCACCGAAGCCGAGAACTACTACCGCCAGGCCATCGCGGTGGATGATACGTATCCCCTGGCACAATTCAATCTGGGCAACCTATACGATGAGCTGGGCCGCCTGGGCGAGGCCGTTGAGCACTATCGGCGAGCGCTCAGCCTGAACCCACAGTATGCCGACGCACATTTTAACCTGGCGCTGTTATGCGAGCGCACCAGCGATAACCTTCGCGCCGTGCACCATTGGAAGAGTTACCTGAAGCTGGATAATTCCAGCCAGTGGGCCGAAATCGCGCGCCGCCAGTTGGACCGGCTGCGGCAGGCGACGCTGATCCACTCGCGGTGACGGGGCCGGCTGTCCCGCAGCCGGTTTACTTGCCTTCCTCAGAGGCGGCTTCGGCCTCGGAGGCGGCTTCCGGACCGGCCGCCTGCGCATCTTCCAAGAGCCGGCGCGCCTCTTCCGCCTGCATCCGCGGCACCTGCACCTGGTAGCCCAGGTTCGGATAGGGCGACCCGATCACGAGGGCCGGGATGCCGTTGGATTCC
Source organism: Bryobacterales bacterium (assembly GCA_963803725.1). Taxonomy (GTDB): domain Bacteria; phylum Acidobacteriota; class Terriglobia; order Bryobacterales; family Bryobacteraceae; genus JOPF133. The sequence goes on along the minus strand of CAWDOH010000072.1, from coordinate 354,298 downwards.
AGCAGGCTCTTGAGAACCCCGGCTTCCACCTCCGAATCGATGGCATTGGCGGTATACAGCGTCACCATGTCGAGATCGTGCGACGGGTCTACATGGTCCCCCCGCTCGCGTTCGCGCTCGTCGGGATCGCCGGTTTCAGGATCTTGCGCCATGACTCAAGGATATCGCAGAATGGGAGGGGACCGTCCCTAAACCGGTCTCCTTGGCGGAGGATATAATGGCCGACCAGACGCAAGACAACGACAGCACCAGCGCCTTGGCGTGGTTTATCACCGGCGCGGTGATCGGCGCAACCGTAGCGGTGCTGTACACGCCGCGCAGCGGCAGGGACACCCGCCGTCTTCTCACCGAGCGTACCCAGCAGAGCCGCGAAGCGATCACCGGGACCAGCAAAGACCTGATGGATGCCGGCAAGGACATGTTCGAGCGCGGGCGCAAGCTGATTGACGACGCTTCGGACCTGTTCGAACGCGGGCGCAAGCTGGTGCGCGGATAAGCCGGCCGATGGCGGGAGTTGGCGTGGGCGAGTTCCGGATCGCCCGCATTCTGGACCACGTTCACTGGTGGGATGGGGGGACTTTCTTTGGCGTAGTCCCCAAAACCCTGTGGAGCCGGAAAGCCACGCCGGACGAACGCAACCGCATCCCGGTAGCGTTTAACTGCTACCTGATCCAGGGCCGCGGCCACACCGTCCTGGTGGAGACCGGCTGCGGGGATAAACCCGACCCGCGCATGCGCGAGCGCATGAGCCTGCCGCTGGACGCCGCTCCGCTGGCGGAAGTCATCGCCCGGCACGGCTTCGACCCCGGCTCTATCGACACGGTCATCAACAGCCACCTGCACTGGGACCACTGCGGCGGCAATACCATTCTGGAAGGCGCCGGAGCGCGGCCGGCGTTTCCGAACGCCCGCTACTTTGCCAGCCGCGGCGAATGGGAGCATGCCCACGAGCGGCTGTCGCGCGACGCCGTCAGTTACAACGATTTGAATTACGACCCTTTGGTGGACTCCGGCCAGATGACCCTGGTGGATGGCGACTGTGAAGTTTCGCCCGGCGTATGGATGCGGCGCGCCGCTGGCCACAACCGCGACATGTGCGTGATCGCGGTCGAAAGCGGCGGCGAGACGTTCTGCTTTTTCTCTGACTTGGTGCCCACGGCCGCCCATACCCAGCCGACCTGGGTGCTGGCCTTCGACCTGTACCCCCTCCAGACCATCGAGAACAAGCACCGCTGGCTGGGCGCGGCGGCCGAGGGCAATTGGATCTGCGGGTTCGCCCACGAAGTGGAGATGGCCTTCGCGCGCATCCGGCGCCATCCCAAAACGCAGTTTGTGGCGGAAGCGGTGCTGTAACGCGGAGCCACCGGGCGGCGGATGCCCCAAGACGGCGGCTGCCACAAGCGGCCGAAAGTCCAAGACGGCGGAAGCCCCAAGACGGCGGATGCCCCAAGACGGCGGATGCCCCAAGCGGCCGAAACCCCAAAGCGCCGAAAGCCACCTTGTAAGATGGTAGAGATGGCCACCGCAACCCTGTCCCAATTCCAAAACGAACCGTATACCGATTTCTCCCAGCCCGCCAACCGGCAAGCGATGGAGCAGGCCCTGGAAAAGGTGCGCTCCGAGTTGGGGCGCGAATACCTGCTGCGCCTGGGCGGCGAATGGATCGCCACCGGCGACAAGCTCGTCTCGCTGAATCCGTCGCGCTCCGCCGAGGTGGTGGGCGTGCATCACCGGGCCACCGCCGAGTTGGCCCACAGCGCCGTGGAGAGCGCTTACGCCGCGTTTGCCGGCTGGAGCCGCACCCCCGCCGGCGAGCGCATCCGGCTGACCCGCGAGGCCGCGCGCATCCTGCGGGCGCGCAAATTCGAGTTCGACGCATGGCTGGTTCTGGAGGCCGGCAAGACGTGGCCCGAGGCCGAAGCCGACGTCTCCGAGGCCATCGACTTTGCCGAGTATTACGCCAGCGAAATGGAGCGCATGGCCGTGCCGCAGCCGGTGCTGCAACTGCCCGGCGAGCACGACGAAATGATTTACCTGCCGCTGGGCGTGGGGGTGGTGATTCCACCATGGAATTTTCCGCTGGCCATTCTGGTGGGCATGACCATGGCGACGCTGGTTACCGGCAACACGGCGGTGGTGAAGCCTTCGAGCGAAACCCCCACCATCGCCGCCAAGTTCGCCGAAGTGCTGCTGGAAGCCGGCTTTCCGGAATCCAGCTTCACCCTGCTCACCGGCAGCGGCAGCGCCGTCGGCGACGTGCTGGTGGAGCATCCCAAGACGCGCTTCATAAGCTTTACCGGCTCGCGCGACGTGGGCCTGCGGATCAACGAGCTGGCCGCCAAACCGCGGCCGGGGCAGATCTGGATCAAGCGCGTGATCGCCGAAATGGGCGGCAAGGACGCCATTGTGGTGGACGGCAACGCCGACGTGGACAAGGCCGTGGACGGCGTGCTGGCCTCGGCGTTCGGCTACCAGGGGCAGAAATGCTCGGCCTGCTCGCGGGCCATTGTAGACGCAAAGGTCTACGATGAGTTTCTGGATAAGCTGGCGGCCAAGACCCGGCAAATCAAGATGGGCCCTTCGGACGATCCAGCCAACTACATGGGGCCGGTGATCAGCGCCGGCGCACGGCGGACGATTCTCGATTACATTGAAACCGGCAAGCGCGAAGGACGCCTGGTGGTGGGCGGCGAGGCCGCGCCCGAAGGCGGCTATTTCGTTCCGCCGACGATCATCGCCGATGTGGACCGCGGTGCTCGCATCTTCCAGGAAGAGATTTTCGGGCCCGGTGCTGGCGGTGGCCAAGGCGTGCGACTTCGAGGACGCTCTGGACTTGGCCAACGATTCGCAATACGGCCTGACCGGCGCGGTGTTTTCGAACGATCCGGCGCATCTCCGCGAAGCCCGCGAGCGCTTCCACGTGGGCAACCTGTACTTCAACCGCAAATGCACCGGCGCGATGGTCGGAGCGCATCCTTTCGGCGGCTTCAATATGTCCGGAACCGATTCGAAGGCCGGCGGCCCGGATTACCTGCTCCTGTTCCTGCAAGCCAAGTCCGTGGCAACCAGGGTTAGCTGAAACGGCGGGCAGTTGCACGGTTCGCCCGCGCCGTTCGTCACTACCGGCAGGAGAGCAACGAATCATGCGCCCTGCTATTGGATTGATTGCCGCCGCGTTTCTGGCATCCCTGGTGCCGGTCCACGCCCAGGAGAAGAATGAGCCGGCCCCTCGGGGTGTCTATCGAGTGGAATTCGACGTTCGCGAAGCCGCCGGCGGAGTGACCGAAGCCCGCCGGCACTACGCCATGATCATCGACGAATCGCGGAAAGGGTCCTTTCAGGCAGGCAATCGCATCCCCGCGTCAAGCGCTTCCCCCGATGGTCCTTATATCGATGTGGGTGCCCGGATTGAATGTACCGTGCTCCAGTCGGATGGCAAAGTCGAGGTGCAAGGCAGCTTCGAATTAAGCAAGGTCGATGGTACCTTTCAATCCGGTGCGCTGAGTGAGCCGATCATCGGGCAGGTCAAATTGCAGTTCCACGGGAGCGTTGCCCTGGGGACTCCCACCGTAATCGCCACCGCCGCTAAGTACGAGGTACAGGCGACCGTCACGCGTTTGTAGCGGCGGAGCGTTTTGCTCCCAATGTGCGGTTCCTGACGCCGCCCGTAGTCTTTACATCTGGCACTGCTGCAATCGGTTTCTCCTGGCGGATAATTGCAACTGAACCTACCAAGGAGAAACCGCCAAAATGCGCACCATTTTACGTCTATTAACGATAATCGGGCCTGTAGTTATCTTGTCCTACACTGCCGGCGCCGTTGACGGGCATAGCTTCATCGGCAACCTCAATAACATCACAACCGTGGCGTCTACCGTCCCGGGCAATGGCGATGTCAACCCATACGGCGTGGCGATCGCGCCTGTCACCACGGGTAACCTGGAAGCGGGGAGCATTCTGGTCAGTAACTTCAATAACTCGACCAATGCGCAAGGCACCGGAACAACTATTGTCGAAATCGACCCTGGCGGGCACCTGAAGACCTTCGCCGAGATCAACGCCGGCTCATTACCGGGCGCCTGCCCGGGAGGGGTCGGCCTGACCACCGCCCTGGTGGTCCTGCGATCGGGCCTGGTGATCGTCGGCAGCCTGCCCACCACCAACGGCATGTCGGCCACTGCGGAGGCCGGCTGCCTGATTGTTCTGGATCGAAACGGCAAGCCCGTCTCCACGCTGTCCGGCAATGGAATCAATGGCCCGTGGGATATGACGGCGCTCGATTTCGGGGTGTCCGCCGTGCTGTTCGTCTCGAACGTCTTGAACGGCACCGTGGCCGCCGATGGTTCGGTGGTGAATCAGGGCACTGTGCTTCGGATCGTCATTACCACGCCCTCGATTGGCGCTCCGGTGGTGCTGGCGAACACCGTGATCGCCAGCGACTTTGAGGAACGGACCGATCCCAATGCGCTGGTGATCGGCCCGACTGGATTGGCTCTCGGCTTCAATGGCGACCTGTATGTGGCGGACACGCTGGGAAATCGCATCACGGCGATATCGAATGCGCTCTTCCGCGGCAATAGCGCCGGGACGGGTGTGACGCTCTCCGCAGGCGGCGCGCTGAACGGACCGCTGGGGCTGGCGCTTGCGCTTAACGGCGATATCCTCGCGGTGAACTCGAACGATGGAAACATGGTGGAGGTTACTCCGGGAGGCCAGCAGGTAGCCGTGAAGGCTGTTGATGTAAGTGGCATGGGCGCCGGAACCTTATTCGGACTGATTGTCGGGTTCAATGGCGTTTACTATGTGGATGACGGAAATAATACGCTTAACCTGTTATACTGATACGGCTGCGCGACGATCTCAGGCGAGATCGCCGTAGAATTTCCAGCTTGCCTGGTAGTCCCGCTCGACTTTCTGGCCGTTGATCGCCAGGCGCACCATTTCAATCGGCATATTGCCCTGCTGGTAGAGAGCGTCATGGAAAGCCCGGTTGGTCATCTTACCGGAACCCACCAGTTCCTTGTGCAGCGCGTAGAATTCGAGCGCGCCAAGCATGTACGCGCATTGATAGATCGGCGGGTACGATCCGTTGAAGGAGCGGCGCACCTCTCCTTCGGCATTGGCCTTCTCGTGGCCGACGCGATCTACCAGGAATTGCACGCATTCCACGGCCTTCATTTTGCCCAGGTGGAAGCTCAGCGAAAAGATGATGCGCGCGCAGCGGTGCATCCGCCAGAAGAGGGCGCCCACGCGCTGTTCCGGCGTATGGGTGAACCCCAGGTCCCACATCAGCATTTCCCAATAGAAGGCCATTCCTTCAGTCCAGAAGGCCGTTGAGAAGATGGAGCGGTAGGGGCGATAGCGCTGGGTCATGTATTGCTGCATGTGATGGCCGGGAACCAGCTCGTGGAACACGGTGGCTCGCGCGAAAAAGATGTTGTTGCCGCGCAGAGCCTCCATCCGCTCTTCAATGGTTTGGCTGCTCGCCGGGGAGGAAACCTGGATGGTCGCGCCGCCGGTGAAAAACGGGTTAACCAGTTGCATCTGCGGCGTCATGGCCTCTTCCCAGTAGTCCTCCTTGACCAGATCGGGAATGGTGACCAGTTCGTGCTTTTCTACGAATGCAATCGCCTCGCGGGAGAGATCCCGCACCAGGTAAATCATCTGCCCCGGCTCGACGTACTTGTTCTTAACCGCTTCGAGGGCTTTTTTCCAATCGTCGCCGAACCCCATTTCGTGGGAGGCGCGCAGCATCTCTTTGTCGCACCAGGCAAATTCCTGGTTCGCCAGCGTGATGAGCTGTTCCGGCGAGTAGGCAATCATCGCCTCGCGCAAGGCTTCCAACAGCGCGTCGCGGCCCGCGGGACCAACTCCCGAGAGTTCTTCCTCACTGCCAAGCGGCCCATTGGAACGCCGTCCGCCGCCGGCATCGTTGCCGCCCCGGCCGCCCCCGCGTCCCCCTCCGCCGCCCCGGCCTCCGCCTCCGCGTCCGCCAAATCCCTCATCGGTCGGCAGCGGACCTCCGACGCCCGACGCGGTATGCAGAAACTGGGCGTGAGCGTCCAGAGCCTCGTCCGCCTTCTTGTATCCGGTCTCCACCCACCAGACAAACTTCGGATCGTACAGCGCGTAGAAGTTGTACCAACTGCGCATGGTGGCGCGCAACTGAACCAGGCGTTGCGCGGCGCGGTTCAGGGTAGAAGGATTCCCTTTGACGCCGCTCATCGAGTCCTTGGCCACGGCGATGTCCTTGAGCAACTTCTCCAGCGCAAGGGCGGACGCTTGCCCGTCCACGGTTTCCATTCGCCGCCTGGCTTCCTCCAAGCCGATGATGGTCTGTTGGAACGGGATGAGAGGGGCGATTTCCGAGTCGCGCCCGGCTTCCAGCGCCAACTGCTTCTGCTGGCTGAGCAGACGGCTGCGCAGCAGGAGATAATCCACCTTTCCCGCCTGGCTGATCGCATCGAAGCGGACCCCGTCCAGCAGCCGCAACTGTCCGGCGTAAAACTTCTCCATCGCGGCCTGCCGTGCCGGGGATCCCGGGAGCGCGAAAATCCGCTGGTAGTCCCGGAGATCCACGTCATAGCGTTCAATTACCGGACGCAGTTCGCTCGATCCGGTATCGAGAGGCGTCCCGTCAGCGGCGCGAGTACAGTTGCAATCGATGGGATTGGCGGCAGGGCGTTGCGCTTCCGCCGGTTCCGTCGGGGCGAGCGCGCCGGTTAGCACCAGTCCACAGTTCCTGAGAATACTGCGCCTGTCCACCTGCTTCACGCGAGAGATCGCCATATTTTTACACGATACATCGGTTGAAAGGCAACTACCAACCATGGTCGTTTGCGCAGCGAGGTAACGCGCCACGGTCCGGGATCAGGCAAATGCGCGGTTCGCTCCGGGCCCGCAGGTTTCAAGCCATGAGCTTACCGTTCGTGCGGGTCAAAGTGGGAGGTGAATTGGCCTGCTGGACCTGTCGTGAAGACAAAGTGGAGCGCGTCACCTACGGGCATCATCCGTCCCTATCTGGGCACGCGTGAAATTCGCGGGCACCTTTGAGCCTGCCCGCCGGCGGAGCCGGTTTGAACGAAAGTGTGACCCGCCGCCGGCCGCGGCCTACGAAAAACGCTTCCAATCCGTGCGCATTGAGGAGCCGCTAACTGATTGACCGATAATGGGGTCACAGATGAGATGAGCTGCCGGACGAAGCCAGCCAGTTTATAGGGAACAGGGACAACCGGTTTCTCGCGAGTCTGTTGACGCGAGCGGCGCCGTGCCAGCCGAATCCGGCCCGACCGACCGCCTGCAAATTGTTGAGGATATTGGTGGCGGCGGGGCGACTCGAACGCCCGACCTAGGGATTATGAGACCCTCGCTCTAGCCAGCTGAGCTACACCGCCGTTCAGATGCAATTGTAGCAAAGGGCAAAGCGGCACCGGGTTCGCCGGCGCGCTGCATCCGCGTCTCCGCCGGCAGCCTCGACCAACGCACGCACCCTTACGAAAAATCGATCTCCGCGATCACCAGATCGGGCAGCGCCTGGTTCCAGCCTTCCGGAATGTTGTCGAACGGCATGCGGAAGGCCTTCACGTCGTTAGGCGCCAAGCCGCCCATCTTCTTGCTGACAATGGGCACGCGCTCCCGCAGCACCACCTGGCCGTAGGCGTCGCGAAAGACGCAGTTGAGCACCACTTGCTCCAGCACCCGGTCGCCGGTGTTTTCGATTTTGCCGGTGATCTCCACAATCTGCTGCTTCATGTAGCTCTCGTGGGCCTGCATATCCACCTCGGAGAGCTTGAGATACCGCACATACGCCTTGGCGGATCCGGTGAGCGGCGGGGGCGGTGGAGGCGGTTCCGCAGCCTTGCGATTGAGATACCAGAAGCCCGCCAACCCGAGTACCAGCACCAGTCCGATGGCATAGGCAGCCGGCGGAATCGAGAACGGCTTTTTCGCGGTCGTGGTGAGGGTTTTATCTGCCGGCAACGGTCATCTCTCCTATCTTTATCGTAGGCGCTGCCACGGACCCGCGGAACTCCAGATCCGCGCCCACGGTCTCGATCCCCAGCAGCATGTCCTTCAAATTCCCGGCGATGGTGACCTCGGAGACCGCGAATGCCAGCTCACCGTTGCGAATCCACAATCCCGCAGCCCCGCGGGAGTAGTCTCCGGTCACGATGTTCACTCCAAATCCCAGCAGTTCGGTGACATAAAAACCATTGGAAATTCCAGCCAGGATCTGCTCCGCCGATTGGACGCCCTGCTCGATGAAAAAGTTCCCATGCCCGATGCCGGCATTCCCGGCCAGGCCGCGGGAGGCATTGCCGGTGGTCTTCATGCCCAGCTTACGGCCCGCGTAACTGTTCAGCAGGTAGTTTTTCAATACTCCGCGCTCGATCACCACCGTGCGGCGCGAGGGAACGCCTTCGTCATCGAACGGGGAGGTGCCGAAGAGTCCGGGGAGCGTCCCATCGTCCACCACCGTGAGGTCGTCGCTGGCCACCTTCTCGCCGAGCTTGCCGGCCAGAAACGATTCATGGCGGTAAATCGACATGCCGTGGACGGCCTCGAAAATGTTATCCAGCAGGCTGCGTGCAGTGCGCGGCTCGAAGACCACGGGCACCTTCTGGGTTTCCACCTTCACTGCATGCAGCCGGCGCAAGGCCCGCCGGGCGGCGATGCGGCCCACTTCCTCGGGCGTTTCCAGCCCGTCCAGGCCGCGGGCCAGGGTGTACCAGTAATCGCGCTCCATGGAATCCCCGTCGCTGGCCACCGGCGAGACCGCCAGCGAACAGTAGCTGGTCCGATATTCGCCCGCGAAGCCGCGAGAATTGGCGAAGATGTGGCGGCCGGTGTGGGTGTCGAAAGACGCGCCTTCGGAGTTGGAGATGCGCGCATCGGTGCTCAGGGCGGCGTCTTCGGCGCGCTTGGCGAGGTCGATTTTCAGCGCCGTATCGAGGCCCTCCACGCCGGGAGTGTACAAACGCAGATCACCGGGAATGGCGCCCAGCTCGGCGGTATCGGGCAGCCCGGCGTGCGGGTCTTCGGTGGTGATGTCGGCCAATTCCACGGCGGAGTGAACCAGGCGCGCGATTCCCTCGGCCGAGAGGTCGGACGTATACGCCGATCCGGTCTTGCGGCCGATCAGGATGCGCAGGCCGGCGCCACGCGACCCGGCCTCCTTCAGATTTTCCAGCTCCCGCATGCGCACGTTGGCGGTGAACTCTTCGCCCTCGGCCATGGTGCACTCGGCGTCGGTGGAACCCGCGGCCAAGGCGCGGCGCACCACATCTTCGGCTAGTTCCAGCAGGTGATTCTGGTTCAAGCCGTGCCTCCCACGGTCATGCGGTCGATGCGGATGGTCGGAATGCCTACGCCCACCGGCACGCTCTGGCCTTCCTTGCCGCACACGCCGATGCCTTCATCGAGGCGCAAGTCGTTGCCCACCATGCTGACGTATTTGAGCGCCTCGGGGCCGTTGCCGATGAGCGTGGCGTTGCGCACCGGGCGGGTCAGGTGGCCGTCTTCGATCAGGTAGCTTTCGGAGGCCGAGAAGACGAAATTGCCGCTGGTGATATCCACCTGGCCGCCGCCGAAATTGGCGCAATATAAACCCTTCGAAACCGAGCGCAGGATATCCTGCGGATCGCTCTGGCCGGCCAGCATGAAGGTGTTGGTCATCCGCGGCATGGGGATGTGGGCGTAGCTTTCGCGCCGGCCGCTCCCGGTGGAGGGCGAGCCGGTGAGCGAGCTGGAAAGCTTGTCCTGCAAGTAGCCGCGCAGGATGCCATTTTCAATCAACACGTTGCGCTGGGTCGCGTGGCCTTCGTCATCCACGTTGAGGGATCCGCGGCGGCTGCCCAGGGTGCCATCGTCGATCACGGTGCACAGCTCGCTCGCGACCTTCTGCCCCAGGCGGCCGCTGAATTTCGAGACGCCCTTGCGATTGAAATCGGCCTCCAGGCCGTGGCCCACGGCTTCGTGGAGCAGGATGCCGGGCCAACCCGGACCGAGGACCACGGTGGTTTCGCCGGCCGGCGCCTCCACCGCATCCAGCATGGCGATGGCCTCGCGGGCGGCCTCCCTCGCGAAGTGTTCGGGCGGCTTCTGGTCCAGGAAAAAGCTCAATTCCACGCGCCCGCCTCCGCCGGCATGGCCGCGCTGCGGAGGCCCGCCATTGTGCCGCGCCAGGGCCGACACGCTGAGCCGCGCCAGGGGCTGGCGGTCAAGCGTCAGGACGCCTTCGCTGGTGGCCACCAGCACCTGCCGGAGGTTGTCGGCATAGGTGGCCTGCACCTGAAAAATTTGCGGGTCGTAGGCGCGCGCCGCCCGGTCGGCTCGCTTAACCAGATCCACGCGTTCGGAGAAAGCCGTTTCGGTAGGCGCGATGACCACGGGGTACAGATTGTGCAGCGCGCCTTCGTTGAGGTCCACCTTATCCACCTTGCCCGGGCCGTTGGCAATGCAGGCGGCTACGCGGGCGGCCTTGCGGATTTTCTCCGGGGCCAGGTCGCCGCTGTAGGCGTATCCGGTGCGTTCGCCGGAAATCACCCGCACGCCGACCCCCACCGAGACCCCCTGCGCGGCGCTCTTCACCATGGATTCGTCGATGCTGATGGAGCTGGTGGCCATGTACTCGAAATAAAGATCGGCATAATCGCCGCCGCGCGATAGAGCTTCCGCCAGGTAATTTTCCAGGTCCTGGCGGGTAATCTGGAAGCGCTGGGCAAAGATAGATTCGGAAAACCGCATATATTTCATTGTAGCCCGCGGGTTGCGAAGACCCTGCGCGAAAGCTCCACAGCTCGGCAGCGGGAACGTTCTCTTTACGCTTTCGGAGCGCCTGTAACGCCGCGCGCCCCCTGCGTCCGAATGCTGCGCCAACGGTTCCCTTCGGGTGCAGTCGCGCAACACGCATTCCGTCTGGAGCAGCAAGGCCCCCTTCCGGAGCGCGCGTAATGCCCCGCGCCCCCCCCTGCATCCGAATGGTCCCCGCCGCGCGCCAACACGCATTCCCTGTGGAGCGGCAACGCCCCGCTTCCGGGAGCCTCCGCCGCGTGCAGTCCGGATGGTAGCTTTGGGGGCGGAAACGGTGCTGACTTGGGATAGCTCTTCGGGCATAACCAAATTGTGGATGCGTTGGCGAGGCGGTCTCCGCTAGCATCGTAGTGGATGCAAGAGGCACTCCTTCTCGGGTTAGCGGCGCGGGAAGGCGATGGGCTGGAGCAGGAACTGGCCGAGTTATACCGCAAGCATTCCGCGGCTCTATTGCGCCATGGTTCGCTGTTCGCGCCTGGTTCGGAAGCGGCTCACGACGCCGTGCAGGAAACCTTCCTGCGCTATTTCATAGAGCGCCGGTCGGGGCGCGAAATCGCCAATCCGGCGGGTTGGCTCTACGTAGTGATGCGCAACTATCTGCTGGGCCGTTTGAAACGCGAGCAGCAGGCGCACGAAATAGTGGATACCGATCTGGAGCATCTGCCGGCGCAACAGCGCGATCCCGAAGCCATGTGCGTGCAATCGGAATTGACCAGCCGCCTGGCCGAGCGTTTGACCGTCCGGGAGATGGAATGCGTCACCTTGCGCGCGGGCGGTTTGAGCTACCAGGAAATCGCTGAGATCATGGCTGTCCGCCCGGGCACCGTGGGCGCGGTTCTCTCGCGAGTGCAGAAAAAGTTGCGGCCGCAGGGATAAGCCGCCACCGGCAGAGCGCGGTAACCCATGCGGATTTCCCGAACGCTGTACTAAGCTGAATGGCATAGCGCAATTTCCGGAGGGCGCCGATGCCATTGAACACCGCACAGGTAATTCCCATCCTTCGCATCTTCAGCGTCGAAAAAGCCAAAGAGTTTTACCTCGGATTCCTGGGGTTCCAGGTGGATTGGGAGCACCGCTTCGAGGAAAACATGCCCTTGTACATGCAAATTTCCCTGGGCACTCTCCTGTTGCATCTTTCCGAGCACCACGGCGACGCCTGCCCCGGCTCGGCCGTTCTGGTCTACGTCACAGGGCTTGCCGAATACCACCAGGAAATCATGCAAAAGGGCTACAAGTATCTTCGCCCGGGCCTCAAGGAAGAGTGGAACGGTATGGCTTTGCACCTGACCGACCCTTTCGGCAACCGGCTGCATTTCACCGAACGCCGCGAAGGCCGGTAACCCAAGCTATGTCACAGCCGCCCGTTGGCGAGTAAGTATGGCATAACACCGTGTCAGATAGGGTACAACTAATGGCTTCGGTAGAAGAGGAACGTAAAAAATCGCCTCGAAATTGAAGGAAATGGCCGAAAAAGCCAAGAAGCTTGCACAGGAAGTGGAAAAAGCCGATAAGGCGGTTGAAGAGGTAGACGGAGCAAAATGAGATGGCAAAGACAGACTTGATCGACGCCATCAAGGCGAACCTGGAAGGCATCGGCGAGGACTTGAACAACCTGGCGGTTAAGGTGGCAGCAGGAAACTATGCGCAAACGGATTTTTCGCCGAGGTATCGCGACGAATCGCCAAGCTGAACGCCTCGATCAAGGCTCTCGAAGACCATACGAAAAATTGGGATGGCTCGACCAGGTTGAAGAACCTGTTTAAGAGTAAGGCCGCCTTAAGAGCGAGACGCGACGAGGCAGTTAAGTACCTCAACAGCGTAAAGCAAGCTGCCGCGGGCTATCGGGACAGTTTGGATAGTCTCCAAGCGGCGCTAAACAAATTTGTCCCTGGCAAAGGCTGATGGCGAGCAAGGCGCGCGCCCGCTCGGCCCTCACTCCAGCGCAAAGGCGACTACCGCATCGCCCATCTGGCTCTTCATCTTGCCGTGGCCTCCGGCGCAAATCACGATGTACTGCTTTCCCTTCCATTCGTAAGTCATGGGCGTCGATTGGGCGCTGGCCGGCAGTTCCACGCTCCACAGTTCCTTCCCGGTATCGGAGTCGAAGGCGCGCAGGTGCGGGTCAAGCGCCGCGGCGGTGAAGATCAGGCCCGCGGCGGTCGCCATGGGCCCGCCAAAGCTGATCGATCCCGCCGGCCATCCGCCTCCCATTGTGCCCAGTGCCGATTGCCAGCGCAGCTTGCCGGTCGCCAGGTCGAAGGCCACCACCGCGCCCCACGGCGGAGGGTTGCACGGCTGGTTGTTGGGCGCCACCAGCCACTCCCGATGCATGGCGTAAGGCGTCCCGCGCTGGCGGGCAAACTCCCCACCCCACGCGGTTTCGGTTTTCTGCCGCTGGTCGACCGCGGGCTGCATATCCTCCCGTGGGATCAGGTTGACGATGGCCGCCACGCGGTTGGTGTCGGCAATCAGCAGGTTGCGTACGGGGTCCCACGCCGCGCTCCCCCAGTTCACTCCCCCAATGTTGCCGGGAAATTGCAGCGTACCGCGCAGGCTCGGAGGGGTGAAAGGGCCGTCGTTGCGCAGCGATTCGATCTTCTCGCGGCACCACTGGCGCATTGCGGGTGTCGATCCCCAGGCATCGTCGGCAGTCAGTTTCTGCGGCACCATGGGACTCCACTCCGGAATCGGCTGGCTGGCCGACGCCGTTTCCCCGGGAATGTCGCTCTTCGGAACCGGCCGCTCCTCCACGGTGTGCAGCGGCTTGCCGGTCAGCCGGTCGAGCACGAAGACCTCGCCCATCTTGGTAGTCACCGCGACCGCCGGGCGGCCGTGGAACTCGATCAGGGTGGGCTGGGAGGCCACGTCATAGTCCCAGAGGTCGTGATGCGCCACCTGAAATCCCCACACCAAAGCGCCCGTCGACGCCTTCAACGCCACCACCGAATCCGCCCAGTGGCCGTTGCCGGGGCGGGCGCCGCCGTAGTAATCCGGGCTGGCGCTGCCTGTGGGAATGAACACCAGGTCGCGCGCCGGATCGGCCGCAATGGTGGACCACGCATTGGCCGCGCCGGTCCGCACCTCCTGCCTCTCGGCCCATGGAATCGGGTCCCAGGTCCACCGCAGCGCGCCGCTCCGCGCATCGTAGGCCCGCACCACGCCGCGCGGCATATCCACCGCGCCGTTATCGCCGATCGAGGAGCCGGTAATCACCACATCGCCCACCACCGTGGGCGCGGAGGTCACCTGGTAATCGCCGCGGAACTCGGGGCCGTAGACCACCCCGCGCGTCAGGTCCACCGTGCCGGAGGCGCCGAATGCCGCGCATGGCTTGCCGGTTTTGCCATCCAGTGCGATGAGCCGGGCGTCGATGGTGCCTTCGAAGATGCGCAGCTTGCAGGGGGCGCTGTCTGCGGCGCCCGAATCGGTCCACGCGGCCACCCCGCGCGAGGAGACCTCGGAATAGTCGTGCGAGCGGTCCACCTTGGGATCGTAGGTCCATTTTTCGGCGCCGGTGCCAGGGTCGAGCGCGATCACGCGGTTGAAGGGGGTACTCAGATAGAGCGCACCGTCTACCAGGATGGGGGTGGCTTCGAAGGCCGCTTTTTGGTTCAGCCCGGTGGCGGGCTGGAGCGCTCCAGTGTGATAGGTCCAGACGGCCTGCAGCTTGGCCACGTTTTCGCGCGTCACCTGGCGGAGGGTGGAGTAGCGCGTGCCACCGGCATCCCCGCCGTATGCGCTCCAGCCGCCATCGGCTGCCAACGCACCCGCGGCGACGCAGCAAAGTGCGGCCAGCAGCGCGCAATTTGTGCGCAATGAAAAATGGGGGGAATTCCCCCAAAACCGATCCCCGCCTCCCAGGATTCGCATATTTCCGATCACGCCTCCTGACCCAATCACAAGTATAGTCTTGACGGTCTTGCCAATTAGTATCACAATGTGATGGTAATATGCTGGGCGAGTTCGAATACCTGCTGATCACGGCGGCCGCGCGGCTGGGCAAAGACGCTTACGGTGCGGCCATCCGGCTGGAGATCGAGGAGGCCACCGGCCGCCCGTGTTCGCTGGGAGCGCTCTACACCACGCTCGACCGCCTGGAGGAGAAGGGCCTCCTGAAGACCCACATGGGCGACCCCACTCCGCAGCGCGGCGGGCGGCCCAAGCGGATGGTGCGGGTGACGGCCGAGGGAGTGCGAGCGGCCAGCGAGTTTTACGCCGCGGTGAAGCGGGTGAGCCGCGGGGTTTCATGGGAAGCGCTTTGCGGAGCGGTGCGATGGTGACGCGAATCTGCCGGCAGTTGGTTGACGCTTTTTCCCGAATGCTCACACCCGACGAACGCGACGCCGTCCTCGGCGACCTGGCCGAGCGAGGCGCGAATGGCGGACAAGCACTGCGGGATGTGCTCGGGTTGGTACTCCGTCGGCAGGCCGCGCTGTGGAAGCATTGGAGGCCGTGGGCAGCACTGGTGGGACTGGCCCTCCCGCTCAGCGTGCCGTTGAGTATCTATTCGCGGCGTGTCGCCGACGCCGGCGCCCTCTACATCTGGCTGTACGCCAACAACTGGGACTGGTCTCTGCTGCGGATCCATGCCTTTTGGCCTTACGCACCCGCCTACATCGCGAGGGTCTTGCTGTCGAACTTCACGCTGCCGTTTCTGCTGTCGTTCGTCACGCTCCCGTGCTGGTCGTGGAACATCGGCCTGGCGCTCGGCAACTGCTCGCGACGCGCCATTCCAGTTACCGGCTCGCTGTTTTGCCTGATGCTGTTGGCGGAATTGGCCGGAATGTCGCGCATTTTTGACGCCCTGGGCCGTCCGCCGGAATTCGCCAGCAGCCGCGACTACATGGGAAACGCGGCGGTGTTTGCCGTGCCGTTCTACCGGGTGGTCTATCCGCCGATCATGCAAGCGGTTCTGGCGATTCTTCCGGCAATTGGGGGAATGCGGCGGGGCACCGGGTGGGTGGCGCTAAAGCCACTGCCGCGGGCGCTCCTGCGAATTTCCACGGCGGCAAACCTGATCTCCATTTTGAGCCTGTTCTGGTTTCCGTGGGTGCTTCGCCACGCTCACGTGCAGCCGGCCTTTTGGGACGGGCCGATGCGGCTGGTGCAACTGCTCCTGGTATTCGTATACTGGCCGGTTGCGTACCTGTTTGCTCGCGCCTTTCGACGTGTTTTGCGCGGCCGGGCCGTGCGTACAGCGGCCTTCCTGGCCGCCTTGGCCGGGGTTGCTGCTGCGGCCGACGCCGCCTCAGTCCGTGCCCCCCTTCAGGCCGCCGCCGAACGCCATGCCGCACCGGAACTCAGGCTGAAAGACTCCGCCGGCAAGACCGTGACCCTGAAAAAATACCACGGCAAGGTGGTCCTGCTGGATTTCTGGGCTACCTGGTGCCACGGCTGCAAACAGGAGATCCCCTGGTTCGCCGAATTCCAGCGCAAGTACTCCAGGAAAGGTCTCCGCGTGGTCGGCGTTTCGCTCGATGCGGACGGTTGGAAAGCCGTCGCGCCGTTCCTCCAGGCGGCCAAGGTTCCCTACCGCATCGTGCTGGGCGACGATGCGACCGCCCAAAAGTACGGCATCGGCAACATGCCCGACACCTTTCTGATCGATCGTCGTGGACGCGTCGCCGCGGCCTACTCCGGCCTGGTCGACAAGGACGATGTGGAGGCCAATCTGCGCGCCATGCTCTCTCAACCTAAATCCGGCAGTTAGCCTTCCGCCCGCCTCGTAGGGTCATTAGCGCCACCAGTTTCCAACTGCGGCGCAGATCACCTTCCCGGTGACAACCGGTTTACCTGCAACTGGTTGCAGCGCACGACCGCCGCCCGCTCCGCGGGGCTGCAACCGCCGGATTTAGGCTCAACGATAGAGATGGCGTTCGATGGCGTCCTGCCAGTGCGGACCTTTCTCGCGGTCGCTGGCGCCCAGGGCCTCGACGTGCTCATTCGCGCTGGCGTCGAGGGCCGTACGGGAATAGATTACTTCCACGCCGGTCCTGGATGGAGCGAGCGGCGTCAGGCACACCTCCACCGTCGATACCAGGGTCTCGGGGACGAACGACACATACTGCATCCGGCCGCCCTCCACATCGAAGCGGGTGTTGACCCACACGCTCTTCTGCGCACCCTGCTGCACCGTGAACACGGCGCCCGGCGCGTCCGCGGCCGGCTGCGGATAGATAAATTCAGGGTTCCAGTCCTTGCCCACCCATCCGCGCTCCGCTTCCGGAGCAAATAGCGCGGCCGCGGTACCCAGCGGCGCGCGCACTTCGAACTGAAAGCGGTTGGTGACATGCGTCGGCGTTTTCATAGGCACTCCTTCAATTTGTGGCTATCGGCCGCGTGCAGGGTCATCCCATAGATTTCGTTGAAGCGCTCAATTTCTTTCAGCGTCTGCGCCGAAAAAGGGGTCTTGCCTTCAAAAGCATGTAACACGATGCCTTCCAGCAGGTCGCCCAGGCTCATGTCCTTGAGTTCGGCTAGAGCCTTCAACACCTTGAGCAGCCGCTTCTCCATGCGGACGCCACTTTGCACGCGTTCGACCTCGATCATTGTTACCAATGTACCGCGGTAAAGGAGCCGAGGTCAAGTCAGTCGCGCCAGCGAGTCGCAGGGCGGTGCTTTAGCCTGTCCCACGGGCTTGTAACCAGGCCCAACGCCAACCAGCGATCGCAAAATCCGGACTATTTTGCACAAACGGGCTGGTTTGGAGGGCCGAATGTGTACGAAGCTTCCCATTCGGCTCCGACAAGCGTAAAATAAAAGTATGGCCAGAGGTTGGGAAAGTAAGTCGGTCGAGGCGCAGATCGACGCGGCCGAGCATCGCAAAAGCGCCGTTCTGCTAAACTCGCCGGCTCCCGATGAACTCGAGTCGATTCGCAAGAAGGAAAACATCCTTCTCTCCCGAACCAGAGTGGTCCGGGAGTTGAGTACTGCGCAAAATCCGCGTTACAGGTTGGTTTTGAAGAAGGCTCTGACGGATCTTGACGCACAGTTGTCCACCTTCGCTGCCGATTAGCGCAGCTCAAACCGTGCCGTCCCGCATCGCCCGATGCGGGACGGGCGCGAAGCTCGCCGTAGCTAAGCGGCTCTCCTACGCATAACTGCCGGTTGGCCTTCTACTTGGCCGTCGTGCCAAAATGATCGGCACGCCTGCGTCCTTCGCGCTACACTTCCCACATGGACCAATTCGGCCGAATCTTCGAGCAAATCAAAGTGCGCGCGGGAGACCTCGCCGATAAGGTGAAGGAACTTGTCCACGAGGGTAACGTGCGTCGAATCATCATCAAGGACGAACGCGGCCATACGTTTATGGAGATCCCCCTTACCGTGGCAACTGTCGGAGTCGTGCTCGCGCCGATTCTGGCGGCCGTAGCCGCGATCGCCACGCTCGTTTCCCATTTCGAGGTGGTGGTGGAGCGCACCGCGCCCCCCGGTGCCCGGCCCGCCGCGTCCGGCACCAATCCCTCACCCGGCGGCCACTCGAATGTCACCGACCCCTCTTCAGGCGCTACCGAAAGCCAGATGAACATGGCCGGAACGGTGGGCCAGAAAATCGACAGGAAAGGCACCAAGTTGGAAGACACCGGCGGCACCGGCGAGCACGATTCCCAGGGCGGCTGAAACGTCCTTGCTCGTCCCGCGCCATGCTGCATTCGGTTCGCCCACTCGCTGAGAAGCGGTGTGCCCGCGTGCCGGGCGGTGCCATACCGGAGAGGAACTCGCTTCGACGAAGGCCGATGAAGCTTCTGAAAATGCCCCTATGGTGTTTTGCAAGCTGCTGAAAACGTTGATTGAAGTTGCGAGTTCCTCAAAAGCAAAGGGCCCGCGTGCCGCGGGTCCATACGGGGAAGGAAGTCGCTCATCTTCTGCGACCTAACTGGCACGTTTTTAGTTTCTCGTGATTCTTTTGTTATCAATGGGTTGCGGGTGACTTCCTCAAAAGCTGTGAAATAATCTAACGCGCGCGCTAACTATAACTCATCTGTGACCCCATTGCCGCTCAATCAGTTAGCGGCTCCTCACGCGTTTGTGGCTCGAGTTTATAGCCGAGTTGGCAGGCCGCAGTTTGCAGGCGATGAATGCGCCGGGGTCGGCGGCGGGTCACACTTTCGTTCAAACCGGCCCCGCCGGCGGCCTTGCTAAAGCCTGCGCCACCATCGCAAGTCCCGCGCCTGCATACTTTAGTTTGCCCTGCTTAGATTTCTTCACTCCTTCTGAAGCACGCGGCTCAGCATCGCAACGGAGCCGCGACCGCAGGGAGCGGACCTCGCGGTCGTAGACCCAGGGTGTCGCCCCGGGCAACGCACTGGCGGGCTGTGCGCCTCCGTAACCGGCGGCACCGCTGTGCTCCTCCCTTCTTCCTTCGCGCCTTCGTGCGCAGTCCCGCCTGCCCCATTCCCCTCAATTC
Organism: Bryobacterales bacterium; assembly: GCA_963803725.1. Classification (GTDB taxonomy): domain Bacteria; phylum Acidobacteriota; class Terriglobia; order Bryobacterales; family Bryobacteraceae; genus JOPF133. The sequence goes on along the minus strand of CAWDOH010000072.1, from coordinate 335,079 downwards.
CTGCCGCTTCCCGAAGCCGTTCGCAAAGTTCGCCGGAATTAATCTCCCCGTTTTGAATGGCTTGCCGGGCACGCCAGTTACCCGGCCGTTGTCTCCATGCTACTTCCAAATTAGGAGAACCTTCCGCGCCGCACATTCTGCGGAGGCCCAAACCATGCTCCCCTTTCTTGGATTTTTCGAGCGCCGGTTGCTGGCGGTCACCGGCTCGGTGTGCCTGTTGGCCGTGACTTCGGCCCTGGTGTGGTTGATGCTCACGCTGCCCGGACACATCGACGGCCGCCTGCAAGCCAACCTGGTGGATGCCTCCTGGAACCTGCGGGATGCCTCCTGGCAACTGGCCCAGAGCGGCCGCGACCTGCGTACCGTCAGCGCCACGCTTGCCGACCCGCGCACCGGCGTGGCCCGCACCTTGCGCAATGTCAACACGGTTACCGCCCAAATCGGGCGCGCCAGCAACGTGGCGCGGCTGGCCTCCACTGAGGAGCGCGAATCGCTGCGGGCGATTTCCGAAGAGACTCTGGCCACCCTGCGCTCCGCGAACACCCTGATCGCGGGAGCCAACCAGAACTTGAACCAGGGCGTGCTGCCCTCGCTTACCGCGGATCTGGGACAGGTCGGGAATTCGCTGGCGGCCCTCACCGCGGACGGCCATCGGATATTAGCCTCCTCGACTACCGCAATCGACCGGGCGGCCACCCTGCTGGGTGACGAATCCTGGTCTCGCGCGGCGCGCAACCTGAGTAGCGCTTCGGGCCACCTGGATGGCGCCGCCGCCAACACCGAGCAGGCGGTGGGCTACATCCGCGACATGTTCAAGCCTGCCAAGTCGAGCTTCTGGAAGACATTAGTCGAAGGGATTATCAGCCACGCGGCCGGCCCTGTGGCAGGCGCTCTGGTGGAGCGCCTTTGGAAGCCACACGTCGAGGTCGTCAACACGGTCACCGTACAGAACCAACAGTAATTTATGAAAACCGGAAAACTAGGAAGACAACCCAAGCGCTCCGATCAGCGCACATTCAAACTTTCCAAGTATCTGAAGATCTCGGAACTCCCCGCCGCGCCGCCGGCGGTTGACTGGACCAAAGCTGTCCCGCATTACGGTATGCTGCTCAACGATCAGTTGGGCGATTGCGTGATCGCCGGCATGATGCACCTGGCCATGGGCTGGCAGGCCAATGCCGGTCAGACTCCGGCCGCTCCGTCGGATGCCGAAGTCGTCGCCACTTACTCGGCTATCGGCGGCTACAACCCCTCGGACCCGACTACCGATCAGGGCTGCAATATGCTGGACGCGCTCAATTACTGGCGCAATACCGGCATTTCCATTGGCGGCGCGAAGAGCCAGATCGTGGCCTTCGCGGAAGTGGACCTGACCAATGCCGCAGAGTTGAAGGCCGCTCTGTGGCTCTTCGGCGGCTTGTTCACCGGCTTCCAGATGCCCGTGAGCGCCGAAAACGCCACCACCTGGACGGTACCTTCGTGCGGATTGCACGGCAAAGGCAAGCCGGGTTCGTGGGGCGGCCATTGCGCTCCGCTGGCGGCCGAAAACGGCTCCGGCGGCTTTGAGGCCATCACCTGGGGTGGGTTGATGCTCACCGCCCATAACTTCGTCTCCGATTATTGCGACGAGGCCTATGCGGTGCTTTCGTCCGCATGGATTGAAACGAGCGGCCGGGCGCCCTGCGGGTTCGATCTCGCGGCCCTCCAGGCCGATCTGGCGGCTCTGTAGCCATGCTTCATCCCAATGTCCATCGCGCCTTCTCGGCCTGGTCCGAAGACCTCACCTTGCATGTGGCGTGCATGTACTCCAATCCGCAGCGCTGGCCGGTTCGCCGCGAGCTGATGAACGATTTCCGCAAGCGGATGGAGGCCGCTCCCAACGTCGCTCTGTACGTCGGTGAGGTGGCTTTCGGGGACCGGCCCTTCGAGGTGACCGATCCCGCCAACCCGCGGGACTTTCAGTTCCGGAGTCCGCATGAGCTGTGGCTCAAGGAGAACGTCCTGAACCTGGTGGTCCAGCGGATGCCCCCCGAAGCGCAGTACATCGCCTATCTGGATGGCGATGTGCAATGTTCGCGCTACGATTGGGCGCTGGAGGCCATTCATCAGCTCCAACACTACGGCGCGGTGCAGTTATTCCATCAGTTCATCGATGTGGATTGCCGCCACCGGCCCTATTGCGTGACCAACAGCTTCGCTTACTCCTACTCCCACAGCATCACCCCGGAGATCTTCATGGATTCGGCAGTGGTCCAAAGCCGCTCCAGCCAGGCCGGGAATGCCAACTCTTACGTCGCGTCGCACGCGTTGGGCGTAGCCCAGCGCCAGGCGGCCGCCGAAAAACAATGGTGGGGCGCCACCGGCCTGGGCTGGGCCTTCCGCCGCTCCACCTGGAACGAGATGGGCGGCCTCTTCGACCAGGCCATCCTCGGCTCGGCCGATTGGATCATGGCCTACGGGATGGCCGGCCTGGCGGACGGGCTGGACCACATTCCGCAATGCGCACCGTATTACCAGGCTGTGAAGCGCTGGCAGCACGGAGCGCGGGCCATCCAGGCCAATATCGGCTACCTCGACAACACCATCACCCACTTCTGGCACGGCCCGAAGGGGAATCGCTTCTACCGGGAACGCGAGCGCATCCTGACCGACAACGCCTTCGATCCGTACGTCGATCTGAAGCGCGATTGGCAGGGCCTCTGGCAACTCGCCGGCAACAAACCGCGCCTGCGCGACGACCTGCGCCACTACTTCCGCGCCCGCAACGAGATGGACCCCAACCTGGGCCCCAATTCCAGGTTGCTGGCCTAAGGGGCCGCGGAACAATAATCTGGTCAAATGTTTCCACGCGCCCACGCTCCCTTACGATCGCGGCTCGGCCGGACCCGCACTCTGAGCCGCGCGCGCCAGCAATCGGTTGGATTTGAATGCACAGAATATTTCTCCGCGGCCCCTAAGGGGCGGCGGAACAATAATCTGGTCAAATGTTTCCACGCGCCCACGCTCCTTTACGATCGCGGCTCGGCCGGACCGGCACTCTGAGCCGCGCGTGAGCAACAGGTTATTTCTCCGCGGCCCCTCAATCTCCGGCCGGGTGATTCGGTGCGCCCGCCTGCTGGCGCGCGCGGCCCAACATCGAACCGGAGCCGCGGCTCAACACCGAACCGGAGCCGCAACACCGAACCGGAGCCGTAACGCCGAATCGGAGCCGCAACGCCGAACCGGAGCCGCGACGCCGAACCGGAGCCGCAACGCCGAATCGGAGCCGCAACGCCGAATCGGAGCCGCGACCGTGAGGGAGCGGACCTCGCGGTCGGGACCTGATCCGCCGGATCTGAGTCCCGTCCGCTTTTCTCTGACCACAACACTTGCTTGAAAGGAACCCATGAAACGTGCTTCAAAAGCTCTCACAATTTTCGCACTGCTAGCTTTGCTGGTGGCGCAAACGGCCTGTACGGCCAACCAGATCGACGAAGTCATCGCCGATCTGCAAATCGGCGTGGACGCTGCTTCCGTCGCCGCACCGCTGGTCCTGGCGGCCTTCGCCCCGGCGGTGGCCGCACCGGTCAACGCTTATCTCGCGCTGGCCGACCAGGTGTTCGCCGAAATCGCCAAGGTGGCTGCCAGCCAGCTTTCCAGCCAGCAGAAGGCGGCCTCCATTGCCAGCAGCATCGCGACGCTCATCGCTCAGAATCCCAGCCAGGTTCTGCCGCCCAATTCGCCTCCGCAACTGGTGGCCGAAGTGGGCGCGGTAGCCAACGCTGCCAGCGCCGTGGCTGCGCTGTTTCCGGCTGCGGGAGCCGCTGCGCACGCGCGCATGGCGGCGGCTGCGGCTTCCACTCACGTGAAGCTATCGGCGGCCGAAGCGGCCAGCCTTCGCGCGCTCCAGGTGCAGGCCCAGGCGCAGGCCAATCAGGCCCTGCTGGCCTCCCGGAGGTAACCATGCTTTCGAACTGGAAAACCACGGTACTCGGAGCGGTCGGCGTGCTCGTGGCGCTGGCCACCATCTGGGCGCCGCCGCAATACCAGGCCCGCATCGTCGCCACCGGCGTGGCGATTACCAGCTCCGGGTTACTGGCCGCCAAAGATAACGATAAGTGACTTATGTGGACTTATCATCAGCTTACCGGCGCGCTTTCCCACAATGGAGAGCCCGCCGGCTCGGGCTATTCCGGAATGGGGCCGGGCAGGAATAACCCGGCCCTCCAGAATGTACACGACGTAGGTCCCATTCCAAAGGGCAGGTGGCACATCGGCCCACCCTACGATACGGCAACCCACGGCCCTCACGTAATGGCTTTGACTCCGGAGCCGGGCACCGTGACCTTCGGCCGCTCCGGCTTCCTGATTCACGCCGATTCCGTCTCGCATCCCGGGAAAGCGTCCTGCGGGTGCATCGTGCTTTCGAACGCCTTGCGGAACCGGATTTCCGCCAGCGGCGATTGCGAACTGGAAGTAGTCTGAACTTCTCCGGGGCCGGTGCGGCGCACGCCGTCCGGCCTCGTTTCCCCGCCCGATCACGCGCTCGCGCTGCCCTGCACCCCTTGCAAACCCAACTCCGCGGCGCGGTCCTGCATGGCCTTCACGCAAAACGCGATGTGCTCTTCGAGCGGAATCCCCAATTCCTGCGCCCCCTCCACAATGTCCTGCCGGTTCACCGAACGCGCGAAAGCCTTGTCCTTCATCTTCTTCTTCACCGAGGCCACATCTACCTCAAAGACGCTGCGATTGGGCTTCACGTAGGAAATCGCGGTGATGAAGCCGGCCAGTTCATCGCAGGCGTACAGGGTCTTCTGCAGCGGTGTCTCGCGCGGCACTCCGGTGTGATTGGCATGCGACAGGATCGCCCGCCGGATCTCCTCCTCCACGCCGCGTTCCGCCAGAATCGCCTCGCCTTTCTGCGGATGCTCTTCCAAAGTGGGGTGGATCTCCCAATCGAAATCGTGCAGCAGCGCGGTGAGCGACCACTTGGCTTCGTCTTCGTCCCGCTTCCGCGCGTAGGCCGCCACGCAGGTCTCCACCGCCAGCGCATGCTTCCGCAACCCTTCCGACTTCGTAAACTCGCAAAGAATTTCCCAGGCTTGTTCCCGATTGAGCATGTTCCTCATCATATACCTCAGAGGACATCGCCCCAAGCCGCCTGCCGCGCCGCGCGGAACTGTTCGCGGTCGCGCTTCCGTACATGCCGCTGCCTCAGGCCCTGCGCGGTGCACACTTCCAGCACCACCAGCCTCGGCTGATGCTGCGGATGGCGGATCACGCGGGCGTCCGGCAGCACCGCCGGTTCGCGCGCCAGAGCCACGTAGCTGTACTTCTCGTCCTCATACCCCAGCGCGCCGCCTTTCACCCGGCGATGCAGCGAGGATCGCTCCACACGCGCCGCGAAGTGGCACCAATCCTCGCCGGCCATGGGACACTCCATGGCGCCCGGGCACGGCGCCAGCATGTGCGCTCCGGCCGCCAGCAACTCGCGCCGCAGTTCGCGGATCACGCCGAAGCCGCGCGGGGTGCCCGGCTCAATGGCCGCCAGCGCCACTCGCGCCGCGCGCCACAAACGCGGCCCCATCGTACTGCCCACCGTACTGCCCACCGCGCCGCCCATCTCGGCGACCGAATAGGCGGCCATCACCAGGTCGTGCGGCGGCAGGTTTTCCATGCGCGTCGCGTCGCTCTTCAGGATGGTGGCATCCGGCAGCCACTCGCGAGCCGCTTCGGCCACCGCACCGTGGCGTTCGATCAAGGTGAGGCCCGCGTTGGGAAACCACTGCCGCGCCGCCAGCGTCGCCGCGCCAGCGCCCGCCCCGATATCGAGCACCGTAGCCACCGCGCGCTCGCCGAGCATACGCCGCACTTCCCCGAGTACCGCGTGCGCCGCGGCGTAAGTGGCCGGCATGCGGGTGACCAGGTAGGCCGCCAGCCGGTCCGGCTCGCCTATCGCCGCCGGCCGCCCTGCCCGATAGCTTTCGGATAGCGCCGCGGCCGCTCGGGCCAACGCTGGGAAGCCCACCGCGTCGGCTCGTTCTTCGATGCGTCGCTTGACCGGGTCGGGCAATTGCACATCTCTATCATCGACGATTCCGCCGGTTGATTCGCCGCCGCACCATATCCTGGCCTGCGGCCCAATTGATGGCCTCCGGTCCCACGTCCACGGGTCGCGGCCCCAACGTTTTGCCCGGCCCCTGCCGCACCCCGCAGGCATCACGCCACGCGGCCCTCGGCGCCAATGCCGCTCGCCCGCGGCACCGCGCCCCGGCCCGATACCACGCGCCCAACCCATTACCCCCGGCCGCCCACCGCGCCCCAGACAAGCGCGAGGCGCTCGATCCCCGTGCCGCGGCGCCCCGTGCCGCGCCCCGTCCCATGCCACGCGGCCCCGGCGCCTATGCCGCGCTGCGGGCCCCGTGTCACGCCCGTCCCCATGCCCCGCCGCGGCGCCAGCGGCCTCCTGCGGCCCCCGCAACAAGGAACTTCTGCTCGACGCCGGTGTCTATTTGGGTGGAAGTTGAACGCCAAGATCAACTTCCGGCGACACGCCCGCAACCGACGGATTCCCATGTTACAGCGCCAGAGGACTAGTGTGTCCGCGCGTGCGGGAGGAGGACTTATGTTCGAACAATCGACACTGGTCAAAGCTCCGCTGCGTTTGTGGGCAACTTGCGCGGGCTTGGGCCTCGAAGCGGTGCTACTTACTAGCCTGGTGCTGGTCCCTCTGATATGGCCGCAGGCGATCCCGCGGGTGGTCTACCTGACCGCGCTGGCGCCGCCCGGTCCGCCGCCCGCTACGCCTCCCAAGAGCAGTGCGGTGCATCCGCAACATCCCAGCGCGTCCTTGCGGACCTTTCGCAGCGCCGTTCTTACCGCGCCCGCCGCCGTGCCGGTCCACGCGGTCACGATTGTGGATCCGCCGCCTGAAGCAGGCGACTTCGGGGTGCCCGGAGGCATTGCGGGCGGCACCGATAACGGCATTCCCGGCGGGGTGGTCGGCAGCGTTCTTGCCGATGTGCGCGCCCCGGCTCTGGACCATCCGCCCGAACCGGTGCGCCCGCCCGCCCCAGCGGCTCCGGTGGCCATCCCGCGACTGGTCAGAGGCGGCAACGTCAAATTCGCCGAGCCACTCTTCCGCCCCGAGCCGGCCTATCCGCCGCTCGCGCGTTCGATGCGTATCTCCGGGGTGGTCGAACTGGTCGCCGTGATCGGCACCGATGGACGCATCAAGGAACTGCGTTTGAAGGCCGGGCATCCGCTGCTGGCGCGCGCTGCAATCGAGGCCGTGGCCCGCTGGGTTTACAAGCCTACCTTACTCAACGGTAAACCGGTGGAGGTGCAGGCGCCCATCACGGTAACCTTCCGCCTGAACTGACTTACTGCTGAGTTACCCGGCGTGAGACATGCCGATCAGGGCATTGATCAGCACCGAGGCCATCCCCACCGGGATGGCCACTTTCCAGCCGATGTTCATGAGCTGATCGTAACGGAAGCGCGGGAAGGTGCCGCGGAACCAGATGGTCAGATAGATCAGGCAGGAGACCTTGAGCAGGAACCAGAACAGACCGCTGACGGCGTGGGCGATCACGGGAACGGCGAAAGCCGCGGCCATGATAAAGAGCAGCAGGATAGCTGCAACCAGGACCTTCTGCTGGATCGGGTCTTTGAGGCGCTTCACCAGCGGAACTGAGAGCACCCCCGATCCGGCGAACAGCACCACCGGGAGCACCATATTCAGGGGGATATCGAGCCAGCCCACGCTCGGAAACGGACGCAGCCAGCCGCCCCAGAACAGCGTCACGGCCACGGAGGAGACCACGAAAATGTTGGCATACTCGGCCAGGAAGTAAAGCGCCCAGCGGAAGCCGCTGTACTCGGTGTGGAAGCCGGCTACCAGTTCGGATTCGGCTTCCGGCAGATCGAAGGGGGCGCGGTTGGTTTCGGCCGTGGCGGCGATGATGTACACGGCGAACGGGACGATCATGAAAAAGTAGTTATCGAAGACGAACCATACGTGGCGGTCGAGCTGCGCTTTGATAATGCCTTGCATGCTAAGAGTACCGGCGCACATCACGCCGGAGAGCAGCGCAAAGGACAAAGCTACTTCGTAACTTACCAACTGGGCCGCGCTGCGCAGCGCGCCCAGCAGCGGATAGTGGCTGTTGGAAGCCCAGCCGCCCAGGATGATACCCAGAATTCCTACCGCCGACATGGCCGAGACCACCAGCAGGCCTACATTGACATCTGTGACGTAGATGTTACTGGCGAAGGGTAGCACCGCGAAGGCGGTTAATCCGGTGAAGGTGGAGATGACCGGGGCGAACCAGAAGATAGCCTTATCGGAGCTGGCGGGTACGATATCTTCCTTGAGCAACAGCTTCAGCGCGTCGGCGATCGGCTGGAGCAGACCATGCGGGCCCACGCGCATAGGGCCCAGGCGGACCTGGAAATCGGCCAGTACTTTGCGCTCCACCAGCACAATGTAGCCGGCTACCAGCGGGAACACCGCCACAATTACCAGCATCACTGCCAGCGGGCGGAACCACGGATTGGAGAAGATTGCGTCCATATTTCCTTTAGCGCGTCATTGGATTCCTAGCGCATCAACGAAGTCTGGGCCAGGCGCAGGAAGGGCTCGGGGTAGATACCGATGGCCAGGGTAACTACGCCGCTGACTACCGCGGCGGCCCGCAGCCCGAAGCTGGTTGCGAGCGGCGCCTTCTCCGTGGATTCGCGAATGAACATGCTGCGCACGATCTTGAAGTAGTAATAGATCGCCACGGCCACGTACAGCGTTGCTACCACCGCCAGGGTGTAATGTCCGGTCTGGATCAGCGCGAGGAAGATGTAATACTTACCCAGGAAGCCGGCGGTGGGCGGAATACCGGCCAGCGAGAGTAGAAAGATCAGCATGAGCACGGCGTAACCGGGACTCTTGTGCATCAGTCCGGCGATATCGTCCAGGTCCTCACCGATGATGTTGGCACGCCGCAGCGCCACCACCACCAGAAAGGCTCCCAGGGTCATAAACGTGTACACCATGATATACACGGCGATGCCGTTGATGCCGGTCTGGTTGCCCGCCACCAGGCCCAGCAGCATGTACCCGGCGTGCGAGATGGAGCTATAAGCCAACAGGCGCTTGATGTTGTTCTGGTTGATGGCGGCCAGATTGCCGAGCGTCAGGGTGATTACCGCCACGGCCGCCAAAATCGGCTCCCAGGCCACCCGCACGGAGGCCAGCGGACCCAGAAAGATGCGCAGCAAAAAGGCGAAAGACGCGGCCTTGGAAGCCACCGCCAGATAGGCTGTGACGGTGGTGGGAGCGCCTTCGTAAGCATCCGGCGCCCACATATGGAAAGGTGCGGCGGAGATCTTGAACAGCAGGCCCACGGCGGTGGTCGCCATGGCCAGAAAGACCAGCGGGTCCCATGCGGGGCGCTGCTCGATGGCCGCGGCGATATCGGCCAGTTTGGTGGAGCGCGCCAGGCCGTACATGATTGAGAAGCCGTAGATCAGGAAGGCGGTGGAAAAGGCGCCTAAGAGCAGATACTTCAGGGCCGCCTCGTTAGAGCGCTTATCGGACCGCAGAAAGCCCACCATCACGTAGAAGCACAGCGCCATCAGCTCCAGCCCGATGAAGAGGGTAACTAAGTCGGTGCCGGTGGCCAGAAAGTACATGCCGCATTGCGCAAACAGGATCAGGGCGTAATATTCGCCGTGGTTCTCGTCCGCGACCTCCAGGTAGTGATAGGAGATTACGGCCACGATTAATGCAGCGATCAGGAAAATCCAGTTAAAGAAGATGCTGAAGCCATCCACCGTAACGGACCCCTGGAACCCGGTGAGATCGGAAATGCCCTGGGCGGAGAGAAAGGCCGTCTGCCGGACCAGGCCGAAGCCGGTGAAGCCCTCGCCCAGCGCTACGAACAGGAGCAGCCATTTCTTCTGGCGCGGATCGGGGAAGATCCAAAAATCGAAGATCAGGATGGCGCATCCGAACAGCGCCAGCATCACCGCGGGGATGATGGTGAAGTGGTCGGTGGCTGTGTAGAACTGGCTCATTGGCCGCCTCCCGCCTGCGCCAGAGTATGGGTTTTCGGCGCGGGTAAGTTGGCCATCTGCGGGCCGCTGGAGAAGTAACCCGGCCGCACGCGCTCTACAATCTGGGCCACGGGTCTTTGCAGAATGTCAAAGTAGGGCTTGGGATAAACGCCAATCCAGATGGCCCAGGCGATCAGCGGCGCGAAGGTGAAGATCTCGCGGAAGTTCATATCCGGGATGGTCAGGTTCTTGCCATTCGTTACCTGGCCCAGCATGGTGCGCTGGTAGAGCCACAGCAGGTAGGCGGCGCCCAGAATCACTCCGGTCACCGCGAAGGCGGCCCAGATGCGATTGGCTTCAAAGGCGCCTTGCAGGATGGTGAACTCGCCGACGAAGCCGTTCAGAAGGGGCAGGCCCGCCGAGCTGAGCATGGCAAACGCGAAGATCTTGGCGAAGGTAGGCATCACATGCGCCAGGCCGCCGTACTCGGCGATCTCGCGCGTATGGCGGCGCTCGTAAATCACCCCGATTACCATGAAGAGCATGCCGGTGGAGATGCCGTGATTGATCTGCTGAAGCACGCTGCCGGCGATGCCGTTGGGATTGAGCGAGAAAATGCCCAGGGTGCAGAAGCCTAAGTGACTTACCGACGAGTACGCCACAAGCTTCTTCCAATCGGCTTGCATCAGGCTGACCAGGGCGCCATAAATGATGCCCACGATCGAGAGGACGGCCAGGATTTCCACGATGGCCTGGTCGGCCGAAGCTCTAGGCAGCAGCGGTAGGGAGAAGCGCAGGAAGCCGTAAGTGCCCATTTTCAGGAGCACGGCCGCCAGGATGACGGATCCGGCGGTGGGGGCCTCCACGTGGGCATCGGGCAGCCAGGTGTGGAACGGGAACATGGGCACTTTGATAGCGAAGCCGATGAAGAAGGCCCAGAAGACCCATTGCTGCATGCCCAGCGGCATGCTGGTCTTCATCAGCTCGGATATCTCGAAGCTGTAAAAGTGGAACTGGTTGTAATGCTGGAAGTAGAGGGTCAGGATGCCCAGCAGCATGAGCACCGAACCGGCCAGGGTGTACAGGAAGAACTTAATGGCGGCGTAGAGTTTGCGCGGGCCGCCCCAGACTCCGATGATGAAGTACATGGGGACCAGCACCAGTTCCCAGAAGATATAGAAGAGGAAGAAATCGAGCGACAGGAATACGCCGATCATGCCCGTCTGCAGGAGCATGAACATGGCGTAATATTCCTTGACCCGGTCCTGAATGGCGCTCCAGGAGCATAGCACCGCGATGAAACCCATCAGGGTGGTGAGCATCAACAACAGCAGGCTGATGCCGTCGATTCCGATGTGGTAGTGGGCTCCCAGCGCGGGGATCCAATCGGCGCGCTCTTCGAACTGAAATCCGGATGCTCCGGTTTGAAACCGCGTGACCAGCGGCAGGGAAACCAGGAACCCGGCAAAAGCCACCAGGTTGGCCCAGATACGGATCAGGTTCTTGCTCCGGGAGGGAATCAGGAGCAGGATGGCCAGCCCGGCCAGCGGCGTGAATAAGACGATGCTGAGTAAGTGCTGGTCCATATGGTTACCGCGCTACGTAATATCCCAGGAAGGCCAGCAGGCCTACCAGCATGAAGAAGGCGTAAGCCTGCACGCGGCCGCTTTGCAGGATACAGGCGGGATAGGAGAGCATCTTGACGAAGAAGGAAGTGAAGCGCACCGCGCCATCGATAATCCAGGTGTCCCACCAGCCGGAAAGCGTGGCGCTGAGGCGGGTGAACCAGCCGGCGCCGTTGACCCCGCCGTCCACCACATTGCGGTCGAAGGCGCCCAGCACGCGGCCGCCGCCTTTGCACAGGCCGTTGACGAACAGGAAATCGTAAACTTCATCCACGTACCACTTGTTATAGAGCAGGCCGTGCAGCGGCTTGAGTTTCTTTTCGAGCGTATCGGCCACGTGCGGTTTGTGGTGATAGGCGTACCATGCGGCGACAATCCCGATGATGGCGAAGGCTACCGAAAAGCCCATCAGGATCCATTCCATGGAGGGGCCGTACTGGCCCTCCGTGGTAGCCTCTGCGGCGGCCGAAGCGAAGGCGGGCGCCAGCCAGCTTTCGAAGATGTGGAAATTCTCGCCCAGGTTCCAGACCCGCGGTGTCCCCAGAAAACCGGCCAGGGCGCTGCCGATGGCCAGCACGATGAGTGGGACGGTCATGGAGGCGGGTGATTCGTGAATATGCGCCGCCACTTCGGGCTTGACCCGCGACTTACCGTAGAAAGTCAGGGTCATGAGCCGCCACATATAGAAAGCGGTCATCAAGGCGGTGACAAGACCGACGCCGTACAGCACCCTCGATCCCTGCGGCGAACTGTAGGCCTGCCACAGGATTTCGTCTTTGGAGAAGAATCCTGCCAGCCCGGGGATGCCGGCAATGGCGATGGAGGCAATCAACATGGTCCAGTGAGTGATGGGGATCTTATCTTTCAGGGCGCCCATGTGGCGCATATCCTGTTCGCCGCTCATGGCGTGAATCACCGAACCCGAACCGAGGAAGAGCAGGGCCTTGAAAAAGGCATGCGTGAATAAGTGGAAGACGGCCACCCAATAAGCGCCCACGCCCAGCGCCAGGAACATATAACCAAGCTGACTGACCGTGGAGTAGGCCAGCACGCGCTTGATATCGGTCTGGACCAGGGCGATGGATGCGGCCAGAATGGCGGTGAAGGCGCCCACTGAGGCCACTACCGTGGAAGTACTGGGCGTAAGGACGAACAAGGCCGAAGACCGCGCCACCATATAGACGCCGGCGGTCACCATGGTGGCTGCGTGGATGAGAGCCGATACGGGGGTAGGGCCTTCCATGGCGTCCGGCAGCCAGACGTATAGCGGAAACTGGGCCGACTTACCGGTGGCGCCGATAAACAGCAGCAGCGACATGACGCTGAGCACACCGAAGCCGGCGGTTTCCGGCGTGAAATGACCGCCGCGCAACACTGCATTGACGTCGGTGAAGCGCACGGTGCCCAGCACGGAAAGCATCAGCAGCATGCCCAGAATGAATCCGGCATCGCCCACGCGGTTGACGATGAAAGCCTTCTTGCCGGCGTCTCCGGCGGATTTCTTTTGGAAGTAGAAGCCGATCAGCAGGTAGCTACAGAGTCCCACGCCTTCCCAGCCCACAAACAGCAGCACGTAGTTATTAGCCAGAACCAGCATGAGCATGAAAAACACGAACAGGTTCAGGTAACCGAAGAAACGGTAGTAGCCATTATCGTGGGCCATGTAGCCGGTGGAATAGACGTGGATGAGAAAGCCGATTCCGGTGACCACCAGGATCATCACTGAGCTGAGCGGGTCGAGCAGAAAGCCCCAATCCGCCTGGAACAAGGCGATCTGTCCGGTGCCCATGTGGAAGGGCATAGCGGCAATCCAGGTGAACTGAATGATCTGGTGGACACGCTGGGGCAATTGCGAAAGCTGCCACACAGCGCCTAAAGAGAAGATAAAGGAGAGCAGCACCATCCCCGGGCAGATCAGGTTGATGAGGAATTTGAGCGGGGCGTGGACGTGGCCATGGCCATGGCTGTGCTCATGCGAATGATCGTGGGGATGCTCGTGACCGTGGGCATGCTCGTGATCGTGGGTATCGCCGTGTTCGTGGTCGTGAGTATGCCCCTGATCATGGGAGTGGCCGTGATCGTCGAAGACCGGCTCCACGCCAGGAGCCACGGCTAGGGAAGACTCCGGCTGCGGATCGAGCTTGCTGCCGAACAGCAGCATCAGCAACGCTCCGCAGAGCGGGAACAGAGGGATCAGCCAGATCTGGTCGAGAAAGTTCACGGTTCTCCTACCACTTCAGCAAGTCGATCTCATCCGCCAGGACGGTTTCCCGATTGCGAAACAGCGCGATCAGAATTCCCAGCCCCACGGCCGCTTCGGCTACCGCATCGGTGATCACGAAGATGGCGAAAATCTGGCCGTCGATATTGTGTAAGGCATGCGAGAAGGCCACCAGGTTGATATTCACCGCATTGAGCATCAGCTCAATGGACATCAGAATAATCACCACATTCCGGCGGGTCAGCACGCCCACGGTGCCGATCAGCAGGAGAGCCGCGCTGAGCGCCAGGTAATGAACCGTTCCGATGGGAGACATCGTCAGATCCTCTTTTTGGCCATGATCACGGAGCCGACCACGGCCACCAACAGCAGGATGGATGCAATTTCGAAAGGCAACAGATATTCGGAGAACAGGGCGTCCGCCAGCACCTCGGTGTTGCCCAAAGCGGAGGGCGGCGCCGCCGCCGGCTGGGCGATCTGGAAGGCGCTCTGGCCGCGGTACAGGAAGTAAGCCACCTCGGCGGCCACTAATGCCACGGCGGTGAGAGCCACCAGCCACTGCCGGTTATACTGGCGCTCCATGGCGGCCTGGTCCAGATTCACCAGCATGATCACAAACAGGAACAAAACCATGATGCCGCCCACATAAAGCACGATTTGCACGGCGAACAGGAACTCGGCCTGCTGCATGAGATAGATGCCCGCCACGCCGAGCAGGGAGACAATCAGCGAAAGGGCGCTGCGCACGGCGTTGCGGCAGGTGATGGTGAAGATCGCCCCACCCAGCACAAGCAGGGCGAAAATGTAGAACAAAGCCGTGTCTATGAAAGGGGGGGTCATAGAAGGTGTGGCGGCTCCTTCCGGGTCGCGGCACGGCGGCGCTGAACGCAGGGGGTTAGCATCGGTATTGAGTAGGTTTGGGACCTTCTTCGAGCATCTGGCGGTCCCAGATCTGGCCCTCGCGGGTGTAAGTGGCCAACTCGAAATCCTGGGTCAACTCCAGGGCGTCCACCGGACAGGCATCTTCGCAGAGGCCGCAGAACATGCAGCGGGAAGTATCGTACGTAAATTCGGTGAGTTCCTTGCGCCGGGTGGTTTCATTGCGTGCGCTGCCGACTACGATGAGATTCTCCGGACAGGCCAGCGCGCACAGGTTGCAGGCGATGCACAAGGTTTCGCCGTTATCGGGGTTGATATTGAGGCGCGGCGCTCCCCGGTAGCGTTCGGCCACCTTGGGGCGCTCGGCGGGATACTGCTCGGTATAAATGTACTTCGGATTTTGATTGCGGAAGGTTACCCAGAGACCTTGGAAGAGGTCCACCAGGAAGATCCGATTGAGAAGCTTACGCATAAGATGCCAACTTTGTTTAAAAACGAAATCTCCGACGGCTTATCGGTCCACCTCGCCCAGTACGATATCCAGGGTTCCGATCACCGCCACCACGTCGGCGACTAAGCCGCCTCTTACCATCCGGTCCAAGGCTTGTAAGTTCACGAACGACGGCGGGCGGACGCGCACGCGGTAAGGCTGCGTAGAGCCGTCGCTTACGATGTAATAGCCCAGCTCGCCTTTGGGGGCCTCGATGGAGACATACGCTTCGCCTACCGCGGGCTTGATGACCTTGCCCACTTTGCCCATGATGGGCCCCTCGGGAATCGATTCGACCGCCTGCCGCATGATGCGCACCGACTGGCGCATCTCCTCCATGCGGACGACGTACCGGTCGTAGGTGTCGCCGTTCTGGCGGGTGGGGATTTCGAAATCGTACTTCTCGTAGCCGGAATAGGGCTGGGCCTTGCGCAAATCCCACTTGACGCCGGCGGCGCGAAGCACCGGGCCGGTCACGCCGAATTCCTTGCACTCCTCGGCGTTCAGCACACCCACGTCTTTCAGGCGGCCCACCCAGATGCGGTTATTGGTGAGCAGTTCCTCGTATTCATCCACCTTGGGCAGAAACCAGTCGCAGAAGGCCATGATCTCCTGCTCGAAGCCGTCGTAGGTCTCGTAGAGCAGGCCGCCGATGCGGAAGGCATGGGTGGTGAGCCTCGCGCCACAGTACTTTTCGAAGATTTTGAGGGCCTCTTCGCGCTCGCGCAGGCAATAGAAAACCGGCGTGATGGCGCCGATATCGAGGGCATGGGTGCCCAGCCACAGAAGGTGGCTGGCGATGCGGTTCAACTCGGTGAGCAGGACGCGGATGACCTGCGCGCGCGGCGGAGCCTCGACATTCAGCAACTTCTCCACGGCCAGGCAATAGCCCAGACCGTTGGAGATGGCGGCCACATAGTCCATGCGGTCGACATACGGGTTGAACTGCGCGAAGGTGCGGTTTTCGGCGATCTTCTCGACGCCCCGGTGCAGGTAGCCGATTACGCACTCGGTGCCCAGAATCTTTTCGCCATCCAATTTGAGGATCACGCGCAGCACGCCGTGCGTGGAGGGATGCTGCGGTCCCATATTAAGTACTAATTCGGTGGAATCTAAAAATGTGGCGTCCGGCATACGGTGTTTACTGGCCGCTTTCGATTTCCAGGTTCTCCCGCACCCAGGCCTGGTCCTGCTGAATAATAGGATAGTCCTTTCGGAGCGGGTACCCCTGCCACTCTTCCGGCAGAAGGATGCGCCGCATGTCGGGATGGCCTGCGAACTCGATGCCGAACATGTCGAAGACCTCGCGCTCCAGCCAGTTAGCGCCGAGGTGGACGGTGACGGCGGTTTCGGGCTTAAAGCCCTCGGGGATGTGGGCCTTGACGCGAACGCGCTCGTTGCGCGCGAAGCTATAAAGAATGTAGACCAGATCGAAGCGTTCGGGCCGCTTGGGCCAATCGACCGCGGTGATGTCCACGAGGTAGTCGAAATCGGCTTCCAGTTTGAGGTACTCGAGCAATGGAATGACGGAATCGGCCTTGGCCACGATAAAATTCTGGCCCAGATAGGTGGAGGTTTCGAGAATGCGGTCCGCGAAGCGCTCCTTCAACTCCTGCGCCAGTTCGCCGGCCCAGGGAGTGGCGGCCATGGTGGCAGGAGGCTTGGGAGGGGCGGCGTGTCCCCCGGCCGGGGCTGCGGGCTTGGGGGCGGCGGGTTTGGCGGCGGGCGCCGGAGGGGCTGGTTTCTGAGGCGGCTTGGACGGCTCGCCTCCAGAGGGTGGAGGCGTTGGGGAGCCTTCCGGCTTTTGGTCGTCAGCCATTTGTGTTCCTGATGAAGATCACTACATTTATCACCTGCGGTGTCTAGTGTCAAATTGCACAAGCAGGGGAAAGCGGAGCGGACGGCGGTGGGCGCGGCCGTTTCTGTGTCGACCCGGAATGCTGGCGCGGACGTCGTTCGGGAGCCCGATACCGTGGGAACCGGACAGTCCCTGCCGCCCGGCGTTCTCAGGGCGCGGAAACTCCCGACAGGCCAGCGGCGGGGCCCATTCGACGCGGAGACGCGGAGACGCGGAGGCGCGGAGGAAACGCGGAGAAGACACAAAGGAAGGAAAGGGCGCAGAGGGAGCGGAGTTTCCCGAGAGACGCGGAAAGGCGGATGTAACGCGCAGAAGGCTGGAGTGCGGGGTGAACGGAGAGGCGCGGTGGCGGCCGGGAGAGACCACGCGGGGGAGGCCTTGGCAAGGGACGGGCGAAGCCGTGGCGTATTGTGGGGCATCGGACAGATTTTCATGCGCGTTTACGGCTGTTTCGGGGCCGGTTCGGGGCGCAGGGAGCCGGGACGGGCGTTGTTGATGATGACGATGGGCTCAGTGGTGGGGGGAATGTCGCGGGGGAACGGCGGAGGTGGCGGCGCGGGAGCCGGTTCGCGAGCCGCGGCGGGTTCGTTCGGAGGAGGGGTAAGCGGTTGAGCCGGCGCGGGTTCGGGCTCGATGACGGGTTCGTTCGGTAATTCGTCGCGAAGGGACTTGAGGCGGTCGAATTCCTGGATGGCCTGGCGGTAGTTGCGCCCGGCCTGGGCCTGGTAGCGGAGGAAGAGCTTCCAGATTTCGGGGGACTGGCGGACCAGGCGGACGAAGCCATCGGCGAGGGCGTGGTTGAGTCCCTGGCTGACGGTGATGTCGAGCGAGGGCTGATTGCGGAAGGCGCCCTCGGTGTCGACGGCTTCGTTGATGCCGGAGGAGAAGAGGCCGGCTTCGAGGCGGGCGGCGCGCAGGACGGTGTGGCGGGTGAGGGCGATGCGCTCCAGGGCGGAGAGTTCTTCGGAGTTGACGGGCTGGTAGACGGCGACGAGGTCGGCTTTGATGTCGGCGACCTCGTCGAGATGTTCGGCGCGGACGACGATGAATTCGGCGGCGGCGAAGCCGTGACGGCGGGCATTTTGAGCCGAGCGGGTTTTGCCTTCGGGAAAGCTTGGTGCAGATGTTGAATCAGTAAGTTGCAGATTATAAAGGAGTCCATTGCGTCCCGCGCTGCTAATTCTTCTAGGCTGTGTTACCTAAATGTCACCCACGCCAGAATACCTCAACCCGCAAGTGACGGACTATGGCCTGTCGTTTGGCTCGATTCAGGTTTTGATCCTCGCGTCCCCGAACGCTCTACCTTGCCGATCTTCCACCGCCGGAGCGCGGCGCCACCAACGCCCATGTGCCGATTTGCGGTCTGGAGGGTTCTGTTTGCTTGTCCGCCGCCCAGGAAGATCCCGCCATTTGACCTGTACTTCGCCTGTTATTTACAGGTGAGGATGTCCCCGTCCCCAGCCGAGGGGCCAGCCAAGAAGCCCGCGTCGTCGTATCTCCTTGCCCTACATGCTCCCATCCCGCCGCTCCCCACCCCCAATACCCGCCCGTCAGGCTCACCACTGCTTCCTGATCTCGTGCCTGATCAGCTTGTAAATAGCGACCCCCAGGAGAACCAGACTTCCGACCATGAGCAACACCAACTCCGCCGTCGTAAAAAACTCTACCAAATCACCGCGTAACCGCATAGAGGATTTAATAGTAGCGGGGTGCAAGTGCGAATCCAAAAAATCCATCCCGCCGGAGACCTGCACACCTACCCTCCAACCGAGAAAAACGGCGGGCATCGAGGTTCCGGCTGCGTGCGTGGGGGTACACACCTCGTTTTCTGGCAAGGGCAATACCTGCGGCCGACGTTCCTTGGCATGATGCAATTCGATTTCGGCGATACCGAACAGGAGGCTGGCGATTAGATTCCCCACTGGGCCGCTGAGATCAATTTGTTGCGTGACGGCGATCACGCGGACGCCCCGCTGGCACCAGTCTGCCAGCACGTTGACGCCTTCCTTGTGACCGATCATCGACTTGGTCGCATTGATCCAGGGAAAGCGGTCGCCATCGAGTTGCAGCGCACAGCGCAGGTGCGCCGTTTCGCGCGGATCGTTGCCGGTGGCGGTGAGGTGCGCGTTGACGTAGTCGATCTCTTCGGGAAGCAATCCGCTTTGCCGTATGGCCTCCGCCACGCAGCGGCGTACGCCTTCCGGGCTCGAAGCGGTCATGCTTCCACCGGCGCGTTGTCCGCCGCATACAAAGGATGCGCCGAGGATCTCGGCGTAAACCTTCATCGACCGGTACCCTCCGCCGGCTCAATATGCAACCCATGGAGGCAACCTTAACAATGAAACCGATTCTGATTTCGATTGCCGCGGGCAGCTTTTTCGCTGCGCTTGCGATTGCACAACCGCCAAACTATACCGTCCAAGACCTGGGCACATTGGGCGGAACCTACGGCGCAGCTTATGGCGTTACCACCGCTCAAGCCTGTCGCGTCCATCACGAAACTCCTCAAACTTCCGGTTTTTTCAAGTTTTTGGAGCCTTCGCCGAGATCTTCAACCGGCTCACGAAGTGCCGCCATTTCTTACAGATAGACCCCCACAATCGGCGTCACGGGGTATGCGGTAAACCTTCTGCGGACCGGAAGAAGCGGAAGCTGCCCCTGCCCGCGCTACGCGGAGACCCTCGGCAGGATGCTCACTGTGCCGCCAGATCCGCGCCTTCCTCCGCTGCCTCTCCGCTGCTCCAGCTCTCGGAAGGCCGCCGGGCTGGGAAGCGGACGAGTGGATACAATCCTCGGATACGGTTTATACTATCCGTTGAGTCTATCCAATGCAAGCCGCTGACACAGGACTCGCGAAAGCACGCAACGTGTTCACCGAACACGGGGGCATGCTCCGCACGGCCAAAGCGATCCGGCTTGGTATTCACCCGCGGACGCTTTATGCTCTCAGGGACTCGGGCGAGATCGAACAGGTTGGTCGCGGACTCTACAGGCTGTCTACGGCGCCGCCCCTCTCCAGCCCGGATCTCGTTCCCGTCGCGATTCGAATTCCGCGCTCAGTAGTTTGCCTGATCTCGGCGCTCGCTCACCACGGTCTGACGACGCAGGTTCCGCATTCCGTCGATCTTGCGCTGCCCAGTCACGCTCAGATTCCGAAGATCGATGGTGTCCCACTGCGTGTGTTCTGGTATTCGGAACCATCGTTCAGCGCCGGCATTGAAACCGTCAAGATGGACGAAGTGCCGGTGCGCATCTATTCGCCAGAGAAGACCATCGCCGATTGCTTCAAGTACCGGAACAAGATCGGGCTCGATCTCGCGATTGAAGCTCTACGGGCTTACCGCGACCGTACGCCAAAGCCGAACTTTCACGCCCTGGCAAAGTTCGCTCAGATCAATCGAGTCCAAAAAGTCATGCGACCCTATCTGGAGGCTGTGCTGTGAGCGGTCGCGACGTGGGCGAATCGGTCCGCCAGCGACTGCTCAATCAATCGCGTGCGCAAAGCCGACCGTTCCAGGAGGTCCTTCAGTACTTCGCAATGGAACGCTTCCTCTATCGCTTGTCGAAATCGCCTTCCTCGGATCGGTTCGTTCTGAAGGGCGCGCTCTTGCTGACCGCCTGGCGGGCGCCTCAGTCGCGGCCAACTATGGACATCGATCTCGCCGGAAGGACGAGTAACGAATTGGATCACATTGAAGAACTTGTTGGCGCAGTGTGCGAAGTTGCGGCCGAACCGGACGGCGTCGAATTCAATCGCGCCTCAATCGAGGTCAGCCGCATTAAAGAGGATGCGGACTACGAAGGCGTTCGGGTCAGGTTCCACGCGACCCTCGCAAAGGCGCGAATCCCGATGCAGATCGATATCGGCTTTGGGGACGTCATTGTTCCTGGACCAACGGAGGTCGAATATCCAACGCTACTCGACTTTCCGGCTCCTGTTCTTCGGGCCTATCCGAAGGAGACCGTTATCGCCGAAAAGCTCGAAGCGCTAACTAAACTCGGTCTGCTGAACAGCCGGATGAAGGATTACTATGACCTCGCCCTCCTGTCTCGCATGTACTCGTTTGAAGGGGAAAATCTGATCGAGGCGATCGTCGCGACGTTCCGGCATCGAGGAACGAGCGTCGAAGCGGAGCCCGTCGGACTCACTGATGCCTTCTACGCCGATCCTGCACGAGCCACCCAGTGGCGAGCATTCGTGCGCCGGAGCAGGTTTGTCGGCGAGCCAGGCGATTTGGAAAGGCTCGTGGCCGAGGTCCGTCGGTTCGCATTCCCGGTCCTGACGGCCGCCATCGGCGAAAGACCGTTCATGGCTCGCTGGAAAACGGGCGGGCCGTGGGGATGAACACAAAAGGTCAACTTTATTGACTTTCGATGTGTTCTGGCTCCCCAAGCGCTACACGAAGGAAACTCGCGCACTCAGAAACCTTGAGGCAAAAGCAAAACAACTTTCTCTATCAATAACTTCTTGTAAATACCCTTCCCCCAGAACTCCTCCGGCATCCCGACAAGTGCCACCGAGGCCATCAAGATCCTTTGAACTGAGTCTACGTCGGATGCCGTCCAGGCTTGAGGAAGGTTGTTTACCGTTGTTTCCTGCCTGGCTTCGGGGAAATGAACCTTATCTGTGAATCCAATAACACTATCACAAACCACTTACGAACTCGTCGCGTATTGCTCTCCTGTCGCAATCCGACGTCGTTTCACCACGGCAATAATTTCCTTGACGGCCCCTTCTACATCGGATCGAGCGATCGCCACCGAATCCCGCCGGGCAGCCATGTGTGCCGCCTCATTCATTATCGTCGCTATTTCAGCCCCCGTCATCCCAATCGTTTTCTGTGCCATCACCTCGCAAGCGCTTGTATCCCAAGTGTCATCTAAATGCTTGTCCGAGCTGTACAACACAAACAGCTCCTTGCGTTCCTCGAACGTCGGGACCTTGACCTCGACGATGTGGTCAAAACGACCGGGACGCAATAGAGCTTCGTCTAGAACATCCGACGATTTGTTGCAGCCAGGATCATGAGATTGTTGTTTCTGTCGAACCCATCTAACTCGACCAGCAGCTGGTTCAGTGCC
Source organism: Bryobacterales bacterium (assembly GCA_963803725.1). Taxonomy (GTDB): domain Bacteria; phylum Acidobacteriota; class Terriglobia; order Bryobacterales; family Bryobacteraceae; genus JOPF133. Next base: position 312,895 of record CAWDOH010000072.1, on the reverse strand, counting down.
TGATCATATTCCATAGCTCCACCAACTGGAGCGCTCGACCGACGACGCCCGACGGCATCAATCTCATCTATGAATACTACTGCTGCCTGTTCGCTCCGCGCTTTGCTAAACAGATCACGAACTCGCGCCGCACCAACCCCGACGTACACCTCGACGAAGGAGGCGCCGGACATTGAATAACACTTTGCCCCGATGTCCGAAGCCATTGCCCGAGCTAGCATTGTCTTGCCAGTGCCCGGCGCACCTACTAAGAGAACTCCCCTTCTCAATCGCCCTCCTAGCGCAACCAACTTGCTGGGATTCTTGAAAAAATAGGCATTTTCTTGTAATATTCTCTTCGCGTCGGATGCTCCTGCAATTTGTTGCCATGTTGTTGTCGGCGCGTCCGCGGAAAAAAGGGCGGCGTTACTTTGCGTAAGATCTGAGACGGTCTTCCGCTGTGCTTGAGCGAAGGCAGAACCTAATCCGGACATGATGCCCCCCCCAACAAGGATTACGGCAATGCCAATTAATAGGACATAGAGGAGTGGCTTGCCGAGCACCGATAGCCACGGCTCGTCTTCGCTCACTACAATCCGGGACGATGCCAGATCAGAGTCGGTTACACCAAAATCCAACAAGAGCCTGATCGCGCTTTCGCCTTTTTCCTTCTTAGCCGTGATAACTTCGCCCCCGGTAGACTCGACAAGAATTGAATCCGAGCGGACTTCAATTCTTCGGGCTTTCCGCGACTTGACGAGTGACGCAAGCTCATTCAGCGGAACTTCGTGTGCCCCCGAACGGCAAGAACCGAGATCAACTACAGCAGCTAAGACCATGAGGCAAAGGCATAACGGCTTGGCTGTTTGGCGAAATAAGGGATACGCCATACTGTCTCAGTCTCCGTGTCGCGCGGTGCATTTGGGGGGAACGCAAAATATTGTATCATACTGGCTGGCGCAAATCGCCTCCGGCAATGGCAACGATCGTGAAGGGACACGAATCCATCATCAGAGTGTTCCTCGGTGGGCCTGACGCACCTCGCCCGGATTTGGATCTTCTACAAACGATTGGCGAAACCATCAAGAAGACCTATGGCAAAACGAATGAACAATTCAATTTGAGACCGTTTAGGTGGCGAGAGCCGCCAGACCTGATTCAGGACATCCCTGGGCAACCGACCGCCGAGTCCGTCCAGGCCCAGCGCCCAGTCGGAGAGTACGAGATTGTGGTAATGATCTTCAGGGACAGTCTGGGGTCGCCCGGTCCAGATGGGCACATCTCGTGGTCGACCTACGAGTTGCATTGCGCGCTTGAAGCCCAGAAACGCAGCAAACTTGTGCCGACGCTTCCAATAATACAGGTCTATAAGGCACCGAAATCTTGGGAGCCACACACAGAACAATATTTAAGTGCTCTACCGAAAGACGCGGAGAAGGCGGTCGAAGAACTAGATCGAAAATTGCGCAATGACCATTCGGAATTGGTGAGGTTTCTCCACGAACTTAAGGGACGCAGTGACCGTGGCAGTGCATTTGGTTTCATGGAGTATGATCAAGACGACAAGCTCTTCGACGCCGTCCTCCGTAGCGTTCGAACCCACTTTGATCGACTTGTCAGTATCCGGACTGGAAAAGGGACGTCCGGGCCCAAAAAGGCGATTGTCCGAGCGCCAGTTCGTTGGGATGGATGGCCTTATCCAGGAACCAGTTACTTTCCAATCGAACACTGGGAGATCTTCAAGGGTCGCGACAACGAGATCAATGAAGCATTTATGGCCTTGGACGATGGCAAGAAGGTTATCGCAATTAGCGGGCCATCCGGGGTTGGCAAGTCGTCGTTGCTGCACGCGGGGATCTTGGGGCATCTTCAACTTGGCACTCGATCCGAAGTCGGCCGGAACTGGCAATACCTTGAGGCTGAACCCAAACCTGGGGGCGAGGGGTTTCTCAACAGTTTGGCGTTTGGTTTCTCGACCCTGTTGAAGCGAAAACTGGGTCGGGTCGGAGATAGAACAAACCTTGAAGAAGCACTGCATTTACTTTTTACTGATCCGCCTCAAGGTTCGCCGTTTGATTTGGATGCGGCGAAGACACAGTTCCATCGACGTTTCCTTGATCCTATTCTTGAAGAGTCAGATCAAGAAGATGACGATTGCAGACTAGTGATTTCGATTAATCAAGGTGAACACGCGGCTGGATCCCGGTCCGTCGAACGAAACCAATTTTTCCGCTTTGTCTGCACGGCAGCGTTGTGTGATCGAGTCTATGTCCTGATGACCTTGCGGAGCGATGTCTTTGGCTCGATGCGGAGCGAACCGATAATATCTAGACGCGTGGGACACCTGATCGCTTCCGTTTGGCCGACGGTTCCCGACGACCTTGAAATCGCCCAAATGATTCAAGAACCAGCGGACTTTGCTGGGATAGACGTAGAACCTCTATTGCGCCGTCGAATTGTCTCGGACGCGTCGAAACGCGGGGGGGGATGCCCTCCCCTTTGTGGCCCAATGCCTTCACGTACTCTGCAAGAAAGCGCGCGACAAGAAGCTAACTCTGGAGGCGTACGAGGCTCTTGGAGGCTTGTCGGGAGTAGTGGATCATGAGGCTCATGAATTCGAAGAACAAGTCGCAGATGACGCGGTTATAAAGAGACTTTTCGAATTAATTACTGTTTCGACACCGGCTACATTTGAGAGGCGATCAGCAACACGAGACGAGTTAATCTCGAAAGGGATTTCCGACCAACTACTCAGTGTTGCTATTGATAAGCGCTTGTTGGAGGAAGTGCCCCACGATCAAGGCTCAGAGATTCAATTGTCGCACGATCTCCTACTCGACGCTTGGCCCGCCCTAAATCGGTGGACTAGACAGCAGCGGCCAAGACAAGAATTCCGTTGGACCTTAATCGAGGATGCGAAGCGCTGGGATCGGGGCGGACGCCGTGATCATCACCTTCGCATCTCGACAAACACTGAACCCTGGTTCAACGATCCCAGCCTTACCGCTGACCTCGCCGCGGACGTTCGGTCCAAAGTTGAAGATTACGTCAAGCTCGCACTCTCCAAGATCGCCAGGCAACGGCTAGTCGCCGCTGTGAATGCTGGGCGGCCTGAGGAGATCCGCAGAGCCATAAGGGACGGGGCGCAGCTGACGGAAGAACAAAGAGGCGATGGCGTCTGGGAACTTCGACCGCAGTTTTGGGCCGCAGTTACGGGAGACGATCGTCGGGATGAGGATCGATACGCCGATGATGACCGCGAAGGGATGGGGCCGAGGCGCTCGATTTTTGAGGATTCATCCCTAGTCAATTCGTGTGTGACGCGCGGCCTCTCAGTCGCGCACATCGCGGCGTTATCTGGTCAAGCTTCCTTCTTGAAGCGGCTCATCCGGGACTACGGCGCGGATCCAAGACAACTCACTGAGAGGGGTGGGACGATTCTAAGTCACGCCGCTTACGGCGGCGTCAAGGAAGCGTGCCGCTTTCTGATCGAGGATTGCGGTATTCGAGCGGACTTGCCCGATTCGGATGGTTCATCCGCTGCATTCTGGGCTGCCCAGCAGGGCTACAACGATCTTGCGCAGTATCTTGCAGATTGTGGTTCACCTCTGGATCTACGAGTAACTGGTGGTTGGAACAGGCTGACAGAGGCCGTTCGAAGCGGTCACATCGGCTCCGTCAAGGCGGCGATATCGGCAGGGTTTTTAGTAAACCAGCCCACTGATCTCGGCATCACACCCGCTCTGGTCGCGTGTCGCCATCTTCACCCTGAAATCCTCGAATGCCTAATCAAGGAATATGACGCAGATGTGACCATTCCTGACAATGATGGCCGCACGGCTTACGACCACCTGCTTTCAGGAATTCCGGATGTCCCGCAAGCCCAACGCATGGATCGTGCCGAATCGATCATTAAGATCCTTCTGGCGCAAGGATTGCCTGCTGATCTGAAAGGAGTCGGTAACGAGCGAGTCCTGATCCACGCGATCGACGCCGGAGCTGTAGAACTAATTACGGCGCTCCTACGACATGGTTCCGAAATACGGGGCGCGCCGCCACGTTTTGTGATTCCTTTGCTGCGAGCGGCGGAAGTCGGACAGCATTCGGCCGCTGAGTCGCTTATGGCAGCGGGTGCTGATGGGGTGTGGCTCTCATCCTGGACATTGACCTCAAGCCGCGCGAACAGCCATCCGTAGCGGACGAAGTGTCAATTCGATAGCAGGCTCCCATCGGTCACTGAGTGCAAAAGCTCGGAGCTGCACGATGTGTTGGCCCGTGTCCGGCTTCCAGCGCGCCCCACAGCGCTTCATCCGCATTTCAAACAGACTCTTACAGGTGGCCTCGACATTGCCAGTACCGAGCGCCAATCCAAGTCGGCGCGCACGGGCATAATTCATGCGATCCGTTTCGCAGCCATGGTTTTGTAGATAGGTGATCGCTTCATGGACCGGATGGTCTGTGCCTATACCAGAGCGTCAAGCGTTTCGTTCGCAAGTTGGTCGGCGGTACACCAAAAGAAGCCTGCGCCGTAATCGAGACCGCGCCCGGTGAGGAAGCCCAGGTCGATTACGGCACGGGCCCGATGGTCCGCGACCCGCACAGCGGCAAGTATCGGCGCATGCGTCTGTTCGTATTGACGCTCGGCTACAGCCGCAAGTCGGTTCGTCTTCTGGTGTTCCACTCCAGCACTCAGACCTGGGCGGAGCTGCATGAACAGGCCTTCCGGCGCTTGGGCGGATGCACGCGCGTGGTGGTGCTCGACAACCTCGGCGAAGGCGTGCTCAAACCCGATATCTACGATCCCACGCTCCATCCCGTGTACGCCGACATGCTGCGCCATTACGGCGTAGTGGCGATGCCCTGCCGCGTGGCGGACCCGGATCGCAAGGGGAAGGTCGAGAGCGGTGTGGGCCATGCGCAGAAGACCCCGTTGAAGGGTATGCGCTTTGAAAGTCCTCAAGAGGCGCAGGCCTATCTGGATCATTGGGAGTCGCACTGGGCCGACACGCGCATCCACGGCACCACCCAGCGACAGGTTGCCGTCATGTTCGCCGAAGAGCGGCCGGCCCTGCAGTTGCTGCCCGTCGAGCCCTTCCGCTATTACCAGTTCGGCGAACGCACGGTACATCTGGATGGCTGCGTAGAGGTGGAAGCGGCTTATTATGGCGCACCTCCGGGCTGGATCGGCCGGCGCGTCAGCGTGCAATGGGACATCCGGCATGTGCGACTGCTGCACCCTGGCACCGGCGAGTTGCTGCGCGAGCATCTGCGCCAGGCGCGCGGCGGTCATCGCATCCAAGAGCAGGACCGCCCCAAGCACACGCCGCTGGGCACACAGCAACTGCTGTGCCGTGCCGACCAGGTTGGCGAACAGATCGGGGCGCTCTGCCGCCAGATGCACCGGGAGCACGGTCAGACCGCGGTGCGCCGGATTCAGGGCATGTTGTCGTTGGCCAAGAAATACGGACCCGCCAGCGTCGAGGAAGCGTGCGCCGCCGCTCTGGAGATCGGCGCCGGTGAATATCGCTTCGTGCGTCGCTACCTCGAACGCCATCCGCAAATGCCGCTGAGTTTGCGCCAGGTGGATCCGCTGATTCGCCAACTGACCGAGTATCGCGACTTCATCGAACACAAAACCAAAGGAGAGTAAACGTGAACCTCATCGAATTGCAGCATGCCCTACGACAACTGCGGCTCGGCGGCATCGCCACCGTGCTGGAAACGCGCCTGCATCAGGCGCAGGCGGAAGCCATGGCGCCCATCGACCTGATCTCGTGCCTGGTCGCCGACGAACTGACCCGGCGCGCCGACCGCCTGCTGGAGAGGCGGCGCAAGCAGGCCGCCTTCCGAGATCCGCAAAAGACGCTCGACCACTTCGACTTCAACTTCAATCCGAAGATGAATCGCAGTCTGGTCTTCGACCTCGCCACCTGCGCCTTCATCGGCAAGCGAGAAGACGCATTGTTTCTCGGTCCAGGTGGCACGGGCAAAAGCCACTTGGCCCAGGCTATCGGTCAGGCCGCGATTCAGCAAGGCTACCGCGTGTTCTATCGCGAAGCTCACGTGCTCCTCGACGAGTTGGCCGAGGCCGTCGTAGACGGTATGCGCAGAGAGTTCATGGAAACGCTGACCACGGCGCCGCTGCTCATCATCGACGACTTCGGAATGCGCAAGTTGCCGCTCACCGCAGCGGAGGATCTGCTGGAGATTGTCATGCGCCGCTACGAGCGTGCCAGCACCCTGCTCACTTCCAATCGTCCGGTAGAGGACTGGGGCAAACTGCTGGGGGATGTGGCCGCCGTCACCGCCATGCTGGATCGCATTCTGCATCACGGTCACGTACTCAAGTGCGGCCCGCGCAGTTGGCGCACCAAGATGGCCGCCGGCACGGCACAGTGAAAAACGGCGACGGGATCTGGGGAGGCAAGATCGGAAAGGAAGAACCCTTGATTGACTTACTTGGGGACTCTGTCCCCAAACAACTTGGGGACTCTGTCCCCAAACCCCTGGGATTTACCGCTTTCGCGCCAGAATGGCTCAATGCTGGGGCGGCTCGATGCCGCCCCCGTCATTCCGGCACCTGGGTCGGCGCTCGGGTCGCATCCCTGCGTTGCCACTATCCTCCGCCCAGGCGAGAACAGTATAACTGGCGCACCCCGCCAAATCAAAAAGTTCTTGCCGCGCCGACCGTCGGCGCGGTACAACAACGTCAGGTCCTGGCCGCGGCCCCATGGCCGGTTTTGAAGTGACCTTCTATGGCCGGTTTTGGGGTGACCACCGAGGTATAGTCCGCTTCGTCGATCACGAATGTACCGTGATATACGTCGAGTAGTCGGAACAACGGTGAAGCTGTCGTGGAGCCGCCGCCAACGATGGCCTTGTAGCTCAAGTGCCCGGCGATTTGGAGCAAGCGAGTCTTGCCCGTGCCGGGTTCCCCCTGGAACCGCAGGTATGGAACCGCTGTGAATTTGTCGTACACCCAAGTCATCAGGACGTAATGCGCTATTAATTCTTCCCAGAGATCGGGTATGTCAGCGTAACGGTGGATGAAAGCGCAGATTTCGGCGATCAGTTCGTCTTGTGAGCCATAGTCCGTCGGATGTGACGGTAGCAGGACCACACCCGTACTGATAAGGCCATTGGCGTCAGCGGGCGGAACTAGCGTCATTTCATTGTTGCCGCTGGTGTCGGCCATGCAAATCTTGCCGCCGTCTCTCGACCAAACCGCAAACTGCAAGCTCGGCTGCCTTCCGGGGTCGAAAGTGGTCTCCAGCAAATTGCCGCACGGGGCCACGAATGAGACCGCAGTGTTCTTCCGTCTGGGGTTCGGACTCCCTCGGGTCTTTTTTTGCTCTCGCGTGGGGCTGTCACGCGGGTTGGTGGGCTTCACGGCGGCGCCGGTTCTCGCCCCGTAGGCCTGAATTCCAGCCAAACCGTTAGGTTCGTGTCCTGTTAGTGAACCGTTGCGATCTTGAGGTGCTTCGGTTCCTCCCGGACACGCCGCCACCGTTACTGAAGGAATCGCGGGTTGGTCGGATGCCTGTAAATCGCTCGATTTACTCGTCTCGTTCATTGCTGCAACCTCGGTTTTCCCGACAGTTCCCAGCCCCGGAAGGCTTGACAGTTTCGGTCTTTTTCAGCAGAACTACCCGCCCGGCTTCGAACTTGATGTCCAACTCGCCGTAGAAGCGGAGGCGTTCGAGTTCGCTGACTATCTCGGTGACGGTCATTTGCGAATACCTCAGTTCTTCCAGGACCCTGTGAGATCCAGGACCACGCCTTCCCGTAACAGCCGGTCGAATAGGACCGGATCGTTACGAAAGTCTCGGACATCGGCAATATTGTGCTGTTCTCTAACAGCCTCAGGGAGTTGTTCCCAACGGGTGAAGCTCTCATGCTGGACAAATCTCCGAAAATCTGATAGAACAAGCTGTCGAAGGCTGTCCAAAACGAGGAGTGATGCGATGCCCAAGATGGTGATTGAAGTTCCGGATCAGTTTGTGGAAGTGGGAAAGGCGATGGCCGAACACCTGGCTATGCTGCAGCGAACTGTAGATCGGCTGGGTGGGGGGAAGGCGGTGGATTATGCAGCGGTGGAAGCGGCGATAGCGGAAGGGGCTTCCAGGACAGAATTGGCGGCCCACGGAGCAATCTTGAAGAGTCTAGACATCGATGTTCCGGCAGTGGTGATCGGCGGGGTTCGGTACACGCGAGTGGGACGGTGTGAGGGGGCCTATCACACGATGGTGGGTTCGGTATCGGTGGAGCGATCGTTGTACCGGCAATCGGGAGAGCGCGGTGGACAGCCTGGGGGCAGGGTGGTGGACGCGGTTAGCTTGCGCGCGGGAGTGGTGGGGGACGGGTGGTTGCCGCAGACCGCGCGGGCGATGAGCTTTGCCGTACAGCAAGGCACCTCGCGGGAAGCGGAGAAGACGGCGCAAGAGTTTAAACGGCTGCCATATTCACGAGCCAGCTTCGAGCGAGTGGCGCACGTGGTGGGCGCACTGGCGGTAGCGGATCACCAAGATATCGAGGACGCTTTGATCGATGCCCTGGAAGTGCCGGCGGAGGCATACTCGGTGAGTGTGTCGCTAGACCGGGTCAGTGTGCCGATGGAAGAACCGCGGCCGCGACCCGTAGGGCGGCCCAAAAAGGGAGCGGCTAAGAGGCCGGTGGAACGCAATTTCCGAATGGCCTATTGCGGCACGGTGACGCTGCATGACAAGACCGGAGTTGGCCGATATACGATCCGTTATGGATGCATGCCGGAGGGAGATATCGTGGGCTTACGCGACCGCATGGTGGCCGATGTGGCGACGCTACGGAGTAAGCGTCCAGACCTGAAAATTGAGCTGCTGTGCGACGGGGCCCCGGAGATGTGGAATCTGCTGGAGGACGGCTTCAGGCCCAAATTCGGAAACGACCTCGAGTGTTTTGTAGATTTCTATCACACGACGGAAAAGCTCAGCGCAGCAGCGCATGCGCTGGAGGACTCGGCGGCTGCGGCCGGCGAACGGCTGGGAGGCTGGAAGCAAGCCCTACTCCACCGCAGCCGCGCAGCAGCCGACATTCTCAGGGAACTGGTCGTCTCCGGACGCGATGAAGGTGTAGGCACAGACCATCCGGTCCATGAAGCGATCACCTAGCCGCCCTCACTCAGCTTCCGCAGCAGCGCCGCCGGAATGTGGGCTGCACACCGGAAGTCGAACTCCTCCAGCGTCTTCACCGACGGGAAGCGCGCCTCCTGAACGGTCGACAGTGCTCCGGGCTCCGCAGGCGCCTCTGGTCTGTCTGGAGGCCTGGTCGTGCTGCCCCAAGCTAGCCAGTTTTGCTTTACCGCTTCAGCGGCGGTCCATGTGCGTTGCCCAGTGCTCCGCGGCCGGATATAGGTTTTGGAGCCATGGCGGTTGACTAGCGTGCCTTCCGAGTAGATCGAGCAGGAGCAGTCTTTGACCGAGGTCTTGCCCTTCTGAGTTTCGGTCATCCATTCATAGATGCGGTACTCCTTGGGGTACGCGCGGCTACATTGCTTCTCGTGCCGGCGGAAGAGCTTGAGGTTCGAGTTGGGCATGGAGATATGTTACCCACAATGGCACCTGAAAGCAAATTAGATCGATAAAATATTTATCATGTGATATATAGCTGTAGTATCATGTATTTCCCTCGGGGGTGCGCGGGCCGGTGGAGCGAGCGGCGTTGGCGCGGTTGGCAGCGAGCTGCTTTTCGGAGAGTTGGCGATCGGACATGAATGGGTCCTCAACCGACGTGTAGCATGGCGGCGCGGGGAGGCTTGGGGTGGTTTTCGGAAGTGGCGTGGGATGAGGGAGATGCGTGGATGGGAACTTTGTGACTCTAAACCGGCCAATCCGCAGGGAGGCAGGGTGGGGATTCTTGGAACATCTCTGGAAGCAACGCGTGCGCGCGTCGGAAAGACCCTGGGGCGCGGGCGCCCGGGCGGGGAGGGGGGATTGGACGCGGAGGACGCGGAGACGCGGAGGAAAACGCGGAGAGGAATAAGAGGGTGAGGGCGCGGAGGGGCGGAGAACGCGGAGGCGGGGAGGGGGGATCGGACGCGGAGGACGCGGAGACGCGGAGGAAAAACGCGGAGAAGAATAAGAAGGGGTGAGGGCGGGGGAGGGGGGCGGAGAACGCGGAGGCGGGGAGGGGGGATCGGACGCGGAGGACGCGGAGACGCGGAGGAAAACGCGGAGAAGAATAAGAAGGGGTGAGGGCGGGGGAAGGGGGCGGAGAACGCGGAGGCGGGGAGGGGGGATCGGACGCGGAGGACGCGGAGACGCGGAGGAAGAAGGCGGAGAGGAATAAGAGGGTGAGGGCGCGGAGGGGGCGGAGAACGCGGAGGCGGGGAGGGGGGATCGGACGCGGAGGACGCGGAGACGCGGAGGAAACGCGGAGAAGAATAAGAGGGGGTGAGGGCGCGGAGGGGGCGGAGAACGCGGAGGCGCGGAGGGGGATTGGACGCGGAGGACGCGGAGACGCGGAGGAAGAACGCGGAGAAGAATAAGAAGGTGAGGGCGGGGAGGGGGCGGAGAACGCGGAGGCGGGGAGGGGGGATTGGACGCGGAGGACGCGGAGACGCGGAGGAAAACGCGGAGAGGAATAAGAGGGTGAGGGCGCGGAGGGGGCGGAGAACGCGGAGGCGGGGAGGGGGGATTGGACGCGGAGGACGCGGAGACGCGGAGGAAGAACGCGCAGAAGAATAAGAGGGCGAGGGCGCGGAGGGGGATTGGACGCGGAGGACGCGGGTGGAGTTGGCACCGCTGAGATTGGTGTGCGCATGGCTTGGGCGTACCCGCCGCACGGCGCTGCCGACTGGCAGCCAGAGGCTCCGTGGGCTATCCTAATGTGCTATCTTTTCCGTTTACCCTTCGCAGACCTGACTGCCTGGCCGGCCCCGTCCTTCCGACTGCCGGGTTTGTGGGTCTACCTGTCTTGGAGGATCGCGGCACTATGAGCAGCCTGTTCGCAACCAAATCCGTCGAATACATCATTGCCGAATCGGAAGGCGGTAAGGTCCATCTGAAGCGCACGCTCGGGTGGGGCAACCTGATCGCCCTGGGCATCGGCGCCATCATCGGCTCGGGGCTCTTCTCCCTCACCGGCATCACCGCGGCGCAGAATTCCGGCCCCGGCGTAGCCCTCTCGATGCTGGTGGCCGCGATCGGCTGCGCCTTCGCCGGGCTGTGCTACAGCGAGTTCTCCTGCATGATCCCGGTGGCCGGCAGCGCCTACACCTACGCTTACACCACCATGGGCGAGTGGCTGGCCTGGATCATCGGATGGGACCTGGTGCTGGAATACGCCGTCGGCTCGTCCACCGTCTCGATCAGTTGGTCGGCCTACGTGGTTTCGCTGCTCCATACTTTCGGCATCAATCTGCCCCCGCAGTTCTGCGCCGGCCCGTTCGAGGCGCTCAAATTGCCCGATGGCACGCTGGTGCAGGGCATCGCCAATATCCCCGCGGTGATCATCGTGTTTCTGATTTCCATGCTGCTCATGGTGCGGATCAAGGAATCCGCGCGCACCAATGCCGTCATCGTGGTTATCAAGCTCCTGGTGGTGGTCACCTTCATCGCCGTCGGCTGGAAGTTCATCGATACCCACAACTACACGCCGTTCGTTCCCGCCAATACGGGCGAGTTCGGGCACTTCGGATTCAGCGGCATCATGATGGGCGCCGGCACCATCTTCTTCGCCTACATCGGATTCGACGCGGTCTCCACGGCCGCCCAGGAATGCAAGAACCCGCAGAAGGACATGCCCATCGGCATCATCGGCTCGCTGATCATCTGTACGGTGCTGTACGTGCTGTTCGGGTTCATTCTCACGGGTATGGTGTCTTACACCCAGCTTGGGGTGGCTGCGCCGGTAGCCCTGGCCATCGACAAAACGCCTTATATCTGGATGAACAACCTCATCAAGTTCGGTATCATCTGCGGCTTCACTTCGGTGATGCTGGTGATGCTGCTGGGCCAGTCGCGGGTCTTTTATTCCATGTCGCGCGATGGACTGGTGCCGAAAGTGTTTTCCGAAATCCACCCGCGCTTCCAAACGCCGTGGCGTTCCAACCTGCTGTTCTTCTTCTTTGTGGCGCCCTTCTCGGCATTTCTGCCGCTCTCCATCGTGGGCCACATGACCAGCATCGGCACGCTGTTCGCTTTCGTGATCGTATGCGGCGGCGTGTGGATCATGCGCGTCAAGAACCCCAACGCCAACCGCCCGTTTAAGACCCCGCTGGTGCCGCTGGTTCCGATTCTTGGCATGGTGTGGAACTTCGCCATGATGTATTCATTGGGCTGGACTAACTGGCTCCGGCTGATTGTCTGGCTGGTGGTCGGACAGGCCGTTTACTTCCTGTACGGGCGCCATCACAGCCATCTGGCGCTCAAGAAGGGTTGATGCAGAGCGTTCTCCACGGGGTGACTCTGGCCGGGCTGCTGCTGGCCGCGGCGTTGGGCGCGCAGCAGAATCCATCGCCGATGGTGGAACACACCCGCGAGCATCTCCGCCTGGCGGAGCAGACCCCGCCGGGGCGCCGCGAGAAGCTGGAACTGGGCACGCTCTTCATCCCGGCGGCCCTCGAAACGGCCAGCGATCCACCGCTCCTGTTTTTCTTTCACGGCGGCGGCGATTGGCTGCCCGAACTGGCTGCCGCGCGCAACCACATGGCCGTCGTCACCATCCAGGTGGGCGCCATCTCGGAAGCCTACGGGAAGGCCTTCGAGGACAGCGGCCGCTTCCTGGCCCTGCTGCGGGAGGCTCAAGCCAAGGCCCACATGCGTTTTGCGCCGGTGCTGCTGGGCGGTTGGAGCGCCGGCTGCGGCGCCATCCGGCAGATCCTCAAATCGCCGGAATCCTACGCGCGGGTGGATGGCGCGTTGATGATCGACGGCATCCACACCGATTACGCGGATGGCAAGCCTGGTCCGCTCGAATCCAAGCTCGACACCTCCAACCTGGAAATCTGGCTCAAACTGGCGCGCGACGCCATCGCCGGCCGCAAGCGGGCCATCATCACGCATTCCGAAATCTTTCCGGGGACCTTCGCCAGCACCACCGAGACCGCCGACTACCTGACGGCGCAGCTCGGCTTGCATCCCAACGCCGTGGTGAAGTGGGGTCCCGTGGGGATGCAGGAACTCAGCGAACTGCGGGCGGGCCACTTCCTGCTGCTGGGATACGCCGGCAACTCCGCGCCCGACCATGTGGACCAACTGCAAGCGCTGCCGGTGCTGCTCCGTTGGCTGCGTGGCATGGGCGGGTGGTAAGGCTGGGCGCTGCCGATTGGCTCGTCAGAAGAAAGCGTCGGGCGATTCCGGCTCGGGTGATTTGCCAGGTGAGTGATGGAGCGCGAGTTCGAGGCAGCGGATGGCGCGGAAGCCGTAGGATTTTCTCATGGTGACTTTGGCTTTGTTGTTCAGACCCTCGACAACTCCGCTGGAAAGTAACTTCTGGGCACGGAAATAATTGAGGATTAATTCGCGATGCTGGCGCAGGGACCGGGCGATCTTTTTCACACGCCCGGTGCGCGAGCGCATCACTTGCCGGCACCAATCATCGAGGAACTTTGCGGCCCATGCGGCGAGTTGTAATGCCAGAGTTGGTGAAAGGCTTCCTTAGGGTAAGCACGCACGGTCTTCAGGTTGTAGCGGCGAAGATCGCGTAACCGGACGCGCTATTCCGTTTTCAGCGTCTCTTCGCGTTTGAGCAGCAGCCAGCGCGACTTCTTCAGCACCGGCACGCCACCCTCGCTGGCGATGCGGCGCGATTCTCCAGCGCGGACTTCGTCCAGCGCCCTCGCGAATGACCTTCAGATAGGGCTCCCACATATGGGAGCAGACGAACACGATCTTCGAAGCCAGTTCGCCGCCGATGACAGTGAAGAAACCCTGAAAGGATTCGATGGTTCTTTCGCGGCCCACCCAAAGCAGGCGCGTGACGCCGAGATCGATCTGGTAAGCCGGCGTCATGTACCTGTGGCCTTTGGGGTATTGGATTGCATCGACGCCGATCGCATCGATTTGACCCAGCGCCCGGTGCTACAGTCCGAAGGCGACGACGTGTTCCACCGCGTCGAAAACCTTTTCCCATGAAGTGCGGAACACCTCAGCGGTTTCCTTCCATGACAGCCGCCGCGCCCAGGGTGCCAGAAACAGCATATACGCTCTGGTCGATGTGCGTTTGCCGCCGCCCCAAGGAACTTCTTCGACAACCACAACGCCACAGCGGCGACAATCGAAGCGACGCATGGTGTACATAAGGGAGACGAGAAAACTCCACAGGCGGATGAACTCAGAGCGTGGTTCAGAGAGTTGGTCGCAACCGGGCGCGAGCAAATGGAAACGCGAGCAGAATGCGGCCGAACCTTTGCGCGGCCGTACGGTCACTTCGATGCTCTTTTTGCCGGCCCATGGCATAGCGCGGACGGGAGCGACGGCGAAACCTCTGCCATAAAGCGCTCCGGGCGCAACTCGCGTCTGGCCCGACGAGCTGTGCCCCTTTTGGGAGATCGTCCAGGATGCCAGTGGAGAAGTTCCGAGAGGAACACGTTGGACCATGGCGGGAAGCGCGGGATAGGTGATTACTGACATGGATCGGCGCGGTGGTCAGAATGCTGAGGCCGGATTGGACTACTCACACCGCAACGCCACCACCGGATCAACGGCGCTCGCCCGTTTGGCCGGCAGCACACACGCCAGCATCGCCACCACTCCCAACACCACCGTCACTGCCACCAGCGTCAACGGATCACCCGCACCCACCCCGTACAGCAAACTCCCCATGAAACGAGTCAGCATCACAGAAGCCGCCAATCCCACAATCAATCCCGCGCCCGCCAATCCCATGCCCTGCCGCAATACCAACCCCACAATCTGCCAATGAGACGCCCCCAACGCCGACCGAACTCCCAGCTCATTCGTGCGGCGGGTGACTGCATAGGACATGACTCCGTAAATCCCTACGGCCGCCAACAACAGCGCCACCGATGCAAAAACAATCAACACGAGCATCATGAAACGCCGGCCTGCCAGCGACCCCGAAATCACGTCCTTCATGGCTCGTACCGCATAAACCGGCTGATCGTCAGTGGGGCCTGCTACCGCCGCGCGTACAGACGGCACAATACGCAACGGTTCACCCTCGCTGCGAAGCGCCAGGGTCAACGCCGTCACACCGCTGCTCATAAACCTGTCTGGTATTTGGAGCAATGGGAAATAGACTTGGCTCCGAATCTTGTTCGTATCATCCGAATCCAGTCCCCACTGCTTCACGTGGCCCACTACTCCCACAATCTGCACGGTCCCCAAGGCTATGAGGCTGATTTGCCGGCCTATTGGATCGACACCGGGAAAGATTTGCCTCGCCATCACGTCGTCGATGAGCGCCACGGGCGTTGAACTGAGGTTGTCACGCTCCGTTAAGACCCGTCCAAGCAGCAGTGGAATCTGCATCACGGCAGGGTAGTCCGGGCTAACGACGTAGAACACGACCGTTTTGATTCGCTCCGGCCCCGGCTGCGGCCCATTTCCCAGCCAAGAGTCGATTTCGCTATCGCTAGCCCCCAACGGCAGCAGGCTCGTCAGTGCGGCTGCCTGCACTCCCGGCAACATCTCAACTCGTTCGACCAGTTGCTGAAGCGCCGTGCGAATGCCCACCGGGCTGGCAATCACCTTGGGAGATAACGCCACCCGCATCGTCAGAATATGGCTCACCGTAAATCCCGGGTTCACTTGCAACAGCCGCCAGACGCTTTGAATCATCAAGGCCGATCCGGCCAACAGGATCACCGCGAGGCAGGTTTCGAGCGCTACGAAAATCCCTTCGGTCCTGTGCCTGCCGCCGCCCGCGCCGCGAGTTCCCTCCTTCAACGATTCCTGCGGATTGGTTTTGGCGCTATGCATGGCCGGTGCCAGCCCAAATAAAATCCCCGTCACCAACGAAACCGCCAGCGTGAACAACAGGACGTACATATCAATTCCCACCTCACCCGAGCGCGGCAGGCTGGCCGGTGCGGCGGCCGCCAGCAAAGTTGTTCCCCACTGCGCCAAGGGCAAGCCAACCGCAGCGCCGCCCAGCGACAGCAGCACGCTTTCTGTGAGCAGTTGCCTCACCACGCGCCATCTTTCCGCTCCCAGTGCCGCTCGAATGGCAAATTCACGTTTCCTTGCCGCCGAACGCGCCAGCAGCAGGTTCGCCACATTCGCGCAGGCAATAATCAGTACGAACCCCACTGCGCCTACCAACAACAGCAGAACCGGCCGAACATTCCCCACCATGTCGTCTTTCATCGGAACCACGGCCGCCGAGTTCAACGCGTTGGTGGCAGGGTACTGCTGCGCCAGGCCTTTCGCGATCGCTTGCATCTCTCCGCGCGCCGACTGGATGGTCACGGCGGGCCGCAAACGTCCAACGACGCGCAATCCTGGATGCGATTCGCGCGTACGCAGTTCCGCACCGGTCCATTGCTCGATCGGCAGGTAAACCTGCACCGTTTGACTCAACCGAAAGCCAGCCGGCAGAACGCCAATCACCGCGCAGCTTAGGGCATTCAGTGTCAGCGTTTTACCCAAAACATCCCGCCCCCCTCCAAACCGCCCTTGCCAGAAACTGTAACTCAGCATCACTGTGCATCCGGTGCCTTGCCTGTCCTCTTCCTGGCGAAAAGAGCGGCCCAGCAGCGGCGTCACGCCTAAGGCAGGAAATAAACTCGCCGTCACGTATTCGCCCGAGACCTGTTCCGGCCGCCCCGAACCGGTGAGGTTGAAATCATCACTTCTGTACGCGCCCATGCCGCTAAAGGAATGGTTCTCCCTGCGCCAGTCCAAGTAGTTCGGATAGGCCACCGAACTATAGCCAAAATTGGGGCTCGCCTCATAGATGTTGACCAGCCGGGCCGAATCCGGATACGCCAACGGCTGTAACAGCACGCCATTCACTACACTGAAAATCGCAGTGTTCGCTCCAATCCCAATGGCCAGCGCCAAGATAGCGATTGCGCTAAATCCCGCGTTCTTCCGCAGCGTACGAATGCCGTAGCGTAAATCCTGCCCTAAGCCGCTCAAAAAGTGCCCCTGTGCCGCCGCGCCCAGCACCACTGGCTCTGGCACGTCTGTGCGCTCCACATCACGCAACCCGTTCGCCATTGTCTTCCGATCTAAAACTTCGTTCAGCGTCAGACGCCGCGCCTCCGCGTCCGAAACCCCGGACAGTTGCAGTTCTTTGTATCGGTCTTCGGCGTGCTCCGCTAATTCTTCCGCAATCTCCGCCTCCCGCTCCGGCGTCAAGCACAGCTCCGCCAATTGCCGGCGAACCAACTCTTTCCATTCAGGCATTCTCGGCTCCTGTGACCCGGCTGATCGCCAGGACGAAACTCTCCCAACCCTTGCGCTGCGCAGCCAACACCTTTCGCCCCTGGGGCGTCAGATGGTAATAGCGGCGTCGCCGCTGCCCGGCCTTCTCCACCCACTTTCCCTGCACCCATCCGCGCTTTTCGAGACGGTAAAGCAGCGGATACAGCGAAGCCGCGTGAAACCGCAGTGCACCTTGTGAACGCTGCTCAATCAGCTTTCCAATCTCATAACCATGCCGGGGAACGCTCTCAATCAGCGACAAAAGCAGCAACTCCGCGCTGCCCTTCTTCCATTCAGGGGCTCATGGCTTGGTTGAACATATATGTGTCTGCAATATATCACAAGACCACATTACGTTTCTGCGAGGTCGAAAGTTCCCAAATGGCTCTGGAAAGACGTTTGGCAACGAAACACGCAGACGAGAGATCCAAGAACTTCGTTCAGCGTCAGACGCCGCGCCTCCGCGTCCGAAACCCCGGACAGTTGCAGTTCTTTGTATCGGTCTTCGGCGTGCTCCGCTAATTCTTCCGCAATCTCCGCCTCCCGCTCCGGCGTCAAGCACAACTCCGCTAATTGCCGGCGAACCAACTCTTTCCATTCAGGCATTCTCGGCTCCTGTGACCCGGCTGATCGCCAGGACGAAACTCTCCCAACCCTTGCGCTGCGCAGCCAACACCTTTCGCCCCTGGGGCGTCAGATGGTAATAGCGGCGTCGCCGCTGCCCGGCCTTCTCCACCCACTTTCCCTGCACCCATCCGCGCTTTTCGAGACGGTAAGGCAGCGGATACAGCGAAGCCGCGTGAAACCGCAGTGCACCTTGTGAACGCTGCTCAATCAGCTTTCCAATCTCATAACCATGCCGGGGAACGCTCTCAATCAGCGACAAACTCCATGGGATAGGCGAAGTCTGCGCCCATCTGGCCGGAGATCAGCGCCAGCACGCACAGCATCAGGCTGACCATCACCGGCAGCGAGGCGAACTGGCCGAAGAGCGCGTTCATGTCGCCCTGGGCGTGCGACGAGAGCACTTCCAGATCGACCATGCGGAAGGGGAACTCGCGGTACAGAACGCGGAATTGCTGTTTGTGCATGGCGGCGTCTCAGGCGCGGGTGGTGGGTTCGAAGCGCAGGCCGAGCGTCTGCAGGATCGGCGGCATTTCCTCTTCAAAGTACATATGGGCCTCGTCGGATTTCGCGAGGCGCGACGCGTTCCAGCGGACGGCAGCTGCTACGGCGGCCAGCACGGCGATCATCTGAGCGTACTGCACCGGATTGTTCAGGGCGCGGGTCTCCCACGCGACGCCCGCGGCCGTCCAGGCGATCAGCGGCCAGACGCCGAAGATTGCCATGTGGACCCGCGACTGGCCCGGCAGATAGGAGCAGGTAAAGGGCAGCTTCTGAAAATTCTGCAGGCAAGCCTCGCAGAGAATCACGCCCAGCAGCGCGAGCACCAACAGGTGCTCCAGCACCGGCCGCCAGGGCCACAGCCACAGGTAGACGGCCGCCGCAATCAACCAGAGTGGCGCGACCGAGAGCACCAGCAGCGCCCGCCGCCCGGCCTTCAGGCACTCCGGAGGACCGCCCAGCGGAATCACGCGGAAAATCCAATTGGCGCGCAGCTCTACCGGCAGACCGAATACGGCGCGCGTCCCCAGTACCCAGAAGGCCAGCATCAGCACGCTGCCCAGCAGCAGCGGCACGCTGATCAGCGGCGCGGGGGCATGCGCACGGTGCGCCTCCTCGCCGATGCGGCTCAGCAGGATCAGGATGGCGAAACCGATGCCCAGATAGAACGCCAGAATCACGCGGTGCTGGCGGCTGCGCAGCAGAGTACGGATACTGAACCGCACGATGGCGGTATGAAACGAATTGCCGAAGCGCGGCAGCCACACGCCTCCACGCGCTCCCGGGGTGATGTCCGGCTCTTCGACGATCTTGCGCAGGCTGCGGAGGTAGGCGAGCATGTAGGCCGTACCGGCCGCCAGCGCCGCGGCCAGCAATCCGAGCGCGCCCCGGCCCGCCACCGCCGCGACTCCCGGAGTGGCCGATCCATTGAGGATGTGGAAGAGGGCCAGGAACCAGTAGGAAGGCAGCCACGCCAGCCTGGCTTGATTGGCGGGCGCGGCGAAGGCCTGTGGGTTGGAGAGCGGCGGCTCCAGAAAATAGGTGCCCAGAATCAGGCAGAAGGCAGCGATTTGCAGGATGGGCGAGACCCGCAGATACCAGCGGCGCGGCAATTGGCCGGCCATCCCCTGCACCGCCAGCACGGAGCAGAAGACGAAGGCGGCGCCGGCCAGCACCGAAAACCAGAATGCGGCCAGGGCGCGGAACGGTCCCAGAAAGCCGGCGTCCGGTGCGGGGAAAACGAGCGTCCCCCAGGTGATGCCAGGCAGCGCGTTGAGCGCCGCGGTAGTGAGACCCAGGGCCGCTCCGAGCGCAGCGGCCTTGGCCAGAAAGATCGTGCGCGGGCGGATGGGCAGCGGCGCCAACACCAGCACGTCGCGGCGTTCGAGGAAAGTCGAATCCCAGCTCAGCACGGCGAACAGGCCCATCACCAGCATGGTGGTCGAGATCAGGAAATGTTCCGTGCTCCAGATGGTGGCCGTGGCGGCACTGGGGGTCATGTGGCGCGGGTTGAAAAACATCACCCCCAGCGCGATCATGGCGCTGAAATAGACCAGGATGCTGCCGAACTGGCCCAGCAGATCCTTAATATCGCCCTGCGCCGACAGCACCTCCAGATCCACCATGCGGAAGAGGAACTCGCGGTAGAGCACCCGGAATTGCTGCTGGTTCATCACGCCTCCGCGGCTTCAGGCCAGGATCAGGTCGGCGATTTGCCGCGACACCGCGGTGGTGTCCTGTTCTACCGCGAGCTGCGAGAAAATGTCTTCCAGTGTGGGCAGCGACATCAAGGTGCGCAAGCCGGCAATGGAATCGTCGGCCACCACCTTCCCGTGATGCAGAATGACCACGTGCGAGCAGACGCGTTCCACGGTCTCCAGCTCGTGTGAGCTGAACAGCACCACTTTCCCGCGCGCCGCCAGCTCCTGAATCAGGCTGCGGAGCACCAGCCCGGTGGCTACGTCGAGGCCCGAGAACGGCTCATCCAGCAGAATCAGGTCGGGATTGTGCAGCAGGGCCGCCGAAAGCAGCACCTTCTGCCGCATGCCTTTCGAATACGACGAAATGGGCACGTGCCGGTCGCCATGCAGAGAAAGCAGGCGCAGTAGCCCGTCGATGCGCTCGGCGGTGGCCTTTTCCGGCAAGTTGCGCAACTGCCCTACCATGACAAGGTATTCCAGGCCGCTCAGGTGCGGATACAGGTGCGGCTCCTCAGGCACGTAGCCCATGCGCTGCTTGTAGGCGATCAGGTCGCGGTGGATGGGAGCACCGTTGAAGAGGATCTCGCCGGAGCTCATTTCGATCAGCCCGGTGATCATTTTCATGGTGGTGGATTTGCCCGAGCCGTTCGGCCCCAGGTAGCCGGTCACCTCGCCGGCGCGCGCCTGAAAGCTGACGTGATCCACGGCCGTCACCCCGGAATATCGCTTGGAAACATTGCGCAGTTCGAGCATGATGCTATAAGACTCCGGTTGGCGGCGTTCGGTTCCCGCGGGGCGCGGCCTAACCTCCGCGTCCCCCGCCTGATAAGCTGAACGAGACGCTGTGAAGGCGGAAACATGCCACACCACATCCTGCCCGCAATGATTCTTGCCTGCGCTGCCGCGTTCGCCCAGGTCCCATCCGACTCCGAAATCCGCAAAATCCTCGCCGACCGCGTGGGCGCGGAAAACCTGGGCATCGGCATGGTGGCCGGCGTCATCGACGCCGATGGCCGCCGCGTGGTGGCGTACGGCAGCCTCGCCAAAGACGACCCGCGCCATCTTGGGGGCGATACGGTTTTCGAAATCGGCTCCATGACGAAGGTGTTCACGTCCCTGCTGCTCATGGATATGACCCGCCGCGGCGAAGTCGCCCTTACGGATCCGGTCTCCAAATACCTCCCGCCGACGGTCAAAATGCCGGAGCGCAACGGCCGCAAAATCACTCTGGCCGATCTGTCCACCCAAAGTTCAGGCCTGCCGCGCATGCCCTCGAACTTCGCTCCGAAAGACCCAGCCAACCCCTATGCCGATTACTCCGTCCAGCAGATGTACGATTTCCTCTCCGGCTACCACCTCACCCGCGACATCGGCTCGCAGTACGAATACTCCAACCTGGGCGTCGGCCTTCTGGGCCACGTGCTGACGCTCCGCGCCGGCATGAGCTACGAGGCCCTGGTGCGCTCGCGCATCTGCGAACCGCTCGGCATGGCCGACACGCGCATCACCCTGACGCCCGGCATGAAGGCGCGCCTGGCGGTCGGGCACAACGAGAGTCTCCAGCCCGTCGCCAACTGGGACATCCCCACATTTGCCGGCGCCGGCGCTCTCCGCTCCACCGTCAACGACATGCTCGTTTTCCTCGCCGCCAACCTGGGCTACACCAAGACGCCGCTCGCCCAGGATATGGCCGATGAAGTCTCCATCCGCAAGCCGGCCGGGCCCGGCATGGAGATCGCTTACGGTTGGCACGTGCAGACCAAAGACGGCAGCTCCATCATCTGGCACAACGGCGGCACCGGCGGCTACCGCACTTATATGGGCTACGACCCCAAGGCTCGCGTGGGAGTGGTGGTGCTCTCGAATATCTCCACGGTCGAAGGCCCCGACGATATCGGCCGCCATCTGCTCAATGCCAGTTACCCCTTGCAGCACATCGCCGCGCCCGTCGAGCACAAGGAGACCACCCTCGACCCCAAGACCTTCGACCGCTACACCGGAACCTACCGGCTGGACCACTACGCCCTAATGACCATTTCCCGTGAGGGCGATCATTTGTACGCCCAACTTACAGGGCAGGAGAAGTTGGAGGTGTTTCCCGAAAACGACCGCACCTTTTTCCTCAAGGTCGTCGATGCCCAGCTCAATTTCGATATCGATTCGCAAGGCGCTGCCACCCAGGTCACCCTCCACCAGGGTGGCCGGGACATGCCGGCCAAGCGTCTTAGCGAAACCGAAACCCGGCAAGCTCTGGCGGACATCGAAGCCCACAAGGCCGAGATCGCCAGGCGGTTCCAGGCGCAGGCCCAATCGCCCGGAACCGAGGCCGCTTTGCGACGCTCAATTCAGGAAATGCAGGCTGGTCAGCCGAGGTACGATCTCATGAGCCCGCAATTTGCCGCGGTCACGCGCCAGCAGTTGCCTCAATTGAAAGAGACCATCGCCCAGCTTGGGAAGGTGCAGTCCGTCACCTTCAAAGGCGTCGGCTCGGGCGGCGCCGACATCTACGAGGTGCTGTTCGAGCACGGCAAGCTCGAATGGCGCATCATGCTCGGCCCCGACGGCAAAACGCTCGGCATGGTTCTCCGTCCAATGTAGAGTAGTGAATGTGGCTCACATCTTCCGCTGGTTGGGAAATTTTCTCCGCGATCTTCGCTTAGGCGCCCGCCACCTCGCATCCAGCGGCACATTCGCCGCGATCGCCGCCGGCTCGCTGGCGCTGGGCATGGGCGGCAGCACCGCGATGTATAGCGTGGTCCACGCGGTGATCCTCGACCCGTTTCCCTACAAAGACGTGGACCGCCTGGTGAGCATCGTCATCCGCGATCCCGCCGGCCGAACCGCCAACTGGAGCCACTACCCCATCGACCAGTTTCTGGACATCGCCGGGCACAACACCGTCTTCAGCTACGTGATGGCCTCCACCTGGTCGGACGTCATCTGGACCGGCACCGGCGAGCCGCGCCGCCTGCGGGGCAATCACTGCACCATGAACACCTTCGATGGCATGGGCGTGCCGCCGCTGATCGGCCGGGCCACCATGCCCTCGGATGCCGCCGAGGACGCCGAACCGGTGACCCTTCTCGGCTATCGTTTCTGGCAGCGCGAATTTGGCGGCGACCCTGGCGTGCTCGGGCGCAAACTGCTGCTCAACGGCAAACTGCGCACCGTCATCGGAGTGATGCCCTCGCGCTTCATGTGGCGCGGCGCGGATGTCTATCTGCCGGATGTCTTCCACCGCGGCCAGGATGTGGAAGGCGTCCACGAGGTGGACCTTCTGGCGCGCCTCGCCCCCGGCGTCACCCGTCTTCGGGCGCAAGCCGCCGAGCGGCCGGTCATCGCCGACCTGGTGCAGCGCAACCCGGACGATTTTCCGAAGAACTGGCGCGTGGAGCTGCGCACCTTCAAAGAAACCTTTCCCAGCGGCATCACCGACGCGCTGTGGATCCTTTTCGGCGCGGTCGGCCTGCTGCTCCTGATCGCCTGCGTCAACGTATCGAACCTGCTGCTCTCGCGTGCCGCCTACCGCCGCCGGGAAATCGCCATCCGCGCTTCGTTGGGCGCCAGCCGTCTCCGGCTCATCAGCCAATTGCTGGCCGAAAGCCTGGTGCTGGCCGCGGCCGGAGGCGCGCTCGGCGTGTTGGTGGCCTTCGCCGGCCTGCGCGGCATCATCGCCATGACGCCGCCCAACACCATCCCGGATGAGGCCCACATCGCAGTGAACGCGCCGGTGCTACTGTTCACCCTGGCAGTTTCGGTGGCTGCCGCCATCCTGTTCGGCCTCGCGCCGGCGCTGCAACTGGCCGGCGGCGACATCGTCAGGCCCCTCAAGGAATCCGGACGCGGCTCCTCGGGCGGCCCGCGCCAGCGACTGGCGAGCAGCCTTCTGGTGGTGGGCGAAGTGGCGCTTTCGCTCATGCTGCTGGTGGGCGCCAGCCTCATGATCCGCACGCTGCTCTCGATTCAGGACGCCAACCTGGGCCTCAGGCCCGACCGCGTTCTCACCCTGCGGATCCCGTTTTCCGACCAGCGCTATCCCGACGCCGCCCGGCGCGTGGCGTTCCTGGAGGATCTGCTCGGCCGGGCCGCGAGCGTTCCCGGCGTGGCGGCGGTGGGCCTGGATACCGGCTTTCCGCCCATCGGCAACTGGGGCATGCCGGTGGAAATCGCGGGCGCTTCACAACAGGACAACCGCCCCGTGGAAGTCGACCAGACCAGCGAAGGCTTCGCCGCGTCTATGGGCATCCCGATGGTCCAGGGCCGCTTCTTCACCCGCCAGGAAGTGCACGACCGCCTGCCCATGGCGGTGGTCAACCAGGCCTTCGTGCGGCGCTACTTTCCGCGCGGGCAAGCTCTGGGCGGCGTGCTTCGGCTGCCGCGGCTGAAGGCGCCGCCGTTCCGTCTGGCCGACGCGTCCTTCCAGATCGTCGGGGTGGTCAAAGACACGCTCAACCGCATCCAAACCCACGAGGTGGTTCCGGAGGTGTACATTCCGCACTCCCTGGCCGGCCTGGCCGATCGCCTTTTCGTGAAGAGCCAGGGCCGTGCCGATGTCCTCGGCAAACCGCTCGCCGCCCAGGTGTATGCCATCGACCCCGGGCAGCCGGTGATGGAGATCCAGACGCTCGATAGCGCCCTGCACGACTACGTGTACTCCCGCCCGCGTTTCAACCTGCTGCTGTTCACCGTCTTCGCCGTGCTGGGATTGATCCTGGCGCTCTCCGGTGTCTACGGCGTGATTGCGCATTCGGTGGCGCAGCGCACGCGTGAAATCGGCATTCGCCTGGCACTGGGCGCCACTTTTCGGCAGGTTGTCGGGATGGTGATGGCGCTGGGCGCGAAGCTGATCGTCGCCGGGGTGGTGCTCGGGCTGGTGGGCAGCCTGGCGTCGGTACGGGTGCTCTCCGGCCTGGTGCAGAACGTCTCCACCTTCGACCCGTATTCGTTCCTGGCGGTGACGCTTCTGCTCTTGTGCGCCGGCCTGTTTGCCGGTTTCTGGCCCGCGAGAAAGGCCGCCCGGGTCAATCCGGTAACGGCCTTGCGTGAGGAATAAGTCGAAGAATAAATGGTCCCTGCCGGCTGAGAGACCGGCCTTCCCGTTGGTGCCTCATCTTCAACCACTGGCGGCCATTTCGAGCACGGTAGTTCGTTTCTCCAGGCATTTGCACCTCGCGTCATGGCCGTATTTGCTGGACATGCGGCCAACTTACTGGATCGAAACAGGGCCGGCGGGTGTAAACTGTAGTGGACCGGAGATCGAGCATGACCAGGTCGGCGCGGGTTACTCTCACGGTGGTAGCGGCGGTCAGTTGTGCGCGGGCCCAGCAGGCACCTAATCCCTGCGGTCCGGCTAGCTTCAACCAGAAGGCTTGCCAGACTGCGGTCAAGAGAAACGGCTATTGCAGCGGTGGCGCCTGGGTAACGCAACAATACCAGCAGTACCCTTATTACTACGATTTGTATCGCGCCTACGCTGGGGCTGGTGGGGCGGTAAGTCCGGCGGCGGCCGAGCGATGCGGGCGCGGCGGACACGGCTGGTTCGGTGGGTTCGGCGCTCATGGCCGCGCGCATGCCTCTGCGAGTTCCTAGCCGCTCCGCGCAACATGCGACGCATTGCCACCACTCCGCGGCAGGGCTGGCAGGAGCGCGTGGAAGAGGCCGGCCTGGCGTGGCATACCGGCGAGCGGCCTTACTGGAACGAGTCGGCTTTCTACCGGTTCACCACGCAGGAAGTGGAGGCGCTGGAAGCCGCCACCAACCAACTGGAAGCCATGACGCTGCGCGCGGTGGAGCATCTGATTGCGAACCGCCTGTACGAGCCAATGGGCGTTCCGCCGGTTGCGGCGCCGCTGATTGAAGCTTCGTGGGAAGCCGAGCCGCCCTCGCTCTACGGCCGCTTTGACCTGGCCTACGATGGCTGCGGTCCGCCGAAGCTGCTGGAGTACAACGCCGATACACCCACGTCGCTGCTGGAAGCGGCGGTGGTGCAGTGGTATTGGCTGCAGGACAAGTTTCCGCGGTGCGATCAATTCAATTCGCTGCACGAGCGGCTGATCGCGCTGTGGAAAGAACTGGCGCCCATCCTGCCCGGCGGCCGCATCGACTTATGCTCGATGGACGACCTGGAGGATGGCATGACCGTTACTTACCTGCAGGACACCGCGCTGCAGGCGGGTCTGGCGGCCGATTGTTTTGCCATCGATGAGATCGGCTGGGACGGCACGGCTTTCGTGGGGCCGGACGAACGGCCTCTGGGGGCGGTGTTCAAGCTTTACCCATGGGAATGGATGGTGCGGGAGGAATTCGGCCAGTTTCTGGCGGCCGCGCCGACCGTGTGGATCGAGCCGGCCTGGAAGATGCTGCTTTCCAACAAGGGAATCCTGCCAGTGCTGTGGGAGCTTTACCCCGGCCATCCCAATTTGCTGGAGGCGCGCTTCGAGGGACCGGGAACGATGGCGTCCTGGGTGCGGAAGCCGCTGCTGGGCCGCGAAGGCGCCAACATCGCCATGCACCGGCCGGAAGGCGACTTCGAAACCGATGGCGCGTATGGCGCGGAGGGCTTCGTCTATCAGGAACTGGCGCGCATTGCGTGCTTCGACGGCAAATATCCGGTGGTGGGCAGTTGGGTGATCGGACACGAGCCGGGAAACGCCGCCGCGGGCGTGGGCATCCGCGAATCGGACACGCCAGTTACTACCAACCTGAGCCAGTTTGTGCCGCACTTATTCGATTGATTGGTGCGCGGCGGGCTGTTCCCGTTAGTTCACCGTGACCTTCACCGATTGCGTGGTTCGCCCGTATTGGTTGGTGGCTTCCAATTTGTAAGTGGTGGTTGCCGAGGGAGTGATCACAACGCTCGTCCCGCGGACCGGACCGACGTCGGGCGTGATGATGTTGTATTCCGAGTTGGTAGTGGTCCAACTCAAGGTCACCGGCTGTCCCGCGGAGGTGGAGGTTGGGTTTGCCGTGAAACTGCCGATGGTGGGCGAAGCGCCGGTGGGCACATTGGTTTCGGTATAGATCGCGCCCATCTGGACCACCTCGAAATCCGAAGCGGTCAGTTGTCCGAGGTTGTGCAGGTCGTCGTTGTTCCAGCGCGGATCGGGCGCGCCGGTGATATAAATGGCGCTGCCATTGTCGGCCAGGATCAGACCGTACTGCTGCATGGCGCGTAGAATCACCTGGTTGGTGGCGGAGAAACCCGAGATATCGAAGCTGGCCTTCAGCCGGAGCCGCATGCCCATAGGCGGGGCATTGGTGCTGGTGTTAGTGGAGGCCCAGTGGCTGGCGGGCGCAGTAAATGCCTGGCGGGTGGTGGGGACAGTGAAACGCAAAGCGTGATGGATGGCGCCGGAGGCCACTTCGTCATAGCGGGCCAAGCCGGGAAAGATAGGCAGCCCGGCGGCGTCGGCCGAGGTCCAGGTATAAGGACGCTGCTCATTGATGGTCATATCCCATACGGCGGCGGCGTCCGCGCTCCAGTTGCCGTTGGTCAGGTGGGCATTGCCCAGTTCATAAAGCCAGCAGGCATCTTTATCGAGCACCAGCACATGGCGGTCGCCGTCGCCGGGCTTGGGATAGCCTTCGATCAGGGCGTTGGAGGGGATCGGCATGGGACCGGGGTCGTCCTGGCTGGCGTAGGCGCCGAGTTTGATACTTACCTTCGCCTGGCTCCCCGCCACCACCTGATAGGGGATTCCGATGCTTTGGCCATCGTAAGTGCCCGAACCGAAGTCCGCATGGACGGTAACTGAGGTCCCAATGAAGTTAATCAGATTGGTGGAGTTGACATCCACCGGCGCGAGGGAGATATCGGTGTTCCACAAACTGCTCGCGGGAAACGGCACATAGCCATTCAGGCTGGTGAGCTGGCCAACGGTCATTCCGCTGCAGGTCTGCGCATGTAGGGAGACTGCTGCCAGGGCCAACACCGCCGATGCTTCCAGAATCCGGCGCATTGCTTGTTCCTCCGTGACAATCAGAGTTGCAGGGGAGGGTCCGGTGGGGCAAGATTGGCTTTGGTAAGTCTGGGAAAGCTTCCCTATTGATTACTTTACGGTGACGCTAGGATCGGTGCCGGCGGGTCGTTTAATCCTAAATCCGGCAGTTAGCCAGCCGCCCCGCCTCGTAGGGCCATTGGGGCCACCAGTTTCCAACTGCGGCGCAGATCACCTTCCGGGTCACAAGCGGTTTATCTGCAACTTGTTGCAGCGCACGGCCACTGCCCGCTCCGCGGGGCCGCAACCGCCGGATTTAGGTTAATGCGCGAGCCGTCCGCCACATGCACGATAGTCGTGCGGTGTGCCAGGCGATGGCCAATATAGCGCCACGGGATTGGGGGGCGGCCCGCCAGTGGTCTGCGCCATGAGCGCGGCGGCGGCGACTTCCTGGGGGGCCGGGGGTCAGGCGGAAAGTCATCCGGGCTTGATAGCAGGAGCGCCCGCAAAACGAAGCGCAGAGCGGAGGCGTGGGCCCGGAGCCTCACACGCAGCGGGCCACCACAGGGGCCCCCTTCAGTAGTCGACGCCGAAGCAGTAGCTGTCGTTGGAATTAATCTGGCTGATGGCGTATTCGCCCGGATACAGGGAGCGCGCGGGAACGATTTCATAGACCGAGTTACCGGTTCGATTCACGGTCACCGGCAGCGCCGGAGGAGCGCCGCCCATGGTCGGTTGCGTTTGCCGGTAATTCATTCTCGGTTCCAGACGGTAGAGTTGGAATTGGCGTGGGTCCGCGCCGGAGTTCAATCGCACCACGAATACGATCCGGTCTCCTTGGCGGACCCGCACGGGCGAGCGCGGACCGGGAACCCGGTAGACCGGTGCTCCGATGCCATAAATTCCGCCGCCGCGGGACATCATGCCGATCTCTCGTTCAAGCGGAATATATCCGGACGAACCCCGCAGAAATGGCACCCCGGCGACGTCGGGCCCGGCATCCATCCGGGGCGCCTCGGGAGCGGCAGGGGGCGCATTCGTTGAGCTGAAGATGATGCTCTCCACATTGGCGCGCGGATAATGCTGCACCTGGTCTTCCACCAGAAAGCGAACCTCGTCCGCGGTGCCACCCAGGAAACTTCCGTATACGATGGACCCGTTGCGCAAACGCAGCGTGTCCGCCTGGCTCGACATTGCGAGGACCAGGGCTATGACTGTGAATCGCCCGATCATAACGGCTCTCTCGATCCGTTGGAGGGACGGTTTCGTTGGAACCCCGCCCCCAGCCAGCGGCTTGCTTTCTCTATTGTCCCACTGCCGGATTATCGGACGAAAACCTGGGCAAGGCAGCGATAGGCAGCGATGGGCAGCGATGGCAATGAGCCGTGTCGCCGAATCCGCGGTGCGCAAACTCGATGGCGGGGCCGCTCTGCGCCCAAGCGCCGAGTCCGACGCCGGCCGCACCACCGTGGAGTTTGCGGCGAGCCGCCGCGTTCCCCGTTTCGGCGTGGAAGCCGGACTTCAGTGAACAATGACGCGGGCGCGCGGGCGCCGCCCCAGACTGCTATTCGATGGCCGGGCCGAAGTACCCCTGCGCCAAGGCTGGCTCGGATTCCAGGGCCTTGGTCCAGCAGGAACGGGCTTCGTCGGATTTACCGTTGGCTTCCAGAATGCGGCCCAGGTTCAAGAGCGCTTCGGGCATGTCGGGCTGCTGCGCCAGCGCGTCGCGGTAGAGCTTGAGAGCCTTGTCGAGCTGGCCGGCCTTCTCATAGAGGAGTCCGGCGTTGTAGAGCACCTCGGAGGTGCGCTCGCCCAGGTCGATCAGGCGCACGTGCAGTTCCAGGGCGGCCTCGCTGTCGGACGCCTGAATTGCCAGGGATGCCAGGCCGCGGAGGGCGTCCAGGCACTTGGCATCGGCATCCAGCATCTTCTCGTAGAGCCGCTCGGCCATACCGCGCTCGCCCAGGCCGGCGTAGGCCAGGGCCAGGTTGGCTTGCGCGTCGGGCCACTGCGGGCGGTATTTCAGGCAGGCTTCGAAGGCTTCCACGGCGCCGCGGTGGTCCTGGCGATGCAGCCGCAGGTAGCCCAGGCGGAAGCGGGCTTCCTCCTCTTTGGGGGCGTGCTCCAGGACGGTCTTGTACCAGCGCTCGGCCTCCTCGGCCTGGCCGGAATGCTCCAGCAGCAGGGCGATGTTCCACAGCGGCGCCAGGGCGTCCGGGTTGGCTTGAATGGCGCGCTCGTAAGCGGCGCGGGCGCCCTTCCAATCGCCGTTCTGCTCGCGCACGATGCCCAGGTTGGTGTAGGCCTCGGAGGATTGCGGCCGCAGCTTGATGGTTTCTTCGTAGGCTTCGGCGGCCTGCTCCCAGCGGCCCGATTTCTGGTGCGCCAGGGCCAGGTTGAACCAGCCCTCAAAATGGGTGGGCACGGCGGAGACCAGCAGGGTGCAGAACTTGGCCGTCATGGCGTGTTCGCCGGCGGCGGAAGCCCAGGCGGCCAGGCCCTCCAGGGCCACGGTGGATTCGGGCCGCAGATCGAGCAGCCGCTCGGAATACTCCCGCACCATGTCGAAATCCTGGCGGGCCATCCCGATGAGCACCAGGTTGGAGAGCGATTCCTCGGATTCCGGATTGCGCGAAAGGATGCGCTCGTACAGGCCGCTGGCCTGATCGCCGTGGCCCAGCGACTGCAACGCGGCGGCTTTGCCGAAGAGGGCGTCTTCGTGATCGGGCGACAGTTCCAGGCAGCGTTCGAAGGAGACCAGGGCCGTTTTGGGGTCTTCCAGTCGCAGATTACAGACGCCCTGGCCGAGGTGGGCTTCGACGTGTTTGGGGTCCAGGGTGGCGGCTTTGCGGAAGGCTTCGGCGGCATCGTCCCAGGCGCTCAGGCGCTCCAGGCACACCGCCAGGTTGAACCAACCCATGGCGTATTGCGGTTTGAGCTGGGTGAGGGTGCGGTAGGTCCGGCCGGCCTCCTTATAATCCGCCATCTCAAACTGGATGTGCGCCATGGCGCGGTAAATCTCGGCGGAGGCTTCGCCCCCGGCGACGGCGCGCTGCAACTGCTTGAGCGCTTCTTCGCGTTTTCCGGCCAGGTGTAGCGCGACGGCGCGCGCCAGGTAGCCGGCTCCGGTGTTCCGTTCAGCTTCGGCTTCGGCCGGGCGGAGCGTCTGTACTTTGGAAACTTTAATCGCTGTGGTGCTCATTTGCGTGGGAACTCCTTGGCCGGGCCGGGATAGAACCTGACCCAGTAGATACGCGCGCGGTCTTCCGGCGTACCGATAAATCCGACGCCGCCGGCGGAAAGGCGGCTGTCCGTCCAGGTCTCGACCAGTTGGCCGTCGATCGAGAGGGAGAATTGGTTGCCCGCGATCCGCATGCGGATCAGGTAAGTATTCTTCGGGTTGGGCAGAACACTCAACGGCGCGGTGCTGGCGGCGCCGGGTTTCCCGCGCCATACGGTGCGGCGGGTGAAGGCGTAGCCCTTGCCGGGCAGGGCGGTGAGGGCCGCCATGTAGTAGTCGTTCAGGCCGGCCGCGCGGTACACCCAGGTGAGGCTGCGGTTTTCGATGCGGGTGAAGAATTCGATTTCGTAATCGCGCCACTCCAGCGACGGCGTGAAAAGGGCCAGCGGGCCGGTACGGGCCCCGGCGGCGTCCACGGTCCAGTTGGCGTAACCGCCGGTCCAGTTTTTCCATCCGGCGTCGAAGCGCTCTTCGATGGTGCTGCGGCTTTCGGGCGGAGCGCCGGGGCGGGAATCCACGCCATCGGCCACACAGCCAAGCGGCACGGCAGCGGCGCGCGGCGACGGCGCGGATCCGGCGGGATGCAGAATCCGCGTCCGCAGGCCGGCCTGGTCACGCCCGCCGTGGCGGATGGGCTTGGGGGCGGCGGGCCGCGAATCGTTCCATACTTCGGGGTGCGAGCGAACCGCCAATGTGGGTCCGGGGACGGGCGCCGGATTGGGGTACATATCCTGCGCGCCATCTGTACTACATGCGGGGAGCAGGCCCGGCCACGTCATGTGTGTCGCGGGATCTTCCCAATCCAGGCTGGGTATGCCCGGAGCGGCCAGGCGGAAACCCGGCGCCGAAGACGACCACGGGGCCGGACTGCCGAACGGAGAGTTCGTCTCCAGATCCAGCTCGCGATGCTCCTGGGGAACCTGCGGCTTGGGCAGTTCCAGCCGCAGCTCGCGCAGCCGCGCAGCCTGGATGCGGAAACCCGCGCCGAGCGAAACCCGCAGGCTATAACCGCGCGGTCCGGCGAAACTTTGCGGGCGGCAGCCGTGGGGCTCGTAAAACGGGTGGAAGAAGGTGGGCGTAACGCGCTTCGGGTCCAGGTGCAGCCGCAAAGCGCCATTCCACAAGATGCCGGCGGAATGCGCCTGCCGGGTGCCATTTTCCAGCGCGCCGCGGGTGGCGCCGGATGCCTTGGCCGGCCCGGCCGCTGCAATGTGCACCGCCTGGCGGACGCGGCGCGGGGCGATCTCGGGGGCCTTCCGTCCCGTGGCCAGGCGCGGCCCCTCGGCCGGGTGGCGGTTGGGCACCGGCTGTAGCCGCCGGCTGACGGGCCCATCCACAAAGCGTCCTTCGGCCGCCAGCAACAGAGAGCGTGCGGTGGTGCCTGGTCGGTCCCAGACCCCCGGCAGGAGCGGCGTATCGGCCGTGTGGGCGATCTGCGCATCGAAAAATCCGCGCCGCGGGATGCCGGCCTCGTCAATATCGCGTAACGGCGATATGGGCTTGGGACTCTCCCGGCGGCGCATGAGGCTGGCGACTTTGTTGGCCTCCAGAAGGCGGTCCATGCCCCGGCGCAGGCGGTACTGGTTGCGGTGTTCGCGGGAACAGAAATCCTCGCCGGCGCCCAGCCAGATCCGGCTGAGCGGTTTGTCGCACAGCAGGCACGTTCTCATGCTGCACAATTATAGGGGATATAGGGCAACAAATACTAGGATAAATGGCGCTAGTAAACCCTTACTATCCAAAGTTAACAGCGGCCTAAGCGGAACGTTATCAATAAGGTACTAACGATAAAAAATCATTGCTAATTTTGGATAACGAGCCGCACAAATCGGGTGAATTCGCAGCCATATTCGCTTAAAATAAACCTGACACTGGAGGACCACGATGATTGATTCGGCCGCGCGCGCAGAGCGCTTCGACCCGGCGCCTTCGATCTCACCTTGCTACACGTGGGAGGTACCGCAAAAGCCCGTTTTGGTGCGGCTTCCTCTGCTTCTGATCGACCGCCTGGAGCGCGAAGCAGTGGAGAACTTCCGTTCGGTGAGTTCTCGCGGCTCGGAAATCGGCGGCGTCCTGTGGGGCAGCGTCGAGGCCGGCGACCCCACCGCGGTGTCGGTGGTGGAATACGACATGGTGCCCTGCGAGTATGCGCTGGGTCCGCTCTACCGGCTGTCGGAAGCCGATCTGGCCCGGATGGACCGGGCGCTGGCGCAACGCGGCGGCTCCGGGCTTCGCCCGGTGGGCTTCTTCCGCAGCCACACGCGCAAGGGCCTCTCGCTCGATGCCGATGACCTGGCGCTGATGGAATCGCGGTTTAAGGAAACGCACCAGGTGGCCCTGGTGATTCGCCCCTATGCCACCAAGGCCAGCACGGCCGGAATCTTCATTCGCGAGAACGGGGCCATACACAGCGAGAACAGCTATCTGGAGTTTCCCTTCCGTTCGGCGCAACTGGCCTCTACCAAGCATCTGGCGGATACCGTGGAGCCGGCCTCCAATACCCCCGCCGCTCCCGCTCCGGCCAAGCCGGCAGTGCGAGCCCAGATCGTGCCGATCGCTTCGCGCCGGGATATGGCGGCGATCGTGCCGCCGCTGGCCAGCGAGCCGGCGCCACCAGCTCCGGCGCCGCAGCCGGTGGTTCAGCCTGCGCCCATTCCGGAGCCGCCGGTGCCCCCGCCGGCAGTACAGGTAGCCGCTCCAACACCCCAGCCCGTGGCAACGCCCGCGCCGCCGCCGGTGCCGCAGCCAATCGTAAAGCCGGCCCCGCAGCCCGTGGCGCAAGCGGTTGCCGCGCCGCCCCAGCCCGCCGCAACTCCAGCCGCGCCGCCGGCCGCCGAAGCACGCGAGACGAAGCCGGCGGTGGAAGCATCCATTTCCATTGCGGTAATCGAGAAAAGCTCGGAAACCGTAATGGAAGAGGCCGGCGCGCCGGCGCCCGCCCGCAGCCGCGGCAGCAGCAAACTGATCTGGTTCACGGTCGGAACGATTTTTCCGCTGCTGCTGAGCGGGGTTCTGTTCGTCTATCCGGGGGTGTTCCGCCGTGCCACTCTGCCGGGCGGGATCACCGGGCAGGATTCTTCGCCCCTGGCGCTGCGCGTGGAACGTAGCGGCAGCGAGCTGCTGCTGACGTGGAACAACGATTCCAGCGCTATCCGCAACGCCACGCGCGCGGTGCTCTCGATTTCCGATGGCGAGCAGCACGAGAACGTGGAAATGGACCTGGCCCAGCTTCGCAACGGCCGGATCGAGTATCTGCCGGTGACGGGCGATGTGGTGTTCCGCATGGAGGTCTCGGGGAAGGACAACACCAAGACCGCCAGCGAATCGGTACGGGTGTTACGCACACGGCCTTCGCCCTTGCAGCCGGATTCGGAAACCCCGGCGGGGCAGAGCCAGACGGGCAAGCCTCCGGTTTCCGGCGCCGACCCCAACGCTCCCAACGCAGCCGCGCCCGGTGCCGCCACGGCGGCTGCCAATACGCCCGCGCCTAACGCCCCGGCCGCTGACCCGGCGGCTGCCGCGCCCGCGCCTGCGCCGCTGAAACAGTTCAACACGGCATCGCTCTCCGAGCGGCTGCGCCCGGTGCGCTCGGATGACATTTCGCTTCCCGACGCTCCTTCGGTAGGCCGCGAAAGCGTGCCGTCTTCGGATGCCGCCCTGAAGCTGACAGCAGTGACTCCCCCGGCGCTGCCGGCGGCGCTTCGCAACGGAAATGCGGCCCCCGCGCCACCCAAGCAGGCTAGTTTGCCGACCGGCGGCGAGGTACAGCAGGCCCAGTTGATCTACCGCAAGAGCCCGAATACCCCGCGCTGGCCAGGAGTGCCGGCGCCAAGGGAACCGTGGAGCTGATTGCCACCATCGGGACCAACGGACGCGTGAAGAAAGTGAAAGTGACCAAGGGCCATCCGTTGCTGCAAAAGGCCGCCGTGGATGCGGTGATGCAATGGCAGTACCGGCCCACGATGCTGAATGGGCACCCGGTGGAAACCGAGACCACCATCACCCTGAACTTCGTCGGCGACCGGCAGTAGCGAGGGCACTGCTCGGGGCGCCGGCCCCAACCACCGGCTTGCCGCTGCCCCAGCGCAGCACCAGAACCTGCACCGTCTTTTTGCCGAACTGCCTGGCCGCGGCGGTATTGGGTATGAAGATGTCGATGTGGCGGCCCTGTACTTTCGAGCCGGTATCCCGGACGATGTAAATTCCGGAGTAAATCCCCGCGCGAGTTACCCGGATGCGCGTCCCCAACGGCAGAACCCCGTTATCGGCAGCCACAATGCCGATGTGCGGTTCGGTTCCGGCCTTAGTGGTCCCCAGGTTCGAAAAGGCCGTCGCTTCGAAGACCTGACGGGCTGGCCGGCGCACAGGATGGGCGTTTAACGAGCCTGCGAGCAGAGCCAGAATCGCCAGGTAAGTGGGGAGCCGCCGCATGTTACTGGTTGGCCCTTAACTCGGCGACAGCCGCACCTGCGGGAATGGGAGCGGGCTTAGTAAGCGGCTGCTGGACTCTCACTGGCTTCTGGGGAGACGAGGAATCGGGCTTGACTGGCTTGGATGGGACCGGCTCGCCGAGACCCTGGTCCCACCAGGCCACCGATTCGGCACAGTAGAGGCTCAGAATGTTCAGTAACTGGTGCAACCCATCGGCCTCATCGCCATCGAACCCGCGCTTTTCCTCGGCGGTTCCCATAGTGGCTTCATCGGGAGAAATTTCATACTGCTGTTCGGACAAGGGTACGAATTCGCCGTCCACCAGGGTGCCGGTCTGTACGGTCCAACGGAGTTTGTGGGCGTCGGGGTCCCAGGTGACCGGACCCATTTTCTTGGCGACCTGAGGGTTGGAACCGCCCGGAACAGAGTTGGAATCGCCCGGAGCAATGGTGCCGGACGGGGTTTTGGCCGTGACCTCTGCTGGGGGTTTGGCGGGAGATTTAGCCTGTTGCGCGGACTGGTCGGCCGCATAAGTCAACGCGGCCAGCGATAGCAAGAGAGCGGATAAGAGCTTCATAGAATCCTTTCGCTCCGGCCGCCCAAGGGCCCCGGAACTCGTTGCCGCATGGTGCACGTTCCTGGCCGCAGGTGCCGGCCCGCGGTGCCGGTCCGCACAGGCGGCAATGTTTCGCGGAGTGCGGGGGTTGGAACGTCTGCTGTGCCGCCCGGATGGCGGCAGGTGCCGGCGGTTCGACAACTGGTCACCGGTGGTGGGCAGGCCGACGGTCCGGAGTCACCCCGGCAGCGATCCCGGTTGGAGCGGGGGCGCGCCTGCCCGCTATACGACTCAGTCTCCCCACCCCGCGCGGCTGCCCTCGCGCAGGCGTCAGGCGGCCAGCCATAATGAAGGCCATGGCGGCGAATCCGTACGACGAAGTGCGCTATCCCACGGTCCCGCAGCCGCAGACTCATCCCGAGCGGCTGGCGGCCGTGGGGCGGCTGTTCGGCATGCGGCCGGCGCCGGTGGAGGGCTGCCGCGTACTGGAAATCGGTTGCGGCGATGGCGGGAATCTCATCCCCATGGCCTGCGCGCTTCCGAACAGCCGCTTTGTGGGCGTCGATCTGGCTGCCGTCCCGATCGCCGCCGGGGAGCGCATGGCCGCCGATCTGGCGCTGGGCAATCTCATACTGCGCGCATACGACCTGCGGGAGATCGATGCCGGCTGGGGCGAGTTCGATTACATTCTGGCGCACGGTGTGTTCTCGTGGGTCCCCGAGGAGGTGCGCGAACGCCTGCTGGCGGTTTGCCGGGAGCGTCTGGCGCCCGCGGGCATCGCCCTGGTCAGCTACAATGCGCTGCCCGGCGGCTATGTGCGGCAGATGCTGCGCGAGATGCTGCTGCACCACACTCGGCATGCGAAGGACGCGGCCGGCCGGATTGGCCAGGCACGCGAGTTTCTCAGGCTGCTGGAGTGTTCACGCCTGTTGTCGCCGCCCTGGCAGGCACTCCGGGATTACGAGGTGAAGGCGCTCCTCGCCCGCGACGATGGCAGCCTGTACCACGACGAGCTGGCCGGCTGTAATCAACGCTTCTATTTTCACGAGTTCGTGGAGGTGGCCCGCCGTCACGGCCTGGAGTACCTGGGGGAAGCCGAGGCGCACGAGATGTTCGACGTGTCGGCAGCGCTCGACGGCTTCTCGGGCGACATCATCGAGCGCGAGCAGCACCTGGACTTCCTGAAAGCCCGGCGATTCCGTCAGACCCTGCTGTGCCGGGCGGGAACGGCCCTCCGCCGCGACATCCGGCCGCAACAAATGCGCGAGTTCCTGTTTTCCGCTCCGGGGCGCCGGTTGCAGAACGGGCAGATCGAAGGAGCGCGCGGTGTGCGGATCACGCTCGCCGTCGAGGCCGCCGTCGAGGTGGCCCTTGCCCTGGGGGAAGTCGACCCGCTGCCCCTAGCCTTCGACGACCTGATTCCCTATGCCGGTAGCGCGGAGGCTTTGGAGCAGATTCTGTATACCTTCATGATGGCCGGCTTCGCGGATCTGCATGTCTTCGAGTTCCCCTGCCAGGACAGCGTGACCGAGCGCCCGCGCGCCAGCCGTCTGGTGCGCTACCAGGCGGCGCGCTCGCACCGTGTGACCAGCGCCTGCCACGTCGCGGTGCAACTGGATGAGGCCGAACGGCGCCTGGCGGAATTGCTGGACGGGACTCGCACGCACCCGGAGATCGCCGCCGCCCTGAATGTAGCGAGCGCCCGCGACTGGCTGGAGGCGCGCCTCGAATGGATGGCCGCGCAGGGGCTGCTGGAGGGCTAATAGAGAGCTATCTTCCAGCGCCCGCCTGGGCGCGGCGATCAGTGGGACAGCCGGTGGTCGCGAAAATCGGTCCACCATCGGACCGTCGGGGCCCACAGGCCCAGCGCCTGCAGCACACCCACGCAAGTCCCCAGGAACACCACCACATTCAGAAGCGCCTTAATGGCGCCCGCCATGGGGATGTAGGTATCGATGAGCCACAGAACCATTCCGATGACGATCAATCCCAAGACCACGTTGACCATGGTGTGGACGCCGGCAGGCATCGGTAGATAGGCATTGCTGAGGCGAGCGGCGAGCAGAATCAAAATCAGCGCGATCAAAATATAAATAAACGGCATAAACGGTGTAATGGACATGGACTGCATCTCCACAGGTGACTTTGGGCAAATGCCATGCCATGGGGCGGAAACATACCCTGGCGAACGTGCAACTCCCGGCTGGCCGAACCACCTCGGGCCCCTCGCCTGTCACGACCGCCGCGGGCCACGGCGCCACCGGATCGCCGTTACCCCCGCTACCGCCGCTACCGCCAGGCCGCTGGAGCGTCACTGCCGCTCTGGCTGCCTCGCACCCCTTCCTTTGGAGCCTTCTTCCGGTGTAGTATTGATGGCACCGAGGAGGGATAGAAATGGAAACCAGCCGGCGAATTTTTCTGGGTGCGGTGGGGGGCGCCGCTTCCGCAGCCGCGATGAACGCAGCCGATTCGGGAGTTTCGTCGCGGCCCGCCCCGCGATTTTATGTGGCCGCGGTCACGCCCTGCGACAGCAAGAGCAAGTTCGATGACGGCGCTTACCGCGACATGCTCGCCTACTTCAAAGACCGGGGCGCCGATGGGGTGTTGGTATTGGGCACCACCGGCGAGTTCCCGTCGTTTTCGGTGGCGGAACGTAAGAAAGTGGCGGAGGTGGCTCTCAAACACAAAGCCGGCATGCAGATGCTCGTGCAGGTGGGCACGCCCAATCTTCCCGAGACCCTGGAATTACTGGCTCACGCGGGCGCCAATGGAGCCGACGGCATCTTGCTGATGCCGCCCTTCTATTTCAAAAACCCCAGCGTGGCCGGCCTGGCGCGCTACTGCTCGCAGGTGCTGGAGGCCACCCGGCTTCCGGTGCATCTCTACCATTACCCGGCTATGAGCGCCATTTCCATCTCACCCGAGTTGTTGCACAAACTGGAGCACTATCCCAACCTGGCGGGCATTAAGGACTCCACCGGCAACGCCCAAAGCTACGCGGCCAACGTGAAAGAGTTTCCGAAACTCAACATGATGACCGGGACGGAGAACAACCTGCCCGCAGCGCTGGAGGCCGGTATGGGAGCCATTCTGGTGAGCGCCAACATCTTCACCAAACAGGTGGCGGCGATTTTCGCGGCTCACCGGGCGGGCCAGGATACTGCCCCGGCTTTCGCCAAGCTACACGAAGCCAGCCAGGTGCTGCGGGTGCCGGGCGCCGGCGGCGCGGCGGTTAAGTTCGCCTTCAGCGGCCTGGGCATTCGCGAAACCTACGTGCGCCCGCCCCAGACGGACCTCAGCGACCAGGCGAAGGCGCAATTGCGGGAGCGGTTCGCGCAACTCAAGCAGATCGTGTAGGTTGGGCCGGAACCGCCGGCAGCCAGCGGCATTTTGCCACCATGCGCGGGTTTACACTGTCCCGACAGCAGGGAATAGCGGCATCATTGTGTGTGAGCGTACAGTAGCCCGGAAGGGCTAATGGTAGCAAGCTCACGAATTGCTAAGATGGCACCGAGGAGACTTCAGGGCAGTCAGTCACTGCGGGAAATCTGATAGATAGCTGCGTCCGCGAGGCGCGGGCGATTCTGTTGAGGGCGCGATCACGCGCACCGGACCGGCGAGGTTTCAACCAGATGTACGCCTACCCGGCCACCCGCAGGTTTGGAGTTACCGAAGTGTGGACGGAGGGCGGTCGATGAAGATCGGCGTACTAGGTGGAGACGGTTATTGCGGGTGGGCGACAGCCCTGTATTTGTCGGCGCAGGGACATGAAGTGTCGATTGTCGACAGTTTTGCCCGGCGTCAGTGGGATCGTGAGCTGGGGGTGCAGACCCTCACGCCCATCCGTCCCCTGGCCGAGCGCCTGCGGGTGTGGAAGCAACGCACCGGAGAAACGATTCAGCTTTACACCGGCGACATCACCGAGTACGACTTCCTGTGCTCCACCATCCGGGCGACCGAGCCGGATGCGATCGTGCACTTCGCCGAGCAGCGCTCGGCGCCGTATTCGATGATCGACTGCGAACACGCCGTGTTCACCCAGATGAATAATGTGGCGGGGACGCTGAACCTGCTGTTTGCCTTGCGGGAGCATGCTCCGGAATGCCACCTGGTGAAACTTGGCACCATGGGCGAATACGGTACCCCGAACATCGATATTGAAGAAGGCTACATTACCATTGAGCACAACGGCCGCAAGGACGTGCTGCCCTTTCCGAAGCAGCCCGGCTCGTTCTACCACCTGTCCAAGGTCCACGACAGCCACAACATCCTGTTTGCGTGCCGCATCTGGGGATTGCGGGCCACCGATCTGAACCAGGGTGTAGTGTACGGCACGGTAACCGATGAAGTCGTCGGCGACCCGGCCCTCATCAACCGGTTCGACTACGACGAGATCTTCGGCACAGTGCTGAACCGTTTCTGCGCTCAGGCGGCCGTAGGGCATCCGCTGACGGTCTACGGCAAGGGCGGGCAGACGCGCGGCTACCTGGACATTCGGGACACCGTGCGCTGTATTGAGATCGCCTGCCTGAACCCGGCGCGGCCGGGCGAGTGCCGCGTGTTCAACCAGTTTACCGAGCAGTTCAGCGTGCTGGAGATCGCCCACCTGGTGCAGGCGGCGGGCCGCAAGATGAACCTGGCGGTCGAGATTAGCCACCTGCGCGACCCGCGGGTGGAGGCCGAGGAACACTATTACAACGCCAAGCACTCCAAGCTGACCGACCTGGGGCTGCGGCCCCATCTGCTATCCGAATCCCTGCTGGACTCGCTGATGAACATTGCGATATGCTACCGGGACCGGATCGATTCAGCGCTCTTTTTGCCCAAGGTGGATTGGCGGCACGGACGCAACGAACGGCGGTCCAGAAAAGTGAAGGCCGCCAGCCAGCACACCTACGAGACGCACCTGGAGAGCTGGGGAATCGCGGAAGAAGTCGGTCCGCGGCCTTTCGACCGGCAGGAATAGGGCTGGGCCGACCCGCGGCCGGGCCCAAAGAGATAACTCATGGGCATTTCGGCACGAGTGGCTACCGCGTTTCTTCTTCCGATTGTGCTGGCATTGGCGCCGCACGATGCCGCGGCACAGACCCCCTGCTCGTTTACGCTGGCCAGCACCAGTGCGTCGCTGACTCAGACGGGCACCGCTTCGGCTGGAGGCGTACTGCCGGAAGTGCCGGTCACGGTGGCCCTCGTTCCAGCGGTGGGCGCCAATTGCAGCACACAATATACGGCTCTCTCCTCGTCCTCCTGGCTGAGCGCTACGAGCGGCCCTAATACCTTCACCTACACGGCTCTGACCAATCCGCAGCCCACCCCGCGCGGGGCGGCCCTCACCATAACCAATGCGGTGGGCGGAAGCGCAACCTTCACCGCCATTGAAGCCGGCGACCCCGAGCCTCTGCTGAACCGCCAGGTGCGGGCGCTGTATCAGTCGGTGCTGGGCCGCGACCCCGACGCGGGCGGATTCACTTTCTGGACCGGCCAGGGATCGGCCGGGCTGGGCCAGATGCTGGATTCCTTCCTCACCAGTCCGGAAGCCTTCAACAGCGCTTTTGCGGTGATGGCGGCTTACCAGGCCGCGACCGGGGCCGCTCCCAGCTACGCTCAGTTCACCGCCGCGGTGGCCAGCGTCCGGGCTGGCGCCCAAACCATTGGCGGGCTGTTTAACTCACTGGTGCCGGCCAACTTCATTGTGGCCACTTACACGGTGCAGAATCTGTATCAGAATCTGCTGCAGCGTGCGCCGACTGCCTCAGAGATCTCGAGTGAAAGCGCCGTGGGGCTGGCGAGCTGGTTCCAGACCCTCATCGGCTACCCTTCCAACACCACCCCGGTAAGCGCGCCCAACAATGAGTTCATGAGCACCGGCACATTCGCCGGAGGCGTGGATCACACGAACGGTTTGTACATCACGCTGTTGTACTTCGTGATTCTCGACCGCGACTACGACCAGGCCGGTTATAACTTCTGGCTGGGAGTCGCGAACAGTGGCGGGCCGGGACTGCTGTTCCAGGGCTTCGCGGGCTACCCCACCCGCATCCAGATCCTGGGGCCGGGCACGCCCAACCAAGGCTTCGCGGGAAGCCCGGAATTCCAGAACCTGTTCCAGGCTCCCAGCAATCCTGTTCCGGCCATCACCAGCCTTTCGCCGCCTGCCGCTGGGGTGGGGACGGGGCCGGTGACGCTGACGATCGGCGGGAGCGGCTTCACCCTTTCCTCGGCGGTCACGTTCAATGGCGTCTCCCACGCGGCCACCTTCGTCAGCCCCGGCCTGCTGACCATCACACTGAGCGCCGCGGATGTTTCGACGGTGGGCAATTTCCCGGTGGTGGTGACCAATCCTTCGCCGGGAGGAGGCATTTCCCCGGCAGCCACCTTCGTGGTGCAAGCCAATAACCCGACCCCGGCCATCACCAGCCTCTCGCCTTCTTCGGCCCCTGCCTTCGCCGGGCCGGTGACCTTGACCATGAACGGCAGCGGGTTTATCAGTTCCTCCACGGCCACCTTCAACGGGGTTCCACACGCCGTCACGCTGCTGAGCGGCAGCCAGTTGACGATCGTCCTGAGCGTGGCGGACCTTTCCACGGCGGGAGCCTTCCCGGTGGTGGTGACCAATCCTGCGCCGGGCGGAGGCAGTTCGCCCGCGGCGACTTTCGTGGTGCAGGCCAACAATCCGGTCCCTTCCATCACCAGCCTTGCGCCCTTTTTTGCCAACGTGGGGGCAGCCGCGTTGACCGTGACGATCAATGGCAGCGGATTTGTCCCGTCGTCCCAGGTAACATTCAACGGGGTCTCCCACCCGGTCTCCTACCTCAGCGCCCTTCAGTTGACCATTACCTTGAGCGCGGCGGATCTCTCCACGGTGGGGATTTATGCGGTGGTGGTGACCAATCCGCCTCCGGGCGGAGGCAGTTCCGCGGAATCGCCCTTCACCGTGCAGCCGAACAATCCAGCTCCGGCCATCACCAGCCTTGCGCCGGCCTCCGCGCTGGTCGGGACCGGACCGTTGACGCTGACTATTAACGGCAGCGGGTTCCTGCCCTCATCTACAGTCACTTACAATGCGGTCTCCCACGCGGTTACCTTCAACGGTCCCACTCAGTTAATCATCACGCTCAGCACGGCGGACCTCGCCACGCTGGGGAGTTACGCGGTGGTGGTGACCAATCCGGCGCCGGGCGGTGGTAACTCCACGGCGAATTTTGGCGTACAGCTGACCAATACCGTTCCCGCGATCACCGGCCTTTCGCCGCCTTCCGCCCAGGCAGGGACGGGGCCGCTGACCTTGACGATTCTGGGCATGGGATTCACCGCCAGTTCTTCGGCCACCTTCAACAACGTCTCGCACGGGGTTACCTTCGAGAGCGCCAACCAGTTGACCATTACGCTCAGCCCGTCGGACCTGGCCGCTACGGGCAGCTTCGCGGTGATGGTCAGCAATCCCGCTCCGGGCGGAGGAAGCTCGCCGCCCGCGGGTTTTCTGGTGCAGGCCAACAATCCGGTTCCTTCCATCACCGGTCTTTCGCCGTCTACCGTGGCGGCTGGAGCCGCGAGCTTCACCCTGACGGTGAATGGGAATAACTTCGTGGCCAGCTCGGCCGTGGAGTGGAATGGAAGCATCGGGCAGCCTCCGCTGGCAACTACCTACATCAGCCCCACGCAACTTACGCTAACTATCCCTGCCGCCGATGGGGCCACCGCCGGCACCGCCAGCGTCACGGTAGTCAATCCGCCGCCGGTGGGCGGCGTGTCTGCGGCCGCCGGCTTCACCGTCAGCGGCACCGTTCCAGGCAATGTGAGCTTTGTGGCGCCCAATGGTAGCGACTCCAATCCGGGTACCATCAGCCAGCCGTATCAGACAATCCAGAAGTGCGCCACCACCGTACCCAGCGGAGGGATCTGCGATCTGCGCGCCGGAACTTACTATGAGACGGTAACGCCTGACTCTGGAATTACCATCGAGTCATACGATGGCGAGCCGGTTACCGTGGACGGCACCGATGCCGTAACCGGATGGACGCTGTACCAGGGTTCGATTTACAAAGCCAGCGTGGTGATGTCGACCGGCGACACCAACCAGGTGTTCTCGAACGGCCAGATGATGACTGAGGCGCGCTGGCCCAACGGTAACGATCTATTCAATGTCAATTGGTCTACTGCGCAGAACGGGACCACCACTACGCTGCTGATAGATCCCAATTTGCCCAACATCAATTGGACCGGTGCCAGCATTCACCTGTGGAGCGGCAACGATGCGTGGGGCCACATGACCGGCACAGTCACGGGTTCCAACGCGCAGCAGCTTAGTATCGACGTTCCCACGGACTGGTGCCCGTCCATTTGTCCCGCCCCCGGCGGATTCTACTATCTAACCGGTATATTGGGAGCGCTGGACACTCAAAACGAGTGGTACTACGATCCAAACGCCGGGCTGCTGTACTTCTGGGCTCCGGGAAACGCCAATCCGAATAGCCTGAGCGTGCGGGCAAAGCAACGTCCCTATGCTTTCGACTTGAGCGGCAAATCGAATGTCACCATT
The DNA here is from genome assembly GCA_963803725.1 of Bryobacterales bacterium. Taxonomy (GTDB): domain Bacteria; phylum Acidobacteriota; class Terriglobia; order Bryobacterales; family Bryobacteraceae; genus JOPF133. Next base: position 268,018 of record CAWDOH010000072.1, on the reverse strand, counting down.
CGCAATATTAGCCTGTTTGCAAGCAGCATCAATATGGACGCGTCCAGCGCCGGCAATCTCCTCGACGGGATCAACGTGCAGTACGTTTCGCATTTTACGACTCTGCCTGCACCCGCCGAGTGGATGTCCCATGTGACGGACACCGGAATTATCGTCAATGGCTCCGGGAACACCTTACAGGACAGCACCATCGCCTATAGCGCCGGAAACGGCGTGGCCCTGCTGGGCATGAACAACGCCGCCCGGAATAACCTGATCCATCACACCGGTTACATGGGCGCGTATGCGTCGGGCATCAATATGTTCGGCCCCGGCAACCAGATCCAGTACGACACGATTTACACCAGCGCCCGCTTTCAGGTCTATCTGAACAGCAGCATCGCTCCCAACAATGACGACGATATCAGCTTCAATAACCTGTTCGAGGGGATGCTTCTGACCGTGGACGGAGGCGAACTTTATACCGACACCAGCGCCCCCGGAGTGCAGATTCATAACAACTGGATTCACGATACCTGGTCGCCGGTCTCTCCCTCGCCCGGAGAGCATCCCCACAGCGGCACCTACATCGATGAAGACGCCGGCGGCTACAGCATCTATCAGAATGTCTTGTGGAATAACCAGTACGGCAACGTATTCCTGCACGGGTTAGACTCGACGGCGCCCAACGACAACAGTGTTTCCAATAACACCATCCCCGATGTCGCCTTCCTGGGCTATATCTGGCTGGAAGATATCGCGACCTGCGGCACCACGCAGGTAATCAATAATCTGGTGCTGGTTCCGGTACAGCAGATCAACGTTAATCCGCCTTGCACGACGACAAACAACAATGCCACCGCCCCCGGCGCAACCGAGATGACTTCGCCGGTTGCCGTCGGCTGCAATTTCGCCGGCTGTGCTTCGAGCACGCCGCCGGTAATCTCGGGCACTTCCGTGTCGGCATCCATCGCGATTCAACCGGTCAGTATTACAGTGCCGGCCGGCCAGACGGCCACTTTCGCCATCACGGCGGAAGGATCCGGCACCATCGGCTACCAGTGGCAGCGGAACGGTGTGAACATCGGCGGCGCGAACGGCGCCAGTTACACTACTCCGCCTACCACCTCCGCGGATAATGGCGCGGTATTTACGGTAATGGTTAGTAACTTAGTGGGCGGCGCTACCAGCAGCCCCGCGGTCCTCACGGTCAATTAAGCGGCGTCCGCTTACACCTTTTCCGGCACCACAAATGGCTTGCGGTAAGTGCGCCTCAGAAACTTGTTGGCCTCGGCGTCGCCGGTGCAAGTCATGGTCTTGGCATCGAAGTGCACGGTGCGGCCCACGCGGTAGGAAATGTTCGCCAGGTGTACCAGGACGGTAGACGCGGCGCCCTCTTCGATTTCGGCGTTCAGAGTCTCGCGGTTGCGGCTGCGCACCGCCTCAATGAAGTTCAGAAAGTGATCGCCGCCCTGGTTGCCCTTGGGGCCTTCGGTCTGATCGTAGCCCAGCCAGGTCTTATAAGAGCTGTAGCTATCCACCGCCATGAAGCCCTTGGAGCCGTAGAACAGGTTGCCGATGGCGTTGTTGCCCTTTTCGTGCACGGTGGCTTCGCCGTTCGAAATCCAGTGCCGCACCTCGAACTCCAGCATCTTGTGCTTGCCGTTCTCGTTGAACTCGAAGGCGCAGTTCAGCGTGTTGGGAGTCTCCTGATCGTCATCGAACATGAAGTGGCCGCCGATCGCGCTGACCTTCACGGGATACTTCACGCCCAGACCCCAGCGCGCCACGTCCATCTCGTGGATTCCCTGGTTGCCCAGGTCGCCGTTGCCGGTATCCCAGAACCAGTGCCAGTTGTAGTGGAAGCGGTTCATGGTGAACTGGTGCATGGGCGACGGGCCGGTCCACAGGTCGTAATCCACGCCCGCCGGCACCGGCACCACAGGCTTGTGGCCGATGGTGTCGCGCTTCTTGAAGCACAATCCACGCGCCATGTAGACGTCGCCAATCAGGCCATCGCGCATCTGCTGGACGCCTTCCTGCACGGCCTTCGAAGAGCGGATCTGGCTGCCCTGCTGCACCATGCGGTTGTACTTGCGCGCCGCCGCCACAACCTGTTGCGCTTCGAAAATATCGTGCGAGCAGGGCTTCTCCACATACACGTCCTTGCCGGCCTGGCAGCCCCACACGGTCATCAGGGTGTGCCAGTGGTTGGGCGTGGCGATGGAAATGGCGTCGATGGATTTGTCTTCGAGCAGCTTGCGGACGTCCTTAGATGTTTGCGGCTTGGGCTTACCGAGGCGGTCCAGTTGCGCCAGTCCCTTGGCGATGTGGGAATCGTCGATATCGCAGATGGCCACGATCTCCACGTTGTCCAGCTTGCTGTAGCCGCCCAGGTGGCTGGGGCCGCGGCCGCCAATACCCACAACGGCGATGCGCACGCGATCGCTCGGCGCGCCGAAAACACTGGATGCGGCGCCTAACGCAGCCGCGGAACCCATCAGGAAATTTCGTCGATCCATAAAAGCCACTCCTTTGCGCCAACGCACTCCAACCGCTCCCTCAGGAGCTGTGAAACAATCCAACGCGCCCAGTCTGAAGCCTGCACCGCCACTCCGTGGGGCAAACTTTAGTTTGCCGCCGGCGGGGCCGGTTTGAACGAAAGTGTGACCCGCCGCCGGCCGCGGGCCTACGAAAAACGCTACCAATCCGCGCGCATTCATCGCCTGCAAGCTGCGGCCAACCAACTCGGCTATGAAACTTGAGCCACAAACGGCCTCGTGAGGAGCCGCTAACTGATTGAGCGGCAATGGGGTCACGATGAGCTTGCCCTCCTTCAGTTTCCTCACGGCTTCTGACGGTCGCGACCAAAAGCAGTTCACCAAGGCCGGCGCTCGCTAAAGCTTCAGAGCCGCGGCCCTCAGAAAGCGATTTCTTTATCGTTAATGCCTTCACCGTATCACATTCTTCGGCTGCCCTGCCAGAAAGGCAGTGAGATTCTCCACAGCCAGATTCATGAGGCGCGCGCGGGCTTCTTTGGTGGCCCAGGCGATATGCGGCGTCACCAGGCAGTTGCGCGCCGTCAGCAGCGGATTGCCGGCCGGCGGCGGCTCGATGGAGAGCACGTCCACACCCGCGCCCGCCAGGCGGCCGGCATTCAGCGCATCAGCCAGATCCTGGTCCACCACCAGCGGGCCGCGCGAGGTGTTGATGAGGAACGCGCTGGGCTTCATCAGCTTCAGGCTGGTGGCGTTGATCATGCCGTGGGTCTCGGGAAACAGCGGCGCGTGCAGGCTCACGGCATCCGACTCGCGCAGCACCTCCTCTACCGATCCCCAGCGGAAGCCAGGGTAGTCCGGCTCCTCGCCGTGATAGGTGTCGCTGGCCATCACGCGCATGTCGAGCGCATCGGCGATCCGCGCGGTGTGCCGGCCGATGCGTCCGAAACCGATAATCCCCATGGTCTTGCCCGCCAGCTCGATGAGCGGCGTTTTCCAGAAGCTGAAGTCCGGGCAGCGGGTCCATTCGCCGGCCCGCACCGCGTCGGCGTGCAGCTTCACGTTATGGCAGAGTTCCAGTAGCAGCGCGAAGACGAACTGCGCCACCGAGGCCGTTCCGTAGGTGGGAATGTTGGTCACCACAATGCCGTGCCGGTGCGCGGCCTCCACGTCCACGATGTTATAGCCGGTGGCCAGCACGCCGATGTAGCGCAGGGCAGGGAGCTGCGCCAGCGCTTCGGCGGACACGATGGTCTTGTTGGTAAAGGCGATTTCGGCGCCCGCGGCGCGCTCCGCCACCTGCGCCGGGCGAGTGCGGTCGAACACTTCCAGTTCGCCGATGGCGCGCAGCGCGTCCCAGGAAAGGTCGCCGGGGTTCAGGCAGTATCCATCCAGCACGGTAATCTTCATCGGTCTCCTCCGAAATTGCGGATCGTGACGCGCACACCGGCGCCGGCCACGGCGACTGCCGCGGCATACCCGGCCCCGGCGTCGAATTCCTCAATGCTCCATTCTCCCGCCAGTTCGTCGCCGACACCATAGAGGCCCACGCCGCGCGCCTTCAGGACGGCTTCGATGCGCGTCCAGCGGCGGAAGAAATCGCGCTCGCGTTCGGCCGGCGGGATAGCGGCGAAAGCGACCGCCTCGCTGGGCGGAAAAAACCGCTGCGCCACGGCCTCGCAATCGGACATGGGACGAAACCGCTCCACGTCGACGCCGATTTCCGCGCCCAGGGTGACGCCCACCAGCGCCCGCTCGTGCGAATGAGATAGGTTGAAGCGCAGCCCGGGGACAGCCGGCAGATAGGGCTTGCCGTGTTCAGCGGCAGCGAATGCGAGCGGCGCCGCGGTGTAGCCGGCCAGCACCGCGCGCAGCGCTCCATGCGACCGCAGATAGCGGCGGCGCAGGGTGTCGTTGACGAAGCGCGCCGCGCGGGCGGCTTCTTCGGCGGTGGGCGCAGGCAGAAGATCGTCGCGCAGTTCGTCCAGCGGCACGACCCAGATGTCGGCTTGGCCAGCGGTCACCTCAGGCAGCCTCCGGGTGAGGCAGGCGACTCCCACCAGGCGTTTCGTTGCAGCGGCACACCGCGTCGGAGAATCCTTCGAGGCGCCGGTATCGGGACGGCCTCCGGGTGAAAGCGGGCGACTCGGCCACGCGCGTTTCGCAGGGCGAGATCGCTGATAGGCCCCGCGGCCCCACCCGCGCTTCGCTCGGGCGGCGTACCCTGGATAGCGAGGGCCGCTCTCGGGCCCGGGAGGCCCCACCCGCGCTTCGGTGGGGCGGCGCGCCGCGCCGGAGAGTCCGTGGAACCGCACGGCCCGCAGGTGAGCCTGGCCCGCGGCCTTCTCACGGCCGCCTCCGGCCTGGGCGATTGGCCCGCCCTCCAACCATGCGGGAGCATTCCGCACGGAACCCGCGCGTGCCTCATCCCAAATCCTCCTCCAGTGCCGCGCGGAACTCCTCCGGGCAGGTCTGATAGTAAAAATGCCCTCCCGGAAAGATGCGCCATTCGAAACCGGCGGTGGTCTGTTCGGTCCATCCCTCCAGGTGCTCGCGGCGGATGTTCGGGTCGTCCACGCCGCCGTAGGCGCGGATAGGGAAGGGAAGCGGCTCGTCTTCGGTGTAGACGTACCGCCGATAGAGCCGCGTGTCGGCTTCCAGGGCGGGCAGCAGCGCGCGCCGCAACTCGGGGTTCTCCAGCACCTCGGCCGGGCTGCCGCCGAGGCGCCGCAGGTCATCCAGCAATTCCTCCGTGGTGCGGTCCGGGCCGGCCACATGGCCGCGGCGGAACTGCGGGGCGCGTGCGGCGGAAGCAATCAGCATGGCGGGCATCGGCAGCCCGCGCCGTCGCAGCAGGCGGGCCAGCTCAAAACTCACCGCCGCACCCATGCTGTGGCCGAAGAAGGCGAAGGGCCGGTCGAGGTACGGTTCGATGGCGGCCGCCAGCGCTTCCACCAGCGGGCCCATCAGGGTAAAAGGCGCTTCGGCCAGGCGCGCCTCACGGCCGGGGAGGCGCACGGGGCACACTGAGGCCCGGTCGAGCGCGAACGTCTGGGCGGCCGTCGCGCCGCCGCCCGCGTGCGGAAACCAGAACAAGCGTCGCTCCGCAGATCCCGCGGCCCCTTGGGCATTCGGGAACCAGGCGGCCGGCGGAGCCTGTTTGCGCAGCCGCAAGGCCAGCAGACGGCGCTTCTCGGGCGAGAGATCGCTGGGCGAAGCCGCCGGTGGCCTCCCCACCGCGGCCTGCCGGGCGCCGCTCCGGCGGGTATCCAGCAGCAGCCGCTCGAACGGTTCCACGCTAAGGTGGTCGGCGTACTCCAGCGCCGCCGCGCGCGACGCCCGCGCAATTTCCTCGTAGTGCGCCCGGTCCGAAAGCAGCCGCCCCAGCGCCTCGCGCCACGGCCCGGTTTCCTGCTGGGGCACTTCGGCCACCGGCACCATGCGCTCATCCACGCGCGTCTGGTAGCGGCTGATGGGGTTGACCGGCAGCAAATAGGGCACGCCCATTTTAGCTTCCGGGATGCCGCCCACGTTGGCGGCCATCACCGGCACGCCGCGCAGCATGGCCTCCAGCACGATACGCGAGCGCGCTTCGGCCCACAGCGAGGGCACCAGCAGCACGCGCGTGCGGGCCAGCAGGCGGTCGATATCGTCCACCGGGTCGAGCAGCCGGATGTTGCCGCGGGCGGCCAGCGCGGCGCGATCCTGCTGGTTGGTGCCCCAGGTCGGCACGGCGGCGAACGCCACCTCGGGGAAGGCATCCGCCAGCGCCAGGAAGATGGCAATGCCCTTCACCGCGCAGGGGTTCACCAGGGTCACAAACTGGTTGTCGAAGGCGCCGAGCGCGGGCCAGCCGTGCGCTCCGGCCTCCGGCTCCAGCAGCGAAATGGGCACGTGCACAGCGGGGATTCCGGCGTTGCGGCGGATGTAATCGGCCACGTACTGGCTCACGCCCACCACGCTATCGGCGGCGCGAATGCGCGCGGTTTTGGCCTCACTGGGGAAGGCGCAGTCGGGGCCGAACGGCAGGGCCAGCGTGGCCCGCGCCAGGTACACCAGGAGCGCGGTGGGATGCCGCAGGGCCGGTTCCAGCAAAAGCTGCGCGGGGTCGTCCGTGGAGGCCAGAATCACGTCGGGCTGGAACGCTTCCATGCGCGCCACAAACGCCGCGCGCAGATTGGCGGCCGTGGCCGCGCAGACCTCCACGCCGGCCCGTGGGAACTGGACGGTGCAATTCGAACCACCGGCCGCGTGGGCCTCCACGCCGCGCGCGGCCAGTTCCGCCAGGTAGCTCTCCGGGCTGTCATTGCCCGGCCCGCTCATGCGAGCCACCACCGCGCAGGCATGACCGCGGGCGGCCAGGGCTTCCAGCAGCAGGCGGTTGGATTTATCGCCGCCGCCGTGAGCCGGGTAGTAGAAGGAGTTTTGCGCCAGCAGGATGCGCATCAGCCGCCGGCTCTCCGCTTGTGCAGGCGCTCCAGCAGCAGCGCGCGCTTTTCGGGCGACAGGGATTCCACGGTGACCGGCTCGGGCCGTCCCACCACGCTGCGATCGAGTTCCAGCAGGAAGCATTCCATGCGGCCGGCATCCAACCCGTCCACGAAGCGTGAGGCGGCTTCCAGCGAGGCCGCCGATTCGCGCGCGTAAGCCGCTTCGTCGCCCAGCAATTCGCGGATTGCCGCGACCCACGGCGCCGGATCGTTGGGCGGCACCACCGGCTTGGGCATGGCGTGCTCATCGAACACCGGCTCATAGGTTTCAATGGTGGCGACGGGAATCACGTAGCCCGAGCCGCGCTTGGCTTCCTGCAATCCGCCCGAATCGCTGGCCACCACCGGCAGGCCGCGCAGCATAGCTTCCATCACGATCAGCCCGAAGCCTTCGTACCACAGCGAAGGCATCAGCAGCAAGCGCGTGCGCGAAAGCAGGTCGTCAATGCGGCGGGCATTGGGCAGAAACTCCACGTTGGGCAGGCGCTGCAGCGCGCGGCGGTCGTCCGCGGTGGTGCCCCATCCCGGCACTACGCCAAAACGGTAGGCCGGCAAACGCGCGGCCACTTCCAGGAAAATCGAGATGCCCTTCACCGCGCACGGATTGAGCATGGTGATGAGGCCCTGGGCGAAATTGGCGCAACTCGGAAACGGCCCCGCGCCGTAGATGGGCGGATGGATCACCGCCACCGGCCGCCCCAAAGCGCGCTCCACATACGCCGCCATGTGCCCGCCGATGGTGACTACCCCGGCCGATTGCGCCACCAGTTCGGCGGCGTGCCGGTCGGGATTCCAACTCGCCGCGCCGAACGGAAAAAACTGCGGCGTGTGCGCCAGGTAGACCACCCGGCCGGGCGCGCAGTGGTGCGACTGCCGCAGCAGCGCGTGGCTGAGGTCTTCGGAGGAAACCAGCACCCAATCAGGCTGGAAGTCGCGGATTTCAGCGCGCAGGGCCTGCAGACGGCGGGCCGGCTCTTCCACCGGCAGAATGGAAATGGTGGGGTGCGGCCTTAGCTCGGCACCTTCGCCCGGCGGTCCGCAAATTACCCGGCACTGATGGCCGCGCGAGGCCAGGTGATCGAGCCACAGCAGGTTGCTGCGCGTGGCGCCCCCGCGCGGCGGCGCGTAGGAGGCATTGGCGGTCAGGAGGATGCGCATCGCTCAGGAGGCGTCCTGCTCTTCGGCCAGCAACGCGCGCACTTCGTCATCGGAAAGCGATTCCAGCTCCCGCAGCAGGTCCTGGTAATCACCGCCGGCCTGTTCGATCTCCTTCAGCTCCACCGCCTTGGCCAGCTCGGCCACCGTGAATTCGCCGCTGTAGACCACCTCCAGCGACAAATCCACGCCGTAAATGTGGCGCACGCGGGAGAGCAACTGCACGGCCAGCAGGGAGTGGCCGCCGAGCTCGAAGAAATTCTCGTGTACGCCCACAGAGGTGACGTGCAACAGCTCGGCCCACAGCGCGGCCAGATCGCGCTCCAGCGGCGTGCGCGGCGGATCGGCCGGCGGCGGCGCCTGCCGCAGAGACGCGGCGTGCATCTGTTCCAGAATGCCCGCGGGGGTACGCAGTTGGTTGGCGATGCGCAGGTAATCCACCCGCGGCGGGGCGGCCGGCCGGGCATGTGGAGTTTCGGATTGTGGCGCCGCGGCCGCCTGTCCCACGCGGTACACCGTCCGGGCGGCCTCGCTCGCGGGCAGGCGGAAGACGCCCTCGGCATCCGGCGCACCCAGGGATTGCAGGAAGAGCCGCGCCGGCTGGTTGCGTTTGGCGGGCACGAAGCGGATTTCGACGCGCTCCAGGCCGCGCTCGCGGGCGATTTCGCCCAGCCGCGCCACCATGCGGTGCTCCACACCGCGGCCCAGCGCGCGGCAGCTTAGCAGAAAAGTGTCCACCACCAACGCGGCGCCGTCGGGATGGTAAATGATGGCGCCGGTCAGCCCGTAGCTGCCGAAGCGGTCCTTCACCTCCACGGCCAGGCATTCGTCGTCCGGCAGCGCCAGGAGTTCGGCTTCCGAGCGCCGCACGCCAGTGGCGTTCATCTGGTTGGTGCGCTGGGTAAGCTGCGCGATGCGCGGGCTCTGCTCGGGCCGCATAGGCGCGATGACGACCTCCAGCCGCAGCGAGGCCAGAAATTCTTCCAGGCTGGCGGCCGATTTTTCGGCGCGCACGCGCTCGGCCCGCTGCGCGTAAAGCTCGGGGCGGCGGCGGTCTTCTTCGGTGACGCGCGCGCGGTCGAAGGCCCACACGTGGCGCAGGAACTCGGGGATCTCCGCGGCGTCGGCGGGCAGTGGCAGCACCACCACTTCCGGGGCGCCGGCCTGCACCTCGGTGCATTCCTTGGCGTTATCGTCCACCAGCAGAAAGCTGTCCAGTCCCAGGTCCAGCTCTTCGGCCAGCGCGGCCAGGTTGGCGCTCTTGCTCTCCCAGTTGATGCGGCGGGCTATGAAATCCTCCAGGCGCAGGGGCATTTCGGGGTGCGCGTGGAAAGTCTCCACCACATCGTCGTCGTTGTTCTTGCTGGCGAGAGCGAGCAGCAGCCCGGTCCGCCGGCGGTCCAGCAGGAATTCCTGCAGTGCGCGGCGCGGCGGGTCGAGGACCACCCCCTGCGGGCCATCCTCGCCGCAGATGCCCGCCCACAGGGTTTCGTCGCAGTCGATGGCCGCTACTTTGAACGGCGGCGTGGCGATGGCGTGGATGGTGCGGGCGATGGCGGTGGCCAGCGCCACGAAGAATTCCGGCGTGTAGGGCAAGTGGCCGAGTTCTTCGCCGTGCGGGTCGTGCACGGTTTCCACGGGATACAGGCCGAGCACCTGCTCGGGGAGCAGCAGGTGGACCGCCGGAAGGTCGGCCAGGCGCTCGCGCAGGATGGCCGTCGAAGTGGCGAAAGCGGCTTCATGCGGCGCTGTGGGCGGGCAGAGGGCCGCAATAAGCGGCGCGGAGGACGAGGCCGCGCACACCCGCACGGCGTCCGCCAGGCGGTGCGCCGCGTCTTCCGGCAGGGCCGCTTCCTTCCAGTCTTCAAAGCGCACCAGCAGGACGTTGTAGCCGGCGCGGTTGCGGGCGAACAGGCCAGCCGGGTCCAGCAGTTCCTGGAAAACCTGGCTATAGCCCGCAAAGCGGATGGGGAGGCCGAGGCCCAGTTCTCCCGCCCAAAACGCGAGCGAGGGCTGGATTGCTTCGGCGGTAAACGTAGCGCTGATGGCGATCGCACGATCGTCGGAGGGCATCCTGTTTCATTATGGAGCAAGCGCCGAGGGCTTGGCGCGGCTTGGGAACGTGGGCGGCGCTGCGACCCCGCATTGGAGGAGGGCAGTATCCATTTACCGGGAGAACCCGGAATCATAACCGTCATACCGGTTCAGGCCGCTCTGCGTGCCGAGCCACAGAAAGCCATCGTCATCCTGTGTCATCAGAGAGACCCGCGTTTGTGAAAGGCCCGCGGTGGATGGAAGACGCCAAATTGAGATATCCCTGCCTTCAACGAGGCGCGCCCTTTACGGTTAGGACACGGAGCCGCACCACCGGCACTTCGTCCCCGCGCAGTTGCGCGATGGCCAGGTCCGGTAAGAGCCACGTACACACGACGGCCGGCGTAGGCCGCCGGCCGCACGCCAGGTAACGGAAATACCGGATGCCGGCTTACTGCCGCTGCCACGGTTTCAGTCCCAGTCCCATGTGCAGCCGGATGCTGTAGATCATCACCGGACCACGGTCGTGATTGTAGGCCGGATTCGCGTCGCGCTGCACGTCGAAAGTGGTGTAGAAACCGGGCACGATGCGCGCCGAGTAGAAGCTCTCCCACACGTATTCGGGAGCGTAATTCAGCCGTCCGTCGCCGATTAGAAAATCAAGTCCGCCCGCCGCCAGATACTCGCGATGAACAGCCGATAAGCCACCGGCTGTCAGCGAGGTGCCCACCACGTCAAATTTCCTGTGCCATCGGGTCGCCTTTATCGAAACGCCGCCGCTCGCCAGCCGGTCAATCGCGGTAAACGCGAAGCTTTGCGTTTTTCCATCGTTCCATCCCAAACGCGAGAAGATGCCAACATAGGAATTAATCGCCTGATCGAAGCTGATGCCGGCACCGTATTTGAGCGTGCCAACGCGATCGGTAAGCGATACATTGGGCGTGGTTCCCGTTTCCGCCGCCAGCTTCAGGGCCTCTCCGTAATTCCCCCCTTGGTCGCGATTATCGTAGCCCAGTACGCGAATCGCTCCCTCCCGCTTCCGCCATAAGTAACGCCGTTCCGCTTCCCATACCTGGCCGTGATCGCGGAACAGCCGCCGGTCGAATACCGAACCGTTAGCGAGTTGAGGCTCGGCGACGATTCCGTAGCGGAACGCCCACTTCCGCGTGTGAAGCTCCTGCACCAGCCCCCAGGTGTAGCCGCGCGTGTCGGCCGGATAGTCCCACGCGCCGTTGTACATCACCCCCCAGGCCATGAACTGAGTCCGTGGATCGTGCGTGTAGTTGTTGTCGTCGAAAAAATCGGTGATCGTATAGCGGCCGGCGTAGATCGAATACCGGTTCATCGGCCGCTCGCCGGCAAGCTGATTTTCATCGCCCTCCTGGCGCTCCTTCTCCTTGCCGAATCCGAAGTCGTGCTGCACGTAGAGCCGCGCGATGTACGGCTTGGGGGCGGCGCTGGCCACCCGCGGGATCTCGCCATTCGGCTGATCGGCTATCCCGTTCACGCCGCTGAAACCTTTTCCACCTGCGATTTCCGGGTCGAATACCAGAAACGTGTTCTCCTCCAGTCGGGCCGTGAAAAACAGCGTCGAGGTGATCGACACGTCGCGCTCCATGTAGTCCTTGAGACTAAGCGGTCCTTCGTATGGCGATCGAAACGTTCCGTGATAGTCGCCGATCGAGGTTGCCTGATAATACAGGTTCCAACGCTCCGATTCGGTAGCTTCATCGTAATTCGTCTGCTTCGAAGGCGAGTCGTCGGGGACGTCCGGGGCGGGAGTCTGGGCATTGCTCGGCGCCGCCAATACCAGGAGCATTCCGCCTGCCATTACCAGTCTGTAGAAGGTCATCGTTCCCTCTCCCCCTTCGTTTCTTCCAAACCGAGCTTGTGAGCGGACCACCCGGCCAGTTGCAGGACTCGGAATCCGGGCAGTCCGAACATCAGTATCCGGTGGCCGCGCGGGGCAAAAAACAGATTCGCACAGTTCGGGTCATTCTCATCGGGCCGGGATGCTCCGTGTCTACCGGACGATTCAAAGTCGTCACAGGATCTTCCCCGTCGCACAGCGGCGCACCAGCAACTCCGGCGCTTGGGCACGCCTCGAACAGCACACCACCAGGTCACCGGGTCGGCCACTGTTCGAAAGTTATCGAGGCGCGGATAGCGGACCTATCGAATCAGAGATTGGAAACCTTCGGAGACGGAGGCTCTGCCTCGGTATCGATTAGCTGTTCGCGCAAGCGACTGCCACCGCCGTCAGACAACATGGGCCTCCTCTCTCGAAATTTGGGGCATTTGAATGCCGCTTCATAGAAAGCGTATACCCGGTGGGGTATGCTTGTAAAGTCCCGTTTGCAACTATTTTTGTGAAAATTCGGTTACGGCCCACACCCCAAAGGAGAACAAGAAACTGTTGGACTGTGTCCGCCGGGTCATAGGACAAGTCGCTGCGGTTGATAAGGCGCTGCCCAACATCTCAGTGTGCCGAAGCGCGTTGGGTGTGCTGATGGCCGAGGTGATTGCAGGGCACACCGAAGCGCAACGAGTGAGCAGGCGCGCGCCGCCGGCGATCTCGTTAGCGCTCTGCGGACCTATCTCAAATGACCCCGGCATCTCGCTCTTGCCAGACCTTACCGCGCGGTAGGTCGCGCACAGGCCATTGGATTGGGCCACCACCACGCGGGAGAATGAATGTAAACTCGATTCTTGCGCAGCGCGTGAGGAATCCGTAATCTATGCAGCTTCTTAAATTGGGGTCGGTGCTCGCTCTTGGGTGTTGTCTTCTGGCCGGCCCCGCATTCGCAAGGCAAGCCAAAGAGCGCGGAGCCAAGCGGCTCTATGTGGAAGCATTCGCCACAGAAACGGGGGCTGAAAAACTCCGGGAAGATATCACAGCCGAACTTCGAAAGTTGAATTCCGTCTCCCTGGTTTCTGACAAGGCAAGTGCGGATTTCGTACTGGGTGGCGGCGGCGAGGTCTGGATCAAGGGTTACCGCAGTTTCAGTCCCCGATCGCACATGAAGATGCCGACCAACGGCACACCAATCTACGGAGGCTTTCTGTCCGTCGAGTTGAAGGACAGGAAGGGCGTGACCGTTTGGTCGTACCTGGCGACACCAGGCGCGGCTGCCGAGGATATTTCGAAGGACCTCTCCAGGCGAATCGCGAAACATCTTGCCGAGGCGGTAATTCAACCGGAGATGCCGGGTGCCGCATCTGCTCAGCGACCGCCCGCCGTCGCCCTGAGCGGCGCCGGGGCCACGTTTCCTTACCCGGTTTATCAGAAGTGGTTCACCAACTTCCAAACGGACGATCCGGGGACGGCGATCACCTACAGCGCCATCGGTTCCGAGGCCGGCGTTCGCAAGCTCCTCGCTGGAGATGTTGACTTTGGAGCCTCGGACAGCCCTGAGGCAATCCACCAGCTAGCTCCCCGCGAAGAAAGCAGGTATCTTTTTTTTCCGTCTGTTGTGGGCGCGGTAGTTCCGATCGTCAACGTTCCTGGCGTCCCCGACGACATCGCGTTCACGCCCGAGGCGCTGGCCGGCATCTTCCTTGGGAAGATCACGAAATGGAATGACCCGATTCTGAAACGGGCCAATCATGGCATCCCACTGCCCGATCTTGACATAGTGGTGGTCCACCGCGCCGATGGCAGCGGCACCAGCTATGCCTGGACCGACTATTTGTCGAGGACCAGCCCCGAATGGAACACTGAAGTTGGTTCCAGCCTCACTCCCAAGTGGCCAACCGGCCGAGGCGCAACGGGAAACGATGGTGTAGCCAAGCTCGTTAAGGAACTGGGTGGTTCAATTGGCTATGTAGAGTTCATCTACGCATTGCAGAATCATCTCAGCTACGGAAAGATCCGGAATCAAAATGGCGAATTCGTGGACGCCAGTTTGGAGAGCATCGCGGCCGCTGTTAATCACTCCCCGGACATTCGCGGTGACTTCAAAGGGTCGATCGTGGATGCACCTGGCGAGGGCGCCTATCCTATTGCTACGTTCACATGGATCATCGTTCCGGCTCACATTGCGGACGCCACCAAGCGAAGTTCGATCATTGCGTTCTTGAGCTGGATGCTCGGTCCGGGCCAGTTGCAGGCCGCGGCTCTCGGCTATCTCGCTCTTCCGAGAGAGATCGTAGCCCGAGAAGAGGCCGCCATAGCCAGAATTCATTGAACACACGAACTGTGGCCATTTGAATCGTCAATCAGGTCTTAGGCGCATCCTCAACCGAGCGCGGCGGCAGGCGCGCCGAGTTCGAAACACACCAACGCAATCTGCTGCCAGCGTGCCCGCGAAGTTCGCGGTGGTGGGAATCGTGTTGGGATCCCGCTGTGCTCCTACGGGGAGCCTCCGCAGCTTTGGTGCTTTCGCTATTCATATCAGTCGGGAGATCCCCCGGCTCTGCCGGGGAAAGCCTCCGGCTCTGCCGGAAGACCCCCGGCTCTGCCGGGGATTTCCGCCAATATGCCTTCAGTCGCGCCAAGAGACGGCACGCGACCAATGGCACTGAGCGTGCGGCGCACCTGGTCTTGAGCGATTGCGATCAGGCCCCTTTGAGGGGCCAGCAACCGAAAAGCCTCCGGCTCTACCGGAGGATCGTTACTCGGATGTTGCAAATGCAAAACGTCGTGGCCGCAACCCGGGATCTCCGAAAGTGGCCCGAAACCGGACTGAGCCGGCCCCGGAAAATTGCACCCAAACGCAGCTTCGCACAGCAGAATTGCCCGACACCGGGGCATGCTCGAATGGCCATCCTAACGCCCATGCTCGGGAACTGAAAACCGCCGCTGTTCTTTCGTTCCACGCAACTTTCAGGCACTTACCAGCCTTTTGACCGCCGCCGGTTCCGGCCACGCTATCATTAAAGAGAGAAGCCCCCCGCCATGGCAGTGAAATCCGACCCGGAAATGGGAATCAACAGTTGGCTCGAAGACGAGCTGTATGAGCAGTACCTGCGCGACCGCTCCAGCGTCGATGAGGGCTGGAAGCAGATCTTCGAGGAGGCTGGCCGCAAGTCCAATGGAGGGTCCGCCCCGCCGGGACCGCCCGCCACGACCGCGCCTCCCTCCAGCATGCCTGCCGCAGCCGCACCGCCGCCCCCCGGCGCCGGTGAGCAACTGCAACCTCTGCGCGGCGCGGCCGGACGCATCGCCGAGAACATGGCCGCCTCGGTTTCCATTCCGCTGGCCACTTCGCAGCGCACCTCGCGGTCAAGGTGATGGACGAAAACCGCCGCATCATTAACCAGCACCGCGGGCTGCTCGGCAAGAGCAAGGTCTCTTACACGCACCTCATCGGATGGGCCATCGTCCGGGCGCTCGAAGAACTGCCCGCCCTCAACTACGCCTACGCCGAGAAGGACGGCCAACCCTACCGCGTCCTTCACCCGCAGGTCAACCTGGGCATCGCGGTGGACGTGGCCGGCAAGGACGGCAGCCGCAGCCTGATGGTGCCCAATATCAAGAACGCCGGCGTCCTGAATTTCCAGGAATACCTGACGGCCTTCGACGACCTGGTGGCGCGCGCGCGCTCCGGCCGTCTTACGCCCGCAGATTTTCAGGGCACCACCATTTCGCTGACCAACCCCGGCACCGTCGGCACCATGTCCTCCAACCCGCGGCTGATGCCGGGCCAGGGCGCCATCATCGCCACCGGCGCCATCGATTATCCTGCCGAATACCGCGGCTCGGCCGAAGAAACCCGCGCCGTGCTAGGCATCAGCAAGGTGATGGCGCTTTCCTGCACCTACGATCACCGCATCATCCAGGGCGCGGAATCGGGCGCGTTTCTGGGCAAATTGCAAAACCTGCTGGATGGCACCGACGGCTTCTACGAAGAGATTTTCAACCACCTGCGCATGCCCCACATGCCGATCCGCTGGGAGACCGACCGCCGCCCGCTGCTCCCCGGTGTGGGCGCAGCGCGGCTGGCCGAAAGCGCCAAGGAAATCGGCGTCATCCAGATGATCAATGCCTACCGCGTGCGCGGGCACCTGGTAGCCGATCTCGATCCGCTCGGCTCGGAACCGCATTTCCACCCCGAGCTGGACCCCGAGACTTACGGCCTCACCATCTGGGACCTGGATCGCGAGTTCCTCACCGGCAGCCTCGGCGAGGCCATTGGCGAGGGCCACTCCAAGCCCGTGGCCACGCTGCGCGAAATCCTGGAAACCCTGCGCGACACCTATTGCGGCAAAATCGGCTGCGAGTACATGAACATCCAGGTGCCGGAGCAGAAGCGCTGGCTGCAGCAGCGCATGGAGCCGGGCAAGAACCACTGGCCGCTGGAACGCGAAACGCGCCTCCGCATCCTGCGCAACCTGATCGACGCCGAGGAGTTCGAGCATTTCCTGCACTCGCGGTTCATCGGCCAGAAGCGCTTTGCGCTGGAAGGCGCGGAGACCGCCCTGGTGATCCTGGAAGAGATCCTGGAGCGCGCCGCGGCCAACAATGTCAACGAGATCGTGATCGGCATGGCCCACCGCGGCCGGCTGAACCTGCTGGCCAACGTGGTGGGCAAGGATGTCAAGCAGATCTTCTCGGAATTCGAGGGCGACATCGATCCCTCCAGCACGCAGGGGTCGGGCGACGTGAAGTATCACCTGGGCGCCACCGGCACGCGCAAAATGGAAAGCGGGCGGGAGATCGTGGTCTCGGTTTCGCCCAATCCGAGCCACCTGGAAGCCGTCGATCCGGTGGTCGAAGGCATCGTGCGGCCCAAGCAGGACCGCCTCGGCGATACCGCCCGCGAACGCGTCATCCCGGTGCTGATCCACGGCGACGCGGCCTTCGCCGGGCAGGGTGTGGTGGCGGAGACCCTCAACCTTTCGCAGCTCGATGGCTACTCCACCGGCGGCACCATCCACCTCATCATCAACAACCAGATCGGCTTCACCACGCTACCCGATGAATCGCGCTCCACGCCCTATTCCACCGATGTCGCGCGCGGCGTGCAGGCGCCCATCTTCCACGTCAACGGCGACAGCCCGCAGGCCGCCGTGCGGGTGGTGCAGATCGCTTTCGATTACCGCCAGAAGTTCAAGAAGGACGTGGTGATCGACATGTTCTGCTACCGCCGCCACGGCCACAACGAAGGCGACGACCCCAGCTACACGCAGCCCATCCTCTACCGCAAGATCAAGGAGCACCCCTCCGTGGCCACGCTCTACGGCGAGCGCCTGGTGCGCGAAGGCGTGGTCAGCGCGGCAGAGCTGGAGGCCATGCGCAAGGCCGTGGCCGCGCGCTTGAACGAGGCGTACGACGCGGTGCAGAAGCGCGCCGAGCGCTACGAGTTGCAGGAACTGAGCGCTGTGGCCGGCGAGGAGATCGGCAACTTCTGCCCGCGAACCGCGGTCAATCCCGCAGGTGCTGGAGCGCGTGATCCGCGGTATGACCCACTTCCCCGAGAATTTCCACCTGCATCCCAAACTGCGCGGGTTTGTGGAACGCCGCCGCGAAGCCCTGGTGTCCGGGCCGGAGAAACCAGCGCATATCGACTGGGCCTTCGCCGAAGCGCTGGCTTTCGGCACGCTGGTGCTGGAAGGCACGGCGCGTGCGCCTGAGCGGCCAGGATTCCAGCCGCGGCACCTTCAGCCAGCGCCACCTGGCCTTCTACGACTCCGAAACCGGAAAGCGTTTTATTCCCCTGCAGCACATCTCGCCCGACCAGGCCCGCTTCGACGTCTACGACAGCTCGCTTAGCGAGTACGCCGTGCTGGGCTTCGAATTCGGATACAGCGTGGCCGACCCGCTGACCCTGGTGATCTGGGAGGCGCAGTTCGGCGATTTCGCCAACGGCGCGCAGATCATGATCGACCAGTTCATTTCCTGCTGCGAATCCAAGTGGGGCCAGCCCAGCGGCCTGGTGATGCTGCTGCCGCACGGCTTCGAAGGCCAGGGGCCGGAGCACTCCAGCGCGCGCATCGAGCGCTTCCTCACCTTGTGCGCCGAGTACAACATGCAGGTGGCCAACTGCACCACGCCGGCGCAGTATTTCCACCTGCTGCGCCGCCAGATGTACGGCGGGGTGGACCGCCGCGGCGTGCGCAAGCCGCTGGTCATCTTCACGCCCAAGAGCCTGCTGCGCCACCCGCGCGCCGTCTCCACGCCGCGCGAGTTTTCGACCGGCGGATTCATGGAGATGCTGGCCGAGCCGGCCTCGGCCGATATCAGCCGCGTGGTGTTCTGCTCGGGCAAGATCTACTACGACCTGGCTAGCCGCCCGCGAAGAGCGCAAAGCCAGCCACGTGGCGCTGGTGCGCGTGGAGCAGCTTTATCCCTTCGACGCCGACCTGGCCGCCGACATCCTGGCGCGTTACCCGCTCACCGCCGAAGTGGTGTGGGCGCAGGAAGAGCCGCGCAACATGGGCGCGTGGCGTTTCCTGCACGAATGGATGGACCCGCTACTCGAGCCAACCCGCCGGGAGTTGCGCTACGTTGGCCGTCCCGAAAGCGCCAGCCCCGCGACCGGCTCCGGCAAGCGCCACCAGCAGGAGCAGGCCGAGATCGTCAACGACGCCCTCACCCCCGGCGCCATTTCGCAAACCCGCCGTGTGAGACTGGTCGCCCGCCGGAAAAAATAGCGGCATCCGGTTTCAGCCACAGCGTGGAGCGGAGGCCTGCCCGCCGTACGGATATCCCGTATAGTAAGAGTGGGTGGCAAGTGTATTCGCGACCAGCCGATACGAGCGGGAAGCACGGCGACTGCTGACTGAAGACGAGGCATCCGCGCTACGCGACGAGATTGCCTCGAATCCGGATCTCCATCCAGTCATTCCAGGCAGGCAGGGGAGGGGGTAAGAGCGGCGGCTTCCGAGTGATTTGGCGGCCCTCCGCGAAGACCCCGCCGCGGCGGCGGTTACTAGTACTGGACTTCCGACGATGAAGTGTATCTTCTGGGCCTGGTCCCGCGAGGCCTCCCCGCCGGCCTCACCCGCGAGACCATGCAGCGCTACCGGGCCCATCTCGAATCCCGTGGGATGGCTCCCTCCACTGTATCTACGCCAAGAACGAGCAAGCCGACCTGACCACCCCCGATCGCAAAGCTGCCAAGGCATTTGTGAAGGAACTGAAACATGCCAAAGAAGACAAAAAACGCCCATAAGCCGGTGTCCAAGACCGACAAGCTGACGCCTGTGGGTAAGGCGGTAGTCGCCGGACTGAAGGAGGCCATTGCCCATGCCCGCGGCGCAATCAGCCTCCCTTACCTACCGCTACCCAAGCCGCGTGGACGCGAAGGCGATCCGGTCGAAATCGGGGCTGTCCCAATCGGAATTCGCCGAGCGCTACGGCTTCAATCTAAATCCGGCAGTTAGCCAGCCGCCCCGCCTCGTAGGGCCATTGGGGCCACCAATTTCCAACTGCGGCGCAGATCACCTTCCGGGTCACAACCGGTTTATCTGCAACTGGTTGCAGCGCACGGCCGCTGTCCGCTCCGCGGGGCTGCAACTGCCGGATTTAGGTTCAATCTTCGGACCCTACAAGACTGGGAGAGCGGACGCGTGCAGCCGCCCAGCGCCGTGCGGGCTTATCTGACAGTCATCGACCGCTTCCCGGCGACCGTCGAACGAGCCCTGTCCGGGGCCGCGTGAAGCGGCCCATCCGCCCCCGTCTTACGCCAGGTCGAACTTCTCCTGGTGCAACTGCGCGTCGCTCTTGACGATCACCGTCCGGCCCAGGATCTCCTCCAGCTCCTGCAGGTACGAATTCTGATTCGACTTCAGCAGCCGGGCCACTTCCGGGTTCACCCGCAGCAGCACATCTTTGCCCTCCACCGCCCGGGCGATCTTCTGCGCTTCCTGCAAAATCTCTCCGACCACGGTTTGTGGGCTCTTCACATACCCGGCGCCTTCGCAATACGGGCACGGTATGCAGAGCGTTCGCTCCAGGCTCTGCTTCACCCGCTTGCGGGTAATCGCCACCAGCCCGAAATCGTTGAACTGCAGAATCTTGTACGGCGCGCGGTCGGCCCGCATGGCCTCTTCGAGCGCCTGCATCACCTTCTGGCGGTTCTTGCGCTCGTCCATGTCGATGAAGTCCACCACGATGATGCCGCCCAGGTCGCGCAGCCGGATCTGCCGCACAATCTCCTTCACCGCGTCCGTATTGGTTTTGACGATGGTGTCCTCCAGCCGGTTCGACTTGCCCACGTACTTGCCGGTGTTGATGTCGATGGCCACCAGAGCCTCGGTCTGGTTGATCACGATGTGCCCGCCCGATTTCAGCCACACCTTCGGCCGCAGGGCTTTCTCCAGCTCAGCAGTGATGCTGAACTCGTCGAAGATCGGGTTGGCGCGCGTGTACAGCTTCACCCGCCCTACCAGCGCCGGCTGGAACCGCTGCACGAAGCGCAGCACGTTTTCGTAGGTTTCCTCGTTATCCACCCAGATGCTCTTGAACGCCGAGGTGAGCTGGTCGCGCAGCACCCGCTCCACTACGTTCAAGTCGTGGTGGATCAGCATGGGCGCCGGCCGCCGCTCGGCCTTCTGGCGCATGTCCAGCCACATGTTGTAAAGGAACATCATGTCCGCGCGCAGCTCCTCTTCGGAGCGGCCTTCGCCGGCGGTCCGCACGATATACCCGCCCGGTATGCCGGTGCGGTTGCTTTGCAGCACGCGCTTCAGCCGCAGGCGTTCGTCGTCGCTCGGAATCTTGCGCGAGACGCCGATATGGTCCACGGTCGGCATGTACACCAGAAAACGGCCGGGCAGCGCGATGTGGGAAGTGATGCGCGCGCCTTTCTGTCCCAGGGGTTCTTTGGCGATCTGGACGATGATTTCCTGCCCTTCGCGCAGCAGGTCGCTGATGGAAGGCGCGGGGCGTTCGGTGCGGGCTTCGGGTGCGCTGCGCGGCGCGGATACCGTGCGCTGTTGTTCGCCGCGCGGCTCCGGCTGCCGCACATCGGGGCGCCCTTGCGCCTCCTGCGGACGCCCATCTGGCCGTCCGTCCGGTCGCCCGCCCTTGCGGCGCATGCGGCGGGAAACGCGGTGTTCCAGGTAGCGCGGATTCTGTTCCCGCAAAGTGGCCGTCAGGCTGGTGGGGATACGGGCCGGTTCGGGACCTTCGTCCACCGGTGCCGGTTCGCCTTCAGCGGCAGCTTCGGCGGCGTCCGGCGTTTCGGTAGCGCCGCTGGCCTCTTCGGATAGCGCCGCACCCTCGGCCGCAACTTCTTCTTCGGACTCCGTGCCTTCCACCGCAGCCGCCTCCTCCTCGGAGGCATCCAGCGGTTCGGCAGCATCCGTGGTGGTCACATCCACGTCCTCGGCGGTCTCGGCCCGTTCGGCGGCTGTTTCCGCGTCGGCCTCACCCTCAGCGGCCTCTTCGGCGGCTTCCTGAGCGGCTTCTTCCACCGCCTCGGCCAGTTCCGAAGGCGCTTCCTCGGTCTCGACCGGCTCGCAGACGGTCTCCGGCGCCGCCGGAGCGGCCGCTTCCGGCTCTGCCGCGGGCGCTACGGCAGCCGCTTCCGCGGCTTCGCTTTCGAGGGCCTCCTCGATGGCTCTTTCCGCCAGGACAGCTTCGACCGCGGCTTCCAATCCTTCCTCGATCGCCTCGGCGGCTTCCGCTTCCAGTTCCTCCTCCGCTTCCACTGCCTCCAGCGCCTGAGCGGTCTCCAGAACCGCGAGGGCCTCGGCCCCGTTCTCAGCTTCCTCGTCGCTCAGCGCGGCCTCAAGGGCCTCTTCGTCCTCGCCGCCCGGGTGGGTGTACTTGGCCAAAGATTCGCCCGGCAGGACGAAGAAATCCTCGGGTTGCGATTCGCGGGCAGGCGGCGCACTGGGCGCCGGACTCACGCTTTCCTCGACCGGCGCGGGAGGTACCTCGCTGGGCCGCCCTCCCATCGGCGGACGGCCGCCGCCGGGAGAGTAAAACTTGGAATCCGGCAATCCGCGACCGCCGCCTCTCTGGCCGCCGCGCCGCCGCCGCGACCGCCGGCCACCACGCCGGTCACGGTCGTCACGCGATTCGCGGTTGTCGCGCCCGTCACGGCGCGGCTGGTCACCGAAGTGTCCGGGACCGGTACCGTGATGGTGCATGGGCGCCGCCGCGGGTACCGGGGATTGAGCCGCCGGAGCAGCAGCGGATTCCTCTGTCCCAGCCGCCGCATCGCCAGAGACCGGGGCCTCTCCCATCGTGGACGAGGCTTCCGCCGAGGGCCCGTCTGCCGGCGCCTCGGACTCCGTTCCGCCCGGCACCGCTACGGGTCCGGCGCCTGCCGTTTCGGCGCTTTCCGCCTGAGACGTGCCGCTGGCCGGCGTGGGGACCAGGAATGGCGGGGTCACCTGCGGCGGGGGAGTGCGATCCAGCTTGAGGACCTTGTCCTCCACGCTGGTCACGATCTTGTCGTATTCCTCGTTGTCTTCGAAGAAGTCCGACACGTACAGGAAGGCATCCCGTTCCAGGCCGATATCCACGAACGCGGATTGCATGCCCGGCAAAACCCGGGTCACGCGGCCCTTATGAATGCTGCCCGCTAAAGAATATTCGTTTTCACGTTGATGGTAAACCTCCACCAACTGGTCGTCTTCAATCATCGCCACGCGCGTTTCGTGGCGGCTCGACGAAATCACTAACTCCTTGGACATCTGCACCTCCAAGGGAGCGTGACGAGATGTACGGAAGGTAGTCCCCTGCGTGGCTCCCGACCTCTCCGTACTGGGGAGAAAACCGGTCAGACGGTTTGAAGAACTCACGCTGGCCGGAGGTGGAGACGCAACCCTCAAACACCATCCGGCCGGGAACCAGCCCTCTTACGCCGGGGGACACCTTATAGCCGCCCCGGGGGTCTCAACAGGCTCCCGATAATCTTGTTCCTAATCCGGTGCCGGTGCTCCTCTGGAGTGCCCCTTCTGGCCCCCAAAGTATCCGGCCGCCCGGTCTTACTCTAATTCACAAATCTTCTGAGGCGGACGTTGTTCACCAGCCCGACCGCCATAAACATCGACCACACACTGGACCCCCCGGCGCTCATAAAGGGCAGAGGAATGCCGGTGACCGGCATTTTCCCCGCCACCATCCCCACATTCACCAGAATGTGAAACAGCAGCAGGCCTGCCACTCCCATACAAATGTACATGCCCACCCGGTCGGGCGCCGTTTGCGCATTCTGCACGATGCGCATAATCATTACAAAAAACAAAGCCAATACAATGACTACTCCCACGAACCCATGTTCCTCGGCATAGGCCGAGAAAATGAAGTCCTTGTGCGGTACGGGCAGAAAACGAAGCTGCGTCTGGGTTCCCCCGGTCACGCCCTTCCCCCACATTCCGCCATGGCCCACGGCGATCTCCGATTGAATCAGTTGATAGCCGGTACCCTGCGGGTCTCTGTCCGGGTCCAGGAAACCGGTCAGCCGCGCCTTCTGGTAATCCTTCATGAAATGATAGCTCACCGGAAGCACCAGCACCGCCACTACCGCAATGACGGCCACATACTTCCACCGCAGGCCGGCGATAAATGCTCCGACCACCAGCACCGCGATGTAGGTGAGCGATGTCCCCAGGTCGGGCTGGATCAGCACCAGACCGCCGGGAACCAGCACCAGGCACGCTAACTTCGCCATGTCCCAGATTTCCAGGTCGTCCGTTTTCAGTTCCGTCAAGTAGCGTGCTACCAACAATATTATCACCAGCTTGACGAATTCCGATACCTGCAAGTGAAAACCACCGAACAACGGAATCCAGCGCCGCGAGCCGAACGTGGCTTCGCCAAGCAGATAAGTTCCCAGTAGCGCTATCACACTACCTGCGTATAGCATTGGCACATAATGCAGCAGGGTGTGGTAATCGCTGGCTAACACCGCCCACATCAGCAGCAGCCCGCCGAACACGAAGCCGATCTGCCTCCACCACGCGCTGTGGAAACTGGTGCCCATGGTGGCGCTGTAAATCTGCAGTACACCCACCCCGCAGATAAACAGCACAATCGTCAGCAGGGTCCAGTCGATATCGCGGAGCGAGAGGTGGCGAGTCATATTATTTCCGGCTGCCGGCGGGAACGGCCGCTTCGGCCTCCGCCCCCTCCACCGCGGCGGGCGCCTTCACGGCCGGCGGAGCGCTTACAGGAAGCGTCTGGCCGGATACCGGCAGCCCGAAGCCCTCCATCGCGCTAAGCCTCGTCTTTTCCTGCTGCAACATCGATATCCTAGCCTTTTTGTCGAAGTAGGACTTAATCACGTCGCGCACGATGGGCGCGGCCAGGGGACCTTCGCCGCTGTGCTCCCAAAGTGCTACCACGGCAATTTCGGGCGCCGAGCGGGGGGCGAAACCCACAAACCAGCCGTTTTCCTTGAGATCCTCCGCATTGGAGGGGTGCGCCCTCATGTAATCGTAGGAAGCGATCTGGGCAGTTCCGGTTTTGCCGCAGACTTCAATTCCCGGAATCCGGGCGCGGACGCCGGTACCGCCGCCCTCATTTACCACCCCGTACATTCCATTGACGACGTCCGCGACGTTGTCCGGTTCGAGCGCCCATTGCACGGTTTTGAGGGTCTGGCCGGACGATCTCAGCAGGTGCGGCTGGCGCCATACCCCGCCCATGGCCAAGCCGCTAATGGCACGGACCAGTTGCAACGGCGTAACAATCAAGGCGCCCTGTCCGATGGCCACCGAAGGCGTCTCGCCAGCCCACCACTTCTCCCGGTAATTCCGCAGCTTCCATTGTGGCGAAGGCATGATGCCGGCCTTTTCCTGCGGTAGATCGATGCCCGTCAACTGCCCGTAGCCCACCAGGTTGCCGTAATAGGCGATGTTATCGATCCCCATGCGGGATCCCATGGTGTAGAAGTAGGAGTCGCAAGACTCCACGATGGCGTTATGCAAGGCCACCGAGCCATGAACGGCGTGACACTTATAATAATGTCCGTACAGGGTTACTCCGCCGGCGCAGTGCACGGTCATTTTGTCGTCCATCGAGCCGCTTTCCAGACCCGCCAGCGCGACGATGGGCTTGAACGTCGAGCCGGGCGCCATAGCCGCCTGAATGGCCCGGTTGAGCATGGGGTGGTTAGGATTATTGTTGATCTCGTTCCAATCCTTGTGGCTGATGTGGCCGGCGAATTTGTTGGGATCGAAGGTCGGCCGGCTGGCCATAGCCAGCACCTCGCCCGTGCGCGGATCGAGGGCCACCACGGCACCGTTCCTGCCCTCTAAAGCCAGCTCTGCCACCACTTGCAGATCCAGGTCGATGGTCAACTGGAGGTCTTTGCCGGGAATCGCAGGCTTCAATTTCAGAACGTGCTTGACGTTGCCGCGATTGTCCACCACCTCCTGCCGCTGCCCGTCCACCCCCGTCAGCCAATCGTTATACTGCCGCTCGATGCCGAATTTGCCGATGATCGAGCCGCGCTCGTACTTGCCGAACTCCGGCGAGTCCAGCTCCGCTTCGCTGATTTCACCGGTGTACCCGATGACGTGAGCCAGCATCCCGTTCTGGGGATAGAGCCGCTGCTGGGCCTCGATTTTGACCATCTCGGGGAAGAAATCGGCATGCGAATCGACAAAGGCGAGGTCGGCAGGGGTCAGCTCGTCCTTAATCTTGATGGGAACGTACTTGGGTTCGTTCTGGAATCGCTCGACTTTCGTCAATAAGTCCGTGTAATCCAGGTCGAGGCCCTGGGCGATAGGGCGCAAATGCTCCATTTTCAGCGAATCCCGAGCCAGAATCAGGCTGAAAGAGGAGTGGTTGTCGACGATCACCCGCCCATCCCGGTCCAGAATCCGCCCGCGCGGCGCCAGGATCGGGATCGACTTGATGCTGTTAGCCTGCGCCTGCTGATCGTAAAAATCCGGGTTCTGTACCTGCAATTGCCAGAAACCCGAAATCAGGAACAGGAAAATCGCGACCGTAGCGTACTGGAAAATGGCGATTTTGCTGGCGGCGAAGTGCGTATCGTCGCGCAGCGGGGGTTTGTCTGAGGCTTTCTCTTCGAGATTGGGATCAACCGGCGGAAGGATCACACAAAAAGCGCGGCAGGCGCTTCTTTACCTATTCTAGTACAGACGGCTTAGAATCCGGTCATTAGAATTTACCCCCAACCGATCCGGAAATCCGATCTGCTAGAATCGAAACCAACGCAAAAACAACTGGTTTTTGGCATGTCTCAGGGACAAACTCCCGGGATCAAGGCAGAAGGAGACCCGGCGCCGCTTTCCGAAGAGCAGATTCGCGAAGAACTCAGTCGGGTCCTCGCCAGCCACGAATTCCGCACCAGCAAACGCAGCCGCGATTTCCTCTGCTACGTTGTGGAAAATACCCTCAGCGGCCACGCCCCGCTGCTTAAGGAACGCACCATCGGCATCGAGGTTTTCGGCCGCCCTACCAGCTACGGTCCCTCCGACGACGCCACTGTGCGGGTGGCCGGCGAAGTACGCAAGCGCCTGGGCCTCTACTATTCCGCCGATGGAGCCGCGAACCCGGTCCGCATCGAGCTGCCCTCCGGCACCTATGTCCCCGAATTCCGCCCGTCCGCCCACCCTCCTGGCGGCCGCAGCACCCGCGCCGCTGGCCGTCCCCGCCGATTCCGCCGCGCTCCGGCAGCGCCCGAGCCGCGGTTTCCGGCCCCGATGGACCGCCCTCGCCGCGTTCGTCCTGGCAGCCGGCGCCGCCCTCGCCTGGTGGATTGCCCACCCCGCCGCGACGGCCCTGGACCAGTTTTGGGCCCCCGTGCTGCGCGGCACTTCGCCCGTGATGGTCTGTGCCGCCTACGTCCCGGTGTGGAGCACCCCCGGGGTCAAGCCCGGCGGCACGCCGCGTCTCCAGGACTACATCCCGCTCACCGACCAGTTCGTGGGCGGCGGCGACCTGATCGCCACCTCGCGCCTCTCGGCCATGCTTACCCGCCTGAAGCGCCCCTACCGCGTCAAAGTGGGCAACGATGTTTCCTTCCCCGACCTGCGCACCGGTCCCGCCATTCTTGTGGGCTATTCCTACACCCGCTGGCGCGAGATCAGCGCTCAAATGCGCTACTTCATCGATGGCACCCGCGACCCCGTCGGCATCACGGATAACGGCAGCCCGACCGCCTGGGACCTCCCCGGCCTACCCGCCGACCGGCACACCTCCGAGGATTACGCCATCGTCTCCCGCGTCTTCCACCCCGACACCACGCCATGCTGGTGGAACTCGCCGGCATCACCCAGTACGGCACCGACGCCGCAGGCGACCTGGTGACCAACCCCGACCTGATGGCCGAAGCCCTCCGCGGCACCCCCGCCGGTTGGCAAACCAAGAACCTGCAGATGGTCCTGCACGTGAAAGTGATCGACGGCGCCCCTACCTCGCCCAAGGTCCTCAAGACCTATTTCTGGTAGCGGCGTGCCGGCCGGGATGGGAATCGAAAGCCTGCTTACACCGAATAGCGCTGCTTCCAGGCAGCCAGGCTGCCCGCCAACTCCTGCCGGACGCTGAGAAACTGCTCATTCTCGTATTGGTTCTGGCGCTCGCCCGGATCGGCCACCAGGTCGTAGAGTTCGCCCACACCTGGGTTGCGCTCCACTACCTTATACCGCTCCACCCGCGCCATGGCCGTGGCGCCGTCCGCCGCGAACACCGTGGTGCGCCAAGGCTGCTTTTTCGGCAGCGGCTTGCCTGTCGCCAGCGCCAGGTAGCTCCGCCCGCACAGATTCGCGCCCGGCAAGTTGCTCGATAGAATGTCGCAGATGGTCGGCACCAGGTCAAAGCCGCTCACCTCGTCGGGCCGCGTGATATCCGCACCCACCCGGCCCAGCCAACTCCAGATCAGCGGCGTCACCACCGACTCCTGAAACATATTGGGCGGCTCGGAGGCATCGCCGGCGCCCCACAGCCCGTGGTGCGTCGCCAGGTTGCCGCAGGTTGCGGTAAACACGATCAGGGTATTGTCCAGGAGCCCTCGCGCCCTCACCCGCTCCATCAGCACGCCCACTTCATCGTCGAACGCGCTCACCGCGGCGGCGTACTTGCGCAGGCTGCCGATGGGGTCCTTGAGCAAATCCTGGTTGCGCCGCGCGTTGGCCGCCGGCCGCTCCGGATTGAAGGTTTCGAACTTCGCCGCGGCATACTGCTGCTGATATTTCTGCGCCACGCCCTCATAAGGCGGGAGCAAATATGGGCAGCGCACGTGCAGAAAAAACGGCTTGCCGGCCGATTGCGCGTCGAGGAACCTGGGCGCCGCATTGGAGTCCGCCTCCTGGCTCGCGTAGCCCCTCCCCGCGAGCAATTTGTCCAGCCCCGTTTCCCCCGCCGGCAGGCTCTGGGCATCGTGAAGCTGCATGGGGGTGCGCCCGCTCACCAGCGTAGCCCGCCCCAGCCCCGGCTCCGGAGCGCCCGTCGAGTGGTTCAAGAACCGCGTCCCGGTCTTCGCCAGCAGGTCCAGGTGCGGGGTCTTCACTTCCTGGTTGCCGTACGACCCCAGGACCCACGCCGGCAGGTAATCCGGAGCCAGCAGCAGCAGGCTTGGAGGCGCCGCAGCCGGTGTCTTCTTGGCGGCAAACGCCGGCAGCGCCAGGCTGCCCAGAAAAAAGTGCCGTCGCGTCAGCATAATTGGAAATTACAAGTATATAGCCTCCGCTCGGCTCCTACCGCCCCTCCACGGCAGTCCTGCCGGCCTAAGGTCCGCTACAAAGATGGCTGGGCTGTCGGGCGGCCCAGCCCTGCGGAGCCGCACCCGGCGCCACCTCGCAGAACACACTCGCGCGCGGCCGGCAGATGGACCAATAAACGACTGGCGCGTGATGCGGCCGGAATTGGTAAACGCTGGGCGACCAGGCAGGAGAATTCCGACACCGCTTTGGCTAGTCTCAGCAATTCGGACAATATGGCCAGGAGGGTTCCTTCCGGCTTGCCGACGGTCCGCTCGGAGGCGGTGCGATCTCCCCGCAGTGTCACGACTTGGGGGACGGATCGAAGTGGGACCTGACGCCGCAGGGCGCAGGTTGGCCAGTGTGGCACTACCCAGACGCTTGCTGCATCAACCAAGGCAGGTAGTATCGAGCGTCTGCTCAAACTTCGCCATTCCCAATGCCCTGAACGCCGCCGCTTGGGCGCTTCCTTTTGCACTCCGGCGATGGCGGTGCGACACACCGCTACGCGTTCGCTATCACCCATCCCCCTCCGGCGACCCGTAGGAAATTTAGGGGATAGGTTATAGGCTACAGAAAAAACCGTCGGGAACGGCCTCAAGAAGCCAGTCTCAACTTGCCTACTCGTTGTTCACCGTTCGCTGTCTTCTGAACAGGGGCAGTGAACAGAAAGAAAAGCGACCTGCACCGCAAACCCGAACTGCAGCCGGCGTCCACTGGCCAGCAATGTTAAGGTTGAAGAGACGGCCCTGCCATGGCTATTGAGCAACTCCAATTCGCGCCCGTGATTACGCCCCGAACTCTCGAGGAACTCGCTCGCATCCTGCGCGAACGGGAGCGGCAGGACATGGCAGATATCGTCTCGCACCTGGTACCGGTGGTCGAGAGAGTCGTCGACGAGCTGTTCCGACCGATCGGGGAGTTAAGAGCGGAGCACGAGTTCCAACCCGCATTTGACGCCAAAGCTCGTGAATTCGCGCCTTATCGCCTGTACATCAACCTGATGTTGCTCCAGACGATCGACGCGTCGAATTTCTTGAGGGTATATAGCGACGCGATTCTCCGTCTGACGATGAACCTTTTTCGGTCTGCGGACGAGAAACACCTCCCTGCAGAGCGGATTCGGGCTTCTATCGAAGGCTATTTCTCCACGTTCTCTTCACTTGTGCGCGCGCTCAGTGCTAGCGGCGTGCCACAGACGCCGCAGAGACTTGAAGAAGTGAATCTTGCGAATTGGATTCGAACATCAACGAATCTGGACTTCGCTCTGACCAGTTTGTTTCTGATCTTAGAAGATGCCATCAACACTCCGCCCAGGGCGATTTCCGAGCGCCTGATGGTTGCGATGGAAGAATCCCTGGAGGATTTCGCGGACCAATGCCGAATCCTGATTCGTGCATCTAAAGAGCGGGTAACATCTGTTGCCAGCCAAACCATCGGTAGTCGAATGCCCGAACTGGAATGGCTCAAGAACCATCGGAGTGCCCTTTCCGAATTTGCAGGAAACTGGATCGTTATCGAAGGCGCTCGCCTGATTGCCAACCGCCCGACTTACGAGGCCGCGAGGCAAGCGGCCCTCGATGCAGGTATCGTACGGCCCTTCATTACATTTGTCCCGGAACCAACCGAAGCAGCCTTTATGGGCCTATGACCCGACCGTTCAACCTCGAATTTGATAACGAATTCCAGTACCGCGAGATTCCGGGCCTTGATCCGTCTCTCGTGTTCCCGGCAGTGGTGGTGGGCATTGTCGGGCCGACGGGTGCCGAGGACTTATTGGCGATCGTTGATACGGGAGCGACATATTCCCTTTTCAACGGCAAGCGGGCCGGATCCATTGGACTCGACTTGCTGGCGGGCAAACCCATCCGCCTCGGCGGCCTTTCCGGATCACTATCCGCGCGCTTGCACCGCATCACCTTGGAGATTCTCGGTGCCAAGATCGATTGCGAAGTTGCGTTCAGCGAGTCGGAGATCCAACCAGAGCTATTGGGGCGGCACGAACTGTTCCCACGCGTGCGCTTTGGCTTCCGCGAGGGAATTTCCGCTGGCTACTTCCATCCTGAACCTTGAGTGGTGTGAGGTGTGGCCTTGCGCCAGCCCCTGGCAGGCTCGCTGTTCCCTGTCGACTTGCCACTCTCCGCTCAAAAAGAAGTGAACGGTGGGCAGACAGAGCAGGGTCCGAGACTGTTTGTTCGGAAAAACCCGGCCAGGCGAGCTAAAAAGGCTGTCGATTCGCACGCCAAGCGCCAGGGCCGAGCTCTCAAGATTCTCCATAAGAGCAGCACTTGTCCCGCGTCGATACGGTCGTATCCCGATTGGCGGGGAACGTTGTTCCGCTGACTCTCCGGCTTCAAAATCTACTCGTTCCGGCAACTCCTGCGCCCGTGGTGAAATCTTCTGCCGTTCTTAAAGTGCCGTTCTGAAGAGACCATGGACCAAAGCGTAGATCCTTCCTAACAGCATAGTGTTTACCGTCGTCTCGGGCGTATCGCCGGCCGCTCGGAAAGAGCAACCCGAACATGGCCTGCTGAGGCCGCCCTTTTGCAAGCTAGCGATATTGACGGATAACGCCCGGAGCGGTGTGCCCTCGCGAGGGCTGCCCGAGAGCGTCCAATCCGCGCGGCACTGGCATTCCCGATCCGCTGCGCGCCTTGTTGGGCTCCGTCTGGACCGCGAGTTGGTAATTACCGATATCTCCGTTTTTTGCCGTTATCGGAAAAGGGCCGTTGCCGAACGACGACAATTCTGAATCCACGGGTAGACGCTAGAGGACAGCAAGCGGGGCTGCTACACTCGCCGTAATGAGCGATTCCCAGTTCTCTCGAATTGCTGCGTGTCTCAGCACCGCCGTTCTGTTGCTTGTCATAGTCCCAACGGCTACTCCGGCGCAGATTGCAACGGGCCACTTTGAGGTATACTGCGACGGCGCCGGATTCTTTTTGGCGAAAGTCGACGGTGCACCCGCGCCCCAGAAATTGCTCTTGTTTTTGTACGCGGGTTTTCCTGGCATCCCCTATGTGCCTAAGGAGGAGTGGAAAGACGTTTATGTTTATCGCAATGGATGTGCCGCCGACGGAAAATGCGAAGTCCTCACTCACGGAAGGATTCGACTGGACAACGAGATTAAACGCGATGGCAGACGTGTCTCAGGGGAATACGAAATCGAACTCAGCGGCCAACATCTCCGTGGTCAGTTTGCGGCAAAACAGCGCTTTTATAAACACCCGCCGCGAATTTGCGAGTGAGTCATGGGTGCCGGGCGGTCACTTTCCGCAAAGCCCCGTTTGAAACAAAGCCGCTGGAGCGGCGGACGCTGCCGCGTTATGCTTTGGCAGGGCAACTGCGATGGGGCGGCTCAATCTCACACGCAGCACGAACCGCCCCAACATCTATCACGATCCTCCTTGGAAATCCCAATCAGCAATGGCCCTGGGAAATAGGGCGGATTTTCCGGTAGCTTCCCGCGTCCGCCGCAAACGCTGGCGGCTCCGTTCAAACGGCCCTTATCGGAAGTGCCGCTTCAACCGTCGTGGTCACTTCCACACTCGTCGAAGCGGCACTTCCGAAAAGTCCTAACGTTTTTACCGACGTTATCGGAGAAAGCCGCGTGTTCGTCAACGTGGCTGACGCCCTGGATTCCCGACCTGCAGCCGTCCGGCGTCGCCGTCGATGACCGAAGATAGTAGTCCCAGCGGCCCGAGGCGGTGTCTAATCTGGTGTGTGGGGACGATCTCGGAAAGCAGGCTTGCGCCAAACATGACTCTTCAGCTGTCGTTATTTGCGGGCGCACTCAGGCGACATGCGACGGGCCACCGTGCCCGTCGAGTGGAACTCATCTTGCTCTTTGCACTCGTCGGTCTTTCGACCGGCATCCGTGTTCGCTCCTATTTACTCACCCGGAGAATCCAGGCGGTACTCGCTGGGCTGCAGCAGGTAAAGGCCGACACAACGAAAGAGGAAGACCTTCCGCGGACGGTTCCGTATCTGGTACGTCAACCCTTCGAGCGCCGCGAAGGCACACACCTGCTGCGTTATTATAGGGCGGAATTATCGAACGGAGATGACTACTACCACTGGGTGCGATGGGCGCCTAAATTCGTGGATGGGCTTTGGCCGTCGAAGAGACGGGAAGGCGCAGCACCGGACAAATGGAATGCCATGGACGGGTCCCTCAAGGCTGCCTATATCCTGGGCTGGCGGTACCTCTCCTTTTCCGCTGGTGTAACGGTCGTTGATGGCAAAGTTTCGCGGATCTGGTACTCAATCGAGCCGGACGTTTTTTTGGGCTGGCCGAAAGGCTACCTGGTGACGGCGCAGAGCGCCCACGGATTCTGGATGAGTCGGCACTTTCCTCTGCCGGTGAGCAGTGCCGACGACGAGAGTCCATACTATCGCTTCGGAGCCATAGCGGGGGAATTCTCCTGGTTTGCCGGAGAGGACGCCAAGATCGGCGTAGTTTATACGCCCGACGCACCCCGCGAGAAGGTCTCGCATGTCTATCAGGTCGATCTGAGTTGTTTTTGGAACTTGCGCGGATGCAATTCGGTCCGGCAGGTCGCTCCGCTTCTCTGGAAGGACAGGCAGGAGATAGTGGCGGCGGCCGCCGCGCGTCTTGCTTCCAACAAGCCGTGTCCCGACAGGGTCCTCGCTGGACGAGTCCGCACTCTGCCCGATCTGAATATCGCCCTCCTGGAGGTTGTCCGTGCGAGAAGCGTAGATATCAAAACGGAAGGCAGCCTCTCTTCAGAGATCGTCGTCGACTACAGGCTGAAAGAGGTCATCCTTGGTCATCCTAAGGGACCTTGGACCGACATGCGGGGCAAGCAGGTTATCCGGTCGCCGCTATCAGCCACGAGGCAGACGGCAAATCCCACGCTGCGATTCCCGCAGGCCGGAGAACGCTTTCTTTACTTCAGTGGCGGAAAGTTTGATTCCTACCAAATCGTCCCGGCAACTCGTTCGGCAGAAGCAGCGGTTCGAGGAGCCGTGTCTGCCGACATGCGGAGAGAGGACGAGGTAGCCCCGGGGGGCCGGGCGTAACCCGGTTGAGAAGAAGCATATTCTGACCGACTGACACTGCCCGAAACGGACACCTGCCAGCCGGTGGCCGGCAAGTAGGGTTTATCGGTAAAGCGCCGTCCCCTACCTACCAAGGTCTCGCCCGCTTTGCACCAGTCCAGGCGAATTTTCCGAAATCGGCACGAAATAGGACGCCGCCAGGCGACCGTGACGATTACGCCTGTGAGGATGCCCCCCACGCGTTAGATTGCATGTTTGCCGGCACACGACGCTTGGCAGCGGATCGCCGGCCGCTCGGGAGGCGCAACCCCGAACATGGCCTGCTTCGGCCCGCCCTTTTGCAAGCTACCGACATTGACGGATCACGCCCGGAGGACCATGCCCGATGCCGTTGGCTCCTTCAACGCGGCTGGGACCTTACGAAATCCTTGCGCCCATGAGTTATCCAAGCTGACTTACTGGCGCCTCGACCCTCTGGAATTCCGCCGTCAAGTCGGCGCTGAGGAGTCCGCAGTCTGGATACCGGACGACGGCACCCGATCACGATTTTGGTCTACGATCAGAGAATGTCCGTCCCCGTTAACTTAGAGACTGTTCACCCCCGCAAGTTGGCCGCGGTGCGGCGCGAGGTCGCGCCGGGCGCGGTTGGCTCGGCGTGGGGGCCGGCCCTGGGCAAGGTCTGGGAGTTCATCCGCAGCCAGCCAGGCTTGCGGACGGATGGCCACAACATTTTCCTCTACCACCACCCGACACAGGCGGGCGCGCCGCTGCTGTGCGACTTCGGTGTCGAGGTCACGCGCGCATTTGAAACTGCGGGCGAGGTCTATGCGACCGAAACGCAAGGGGGCGAGGCTGCCGTCGCCGTCCACCGCGGCCCGTACAATCGAATGAACGAGGCACACGACGCGATCAGAAAATGGATAGCGGCGAACCGGAGGGAGTCCGCCGGCCACTCGTGGGAAATACACGGAGATCCGACACCGGATCCGGCCGACACTGAGACGACGGTCGTGTACCTCTTAAAGTAGCTGCGGCCGGCTGGCCGAGACTTGTGGGGAGGCCGCGGCGATCGGCATTCCGATATCTCTGCGATCCTGGCCTCCGGTGAGAGCAGTTTCCTCACCGGGATCGCTTTGCCGCCGGGCACGCCTCCAAAGGCCGGCCCCACCAGCTTCTAAGCTCCGCGCGGCGCGAATTCTCCGACCCGCGGTACGCTGTCGAAACCCGATTGGCCGCGCGGCGAGACCCAGGGGCGGCTATCCCAATAACCGCGCGGCCGGCTTGGCGAAATACGTCAGGATGATTCCGGCCCCGGCCCGTGCGATAGAGGTCAGGCTCTCCATCATGGCCCGGTCGTGATCCAGCCAGCCGTTGCGGGCAGCCG
This sequence comes from Bryobacterales bacterium, assembly GCA_963803725.1. Lineage (GTDB taxonomy): Bacteria > Acidobacteriota > Terriglobia > Bryobacterales > Bryobacteraceae > JOPF133. The sequence continues at coordinate 232,889 of CAWDOH010000072.1, read as the reverse complement.
CCACGATCATGGAATATTCGCCGCTCACCTGGTAGGCGGCGATGGGCACGTCGAACCGCTGGCGCGCCTGGCTGATCAGGTCCAGGTACGGCATGGCGGGCTTGATCATGATCATGTCGGCGCCTTCCTGCAAGTCCAGCTCGATTTCCTGCATGGCCTCGCGTCCGTTGGCCGGGTCCATCTGGTAGCTGCGGCGGTCGCCGAACTGGGGCGCGGATTCGGCCGCCTCGCGGAAGGGGCCGTAAAACACCGAGGCGAACTTGGCGGCGTAGGATAGGATCGGAGTGCGCTCATAGCCGCTGGCGTCCAGCGCCTTGCGGATGGCCCACACCCGCCCGTCCATCATGTCGGAGGGGGCCACGATGTCGGCGCCCGCGCGAGCGTGCGAAACGGCCGCCTTGGCCAGCCACTCGAGGGTGGTGTCGTTGTCCACGTCGCCATCTTTGATGTAGCCGCAGTGGCCGTGGCTGGTGTATTCGCAGTTGCAGACGTCGGTGACGATCAGCAGCCCTTCGGTACCGCGCCGCACGGCCCGGATGGCGCGCTGCACAATACCGTTTTCGTCGTACGCGCCGGTGGCCATCTCGTCCTTGGTTTCGGGCAGGCCGAACAGGATCACGCCGCCGATTCCGAGCGCCTGCACTTCCACGCACTCCTTGACCAGCTCGTCCACCGACAGTTGGTAGTTGCCGGGCATGGCGCCGATCTCGTGGCGAATCCCTTCGCCCGGGCAGACAAAGAGCGGCAAAATGAACTGCGCCGGAGACAGCCGGGTTTCGCGAACCAGGCTGCGGATGGCCTCCGTGGACCGCAGGCGGCGGAGTCGATGAGTAGGAAACGGCATCACCCGGATTGTAACGCGGCGCGGGCGCGCAGGCGCATTTTGCGCCACTTCGCACATGCTCACCGCGGCTTCCTGGTAGACTGCAAACGGGAGGTTCTCCATGTCGCTTCGGCCTGTCAAACGGCTGGTCCGCTCCAAGCCCACGCTCGAAGGCGCAGGGGTGCACCTGCGCCGTGCATTCGGATTCGGCAGCACCTCCGAGTTCGACCCGTTCCTGCTGCTGGATGACTTCCGCAACGACGTCCCCGCCGATTACCTGGCGGGCTTTCCCTGGCACCCGCATCGCGGAATTGAAACCATCACTTACGTGCTGGCCGGAACCGTGGAGCACGGCGACAGCATGGGAAACCACGGCGCGATTGCCGCCGGCGACGTCCAGTGGATGACCGCCGGCAGCGGCATCATCCACCAGGAGATGCCCAAAGGCGACGCCACCGGCCGGATGCACGGCTTCCAGTTGTGGGCCAATCTGCCGTCGTCGCTCAAGATGACGGCGCCGCGCTACCAGGAAGTCAAGGCGCCGGATATCCCCGAGATTCAGGATGACGACGGCGCCAAGGTCCGGGTGGTGTGCGGCACCTTCTGGGGCGCCAAAGGCCCGGTGGATGGCATCGCCGCCGACCCCGTGTACCTGGACGTTTCCGTGCCTCCCGGACGCCGTAAGACGCTGCCGGTGGAGACCACCCGGCATGCCTTCGCATATGTCTTCGGCGGAGCCGGGAAGTTCTGTAACGCCTCCGGCCCGCTGGCCGTGCCGACCGAGCCAGTGGGGTGGCTGGATATGGCGCCGCCGACCGAGGCCGAGAACCGTTCGCTGGTGCTGTTCGATCGCGGCGACGAGGTGACCGTGCAGGCCGGCGAGGACGGAATCCGTTTCCTGCTGGTCTCCGGGCAGCCTTTGCAGGAGCCGGTGGCCTGGTACGGTCCCATCGTCATGAACACGCAGGCCGAACTCCGGGAGGCGTTCCTGGAACTGGAAAAGGGGACGTTTTTGAAGACCGGGCAATCGGGTTAACGGAAGCGCTGGCTTGGCCGCACTGCCAGCGCAGCGCGCTCATGGGGACGGCGCGTCTCTTTGCTAATGGAGCAGTCCTTCAGCGCGCCAGCAAGCCGCCCTTGGCGTGCAGTGAGTTCCGTTGCGCGATGGGCTGGCCCGCTCCACCGCGCCATATGCCACCCGGCGTACAGTCAGGTTCCGCGTCCGGAGCGGACCTCCGCGCGCCATCACGCCGCCTTTGGCTTTGAGGGTGTAGGTCGGGAGCGAGCGCCTGCGCGCCCGCCGGAAGCCGCTAGGACTGCGAGCGCGAGGTCCGCTCCCTATGTCGCGGCTCCGAAACCAGTCGGAGCCGCGACCGTGAGGGCTGGATCATCCCGCACCCGGTGCGGAACACCGATCGGCCGTGCTTGCCGAACTGGCCAAGCGAGGCGTAGGTGAAGCGGACGCCAGAACGTTTCCCGTGTGGGCCCGCCGGCATTCAGAGTGCCTGGCGCTTTAGAGCGCCACCTGAAGAGGGTGGCCGTCGAAAACCGCCTCCCGCGAACGCGTTTCGCCGGCAACCTGGATCAGTAGTTGCCTGTTGGCCGGAGCCAGCATCCGGGCCCCGCTTGCCAGGCGCAGGCTCAGCCGCCGCCTGCGGTCGTCCCAGGCCATGTTCACACGCAGAAACTCGCCCTTGCGGTAGTCGAAAGTTTCGCCATCATCTTCATACAGCCAGCCGCCGCCCTCCGCGCCCGGGTGTACCCGCAGAACCAGCGGCCCCTCCACCGTTTCGCCGGTGTACTGCCGGACAGGGCCCATGGGGATCACCGCGCCGCCACGTACGTAAACCGGGATGGTGGCCAAGTCGACCGGCCGCACAATCTCCCGGCCGCCCTCCATGCGCTCGTGCGTCCAGAAGTCGTACCAGACGCCGCGCGGAAGATACAGCGAGCGTGTGGTCGCGCCCTTCTCTACCACCGGGGCCACCAGCAGGTCGCGCCCGAAGAGGTACTCGTCGCCCCGCGCAACGGCTTTGGGATCCGCCGGATCGTGCAGCCAGAGCGCCCGCATGATAGGCAGGCCGGTTTCGCAGGTTTCCTTCACCGCGGCGTACACGTAAGGCATCAACTGGTAGCGCAACTCCAGGTATTTCTTGCAGATCGGCTCAATCGCCGGGTTGTGCAGAACGCTCGAATCGGGATGGTAGCTGGGGGTTTCGGGCACCCCGATCTCTCCCACCGTCCACCCCCATGGCAGGTGCAGCCGCCAATCGCGGCCGTGCGACCGGAACAGCGGCGTGAAAGCGGCGAACTGGAACCAGCGGGCGTACAATTCGCCGGTGTACTCGGCGGTCGGAACGAATCCGCCGATATCCGTTCCCCAGTAGGGAATCCCGCTCAGCCCGGTATTGATCCCGACGGCCACATGCGTCTTAAGGGTTTCCCACCGGGATTGCACGTCCCCCGACCACAGGAAGGACGCGAACCTCTGCATGCCGGCATATCCGTTGCGGTGCAGGGCATAGACCCGCTGGTTGGGCCGGTACATCCCGGATCCCTCGGCGTACATGCGGTTGCGCGCCAGGCGGGAAGACGCGTCGAGGCCATCGCCCTGGTCGGGCCACCAGCCATCCACGCCCAGGTCGAACAGCGGCTTGTGCACTGGCCAGTAGCAGCTTACCTGGCGGTCGGGCGGCCAATGGCCGTCGGGTGTGCGCCCGCTGGGCAGCGGGGTGGCGGTGCAGGAGTCGTGGACCGAGCCGGTCAGCCGGAGCCCTTCCAGCACAACGTGCAGCACCACCTTAAAATGCTCGTCGTGCAACTGGCGGATGGCTGCGGGGGGATCGGGAAACGGCCGCGGGTTCCAGGCGAACTCGCCGTTGTGGGTGTTCCACCCGTTGGGGCAGAAATCCGTGCCCAGGTAGATCATGGCGTCGCAGGGCAGCTTCTTCTCGCGAAACGTGCGGGCTTCCTCCGCAATCTCTTCCGGCGGCCCCAGAGTGCGGTGGGATTGCTGGTATCCGAACGACCACAGCGGCGCCATCTCCGGATAGCCGGTAATGCGGGCATACTCCGCCATCACCGCGGCCGGCTCGGTGGCGCCGATCACGAACACGTCGATGGGCAGTGCTGCCTTGGGCGTGGTTTCGACGCGCCCGGCCGCGCCGGTCAGGTCGAAGGCGCCCAGCGGTTGGTGCACGAACAGCGCCCAGCCTCCGGTGCCGATCGCGAACTGCACCGGCACCTTGGCGCCGTGGGTGGCCAGGTGATAGCCGCCCTGGCCGCTGCCCATGCGGTCCAGGCTGCCGCGCCGGTCAAATTGCGGACCGCCCTGGCCCAGCCCGAACACCAGCCCCGAGACCCAACTGGAAACTCAAGGCGCCGGTCTGGGCGTCCACCGCCAAGTCCTGCACCACCCGGCCGCCCTTGGCTTCCACGCGAATGGCGAGTGCCTGGGCCGCGGTGGCACCGGCGGCAAGCCGCACCGTGAGGCCGCCGCACTTGACGGTGCGCGGCGCCGGCAGGCTGCGCAGCCGTGCGGCGGGCGGTCCCCAATCCTCCTTGACCAGCGCGCCATCGGAGGGAATGGGCTGCGGCTGGCCGCCGGCGAGCGCCTGGATGGCGATCCGGACGGTCCACTGGCTGGCGGCGGTGAGGCTTACCTCCACGGGCCGGCCGGCGATCTGCAAACCGGCATCCTCACCGGAGGCGGATGGCGCGCGGAGCAGAGAGCCTGCGCCGGCTGCGGCCACGCTCCGGAGAGCTTGTCTGCGGGTCATGAGTTTCCTCCCATAGCTACTCGGAAACCCACCTGCGCAAGGTCGCGGAGAGCGTCTCCAATTTCACCGGTTTCGAGATATAGTCGTCCATGCCGGCGGCGCAGCAGCGTTCCCGCGCCCCGTCCAGGGCTTCGGCGGTCATGGCAATGATCACGGCGTGCCGCGCGCCGCCTTCCAGCAGGCGAATGGTCCGGGCCGCTTCGTAGCCGTCCATCTCCGGCATGTGGCAATCCATGAACACCAGGTCGTAGGGCGCCTGGCGGAACTTTTCCACCGCCTGTCGGCCGTTGTCCGCCCGTTCGGGGTCCAGCCCCAGGCGCTGCAGCATCAGGACGGCCACGCGCTGGTTCACCGGATTGTCCTCCACCAGCAGCACCCGCTCCGGCCGGTGCGGAATCCCCACGGTCTCCGGCGGAGGAGCTGCGGGCTCCGCCCACGCCTTGGGCCGGCTGAGCAACAGCGCATTGAGCAATTGCGACTCGCGCACGGGCTTCACCAGCGAGGCATCCACGCCGATGCCCTCGATCTGCTTCAGCTCGGTGAGATGTCCCACCGAGGTCAGCAGAATCAGCCGGGCATTGGCAAAAGCCGGCTCCGCCCGGATCGCCCGGGCCAGCATGGCCCCGTCCATTCCCGGCATCTGGTAGTCCAGCAGCACGAAATCGAAGGGGCGCCCGCTGCGCTGCGCCTCGCGCATGGCGGCCACCGCCTTCTGCGGCACCGAAAGGCTCTGGTGCTGCATTCCCCAGTTGCCCACCTGCTCGCGCAGTACGCGCAGGTTGATCTCGTTGTCGTCCACCAGCAGGACGCGCAGCCCGCGCAGGTCGTCTGGCGGCGGAGGCGGCGCGTGGGGGTCGGCATCCAGGGCCAGCGGAAGGGTGAACCAGAAAGTGGAGCCGCGGCCTTCGCAGCTCTCCACGCCCACGGTGCCGCCCATCAGCTCCACCAGTTGTTTGGAGATGGCCAGCCCCAGCCCCGTGCCACCATATTTGCGGGTGGCCGAGCCATCCAACTGGCTGAATTTCTCGAACAGGCGGCCGATCTTCTCGGGCGGAATCCCCACCCCGGTATCCTCCACGGCGATGCGCAGGTGGGCCGTGCTACCGGTCTGCTGCTGGCACTTCACGCTGACCACCACGCTGCCCGCGGGCGTGAACTTGATGGCGTTCGCCACCAGGTTGGTGAGCACCTGGCGGATGCGCCCGGCATCGCCCAAAAAACGGCGCGGGATGGCGGACGGATACTCCAGCACCAGGTCGAGCTTCTGTTCCTCCGCGCGGGGGGCCAACATCTCGTCGACTTCTTCGGCCAGGCTGCGCAGGTCCAGCGGGAACGTCTCGATCCCCAGCTTGCCGGCCTCGATCTTGGAGAAATCCAGGATGTCGTTGATCACGCTGAGAAGCGCTTCTCCGGAGCTACGCACGGTTTCGGCGCATTCCCGCTGGCCGGAGTCGAGTTCGGTGCCGAGCAGCAGACCGGTCATGCCGATGATGCCGTTGAGCGGCGTGCGAATCTCATGGCTCATGTTGGCCAGAAACTGGCTTTTCAGCTCGGCGGCCTGGCGGGCTTCGCCCAAAGCGCGGTCCAGTTCCTGGTTCTTGTACTGCAACTCGGCTGAGAAGGCCTTAAGCCGCTCTTCGGCCTTGCGCTTCTCGGTAACGTTGAGCATGGCGGTGCGCATGCCGACCGGTTTGCCGTGCTCATCGCGGATCAGCCTCTCGTGAATTTCAAACAGCAGGATGGATCCATCGCTGCGGCTGTAGGGACGCTCGAAGGGCACCAGCCGTTCTTGGCCGGTGAGCTTTTCGGCCACGCGGCGCCGGCTCAGCTCGCGCTGATCGGGAGGCACCATTTCCGAAACGCTCCTGCCGATCAATTCCCCGGGCTGGTAACCCAGCAATTCGCATTCGGCCCGATTGACCCGCCGTACGATCCCCTGGCTGTCGATCTCGTGATAGGCCACCGGAGCTTCGTCAAAGAGCTGGCGAAAACTCTCCTGGCTTTCGTGCGTGGCCTTCTCGGCGCGGCGGCGCATCGTGACGTCGTTGAAGAGCACCACGATGGGCGCGCCCTCCCCGGCGCCATGCACCCACGCGGTCGCCTCCACCTCCACCGGTTGGCCATCCATTCGGACCAGCACCTCATCCAGCGGCGGAGCGGGATCGTGGGACTCGTGCAGAGTTCGGATGCGCTCTTCGACCGCCGGCTGCAGATCCGGATGGATCAGCTCCAGCATGGTTTTGCCGAGAATCTGCGAGGCTTCCGAGGCCCCCAACAGAACCAGGCAGGGCGCGTTGAGATAGCGGATGATGCCATCCTGGTGAACCAGGATGGCAACTGGGGCCGGGCCGAAGAACGCGTCGAATTGGGCGACTCCCTGGGAATCGAGCGGCACTGCACGCTCAGTATAGCCCAGTGACCGGCGGGGATGCACGGCCGCTCCGGGGGCGTCAGGAAACCGGACGCGGAGGGCGCCCTCTGGGTCCGGAGACGCGGGGGTGCCCTCCGGAGGCGCCCTATGGGCGCCATCTTAGCCCGAAGAAGCGGAGAGATTCGCGGAGAAAAATCCCGGCGCGTTGACCGCCGCCGATCTCACCGCCGCTGGCCGATTTCATCCGGCCGTCTTACCCCGCCGAAATCGAATGGCAGAACCTGGTGGCGGTTCTGGAATGCACCAGAAAAAGCCTGCTGCCGGAGACCTGCCGCGCGATGGGCGGCAGCCAGGCCATCCGGGAGATCTCGGATCTCTTCAGGTCGTCGCGCCGGCCGGTAAAGAAACTTGAGCCGGCTATGATCGTCATCCGCCGGATTTCCCGCCTTAACTAATAGAAGGATTTCTTAATGCCGTCCTTCGGTTCGGCCCATGCGCGCCGGAGTCGGCCAGGTAAATGATCCGCGCGGCAACGATTGCCTTGCGTGGCAAGCGGCAAGTACGCACCAGAAGAGGAGATCGCAGTGTCCAAAGAAGCCGAGATTTTGAAGAAAATCGTGGAGCAGTCCAAAGCTGCATCCGCACTCGCCAAACAAATCAAGCAGGACGCTTTGAAATTGGAGCAGGCTGTCGTCGAAGCCGGCAAACCGAAGAAATAGCCGATTCAGAAAGGAGTATATCTATGTTCGCCGCCCCTCTCAAAGAACTCAAAGAGAAGCACATTGTCAAAATCCAGGGATGCGCAAAGGAAATTGTGTTCAAGTGCGAAAGCTTTGCCATGGTGGCCACGGGAGGCAAAGTGTTCATCGACCAGCCCGGTTATGCGACGGTCGCCCTCAAGCCAATGAGCAACATTATTTCAGAAGCCAGTGCGTTATTAACTGAAATGCATGTTGCGATCGAAGCTGCGAAGAACAAGGCTGCCAAAGATAACAAACTGAAACAGCAGTTGGACGTATTGGAAAACCACTGGAAATTGTTAAGAGAGAAGGTCACCATGTTCCATACCTGCTTCCTGGAACTCGAAAAGGAACATAAGGTGAAGTGCGTGGAGGCTAAGAAGAAGGATATCCAGGAAAAAATGAACAATATGCCGCGAGCCGGAGACAACCGCAAACGTGGTGGCGGCTCTGGTGGTGGCGGCAGTGTCGGATGAGTGGGAAGCGCGGCACGAGGAGGCGGAACGCCCGCGCCCGACAAGAATCACGTCACCCGCACACTTGTGTTGTTCCTGGGCTGAGGCGGCCGGGGAGGTCGCCCGCCCGGGCAATGCGCGTCGTCCATGAGGCAGGGCACAAGTGCGGAGGCTTCCGTCCCCAAGCCAGGCCAGAGGATAGTGCCTGACCAAAACAATGCACCTGGCGCCTGCGGGCAGTTGGCGCAACGCACTGGCGAGACTCAGCGGAAACAGCCGGTAATCGCGATACTCGACTGTCGGGAGATCCCCGGGCGCACGAACTGCGGCCGCCGGCCACCGCGAGCTTAGCTATAGCTAAGGCCAAGGGAGACCTTGGGATTCTGATCCGGCATGGATCGGGAGGAATCTACGGCCTAATCTACGGCCTGCTTCCGCTTCCGGCGTAGGTCAACGTACCATATCGCCGTCTTACCGGCCGGTGGCCCAAGAATGGGCCCGTTTTGACCTTGTTCTTGCCTTGTCGGAAACTCCGCACTCAGGAATGTCGCGGGCCTCGGGCATGGTCGCCGCGGCTTCGCAGGCGGCCGCCCGGAAATCTGGGTCCATGGCGGACGCGTACAACCGCATGGCAAGCCTGTGGCGTTCGGCGGTTGGCGGCCATCCCTCCGAAATCATAGGATCGAGCCAGCCATTAGAGCGGTAAAACGCGATCGCACTTTCTTGCTGTGCTTCGCAGCGGGCAAGCGCCGCAGTCACGCGCTCTGCCTCCAGCCCCGCCGAATCCGCCTGCCGCGCCAGACGATATGCCTCGCATCGCCCGCTGAACTCATTTGGAAGAGCCATGCAGGCGGCAAATCGCCCGAAAGGGTTGGCCAGATGACGGCAGAACGATTCCAGCAGTCCGGCGACGTAGAACCAACTGGTCAGGCCCTCGGCAGCAGTCATCGTGCTGGGAGTGTAGCTCCAATAAATCCCGTTCACCGACTCCAATTCACTCCTTAGAAGGACACTTACGATTCGTTCGATCACGTCCGGCCCATTCTCCGGTGCCGCCTCGAAACCGGCAAGCGTCGCCTATACCAGGTCACGCGGGATCGGCAGATCATACCCAGGGTAATCGCCCGCCGTATGCAGGTACCCATTCTCCTTCCGTAAGAACAGGACGTGCCAATAGCCCGGCAACGGATTAAACAGCCGCGCTCCGCCATGTTGCCCGGAAGCCCACACCCAGGAATAGAACTGGATGGGGCCGTGCAGATTCCCTCGCAGACCCAGCACGGCATTGGCCGATATCCGCGCCAGGTGCAGTGGAATCCGTCGCGGGGGGTTGAAGGCATCGCCCGGATCCAGGGCTTCTCTGGGTCCAGTGATCAGTTTGTAATCCAGCACCTCTGCGATTACAATCACCGGTGCCGATTTCATGGCCTGACACCCTTCGGGCCCAGAGTAGATTGCCGGTCGAATTGTGGGGGCCGGCGAATGACAGCCGGCGATGGCAAGCGCCAAGGCAGCCAGGCCGGCGCCCGAATACGAGTGGGACTGCACTTGGTGGTAGGACACCGCAACGAGTCAGAAGGTTCCTTGGAATGGGCGGGTTCGCCGTTTGTCGCGTTGCTTTTGACGATGACGGGGCTGTAGGGCGTGCTGTCCTATGCCGTGGAACGCGGCGACGCGCCGGAGAAGCAGGGCGCTTTCTGGACGCGGGACGCAGCGTTTCCGCCAGACGTAATCGCCAGCGGAGCCGGCCTGTCCGCTCGCAATCTGGTAGACAATAACTGGATCTCTCGGTCGGCCGGGCGTGCAGATATCGGCCGGTAGTGGAAACCGACGAAGGTGGGTTTGGATGCAGCTCGCCGGGAAGGACGCATCGGCGGGCGCCGCCTAAAGCTGACGCCTCAGCAGCAGTCCGAGATCAGGAAGATGATCTCAAAGGTCGTAAGACGGCGGCCGACGCTGCCCGCCAATTCAAAGTTCACCCTGCCACGGTCTCCCGGCTGCTCGCGCGGGCTTACGCCAAATAGCGTGCAAAGTTTTACGCCAAATAATTTGCAAAGTGACACGATCAGCTACGCGGGGCGGGGCAACCGCTCGACCCGGTGAGGGTCCTTTCGAATCGCTGCCGTCATTGCCCCCGCCAGTATGTTCCAGTTTTTCGCGGCCTCCCATTTTGTCGAGAGTTCCTCCTGTCCGACGCCCCGGAAGCCCCGCGCCAAAACGGCGGGGCTTTCTCGAGGTATCCACCAAAATAGGCCATTTTGTCGAGAGTAAAGCACGGCGGCGACCGGGCAGGGGATTATGAGCCTGAGATTTGCAACGTCTGAAGGCCCGGTTTTATTGGCTCCGGCCTGGCCGCCACCGGCGAGGTCGAATGCTATAGCGTGCGGATATATCGCAGGGCCGCGGTCTCAAAAAGGTTCTTTCCGGTGCGGTCGTGGCGCAAACGCAGTATGATACACCTAGAACAGGGACTCGGTAATGGGATTTCCCGGAAAGTGCGCAGACTTGCAGTTCGACCCTCTGACGCAGGCGACGGTGATTAGCGTCCGTAGGAAGATTCTGATCATTCCGGTTTCCAGTGGACCCCCTTTGCCCGTTTTTCGTGAAACCCCATTGCCCAAACCATGACGCCCTTGAGGCCATCGATCCGCTTCCTCTGGCTTCCGAAAGACTGATATATCTTATGTCCACCGGCATTCCCGACGAAGGCTCCACCATGGCCGTTGTCGACTCTAAGAAGGGCTACAGCCGCTTCCTCGTGCTCGTCGCTGGACTGGGAGGTCTCCTCTACGGGGTCGATGTCGGCATCATTGGCGGCGCGCTGCCTTATTTGGAAGCTACGTCCGGGCTGAATGTCGGCGAGCTTTCCATTATTGTGGCCGCGGTGTTGCTCGGTAGCGTCATCTCCACCTTGTTTGCCGGGCTGCTGGCGGATTGGATAGGGCGCAAGCCGCTGATGATTCTCAGCGGCTCCGCCTTTGTGTTGAGCATTCCGATCATCGCCCTCTCTCACGGCTATGAACCCCTGTTCTTCGGCCGCCTCCTGCAGGGCATTAGCGGGGGGCTAATAGGTCTGGTGGTCCCGCTCTATCTCGCCGAGTGTCTGGTGGCGTCGAACCGCGGCAAGGGAACCGGTGTTTTCCAGTGGCTGCTGACGCTGGGCATCGTGAGCGCCGCGGTCATCGGCATCTATTACAGCTATCGCGTCGTAGCCGTGGTCCGGACAGGCAGTCCCGCTGCCATCTTTGCCTTCAAGGACCAGGCTTGGCGCCGCATCTTCTGGGTTTCGCTCCCGCCGGGGATACTGTTCGTCCTGGGCAGCTTCTTCGTCGCCGAATCGCCCCGCTGGCTGTTCCGCCGCGGCCGCCGCGAGGCCGCCCGCGCCGCCTTGCTGCGATCCCGCAGCCGCGAACAGGCCGACATCGAGATGCAGGAGATGGAAGCGGCAGCCGCTGCCGCCAGTTCCCAAGCCCCAGCTGGCAAGAAGGTCGCTGATTCGCTGCTCCGGCGGAAATACGTGATTCCGTTTGTGCTCGCCTGCGTCATTCTGGCGTGCAATCAGGCCACCGGCATCAATTCCATCATCGGGTACAATACCAACATCCTTCTCCAAAGCGGCCTTTCCGACTTGCAGGCGCACTGGGGATACGTGATTTTCACCAGCATCAACTTCCTATTTACGATCGGCGGCGTCATGCTCGTGGACCGCAAGGGCCGCAAGTTCCTATTCAAAATCGGTACCGCTGGAATTTGTTTGTCGCTGCTCGCCGTGGGCGCGCTCTTCCTGGGAACTGAGAAGTTGAGCGTGGACTGCCGGGATGCGATCCAGGCCTTGGTCAAGCCGGATCAGACCCTTGCACTCCGCTTCGATCAGCCGGAAGCCAGGAGCCTGCTGGCTGCTCATAGCGACGTCGGACCTGGTATTGACGCCGGCCACGCTTCACTCACGATCATCTATTCCTATGGAGATTTCAGTGCGGCCACCACCGTCCTACGCTCCAACGACCGCGCGCCCGCGCCGATTGCCATCACACGGGAAAGCTGCGTGCCGAACAACCGGATCGAGGCGTTCTTCCAGAATCCGTTTGCCGACCTCGATGCCGCCCGCACCGCCCCTCTAAAGATCGAAAGGGCCATGGTGGGCAGCGTTCCGGAACCCGCGCACGGGTATCTGGTCGCGCTGGCCCTGTTCGTTTTTGTGGCGTTTTATTCCGTGGGCCCCGGCGTGTGCGTATGGCTGGCGCTTTCGGAGTTGATGCCCACGCGCATCCGCTCCAATGGCATGAGCATCGCGCTGGTCCTCAATCAGATGGTTTCCACCATCCTGGCAGCCGTTTTCCTGCCGGTGGTCAGCAAACACGGATACTCAACGATTTTCTTCGCCTTCGCCATCTTCACCGTGATCTACTTCGTCACCACCGCTTTCTTCCTGCCGGAAACCAAAGGCAGAACGCTCGAAGAGATCGAAGAATATTTCAAGGGCGGCGGCAAGAAGGCCGAGGTCTTATAGGCTCCCCCATCTTCCCGATTCCTCCGCTCGTGACGGCGTCGTTGAGGTCGCCCGTGTCAAACGGCGATGTGCGCCCTGGCTTCGAGTTGCAGGTCGCGCTTGCGACGGTCCTGGCTGTAGTCGTTTTTGAGCGGCGCTCGATATCCACGGCGTGCGTGTCGAGCCTTCGATGAGGCTGGTGTAGCATCAGTTTCGGAGCACCCGGGCCGACTGCTTTGGTTCGGATCACGCACTACTCGGAGAAAGCGTGGCCCAGCCCGCGGCGACCTTCGCGGACGAGATCGCCGCGTACGCCGGCGGCGAATGCCTCGGCGAGAACGCGTAGCGTGCTGCGGGTCGCCGTACTGGCGAGCACCCCGTGGGGCGCCCGGCGACGATCGAGCGGCGGGAGGGGGCGCCCGTTGGCGGCTTGGCCGGGAGAACGCAGGAGGGCGCGGCGGGCGCCGCCGGCGGCGAATTCCGCGGCGCGACAACGTCGCACGCCGTTATCGTCCGCAGGCGCCGACCCGGCGCGCATGTTTGCGCCAAGCCGAAACAGTCGGTAAACACTTGGCGACAAGGGAGGATCTATCGCTCAAAAAAGGCCCGGATTCGAGACGAGCCGGCAGGGCCAAAGGTCCAAGTCGGCGTCTTCGCTCAACTGGATTCCTTCCTGTTTGCCGACCGTACGGACGGGAAGTACCTCTACTTCCAGAATTCGACCTAAGGCCACGGGTCGCCCAAATCAAAACCTCTTGCAAATTCCGGCTGTCTCACCGCTGGACGATTCGTCGATGCTTGCGTTCTATCCAGAAGGTCTTCGCCCGGTCTTCACTTCTGTGGATCGTTGACAGGGTTGCTTTTGAGTTCGATCCGCACCTGCTGAAGCGGGCCTCGCCCCGGAGCGGGCGACCATTCGATCTTGCCCCGGTTCGGTCCGGACATGGTGACGACCACCGCGGGGTCCGCGACGTGCTCCGACCCAGGGCACGCCTGCCCGGCCGCGCACGTCAGGTGAATGATGCGGACCTGTCCGTTTTCGAAGCGCACGCTCCGTGACGACTTCGAGAGATCGGCCGGTTGGGGCGGCAGACGGACGTCGCGCACGGGCCGGTCGATGGGCTCCGTGCGCAGTTCGATGCGCGCATACTCGGTGGGAGCGTCGCCGAGGTATTCCACTGTGTGGGTCTCCGACGCGCCGTGCGCGAAGCGGATGCCGCCCGCCAGCACTGGAGGGCGCACGACTTTCATGCCCGCGACGTTGTCCCCAGTCACGTGGTTGAAGCGGATCGGGCCGCCGTCGATAACATACACATAGACAGTGGTTGGCGTGGGCGGGTGCTGGTGCACCGGAAGTTGATCGTGCGGGCTAAAGGTGACGCGCGTAGCGCGAGCCCATTCGTTCTCGAATACGAAGTGGTAGTTGCCGGGCGCGACGCGATAAGGGTCTTCGGCAGCCGTACGCCAGCCGTCGTACACCCATTTGGGTGCGTCCGGCTCGCCCTGGATCGGTATTCCTTTGGCCTGGCCCCAACGGTGGATCCACGAGATGCCGAACTTGCCCACGAACCGGTCGGGCAGCCGGTAGGCTGGATCGCGGAGGGCCCGGTCGAGCGAGATGAACGTGTAACCGCGCTGCCGGAACATCGCGAGCAGGTCTGGCATCAGTTCGGCATTCATTTGGCTGGCATGGATCAACAAAATCTGCGGGATCTCGCGGCCCACCACGTCCACCGAACGCCTTTCGAAAAAGGCGGCCAATGACTCCATGTACGGGACGTACTCGCGGCGCACGCGGGCTTTGTAGCCGGGGCTGGTGTACTCCCTCGCGAAAAGGTAGTCATCGGTGTCGATGGTGACGGGCGCAATCCGATAGCCGTGCCGGTCGAGGAACAGCTCCATGTCGCGTTTCACTTCGGGAGTGGTGCCAGTGTGGAGAAACGGATGGCGGTAGAACTCGAGCTTCCGGCCGCGCGCAGCCAGCGCCTCGCGCAGAACGCGCTTGCCTTTGAGGATGTCGGCCGTGTATTGTCCCAGCGGGGTGTCGTTGAGGTCGAGGTGGGAGTAGGAGTGGTTGCCAAGGTCGGCGCCGGCATCCAGCCAGAGGTCGAGGATCTGACGCAGATCCTTGGCGGCCAGGCCTCCGCGGCCTTCGTTGACAAAGCCGATGACCGGAATTTTCTGCTCGCGGAAGGGCCGGAGCAATTGTTCCGTCATGGCGCGGAGCGATTCGATGTCGATTGGGCCGAGATCGCCGCCTCGTGGCAGATCGTCAATGGTGATCGCGACCTGCCGGTCCGCGCCGGATAGCGCGACAGCGCAGAATAGCAGAGCGGGAATAAGCCTCATATTACGACCGGAGTGCCCGCATCGGATCGAGTTGCGAGGCGCGCCATGCAGGTATAAGGCAAGCAGCGGTCGCAACCAGAAGCAATACAGAACCAACTACAACAATCACGACGGGATCGAGCGGCTCAGTCTGGTAGAGCATGGAGCGAATCAATTGCGTGAGTCCGGCACTGGCCGCCAATCCGAGCGCAAGCCCAATGAGCGCCGGTCGCAACCCATCTACCAGCACCAGTTTGAGCAGGTGTTCCTTTTGTGCGCCAAGCGCGATGCGGATCCCCATTTCGCTGGTCCGCTGCACAACGATGTAGGTAAGCACGCCGAACAGCCCGACTGCGGCCAGTAGCAAAGACATCCCCGCAAAGGCGGCGAGCAGAAACGCGTCAAAGCTGACGTTGAGAGTGCTTCGGCCCACCACCTGGTTCAAAGTAAGAATGTCCGAAGCCGGTATGTCCCGGTCCATTTGCCATATAGCTGTCATCTCATGTATTTCCTTCGGGGGTGCGTGGGCCGGTGGAGCGAGCGGCGTTGGCGCGGTTGGCAGCGAGCTGCTTTTCGGAAAGTTGGCGATTGGACATGAATGGGTCCTCAACCGACGTGTAGCATGCGGGTGGCGGGAGGCTTAGCGGTGGTTTTCGGAAGTGGCTTGGAATGAGGGAGATGTGGGGAGGTGAACTTGGTGAACGCCAATGGCGGCGCTTCGCTTCGGCACAGGAGGGGATGAAAATGGACGCGAGTTGGGCCGGGGCGATGGGAGGGGCTGCAATTGCGTAAGCCCCACATTCAGCGGGACTAAGTGGTGCCGATTTTGAAGGGAACGCGTGGGGCTGGGGGTTCGACGCGGAAAAGAAAAGAACTAAGAGGGATGAGGGCGCGGAGGGGGCGGAGAATGAGGAGGCGCGGTTGGGAGGGTGGAGTTGGAGATTCCGAGGCGGGCATGCGGTACGGGGCATCGCCTGGATTGGGGGGCCGAAAGTAAAGGTCGCGGAAGTCGTGCTGCACACGACCGTCTGCGGGGCGCTGACCCCGGTGCAAGTTGGGCAAGCTGAAGCGATCCCTTTGAGCGTGGGCCTCTACATGGATGTGCACGTTCGGCGCGCGGTCACGATTGCCTTCCGCATCGGTTCCGTTGACGTGTTGAAGTACTGACGGCGCGGCGGAGCCAGGTCTCCGACCGCGAGATGTTGTGCGACAGACGCTCCCAGGCGGTCGCGGCTCCGATCCGAGTCACGAGCGTGAGCGGGTGGTCCGCTAAGGGGAACAAACCCGACGATGACCGATTGCTGGAGCGGGCCGCGCGGTGGGGTGGCGGGCCTGGGGATTCGACGCGGAGGCGGGGTCCCGTGGACTCCTCTTTACATCCCACAGGTGTTGTGATAGGCTCCTCTATATAACCAACAGGAGGGGACTTGGCGGAGCAGAAATCGGAGATTTGCAGGGCACGCTGGATTTGATGGTGTTGCAGACTCTGGAGGCCATGGGGCCGCTGCACGGGTATGGCATTGCCCGGCGCATTGAGCAGATCAGCCGGGAGGCGCTGCAGGTGAACCAGGGGACCATTTATCTGTGCCTCGTGCGGCTGGTGCAGAAGAAGTGGATCAAGGCGGAATGGGGCACCTCCGAGAACAACCGGAGAGCGAGGTTCTACTCGATTTCGAAGGCTGGGCGGAGACAACTCATCGCCGAGACGGAGAACTGGCAGCGGGTATCCGAGACCATCGGACGGCTGCTGCAATTGAGCGGGGCCAAGTAAGGCGATGACGAGCCTGATACACAGGATGTGGGCGCGGATGCGGGCGGTATTCGGGTCCGGCGCGCTCGATCGGGACCTGAACGAGGAACTGGAAGTGCACCGGCGGCTGCTGGCGGAGGAGCATATGCGGCGCGGGATGCGGCGGGAGGAAGCGGCGCGGCTGGCCTGTGTGGAACTGGGAGGCGCGGCGCAGTTGCGCGAAGAGCATCGGGAAGTCCGCGGACTGCCGCTGGTGGACACGCTGCTGCAGGATCTGCGGTACGCCTTCCGGGTGCTGGGGCGCAATCCGGGTTTTGCGGCCTTCATCGTTCTGGTGGCGGGCCTGGGGGTGGGGGCCAGCGCGACGATTTTCAGCGTGGTGGACGCGCTGCTGATTCGCCCGCTGCCGTTTCGCGACGCGAGGCGGCTGGTGTGGATCGGGAATCGGGCGGACGACGGCGTGCGGGAGTGGAGCGTGCAGGTGGGGCACTTTCTGGACCTGCGCCAGCAGAACCGGTCGTTCTCCGACATGGCGGGGTACTTCACATATTGGCAACCGGGCGATGCCGAAGTGACGACGGGCGGGCAGACGGAACGGCTGGACAGTCTGTCGGTCTCGCAAAATTTCTTCTCGCTGCTGGGGGTCTCGCCGGGGATCGGCAGAACGTTCACGGCGGAGGAGTGCCAATGGCGGGGACCGGGCGCGGTGCTGTTGAGCTACGGATTGTGGAAGCGGCGGTTCGGCGGCGATCCGGGGATTCTCGGAAGGAGCCTGATGTTGAACAACCGGGCTGTCACGGTGGTGGGGGTGATGCCGGCGTCCTTCGATTTCGCGAGCGTGTTCGCGCCGGGCAATCCGGTGGATTTGTTCCTACCGATGCCGCTGACGCCGGAAACCAACGCGTGGGGCAACACGTTGGGAGTGATCGGACGGCTGAGGCCGGGAGCCACCGTGGAGGGGGCGCGAGCCGAGTTCCTGGACCTGGCCGACCGGCTGCAGAAGCAGCATCCGGAGAGGAACTCGCTGCGGCCAGTGCTCACGATGCTGGATGAGCATGTAACGGGACGATTCCGGCGCGCCCTGCTGGTGCTGGCGTGGGCGGTGGGGATCATGATGTTGATCGTTTGCGCGAATGTGGCCAACCTGCAATTGGCGCGCGCGGCGACGCGGAAGAAGGAAATGGCGATTCGCGCGGCGATCGGAGCGGGAGGCCGGCGGCTGGTTCGGCAGGTGTTGACGGAGGGGATGGTTTTATCGTGCGGCGGCGCGTTGTTGGGGGTGGTGCTGGCGATGGCGGGGACGCGGCTGATTGCGGGGCTGGACGCATTCCGCATCCCGCTGCTGCCGGAGATTCGAATGGACTTCGCGACGCTGGGTTTCGCGGTGCTGGTGGCGGTGGCTACGGGCCTGCTGTTCGGGCTGGCGCCGGCGATGCAGGTGCGGTCGATGGCGCTGCACGATGCGTTACACGAGAGCAGCCGGAGCGCGACGGGCACGAAGAGCCACCTGCGGATTCGCAGCGCGCTGGTGGTAATGGAAATCGTCTTCGCGTGCGTGCTGATTGTGGGTGCGGGACTGCTGGCGCGCAGTTTCCTGAAGGTGCTGGACGTGAACCTGGGATTCGCGCCGGAGCAGGCCGCGGCCCTGCGCGTGGACCCGGGCGCAGGCTATGCGACGCTGGCGGAACGGGTCAGCTATTACGACCGGATTCTGGAGCGAGTGAGACGGTTGCCGGGAATCCGCGCGGCGGGTTTGACGGATGTGCTGCCGCTGGCGGGAGACCGAAGCTGGGACATCACGGCCAGGGGCAAGCTTTTCGAGCGGGGCCATTTTCCGGAAGGCTTCATCCGGGTGATCAGCGACGGGTATCTGCAGTCGCTGGGGATTCCTTTGCGGTCGGGGCGCGGGTTTACGGAGCGGGACACGGCGGCCAGCGAGCCGGTGGCGCTGGTGAACGAGACGCTGGCGCGCACGCTGTGGCCGGGGCAGGATGCGACGGGACAAATTGTGATGGGGGAAGGCAGCGCGAATCCGGGGCGGCGGGTGGTGGGGGTGGTAAGCGATGTGCGGCACCGGGCGCTGGAACAGGGGTCGGGCTGCGAGTTGTACTTTCCGATTCGGCAAACGAACAATTACGGCCCGGTGTACCTGGTGGTGCGGACGGCGCTGCCGCCGGCGGCGCTGGCGTCTTCGATACGGGCGGCGCTGGAGCCGATTGCGCCGGAAGTTGCCGCAAGCCAATTCCGAACCATACAAGCGCTGGTGGACGAGGCGGTTTCGCCGCGGCGGTTTGTGGTGGTTCTGCTGGGGGGCTTCTCGGGGTTCGCGCTGATTCTGGCGGCGCTGGGGATCTACGCGGTGATCTCGTATTCGGTCCACCAGAGGGCGGCGGAACTGGGGATTCGGATGGCGCTGGGGGCTTCGGCGCGAGACTTGCAGGCGGGGATCGTGGTGCAGACGCTGAGGCTGGCGGGGGTGGGAATGGCGGCGGGCGGAGTGATTGCCGTGGCGCTGGCGCGGGCGCTGAGCAGCCTGCTGTTCGGCGTGACGTTCAAGGACCCGGCGACGTTTGGCGGGATGCTGGCGGTGCTGACGGTGGTGGCGGTGCTGGCCGGGTATCTGCCGTCGCGCCGGGTGTTGCGCATGGAACCGATGACGGCTCTGCGGGCAAGTTAGGGGCTGAGATTGGTTCAGTTTAGGGGGCGATTGAAAAAAGCAATCGCGCCGCCGAAACCCCGATCCACTTGCCGGCGGCACCGTGGCACACGGCGTTGCCGATGAGGTGACGAAGACCAGCGCGAGAGCGAGTGGATCGCCGGCAACCGCAGGCAGATTCGGGGCTACGGTCAGCCAGCCGAAGCGCCCCTTCTCCAGTCGCTTGGCACAGACCCATAGCCCGCTGCCATCCCAGAACAATATCTTCAGACGATTCCGTTGCGCATTCGAAAACAATTCGAAAACGGGAACAGATGCCCGCTCAGCGGCTCCAATTGCAACCGGTCGCGCATCAACCTAAATCCGGCAGTTAGGGGCCGCGGAACAATAATCTGAACAGATGTTTCGACGCACCCAGCCGCTCCTTGCGGTCGCGGCTCCGCCAGACCGCGCTCTGAGCCGCGCTCGCCAGCAAGCGGTTGGATTTGAATGCACAGAATATTTCTCCGCGGCCCCTTAGCCTTCCGCCCGCCTCGTAGGGTCATTAGCGCCACCAATTTCCAACTGCGGCGCAGATCACCTTCCTGGTGACAACCGGTTTACCTGCAACTGGTTGCAGCGCACGACCGTTGCCCGCTCCGCGGGGCTGCAACCGCCGGACTTAGGATCAATCCGTAGAGGCCTTCGAAGCCCTGGCGCATGTGGGTGGCTCCCGCCGCCAGGTAGATTCGTGTCGCCGACCCCACTCCGAACATGCTCAGCGGCCCTCCAGCACGCTCAGCAACTGCCTCAGCGTTGGCGCAGCAAACCCGCGCCCCACTTCGATCCGCCGCCCGCCCGGGAGCGCGACCGGGTTGCTCTGACGCTTACTTTTGGGCTACAACGCCCATTTTGGCGACGGATTTGTCACATGCAATAGTTCTCTTGGGGGGAGCCGCTCGGCCTCTCCGAAGCGAAAGCCAGCAACTCATCAAAAGCGCGCTGACAGCTTTCGGCAATCCGAACACGTGTGGCCAGTTGTTTCGCAGCGACTGGCCGCCTACCCCTTAGGCCGGAAGCGGGATTGCAAGTTGGCGACCTGGTCTTGCAGGGACTGCTCCTGGGGCTGCCCTTTGGGACGCGCGGGCGGGGCGTCCAGTGCCTTCATGGATAGCGCGATGCGTTTGGCCTTCAGGTCGACACTGAGCACTTTGGCCTTGACGATTTGACCGGCTCTGACCACTTCGCTCGGATCGGCCACGTAACGGTTGGCGAGCTCGCTGATATGGACCAGACCGTCCTGATGGACACCCACGTCCACGAAGGCGCCGAAACGGGTGACGTTGGTGACGACTCCTTCGAGCACCATGCCGGGTTGGAGGTCAGAGAGTTTCTTGACGTCGTCGCGCCAGCGCGGGGCCACGAATTGATCGCGCGGGTCACGGCCGGGCTTGCGCAGTTCCTCCCGAATGTCTCGCAGCGTATACATACCCACCGATTCGCCGATGAAACCCTCCAGCTTCAAGTTCGCAATGAGGTCCGGCTTGCCGATCAGGCCGGCCACGGCGACGCCCAGCGAGGCAGCAATCCTCTCCACGACCGGGTACGACTCAGGGTGAACGGCTGTGATGTCGAGCGGCTGTTTTCCGCCGCGAATGCGCAGAAAGCCGGCGGCCTGCTCGAAGATCTTGGGGCCAATGCCCGGGACGGCGCGAAGTTCGAGACGCGAGCTGAAGCGTCCGTGCTCATTGCGGTATTGCATGATCTGAAGCGCAATGCGTTCGGAAATGCCGGCGACGTACCGTAAAAGCGCCCAGGACGCGGTGTTGAGATCTACGCCGACGCGGTTCACACAGCTCTCGACGGCGGCCTCCAGGCTCTGGTTGAGGCGGCGCTGATCCACATCGTGCTGGTATTGGCCCACGCCGATGGCCTTGGGATCGACCTTGACGAGTTCGGCGAGCGGGTCCTGCAGACGGCGTGCAATGGAAATCGCGCCGCGGACCGTGAGATCGAGATTCGGGGAATTCCTGGCGAGCCATTTCGGACGCCGAGTAAACCGACGCGCCGGATTCGCTGACCGTGACAAGGAAGATCTTCGACAGGCCGGTATCGCGGAGGAAGTTCTGCACGAAGGCGGCGGATTCGCGCGACGCCGTACCGTTTCCGATAGCGATGGCCTGCACGTTGTGGAGGGCGATGAGGGACGCCAAGGTCTTGCGGGAGCCGGCTTCGTCGTTGCGGGGCGCGAAGGGGTAAATGATGGAGTGTTCGAGGAACTTGCCGGTATCGTCGACGACGGCGATCTTGCACCCTGTGCGGATGCCCGGGTCGATCGCCAGGACGGTCATGCGGCCGGCAGGCGGCGCGAGCAGGAGATTTTCGAGGTTCTCGCGAAATACCTTGATGGCCTCCTCGTCCGAACGGTCCTTGAGTTCCTGGCGCACTTCGGTCTGGATGGAGGGGTTCAGGAGGCGGCCGTAGGAGTCTTCGATCGCGGATTTCAGGTGCGGAGTCCACTCTCCGGGCGCGCTCAGGATTTGGGAGGACAACCAGGCCAGGGGGCCGGCGGAATCGAGTTCGATTTCGAAGGCGAGGACACCTTCGTTGGCGCCGCGGCGGATGGCCAGCATCCGATGCGATGGGATTTTGGCGGCCGGTTCGCTAAACTCCGTGTACATCTTGAATTTGCCTTCGGGGTCGGGCGCGCCTTCGATGGCGCGGCTGGTGACGCGGCCCTCGGCCATCATCATGGCGCGCACACGCTTCCGGAAAGCGGCATTCTCGCTGATCATTTCGGCGACTATATGACGGGCCCCTTCGAGAGCCTCATCGGGCGGGAGGCCGAATTGGGCGGCGGCCTCGGCCAGCGGTATGCGGCCGGACTGGTTCCAAAGGTACAGCGCGAGCGGCTCGAGTCCTTTGTCGCGGGCGATAGAGGCCTTGGTCCGGCGCTTGGGCTTGTAGGGCAGGTACAAATCTTCGAGTTCGGCTTTCTCCAGCGCAGCTTCGATTTTGGCCTTCAATCCGGCGGTGAGTTTGCCCTGCGCCTGGACGGAGGCGAGGACGGTTTCGCGGCGATCCTGGAGTTCGCGGAAGTATTCCAGCTTCTCCTGGATGTCGCGGATCTGGACTTCGTCGAGGTTGCCCGTGGCTTCCTTCCGGTAGCGCGCAATGAAGGGAACGGTGGCGCCTTCATCGAGGAGTTCGGTGACCGCAGTTAGACCTTTCGCGGGTACATTCAGCAGCCTGGCGATGTGAATGAGTATGGCCGGCGGAATGGTTTTAGAGGCAGACATGCTCCTAGGGAACCTCGATCGGTGCCACACTTAAGCGGCCGAGTCCAGCTTTACTACCAGTTTGCACGATATCACTCCGCCTGGGTGCGTAGGGAAAGGACAGCGGGTCATGACAGGCTTGATTCGTGCTAAGAAGATCCGCTTACTCTAAGGGGCCGCGGAGAAATATTCTGTGCATTCAAATCCAACCGCTTGCTGGCGCGCGCGGCTCAGAGCGCGGTCTGGCGGAGCCGCGACCGCAAGGAGCGGTTGGGTGCGTCGAAACATCTGTTCAGATTATTGTTCCGCGGCCCCTAAGTGATATCGAATGGCATTCGTCCTCCGGAAGGCGGATCGCATCTGCAGGCCGCCGAAGAGCGGGTTAAGGCAGCAGCGGAAGAGTTGGAACGCCTCGGTATTGCCCGACGCTGCGGGAAAACGCGTGCACAGCGATTTTCGATTCGCAAGGGAAGCCGGGGCCCGTCAGATTTTGATATTCGGATAATTTCGTGGCAAATGTCGTCTACGATCTGCCGGGACGCGGACGTCTCCTGGGGGCTGGCAAGTCTCGGCGGTCGCCAGCGTTCATAGTGGCGTCGGTGAGCAGCCTTCTCGGGCCGGCCTTCGAAGCTGGCAGCCACGCCCCGCGGCTGATCTTCGGCGCGCCGCTGCTGCCGGCCGGATTGGCCATGCTGGCGTGTTATGTCCCGGCGCGGCGCTCGGCGAAAATCGATCCGCTGCTGGCTCTGCGGCAGAGTAAGGAATCTGGCGGCGCGTCAGTGTTGCAGCATGACGAACGCCCACATCGTATCGCCGGCCGCCACCACCACGTACTGCGAGCCATCGAGCTCGTAAGTGATGGGGCCGTTGCTCATGGGAGCGCCCAGATTGGCGTGCCACAGCGGCGCGCCGGTGGCGGCGTTGAGGGCCACCAGGTTGTCGTCGCCATCGCCGGCAAACACCAGGTTGCCCGCGGTACTCATCAACCCCGCGCGCGAGCCGCATTCCCACTTGTGGCTCCAGCGGATCTTGCCGGTTTTGTAGTCGATGGCCTGCACCATGGACCCCAGGTTGGCGCCGCCGCGATCGGTTCCGCCCCACCCCTGCGGGTTGGCGTCGGTATCGTAGATGTAATAGACGCTGTAGGCCCGTGAGCGCCGGCACGTAGAACAGGCCGGTCTGCGGGCTGAAGGTGGGAGGCGGCCAGTTGGTAGCGCCGCCCTGGTTGGGCGAAACCAGCGCGCCATCCATCTGCGGCATCTTGGCGGGGTCGGGGATGGGGGTGCCGTTGCGGTCGATGCCCTTGGCCCAGTTGGTGGGGACGAACTGGGCTGGTGACCAGGTTCTTGCCATTGGTGCGGTCCAGCAGAAAGAAATAGCCGTTGCGCGCGGCCAAGGCCACCAGCTTACGCGGCTGGCCGTCGATCTCGCCATCGATCAGCACGGGCACCTGGGTGGCGTCCCAATCGTGCGTATCGTGCGGCGAGGCCTGAAAATACCAGGCCATTTTCCCGGTATCCGGCATTCAGCGCCACCATCGATGCGGTGAACAGGTTGGCGCCGGCGCGATTCTTATGCGCGATCACCGGCTGCGGATTGCCGGTGGTGACGTAGAGCAGGTTCAGCTCGGGATCGTAGGTGGGTACCTGCCAGGTCATGCCGCCGCCGTGGCGTCATGGCGTCTTCGTTGGGCCACGTTTCTGACGCCGGGTCGCCCTTCTTCTGCGGCACCATGTACCAGCGCCATTGCAGGTCGCCGGTTTCGGGATCGTAGGAGCTGAGGTAGCCGGGACGGTCCAGATCGTCGCCGCTGACGCCTGTGATGACGTGGTTGCCAACGATCAGCGGCGCCACCGAACCGTAGTAGAACTGATCCAGATCGCAGTTGGTTTTGTGCCAGCGCTCTTTTCCGTCTTTGAGGTTGAGCGAGACCAGGTTGCAGTCGGGCGTTTCGAAATACAGCCAGTTGCCGTAGACTCCTACGCCGCGATTGCCGATGTGGATGCCGCCTTTGGATTGCCAGGCGAAGTGCCACAACTCATGGCCAGTGCGCGCATCCACGGCCCAAACGTGGTCGGGCGCGGAGAAGTACAGCACCCCGTTGATCTCCAGCGGAGTGGCCTTGATGCCGCCCACTCCGGTGCGGTAAACCCACGCCAGGCTCAGGGAGTGCACGTTGGAGGAATTGATGCTGGTGAGGGTGCTGAAGCGGCGGCCCGAATAGTCGCCGTGATACATGGGCCAGGTGTCGATGGGCGGCTGCATCAGCTTGCGCGGGTCCAGGCCGGTTTGCCCGCAAAGCGCCGCGGCCACAATGGCGGCTGCCGCGCAAATCCCCAGGAGTTTCATTTCAAGGTCACCAGGTAAGCCAGGATGTCGTGCATATTCTTGTCGGTGTATTGCGTCAGCAGCTCGTCGTGCGCGGCATAGGGATCGTTCTTCACGACCTTGAGCGCGGGGGTGCGCTTCCAGGCGTGATACTCGCCCCTGGCGTCGCGCACGGCGACATCGAAATCGTCGAAGATCACCGGCGTTCCGGTTACCGCGGGTCCCGAAGGCGGGGTCACCGTAAGGGTCACCGGTTTGGCGGCGGGATTGGCAGCCGCGGATTCTCCTCCCCGGCCCCGGCCTCCCCGCCCGGTCAAGGGCCGGGGATTGAGGAAGAGCGCCTCGAGAGCGGGCGGCTCGTACCGCGATGCGATGCCTTTGAGGTCGCCGGTGGGCGAGTGGCAGGTATTGCAGCGGCCGGCGCCCTGGAAATAGGCCTTCCCGGCCGCGGGGTCGCCGGTGAGAATATTGTGCATCACGAAGATGGGCGAACCGCGCAGGGTATCGTAGACCCGCTGGTGAATGAAGTGCGCCAGGTCGGAGATTTGCCCGGCCGTAAGGCTGTCGCCGCGAGCGCCGCTCTGCAAGGGATGCCCTTTGCGCAGGAAGGGGCCGATGTGGTCGGCATACCGGTCATGCAGCACCAGCTCGGAGCGGATGAGGTTGGGGCCGTTATCGGTGCCGCGGGCGTAAGTGCCGTGGCAGTCGATGCATTCGGCCGCCCAGACTTTGCGGCCGCGGTCGGCGGCAGCCTCATCTACCACGTGTTTGTCGCTGGGGCCGGCGGTGGCGATCATGCCTCCGGGCGCGGCGCCTCGGCCACCGGTTGCTCCGCCGCGGCCCGTAGAGGTGGGGCCATATTCGGTCGAAAGGTAATCCAGGACGGTGGCGAACTCTTCGGGAGTTCCCTTGGCGCCCTGGGTGGTGATCATCTTATCGATAGTCTCCTGCCATTGGGCGCGCGTTCGGCGGTTGGCGATGACGCTTTCCGGGGTGTGGCAGGTCCCGCAGACTTTTTGCACCACCTGCCAGGATTTGGCGAGAGCGGGGTCCTGGGCGCTGGCGATTCCAGCCGCGGCCAGGCAGACCCAAGCTAATTTGGCGATCGGCATCCCAGGTCCTTTAGACGTCGCAAATCTCGATGGCCTTGTTCAGCACGGTAATCGGGTCATGCCCCGGCGCGGGCGAATACTCGTGCGAAATGAAACCGGTGTAGTTGAGGTCGGCAATGGCCTGGGCGATAAAACGGTAGTTCAGCTCCTGGGTCTCGTCAATGTCGTGGCGCCCGGGATTGCCGCCGGTGTGGAAATGCGCGATGTACTGAAAGTTGTCGCGGATGTTGCGCACGATGTCCCCGTCCATGATTTGCGCGTGATAGATGTCAAACAGGATCTTCACCCGCGGTGAATTGACGCGCTTCATGACGTCCACGCCCCAGTAGTAGTGGTCGAACATGTAGTCCTTGTGATTCACCTTGCTGTTGAGGTACTCCATGCAGATGGTGACGCCCTTGTCCTCCGCCTGGGCCTTTACCTTGTTGAGGAAGGCCACGCAGTTGTCGGCGCCCTCGCGGTCGTCCATGCCGGCGCGATTGCCGGAAAAGGTGATCACGTTGGGCGCGCCCGCGGCCGCCGTTTCGTCGATGGCGGCGCGGATGGACTTCTCGATGCGGTCGTGATTTTCCTTGCGATTGAGCGCGTCGCGGATGGTGCCGCCGGCGCCGGCGGGATACATGGAGGGCACCAGGCCGTATTTCTTGAGCAGGGGCCAGTCATTCGGACCGATGAGGTCAAATCCTTTAATGCCCAGGCGGGCGGCCTCGCGGCAGCAGTCTTCCATGGCCATGCCGCGGGCAAAGACGCCGCGTGTCACGCCTTGTTTGATGCGGCCTTTGCGGGGCATGGGGGAAACCGCAGACCCCGGATTGGTAGTCTGCGCCAGCGCGGCGGGCACGGCCAGGCTGGCAAGAAATTCTCGGCGACGCATAGAACCTCCCGCAGGTCAAAATGGGGCCCAGGTAACCGTTTAACTTTCCCCGCCATTTCGGTTGGGGCCCTGGACAGGATTCAGTATACATCCGGTGTCCGGGTGTGGGCGCAAGGGGATGGCGCAAGCAGTTGGCTTCGCAGGGAGAAAACAGCGTTGCCGCTTCACGCGATCCGGCGGGGCCGGTCTCGCGGCCCGAAGCACCGTGGCCCGCCCCTTCCCTCGGCGGCCCGGCGCAGCCGGCATCGGCGCGGCAGGCCGAGCGGCCCACAGCAGCGGGGCTCCGCTGCCCGGCGCAGTCGGCCTCGACGCGGCAGGCCTCGGCGGCCCAATGCAGCGGCCTCCGCTGCCCGGCGCAGTCGGCCTCGACGCGGCAGGCCGCCGCCCGGCAACCTCCACCGGCCGCCGGGTACAATCGCTAGATGCGATTCCGAGTGTTCCTGCTTGCTTCGGTGGCGCTAGCGGCCGGCGCGCAAACCCGCATCGTGCTGCGCACCGGCACGCTGCTGGACGGCAAAGGCGGCGTCTTCCACGACCGCCAGATCGTGATCGAAGGCTCGCGGATTGTTTCCGTGGGCGCGGCCACCGGGAAGCCCACTTACGACCTGCGCGGACTCACCGTCATGCCGGGCTGGATCGATACCCACGTGCACATCAACTGGCACATGGACGCTCACCGTAAATCGGTTAACGCGCGCGAAGCGCCGGAGCTGAACGCCCTCTACACCGCCGGCGACGCGTGGATGACCCTGGAGGGCGGATTCACCACCGTGGAAAGCGTGGGCGCCCCGATGGATGGCGTGGTGCGCGACCGCATCAACGAGGGCGTAATCCCCGGGCCGCGCCTGCTCACTTCACTGATCCAGATCACTGCGGCTTCCGGCCAGCCGCGCGGCGACATCGCGTCGCTGCGGGCGCTGGTCCGCAAGACCAAGGAAGACGGCGCGGACGTCATCAAGCTGTTCGCTACCAGCGGCCTGGGCGCGGGCGGCGGGCAGACCATGACCGACGAGCAGATTCAGGCGGTCTGCCAGGAGGCCAAAGCGGTGGGGCTGCGCTCGGTGGTACACGCCATCGGCGATGCCGGGGCGCGCGCGTCGGTGGAGGCCGGTTGCACGTCGATTGAGCACGGCACGTTTCTCACCGACGCCACTTTGGATGAGATGGCCCGGCGCGGCACCTATTTCGACCCCAATCTTCTAGTGCTCCACAACTACCTGGATAACCGCGCCAGCTTCAGCTTCACCCAGGAGCAGTTGGATACGCTGGAAAAGGGCATCGCGCCCACCGAGGACGTGTTGCGGCGGGCCCGCGCGCGCCATTTGAAGATCGTATTCGGCACCGACGCGGTGGCCGGCTCCCACGGCCGCAACGCCGAAGAGTTCATTTACCGGGTGCGCGACGCGCATGAGAAGCCCATGGACGCGATCATCAGCGCCACTTCCATGTCCGCCGAGGCGCTGAACCTCGGGAACGAGATCGGCACCGTGGCGGCCGGTTACCAGGCCGACCTGGTGGCCACCGAGGGCAATCCGCTGGACGATATCACGGCCGTGCGGCGGGTGGTGTTCGTGATGAAGGGCGGAAGGATTTTCAAGCGCGAGTAGGGGCGCGCGGCTGCATGATTATGCTGAGCCGCGGCCATAATAAACCGTGAAGAAATTGTAGGGCAACCTAAAGGAAACCTAAAGCTAACCTAAGGGATGCCCCACGCGGTGGCGCATGCCTTAGCGCGTGACGCGTTAGATTATTTCACGGCTTTTGAGGAAGTCACCAGCAACCCCTTGATAACAAACGAATTACGAGAAACTAAAAACGTGCCGGTTAGGTCGCAGAAGATGAGCGACTTCCTTCCCCGTATGGACCCGCATCATGCGGGCCCTTTGCTTTTGAGGAAGCGGACCTCGCAGTCGAAGACCTGGTGTGCCGTCCCAGCCGGCCGGCGGCGGAAGGCCGCGTTGGGACGTCAGAACGGGGAGCCGCCGCAGTAAACGGTATCACTGCCCAGGTCCTGCCACACGCCGGCGACATAGCCCGCTAAATGATAGGTGGTGGTGGCCGTTGGATAGACCTCGAGCAGACCGCTGGTTGCGTCGAAGCGGCCGGCCACCGGGCCGGTCAGACTGGACTGGAGGATCTCCACCGGTTGAATGCCCGCGGAGTTCCAGGCCAGAACCGCCGGTGTGCCGCTGCCGCAGGCGATGTGGTTCGGAATCGCCTGGATGGCCGCCGGCGCGGGCGGAGCGCCGGAGACACAGGAAAGAATCGGCAAAAGATACACGCGGTCCATGGCGAGCGGGGTAGCGGAGCCGTACGAGGTGAGGAAGAATGCTGTGCCGTCGGCCACCCAATCGCCGGTCTCGGCGCTGATGTATGCCGTGGGGCTGTAAGCCATTTCCTGGCCACCCGGCGCATTCACGTGGATCTCGCTTGCCTGGCCGGACGAGCTGCCCCCGAACAGCAAGGTTTCCGTGCCGGTTGGCGGATTCCCCGCGCACGCCAGCACGGGATTCGGCGTGGCCGTCAGTTGGCCCTGCGGATTGGGGACCGCGCTGCAACGGAACGCCGGCTGATCGACGGTTTGCTCCGTGGCCAGCACGTTGCCGGACGGGTCCGTGAGGTAGAAGGTGGTGGTGTTCGGGGCAATCGTCAGCCCGCCGCTGGTCGTGGAGCCGACCAGTGTCCCGGAAGGGGAACCGCTATGCACTTGGGCGCTGGCCAGCAGCGGATTGCAGGCATCCCACCGCAGGATTTGCTGCGGAACCACCGTGCCGCACTGCTGCACCACGCTCGGAAAGACATTCAGAGTGGCGCAGTTGACGCCGGGTGCAGGCGGCGCCGGAATGGCGGGAATGGCAGGCGACCAAGTCACGGCCACCGGCTCCCCGTAAAGGGACAGACCCTGGGTCACATAGATCCAACCGGGCGTGATGGCCGCCGTGAAGAAGGCTTCCGTGCCGCCTTCGAAGGGGAAGTAAGTGGCCAAGACGATGTGGGCGCCGGTGGGATCGAACTGCGCCACAAACGGGCCTGCGGACAGCATGTAGGCGCCGGCGGAAGGCGGAATGGCGTCGGTGCCGGAACCCGCGACTGTGACGCTGCCATCCGCACCGATGGCAATGGCGCTGAGATCGGTTTCATCCGGCAGCCCCGTGGCGTAGACAAGCTGCCACGTGCTCACATCCAACACCAGGACGCAGCCCTGCTGCATGGGCCAGATGGCGCCGGGAGTGCTTTGCAGCGGATCTCCCAGGTCATAAACGTAGATCGCCACGCGGCTGCCGTTCCAGGCGAAGCTCAGGGCGTTCAGCTCACTTCCGAAGGCGGACAGGGCGTCGAACTGCTGCGCGGCCGGATCCCAGATGGCGAGGAACACCCGATCCAACACGTACTGGTTCCCGGCAGGCGTGGTGAAGGTGCCCGCGGTAGTCGGGAAATCCGCGGCTGCCGTGGTTCCCGCCAGGTGCACTTTGCCATCAGGACCCACCGCGATACTTTCGCCCGAAGAGCTTTCCGAAGCGCTCAGGTAAGTGGAATACACCAGCGTGGAAGCGTCCGGGCTCAGTTCGGAAAAGAAGGCGTCGCATCCGTACTGGTTGGCGGATTCGGTCAGGAACGCGCCGGCGGTAACGGGGAAGTTTTTCGCGCAGGTGGTGCCGGTGACCAAGACAGATCCATCGGCGCCGATGGCGATGCCACGGATGGCCGGCGCGCCGCCGTACGCGTAGCCGGTCCCGCCCAGCAGCGTCACGAATTGCATCGCCGTGCCCGAAGGATTCAGCTTGGCGACCACAAATTCTTCGCCGCCGGTGAGGTTGCGGTTGTAGGCTCCGGGCGTGATTGGAAAATTCGGGTCGAAGCTCTGCCCGATGAGGTAAGCCGCGCCGCTGGTGTCGATCGAGATTCCGGACGGCGCGAAATTCAGATAGGTGGTGTAGAGCGTTCGGCCCGCTACCGGGTCATAGTGCGTGAGGAAGTTCTGCGAGTCCGAGGAGGGTGTGGCCAGATAGGCTCCTGGGGTGGTCGCGATCAGGCCCGCGCCGAACAGGTAGAGAGTGCCATCGGGGCCCGGATTCACCGAGTCCACGCCCGAAACCACCTGGATTTCCACCGCCGCACCGGCTGCCGGCGCCAGGGCGAAGAGGATCGCGGCCAGGCGGCCGCATTTCCGATTCCACGGTCTCATATCCCAAAGACCCTCGGGACAGCGTTTCAACTACACCGGGTTCCTACAAGACGCCCGATGGCCGCCCGCGGCCCGCCACTTCGGGCGGCCGTCGCGGCGGCGCCGGGACCGGCGCAGCGCGGGTCCGGCGCACGTTGGACCCGGCGCGGTGCGGAGTGCGTCATGGCGGGTGCGTCACACGGCGGTGATCGGCGCATTGCGGGATACACGCAGTATGCCGCCGGTGCGCTGCGGGTCCGATATGGCGCGCAATGGGACCGGCGCATGTTGGACCCGGCGCGGTGCGGGGTGCGTCACCGCGGGTGCGTCACACAGCCGGGATCGGCGCATGGCGGGATTCGCGCAGTATGCCGCCGGCGCGCTGCGGGTCCGATATGGCGTGCAATGGGACCGGCGCATGTTGGACCCGGCGCGGCGCGGAGTGCGTCACCGCGGGTGCGCCACACAGCCGGGACCGGCGCATTGCGGGATACGCGCAGTATGGGGCCGGCGCGCTGCGGGTCCGATATGGCGCGCAATGGGACCGGCGCATGTTGGACCCGGCGCGGTGCGGGGTGCGTCATGGCGGGTGCGTCACACGGCGGTGACCGGCGCGGTGCGGGGCAGGCAATGTGGCCCCGCCGGCCGCCCATTCAGATCTTCGAAGTTTGCGAGCGCAACCAGGTGCGGTACCTCTCCAGGGTGCGCGGATTGTATCCCCAGTGGAACTCCAGCTCGTAGCCCATGGATTTGGCCAGGCCGTCGAGGTCCGGAAACAGCGTGGCGTAGGTGATATTCATGCGGTACAGCTCGCGCATGCCCACGTCGCGCACGGGTTTGGCCAGCACCAGCTTGGCGAGGATGTTTTCCGGGTCGGCGTGGCCCAGGATCTCCTCGATGGGGGCATCCAGCACGCCGGGCACGGCAAAGGTTCCGGACTGCGCGATCAGGCGGCGGTTCATGGTGAGCGGCTCGCCCAGCCAGATCACCCGGTGCTTGCCCACCAGAAAGTAGCGGCGGAAGTTGCCCTTTGGACGGGGGTCCATCTGGCGGTGGCGGGGCGCGCGGGTGCTGTCGATGCGCGCCGGATTCATGGCCCAGACCACGCCATCGGCCAGCGACCGCTCCAGGGCGAAGAAGGCGGCCACGTAGGGCGACCAGGTGAAATCGATCAGGCGGGTGGGGGCGCCGTGATGCTGCATCAAAGCGAGCCACTGGAAATCGTCATCCGGATCGGGCGGCTGGGCCAGAAACTGGTGCGCCTTGCGCTTGAAAATGCGCAGGATGCGGGCTTCCTGGCTGGGCCACGCCAAAGGCGCCACGCCGAAATTCCGCAGGTAGCGCGAAAGCGAGCTGTAGAGCGGCCAGCGTTCGTCGCGCTCGCCGCGAAAGGCCCAGTTGGTGTATGGCTGGCTGGTGATGAGCTTCAGAAACGCGTCCCAGGATTCCAGCCGGATCTGGCGGTAGAGTTGGCGGGTGCGCTGGCGAGGGGGCATCCCGGCTCAGGCTAGCACACCGCAGCGCGGGGAGGCTTGAGGACCTGCGGGTGGAAAATTGCGGATGGAGTTAACTATTTTCGTACCACCGGGTTGCAGCCATCCGCTATGATTTATAGATAGATGATTCTGGACAGCCGGACGCTGGCATTGGTCGCCATGCTGGCGGCCCTCACGGTGAGCCTGCTGGGGTTGCTGATCTGGGGAACGCGGAGCACCTACCCGGGGTTTGCCCATTGGACGCTGGCCAACCTGGCGCTGGCGGCCAGCCTCCTGCTTTTCGGGTTGCGCGGCGAGGTTCCCGGCCTTTTGACGCTGCTGCTGGCCAATCTGATTGCCAATGGCTCGGCGGTGCTGTACCTGGACGGCACCCGCGCGTTTCGCGGCTGGAAGCCCTTCTGGCCCTTGCGGTGGGCCGCCGTGGCGGAACTGGCGGTGCTGCTGTATTTTCGATACCACATTGACAGTTTGAACGCCCGTGTGGCCATCTCCTGCCTGTTCTGGGCCACGGCCGGCCTGTGCTGCGCGATTACCCTGCTAAAGGAAATGCCTTCCTGGCGGCGACTGGGCCTGATATTTACGGCTGCGGCCTTTGCCCTCGGTGCGGCGGCGCAGATAGTCCGCGGAATCCAGGCCATTACCGGCCCGCGGCTGGCGGGGATATTCGAACCGTCCTTTACCAATACGTTCTATTACCTGATTCTGATCCTGGCGCTGGTGGCCTGGTCGTTCGGCTTTCTGCTGATGACCAATGAGCGCCTGGTGATGGATCTGCAAGAAGCGCAGAAATTCACCGCCGAGGTGAACCGGGAACTGCAGATAGCGGCGCATCTGGCCGAATCCATGGCGACCCAGGCGGCCTCGGCGGACGCCGCCAAATCGGAATTCCTGGCGTCCATGAGCCACGAGATCCGTACACCGCTCGGCGGCGTCATCGGAATGACCAGCCTGCTGCTCGAAACCGATCTGACCAAGGAACAGCACGAATTCGTGGAGACCATCCGGATGTCCGGCGAGGGGTTGCTGGGGTTGATCAACGACATTCTGGATTTCTCCAAAATCGAGGCCGGGCAGATGGACCTGGAGGCCATCGAGTTCGACGTCACCGCGCTGGTGGACGAATCGGTGGAGCTGATTTCGGAAGCGGCCCGCGCCAAGCATCTGGAGGTGCGGGTGCTTCTGGACGAGGATGTGCAGGAGCGCCTGGTGGGCGATCCGGGGCGGCTGCGGCAGGTGGTGCTGAACCTGCTTTCGAACGCGGTTAAATTCACCGAGCGGGGCGGCGTGACACTCCGTGTGCAGCAGGAAGCCGCCGTGGAGGGCAAGACGCGGCTGCGGTTCACGGTGACCGACACGGGCATCGGGATCGCGCCCGAAGCGCTGCCGCGGCTCTTTCAGCGTTTTTCCCAGGCCGATTCCTCCATCACCCGGAAATATGGCGGCAGCGGGCTGGGTCTGGCGATATCGAAGCGCCTGGCGGAGTTGATGGGTGGCGAAATCGGCGTGAACAGCGGGGCGGGCGAGGGCAGCGCGTTCTGGTTCACGGCGCTGCTTCCGCTGGCGGCGGGCGTGCCGGCGCGCCCGTTGGCTTCCCTGCTGGATGGCAAGACGGTGCTGGTGGTGGATGGCGAGCCGGCCAACCGCGAGGTGCTCCGGCGCTACCTGCGGTGCAGCCGGATCGCGGTGGTGGAAGCCGCGTCGGGGGCCGAAGCGCTGCAAATGGTGCGGCGCGCGGGCGACGGAGGGCAGCCGTTCCACGCGGCGATTCTGGATGCGCGCCTGCCGGAGATGAACGGATGGTCGCTGGTCCGGGGATTGCACGCGCCCGGAGCCGATCCGGCGCTGCCGGTGATTCTGCTGGCGCCCGATCGCGACACGGCCCTGGCGGCGCAGGCCGGCGGCGCGGGTTGTGCCGCGCACCTGGTGAAGCCGGTACGGCAGCAGCAGTTGCTGGAAGCCTTGGCCCAGGCGCTGGAGGCCCAGGAGCGCATGCCGCCGAGTTGGGTGCACCCGGGCGGAGGGTTCGAACCGGCTCCCCGGCGCATGGTGCTGGTGGCCGAGGATAACCCCACCAACCGCAAGGTGGCCACCCTGATCCTGAAGCGCCTGGGCTGCCTGGTGGATGTGGCTGCCAATGGTCTGGAAGCCGTGGACCTGGTGCGCAAGGTGCGCTACGACGCGGTGCTGATGGATTGCCAGATGCCGGAGATGGACGGCCTGACGGCCTCGCGGCGGATTCGCGCGATGGAAGGGGCGGACCAGCACACGCCCATCATTGGAGTTACCGCCAACGCCCTGCCCGGCGACCGCGAGGCGTGCCTGGAAGCAGGCATGGACGACTACCTGAGTAAGCCGTTCACGGCCGAGGCGATGGCGGCGAAACTCGACCACTGGCTGCCGAAAACGGGCGCTCCGGCGACCACGCCTCCGGAGGGGGCAACGCCCGACCTGGAGTTCCGCGCCTTCGTGCAGCAGTTGCGGGAACAGGGGCTGCCGAGCGAGGAGCTGGGCGACCTGATGGAAACCTTCCTGAGCGATACCACGCGCCTGCTGGATCAACTGGCCGAGGGCCTGACGAATTGCGACCGCACCTCGGCCGCCCGCACTGCCCACGCGCTACGCGGCAGCCTGGCCGGGATGGGGGTGGCCAGCCTGGCGAAGAACGTGCACGTGGTGGAGCGGGAGTGCCGGCAGGGGTCGGCCGAGGAAGCCGGGCGGGTGTTCGACCTGGTGCGGCGGAATTTCGAGCAGGCCTTCGGGGCGGCGGCGCGGAACGGCGAGTAAGGCAGCGCTACTATGAAGGGATGGCAGGCATTCGGTCCCTTGGTGTGCTTCTGGTGCTGGCTGTGGCGGCGACGGCCCAGCCGGCGCGATCCGTAGACGACCTGGTGAGTTTTATTAAATCGGCGATCGCCAACCACTACCCCGACAAGCTGGTGGCGCAGGAAGTCGCCCGGATCAAGCTGAACAGCCGGCTGGACGATGCCACGGTGACGGAGCTGCAGCACGAGGGTGCGCTTCCCAAGACCGTGGAAGCGCTGCGGCAACTGGCCAAGGCCTCCGCCAGCCTGGCCGCGGCACCGGTAAAGATGCAGACCACCGTGGGGCCGCCGCCGGCGCCTTCCCAGGAAGACCAGGCCAACATTTTGGAAGAGATCCGGCAGCACGCCCTCGATTACAGCAGCCACCTGCCGAATTACATCTGCCTGCAGCAAACCAAGCGGCACATAGACCCGACCGGCAATGGGAACTGGCAGTTGTCGGACCGCGTGGTGGAGCGGCTGACTTACTACGAGCAGAAGGAGAATTACAAAGTAGTCACCATTAACGATGCTCCGGTGACCACCGAGATACCGCATGACAAACTGCCGGGAGCTAAGTCGTCGGGGGAATTCGGCAGCATCCTGCGCGAGATTTTCGAGCCGGGCACGCAGACCGAGTTCCAGTGGGAGCGCTGGACCCGGCTGGGGCCGCGGGTGATGTACGTGTTCGCGTACCGCATCCGCCAGCAGCGTTACGGGATCCGGGACGACGAATCCAAACAGGAGATTCACGTGGGCTACCACGGGCTGGTGTTTGCCGACCGCGAGACCAAGAACGTGATGCGGCTTACGCTGATTTGCGACGATATCCCGCCGGATTTTCCGATTCACGATGTCTCGCTGCGGCTCGATTATGACTTCACCGACATTTCGGGGCAACAGTTCCTGCTGCCGTATCATTCCGAGCTGCACTCGCGCGAAGGCAGGTTTGCGGTGTGGAACGAGACCGATTTTCGCGCTTATAACAAGTACAGCGCGGACGCCACCATTTCGTTCGGCGGGGATGCGGACGCGGCCAACGACGATAAGTTGAAGGAACAGCCGATTACGGGGACCAAGCCTCCAGTGAAGAAGCAGTAGCGCGGGGCGGGGGCGCTGGGGAACTGGAGTTCCGGAGAGGCTCCTTGGAAGACGCGCCGCAAGCCATTGATTCTATTAGGCCGGCCACTCGCGTCTTCATCGCTTTTGGTGGCCCGCCGCGGGCCATAGGGTACTCCCTGGCGAACGGCCACGCGTGGCCCTTCTGGCCTTTGCAGGCCATTGATCGCAAGGGAGCGCAAATTGCCCGAAGGCCTCGCGTGGCCGTTGGCGGCCTCTCGCAGGCCGAATCGCGGCGCGCCGGATGCGGCAGCCGCATCACCGCGGAAGACGCCGCGATGCGCCAACTTCCCCACGGCGAGGCCGGCTGGTTGAGCATCGGCTCTCGAGTGCCGGTGCGCGGAACGGGCCGGGGAGTTAGCCGCGAGTTAGCTGGGCACGCGAACCGGCTGCCCTACCTGCGCGCGATACCACTCCAGGGTCCGGCGCATGCCTTCCTCGAAGGAAAAGCGCGGCGAATGGCCCAGATCGCGGGCGGCGGCCGTGACGTCGGCTTGGGAATCGTGGACGTCCCCGGCCCGCGGCGGTCCGTAATCGGCCGGAATCCGGACCCCTTCGAGCTTCTGCACCAGGTCCCACGCCTGGTTCAAGGTGATCCGGCCGCCATTGCCTCCGTTGTAGACCTTCCCGGAAACACCGCGGGCGCGGGCGGCCTTCAGGTTGAGGTCGGCCACGTCTTCCACGTAGGTGAAGTCGCGGGATTGTTCGCCATCGCCGAAAATGGTGGGCACGCGCCGCTCGAGCACGGCCTTCATGAACAGCGAGAGCACGCCGGAATAGGGGCTGGAGGGGTCCTGGCGCGGGCCGTAGACGTTGAAGTAGCGCAGCGCCACGGTTTCCAGTCCGTAGACGCTGGTGAAGACGCTGGCAGTAGTACTCGCCCGCCAGCTTCTGTAGGGCGTAGGGCGATTTGGGCTGGGGGGCCATGGTCTCCACTTTGGGCAGCACCTCGGTGTCGCCGTAAGCCGACGAGGAAGCGGCGTACACCACGCGGCCGGCGCCTCCCTGCTGGGCGGCGCGCAGCACGTTGAAGGTGCCGTTGATGTTGACCTCGTGGGAGGGGATGGGGTCCTCGATGGAACGCGGGACCGAGGGAATGGCGGCCTCGTGGAACACCACCGCCGCACCGCGGATGAGCGGGGCAATTTCCTCGTAATTGCGGATATCGGCGCGTTGGAAATCGATGGCGGCGCGCACCTCTTCGAGGTTGGCTTCCGAACCGCTCAGCAGGTTGTCGATGACCACGACCCTCCCCGCGTTTTCGCGCAGCAGGCTGCGCACGATGGCGGAGCCGATGAAGCCCGCCCCTCCGGTGACAACGTAATGGCTCATGATGGTAATTTGGCGATCTGGCTTTCCAGGTAGCGCAGAGACTCGCCGGCCAGGCGTTCGGCGCCGGGCGAAAAGTCGAAAGCTTCGAGCGAAATCCAGCCGGTGTAGGCGCGGCGGCGCAAGGTCTCGAACACGGGCTGGAAATCGTAAGTGCCGGTGCCGCAGTGACGGCCGTCGATTTCATTCACGTGGACGTGGCGGATGAGGTCGAAATAGCGGTCCACCAGCACGGCGTGCGGTTCGGTTTCGTCCACCGCGTTGTGGACATCGAACATGGTGCGGACGGCCGGGCTGTCGATTTCGCGGACGATGGCCACGGCTTCGGCCAGCGATTGGACCACATCGGACTGATTGGCCGGCAGCGCTTCCACCAGCACGGTGACGCCGCGGCCGGCCGCTGCGGAAGCGACTCCGGCCAACCCGTCGATGAAGTGGCGGGTGGCTTCTTCGCGGGTAATGCCGCCAGTGCTGGAGCGCTGCTGCGGGGAACCGAAGACCATCACGCCCGCGGGGCCGAGATCGGCGCACAAGTCGATGAGCGCGCGGATGTGGTCCCAACTGCGGCGGCGCAGGCCGGCATCGGGAGTGGTCACGTGGAGGCCTTTGGGACTCGCCATCAGCCAGTGCAGACCGGCGAAGGCCAGCCCTTCGGCCTCCATCGCAGAGCGGTATTCGGCCCGCTGGGCGGCGGTGACCTGGGAGGGGGATTCGGCTAGGGTGAACGGCGCGATTTCGATGCCGGTGTAGCCCGCCTGGCGGATGCCGCGGCAGGTTTCGGCGAAGGGCCGCTGGCCGAAAGCCTCGTTGCACATGGCGTGGCGGAACGCGAAGGGCATGAAAGTTTAGTGTACTGCGAGGGCGGGTTTGTTTTCACCGCAGAGGCGCGGCAACAACCGACGCGGAGGCGCGGAGACGCGGAGACGCGGAGACCCGAGGAAGAAGAACGGGGTTGTCTTCTCCGCTTCTTCCTCCGCCTCTCCGCGTCAAGCACTCGCCGCAAGGTCCCGCAGAGTAGACTGGAATTCTCTGCGATGAAACCCCTTTTCGCACGGCGGGCCGCGGCCGAGCTTCTCTGTGTGGCCGCGCTGGCGTTCCTGGCGACCTACGGATTCTTCTGCGAATACCTGGCCCCGATGGAGCGGGTGCATCTTTACTCCGATATCGAGAGCTTCCACTTTCCGCTGCAACGCTACGCTTTTCAGTCGCTCAAGGAGGGGCGCTTTCCGGAGTGGGACCCGTCGATTTATTGCGGCGTCTCGTTCGTGGCCAACATGCAGGCGGCGCTGCTGTATCCGCCCTCGTGGCTGATGTACGCGGCCAGTTGGCGGCGCGAGCGGATCAAGTTCAAGATGCTGGAGGACTTCGTCTTCACGCACATCTGGCTGGCCTTTGTCCTGTGTTACGTGTGGCTGCGCGGGCGGCGCTTGCATCCGCTGGCCGCCGCCATGGGCGCCGGGGTCTTCGCCTTCGGGGGATACATGGTTTCGCAGTGCGTACACGTGGGGGTGGTCACGGGCTTGACGTGGATGCCGCTGGGGCTATGGGGAATCGACCAGGCCGCCGCGCGCGGCGACTGGCGTCCGCTGTGGAAAACCGCGGTGGCCTCGGCGTTGTGCTTTCTGGCGGGCTATCCGCCCACCTGGATCGTGTTCTCGGCCACCTGCATGGTGTACGCGCTGGCGGGGCGGGGGCGTTGGCGGGCGGCAGTGGGGGTATTGGGAGCGCTGGCGGCGTCCGTACTGCTGGCCATGGCGCAATGGCTGCCCACGCTGCAGGCTAGCGCGGGGGCGGCGTTCGCGCCCAAGTATGGCGGGGGAGCCTATAGCTGGCGGGCCCTGATTCCCTACTTCGTCCCGAACTGGTTCGACGCGAATCCCGGCGCGGGGCCCCTTATCCCGCTGACGTCCTGTACCTTTACCTGGGACTGCCGGCGCTGTTCGCTATCGGGTGGGCCTTGGGAAGGCGGATGTGGCGGCCGTACGCGCAGCCCCTGGCGGCGGCTGCGGTCTGCCTGCTGATAGCGACCAACCCGGGTGGGCTGGTGTACCGGCTGGTGATGAAAGTGCCGCTGCTGGAAAGGTCCCTGCAGAGCTACAACTTTTACGAAGGTGTGGCGGCCATGGCGGCACTGGTGACGGCTTTGGCCGTGGACGATTTTCTGGGCCGGGCGCGGACGGAGTCGCAGAAGGCGCGCGGGCGCTGGCTTGCGCTCGTGGTCACCGCCGCGTTGGCAGGCTGGGCGATGCGCCAATTGTGGATCTGGGGGCACGGCGGCCGGTTTCGATCGGGAACGGGGTCGTTGGTGGAGACCGCCGTAGCGCTGGCTCTGTTTTCGGTGGGGATGTGGGTGCTGCGTGCGGAAGCCGGAACGCGCCGGGCATGGGTGGCGGCGGCACTGCTCATAATGGCTTTGGCCGACTATAAAGTTTTCGGCGCCAACCGCCGATTTAATACCGTGGATGGCGATGTAGACGAGTTACAAAATCCGGTCGGGATTCGCGGCATCAATCTTTCCGCATACGCGGCATTGTGGACCAACCGGCAGTTCCGGGTCGCTTCGGATGAGCGCGGGGGGCCGAACTCGACGGACTATCGCCTGTGGGGGCTGGCCACCCCGCAGGGGTTCGACCCCTTTCTGCCGCGTGCGTACCACGACTTCATCGAGCAGTGGGTTCCGTTCGACACTAATCGGGAATTCCGGATGGATATCCGCAATGAGGAGATGCTGCGGGAATTAGGTGTTCGCTATGTGATCACCCACGAGGGCGCCGCGAATGCCGCCTGGTTGGTGGCGAGTCCCTCGTTCCGCCTGTTGGGGCCGGACGACTCTTTTTACCGGGTGTACGAGTTTCTGCGCGCCAAGGCGCCTTATGGTTGGGTGGACGGTGGAGGCGAAGCACAGCCGGTTGGCTGGCTGCCCGAACGCCGGACGCTCCAGGTGGATTCGGAGCGGGGAGGCCGGTTTTTCCTGGCGGAGGAGTTGCTGGCAGGCTGGAGCGCGTCGGTGGATGGGCATGCCGAGGCCGTAGAACGCTGGAATCGCGTGTTCCAGGCGGTCGAGGTGGGGCCGGGAAAGCATACCGTGGTTTTCACCTATCGGGCCGGTGGATTGCTGCCCGGCGCAGCAATTGGGATCGTGGCGGCAGCAGCCCTGGCATGGGCGGTCGCGCGCAAACCAAAGGGCTATTGCAAACCGCGATAATGAGGTGCTAAAGTCCTGTTAGGGCGGACCTGCCCGAACTTGGAACGTTGAACCTACCGGTTCAAGGAGATATTTTATGTTACGGAAATTCGTTCTGGCGTTTGCGATTCTGGCGCTCGCCGCCGCATTCGCGGGAACCGTACCGGCCCACGGGCCGGCTTGCTGGATCACGTTGTTGGGGCCCTCTGTGGTACAGGGTACGCCTCTCGCCGCGGGGGATTATCGCGTGACGGTGAATGGAGATAAGGCTACCTTCGCTCGCGGGAAGCTATCCTTCACAGTGGACGTGAAAATCGAGTTTGAGGGACAGAAATTCGACTCCACGGCAATCCGTTTTGTTGATTTCGCGGGTAAGCCCAATATTACCGAGATACGGATTGGTGGCAGTAAGACGAAGCTGTTATTTCAATCGAACGAAGCGGGAACGCGGTAGTTCGAAGCCAGGCAACCCGCGGCCAGAGTAAGTGCCCATCGGCGCGGCCCTCTGGCTTGCGGGTATGCGGGCTTCCGGTTGCTTCGTTTAGGGCCGCTGTTTTTGCTCCGCCATACGGGCGGCGAGTACTAACAGTAAAGCATCCAGGGATTCGCGAAGTTCTCCGGTATCGATGGGCCGTACGCGCAAGGCGGCCTCCAGGCTTCGAGCCCGCTCGCTGAGCACTGGAAAGCCCAGCAAGCCCGCGGCGCCAATCCACTGATGCGCCGCTTGAGCCGCCGGTTCGGGGTCGAATTCTCCGTCCAATTCGATCCTCCATTGGCGGGCCAGAGTATGCGCTTCGTCAAGAAAGTGGCCGCGCAGCGGCTGGAGCGCAGAATCGCTCTGCAAGGGAGGGCCTCCGGATGGAGCGATGGGCGGCCGGTCATCGAGCCGGTCCAGAAATTCGCGGACCCGCGATCCCAGCGTGTAAGTGTCGATCGGCTTCGCAATGCAGCCGTCGCAACCGGATTTGAGCGCGTCTTCTTCTTCGCTGGGGCTGGAAAAAGCTGCCAGGGCCACGATGAGGATATCGCGTGTATCTGGGGCGGACTTGATGCGGCGCGCCAGTTCGAGCCCATCGATGCCCGGTAACTGAATGTCGGTGAGTATCAGGCTCGGATGGTTAGTGCGGAGAAGTTCCAGGGCTTCTTCGGCGCTGGAAGCGGTCAACACCTGGTAAGCCTGGTTGGCGAGAAGGATTCGCGTCAACTTCAGATTTACCGGCGTGTCGTCAACAATTAGTATCAGCTCGCCTGGCATGAAGTTGGTATTTTAGCCCACGGGCAGTGGAAAGTACCCCGCCGGAGGTACCGGGTTAGGTCCACTAGGTATAGGATTACCTTCCGCTCAGTCCGGCTATTACCCGATAGGGCCCAGGTACTCTTAGGAAAAGAGGCACCGAATCTTGTAAATAGCCGGTCAGGGATAGCAGTGGTTATACCCCGGCGCTCAGGGCGTTTCCTAATCGGCTTCTTACAGCTTCCTAAGCAGCTTCTGAAGAAGATAAGGCGCGACTGTCCGCCGGCCTGTCCGGATTGCTTGGCAAGGGCGGGCCCTCGTGCATCCTGCGGCTTACGCGATCCGGTGCGGGCCCGCCGCAAACGGCTCCCATGGTGCCGGGGTTGGTGCGTAGCGGCCGTGACGTTCGCTCGATCCGGTGCCGGCCCGCCGCAACGGTCCCACGGCGGCGGGGGTTAGCGCGCAGCCGTAACGCTCCGCGATCCGGTGCGGGGCCGCCGCAACGGTCCCACGGTACCGGGGTCGGTGCGCTGCGGCCGTACGCGTTCGCAATCCGGCGCGGGGCCGCCGCAACGGTCTCACGGTGCCGGGGGTTGGTGCGTTGCGGCCGTAACGTGCCGCAATCCGGTGCGGGACCGCCGCAACGGTCCTACGGGGCTGGATTGGGTGGGCCGCGTGCGCACGCGTTTCGCGATCCGGTGCGGGACCGCCGCAACGGTCCCGCGGTGCCGGGGTTGGTGCGCACCGGCCGTACGCGTTCGCAATCCGGTGCCGGGCCGCCGCAACGGTCTCATGGTGCTGGGGTTAGAGTACAGCGGCCGTAGCGTACCGCGATCCGGTGCGGGCCGGCCGCAACGGTCCCACGGTGCCGGGGGTTGGTGCGCAGCGGCCGTACGCGTTTCGCAATCCGGCGCGGGCCGCCGCAACCGTCCCACGGTGCCGGGGTTGGTGCGCACCGGCCGTACGCGTTCGCAATCCGGCGCGGGCCGCCGCAACCGACCCACGGTGCCGGGTTGGTGCGCAGCGGTCGTAACGTGCCGCGATCCGGTGCGGGGCCGCCGCAACGGTCCCACGGTGCCGGGTTGGTGCGCAGCGGTCGTAACGTGCCGCGATCCGGTGCGGGGCCCCGCAACGGTCCCACGGTGCGGACTGGGGTGCGCAGCGGCCGTACGCGTGCCGCGATCCGGTGCGGGCCCGCGCAACCGGGCCACCACGGTCGCGGCAGACGCGCGAGAATTAGAGAGTGGACAGGCAATCGAGGCGAGGCTTATCGTGGGCTTTCCGCCCGGCGCCCTGGGCGCCCAGGCGGATCCCTCCGGCGATCTCGGAAACCGGCAGAACCGCCGCGGTATGAGTAAGATGGCGAGAGCGATCGGCGGCGGCGCGCGGACTCCGGGACAATCCGGCGGAACCGGCCGCCGGGAAATCGAGTGGCATTCCCGCCCGGCACAACCCTCCGGCGTGCTATCACTAGACTGAATGGACCGCATCGGGCGCTACAAAATCGTCAGGGAGTTGGGGCGTGGCGCGATGGGTGTGGTCTATCACGCGATCGACCCCAACATTGGCCGTCCGGTGGCCATCAAAACGATCCAGCTCGGCAGCGGGCGACAGCCCGAGGAGCAGGAGCGGCTTCGGGAACGACTGTTCCGGGAGGCGCGCTCGGCGGGGATTCTCTCCCACCCCGGCATCGTGACCATTTACGATGTGGAGCAGCAGGGGGACCTTGCCTACATCGCCATGGAGTACGTAGACGGTCCCACCCTGGACCAGATGCTGTCGCGGCCGCAGGCGCTGAGCGGCACTCAGATGTTCAGCATCCTGGGGCAGACCGCCGTGGCGCTGGACTATGCCCACCAGAAGGGCATCGTCCACCGGGATATCAAGCCGGCGAACATCATGGTCACCGGCGACGGCACAGCCAAAATCACCGATTTCGGCATTGCCAAGATCACCGCTTCCGAGCAGTTGACCATGACCGGCTCGATCGTGGGGACGCCGCATTACATGTCGCCGGAGCAGGTGCAGGGGCTGGCGGTGGATGGCCGTTCGGACCAGTTTTCGCTGGCCGTGATCGCCTTCGAGATGCTCACTGGGGAGAAACCTTATACCGGTGAACACCTTACCACGGTGGTCTACAAGATCGTCGCCGAAGAGCCGGTGGCACCGCAAAGGCTGAACCCGAGCCTCGGCGGGGCCATGGATGCGGCCGTGCGCAAGGCGCTGTCCAAGAAGGCGGACCAGCGGTACCGCACCTGCCAGGAATTCATGGACGCCCTGGAGCAGGCGGCTAAGGAGACACGCGGATGGAAGACCATGCCGCGCGGCGGCAGCCTGAATGAGCCGACCGTGGTGGATATGGCGGCGCCCGCCGCGATCAACCTGCCTCCCGCGCGGCCGGCGCGGCACAGCGATGAGACCACCACGGCGGAGCGCTCGGGGCGGCGCAAGGCGGGATTCCTGACATTTCTGCTGGCCATGCTGGTGGTGGTGGGGCTGCTGGTGCTGATCGGCACGCAGGCGATGCCGTGGCTCTCCACCAAGCATGCCCAGAACGCCGATACGGACGCTTCCCAGCCGCCGGAAAAGCAGGCAGCCACAACGCCTCCGGTGGCTGTTCCGGCGGCGCC
The DNA here is from genome assembly GCA_963803725.1 of Bryobacterales bacterium. Classification (GTDB taxonomy): domain Bacteria; phylum Acidobacteriota; class Terriglobia; order Bryobacterales; family Bryobacteraceae; genus JOPF133. The sequence continues at coordinate 187,969 of CAWDOH010000072.1, read as the reverse complement.
GGCCACCAATCCGACGGAGCCTGCGGCTACACCTCCGGCTGCCGCGGGTGGTTCGCCAACGCCGGCGGCGCCTCCGCCGGTAGAGGAGAAACCCAGCCCGATGACGCCGCCGGAACCAGTGAAACCGGCGTCGCAGAAACTACCGGAGGAGGAGATGCCCAGGCAAACTCCGGCGCGGCGGGTGGCGGCAGCCGAGCCGCAGCCGGTCACGGTGATTACCAGCCCCGGCGGCGCCAAAGCCACTCTGGACGGGCGGGACGAGACGGCCTGCACCACACCCTGCGACCTGAATGCCACGCCGGGCCATCACAGCGTCACCATCGAGTTGTCCGGCTTCGGCATGGAGCGCCGCTATTTCGACGTCGGCACCGGGCCTATGGAGATATCTGCCATCGTCCTGCACGCCCAGGGGGGGACCCTGATGCTGACCTCAGCGCCTTCGGGGGCTTTGATCCTGGTGAACGGCAAACGGTTGCCGCAGACCACCCCGGCGCAACTCCAACTGGCGCCCGGCAGCTACAGCATCGAGGTGGATAAGGACGGTAAGCAGACCACCAAATCGGTTGAGATTCACAACGGGGTGATCAGCTACCTCAAGATTACGTTCTAGAAGAGGCTGAGGGCGCTAGCTGCCCACCCTGGCCAAGCCAAGCTCCTCCCCCGCCTTTTCCGCCTTGGGGGCGGCTGATGGGGTCGAATCCCAATTGCGGCGCTCGATGATGGTGCGCGGTTCGTAGGTCTGTCCGGCGGCCAGACGGCGCGCCTCGCGGCGGGCGGACCACAGGATGGCGGGGCCCATGGCGAGGCTGATCACCCGGCTCATGAGGCCGAACTCGCGCCCGATCTCCTTCCGCAGCGCGCGGATCTTTTCGGCCACTGCGGAATTGTCGCTGCGCAGGTACCGCTCCATGGCCCACAGGGCGGCGGCGTAGCCATCGCGCAGCGAGCGGGCTTCCCACGCGAAGCGCGCCCGCACGCGCGGATCGGGATCGTTATGATAGCGCCGCCAGCCTTCCAGGGTGGTGCGGCAGATGCGGTAAATGCTGGGGCCGTTGCGCTCGAAATCGCGGCGAAAGGCCCAGTCCAGCAGCTTTTTGGAATCCTCACGGGAGATTGCGGCGTGCCGGAAGTTGAAGCGGTCCTGGCCGTGGATGTCGGCCAGGTCCACGCCATCCAACATGCGGTTCTGGGCGGACATCTCCTGGAACAGGGGAGTGCCCGGCACCGGTGTGTAAAGCATGAACTGGTGGAAATCGGTGTCGTGCGCCACGGCGTGTTCAATCTCGCCGCGAATATTCTCGGGCGTATGGTGTTCCAGGCCCACGATCGTCGATCCGAGCAGTTTGATGCCGTGGCGGCGCAGTTCGCGGGTGAGTTGCAGCGTGTCGGCGCCTTGCAGCTTGGTGTAGCGGGAGTGCGGCGATTCCAGGCCCATCCAGATCCACGAGACGCCCAGTTCCACCAGCTCGCGCATGGAATATTGGCGGATCGCGTTGGCCGACGAGAACACGTACAGCGCCCAAGGCTTGTGGTTGGCGCGCATCCGGTCCAGCAGCTCCAGGGCGCGGCGCTTATGCAGCAGGAAGTTCTCGTCCATCATGAAGAACGACTGGGCGTCCAGCTTGGCCGACATTTCCTCCATCACGGTGTAAAGCTCGCTGCCGGTCTGGTAGAAGTTCAAATAGTGGCCCTTGCCCCCGAAAAAGGCCGAAGTGGTGCAGAAGTTGCAGCCCATGGGACAGCCCACGGAAGGGATGATGGTGGCGGCGGTGCTGCCTTTGCTTTGGGGCAGTTTGAGGCCCAGCGTACGGCCGTCGAAGCCGGAGACGATTTCCGGGTGGAGGATGGGCGCTGCGGGGTCCTCGCCCAGAAAACGGCGCATCCAGGAAATTCCATCGCCGCGCACCACATAATCGGCGTCCAGCATTCCTTCGATGCCTTCGATGGCGGCTACGTGGCCGCCCACCACGATCACCGCCTGCGGCGCCAGGCGCCGGGCGATGCGGCACATCTCCTTTACTTTTCCGACGTTAACGATGATTGAGGAGATCCCCACGATGTCGTACCGGTTGGCCCGCAGTTCCTGCTCAAAGGCTTCGCGGGTGGGAAAATCGAGCACCGTAGTGGGCGCCGGGATATTGCGCTGGATCATCAGAATGCCCCAGGAGCGGTGGAACATGCGCAACGAGAAAGGGCCTTGCTCGCGCGTTACCTGGTTGTGATACAGCTCCATGGGATTGATCCGGCGGCTGCCGAATTCGTCGTCCTGGGCGTACGGGCCGAAGACGGAGGAAAGCAGAATACGGGCTTGCGAACCTTTGGGATGGGTTGCCATTATCGGAGTCTGAGACCTTTATATATGATGCTAGCGCCTGGAGCCGGCTGAGGCCGGGCGGAATTGTAATATCTATGTAAGTTGTTTGCGAGGGGGGTGGAACAGGGTGGGTAAGCCGGGCGGAGGCCACCGGGCGGGGGGAGGAACGCGGCGAGATTCGTTGCGGGGCGAAGACGAGGAAGCGGGTTTTCGGTTGCCCCGGGATTGTCAGGCGGAGGCGTCGCCGTAGGACAAACCTGCGGGCATGGCGAGGAATCGTAGAGACGCGCAAGCCAGATTCGTTTGGGCGCAAGGCGAGGAGTGAAATTTTGGGGTGATGCCTGGATTCTTCGCCGGGGAGGCGCGAGAGAAGTGATTCATTGCGGAGGCGATGAGGGGCTCCGGTTGGCGCGGGACGTTCTTGTGGCGGAGGCGCTCCGTCCGGGTGAATCAACCCTGCGCAGCCGCCCCAACGCAAGCGGCAGCCGCCCAGATTGCCGGGCGACTGGCTTACCTGAAACGGCTCCCCTAAATTTCGCTGCTGCTTACTTCCGCTTCTCCTGGGCCAGTTTCACGCGGGCCTCGTCGAGCTTCTTGGCCACCTTGGCGGCTTCCTCGGGGTCGGAATCGGCCGGGGCGGCCTTTTGGAATTCCTTTAATGACGCCTGCCACTGGGCCACGGCTTCGTTGGTCTTGCCTTCCTTGAAGTAGACATCCCCCAGGTGCTCGTGGATGGTGGGGTCCTGGCCCTTATCGAGTGCCTGCTGCAACAGACCCTCGGCTTCGGTCAGTTTGCCCTCGCGGAAATACACCCAGCCCAGGCTGTCCAGAAACGCGCCGCTGCCGGGCACGATCGTGAGCGCCTTCTTGATCATAGTGCTGGCTTCGTCCAGTTTCACGTTCCGGTCGGCCAGCATATAGCCCAGGTAATTCAGAGCTTCGGCGTAGTAATTGAGAATTTCGCCCTGGCTGGTATCCATAGCGAGCACCTTGCGGAACGACGCCTCGGACTCATCGTACTTCTTCATGCGCTCGTACATAGCGCCGCGCATGAAGTAAATCTCGGCCTTATCTTCGTTGGAAGTAGCCAGCTTTTCGGCTTGGTCCAGGGCCTTACCCATGTCGGAATAGCGCTTGGCCTGCTCGTAGAAGCGGGCCTCCGTCACCAGCTCCGCTTCCTTCTCACGCCCCTGGGAGGGGATCTTGTTCATCTCTGCCACGGCGGCATCCACTTTGCCCTGATCGGCCAGCACGGTGGCGTGCTCCACCTGGATCATGCGGTCGTCGGGGAAGCTCTTCAAGGCGATGTCAGCTTCCTTTTGAGCGTTAGCGTAATCCTTAGCCTGGCGGTAAGTATCGATCACCTGCACGGCCACGCGCGGAGGCGTCACCACGTGCAAATCGCCCATTTCGCGGAAGGCATCGATAGCCACCTGGTATTGCTCCATCGTCCGGGCCAGAATGGCATACTGCTCCAGCAGGATGGAGCGCCGGCGGGCGTCGTCATCGGAATACTGCCGCCGCTGGGTTTCGTCGAGCAGCGATTTCAGAATGGCCAGCGCCTGATCGTTCTTACCCTCGGCCTGGAGCAGTTTGGAATCGGCGAAGCGTACGTCGCGGCTGTGAGGATCGAGGGTCTTGGCCTTCTCCATGGCCTCGCGAGCCTTCGCCAGGTTGTGCTGGGCGATGTAAATCTCGGCGATGCTCATCTGGAAGCTGGGGTCGCGCGGCTCGTCGGCGGCCATCTGCTGGTAGAGTTTGAGAGCTTCATCGAGCTGGTCGGAGGCGGCCAGATCGGCGGCCAGGCCAATGGCGATTTTCTCGTTATCGGGGGCCATCTCCAGCGCCTTACGCAGAACCTCGGCCGCCGATTTGTAATCGTGAATCGACTCGTACTGGTCGGCCAGCATCGCCAGGGTCTGCTCATTGGGACTCTTGTTGGTGGCGGCCTTGAGCTTCTCGATGGCGTTCTTGGTGTCGCCGGCATCGGCATACATCATGGCCAGACCCGTGAGCGCATCCTCGTCATCGGGCTGCGCCTTGAGCGCCGCGTTGAAAGCCTTCTCGGCGTCCGCCGGCTGGTTAGACATGCGGTAGAGCTGGCCAAGCTTCACCCAGCTATCGGCATCGCTGGGGTCCTGCTGGGTGATCTTCTCATACTGCTCCATGGCCTTTTTGAGGTTGTCCTGGTTGGCGCCGCGTGGCGCCCCCTCGCTCAAGGCACGGAGGTAGATACGGCCCAGCATGCGGCGGGCGTCAAGGTTGTCCGGGGTTTTCGCCAGCATGTCCTCGGCAAGGGTGACGGCATCGTGCAAACGGCCGGTGGAGATGTACAGGTCGCTCAGTTCCTCCAGCACGATGCCGGCTGAAGGATCCAGCTTCAGCGCCGTCTGGTAATACTGAATCGCCTTGGCCACGTCTTCCTTGCTACCCGCGTCGGCGGCCATTTCCGCATACAACCGGCCCATGGCAAAGTTGTAGTAGGCCGCGGACTTGTCCGGAGTAGTGGACGCCGGTGAAGTCTGAGGGGCCTGGGGAGTCTGAGCGAGCAGAAGACTGCCCGCGGAAGCGACCGAGAGGAGCGCTGTAGCTAAACGAAGCATGAATTTTTACTTTCTTTCGAGCCGCCGGGCAAACCCGCGTGGGCCGAAATCTCGTTCTTATTGTATAACGGTCTCGTAAACCGGGTCTCAACCACGCCATGAGCGAACACCGGAAAACCCCGGTCACAACCGTCCCTGTAGCCGCAGACGCACCCAAGCGGCCCCTGGTTGCGGTGGTGGGGCCAACCGGGTCCGGAAAAAGCGCGCTGGCGCTGCGAATTGCCCAGGAATTCGATGGCGAAATTATAAACTGCGATTCGCTCCAGGTATTCCGTTACTTCGATATCGGGACGGCCAAACTGCCACCCCCCGCCCGATGTGGAATTCCGCATCACCTGATTGGCATCGTGGATCCCGACGCGCTATTTACGGCCGGAGAATTTGCCCGCCTGTCGCGCCAGACGATTGGCGAAATTTCCGCGCGCGCCCGCCTGCCGATTCTGGCCGGCGGCACGGGCTTTTACCTGCGGGCGCTGCTGGAGGGCTTGTTCCCCGGTCCTACGCGCGACGAGACTCTGCGCCAGCGGCTGGCGGCGCGAGAGCGGCGGCGGGCCGGCTCGCTGCATCGCCTGCTGACGCGGTTTGACCGCCAGACCGCCGCCCGGATCCATCCACGGGACGTACCCAAAGTCACCCGCGCGCTCGAAGTGTGCCTGCTGGCGCGGCGGCCGGTGAGCGAGTTATTCCGCGAAGGGAGGAATGCGCTGGCAGGATACCGCACGCTAAAGTTGGGGCTGCTGCCGGACCGGGACGCGCTCTACAGCCATCTGGATGAGCGCCTGGAGCAGATGTTCGCGGCCGGGCTGGTAGAGGAAGTGCGCGCGATTCTGGCGATGGGCTTCCCACCCTCGGCCAAGCCGTTCGAGTCGCACGGCTACCGGCAGGCGCTGCAACTGATTATCGGCGAACTGAATCCGCGGGAAGCGCTGTTTTACGCGCAGCGGAATACGCGCCAGTATGCCAAGCGGCAAATCACCTGGTTTCGCAAAGAGAAGGACTTGGTGTGGCTGAGGGGGTTTGGTGAGGAGCCGGGGATTATCAGCCTGGCGGTGGCCCGGGTGGCGGGCTTTCTGGCACCTGGCGGCGGGTCCCGGGAGTAGGTCTCCGACACCACTCCCTCACGGCCGCGGCTCCTCTTGACGGCCGTGGCGCCGATTGGAACTGCGGTCCCGGCGCCCGTTACGCCGTGGCGGACTCCAACTGGGCCAATGTAATTTTGAACTTGCGCGAAGTCATGCGGACGGCGATCCGGCCGCCATCGCAGCGGACGATAAAGCCGGTCACCTGCAGGGATATCGGATCGATATCACGGTACTTGGCGGGCCATTCGACCAGAATTTCGATATGGGCACCCACGGGCAGCGATTTGCGGGAGCGGAAACTCAGGCCGGTGGCGCTAATGTCGGACGTAGTCCCCGATCCTGTCCGGGGGGGTTCGCCTTTTATAGACACCCGGTAGTGCAGCGGGAGGCGCAAGTCGTAGCGCCCGCTCCCGCGCCGGTTTTGAGCAATCTTCAACATCGGGACCTCCCGGGAATTTTGACTTGGTCTTGTGGTCGAGCCAAGAGCGGAATTGGTGCGCTATCAATTATTCCCGAGTGAACGACGGTGCAAAATGATGGCCAAACGGCTGCACGGGGCTACCGGCTGAGGTATTACGTTCGATTGCGCACTTCTTACATGGTACCGAGGGTGTGTAAGGTCAATATTGCATATCCTCGACTCGGCAGGTGGTACACGTTCGCCACCGCGCCGCGTCCGCACGGCGCCGCTTGCCCCTCTGGTACCATGAAAAATCCCTTGCATTTATGCCACTGCGCTTCTACAACACGTTGTCTCAACAGGTGGAGGAATTCTCGCCCGCGCGGGACAACACCGTCCGCATGTATACCTGCGGCCCCACGGTTTACGATTTCGCGCATATCGGGAACTTCCGAACCTTCACCTTTATCGACATCCTGCGGCGGGCGCTGCGGGCCAACGGCTTCGGGCTCGACCACGTCATGAACATCACCGACGTGGACGACAAGATTATTCGCAACGCGGTGGCGCAGCACGAGTCGCTGGAGGAGTACACCGACATTTACACCAACGCCTTTCTGGAGGATTGCAAGACGCTGCGGCTGGAACGCCCGGAGCGCCTGACGCCGGCCACCAGCCACATCCAGGACATGGTGGAGGCCATCGAGCGGCTGACGGCCGGCCACCACACCTATTCGAGCGATGGATCGGTATACTTCCGGATTTCGACTTTTCCGGGCTACGGAAAGCTCTCGCACAACGATTTCAGCGGCAATCTGGCCGGGGCGCGGGTGGACGTGGACGAATACGAGAAGGCTGACGCGCGCGATTTCGCGCTTTGGAAAGCGCCCAAGGAGGGCGAACCGGCCTGGCAGACGGCGATTGGACCGGGGCGGCCCGGCTGGCATATCGAGTGTTCCGTGATGGCCATCAAGTACCTGGGGGCGACGCTGGATATCCACGCCGGCGGCATCGACCTGGTGTTTCCGCATCACGAAAACGAGATTGCGCAATCCGAGTCGCTTACCGGTAAACCCTTTGCGCGCTTCTGGATGCATGCCGAGTTCCTGATGGTGGAAGGGCAGAAGATGTCCAAGTCGCTGGGCAACTACTATACCCTTCGCGACCTGCTGGACCGCGGCTACCAGCCCGAGGCCATCCGCTACCTGCTGGCCTCGGTGCCCTACCGCAAGCAGTTGAATTTCACCTTCGACGGATTGAAATCGGCCGCCACGGCCATCGACCGGCTGCGCAATTTCAAGCTGCGCCTGGAGACCGAGCGGTACCCGGAAGGAGTCAACGAGCAGGTGGCGGCGCGGACGGCCGCAGCCTCCAAAGTTTTCAGCGACAGCCTGGACGACGACTTGAATACCGCCGAAGCATTGGCGGCGGTGTTCGAATTCGTGCGCGACGCCAACAGCGCCATGGATTCGGGCGAATTCCGCTCCGGCAACACTGCCGCCGCGCTGGAGTTTCTGGCGCGCTTCGACAGCATCTTCGACGTGCTGGCGCCGACCGCGCGGGGCAACGCGATAGCCGATGCGGAAGTGGAATCGCTGATTGCCGAACGCGACGCTGCCAAAAAAGCCCGCAATTTCGCCCGCGCCGACCAGATCCGCCAGCAGCTTCTCGAACAAGGCATCATCCTGGAGGACACCAAGAGCGGGGTGCGGTGGAAGAGGAAGTAAAGCCGGGAAAGTGAAACCGAGACCATGAAGATCCATACCAAAGCCGTACATGCCGGCGACCGCAAAAAGGCCGCCTCGCATGTGCCCGTGACTACCCCGATCCACACCGCGACCAGCTATTTCTACGATTCGATGGCGCAGCTTGACCGCATCTTCGGACAGGAGGAGGAGGGTTACTGCTACGCGCGGTACGACAACCCATCGGCGGCCGCCCTCGAAGAGCTGATGTGCGCGCTGGAAGGCGGCCACGGCGCGCTGGCCTGCGCCTCCGGAATGGCCGCGCTACAGATGGCCGTGACGGCGGCGCTGGTGGACCGGCCGCGATCGATTGTGGCGGCCAATGCGCTCTACGGCGCCACCGTAGGGCTGCTGATGAACGTGCTCGAGCCGGCCGGCGTGGCCATTCGCTTTGCCGACCCGACGGACACTTCCGCGCTGGCAGCGGCCATTGACGAGGCGCGCCCCGGCTGCGTGCTGATCGAGACCATTTCGAATCCTCTGCTGCGGGTCGGGGAAGTGGACCGGATTGCCGCGATCGCCCATGCGGTGAACGCCGCGCTGGTGGTGGATAACACATTCGCCACCCCCCTGGTGGCGCGGCCGCTGGAGTGGGGCGCGGATTTCACCGTGCACAGCCTGACCAAGTACCTGGCGGGCCACGGTGACGTGCTGGGCGGAGTGGTAGTCACCAGCCAGGAGCATACCGCCAATCTGCGGCGGCTTTCGCGCACCCTCGGTCCGGTGCTGGGACCGTTTGAATGCTACCTGACCATGCGCGGCATCAAAACCTTTCCGCTGCGCATGGAGCGCCAGTGCGCCAATGCCTGCCGGGTGGCCTCGTGGCTGAGCGCTCATCCGAAAGTGGAGCGGCTTTATTTCACCGGGCGACCCGGCGCATCCCGACGCCGCCACCATCCGCCGCCTGTTCCCGCCGAACCTCTACGGCGCCATGGTGAGCTTCGAGCTGCGCGGCGCGGGCCGCGAGGAGGTGTTCCGATTCATGGACGCGCTGAACCTGGTGGTACGGGCCACGTCGCTGGGCGATGTGCACAGCATGATGCTCTACCCGGTGATGAGTTCGCACCGCGAGATTTCTCCGAAACACCGCTAGCGCATGGGCATCCGCGACAGCCTGGTGCGGCTCTCGGTGGGAATCGAAGCGCCGGAGGATATCGTGGAGGACCTGGAGCAGGCACTGGAGAAGGTGTAAGTACCAGTACCGCACGGGGTACTCTTTTGAGCAGGCCAAAGTACCATTCGTTGGCCAGTCTGGTACTATTAGTCCCGCGGAGGGTACGTGAAATCATTTGTGAGAGCCGGTTTGGTGGGGTCCCTGGTCCTGACCTTCTCGATGGTTGCGGCCGCCAGCAGCATTTGGAATGAGGGTGATAACTCGGAGGGCCCCGCGGGAGGGCAGATCAAAAACGCCAACGTCACGGTTGGTTTTGGGGCCCTGACCGACATCGTCGGAACGCTTGGTGACGTGACCGGGGGTTCGGATTTGTACGAAATCTACATCTCGGATCCCGGCACCTTTTCCGCGACCACTACCGGGAACGGCAGCAAACCAGTAATCGACCCGGCTCTGTACCTGTTTGACACGAGCGGCGACGGGCTGTTCGGAAACGACAATATCTCTGGCACGGACTTTCAAGCCCAGATTCCGGTTGGTACAACCTCATTACTCACCGCGGGCCTGTACTACATTCTGATCGCGCCTTCCGGCAACCTGCCCGAGGACAAGAATGGCAACAGCATTTTTGGAGCGATCACCGGTCAAACCGGGATTTTCGACGGGTCGGGCATTCTGAAGAAATACGGCGGAACACCCAGCGCGGACGATTCCGGCAAAGGTTACGACATTCAGTTGACGGGCGCGGAGTTCGCGTACACGCCGGAGCCGGGCACGCTGACCTTTGTGGGCATCGGGGTTGCGATGCTGGCGTGGAATCGCGGAAAGCGCCAGCGAGCCGCGCGCCGGTCTTAGTTACTCCCCGTTAGCAATTCCAGAAACGCCTGGGCAGCGCGGTTGAATTTCTTGTGCCGGCGGTGCACGATGCCGACGGGGCGCACCAGACCCGGCGCATCCAGCGGCACGGCGGCCAGGCGGCCCTGGGCGATTTCGTCCTGCATGGTGCGGGCGGGCAGAATACTGATGCCGCGGCCCACGGCGACAGCTTCCTTAATGGTCTGAATGTTGTCGAAGTGCAGGGCCGGGTTGACCGCTATGCCATGCGCGCGCAGGAACCGGTCGATCTCGCGGCGGATGGAGAGGTCTTCGTCGAAGCCCACGAAATCCTGGCCGTTGAGGTCGGCGAGGCAGACCTCCGAGCGCGCGGCCAGCGGGTGGTCGGGCGGGACCGCCAGCTGCATCTCCTCCTGGCGCCACGGAATGGCGGCAATTTCGCGGGTGGGCTGCGGATAGCTCACCAGGCCGAGATCGGCCGCATCGTTTTCCACGGCCTCGTAAATCCGTTCGGGGCGCATGTACTCGACGTGCAGATTAGCGCCGGGATAGGCCGCCGAGAATTCGGCCTGCAGGCGGCCCATTTCCGAAAGGCCGATGGAATAGATGGACGCCACCCGCACGGCGCCTTCCACGTGGCCTTTGAGGGCCTCCAGTTGGAGTTCGAATTCTTCCTGCCGGCGGAGTGCGTCGCGGCAGTAGTCGGCGTACAGCCGGCCGGCCGACGTCAACTCCATGGGGCGCTTGCTGCGATCCAGCAGGCGCGTGCCCAGGCGGCGTTCCACCTCCTGCACGTGCTGGCTAGCTGCCGATTGGCTAACCCCGCAGTGAGCAGCGCCTTTCGTGATGCTTCGGGTGGCCGCGATCTCTTTGAAAAGGCGTAGCTCAAAGGTCGTCACGGGCTTTAGAATACCATAAGTTCATCTAATTGTAGTACTCCATCATTTTTTCATTGCGTAATACTAGATAAGTTGGTACACTGGCTTCCAAGGCAACCACCGCGTAGTGTCCCAAGCCTCTGGCGCCGGATTACCCTTCCGGGCCGGCGGGTTCAGGAGCCTCCCATGAGTGACTTCACTGTGCATACCGGTCTACCCCTCGCTCAGGGCCTATACGACCCCCGCAACGAGCACGATTCCTGCGGTATCGGTTTCGTGGCCAACATCAAGGGTCAAAAATCTCACGACATCATTGTCAAGGGCATTCAGGTGCTGATCAACCTGACCCACCGGGGGGCTTGCGGCTGCGATCCCGAAACCGGTGATGGCGCCGGAGTGCTGATCCAGATTCCGCACAAATTCTTCCAGCGGGAATGCGCCAAACTGGGCTTCACGCTGCCGGCGGCGGGCGAATATGGCGTGGGGATGACATTTCTGCCCGTGGAACCGCACCCGCGGCTGCTGTGCGAGGGAATTATCGAGCGGATTCTGCGGGAGGAAAAACTGACCCTGCTGGGGTGGCGCGATACCCCTATCGACGGTTCCGCCATCGGCCGGGTGGCGCGCGTCTCACAGCCTTATATCCAGCAGTTTTTCGTGGGCCGTGCGCGGGGTATGAACGAAGACCAGTTGGAGCGCAAGCTCTACGTGGTGCGGAAACGGGCGGAAGCCGAACTGGCCGCCTCGGACATTCCCGACAAGGACTTTTTCTACATTCCGTCGCTTTCGGCGCGGACGATTGTCTATAAAGGTCTGCTGCTCGCGCCGCAGATCGCCAATTTCTATCCGGAACTGCGCGACCCCGACGTGATGAGCGCGCTGTGCCTGGTACACCAGCGCTTTTCGACCAATACTTTTCCCACCTGGCAACTGGCGCATCCCTACCGCTACATCGCGCATAACGGCGAAATCAACACCCTGCGCGGCAATGTGAACTGGATGCACGCGCGGCAAAGTGTGCTGGCTTCGCCGCTGTTTGGCGACGACATAAAGAAGCTGTTCCCGATCATTCAGCCGGGCGGCAGCGATTCAGCATCATTCGACAACGCCCTGGAACTGCTGGTGATGGCCGGCCGCTCGATTCCGCACGCCATGGCCATGCTGATTCCGGAGGCCTGGTCGAAGAACGACCACATGAATCCGCAGAAGCGGGCCTTCTACGAATATCACGCCTCGCTGATGGAGCCGTGGGATGGCCCGGCGGCGATCGCTTTCACCGACGGCCGCTCGATCGGCGCCACGCTCGACCGCAACGGCCTGCGTCCGGCCCGCTACCTGGTGACCCACGATGGGCTGATCCTGATGGCCTCGGAGACCGGCGTGCTGCCGGTGAAGCCGGAAGACGTGAAGTTGAAGGGCCGCTTGCAGCCGGGCAAGATGCTGCTGGTGGATACCGAGGAAGGCCGGCTGATTTCGGATAAGGATCTGAAGGCCGGGTTCTACAGCCGCAATCCATATCAGCTTTGGATCAAGGAAAACCAGATCCGGCTGGACGATCTGCCGGATCCTCCGCGCGAGATCCCTCCGCAGCCGGCCACGCTGCTGCTGCGCCAGCGAGCCTTCGGCTACACCGACGAAGACCTGCGCATGATTCTTCAGCCGATGTCCGCCAAGGGCGAGGAGCCGGTCGGGTCCATGGGCACGGACACGCCGCTGGCCTGCCTTTCCGATAAGCCGCAGCCGCTGTTCAACTATTTCAAGCAGCTTTTCGCGCAGGTGACCAATCCGCCCATCGACCCGATTCGCGAAGAGATGGTCATGTCGCTCATCAGCTACATCGGTACGGAGCGCAACATCCTGGCCGAGACGCCGCAGCATTGCCACACCCTCAAGATGGAACATCCCATCCTGATGAACCGGCACCTGGAAAAACTGCGCCGTGTTTCGCAGGGCGATTTTCTGGCCACCACGCTGCCCATGCTGTTTCCGGTAGAGGAAGGCGCCAAGGGATTGGAGCGGGCTCTCGATCAGCTTTCGAGGCGCGCTTCGCAAGCCATGCAATCGGGCTACACGCTGCTGATCCTTTCCGACCGCGGCGTGGATGAGGACTACGCGCCCATTCCCAGCCTTCTGGCGCTGGCGGCGGTGCATAATCACCTGGTTCGCGAAGAGACCCGCACGCAGGTGGCTCTGATCATCGAATCCGGCGAGCCGCGCGAGGTGATGCATTGCGCACTGCTGATCGGCTACGGCGCCAGCGCCATCAATCCGTACCTGGCGCTGGAGACGGTGGGGCCGGAGGGAGCGCCCAACTTCATCAAGGCCATTAACAAAGGCCTGCTGAAGACCTTCTCGAAGATGGGCATTTCGACCCTGCAAAGCTATCGCGGGGCGCAGGTCTTCGAAGCCATCGGGCTGAACCGTCAGGTGGTGGAGAAATACTTCACCGGGACGGCTTCGCGGATCGAGGGAGTCGGCCTCGAAGTGCTGGCCGAAGAGGCCATCGCACGCCACCGCCACGCGTTCCGTCCGCTGACGCAATTCGAGCCGGAACTGGCCATCGGCGGCAATTACCAGTACCGCGAGCGCGGCGAATATCATCTGTTCAATCCGCAAACCATCGCCAAGCTGCAACATGCCGTGCGGCAGGAGAGCGCGCAGACCTTTCAGGAATACACCGACCTGATCGACAAGCAGAGCCGGCAGTTCTGCACCCTGCGGGGAATGCTGGACGTTAAGGCATCCGACGAACCCATCCCGCTCGAAGAAGTGGAGCCGGCCAGCGACATCGTCAAGCGCTTCGCCACTGGCGCCATGTCGTTCGGCTCGATTTCCAAAGAGGCGCATGAGACGCTGGCCGTGGCCATGAACGGGATCGGCGGAAAGTCGAACACCGGCGAAGGCGGCGAGGACGAAGCGCGCTATTACGACAACCGCCGCAGCGCCATCAAGCAGGTGGCCAGCGGCCGTTTCGGCGTCACGGCGGAATACCTGGTGAATGCCGACGAGCTGCAGATCAAAATGGCGCAGGGGGCCAAGCCGGGCGAAGGCGGGCAGCTTCCGGGCCACAAGGTGGATGAAACCATCGCGCGGGTGCGCCACTCGATTCCCGGAGTGGGGCTGATTTCTCCACCGCCGCACCATGATATTTACTCCATTGAAGACCTGGCGCAGCTCATCTACGACCTGAAGAACGTGAACCCGCGGGCGCGCATTTCGGTGAAGCTGGTAGCGGAGGTGGGCGTCGGAACGGTAGCCGCCGGGGTGGCCAAGGCGCATGCCGACGTGGTGCTGATTTCGGGCGATATGGGAGGCACTGGCGCTTCGCCCCTGAGTTCCATCAAGCACGCCGGAGTGCCGTGGGAACTCGGCCTGGCGGAGACGCACCAGGTGCTGGTGTTGAACGACCTCCGCGGGCGCATTCGCGTGCAGACCGACGGCAAGCTGCAAACCGGGCGGGATGTGACCATTGCGGCGCTGCTGGGGGCGGAGGAGTTCGGCTTCGCCACCGCGCCGCTGATTGCCATGGGCTGCATCATGATGCGCAAATGCCACCTGAACACCTGTCCGGTTGGCATAGCGACGCAAGACCCGGCGCTGCGCGCCAAATTCCGCGGCGCCCCCGAGCACGTGATCAATTTCTTCTTCTTTATTGCCGAACAGGTGCGCGGCTACATGGCGCGCATGGGGTTCCGCACCTTCGATGAAATGGTGGGGCGCGTGGATATGCTGGGAACGCGCGCGGCGCTGGACCACTGGAAGGCCAAGGGCATCGATCTTTCGGCCATCCTTTACAATCCGCACATGCCCAGCCGCATTGCGCGGCGCTGCGTGCAGAAGCAGGATCACGGGTTGGACCAGGCGCTGGACTACAAGCTCATCGACCACGCCCGCGAGGCTCTGGAGAACCGCACGCCGGTGGAAATCAAGCTGCCCATCCGCAACGTGCACCGCACCGTGGGCGCCATGCTTTCGGGCGAGATTGCGCGCCGCTACGGCTCGAAGGGGCTTCCCGAAGACACCATTCGCTTCCGGTTCACGGGATCGGCGGGCCAGAGTTTCGGCGCGTTTCTGGCTAAGGGCGTCACACTGGAGTTGGAAGGCGACGCCAACGATTACGTGGGCAAGGGCCTTTCCGGCGGGCGGCTGATCGTGTATCCGCCGGCTGCTTCGACATTCCTTCCGGAGGAGAATATTCTGATCGGCAACGTGGCGCTCTATGGCGCCACCAGCGGCGAAGCCTTCCTGAACGGGATGGCCGGCGAACGCTTCGCGGTGCGCAACTCGGGCGCGACGGCCGTAGTGGAAGGCTTGGGCGACCATGGCTGCGAATACATGACGCGCGGGCTGGTGGTGGTGCTGGGCCGCGTCGGCCGGAACTTCGCGGCCGGCATGAGCGGCGGCATCGCTTACATGCTTGACGAGCTCGGCGACTTCGCCGAACGGCGCTGCAACCGCGCCGCG
This sequence comes from Bryobacterales bacterium, assembly GCA_963803725.1. Taxonomy (GTDB): domain Bacteria; phylum Acidobacteriota; class Terriglobia; order Bryobacterales; family Bryobacteraceae; genus JOPF133. The sequence continues at coordinate 172,535 of CAWDOH010000072.1, read as the reverse complement.
GTGGATTTGGAAACCGTGCCGCGGGCGGACGAGGGCCTGCTGCTTTCGCTGATTACCAGGCACGCGGAATTGACGGCCAGCCCGCGGGCGCGCTGGGTGCTGGAGAACTGGGAACAGATGCTGCCGAAGTTCGTCAAGGTGTTCCCGCGCGAGTATAAGCGGATTTTGCAGCAGACCGCAGCGGTCACGGAGGCGCCCGTGCAGGCGGTGCGCGAGGCGGAGGTGGTGCGTGGGTAAGGTCACCGGATTTCTGGAGTACACCCGCGAACTGCCCCAACGGCGCCCGCCCGCCGAGCGCGTGAAAGACTGGTTTGAGATCTACCGGCCTTTCCCCGAACCGAGCTTGCAGTCGCAGGCCGCGCGGTGTATGGATTGCGGCGTGCCGTTCTGCCATTCGGGATGCCCGCTCACCAACCTGATTCCCGATTGGAACGACATGGTGTACCAGGGGCGCTGGCGCGAAGCCGTGCGGCAACTGCACGCCACCAACAATTTTCCCGAGTTTACGGGGCGAATTTGTCCGGCGCCCTGCGAAGCCTCCTGCGTGCTGGGCATTAACGAGCCGCCGGTCACCATCAAGCAGATTGAGAAGAGCATTGTGGACCGCGCCTTTGAGGCGGGCTTCATCCAGCCGGAGCCTCCCGCGCGTCGGACGGGCAAACGCGTGGCGGTGGTGGGGTCGGGGCCGGCCGGCCTGGCGGCGGCACAGCAGTTGGCGCGCGCCGGGCACGAAGTGACGGTGTTCGAGAAGAACGACCGCATCGGCGGCCTGATGCGCTACGGCATCCCGAATTTCAAAATGGAAAAGCACCTCATCGACCGGCGTCTGGAACAGATGCGCGCCGAGGGGGTGAAATTCCAGACCAACGCGCATGTGGGCCGGAATGTTCCGGTGGAAGAGCTGCGCAAGCAGTTCGCGGCCATCCTGCTGGCGGGCGGCGCGGAACAGCCGCGCAATCTCAATGTGCCGGGGCGCAGCCTGAAGGGCATCCATTTCGCGATGGAATTTCTGCCGCAGCAGAACCGCCGCTGCGAAGGCGACACGGTGGCAGAGTCCGAGGCCATCCTGGCGACCGGCAAACGGGTGGTGATCATCGGCGGCGGCGATACCGGCGCGGATTGCCTCGGAACCAGCCACCGGCAGGGCGCGCTTTCGGTGACCCAGTTCGAGTTGCTGCCCCAGCCGCCGGATACGCGCTCGCCCGCAACTCCGTGGCCGCTTTGGCCCATGCAATTGCGCGTGGAAAGCTCCCACGAAGAGGGCGGTGTGCGGGACTGGAGCGTTTCGACCGTGGAGTTCACCGGCGATGCGGATGGACGCGTGTGGCAACTGCACGGTATGCGTGTGGGGCCGCCGCCGCGCTTCGAACCGATCCCGGGCAGCGGCTTCACGCTCGATGCCGACCTGGTGCTGCTGGCTATGGGCTTCCTGGGGCCGGTGCGGAATGGGATGATCGAGCAACTGGGCGTCGAACTCGACCAGCGCGGCAACATCGCCACCACGAATCACATGTCTTCGGTGCCCGGCGTGTTCGCCGCGGGCGACATGCGCCGCGGGCAATCCCTGGTGGTGTGGGCCATTGCCGAGGGGCGGAAGGCGGCGCGGGCGATGGATGTGTATTTGATGGGCGAAAGCAAGCTGCCGTAGCGCCTGCGGGGTCGGGCGAAGTCACCCACCACCCGCTTCCGAGGAGTTTGAGGATACCTCAAACGGCTCAACGAGCCATGGCAGCGATATTTGTTCCCACCAGGCCCGTGACCGCGTGATTCCGTTCCGCCGCCCACTGCCGCACCCGTCTCAGCACCGTAACCGAGCCGCGACCATTAGGGAGTGCCCGATGGCCCTGCGGGCCACCAAAAACAATGCAGACGCGCAATGCGCCGATGCAATGGAATCAATGGCTTGCGGCGCGTCTTCAAAGGAGCGCGATCTCGCGGTTACAGACGTAGACGTCTCTCAGGATCAAGATCTGAACACAACGTGTCAGGTTTTGAAAGAGGACAACACATCCCTGTACGCGAGAACCGGGAGTCACGCCGGTTAGCGATGACCGCAGATCGCGTCCCTCCAGTGCCCGCACAGAAGCCACGTGGGCAATGCTCCCGGCCATTTTGGCCGAGTCGCTTGAACCTAAATCCGGCGGTTAACCTTCCGCCCGCCTCGTAGGGTCATTAGCGCCACCAATTTCCAACTGCGGCGCAGATCACCTTACTGGTGACAACCGGTTTACCTGCAACTGGTTGCAGCGCACGACCGCTTCCCGCTCCGCAGGGCCGCAACCGCCGGATTTAGGTTGAATCGGGATTTCTCCCGCCGCAGTATTTGTAACTTCCACCATAGCCCTCTCGCTTGGCGGCTTGGCGAGAGATCTGCGAACGCCGCGTCCACATGCCTCGTCGGTTTGAGGTCGAAGACCTCGCAAGACCACCGGCTATCCGCGAGTTGCCGAGGCCGCTTCTTTACCAGCCGCGGTTCCCAGGAAATTCACCATTTCGGCGTTCACTTCCTCTCCGTGGGTCCAGTTCACCGCGTGGGGACCATCTTTCAGCACCACCAGGCGCGCCCCTTTCACCATTGTGGCGGTCCTCTGTCCGGTAGCTGCGATCGGCAAAATCCGATCCGCATCGCCCTGCATGACTAAGGTGGGGACATCCACGTGCGCGAGGTCGGCGCGGAAATCTTCGTGCCACGCCGGCACACAGGCCAGGCTGGCGGTGGCGGAGCAGGTGGCCGCGACATTCCAACTGGCCCGCACCACTTCTTCGCTGATGCGCTTGCCCAGCAGCAGATCGGTGTTGTAGAAATTCTTGAAGAACTCCGTGAAGAAGGCATAGCGGTCCGTGGCGACGGCTTTCTGAATGCCTTCGAATACGCTGCCATCGACGCCTTCCGGGTTGTCCTGGGTCTTCAGCAGGTAGGGCGGAACCGACGAAACGAAGATCGCCTTGCTCACCCCCTTCGATCCGTACTTTCCGATGTAGCGCGCCACTTCGCCGCCGCCCATCGAGAAGCCCGCCAGGGCAAATTCCTTCAGCTTGAGGTGCGTGATCAGCTTCTTCAGATCCTGCGCGAAGGTGTCATAGTTGTAACCTTCGGTGGGCTGGCTCGACTTACCGAACCCGCGCCGATCGTAAGTGATGACCCTGTGGCCGGCGGCCAGGAGCACGGGAACCTGCTTCTCCCAGGAGGCGCCGCTCAGCGGATATCCGTGGATCAGGACGATGGGGTGACCCGTGCCATGATCCTCGTAATAGAGTTCGATGTCAGTCGAATTTTCCTTACCGACCGTAACGTATGCCATAGAGAGTCTCCTTTTGTTCGATTGCGCACTTCTCCTTCAGGTAAGAAAAGCACTTGCCCATTAGATCGGGACGTTGCGCTCCCGGTTGCAGGGAGGAGGCCCCAGCATTTTAACCCCCGACGTGATTTTGAGGACCGGATGGCGATGCTACCCCAGGATCTCCGCCGCTGCGCGGAATGTGTTCGCATGCGCCTCCGCGGTGCGGGAGATCGGATTGGCGTATCCGCCGCCCAGCGTCACCACCACCGGGAGACCCTCGCGCTTGGCAAAAGCGAAAACCGTGCGATCCCGCTCCATCAGGCCGGCGGTGGAGAGCGCCAGGCGGCCTAACCGGTCGCCCTCCAGCGCATCCACGCCGGATTGGTACAGCAGCACCTCCGGCCGGAATTCGCTCACGCGCGGCAGCACCGCTCGCAACTGGCCCAGGTACTCGTCGTCCTCCGTGCCATCGGGCAGCGCCACATCGATGCCGCCCTGCTGCTTGCGAAACGGGAAATTGCGGGCCCCGTGCAGCGAGAGCGTCAGTACGGTTTCCTCGCCGGCGAACAGAGCGGCGGTGCCATCGCCCTGATGCACGTCCAGATCGACCACCGCGGCGCGCCGCCCCAGGAAACGGATGGCCACGGCGAGGTCGTTGAACACGCAGAATCCGGCGCCGCGATCGCGAAAAGCGTGGTGCGTGCCGCCAGCCAGGTTGCCTCCGAAGCCGGTAGCCAGTGCGTCCGCGGAGGCCGCCAGAGTGCCTCCCACGGATGCCAGGGTGCGGCGTACCAGTTGCTCAGACCACGGAAACCCGATCTGGCGCAGAATGCCGCGGTCGAGCGTGCCGGAAAGGAAGGCGCGCACATACGCGGGTTCATGCACGCGCTCGATGGCGGCCGGGTCGGCGAACGGCGCCGGCTCCATGTGGTAGTAGCCATCGGCCGCCAGCAGGGCGCGCAGCAGGGCGTATTTTTCCACTGGAAATTTGTGCCCCGGCGGCAGCGGGATGGAGTGATGATCGCAGTAGAAGAGGCGGCGCGCCACGTCAGTCCTGAGCGCTCGCGGCCGCCGTCGGTGCGTCCGCGCGCATTGCCCACTAATACCACTTTAACCGCAGCATCCATGCTGGCGGGCCTTGATATAATGGCGCGCGGTAAGGAGATTTCGTAGTGTCACATCCCACAACCCGCAGGTTTTTCATGGGCGCCGCAACGGCGCTGGCAGCTTCCCGCGTCTGGGGCGCCAACGATAAGATCAATATCGGCATCGTCGGCTTGGGCGGCCGCGGCACCAATCACCTCGATTTCTATTCCCTCCACATTCCCGAGGCTCGGATCGCCGGCCTCTGCGACATCAACCAGGCGGCGCGCGAAACGGCGCAGGCCCGATTGCAGAAAAACGGAGGCGAAAAGGCCAAAGAGTACGAAGACATGCGCAAGATGTACGCCGACCCCACCATTGAGGCGGTGTCCATCGCCACACCCAACCACTGGCACGCGCTGGCGGCCATCTGGGCCATGAAGGCCGGCAAGGACTGCTACAGCGAAAAGCCGGCCTGCTACAACATCCACGAAGGCGAGCAGATGATCAAGGTGGCGCGCGAGAACCACCGCATGTTGCAGATCGGCTCGCAGCACCGCTCGAATCCCATGAAGATCAAGGCCATGGAAGCGGTCCACGGCGGCCTCATCGGCAACGTCTACCTGTCCAAGGGGCTGTGCTTCAAGCGGCGCGTGTCGATCGGCCACAAGCCCGATAGCCCCGTGCCCGCCGGTGTGAATTGGGATCTCTTCCTGGGACCCGCGCCCATGCGGCCGTTCAACGAACTGCGCTTCAAGTACAACTGGCACTGGTTCTGGGACACCGGCAACGGCGATATCGGCAACCAGGGCGTACACGAAATCGGCATTTGCCGCTGGGGACTGGGCGATCCCGATTTTCCCAAAGCGGCCGTGGCCATGGGTGGGAAGTATGCATACCAGGACGACCAGGAAACGCCCAACACGCTGATGGCCACCTACGATTACGGCGGCGGGCGCGAGATCATGTTCGAAGTGCGCGGCCTGTTGACGGGCGGTGAAGGCACGCCGGTCCATCGCGGCGGCGGGCGGGGACGCGGACGCGGCGCAGAACCGGTCGCTGCACCCGCTCCGGCAACTCCTCCCTCCGCTCCAATCAATGTCCAGATCGGGAATTTATTCTACGGCACGGAAGGCTGGGCGGCCATGAGCGATGCCGGTTTCCAGGCCTACAAGGGCGAATCGAGCGAGCTGATTATGGATCTGCGGCCCGATCGCAGCATCGGCGATCCCACGGTTCTCCACATGCAGAATTTCCTCTCGGCCTGCCGCTCGCGCAACTACAAAGAGCTGCACGACGAAATCGGCAATGCCTACCTGAGCGCTTGCATGTGCCACCTGGCGAACATCAGTTATCGCACCGGGCATAAGTTGACCATTGAAACCGGTCCTAAGTTCGCCAACGACCCGGAAGCCAACAAGCAGCTTACTCGCGAGGTTTACCGCAAGCCCTACGTCGTCTAAGGTTATCATCGCCTCGGAGCGCGCGGCGCGGTACCATAATCGCGCCGCGCGTTCGCGCACGTACATTTCTGGCGTGCCACTCGCGCGTTTAGAATAGCTGTAGAGCCAATGCCCAAACTTGCCCTGCCGAGCGTAAAGCCGGGACTTCTGCGCCAGCTCGGTTTCTTCAGCGCCACCGCGTTGGTGATTTCCAACATGGTGGGCGCGGGCATATTTTCCACCACCGGGTTTCTGGCGGGTAATCTGGGCAGCGCCAGCCTGGTCCTGCTGTGCTGGGCGGTGGGCGCGCTGTTTGCCTTCGCGGGCGCGCTCAGTTATTCCGAGTTAGGCATCAACTTTCCCAGCTCCGGCGGCGAGTACGTGTACCTCACTCACGCCTTCGGGCCGGAATGGGGCTTCATGACCGGTTGGGTTTCCTTCTTCGCCGGCTTTTCGGCCCCCATTGCCGCCGCCGCGCTCACCTTTTCGGATTATTTAGGCCACTTTCTGCCGGCGCTGCACATGGCCCATACGGGCACCCGTATCGGGTGGTCGGGCGTGTTTTCGCTGCGTGTGGGCGGAGCGCAGTTGGTGGCTTCCCTGCTGATCGCCGGGTTTACGCTGCTGAATTGCCTGGGCGTGGGCCGCACCGCCAAGGTGCAGAACGTGCTCACGTCGATCAAGCTGGTGGTGCTGGTCGGATTCGTCGTCAGCGGCCTGGCCGCCGGCAGCGGCAGTTGGTCGCATTTCACGGAATCCGGCCCCAACACCGGTTCCGGTGCCTCGGGCGTGCTGACGCAGTTTTTCGTCAGCCTTCTGTGGGTGGTATGGGCCTATAGCGGATGGAACGCAGCCACCTATGTGGCCGAGGAAGTGCGCAATCCAGAGCGTACGCTGCCTTCGGCGCTGGCGGCCGGCACGGGAATTGTGGCCCTGCTGTACCTGGGTCTGAACGTCGTTTTTCTATACGCCACGCCCATTTCGGCTCTGGCGGAGCAGGCCACCAAGGGCGAAATCGCCATCGGCTCGCAGGCCGCGCTGAGCCTGTTCGGCCCCCGTATCTCGGGCGTCTTCTCCGGCCTGATGGCCCTCGCCATAGTATCTTCGGTTAACGCTATGGTGACGGTCGGACCGCGAGTATACTATGCCATGGCCAAGAATAGAGCGTTCCTGCACGCCGCCGCCAGCGTACATCCGCGCTGGCACACGCCGGTGGCCGCCATTCTGAGCCAGGGGCTATGCGCTATTCTGATGACTCTTACGCCGTTTCCCGACCTGGTCATTTATATCGGCCTCAGCCTCACGCTGTTCAGCGTGCTCACCGTGGCGTCGCTACTGGTTTTTCGGCGCAAACGCCCCGGATGGCAGAGCCTTCATGCGCTGGATTTTGCCTGGCCGCTGATTCCGGCTTCATATATCGTAGTAGGGGCCTGCATGATGACCTACGGAGTCGTCAAGCACCCGGTGGCATCGCTAACGGCCTTCGCCACCGTGGGTGTGGGGGGCTTGGTCTACCGCCTGGGAGTAGGGGCGCGGCCGGCCTGAAAGGAGATCAACCGCATGTATTCGAGACGGCAATTTGGCAAAATCGCTCTCTCGGCGTTTCCACTGGCCGCCGCCCGCGCAGCCAGGATCGATTCGCGAGTCCACGGCGTCCAGATCGGCGCGCAGACCTATAGCTTTCGCGACCGGCTGCTGGATCCCTGCATAGAAGCGCTCGTCCAGGTGGGCCTGAACGAGGCTGAGCTGTACATGGGGCACGTGGAGCCGCTGACCGCCACCGACGATGAGACCCGCGAGCTGTTGCGCAAATGGCGGATTGAAACGCCGCTGGATTATTTCCGTGGTGTGTCCCGGAAATTCTCCGACGCCGGCATCACCCTCTCCGCCTACTCCTTGAATTTCAACGACACTTTCACCGCCCAGGAGATCAACCGCGGCTTTGAGATTACCAAGGCCATGGGCCTCGACCTGATCACCACCTCCACCACCATGACCTGCGCCCGCCGCCTGGCGCCCGCCGCCGAGAAGCACCACGTCCGCGTGGCCCTGCACGGTCACGACAATGTCACCGACCCCAACCAGTTCGCCAAGCCCGAAAGCTTCGCTGAGGGCCTGCAGATGTCCAAGCAGTTCTACATCAACCTCGACATCGGCCATTTCTTCGCCGCGGGCTACGACCCGGTGCAATACATCCAGCAGATGCACGAGAAGATCCTGGTTTTGCACATCAAAGACCGCAAGAAGGACCACGGCCCCGGCACTCCCTTCGGCGAAGGCGATACGCCCATTCGCGACGTGCTGTTGCTCTTGCGGGACAAGCACTACCCGATTCCGGCCAATATCGAGTACGAATACGGCACGCCCGGAATGGATGCCGTGGCGGAAGTGAAGAAGTGCTATCAGTATTGCAAGGCGGCCCTGGCGTAGCGGGCAACATGGCTGCTGAGCTGTTCTGGATACCGGGCCCCTGGCAGGGGCGTCTGGCCATTTCGAGCCGGCCGCGCGGGGGCGATTGGCTGGAAGACGAGGTGCGCGCGTGGCATCGCGCCCCGGTGCATCTCGTGGTGTCGTTGCTGGAACCTCCGGAAGCGGTCGAACTGGGCCTGGAGCAGGAAGGCCCGCTGGTGGAATCCGCCGGCTTGCGTTTCGTTTCCTTCCCCATTCCGGACCGCGGCCTGCCGCCTTCGCGCACCATGGCCGCGTTCCTGGTCCAAAGTCTGACCCGCGATCTTGCCGGCGGACAGAATGTCGCTGTGCACTGCCGGCAGACGGGCCGATCGGGTCTGATTGCCGCTGCCGCCTTGATCGTAGCCGGCATGGATGCCGCCTCGGCCCTACGAACGGTCAGTGCGGCGCGTAAGTTGGAAGTGCCGGAGACGGCGGAACAGCGCCGCTGGATCGAACGGCTCCCGGGCGGTCGCGCGCCCGTGGTGCGGCGGTTGTAAGCTGGCTCTACAGCGGTGACCCTTGCTCCCGCTCGCCGGCATACAACTGAAACGCGCCCCAATAAAACGGGTGGATGTACTTTCCGCCGTGGATCAACGCCAGCTTGGCGGCGCGCAGGGCGTCGGCCGGCGCTTCTCCCTTGGCCAAGCCGGCGTAAAGCTGCTCCATCAGCCGCGGAGAGGAATAATCGCTCACGTCCCACAGGCCCGCGATCACGCTTCCGGCGCCGGATTGCAGGAATGCCCACGCCAGCCCCACCATGCCTTCGCCGGCATACGTGCGGGCACCGGCGCTGTGGCAGGCGGAGAGAGTCACCAGCTCGGCCTGGGTGTGCATACCTAACAGGTCTTTGACGGTGAGCCGGCCGCGGTCGCCTTCGCGGGAGAGCACGATGGCGCTATCCATGGGAGCGTCGCGGTTGGCCGCGGCGTGCGCATCGAAGTGGATGAAGCCGAAACGCTCGGGGTGGGCACGCTGGTAACCCGCCGGGCTGGCGGCGGCGCCCGACAGAACCTGGCGCTCCTTCTCCGGAAAGCTCTTCTCGATGCCTTCGATCTCCTGGTCCGCATTGGGCAGTTTGGGAAACTCGTCATCCCATTCGTCGGCATCCCCCACCAGCAACAGGCGCCGGTTACTGCGTCCCGGGCTACCCCGGGCAAGCAGCAGGTTGAGCGAGGGCGTCAGCATCACGGTGGCATCTTCCAGCCAATAATGGCCGTCCGCACCGGCGGGCAGGGTCTCCAGGTTGAGACCGTAGAGCGGCCCATCCGGAACGATCACATAGCGGCCTCCAGGCGTCGGTGCCACCGGGCCAGAAGCAGGTTGAAGAGCCGGGCGCCGGATTTCAGATCCAGGGGCCGGTCCTTCTCCAAGCCGGCCTGATAGTGCTCCACCAGCGTACGGATCTCGGATTCGCCTGGCAGGGGAATGGTGCGGAACCGGGCGCCCGTGATCTCCCAAAGGTAGGACTTTTCGGGGGCGATCCAGTAGCTGAGAAAGGTCACCTTGGCGGCGCGGGCGGCGGCTTGGTAGTCGCTAATGCGTCCCTCGCCAGGGAGGGCTTGCGCGAGGCCCAGTCGCTCGCGCAGCAGCCGCGCCCGGCTGGCTTCCGCCGCCGCGAACGCAGCTTCCCCTTCGCCGCGTGCAGCCAGAAATTCTACGTAATGCCGATGCAAATCGATCAGGTAGGCCAGATAAGTCAGCTTGTTCTCGTCGTCCTGCAGGCTGGCCCGCCGCTCGTCGGCCATCGCCAGGGCCTTCTCATACTGGCGGCGCGCCTCCTCCGGCCGGCCGGTCGCGGCGTACAACTGGGCCAGCCTGGAATTGGCGTCAAGCAGCGCCGCCGGATCGCTGGCCGGAGACGAAAGTAACTGGCGGTAAAGGCTTTCCGCGGCGTCCTCGTGGCCCTGGCTGGCTTCGATCCGGGCGGCATTCACCAACTCGAAAGGAGTGCCTTTGGCGCTCTGAATGGTCTTCTTGACTTGCAGGGCCTCCTGGTTGATCCGCTCGGCCTCCGCCCACTTCCCCTCGTCGCACAACGTGGTGGCCAGGTTACTGAGCCATATGGAGTAGTATTCCCGATTCTGCCCGTGGGCCAAATCCGCCGCCTGCCGGTAATAGTCCGCAGCCTTGACATATTGATTCCCGTCGAGAAAAAGATTCCCCAAGTGGCCCAGGACCAGATGGCGATCCTCCGGCGTAGAGAGTGGCAACGCCTGGTTGTACAAATCTTTGGCCCCGTCCAACTGCCCCAGGCGGTACTGGCACCAAGCCAGGTTGATCAGACTGCTGAAAACCTGCTCGGTGATCTTGGCCTGCTGAGCTACCTCGTGCGCCCGCTCAAGGTACGGGACTGCCTCTTCAAAGCGATTGCTCAACAGGCGAACCAAGCCGCGGTACTGGAAAAAATATGCACGGAGGCGGCTGGCCGGGTGGTCGCGCAAGTAGTCCCCGACGGAATCCAGAGCTTGGTCGGCCTCCGCGATCCGGCCGAGTTTCGCCAAAGCCAGAGAGCGTCGGACTTGAATGTTGGCGGCCAGCTCCCTGGCGCCGAGAGCTTCGGCCATGGCCAGCGCAGCTTCGAGGTGGCCGTCCGCGAGCGCGTACAGGCCGAGATTGCCTTCGATCCAGGCCTGCTCTCGCAGCAGCAGCGCTGCGGCCCGGCCGGGCGGCGCGGCTTCCAGGCGCCACGACGAGAGCCATTTGAGCGCCTCGTCCTGGCGCTTCAGGTTTTGCAGGATTTGCGCTTTGCGGAGCGCCAGATCCATGCCGGCGGGGGTATTGCGGCCCGCACGGGCCAAGGCCGATTCGGCGCGCCGGAGTGCCTGCGGGTACTCGCGGCGGGCTGTCAATCCATCGACTTCGCGGATCGCGTCGGGAACCGTGGGATGGCCGCCGGCACTCAAAAGGACGGCCGCCAGCAGGAGACCGCTAATCCCCGTTGCCGCCGCCATCCGGCGGTGCGCCCGAACTCCCGTTGCCGTCGGAGCAGCCGGCGCAGAAGAATCCTTCAACGGGCGACCCCAGGTCGGCATGCATCATCAGCAGGCGCCGCCGGTGGGACTCGATAATCAGCTCGCCAATATGGATCCGGCCGAAATCGTGGACCCGGACCACGTTTCCGTACACCTCGAAGCCCGGTTCGCTGGCGTTCTTCACCGTATACAACGGCACGATGGTCATACCGCGGTGTTGGGGAAGCGTGGTCGATCTTTTGCATTTGCGCCACGGGAAAAAGTCCCACACGTCTGCGGGAAGGTCAGCCGCGCGTCCGATATAGGCAGCGGCGTCAAAATCATCCCGGAAAGCTGTGTTTTCCCTATAATACTCGCGCAGCTTGGTCATGGTATCGAGTTTCGAATAAATATCCAGCCGGGGTTCCAGCACGATGTCCCGGCCGGCGATCCGCAAGCCCTTGATCTCCGACCCGGCAATCGAAATCCCCGGCTCTTCATCCCTGGAGGCCGGATGCGAGGACGCGACTTTGGACGTGAGCGACTCGACCGTCACGATGCCGCGGATATTGAGGCCCGTTACAGTGGCCGATACGCTGGTTTCGTGGCTATCCGAGGAATCCTGGTACGCCGCGGTCGCCTCGGTGGTGGTGCCGTCGTGGCTCAGGATGTCTTCCAGTTGAAATTTGTCGAAGCGCGCCGAACAGTGACCTCCATAGCGCGGGAGCGCGGTGGAAGCCTGTGCGTCGATGATTCGCTGAATGGGCCGCCGGACCTGGCCAGCCAAGCCTACGGCGGACGCGTGATAGAGGAATCGGGGGGTGCTCATCAAGTCTCCAAGGTTTGGGAATGGCCTTTAATTGGTTAGCGATACGGGGAATCGCGCGACCGCTCTTTTCTGGCCGTCTGCACGCACTCCGTAGACGTTCAACACGTACTTGCCCGGATCGAGACCGGACGTTCGGACTACCACGGCAAAATCACCCGCGACCGCTCCAATCGCCGCCGTGAACAGCACCTTCCCTCCGGGGCGGCGTTCCAGCTCGCAAGTGTAGCCGTTGTAGAATTCATCCCATTCGTGAGGTACGAAAAGCGAGAATTGGCCGGCCTGGCGGGAAAAACTGCGATCCATGGCGGCGCGCACCTCGCTCACCTGGGCCGCAGCCAGCACCGTGAATTCGGAGCCGGCCGTGGATTGATGGCGCAGCCTGGGAATCACGATCAGATTCTGATAGCCCGCCAGAACTGCCAGCGCCGCTCCTGCGGCTAGGGCAAGCCGCGGCCGGAAATGCCAGCCCGCTAGCTCCCCGGCCGGCATTCTGTCCTTCAACCAGTCCCAGCCGGACCAGGTACGCCGCGGCTCCGGGCCCATGGCAGCCATGTTTCCCGCGGCCCGCAGGGCCGAACGCGCGTTGGCCCGGAAGACCATCCCCAACCGCACCCGCTCGGCACACTCCCGGCAGCAGAAAAAGTGCTCTTCAAAGGCTTCGCGTTGGGGTTCCGGCAGTTCGCCGAGCAGATATTTTTCTACGGCAGCCGTTCGGGCAGCTTCGGCATGATCCATGACGGGAATACTCAAGCTATCACAATCAGACACTCATCTACATAGTGAAGACGGTTACTTGAGCGTTACAGGGAATTTGACTGCACAGTACTGGCTGGAACTCTTGGACGGAAACGGGGACCAGTCGGATGGGAAGCGCTCGGGCGAGCTGACGCCCAACGCGCGGACCGCTGGGCAACGCGATCCGGCGGAGCTGTAACTCACTCATTTCACGGGGCGGAAAGTGGGTAGCGGGCTTCTGCACCGCATGGCTGCACCACTTCCGCCGCAGCCCCAAAGCCGGGGGTGTCAGGCCGCTTTGGTCATCGTGGGGCGGAAGGCGTTGCACGGACAAAAATCGCGTTGCGCCAAGCTGCCAATCACCGCCAGGCAGGGACGCGTTCCGGTTAAACCGTGCTCCGACTCCAGATGCCCACACTCCGCACATTTGCGCGCCTCCGCCGGTGGGGTTCTACCAATTCCAACAGCCATTTACTACATATGACGTACAACGACCGTCAGGGGTTGCAAACGGCTCCCTACGCCATCGCCATTTCGTGCTGCCCGCGCAGCGTAAGGGGTACAAACTCACGCTGATCCTCGCCGGTGTAAATCTGCCGCGGCCGGGCGATCTTCTGGTCGTGGTCTTCCAGCATCTCCTGCCATTGCGCCAGCCAGCCGACAGTTCGTGGAATGCCGAACAACACGGTGAACTGTTCCGGCTTGAACCCCATGGCCTGGTAGATGATTCCGGAATAGAAATCCACGTTGGGATAGAGCTTGCGCTTGATGAAGTACTCGTCGGAAAGCGCGATCTTCTCCAGTTCCAACGCGATGTCGATCTTGGGATTGCGCCCGGTGATCTCGAAAACCTCTTCGGCCACCTGCTTGATAATCCTGGCCCGCGGGTCGTAGTTCTTGTAGACCCGGTGCCCGAAGCCCATCAGCTTGCACTGGCCGTCCTTGACCTTGGCGATGAATTCGGGAATGTGCTCGCGCGAACCGATTTCATCCAACATGCGCAGCACTTCCTCGTTGGCGCCGCCGTGCAGTGGGCCCGACAGGGCCGCGATGGCCGCCGCCGCCGTCGAGTAGGGGTCGGCATCGGAACTGCCCACCGCCCGCATGGCGCTGGTAGAGCAGTTCTGTTCATGGTCGGCGTGCAGAATGAAGAGCACTTCCAACGCCCGCGAAAGCACCGGGTTGGCCACATACTTCGGCTCCGTTCGCTTCCACAGCATGTTCATGTAGTTCTTGGTGTAGCACAGCTCAGGATCGGGATAGATGTACGGCAACCCCAGGCGGTGGCGATAGGCCATGGCCGCCAGAGTCGGCATCTTGCCCACCAGGCGCACAATCTGCTTGCGCCGGTTTTTGGGGTCCTTCACGTTCTTGGACTCGGGGTAGAAGGTGGAGAGCGCCGCCACTGTGCTGAGCAGTACACCCATCGGGTGGGCGTCGTGGTGGAAGCCGTCCATGAACTTCTTGAGATTCTCGTGGATCATGGTGTGGCGCATGACCTGGCAGTTCCAGGCGGCCAACTCCTCAACCGTGGGGAGTTCGCCGTTCAACAGCAGGTAGGCAACCTCCAGGAAGGTGCAATGCTCGGCCAACTGCTCAATGGGGTATCCGCGGTACCGCAGGATACCCTTGTCGCCATCCAGGTAGGTGATGGCGCTCTGGCAGGAGGCCGTGTTCATAAATGCCGGATCGTAGGTCATCAGCCCGAAGTCCTCGGGGCTGGTTTTGATCTGGCGCAAGTCCATGGCGCGGATTGTGTTGCGGTATATCGGCACATTATAGGATAAATTTGTCCGATTATCGATGATGGTCAGCGTTTCTTTATCATCCATATCCTGCTCCCTCCCAAGGGGAATCTCACTACGATTGAGTTCGGCGGCTTCGCTGCACGCAGACTTCCATACAAAATCGTTTCAAAAATCTACACTCTGAGGATATCCGGGCCGCATCTGTAATAATGGAAGTAGAGGCATCGGGGTTTTTCGCCCAGCTACTGGGTATGGAGACCCACCGGTCCCTCAGAGGCAAACTGGGTTATGTTATCGATTCGATTGGTTCAACTGATTGAAACGCATTGGGAGGAGATTGCCGCGCGGTTGATTAATGAGGTAAAGAAGCACCCCGAGACGCAGAACCTGGCCCACCGCCCTGACGCGGAACTGCGGGCTTGGTGCCGCGATATTATGGAAAACCTGGAAGCTCTTCTGGCGGCTCGTAAAGAGGACCAGGTACAGAGGCGTTTTCGGGTCCTCGGCCGCCGGCGCTTTGAAGAGAACGTCCCGCTGCATGAGGCGGTTATGCGCCTGCAGCTCTTGAAAGCCGAGATTTTCAGTTTCGTGCACGAGCAGGGTTTTCCCATGACCGTGTTGGAGCTGTACCGGGAAGAGGAGCTGCAAGTGCTCATCGGCCGGTTCTTCGATGCCTGCGTGTACCAGGTTGTGCGCGGGTATGAAGAAGCTTTGCGGGTGTCCTACCGGGTGGCGTAAACCTGGGGGCTACCCAGCCAACGATCTGGCGATCGATGGGAGACCGTGGGGTTTCCAACCGTCGCGAGGTCCCGCGGCAGCGCAGGCCAATGCCCACAGGGCCGCGCGCGTTCCGGATCCAGGTCTGACAGGTCCTCCGTGTTGGCGGACCGTTCCGTGAGCGTCAGCAAACCAGCGAGCATCGCAGTGGTGCTGGGTGATATCGAAGCCGCATCCCGGGGAGCGGCTTCGTGTCGGCTACCTAGCGTGGTGCGGCGGTGTGCCCGAAGAACGTCGCCGGCGTCGCGGCGGGGAGGCCTGTCGCCTCAGCGCACCGGGGTGAAGTGTGCGCCAACCCCGGCAGCAGTCTTAGAACCCTCCCGGACCTCGTCCGCCCATTTGGCCGGCGGCGCCAGCGTTTCGCGGACGGCCGGTCGCCGGAAAGCGCATCGTGGTGGCGGGCAGCGGACCGCAGGCCCGACTCGGCGAGCGCCTGCCGCTGTGCTCGTCGAGGTGGCCTTTGAGCAGCAGGTCGTTCGGGATTTCCATCAATGCCTGCCATGCCAGCCGCGCCGGGATTTCCAACAACATGCCTTCCTTGTCGACGGGTCTGCCAAGCGCTGAACTGGTTGTTAGAATAGGGCTGTGGAGACCAAAGCTCTCATCCGGGTGGAAGAGTATCTGAACACCAGTTACAGCCCCGACTGCGACTACCTGGATGGAGAGGTGGTGCAGCGCAACGTGGGAGAATTCGATCACGCGGACCTGCAAACGGAAATTGCCAGTTACCTGCGCGCCCGTTACCGGAAAGCAGGCTTCCTCGTTGTGGTCGAGCAACGCGTCCAGGTGTCGCCCACACGATTCCGCATCCCAGACGTCTGCGTGGCCACCGCCGAGCGGCCCATGGAGCAGATATTCCGCAAGCCCCCGCTGCTGGTGATCGAGATCCTGTCCCCCGAAGACCGCGTCTCCGCCATGCAAAACAGAATCGACGATTACCTGGCTTTCGGCGTCGTCAACATCTGGGTCATCGACCCCAAAGACCGCCGCGCCTTCGTCTGCAGCCGCCAGGGGTGGTTGGAATCCGCCGACCTCATCCTCCGCACCACCGGCGGCGCCATCATCCTTCCGCTGCCCGAGATTTTCGCCCAGTTGTAGAACAAGGCAGTGGAAACCAAATCCCCGGCTGTGACTGCCTGGATGGAGGGGTCGTGGAGCGCAGCCTGGGAGAATTCCATCACGCGGATCTGCAAACGGAAATTGCCACTCACTGTTGGGGTCGCGCAACGCGTCCAGGTGTCGCCCACACGATTCCGCATCCCCGACGTCTGCGTGGCGCCCGCCGGGCGGCCCATCCCCGGTGGCCGGCGCCAGCGTTTCGCGGACGGAGAATTCCATCAATGCCTACCATGCCAGCCGCGCCGGGATTTCCAACAACATGCCTTCCTGGTCGGCGGGTCTGCCAAGCGCTGAACTGGTTGTTAGAATAGGGCTGTGGAGACCAAAGCTCTCGTCCCGGTGGAAGAGTATCTGGACACCAGTTATAGCCCCGACTGCGACTACCTGGATGGTGAGGTGGTGGAGCGCAACGTGGGAGAATTCGATCACGCCTGGCTGCAAAGCAAGATTCTGGTCTACCTGACGATCCAGTACGATCCCCAGGGGTTCGATGTCCTCGTCGAGCAACGCGTCCAGGTGTCGCCCACACGATTCCGCATCCCCGACGTCTGCGTGGCCACCGCCGAGCGGCCCATGGAGCAGATATTCCGCAAGCCCCCACTGCTGGTGATCGAGATCCTGTCCCCCGAAGACCGCGTCTCCGCCATGCAAAACAGAATCGACGATTACCTGGCGTTCGGCGTCGTCAACATCTGGGTCATCGACCCCAAAGTCCGCCGCGCCTTCGTCTCCAGCCGCCAGGGGTGGTTGGAATCCGCCGACCTCATCCTCCGCACCACCGGCGGCGTCATCGTCCTTCCGCTGCCCGAGATTTTCGCCCAGTTGTAGAATAGCGCAGCAGAAACCAAAGCCCCGGCTGTGACTGCCTGGATGGAGGGGTGATGGAGCGCAGCGTGGGAGAATTCCATCACGCGGATCTGCCAACGGAAATTGCCACTCACCTGCGAGCACCCTACCGGAAAGCAGGCTTCACTGCGGCGGTCGAGCAACGCGTCCAGGTGACGCCCACACGATTCCGCATCCCCGACGTCTGCGTGGCGCCCGCCGGGCGGCCCATGGAGCAGATATTCCGCAAGCCCCCGCTGGCTCTGCCGATCGTAGTCCATCGAGCACGCGGGCGCCCTCCAGTTGGCATTACCCGGGACGCTCGGCTTCAAAGCGCGATTGCTGCAGAAGAAGCCCGAGCAGAACGAAACCCGGGTAATCTTCACCCGCCGGCGTCGCTTCGGGGTCGAACTCAACGTAAGCCTCGCGGGTCACGCTGATGTCGTCGCGCAACAGCCGTAGGCGGAGGCCGTTGGAAACGATCCCCCAGAGATGCCCGTCGCTCCGGTTCAACAGTTCCAGCTCGAATCGCAAAGAGGACCAGTAGAGATATTCGCGATCGATGGCGTTCAAAACCCCAGCCCCGTCAGCACCGCCACCTCGCTCCGCTCCGGATTCGTCGCCGCCGCCGTCTTGCTCTGTCTCCATTGCGTGAACCGCAGCCCCGGCGCGATCCTCAGCCGCCCTACGCGCGTCTCCACGCCCGCTCCCACAGCCACCCCGTACGGCGCCGCGCCGTACACGTCCTGCAGCAGCCGGAACGCCGGCCCCATCTCCAGGAACGGATCCACCGGCCCGATCCGCCATCGGTATTGTCCCAGCACCGGGAACTCCCACGTCGTGCGGTGGTCTTCATACGTCAGATATTTGCGCCCATCCGGAAGAAAGGCTTCGACCGAACTCCTCCACGGACGGTAGATCCCCTCCACCTCCACTGCCAGGCGCTTCGGCAATTTCACCGCTACCAGCGGCCCACCCACGAAGCTCCGTGGGCCGGCCGACGTGTGGAAGGTCGCGTTCACCGGCTCCGCAATATACCCGCTGTTGGCCAGCGCCGCCGGAAATGCCAGGCTGCTCACGCTGCGGAAATCGCCCGTCACATTGGTCCCCGCCACCAACCCCACCGAAACATTCGCCCCCAACGGTTGCCGGTTGGCCAACCCGCCCGCGCGAAGCCCCACCAGCAACTCAAGCTGATCCGCCCGGGTCCGTATGTTCGTCTGAGATGCCTCGACGTCCCGCGCCCACCGCGTATACCGCACCGCCGGCTCAATCCGCCATCGCCCTACCTGCCGCGCGATTCCCAAACCCGCGCTAAACCCTTCATGCGACGGGTGAATATCATTCAGGTTGCCCGTCGCGCGAAACGCCGGGCCGGCCTCCACAAACGGCGCCACCCCACGTTCCCGCCACCGGTACTTCGCCAGCACCGGAAACTCCCACGTCACCACGCTGAATGACGACCCATTCGCCTCCAGCTCGTGCAGCCGCCGGTACACGGCGTCCACTTCGATCGCCAGCGGCCCCGCCAGGCTCCACTCCGCCGCCGCGCCCGCGAGCAGCGTCCGGGTGTCCGCGTAAGACGGGTTCGCCGCACCCGGAAACGGCTCAAAATTGGCCGTCAGATTG
This sequence comes from Bryobacterales bacterium, assembly GCA_963803725.1. Lineage (GTDB taxonomy): Bacteria > Acidobacteriota > Terriglobia > Bryobacterales > Bryobacteraceae > JOPF133. The sequence goes on along the minus strand of CAWDOH010000072.1, from coordinate 153,665 downwards.
GTCCCTGTCAAGCCGCCGATCGAAAGGTTCTGCGCGCCCGCCACGCTCGCCGCCAGGAACCACACCGCCAGCGGAATCGTGGGAATTTCCACCCCGCCCCGACTTGCAAGCCATTCGCCGCTCTCCCTCAAATCGCAAACCCAACGCCTTACGCCGCCGCGCCGGCCAGCCACCGTTCCCCCACCGCACACTGTTGCGGGAAAAATCCTCCCGCCCTCGGCGCGCTGGACGGCGGCCACGCGACTGCGGTCCGTGAGCTTTGCGGGCGCGCTCGCTCCGCCCGTCGTCACCCTTCGACAGCCGCCCCCACGATGCCCTCAATCCGTGGCTCAGCTTGGCGATTCCCGAACGGTCCTGTGTGTAGTGGCCGGCCGTATTAGGTCGACCGGGCACCGCTTTGCCGAAATGCTTGGTATGCGCGTGTAAACTGGGCCAGGCTCGGCCCTGGCCGTTCGCACGGGAGATCAGGGCCGCAGCAGGTCAAAGTTCCCTGGGAATCCGGCTCTCCGCACCGCATCCTGTCACAGGCTGAAAGCCGCAGATAATATCAGTCCCGACGCAATGCTCGGTAGTGGTGCAGTTTCAAACTGCACCACTACCCAATGCTCGCATCGGATCCACTTCTTGCACCGCGGCGCGCCGGGATCCACGCAGCGAACAATGATCCCGGTGGCGGCTTCCCACTGGCGGGCTTGGATCTATTACCTCCGCTCCATACAACCGCGCCACTAGAATCAAATGCCCACGTGGGTCTCAACTCAAACCAGCCTACCCTACCTCTTCGTTAGCCCGGCGCAGCAGAGCGCGCATGTAAGTGATGCTGTAAGTGTCGGCGATGCGGTGGCCTGGGTCATTTACCAGTTGCGGATAGTGGTCGGGGATCAGCGAGGCCGTGCACTTCACCTTCCGGAAGGCCTTCATGATCTGGTACATGTCCTGGTATCCGTCATCCTGAAAAGTCTCGTGAAAACGCGGCAGTGGTGAGCTGACGTTGCGAAAATGGACTGCAAAGATCTTTCCCCGGGCGCCGAAGTCGTCGATGATGCCGAAAACGTCCTTACCCATCTGGGTTCCACCTTCCGACCAGGTTCCCACGCAGAAGGTCAGTCCCCAATAGGGGCTGTGCCCCGCCACTTCGTCAGCCCGTTTGTACCCGTTGTAATCGGTGAACATCTTGGCCACCCCGTTCATCATGGCCGATGCCGCTGTCGGCGGGTCGTCTGGATGGAGCGCCAGCCGCACATTGGCTTTCTCGGCTACCGGAAGCACGGCCTTGATGAAATAGGTGTAGTTGGCCCACATATCATCAGCCGTATAGATCCGGTCGAACCTTTGCTTTTCGACTTTTGTATGGAAGTCCTGCACGTCGTACTGGCGAACCCTGTAGCCCCGCTCGGTTACGATCTCATCTGTGGTGTAGGTGTTGCCGGGGTGGAAATCGATCTTGCTGGAGTATATCCCCAAGCGGCCGGCGTTCTTGAGGAAGGTCTGGAACTTTTCAATGTCCTCGTCGCGTCCGGGCTGGCCCAACTGGATCTTCAGCGAGTGATAGATCGGCTCACAGGTACCCTGGTGGATCTTGATGTTATAGCGCGCCATCCGATCCTGGGTGCTCTTCATCATATCGAAATCGGCGGTCAGGGGAAACAGCACGTGCACCCATCGGATCCCGATCTGTTTCAGGAACAGTAGGTGGTCGTCGTTCGCACTGGCGGATATCTGAGTAGCGATTTTTGTGTTGTCCGGATCATACTCGTCGATGCGCACAGCCGCTCGCGCCACCAAAGGCCCGGTAGATACGGCTTGGGTCGCTGCGGCAGCCAGCGGGAGCTTGAGAAAATCCCGGCGGTCCGGGCCCGCCGAACCACCAGACGGCTTTTTTTTTCGGAACTTCATTGAGATCCTCCCGTTTCTCCTCCGGCGTGGAACGTTTCCATCTATATCACGCGAGATGCGGGACGTCAACGATCGTCGATCCGCGATGCGGCGGACCGGCAACAGCACGCGCGGCAACGTCGAACTGTGGAGTAGACTGTGTAGTAGGCTCCACAATGGAAACGATTCAGGTCGTCATCGATTCCGAACTGTTGCGTGCCACGGAAGCTGCGGCGCGGCGTACCAGGTTGAACCGCTCTGCGCTGATCCGAGAGGCGCTCCGATCCCACCTGAAGACACTGGAGATCCGGGAAAGGGAACTGCGGGACCGCAAAGGATATGAAGGCCGCCGGGGCGATGCTGGCGCTGCGTCTGCTTGGGAAGCGGAGGCGGTTTGGCCGGAGGAATAGCCCGGGGCGATATCCGGTTTTACCGGTTTGCTCCTCCGGACAAAGCCAGGCCGGTCGTAATACTTACCCGCAATAGCGCTCTCGGATACTTGTCCACAGCGACGGTCGCGCCCATCGCCTCCAGCATCCGAGGGGTTCCTTCGGAAGTGAGGTTGGACGAAGGTGACGGGATGAAAGCCCCTTGTGCGGTCAATCTTCACAACACCATAACGGTGTCGCAAGGGCGTTTGGGAAAGCGCGTCGCGCACCTCGCTCCATCACGAATGAGGGAGGTATGCGCAGCCCTGCGTTTTTCCCTGGGCTGCGACGCAGACTAACGGACCGCGCCGACCGCGAGCACGGGAACGCTCGCTCAGTCAGGCAAGCCAGCTTGCCGGTCGTGACGCGGCAAACTTCACCGTCCCGGACCTGGCCCACGCACAGCCAGTTCAGGATCCCGAGCCCCGTGGCGGCCGTGGGACAGCCTTACGTCCCCAGCGACAGCCTCGTCTATCCGTAACGACTCCAGCCGTTTTCGGAACTACGCAGCCGCCTCCGCAGAAGCCCTGAACCCGATTCGCCGCCAACGCCGCGCTACAGACTCCCCATTCTCAACAGCTTAACCCCTCGAATTTCGGAGTCCACCCTCCCCCGATGCTATAAGTGGTAGCGAGAGGCTTTGCCGCCGCCCCTGCTCGCGAACTCGCCGCCGTGGCCGTCCCGGATGGGTTCGTGGCGCGAGTAGCCATCTGTTTTGCTTTGTTACGGCTGGCCGAAAAAATGGGTTCGTTCGGTAATTTCTTCCGGCGCAAACCCAAAACCCCCGGCCGGGGCGGAGTCCGCCGCGACAGTCCCGAGACCCCGTGCCATCGGCCAATCCCTCGGTTCGGGTTCGTCCGAACTCTCCTGCGTGCTTTGTTTTCTATATGGTGCCAGCAAAAATGGGTTCGTTCGGTAATTTTGTCAGCCGCCTTCGCGCCGGTCCGCCGCAGCCATTCAGAAAGCCCCTGGACCACCAGCGCCACCACCCCACCCGAAATTGGCTTCCTTCCGTAAACCTCGACCGCTCAGCGCGCGGCCACAGCCATACCGCGACCGGCCGGCGTTCGCCGGGGACAGCCACAGCCGGCGCGCCCCCCGCCACCAACGCCCACCGGTCCCCCGGTCCCACCCAGCCGCCAAGCCACTCCGCTCTCAATTGGCTTCGTTCCGCAATCCCTCCGCTGCCGCAGTCCGCAACGCCCGCCGGTTCGCCGGTCTCATCCAGCCCCGAACCGCCCCGCTCCCAATTGGCTTCGTTTCCGCAACCCCTCCGCCGCAGTCCGCACCGCCCGCCGGTCTCATCCAGCCCCCGAACCACCCCGCTCACCAATTGGCTTCGTTCCGCGATCCCTCCGCCGCCCCCGTCCGCAACGCCGGCCGTCTCATCCAGCCGCCGAACCGCTCCGCTCTCAATTGGCTTCGTTTCCGCAACCCCTCCGCCGCAGTCCGCACCGCCCGCCGGTCTCATCCAGCCACCGAACCACCCCGCCCCCAATTGGCTTCGTTCCGCGATCCCTCCGCCGCCCCCGTCCGCCACGCCCGGCCGTCTCATCCAGCCGCCCAACCACCCCGCTCCTAATTGGCTTCGTTCCGCAATCCCTCCGCCGCCCCCGTCCGCAACGCCCGCCGGTCTCATCCAGCCGCCGAACCGCCCCCCTCCCAGTTGGCCGCGTTCCCCCTCGGCCACCCTCGCCCCTCCCCGCCTGCCGCATTCCCCAACACCCCCGCCGCTTTTCCCCACACCGGGTCCAAGCCCCTGATTCCAAATCCCTTCGCTGCATTTCCCCGCAATCGCCCGTTGAAAATTCCAACGCCCGCCGCGCCGTTGCGAAATCCCGCACCTGCATCTGGTTGAATTCACAACAGATAAACAGCCCGGAAACACCGCTTTCTGGCCCCTCCCGTGCCCTTATCCAGACCGGAGAAAGGAAGGCAGCATATGACAGTCATTCTGGTTCTGGCAACATTCCTGGTTTTCATCGTTGTGGATTACGCGCTCAATCGCCGCAAGGTCCTCGCCACCGTCCCGGTGGAAACGGCTTCGGCCAATCCGGCAGTCCCGGCCTCCTCAGGCGGCGACTTTGTCGACGGTTTCCTGGTCCCCGGTAACATTTCTTATCATCCCGGCCATAGCTGGCTGGTGCGCGAACGCAAAAACGTAGTCCGCGTGGGTGCCGACGAGTTCGCCGCGGCGCTCCTCGGCAAGTTCGAGAAGATCGAATTGCCCAAGCCCGGCCAGTGGATCCGGCAGGGACAGAAGGTCGTCTCACTTCTTCCGCGACGGCGAAAAGACCGAAATGGTTTCGCCCACCGAAGGCGAAGTCATCGAAGTCAACCCCGAAGTGTTGCGAAACCCGGCAGCTCTGCGCAACGACCCCTACGGCAAGGGCTGGCTGCGTTACCGTCCACGTCCCCGACGAGGAGAACACCACCCGCAATCTGGTCCCCAAGGGCCTGGTCCGCGAGTGGATGCGCGATGCCGTGGAGCGCCTGTATGCCATGCAACCGCGCTCTGGCCGGGGCAGTTGCGGCCGATGGCGGGCGCCCGTCCGAAGACCTTCTGGCAGGTCTGCCGGATGCCAACTGGAAGGAAGTCACCGCGGAGTTTTTCCTGACCGCGTAGCCCGGTTGTAAAGTTTTTGCTACACTTTTCCGCGTATTTCTGGTAAAAAAGGAGTTGAGGGTCCTATTATATGTCAAAAGCGATTCTGTACGACAGCACCCTCTGCATCGGGTGCAAGGCGTGCGAAGGAGCCTGTGCGCGAGCGTTGGGGCCTCCCATACGACGACAAAATCGCCGCCGAAGAGAAGCTCTCCGCGCACAAGCTCACCGCCATCGAGACCCACGGCGACCATTTCTGCCGCCGGCTCTGCATGAACTGCGTGCAGCCGGCCTGCGCTTCGGTCTGCCCGGTGGGCGCGCTTGCAGAAAACCGCCCTGGGTCCGGTGACCTACGATGCCGAAAAGTGCATGGGATGCCGCTATTGCATGCAGGCATGCCCGTTCCAGGTGCCCACGTACGAATGGTCCAGCCGCCTGCCGCGGATGCGCAAATGCGATATGTGCTACGAGCGGCAGAGCGCAGGGCAAGCTGACGGCCTGCGCCGAAGCCTGCCCCACGGGCGCCACCATGAACGGCGACCGCGACGAGTTGATCGCGGAAGCCACGCCGGCGGCTGGCCGAAAAGCCCGACCAGTACTACGGCCAGATCTACGGCCTGGAGGAAGTCGGCGGCACCTCGGTGCTGTACCTTTCCGCGGTGCCGTTTGAGCAGATCGGCCTGCGCACCAACGTGCCGCAGGAGCCGCTTGCCGGAAACCACCTGGCGCGTCCTGGAACTGCTGCCCGACGTGGTCTCCACCGGCCGGTGCTGCTGGGCGGCATCTGGTGGATCACCAACCGCCGCGGCGAAGTGGCCCACGAAGGAGGGCAAGCGCAGATGAAGACGCAGGCTTCCCAAAATCACTTTCTGGCGCGCGATTTTCGCGGCCATCCTGCTGAGCGGCCTGTATGCCACTTACCTGCGCATCTTCTACGGGCTGGGCGGGTCCACCAATTTGAGCGACAAGTTTCCGTGGGGCACTCTGGATCGCCTTCGACGTGATGTGCGGCGTGGGCCTCGCGGCGGGCGGCTTCACGCTGGTGGCCATGGTCCACATCTTCACCATCGAGAGGTACAAGCCGATCCTGCGGCCGGCGATTCTCACCGCGTTCCTGGGCTACGTCGCTGGTGGTGGTGGGGCTGCTCTACGATCTCGGCCGTCCCGATCGCCTCTGGCATCCGCTGGTGATGTGGAATCCGCACTCGGTGATGTTCGAAGTGGCCTGGTGCGTGACGCTCTACACCACCGTGCTGTCCCTGGAATTCCTGCCCGTGGTGTTCGAAAAATTCGGCTGGCACAAGCCGCTGGAATGGATTCACCGCATCTCAGTGCCGCTGATGATTCTCGGGCGTGCTGCTTTCCACGCTGCACCAGAGCTCCCTGGGCACCCTGTTCCTGATCGTGCCGGAGAAGCTCTACCCGCTCTGGTATAGCCCCATGCTGCCGCTGCTGTTCTTCATTTCGGCGATCGCGGTGGGGCTGGCCATGACCATCTTCGAATCCTGGCACAGCAGCCGCGCCTTCGGCCGCGCCCTGGAACTGCCCCTGCTGACGAGCATGGGGCGGGTGCTGGCGGTGGTGCTGAGCGTCTACCTGTGGATCCGCTTCCTGGATCTCAGCCACCGGCACGCTTTGCGACCTGCTGCTGCGCAGAATCGCATCGAGACCTGGCTCTTCGGCCTGGAAACCGCGCTCATGCTGGTGCCCACGGTGCTGCTGTACCAGCCAGCGATCCGCCGCGAGCCCCGGCCGCTGTACGCCTGCGCGGTCATGGTCGTGTTCGGATTCATCGCCAACCGGCTGAATGTGGGCACCACCGGCCTCGAAGCCGGCTCGGGCACGCATTACATTCCCAAGTGGAGCGAAGTCGCCGTCACGCTTTCCATCGTGGCCTCGGGGTTTGCCATTTTCCGCCTGGTGGCCGGTTACTTTCCCATTTTCGAGGCCGCACGAGCCCGAGGCCACGCCCGCGGGAATTGGAACAGAACGGAGGCGGATCCCGTCTCGGTAGGATGAAATTGCGCTCCCCAATCCGCTTCGGCCTGGCCGCCAAGCTCGCGGTGTGCGTCATCGCCAGCACGGCGGCCTTCTTCGCGTTTGTTCGGCTTCCTCAACCTGCGCTCGGAGCGCGCTCACAGTGAAGACATGGTGCAAGCAGTCGGCCCATCGCGTCAGCGACTTGATCCTGCGCAGCACGCGTTACGAGATGCTGCGCAACGATCGCGACGCGCTCTACAACATCATCCAGGAAATGGGCAGCGAGCCGGGCATCCAGCGCATCCGCATCTCTCAACAAAGAAGGCCGATCACCTTCTCCACCGACCCCAAAGAGCGCAACCAGGTGGTGGACAAAAGCGCCGAGCAGTGCTTCGCCTGCCACGCCCAATCGGCGCCGCTCGCCAAGCTCAACCGCCGCGACCGCGCGCGCATCTTCACCGATCGCCAGGGCCAGCGCGTGCTGGCGTCATCCAGCCCATCGCCAACTCCGCCGGAATGTTCCAACGCCGCCTGCCATGTGCATCCGCGCAGCCAGAGCGTCCTGGGCGTGATCGATACCGACTCTCTCGCTCGCCGCCGCCGATCGAACAGGTGGCCGAGCACCAGGCCTCCCTCACCTGGTTCCTGGTCGGCGCTATCGTCTTCGGCTGCCTCGCGGCCGTGCTGTTCATGTGGGTGGTGGTGCTACCGCCCGGTCAAGGACCTTGATCGCTGGCATGCACCGCGTGGCGGGCGGCGACCTGGACTACCGCCTGCCGGTCCAGTCGGACGACGAACTCGGCGATCTGGCCGCCTCCTTCAACAAGATGACCGCAGGAGTGTGGCCGGCGTGCAGGCCCACATCGAGGAGCAGGTGCGCCGCAAAACCGCCGAGCTGGAGCGCGTTCACAAGACCCTGCTGCAGCTCCGAAAAGATGGCCTCCATCGGCAAACTGGCCGCCACCGTGGCGCATGAAATCAACAACCCGCTGTTCGGCATCCTGACCTATGCGCGGCTGGTGCTGCGCGAGATTCAGAAGCACGACATTCCCGGCCGCGAAGAGCTGGTCGGAGCAGCTCCAGACCATCGAACGCGAAAGCAAGCGCTGCGGCGAGACTGGTCAAGAACCTGCTCACCTTCTCCCGCCAGGCGCCCAGCAACCGCGAACCCAACGACCTGAATACGGTAGTGCATCGCGCCGTGCTCCTGGTGCAGCACAAGCTGGCCATGCAGAACGTCGACCTCGCAGAATCACCTCGCCGAGGACCTGCCGCCGGCCGCAGTGCGACGCCAACCAGATCCAGCAGGTGGTGCTGGTGCTGATGGTCAACGCCGGCGAGGCCATGCCCAAGGGCGGCCGGCTGGAGGTGTCCACCGACTTACGACGCCGCCGCCGAGCAGGTCCTGATCCGGGTGAAGGACACCGGCTGCGGCATCCCCGACGGACGTCCTGCCGCACATCTTCGACCCGTTTTTCACAACCAAAGAGGACCAGAACCGCACCGGCCTGGGCCTGGCGGTAGCGCACAGCATCGTGGAGCAGCACGCGCGGTGAAATCTCGGTCCGCTCCCAATCCGGTGAAGGAACCGAATTCACGGTTGCCTTGCCGCCCGCGCCGGATTCCGGCACGGCCCAACCCGCTTTGGCGGGTAGCGCAATGAGGAATTGAGGAACAAACTTATGGCAACAGCGATTGAGTCCCACGGCGTCGATCCAAGACCAAGGGCCGCATCCTGATCGTCGACGACGAACTGGTCGTGCGCGATTCGCTGAGCAAATGGTTCACCAGCGAAGGCTACACGGCCAAGCCGCGCCGGCGGCGCGCGCGAAGCGCTGGAGATCATCCAGCAGGCGGAGTTCGATATCGCCCTGATCGACATCAAAATGCCCGGCATGGACGGCATGGAGCTGCAGGCGCGGCTGCAGAGAGGCCGATCCCGACCTCACGGTCATCATCATGACCGGCTATGCCTCCGTGGATACCGCCGTCCAGGCGCTCAAGCAGGGCGCTTACGACTACATCACCAAGCCGGTCGATCCGGACGAGCTCTCGCACCTGGTGGCCAACGCGCTGGAGCACAAACGGGCCCGCCGCGAAGTGGTGCGCCTGCGCGAGAACCTGCAGGAAAGCTTCCCCGGCACCGAGCTGATCGGCACAAGCCCCGCCATGAAGAAGGTGATGGAGCTGATCGAGATGGTGGCGCCCACCGAGGCCACGGTGCTCATCACCGGCGAAAGCGGCACCGGCAAGGAAGTGGTGGCGCGCGCCATCCACGCCGCCAGACCGCGGCGCTACATGCCCATGGTGACCATCCATTGCGGCGCGCTGACCGAAACGCTGCTCGAAAGCGAGCTGTTCGGCCACGAGAAGGGCGCTTTCACCGGCGCGCAGTACCGCAAGAAGGGCAAGTTCGAAGTGGCCGACGGCGGCACCGTATTCCTGGACGAGATCAGCGACATCAGCCTGCGGACGCAGACCGACCTGCTGCGCGTGCTGCAGGAAAAGGAGATCGTGCGGGTGGGCGGCAACCAGCAGATCAAGGTGGACTTCCGCTGCATCGCCGCCACCAACAAGAATCTGGAGACGCTGGTGAAGGCCGGCACCTTCCGCCCGGATCTGTACTACCGGCTGCACGTGTTCTGCATCGACCTGCCGCCGCTGCGCGAACGCCGCGAAGATATTCCGCTGCTGGTCAACCATTTCCTGAACAAGTTCTGCATGGCCACCAGCCGGCCCATGCCGCAGATCGCCCCGGAGGCCCTGGAACTGCTGATGCGCCACGATTGGCCGGGCAATGTGCGCGAGCTGGAGAACGCCGTGGAGCGCGCGCTGGTGGTGGGCCGCGGACGCGAGATCCGTCCGGCCGATTTCTCGTTCCAGTTTCAGGCCGAGGAGCCCAAGGGCGGAAAGACGCTGGACGACATCGAGCGGGCGCACATCGAGCGCATTCTGCGGGAGACGCAGCACAACCTCTCGCGCGCCGGCGCGCATCCTGGATATCGACCGGACCACGCTGTATAACAAGCTGCGGCGCTACGGTCTTAGCGGTGAAACCGATTCATCTCATCCCGCTCTCCGGCAATCCGGGGCAGGCGGTCTCGAGGGTGCCGCGGTCAACGGCGCCTCGCACCCCTCGCCGCGCCTCGACCACCTGGAGCAGCTGGCCGTCGCGCTGGCGCGCACTTTCGGCACCCCGTGCCGCATCCGCCCGAGACATGCTCGACGTTTCCTTTGCGCTGGATGGGCGCCGCAAGCAGTATTACTCGACCGCCATCCTCCAGCGCCTGGACCGCACCGGCGACCCCGACGCGCGGGTGCTGGGCGTGACCGACTTGCGACCTCTTCGTCCCGGTGCTCACCTTCGTCTTCGGCGAAGCCCAACTCGACGGCAACTGCGCGGTGGTTTCGACTGGCCCGGCTGGACGATGAGTTCTACGGACTCCCAGCCCGCGAGGCCCTGCTGCGCGAGCGCCTGATCAAGGAAGCCGGCCACGAGCTGGGCCACACCTTCGGTCTCCGCCACTGTCCCGACTGGCGCTGCGTGATGGCCTCCAGCCATGCCGTCGAGCGGCTGGACGTCAAGGGCGCCGCCTTCTGCCCCCGCTGCCGCAAATCCCTCTCCCGCAACGGCTACTGGTAACGGAGCGACCGCCGAGCCCATCACCCGCGGCACCGCCTGCACGCGCGGCTCACAATCGAAACCGAGCCGCGACCGAAAGGGAGCGCACCGCGCGGTCGTGGACCTCGCCCCACGACGTCGCGCACCCCGCACACTCGACCCGACCCGCCCGCCGCAGCCGAGCCGACCGGCCGCCGACCCGCCGCCGCAGCCATAGCCCCAAGCCGGCGTACTCAACGCTGCATTCGACCCCGAACCGCCGCCCGCCACGCTGGCGTCGCTGCGGACCCCACGGTCGTAGATGTGGTCCATGCCGCCACGGCGCACTCCGCACTCGACCCGAACCGCCGCCGCAACCGAGCCGACCGGCCGCCGACCGGCCGCCGGGGCCATAGCCCCAAGCCGGCGTACTCAACGCTGCATTCGACCCCGAACCGCCGCCCGCCACGCTGGCGTCGCTGCGGACCCCACGGTCGTAGATGCGGTCCATGCCGCCACGGCGCAACCCGCATTCGACCCGACCCGCCGCCGCGGCCATAGCCCCAAGCCGGCGTATTCAACGCTGCATTCGACCCCGAACCGCCGCCCGCCACGCTGGCGTCGCTGCGGACCCCACGGTCGTAGATGTGGTCCATGCCGCCACGGCGCACCCCGCACACTCGACCCGACCCGCCGCCGCAGCCATAGCCCCAAGCCGGCGTACTCAACGCTGCATTCGACCCCGAACCGCCGCCCGCCACGCTGGCGTCGCTGCGGACCCCACGGTCGTAGATGTGGTCCATCCCGCCGCAACGCCCCCGCATTCGACCCGACCCGCCGCCGCCACGACCGTGAGGCCGGACTCGTCCGCGAGCCGCGGTCCCCTCGGTCCAGCCGACCGCCAAGCCGCTCGCGTCGAAACCACCACGCCGCCGCCGCGCACCCGCCAGCCTGCTATCGCGGTGCCACCCCCGGGTCGGCCAGATCCAGCAGCGTGACGCTCTCCTGCTCATTGGGATCGGTGCGCGCCACCACCCCCACGCAGGGGACGCAATCGCTGGGGTTGTAGGGCAGGTGCGGCATGTTGGCGGGAATGTAAAGGAAATCGCCGGCCCGCAGCCACACGTGCTGGCGCAGTCCTTCTCCAAACCACATGCCTGCCTCGCCGGAAAGCACATAGACCGCGCTTTCGTGCTGCTCGTGCAGGTGCGGCCGCGCGCGTGCCAGCGGAGCGATGGTGACCGTGTGCAGGCACAACCCTCGCGAACCCGCCGATTCCGCCGAAATCCCGGCGAGATACTGCAAGGCCTGCTTGCCTCGGTACCCGTCGCCCGCCGATATCACCACGCACGTCGTCTCACTTCGCGATTCCATTTCTCCTCCGCCGCCCTACAACACCGGCGAATCGTTCCCCAGCAGCGCCCGCCGCACAATCTTAATCGGCGGCGTCCCCTGCGCCAGGAACGCATCGTGGAATCCCTCCAGGGTATATTGCGCGCCCTTCAGCTTCTTGTAGTCCTCCCGCAGCTTCAGAATCTCCAGCTTTCCCAGCGTGTATACCAGATAAGTCGGATCGGACGTGCCGCGCTTGGCCTCCTTCTCCGCCACCGGCCGTACCTGGTACCCTTCCTTCACGAAGAATTCGATGGCCTGGTCGATGGTCATCTTGCCGGTGTGCATCTGGATGCCCACGATGTAGCGCGCGTTCGCGCAGCAGCGCATCCTGCAACTGGCCCAGACGCAGTTTCAGGTCGCCGTTGCCATAGCCTTCGTCGAGCATCATCTGCTCGCTGTAGTGCGCCCACCCTTCGGCGTTGGAGCTGCACCCGATCAGCTTGCGGACCTTGGTGGGCACCCGCGGAGCCACAGGAACTGCACGTAGTGGCCCGGGTAGACTTCGTGCACCGCGGTGCTGATGATAGTGCCGCGGTTGAAGCCTTCCAGGTATTCTTCGGTCTGCTGCTTCGGCCAATTCGGTTCCGGCAGGGTCACGTTGAAAAACGCCTCCTTGGCCACCTTTTCGTAAGGGCCCGGGCGTATCCATCGACGCGGTGGTCAGCGCGCGCATGAACGGCGGCGTCTCCTCCACAATCGGCAGCACCGGCGATGGGATGGTCACGATGTGATGCTGCCTCGATGATAGCTCGCGCAATCCGCCCAGCACGTCGCGGAACGAGTCGAGCAGCTTGTCGGCGGGCGGATGGTCCTTTTCCAGCTCATCCAGAATCTGCTGCGGCGTCCGCTTCGGGTCGATCTGCGCCGCCACCCGCTGGAACTCCTGCCTGGTTGTGCACGCAGATTCTGATAGCCGATTTCCAGCAGCCGGTCGAGCGGCGTATCCACCATTTCGTCGTACAGCAGTTTCTTGCGGTAGTTTTCGGCGCCGATGCGGAAATCGCCGTTCGAGCGCGGCAGCAGATCGCTCTTCAGGAAGGTCTCGTAGGCCTGAATCGCGGCAATGGTGGCCTGGTTGCTCTTCTCGAAATCGGCCAGCAAGGCGCGGTCGGTGACCTTTTGGAATGCCTTCGGCACGTCGTTCTGGAAGAAGCCGACGATATCCGGCAGTTGCTCGATGGCCACTTCGGTGAAAATGCGCGGCGGATTTTTCAGATTCTCGCGCGCCGATTGAAATACCCGCGGAATCAGCCGCTCGCGCGCGATGACCGATTTCAGCCGCTGCTCCGGCGGCGCGAAGCTGCGGCTCATGATGACGAAAATCGCGTCGGTCACGCCCGACGAGTACACGTCGGGATTCTTCTCCCACGGGCGAATGGTCTGGAGCGACAGCAGCTGGGCGCGGATCTGCGCCAGCACCAGCTCGCGGTCCGCGGCCACCGCACGGCGAAAGCCCGCGCGGGTCGAAATTCTGCACCAGCCCCTCGAACTTCTTCCAATCCGGCAATCGACGCGTCGATTTCCGCCCGCGACATGGACGGCAGCAGGGCATCGTACTGGTGGAAGCCGGCCTGGGTGGCGGACGCCGGATCGTAATGGAAGACCACCTCGTCAAACAGGCGACCCGCCAGTTGATCGAACGCCGCGTCACGATTCTGGGCGAAACCCACCACGCCCAATGCGAGAATGAGGAAGCAAAGCCGCATGTTGCCGATTATATCGGTTGGGAAGGGCGGCCCCGCCGGCCATCTGAATGCCGCCCATGCTGATTCCCATCCTGATCTTCGCCGCGACTTACCTGGTGCTGGCCATCGGCCGTCTGCCCGGGTTTCGCGTGGACCGCACCGGCGCGGCCATTATCGGCGCCAGCCTGATGCTGGCCGCCAATGTTCTCACCATGAAGGAGGCCTACGCGGCCATCGACTACGACACCATCATGCTGCTGTTCGGAATGATGATCGTGGTGGCCAACCTGCGGCTCTCGGGCTTCTTCGCCCTGGTCAGCGCCTGGGTGGTGGAGCATGCGCATCGCCCGCTGCTGCTGCTGGCGGGAATCGTGCTGGTGTCGGGCGTCTTCTCGGCCTTCTTCGTGAACGACACCATGTGCCTGGTGCTCACGCCCCTGGTGCTCGAAATCACCGGGCGGCTGCGGCGCAATCCCATCCCTTACCTGCTGGCGGTGGCCATGGCGGCCAACATCGGCAGCGCCGCCACTATCACCGGCAACCCGCAGAACATGATGATCGGCAGCTTCTCGCACATCGGCTACCGCGCTTTCGCCGCCGCGCTGGCGCCCATCGCGGCAGCCGGCCTGGGGCTGACGGTGGCGGCCATCGCGCTGGTGTATCGCTCCGAGTTCCGCGCCGACACGCCCATCGAGGTGGCGCACGCGGCGGTGCGGGTGCACCGCGCGCTGCTGATCGAAATCGCTGGCCGCCTCCGCTGCCATGATCGTCTGTTTCTTCATCGGCTGGCCGGTGCCCAAGGTTGCCGTCATCGCCGGCGCTCTGCTGTTGCTGACCCGGCGCATCAAACCGGAAAGGGTCTACCGGGAAATCGACTGGAGCCTGCTGGTGATGTTCATCGGCCTCTTCATCGTGTCGGCGGGAGTGCAGAAGACTCCGCTGGCGGCGGACTGCTTTGCCGCAGGCCGCGCGCTACCACCTGGAGCGCACCGGGCCGCTGACCCTCTTCACGGCGTTGCTCTCGAACCTGGTGAGCAACGTCCCGGCGGTGCTGGTCTTCAGGGGCTTCGTGGCGCATCTGCCGAACCAGGCCGCACGCGTGGCTGACGCTGGCGATGTCCTCGACGCTGGCCGGCAACCTCACGGTGCTCGGCTCGGTGGCCAATCTGATCGTGGTCGAGCGCGCCCGGAGGGAGGTCCGAATCGGCTTTTGGGAATACGCCAAGGCGGGCGTGCCGCTGACGGTCGTAACGCTGGCGCTGGGCGTGTGGATGCTGGGCTGACCGGACGCGCCGCGGGGGCTGGTGCGCGTGGGAAATCGGATGGATTGCGGCACACCGGAAGAGGAGGTGCGAACCACGTGAGCCTGGAACACGACGGCCGGTTCGTGGTCACCACCTCCGGGCGGCTACGTGCATGAAAGCGGCGCAGCCGTCTTCCCGGCCGGTGAGGTATGCTGGGCGATACAGATGATGACCAATCGCATTTGCATCCTTCTATCGGTTCTGGTTGCCGGCAGGCTTCCGGCGGCCGACGATGTGCTCAGCCGCGTGGCCGCTCATGCGGAACGCTTCGGTGAGGTATCGCGCCAGATCTGGGAGACGCCCGAACTGGGTTTCCACGAGGACAAGAGTTCGGCGCTGCTGCAGCAGGAGCTGCGCGCCAACGGATTCGAAGTGCGGGCGGAAGTGGCCGGAATGCCAACCGCGTTTACGGCCAGCTTCGGCAGCGGCAGCCGGTACTGGTGGTGATGGGGGAATTCGACGCCCTGCCGGGCCTGTCGCAAAAGGATGTGCCGCAGCTATCTGCCGGTGGTGCCGGGCGCTCCCGGGACATGGCTGCGGGCACAACCTGCTCGGCTCGGCGTCGGCGCTGGCGGCGGTGGCGATCAAGGAAGAGATGCAGGCGCGCGGGCTCAAGGGCACCATCCGCTACTACGGGACGCCCGCCGAAGAAGGCGGCGGCGGTAAGATCTACATGCTCCACGCCGGGCTGTTCCGCGACGTCGATGCGGTGCTGGCCTGGCATCCGGCGGATGCCAACCGGGTCAACCTGGGATCGCTGCTGGCCAACAACGGCGGGCGATTCCGCTTCTACGGCGTCGCATCGCACGCGGCGGCGGCTCCCGAGCGCGGCCGTTCGGCGCTGGATGGCCTCATGATCATGCTCAACGCGGTGGAGTTTCTGCGCGAGCACGTTCCGCAGGAGACGCGGATTCACTACGTGATCACCAACGGCGGCGCCGCGGCAAACATCGTGCCGGCATTCGCCGAAGCCAACCTGATCGCGCGGAATCCGGATGCGCAGGTGCTTGACGGGATCTGGGAGCGGATCATGAACTGCGCGCGTGCCGGAGCGCTGGCTTCGGGAACGCGCATGGAATTTGTGCAGGGCACCAACTACGCGAACGTCCTGCCCAACGATGCGCTGGAGGAAGTGCTGGCGCGGGCCATGCAGAAGGCCGGCGGCTACGAGTACACGCCTGCCGAGCACAGCTTTGCCCAGCAGTTGCAGAAGACGCTGGGGTTCGACGTGAAGACGCCCGGCCCGGATCACGTGCAGACGAGCAAATCGGAAACGGTCGAGCCCGGCGTCGAGCGATGCCGGCGATGTGAGCTGGGTGGTTCCCACCGCGCAATTCACCGCGGCCACGTTCGTGCCCGGCGTGAGCGCGCACACGTGGCAGGCGGCGGCGTGTGCCGGATCGAGCATCGGGCGGAAGGGCATGCTGGTGGCGGCGCGCACGCTGGCGCTGGCGGGAGTCGACATCCTCGATCACCCGGCCGAAGTGACGGCAGCGCGGGCCGCCTACACCAAGCGCCTGGCCGGCCGAAAGTGGACCACGCACGTGCCGGTGGATGGGAAGCCGGCGCTGGATTATGCGATGAAGTAGGCGGGTTTCACCGCGGAGCTTTCACGCCGACGGGCGTCGTCGTTTATGGAACCAGAAACCGGCGTGCGAGGACTGCCTTGACGCGGAGGGTGCCCTCCATCGGTGTCAGGACAAGGTCACTCGAATGTGCCCCGAGGTGTTGGGCGGTCCTGCTCAGCGAGCCGCGTTTTGGTTGCAACCTCCCAGAAACGGGGCGGGTGAAATGGTTTCGTGGGTTGATGGCTCTCTCCCGATGTCTCTTGGGCTGTCGTGCTCAGCGCCTGTTAAGAATCGCTTATGCGACGGGCGCGTCTTAGACCGGGGAATCCTTGTCCCGATAGAATTCTCGATGGGCGGGTCCGAACGTTGCCAGATTGAATGTGACGCTCTTGAGGTGGTGGGTTCCCGGTCTGAATAGGTCAACTATGAGGGGGACTCGTACGCACGAAATTGTGACTGGCTCTTGCCGGCTTGTACCAGCCTCCCCTCGGCTGAGTTGGCGGTTCGCGCGGCAGTTCCAGCTACCAAGCGGCGTGAGGATCAGATTGGGGTTTTCCGGAGAAGTGCCGTCCCGACGTCACGAACGCTAGTTGCTCCGTGCCGGCGGAGGTCGTTGTAAATTGTCCAAGCCCTTCGTATGACGCGTCCGGTCAGATCGATTGCACGACGGTGTGCGCGGTCACGGGGCAACCCTTCGTTGATGAGATTTCCGAGGTTGAAGACTTGGATGCAGGTCTCTGCCCATCGGTTCGGGAGGTCCGCGGGGATCGGGATACTTTGAGGATTTGCGATACAGGCGTTGGAACTTCTTGCGCCGTGTAGACGGAGTTCGCCGCGAAGGGTCCACGCACTCCGCCCGGCGCTCTCCGCCAGATCAATTAAACGCGCGGGATCGCCACTGGGCCGCAGTTCATACTGGATTAGCGTTCCGAGATGGCCGATATGCACGCAGCTCATCGCCCACCCGGTCAGCAGGACCTCGGAGATCTGGGTCTGGGTCCGCCCTGGCGGTACCATATGCACGAATTATGAATGGGGTACCCTGCCGAAAGCAAGCGGCGGCTGCAGCATAGCGCGAACGAGAATAGTGGCCGGCAAGCCTTAGGGGCCGCGGAGAAATATTCTGTGCATTCAAATCCAACCGCTTGCTGGCGCGCGCGGCTCAGAGCGCGGTCTGGCGGAGCCGCGACCGCAAGGAGCGGTAGGGTGCGTCGAAACATCTGTTCAGATTATTGTTCCGCGGCCCCTTAGTGCAGAAGTGCACATGGGCTTGCCTTCCATTGCCCCCGGCGAAGCGGCCGGTGCGCTTGGCCCGCGGGGTAGTTTCCGGAATGCCGTCTTTCGGGCGGCACTGAACGGACACGTAGTATTGATCGTCATCACAGTGGGCCAAGTGCGGCCGGCCGAAAAGCTCAATGCGAATCGTCGCCAAATGCGTTTTGCTCGCGATGGCAGTTACTGCCATCTATTTCTGGCGTAGCAAGAACGCTGTTACCTCCCAGTTTATTGAGTACGGCGGCCCGGCGGTGGAACGACACGGTTTTGAGGTTCTTGAGTATCGTTACCGTCCAATCACGGTCTGGCGGTTCAGTGTGGAA
This sequence comes from Bryobacterales bacterium, assembly GCA_963803725.1. Classification (GTDB taxonomy): domain Bacteria; phylum Acidobacteriota; class Terriglobia; order Bryobacterales; family Bryobacteraceae; genus JOPF133. The sequence continues at coordinate 135,626 of CAWDOH010000072.1, read as the reverse complement.
GGTGGCCGGTCCGCCCACGAGCAATACACCTACGGGGCGACCGAGATCGAGTCACCTCCCCACCACGAATGGTGCGGAAACGGGGCCGGCGTCGTTATTGACGCGGTAGTGCGGTACGACAATGGCGAGTCACGGCTTACTCGCGTGTTCTACAACTTCAGGACGGATTCGCTCCTGACCACGCTGGATTACGAGACGAAGGACACCCAGATCGCCGCCGCCATCGAGAAGTGCAACGCGGAGGAGTGAAGCCGGAATTGGGATTGCGATTCGAGATCTACGATAAGCCCGTGCCTGGTCCACCAGGAGTCGCCTCGCCACATGGATGCGGTTTTCGGGCTGGCAATGAGAGACAATTACCAGCGGCTTGAGGGGCGGGGAGGTGTCCGTAGCTGCGCCGTTCGGAATCGAATAGACGCTGGAACATCGTTCGGAAACGAGCCCAAGGGGAGAGGTTTCTGAGAATGATCGGCGCGGCCGATGTTGCCACGGCGAGGGTCGGTGGAAAGATCGAGTTGGTTAGCAGAAGGCATAGACATGGAAGATCACGCATCCCCGCTGGCTCGGGCTCGGGACCACGGGACGCGCGATGCCGCACGGCGACGGCTAACGGAGCAACGGATTCGCGAGAAAGATGACGCGACAGCGAGGATGCGCGATTCAGGCGCCGGGCCGGTTGCGGAAGTGATCGAGATAGTTCAGAACCGATCGGTGAGTCTCGAAAGACGAGAAGCCGCAGCTGCTATTTTGGGTAGGTTGAAATGTAAGCCTTGTCGGAGAAAGTTTTGGGTCACCGATACGCTCCAATGGGCGCAGGAAGCTCGGCTCGCGCAGCCCGCGAACCGATGTGGGATAGCGCGGCTCCAGCTTTTCCTGTTCGTAGCCAGTTGCCTTTCGAACTAGGTCCGCGACCGCGAGATCCCGCTCCCTAAGGTCGCGGCTCGGATTCGATGTTGAGCCGCGCATGTTGGTGGGCGGGCGAACCTAATCACGCGGTCGCAGACCTAGTTTGCCCTCTCCGGTAAACGCTACGCCGTCAGCGAGGATTGATTGTCAGTCAGGCACGTGTCAGCATCGGCGTTTCCCAGCAAATTGAAGGCAGCTTGACCGGCGAGTCCTTTCGGCAATTAACCGGCATGACTCAACGGCATGACTGAACGGGGCGGGGTTGATACCGTCGAGCTATGGCTGATCAAATCGCTTAAGATTGCGAAAGAGGTAAGCCGTGCTCCAGGATCTTCGTTTCGCATTCCGGCAGCTTGTGAAAAGGCCCGGGTTCAGTATCGTTGCGGTGATTACGCTGGCCGTTGCAATTGGTTCGGCCACTGCGATTTTCTCCGGTGTCGATGCGGTACTACTCCATCCGCTGCCATATCCCAATCCCGATCAACTCGTCATCGCCGGCCAGAACATTCAGCATTACGGCCTGGCCAAAATCGCTTCGACTCCGTTTGAGTTCGTCACGTTTCGCAAGATGGCCACCAGTTTCTCGCAAATCGCCGGCGTACGAGGCCTCGGCAGCGCAACCCTGAGCGGCGGCGGCGGGCCCGAGAGTGTCGTGAGCGCGGCCGTTACGGCAAATGTGTTTGCGTTGCTTGGCGTCAGGCCGGTCGCTGGCCGACTGTTCACCGCGAATGACGAACAATACGGCCAGGGTCATGTCGCCATCATTACCGACGGATTGTGGCGCCGCCGATACGGTGCGGACCCATCCATCATCGGGAAGAATATCGAGATCAATCGAGAGAGTTATCGCGTTGTCGGGGTGATCCGGCCCATTCTCGAATATCGTTTCCGCGCCGATGTGTGGACGCCACTCGCGTTTTCGCCGGCGGATCTCGCACCGCGGAATGCGCTAAAAGTGATCGACGTTATCGGCCGTTTAAAGGCCGATGTGACGCTGGAACGGGCGCGAGAGGAGTTTCGGAGCATCGCCGCCCGGATGGCCGAGCAGAACCCCCTCCGGTATGGGAGAAACATGGGATTCTCGGTGGACGTCGATCCATTGGCCGAAAGGCAGGCAGGCAATTTGAAGACGGCTTTGCTGGTGTTGATGGCGGCGGTCGGGGTGGTGATGTTGATCGCATGCGCGAACGTATCCAACCTGCTGTTGGCGAGGGCCACGACGCGGCGGAGGGAAATCAGCATACGGGCCGCGCTGGGTGGGTCCCGTTCGCGAGTGATCCGGCAGCTGCTAACCGAGAGCCTCTTGCTTTCGGCGATCGCTGGAACGGCCGGAGTGCTGCTGGCTATCTACGGATTGCACCTCTACGGCCAGTTCGGTCCTCGCGACCTCATTCGCGGTGCGCAGCCGGCGATTAACGGCTGGGTCATGGCGTTTTCCCTGCTCCTCTCGATTTTGGCGAGTGTAGTGTTCGGGCTCGGTCCAGCGTTTGAAACCTCCGCCATGAATTTGACCGACACGCTGAAGGGAGGCTCGCGCGGAACCTCCGGAGCAGCTCAGCTTCTTCGGGAATCGATGATCGTGGCGGAAGTCGCTGCTTCGCTGATCCTGGTAATCGGAGCGGGGCTACTGGTGCGGAGCTTCATTCGACTGGAGCGTACCGATCCGGGATTTCGGCCAGAACAGCTATTGACAGCGCAAATCGCGCTGCCGGTGACTTTGTACAAGCAACCCGCCCAGAGGGTTGCGTTTCAGAGTTCATTGCTGGAACGTGTGGCGGCGTTGCCCGGCGTCAGATCAGCCGCAGCCACGGAATATATACCGTTTGCCAGCGGGCCCGGGCGCGGGCCGTTCGAAATCATAGGCCACCCCCGCGATCGCAGCGCCCCATCCCCCGTCGTGGTGCAGAGCCGGACCTCGGCCAGCTACTTCGAAACCATGGGGATTCCACTTCTGCGCGGGCGCGGCATCGCACCCTCGGATGATCGCGGCGCGTTACCCGTCGCGGTTGTCGACGAGACGCTCGTCAAGAAATATTTCGCAGACCTCGACCCCATTGGAATGCAAATCCAGGTTCCCATACCGAACGTGACCTGCAGGATCATCGGAATCGCCGGCGGGGCAAAGTACAGCGACCTGGCCGGACCACCGCTCCCCACGATTTACTATTCGGCCCCGCAACTGCCATCCGCAAGGATCGGTCTTGTCATCAAGACGGCGAATGATCCGCTGTCGCTGGTTAATCCGCTGCGACATGAAGTAGCGGCGCTCGATTCGAATTTGCCGATAGTAATCCAGACCATGGAACAAGCTCTCGCGGATTCCCTCGTGCGGCAGCGATTCTCGATTCAATCGATGACGGTATTCGCAGCAGTCGCGGCGCTGTTGGCTGCAATCGGGATCTACGGCGTGCTCGCCTATTTGGTCGATCACCGCCGCCGCGAGATTGGAATCCGCATGGCACTCGGTGCTCGTCCCGTCAACGTGCTTGCGTTAGTGCTTCGCCAGGGATCTCTATCCGTCGCGTTGGGGCTCGCGCTGGGCCTAAGCGGCGCCTTGGGTCTGACCCGAGTTCTGAGCAGCCTCCTATATGAGGTGAGCGCAACCGATCCTCCGACCTTCACTCTAATTTTGTTAGGCATGATTGCCACCGGACTATTGGCAATGATCGTTCCGGCGCGCCGCGCGACTCGAGTGGACCCCGTGGAAGCGTTGCGGCACGAGTAAATCGAGTTTAGCGCTGGCGGAAGCTCGAGATACAATCCGCCCCCCGCCCCGCTCGGACGGCGAGCAAGCAATGCGAACCAGATGCGTAATAAGACCGCACAGGAAAAGCCTATGACCAGCAGACGCTTCCGATGCAGATGCAGAGCCGCGCCATCCAGGAGTATGCCGTACGACGGGGCTGGACCATCGGTTTCGATCAGGGCTTCAGCAGCGACGGAGGACCAGCCAGCGCGCAAGTGTCTTCGCCAGGCGTGACGGCTCGCTGGGCGAAAACAGCACACGCGAAACGTCCGTGGCCGCGGACCCCGAGGAAGCTGCCGTCCTTTACAACGTCTCCTGTGCTTACGCGCTTTTCGGCGAAACAGACAAATCCATCGACTGCCTGGAGAAGGCCTTTGGCCTGGGCTTCGGCCACAAGGAATGGATCGAGAACGATCCCGACTTCGCCTCCGTGCGCCGCAATCCACGCTTCCAGGCCTTGATGCAGAGACTTTCCGCCGACCGCGCAAAGTCCGCACTGTAGTGCAATTTGCTTCCAGGACGGGGCCCGCTCACGAACGGACGATTGCCGAGTATGTCTCCCCTATGTCTCACCGGCCTCACGGTCCACAAACCATTGACGGTGGAATACCGGCGTAAGGCTGTCTTACGCACGCTCACCGAAAACACACGCTGCAGCACCAATGGGCAAGAATCGCCACCGTCCGCTGCCCTGGACTACTGGGGCCGCCTCCGCCGCAGATCCCACAGCCCGCGCGCCGAGAGGATCAAGGTGAAGCCCCCTAGCCCGCCGAGCGCCCAGAGTACCCAGACGAAGAAAAAGCCGCCGGGGGATTTGGCGATCTCGCCGTAATGTGCCCCCCTCATGTGCATGACGGGCATGGCTGCCGCCATCAATCCGATGAGCAGGATGATGACGTGGCCCGATCGCCGTTCGGGGAGCACGAGTGTCCCGTACAGGAAGACCGCGAGGACGATCAGCGCAATGTTGGAGCTCTCGGCCTTCGATATCCCACGAACGATGTCGTCCGTAATGTGAAGCGTCAGAAAGAGGAGCGAGAGCAGAGATGCGACGGTCAACATGGTGTTGTGTTTCATTGGAAAGTCTCCTTATTGGATTTTATGTGTGCCTCATTGCCCTGTTGCCTTTGCCTACTCCGTCCAGCGCTGCTCATTCACACCAAACACGCTGAGCGACAGCGTATTTGAGAGGTGGATCTGGAGACCAGATCGTTTTGAAAGACGGTAAATACCTTCCCGTTGTTCAATATATTCGGCACTGCCCGTTCCGCCCTCCGATGTGCGGCGCACTAGAATGGTGGCAATCCCAGCAGCGAGCGACGGGGAACAACGGCGGCATCGACCGTTCGCCGTTTCCGGACAAACCGCAGGGGATGTGGCGACAAACTTATGCCAAACGGCGGGAGCGAGCGCAAGAGGCGGAGCGCAAATACTCATGGGGCCTTCACCGAGGATCTGCTACGCGAAGAGAATCCCGTCCGCGGAGCCAGATTTCTGGCCCGGCTTGCCGCTTTGGGGATCCTGCCCGGCCACGAGAAACGCGTGGGCGCGGCGCGCTGGTGGCAAACTTCGCGGCGGGAACGCGCCGTACAACGTGGGGCGCCATTCCGACTCGCGCCCGGGCGGGACGCCATCTACGCCGAACTGACCCGCGAGCCGGTGTGGCGGTGCGGCATGCCGAATTGATTCTGGATGCGGCTTAAAGCTGCCCTGCCGGCGGAGGGTTCAGCCGGGGCAGCCAACAGCTTTACGCCGCGGACGCCTGTGCGGCGGCCCCGTGGGACACCATGGCCGCGGACGCGTGGGACGTTGCGTCCGCATGGGGTATCGTTTTGACCGGACTTGAGTTACTTCGCTGAGCCGAAAACGGGAGGCGGCGGACGTTTGTGATAGAATGCACGCACCCCGGTAAATCAAGCCTTAGGAGACGGGATGGAACCGACGAGCCGTGGTGTGCGTGTAATTTCCGAGGGCGGATTCCGTTACCTGCCTCTTCGAGCACACGCACATCGCCAAGAAGATCGAATTGCAGCCCGGCTGCTGGTATCTGAACTCGGGGCTTGGGCGGACCCGATGCAGCTTCCGCCGGAAATCCTAACCGCCGCCGAGGCGGGTGCGGATGCGCGCGCCCGGCTCGATCCGTTGGTTCGGGATATGGCGGGCGGACAACTAGACAGATGGGTCATTTTCCGCCCGACTTACATCCGGCTGGAATTAGACGCCGGCGACCGGGTAACGCGAGCGGAGTCATCCGGTTAGGTGTCAACATGCCGCGGCGGCCAGCTAAAGGGATCCGGCGCGAGGAGGAGTTGAGTTATGCAACCGGCCGTGCGTAATGCCATTGCGCGCATCGACGTGATGCAACAAGGCCGCAGCCTCAGCCGCGGCACCGGCTTTCTGGTGGCCGATGGACTGGTATTGACGGCCCTGCACGTGGTGGCCGACCGTAATCAGCAGACGCCGGCGCCTTATCCCGGAGAGATCGTGCTTACCTTTCCCGGCGGTCAGGTGACGGCGGCGATCGAGGGGAATTATTGGGACCGGCAGGCGGATTGGGCGCTGTTGCGGTGCGCAACCCCGCCTGAGACTCGTCCGTTGGCGATGGGCGAACTGTGCGACGATGGCGCACCCTGGGAGAGCTATGGCTTCCCGGACGCCAATCCGCGCGACGGCATGGTGACGCTGGGGGAAGTTTCCAACCATTGCGGCATGCTGGACGGCAGCCCGGTGTACCAGCTCTTCAGCCGGGAGGCGGCGGCGGGCGAGGGCGCTCCCATCAAGGGACTTTCCGGCAGCCCGGTGATGGTGAAGAACGCGGTGGTCGGGCTGCTGCGCTTCGCATTGATGAAAGAAGGCCAGACGGTGGCCGGCACTGTCTACGCGTGCCCCCTGGCGAGCGTGTTGCAGAAAGCGGGCACGCTGTTGCCGGTGCCCGATCCGTGTTTCGGCCTGCCGCGACTGCCCCGGCAGCCGCTGCCGGCGGAGCCATTCCGCAACCTGGCCTGGTTCACGGCAAAGGAAGCGGAAGTGTTTTTCGGACGCAACCGCGCCATCGGCGAGATGTACCTGCGGCTGACGGCGGAGGACGCGCCGCCGATTGTGTTGCTGTACGGCCAGTCGGGCGTGGGCAAGTCGTCGTTCCTGGATGCCGGGCTGCTGCCGCGGCTGCGCTGGTACCAGCAGGTGTGCTATTTGCGGCGGGATGCGCGCGGCACGCTGCTGAGCACTTTGCGCGACAGCCTGAACCTGCTGGGCGGCGAGGCGGCCGAGGCGGCGCCGGACCTGGCCGCGGCGTGGCACGCGGTGGAACAGAACGGCGGCAAGCCGCTGATGGTGATCTTCGACCAGGTGGAGGAGATCTACACGCATCCGAACCCGCAGGCGCCGCGCGAATGGGAGGAGTTCACCCGCGAGATCGGGCGGCTGTTCGGCGGCATGCCCGCGGCCCGCGGCAAGCTGGTGCTCTCGTTCCGCAAGGAGTGGTTCCCGGAGATCCAGAAGCTGATGGAGACGAACGGCTTCTCCTACGGAAAGGTGTTTCTGGAAGGCCTGGACCGGGCGGCGGTGATGGAGGCAATTACCGGGTTGACGCTTAGCGGGAGGCTGCGCGAGTTTTACAGACTGACGATGGAGCCGGGCGTGGCGGAGCAGATTGCCGCCGATATGCTGGGCGATCCGGATTCGCCGATCGCGCCCGCACTGCAGATCCTGCTGACGAAAATGTGGCGGAAAGCCACGGGCCGGTCGCGCAGCGCGCCGGCGATGACGGCCGAGGATTACCGCAGCCTCAAGCAGGAGGGGCTGCTGCTGGTGGACTTTCTCGACCAGCAGTTGGCGGCGCTCAAATCGTCCCATGCGGAATGGGTGGAGTCCGGCCTGGCGCTGGACGTATTGGCGTGTCATACCACCTCGGTACTCTCTTCCAGAGAATGTACGCTCGACGAGCTGCTGACGATGTACAAGCATCGGGCAGCCGATATTCCGCCGCTGCTGCACGAATTGCAGGATCTGTTTCTGCTCAGCGACTCGTCGCCGGACGATGCCCGGCGGGCCACGCGGCTGTGTCACGATACGCTGGCGGCGGTGGTGCGGCAGCGTTATGCCATCTCGGAGAATCCGGGGCAGCGGTCCCGGCGGATCCTCGAGGGGCGGGTCGTGGATTGGGTGGAAGGTAGCGATTCCGATCTGCTGGATGAAGGCTTGCTGAGGGTGGTGGAGCGTGGCTCGGCGGGGATGCGCATGCTTACGGCACAGGAGCAGAAGCTGATCGCCGCCAGCCGCATCGCCCAGCAAAAGCGCCTGCGCACGCGCCGCATTCAAAAAATCGCTGGGGTGTCCGCCGTGGCGGTGATTTTTGCCACTGCCGTAGTCGCACTGATTCTACGGGCGCGCATTGCGAAGGAGAAGGAGGCCATCGAGCTGAGCCTGACCAACGACGAAAGCGGCCGCGTGATGGACTCGGACCCCGGGCAGTCGCTGATGCTGGCGATGGCTTCGGTTGGGCGCAGCCGGGAAATTCACCACGGGCAGGTGACCGACGATGTTCGGCGGAGCCTGGCCCTGGCGGTGGAACAGGATCGCGAAGAGGGCTGGGCGAACCCGCCCAACCCGTACCACAACATCGCCATCGCGTTCTCCAAAGGCGGCATGGTGGCCACTGGGGGCGAGGCGGTCCGGCTGTGGAATAGTTCGGGCACGCAGGTGAATGCCAGGTTTCCGATCCCCCAAAGCGCCGTGCCGGTGCGTTCGCTGGCTTTCAGCCCCGATGGCAACCTGCTGGCTGCATCCGGCAAGGATGGCAACATCCACGTGTGGGATCTTCACGGCAACCGGCAGGGGATCCCGTTCAATGTGCCGGATGCGGACGGCGCCCTTCCAATTGCTTTTTCGCCCGCCGGCGACCGGATCGTCTCGCTTTCCAAAGGCGGCTCGCTCACGGCCTGGAGCCTTGCGGGACAGCAGGTCTGGAAGGTGGTGATTTCGCCGACGCCGTACAACTGGGTCGAGCTTGGCTCGATGAACAGCAAGATGGCGGTGGTGCGGACGCCCCAGCAGGATCTGATCTTTGCGCCGTTTCCGGACGGCCGCGTGGGCACGTGGGACCTGAACGGCCAGCCGGTGGGACAACCGTTCCACGCGGCCGATCGCATCGCAGGCCTTGCGGCGGCGGTGGAGGGTTGGGGACAGGCCATCGTGGCGGTTTACGGAACCGATCAAGGCGTGGATAATGAGGGGCAATTGCGCGCCTGGTACCTGGGCGCCGCCAAACCCACCTTCTCGGTTGGTTTTCCAGGGGCCGGGGTATCCGATATAGCCGCCGCCAACGGCAATATGTTCGCCGTGGCCTTGGGTGATGACAGCATCCACTTCGTGGGACAGTTCGGGCGGGAGGTGATTCCGCCCATATATAGCCGCGACCAGGGACGGTGCGGCGTGGCATTCGACCCGGAAGGCAAGCGCATGGCCCTGCGCTCCATCGTTGGCGACTTGCAAATTCTGGACATCGCCGCCGGGATGACGACGGGCTTGCTAGGCATATCCGCCCAGATACTGACGGTCGCCTTCAACCCCAAGGGGGACCTGTTGGCCGCTGGTACGAACACGGGTGTGGTGGAGTTGTGGCCGCTGGCAACGGGAGTAATCAGCACCACGCCGCCGCCCGCCGATCCGAATGACCAGCTCGCGAACCATATCGCCGTCATGGCCTGGAGTGCCGATGGCCAACGCCTTGCCACCGGCCACCAGGACGGCGTCATCCGGATCTGGAATACAGCCGATATTCAAAATCATACCGGCCAGCCCGCGGAACTGCGGCCGCAGCAGCCCGGCAAGACCACCTGGTACAGCCTCGGCTTTTTACCGGATGGCCGGACGCTGTTGAGCGAAACGAGCAACGGAATCTGGTCGTGGGATTTGAGCAGCGGACAGGGAAAGACGATCCTGACCACCCAGACGACTCCGCAGGCTGGCGAGAAGGATCCTCCGCTCGGCCCCAATCCCAACCTGTGGGCGCTGGCCATCCGTCCGGATGGAAAAGCCATCGCCGGCGCGGCGACCCTGAACCGGCAGCACAATAGCATTGGAATCTGGGATTTGAACGGCAAGCAGCTTGGTCCGGGGCTGCCGTATCCGGAGATCCTGCGCGGCCTGGCGTTCAGCCCTGACGGCAAACTGCTGCTCGCTACCGACCGGCTGAGCGCGCTCAAGCTTTGGAGCTTGAACGGCGGCACGTTTCCCGCGGGGAAGCTTTCGCCGGTGAATGCAGCGCCGATCAACGACAGCCTGGGATTCAACGAGGCGGGCCGGATGGCGGTTACTCCAGACGACAAATACATCTTCACTGCCGGCAAGACCGTGTCGATGTGGTCGGTATCCACGGGCCAGCGGATTGCCAGTTTTCCCGATCCGGTCGGCGAGGCCGCCAGTCCGGCGGCGGTGGCGCTAAGCCCCGACGGAAAGACCCTGGCGGGGGTGAGGAATAATATACTGTATCTCTGGCGGGCCACCTGGCAGGACTGGTTGCAAGTGACCTGCGACCGGATACACAATCATCCGGTGCTGAGCCAGAAGACCACCGACGCAACGCAGCTTCAGAACGTGGCTTACGCCAAGGAAGTGTGCCAGGAACTGGTCTGGTCGAAAGAGAAGTAGCCAGGGAGCCGGCCATCCGCGACGCCATCGCGCGCCGCGGCGTGGTGCAGCGGGGCCGCAGCCTCTGATCGCCACGTGCCTGCGCACCGGCTATTTTCTCCTCATGCCGGCAAGCCTGCCCTATCGCTCTCGCGCTGTACGCGCCCCGGTGCGGTTGCACGAGAAGCACCTTCGCCGTTTCGTATGGAGAGCCAGGCCGCCCGCCCTTCCAGGGTTAGACGACTCGCACAAAGTCTTTCGAGTAGTTGCGGGTATTTGGGGATCTGGTCCTCCTCCTCGGGGCTGGAGAAATCACCCCTTCGCCGCCTCGCCGCCTGCGGCGTGCGCCCTCCCTGGCGTATAATCCCGAAAGTGGGATATGGGGGAGAAAGCCATCCAGGAAGGGGTTCCGGGGAAGTTCACGGCGGCGCTCGAGACGCTCGTCGAGCAGGTGAAGCGCGATCGCTCTGTGCTGGCCGCCGTCCTCTGCGGCAGCCTGTCGCACGACACGGTCTGGGAGAAATCCGATATCGACCTGGTGTTGGTGACCGTCGACGAGAAAAAGCCCGGCGATTGCTCCATCTCGCTTTATGCCGACGGCATCAACGTCCACGCCCTGCTCTTCCCGCGCACGGAATTTCGCAAGATGGTGGAAGGCTCCCTTCGCAATTCCTTCTCGCATTCGTTCCTCGCCAAAGGCCGTCTGCTGTACACCCACGACGAAACCATCGCCGCTCTCTGCGCTCAACTGCACTCCATCGGCGAACGCGATTTGCAGTTAATGCTCCTGGCCGCGGCTTGCAGCGCGTTGCCCTCCATCTACAAAGCCCACAAATGGTTCCTCACCCGCCGGGACCTCGACTACACCGCTCTCTGGATTCTCTACGCGGCCACCGGTCTGGCGAAAATCGAAGTTCTGGAAGCGCGGCAGGTGGCCGATCGGGAAGTGCTGCCGCAGGCGATGAAGCTGAACCCGGCCTTTTTTAAGGTTGTCTACACCAATCTTCTGAACACCCCAAAAACCGTGAAGACCGTGCAGGCCGCTCTTGCCGCCGTCGACGGCTACATGGCTCAACGCGCGCCGGCTCTGTTCGCCGCCGTCCTGGACCATCTGCGCGAAGTGGGCGAGGCCCGTTCGGCCACCGAGATCGAAGACCACTTCCGGCGCAACTACGGCATCGAAGGCGTCACCGGCGCCTGCGAATATTTGTCCGACCAGGGTCTCATCGGCAAGGCCCATCTGCCCGTCCGCCTGACCCGGAAGAGCAACGTCGAAGTCGAGGAGCTGGCGTTCTTCCATGCCAGCAAGGCTACCGATGGCTGGTAAGACGAAGCTGGCGTCCGCCAAACCGGCGCCGCGCACCACCATCGCGGTGCAAGGCGCGCGCGTCCACAATCTGAAGAATGTATCGCTCGAACTGCCGCGCGACAGCCTCACGGTAGTCACGGGCCTGTCCGGCTCCGGCAAATCCAGCCTGGCCTTCGACACCATCTACGCCGAAGGCCAGCGGCGCTACATGGAATCGCTGTCCAGCTACGCCAAACGCTTCGTCGCCCAGGTGAGCAAGCCCGACGTGGACTTCGTCTTCGGCCTCTCGCCGGTCATCTCCATCGAGCAGAAAACCATCGGGAGCAACCCGCGCTCCACGGTCGGCACCATGACCGATATCGCCAGCTACCTGAACCTGCTCTTGGCCACCATCGCCGAGGCGCACTGCCCCCGCAGCGGTGAGCGCGTCCACAGCCGCACCGCCAATCAGATTCTGGAAGCCATTCTGTCCCTGCCGGCAGGCGCTCAGATCGAGCTGCACGCGCCGGTTTTCCGCGTCTATGGCGAAGAGCTCGACTACGTATTCACGGAGATCCGCAAGAAAGGCTGCCGGGAGCTGATCGTCGACGGCCAACGGCTGGACATCTCCGCCGGCATAGCCGTGGATGAGGCAAGCGTCCACGATATGGACGCCGTGGTGGACCGGTTCGTGGTGGGCCGGCAGCACGAAAAAGCCATCAAGGCCGGGATCGCGGCCACTTTGCTGATTGGTGACGGCCTCATGCAGGTGCAGGTGCTCAAGGGCGCCGCCAAAGCACAGGCCGAGAATTTCTATAACGGCCTCTGCAGCCGCACGCACCACTTCGTCTACGGCGGCATTGAGCCGGAGTATTTCATGTTCAACAATCCGGAGAGCGCCTGCCGGACCTGCGGCGGCCTGGGCGTTCACAAGGTCACCCACCCGGAATTGCTGATCCCCGATCCCAAGCGCAGCATCCGCGGCGGCTGTTTCGTGCGCGAGGCTTTCAAATACAACCCCGACACGTGGGATGGCCGCGTGGTCTACAGCCTTTCGAAAGCCCTGCAGTTCTCGCTGGACGAGCCCTGGGAGAAACTGCCTGAGGCGGTGCACAACGTCTTGCTCAACGGCCTCGAAGGCAGGAAAGTGCGGACCATCGTGCCGCCCGAATCCAAAGTCAAACGCGAGGAGTTCGAAGGCCAGGAGATCGGTTTTGGCGGCATCGCGCGCCGCATCGAGCGCAGCTACCGCCGTTACCGGCAGCGCGGCGAAGCCAACTCCGGGATGGAGGAGTGGCTGGACAAGGTAATGGTGGAGCGCACCTGTCCCGACTGCCAAGGCGCCCGGCTGCGCGCCACGCGCCTGCTGTTCACCATCGCCGGGAAAACCATCCACGGTGTGGGGGCGCTCCACTTCGACCAGTTGCATGCTTTCCTCGGCGCCGTGAAGCCGGCCGGACGCGGAGCCGCCGCGGGCCGGCAGGTGCTGGCCGAGATTCGCGGCCGCGTGGAGCTGCTGCTCGGCATCGGCCTGGATTATTTGAACCTCAACCGGCGCTCCGGCACGCTTTCCGGGGGCGAGGCGCAACGCATTCGCCTCTCCACCCAAATCGGCTCCGGCCTCATGGGCATGCTCTATGTCCTCGACGAGCCGAGCATCGGTCTCCATCCCAAGGACAACGTGAAGATGATCGCCACGCTCGAAAGCCTGCGCGACATCGGCAACACGGTGATCGTAGTGGAACACGATGAGGACACCATTCGCGCCGCCGACCATATTGTGGAGATGGGGCCGGGGCCCGGCGTTCACGGCGGACGCGTGGTGGCGCAGGGCACGCTTGCCGATATTATGGCGTGCGAGGAATCGCCCACCGGACAATTCTTTTCCGGCAAGCGGTCGATCCCCATGCCAAAGCGCCGCCGCACCGGCAACGGCAAAACGCTCATCGTGCGCGGCGCCCGCGAAAACAATCTGAAATCGGTGGACGTGGCGTTCCCTCTGGGCACGCTGGTAGCGATCACCGGCGCTTCGGGCTCCGGGAAAAGCACGCTCATCAACGAGATATTGTACAAGGCGTTATGGAAGCGCCTGGTCGATACGCGCACCCTGCCCGGCGCGCACGACGCCATCGAAGGCGCCGAGCATGTGCACAAGGTGGTCAATATCGACCAGTCGCCCATCGGCCGCAACAGCCGCTCCAACCCGGCCACCTACATCGGCTTCTACGACAACATTCGCGATCTGTTCACGCGCGCGCCGGTGGCCGTGGAGCGCGGCTACCAGGCGGGCCGCTTCAGCTTCAACGTCAAGGGCGGCCGCTGCGAGGAGTGCCAGGGCGAAGGCGTCATCACTACGCAGCTTTACTTCATGCCGGACGTCGAGGTGACCTGCGGGGTGTGCAAAGGCGCGCGCTTCGGCGCCGAGACGTTGGAAGTCACGCTGCGGGGCAAAACCATCACCGATATCCTCAACATGCCGGTGGAGGAAGGTGTCCACTTCTTCCAGGCCGAGCCCGTGGTGGCCCGCAAGATCGAGGTGCTCAACGATCTCGGCCTGGGCTACCTGACGCTTGGCCAATCGGCCACCACACTTTCGGGCGGCGAGGCGCAGCGGATCAAGATCGCGGCCGAGTTGAGCAAGCTGCAGCGGTCGAAGCACACGGTCTACATCCTCGATGAGCCGACCACGGGCTTGCACCTCTCCGATGTGGAGCGCCTGCTGGAGTGTTTGAAGCGCCTGGTGGATGCCGGCCACACCGTGCTCGTGATCGAGCATCATCTCGATGTGATCAAGACCGCGGACCACGTGATCGATCTGGGACCGGAGGGCGGCCACGCCGGCGGCGAGGTGGTGGTGGCGGGCACGCCCGAAGAGGTCGCTGCCTGCAAAGCATCGTTCACGGGCCGCTTTCTGAAAGAGCGGCTGCGGGCGTAGACGCACTGGGGATTGGGCTGGGACCGCGGAGCGGGAGCGCATTGCCGCCGGTCAATCGATTGCCGCCGGCTCGCGCGACGAAATGGTCTCTGACCGAGAGATGTGGTGCGGCTGGGCCGCGTGACAGGCGTTCCTTTGAAGACGCGCCGCAAGCCATTGATTCCATTGCATCGGCGCATTGCGCGTCTGCATCGCTTTTGGTGGCCCGCAGGGCCATCGGGCACTCCCTGACGGTAGCGGCTCCGATCAGAGCCGCGAGGGTGAGCCGAGTGGTGCGCTACTGGGAACCAATCTCGCGGTCATAGCACCAAGGTTGCGACGGCGGGCGAGCCGAATCACGCGGCTGGAGACATGGCGTGCGGCGGCCACAAGATAACTGCAGGTTAACCTAAATCCGGCAGTTAGCCAGCCGCCGCGCTTCGTGGGGCCAATGGCACCACCGATTTCCAACTGCGGCGCAGATCACCTTCCGGGTGACAAGCGGTTTAGCTGCAACTGGTTGCAGCTCACGGCCGCTGCCCGTTCCGCGGGGCTGCAACCGCCGGATTTAGGGTTATCTATCTTCGTTGCCCGACCTGCAACAATGGGCAGCATGGCTTTGATCGTTTTCTTCCGGGGGATCAATGTTGGAGGATACAGGGCTTTTCGTCCGAGCGTGCTGGCCAAAGAACTGGGCATCTACGATGCCGTGAACGTGGGCGCCGCAGGCACGCTGGTCATTCGCAAACCTGGGGTGCGCGCAGAGTTCCTTGCCGAGTTGCGACGGAAGGTGCCGTTTGAAGCAATCATCGCTTGCTGCGACGGCAGTGATCTGATTCGACTGGAGAGGGACAATCCCTTTGGAAATGAGCTACCGCAGGCTGATATGGTTCAATTTGTAAGCATCCTGTCGGCGGCAGGACGCCGCGGAGTTTCTCTTCCGATGGCTCTTCCCGAAGGTGGGGAGTGGCTGGTGCGAATCATTGGCTCGAAGAATCGTCTCGTGTATGGGGTGTACCGCCGGCAGATGAAGACAATTGGCTGTCTCGGCCAGATCGACAAGCTCTTTGGGGCGCCGGCGACGACGCGCAGTTGGAGCACAATACTGGCAGTGCTACGGATTCTGAAATCGGACGATCCCGGCAAGTAGACCGCCTGAACCGGGGCGCTATACGGTGAGGGCGGCCTGCATCATGGCGCGAGCATAACCTACCTGGAACGCAAAAGAGGCGTATCCACCGCCGCCGGGATAGCCGCCGATGCGGCCCCGCTCGCGGTCGTAATCCAGCGCCCGCGGATGCTCCGGGTAGAGCATGTGGGTGTATTTATTGCGGATCAGCTCACGCATTACGGCGAACATATTGTTTTCGCCCTCGTCAATGAAAACTTCGGAATACCGTTCGTAGGGCTTCACGACTTTAACGTTGCGGAAGTGCATGTGGTTGATGACGTCGCGCGAGGCGAAATAGCGGCAGACCTCGACCGGGTCATGGCCCATCTCGCGGGTCACACCGCAATCGAAAGTGATTCCGTTGCACGGGCTTTTGACGATCTCGAGCAGCTTCTTCCAGCCTTCCACCGATCCCATAATCTGCTGGGAGCCGCGGCTGATAGGGGCGGGCGGGTCGTTGGGATGGAGCGCCATGCGAACGCCGGCCTTCTCGCACGCGGGGATGACTCGCTTGAGGAAATAGGTGATGTTGGCCCACATCTCATCCAGGGTGTGGGCGCCTTCGTTGGGAAGCGGGGGCAAGTCTTTGAACTTGATTTTGGATCCGTTCGACTCGACTTCGCGCTCGTAATCGAAGCCGGTCAGGCCAGCACCGGCGCGGCCGGTCTCTTCGAAGTAACCTTCGGTGGCGCGGTGGGCATACCAATTGTATTCGACCACCGGCAGACCAGCCTTGCCGGCGGCCTGTATGGAGGCGATCACCTTTTCGATGGTCTCATCGCGGCCCGGGCGCGCATAGATGGCGTTATTGAATCCCTGGATCATCAGATTGCCCAGAGTGAGGCCGTAGGATCGGAAGCGTTCGACCTGCGCTTTGAGCTGCGATTCCTCCCAGGGGAGGGTCCCACCGTTAGCGAGCACCCAATTGACGCCGAGCTGCTTGATGCGGCGCGCGGCAGCTTCCTCGGCCTGTTGTGCGTTGAGGGGTGGGTCGCCGGGCACGGCTGCCGGTACGGGCGCTCCCCCTCGCCCAGCCAGGCGTCCGCCATCTGCCAGGGAGAGGCCGATCTTGGGAGTATCCGGGCCTTCGAATTTGTTCGGGGGCATGGCTCCCGCGGCTTGGGCGGACGGGGATGCCAGGGCCATCACTCCCGCGGCTTTCACCAGGGTTCTTCGCGAAACCTTCATCGGATATCCTCCATGAGACAGGCCAACAACCGCGGCAAACACAACCCTACTATCAAGCGAGCACTACCTCGCGGGAACGGCGCCGGTGCGGTTACCGGATGGCGGCGAAAACCGGATCGGAGAGGGGCTGTTACCCCTCCGCCGCATTCATCTCGCAGCGCAACGTCCGGATGCCGAATCGCGGCATGCTGATCTTTACTTCATACCGCCCGTTGCGCCCGCGCTGGACGGGCAGCGGCCGCAATACGCGTCCATCGAGTTCGACCAGATCGACACGAAGCGGGCGCGCGTCGAGCGAAACCGTGCGCTCCGACGCATCTCCCTCGCCATTGAAGAGGCGCACCAGCAAGTGCCGGCCATCCACCAGAACCGTGGGGATTTCGATGCCACCTCCGGTAACCGATACCAGCGAGCGGGCCTCCGCGCCGGGCTTGGGCACTCCATCCATCAGCGCGGCATTGAGCGGTTCGCTCCACCGGCTGTTTTCTTCCGAGAGGCGCGCCTCGTCCCAGGTTCCGGCGTGGGGAATGATGCCGTAGCCCATTTGCTGGACTCCCTTGAGCGGGCACTTGCCCCACCAGAAGCCGCCTTCCCAGCCCCATCCCAATACCAGCGCCAGCGGGTGCTCGGGGCCGTGGGTGTACGCGGTGGTGTGGTCTGAAAACACCGCCAAACCGGTCTTCTCGCTTTCGTCCACCAGGTCCACCCAGTTGACGACGATGTTGTGCTTGATCTCATCCCAGCGCTGGAAAAACGTGTCCACGTTGCGGCTGCGGCAGACATCGTAGGCGGCATTCTTGTAGACCGCCTGGTTGCGCAGCGTCACGGGGAAGAACGCCTGGAGCTTCCAGCGGCCGTCGTTCTGCGATCTCCGCGGCTCGCTGCGGCGGTCCTCCGGCTTGATGTCCCAGGGGTCGCCGATCCAGGTGTCCTGTGCGAAAGTGAAACGGGTCTGGAAGTCGATCCGGCGCTGTCCTTCGGCCAAAGTGATCGTCGTTTGGCAAGGACATCCGCCAACCTCGCCGGCGATGCGGACCCGCGCGCGCAGCGGCCCCCGCTCCATGATGGTGACGCGGGCGGGATTCTCGGCACTGCTGCGCCATTGCTTCTGGGCGATAAAGTAGCCCGCGTACTCATTGAACGATCGTTTGGCAGAGCTGTCGCAGAATTCCTTCTTGAGGGACTTGACGTACAGGCTGGTAAGGGCGCCGCCGCGCTGCGGGTCCAGTACGAGCCGGTAGAGGTCGCTTTCCATCACCGTCTTTCCGCCGGCATCCGTCTGCACGCTCACAGCGCCAGGCGACGGGGAACCGGCCTCCGAATAAACTGGCTCCACGCGGTAGCTGGCGTATCCGAGGGCCGGGACTTTGGCGCGGAACAGAACCGTGGCGGCGTTGATCGATTCGCCCGGATTCGGAGTACGGTTTGTACGGTTTGACCCACCATACCGGCGCGTGGGCGCGATCTGGCAGGGAACCTCATTTCCGGCGGAGTCGAACACTCGCAAGGAATGCGTCCCCCGGTCGGTGGCGATATTCAACTCGGCAAGGTCTTGACGCTCGACGCCGAGCGTATTGAGTACCCGCACCCACTGCGGGCCGATCGGTTGCCGGGCCTGCTCCGGACGGCCGGAGCAAAGCGTTCGCAACGATTCGGCGATGATTGCATCGGCGGCGGTTTCGGCGTCAAGAGTACCGGAAGCCACCTGGAATGCCCACGCCTGGCGGCCCGTGCGGGTGGTGGCGGTGATCCACGAGTCATGGCCCTGCGACCACAGCAGCCCATCCCAGGCGTCGCGAAGGCGATCGGCCGGCCAGGGGGACTTCTCTTCGAGCCAGGCCATGGATGCGGCCTTCTCGGCAGCGGGAAGACGGTTCTCGGCGGAGCGCACCTCCTGCGCCACGGCCTGCAGGGTCTTTTCCCCCCAGGGCAAGGTCGTCAAAATATCCTCGGGACTGAAGCGCCACGACTTGGAAGGCTTATCGGCGACGCCGTGGATATACTCGCGCCAGGTGACGTATCGGATGTAGTCGCCCGACACCCGCGGCTTGGCGGCCCAGCCCAGATCCTGAAAGTACATCCCAGCGGGGTGCGGAATGCCGTGCGCCACGCATTTTCGGGCGAATTCGGGGGTGGCATAAGCGGATTCCGTTTCGTAGACCTTGCGCAGCTCCTCGCACGCGTAGCGCGGGACGGTCGCGATGGCGCTGCCATCCGGGCCGGTCCAATTGACCAGCTCGGCGTCGAACCCGGCGGAATATCCGCCCCAGGCGGTGCCCGGATCTTTCAAGACCGCGCCGGTGAAGCCGAGGGACAGCAGGATCTGCGGAAGCGCGCTGGACCAGCACGGCTCCTGGACGGCATAGGTGACGAGGGCGGTCTTCGGGAAATGCCGGCGAATGATCTCCGCGCCCCGCTGCAACTGGCGGATGTTGCTCTCGCCGCTGATGGCCCAACCATAGGGCTGGGAGAAGGTCCCGGCGACCATCTCGACCCGGTCGTGCAACCCCTGCTGCTCCAGATAGGCCTGCAGCTCGCGGTAGGCTTGCGGGTCGTCGCGAAGAACCACCTCCCAGGATTTAGCCTCGATATCGAGGCACAGCTTCCACTGCGGGATGGCCCGCATGGTATTCAGAATGTCCCGCCAGGCGCCGGCGGGCATGTGGCCCTTGACGCCCCCATGATAGCCATCGGCGAAATACAGCGTGGGTGTGGATTCCCCCGCGCTCTGCTGGGCGCCGATTCTCCCGACTGCCATGGATGCTCCCGTTACGGAAAGCGCCCTTGCAAAATCGCGTCTGTTCACGGAAACCCCCGGGGGCAGTTCAGCGCCACCCCTATTCTTAGAATTCCACAGTCGCATTGAGCTGGATGGTCCGCCCACTCGCCGCCCCGGTCACTTTGCCGAAAGTGGAGCTGGTGATGGTCGTGGCCGGATTACTCCAGCGAACGAAGTTGAAAGGGTTCTGCGCATCCGCCCGCACGATGGCCCGCAGCTTCTCGGTAATCGGAAATCGCTTCACCAGCGACAAAGACTCGCTTTTGCCGGAGAAACCGCGCAGCCAATCCAAAGCCCGGGCAGTGTTGCCAAGCTGGAATTCAGAAGGCGCCGCGAACGCCGCGGCATTCAGGTACAGATTCGTGGCCGGATTGAAATTCCGCGGGTCTGTGGACGCGTAACCATCGCCCCCCACGTAGTTGGCGCGGATATTGGGATAGCCCAACGAGGACAGCGGATTGGTGGCAGTGATCGCCATCGGCAGCCCATCCGTATAGCGGCAATATGCGGTAAGCTGCCATCCTCCCAGAACCCGGCTCAGGGCATGGGTATTGTTCAGGAACGCCTTGCCCTGGCCCACTGGAAGCTCGTAGGTGCCGCTGGCTACAAACACGCTGGGCGGGCCGTTGGTGCTGACCGAAACCTCGCCGGCGGCATTATTCGGGTTCTGCTGCGCGCCGTCGCTCGGCCCCAGATCGATCGGTCCACCTTCCGTGTTGGTCATCTCCTTCGACCACGTGTAGAAGGCCAGCAGTGTAATCCCCGACGAGTATCTTTTGGTCACCTTCAGTTGCAGGGAATTGAAGCGCGCTATGCCTTCCGGCGCCCACTCCTGGGAAACGTTGAGATACTGCGGATACGGCCTCAGCGCCTGGCCCACCGTAATGGAAGGCTGGTTCACGAAATTGGGGTAAGGGATGGCAATGCCCGCCGCCTGTGCGGCGGCCGACGTGACCGGTTGGAACAGGAGGCTGCCGAGCGAGAGGTCGCTAAGCGCCAGCGTATTCAGATTGGACATGCCGCTGCCCCCGCCGGAACCGCCGAGGATCAGATGGGTGCTATGGCTGCCGATATAGGTGCCCTCGAAGGCCAGGTTGGGCGCAATCTCGCGCTGAATGCTGAATGTCCAGGTGAGAATCTGCGGCATCCGCGACGTTCCGGGAAGAATCGAGCTGACCGACTGGCCATTCTGGTACGACGGATTGATGAAGGGCGCGAACTGGCTGGGCGTGGGGAAAGGGGAAGTCCAGTAGTAGGCGGGATCGTAGCCATCCGGCGAAGTGACGCTGGGCGCATTGAAGAATCCGTATTGAATCATGCGAGTGCGGAAACCGGGGGCATAGTAAATGCCACCCGAGCCTCGGATGACGGTCCTGGGAGTCAACTGATAGGCCGTGCTCAGGCGGGGACCGAATCCCTTGAACCAACCGTTGGAAAGAGCGTCCGACCCCGACCGGCCAGGGCCGCTGCCGGCAAACAAGAGGGCGCCAGGACGGCCTCCCGCTAGCGGATTCGGAATGTTGGGGCTGAAGCCGCTGGTCATGCCGAGCGGGTCGAGCGGAGCGGCGTTCCCTTCCCATCGAAGTCCGTAGGATATCGTAAGCCTGTTCGTGGCGCGCCATTCATCCTGCGCAAACAGCGCCGCCGACCGGAAATGGGTGCTCAGAATGGACGTCTGCATCAGGCTGGCTGAATTTACCCCTCCCAGCAGGAAGCTCGCGAAGGAGTTTCCCCAAGAGGTGTACTGGGAAGCATCGGGCTGGCTGGTGCTGAGATTACTGAAGTTGAAGGAGCCGCTGCTGGTACCGGCTTCCTTGTCGGTGGCGTACTCCGGCCAATATTCGCCGCCGAACTTCATGCTGTGGCGGCCCTTCACCCAGGTAAGATTCTCGGTAACCGTATAACGGCCGTTGGCGTTCTGGGAATCGTTGTTACCGCCGAAGGTCTGCGGAGACGCCGTTCCGCCGCTGAAGGTGATGTAGGGAAAGGCGCCTTCATCCCACAGATTGCCCTGGATGCCGAGCTTCTGGTCCCATCCCTGGTACTGTGTCAGTTCCTGCGTCTTGTTGTTATAGCGATCGATGCCGATGGTCAAATGGCTCAGCAGATTCGGCCGGATGATGTAGTCGTAATTGATGCGCCCCGTGCGGTCGTGAATCAGTTTCGGCGCCTGCGATCCTTCCAGCGGATTGGTGTAGCCCCATCCGTTCCCGGCGAGCACCTGCGGAGCGTATTGGTCGCTGTACAGTATGGAAAGCTTATGGCGATCGGAAAAGCTGTGGTCGATCTTCAACGTGGAGAGGTAATTGTCATAATCTCCCCCAGTGCGGTTGCGGTAGTTGTTGACGTCCGTGCCGGCAATATCGGGCTGCGGGATCAACGGAACGATGTTCAGCGCCTGGGGGCTGATCCGGCTGGTTGGGATGACATTTCCGGGAAACGGAGCCCGCGTGAATCCGCCATTGCCGTCGGGTTGCGTGGTGCTGGGATCAAAGATGGGAATCTGTGCCCCGGAAGCATTCACCAGGTTGCTGAAATTGCCGGAGGTGAAGGCAGGGAGGGGGTCCGTAAACAACGCGCCGCTTCCCCCTTGATGCCAAAACGTCAGTTCCTGCCCGAAGAAGAAAAACGTCTTGTTGCGGCCGTTATAGATCTTCGGAAGCACAACCGGCCCGCCGACGGTGGCGCCGCCCTCGTTCTGGCGGACAAAAGTCCGGGTTGATTGGAAGAACGATCGGGCGTTGAGTGCGTCGTTGTCAAAGTAATCGTAAAACTTGGCGTGCAACTGGTTGGTCCCGGAACGGATGGTCACGTTGGTGAACCAGCTTCCCGTCCTTCCGTATTCGGCGTTGAACGCGTTCGTCACGATGCTGAACTCGCCCACCTGCTCGACCGCCGGGCCGTTTTCCTGGATGCCGCCACGCACGTTGTTCTGGCTGGCTGGCGCACCGTCCAGAAAGATCTCCGAATTGCCGGGGTTGGACCCGTTCACCCGCGCTCCGCAGGTGCTCGCCGTCGTGACGCCCGGCAGGAATTGCAGATAAGACGTGATGTCCATCTTGCGGCCGATGGTGATGAGCGGCAGGTCGTTAATCTCTTTAGTGGTCAGCGGAGACGCCACCGTGGCGTTGGACGCATCCACCATGGCGGCCTGATCCTTGACCTCGATGTGCTCGTTGATGGTTCCCACTTTGAGGTTGAAATCGGCTCTCACGCTCATTTGCGATTGCAGGATGAGACCTTTGGTTTCGGCGGTCTGGAAGCCTTCCTTGACTACCGAAACGTCATAGGTGCCGAGGGGGAGATTGGGAGCGAAGAACCGGCCCTCTCCATTGGTCTTGAGGGGAATGGTGACGTTCGTCTGCTCCCGAACCACGGACACCCGGGCATCGGGCACCGGGGCTCCGCTGCTATCCAAAACCAGCCCCTCGATGGTGGCCCGATCCTGCTGCGCAAACAGAATGCCAGGCCCACCCACGAGCGCCATCAACCCCAGAAATCCCAAGGTTGCCATGAATCCACGAAATGCCGTACGAACCTGGTACATTATCGCCCCCTTTTCCAGCGTCTTCCTGCCCCCAGCGGGGTGATGTCAGCATGTCACGCAACTGATTGGAAGGACAAGTTAATTAACGGTAAACCACAAGCTGTTACGAGGTCGTGTCCGGGGCTAAAAATGGCGCTGGCGTATAGCGAACCGCGTCTGTTGGCCCCCTGGCAATGTGCGCTGGGGGCGCCACGTTGCGGCCAATGCGTGGAGCCACCCAGTGGGTATTCACCTCAGTCAAGAATTTGACTGGGGATTTCCCGTACTTCGCAACTTGCTAAAGCTGTTGAGCTTCCCATCGATGGCGGCCGTCGACGGGCAGCCGCGTTTGACTGGAGGCGACTTTACGGTTAAAATGGTCGCTGGGATCTCGGCTAATATGTCCGAACCGGCACGATCCGTGTGCGATCGACCGTTGACAGCGGACCAAATGCGGGAGTTGCTGCAACGGGTTGAGCAGAGTCCCGTGTTCGTCCGCTCTCCTGCCCTTCGAGCCTTCCTGAGCTACATCGTTGAGAACGCCATCGCGGGCAACCTGGAGCAGATCAAAGAGCAGTCGATCGGTGTCGCCGCGCTGGGACGCGGACCGAATTACGATCCGACTACGGACAACATCGTCCGGGTCCGCGCTCATGAGTTGCGGCAGAAGCTCGAAAAACACTTTGAGACCGTAGGCATCCACGAACCGGTGGTCATTTCGGTGCCACGCGGTACGTATATCCCGGAGTTCCATGTCCGTAGTGTAGACGCACCGCCAGCGGTCGATTCCCACCCGGTGGACATTCCGGCGCGCGAAGGCAATAGCACCGGCACACCGAAATCCGAGACGCCCACGAGCGTTTTAGTAGAGGCGCCCGGCACTCGGAGGGCTTGGCGAAATCTGCCGTGGATGCTGGTCGCCATCCTTGCGGGCGCCCTGGTTTATACGTTGTTGCACTACTCCGGCGGGCAACGCGTCGCCAGACCGACTCCGCCGCAACAGGCTGTTCGCGATTTCTGGGGACCGCTTTTCACCCAACCGAACCGGCCGGTGTTGGCAATTTCGGCGGACGCCGGCTTTGCGCTCTGGCAGAATCTGAACAATCGCGAACTCAACCTGGGGGACTATCTCGCCAGAAATTACCTGCAACTCGGTTCCCAGGACCCGCGCATGCGGGAACTTGCCGCGCGACGCCTGACTAGTCCGGCGGACGTGGCGGTTACGGGGCGGCTTGAGGAATTGAGCCAGGCGCTGGGCGGCCACCTGGTCCCGGAATATGCCCGGAATGTCCAGGTGCAGCAGTTTCGCAGCGCCAACGCAGTGCTTATCGGTAGCCGGCGCTCCAACCCGTGGGTCGAGCTGTTCGAATCCAAAATGAACTTCGTAGTGGTCCGGGACAACAAGACCGGAGCCTCCTTCTTTCGCAACCGGTCTCCGGAGCAGGGCGAAGCGCAGGCGTACGGTGTCTCCGAGGTCTTCGCTTCGCTTGGAACCGAGGAGCATGAGGTCGATTCGTACGCCCTGATTGCGCTGGTGCCGGGTCTTGCCGATAACGGCCGGGTCTTATTGCTCGAGGGTCTCAACATGGAAGGCACCGAGGCAGCCGGAGAGACGGTTACCAACGCGGCGCAGCTTGCCGACCTGCTGCACCAGATGGGACACCGCTCCGGAACTCCGGTTTCGCCGTTCGAAGCTCTCGTGAAGCTGACCTCCGTACCGGGGGGATACGCCAACTCCAAAGTGATCGCGTTCCGCTACCTGAAGAAGTAGAGGCGGAGCGGAACCCAGCGGAACCACGCGGGCACTTCCCGGGTTTCCCGATTGGAGTATTCTGTGGAAGGAGCCTGGAGAGTGGAGCTGCGTATCCAATTGGGAGCTATCGGACTGCTCCTGGTGTCCATCGCGTTCGCAGCGGGTCCAGGAGTGGACGAGCAGGCACGCCTGCTGGAACGGGCGAATGCCAGTTATGCAGGCCGGCAGCCTCTGGAAGCCGTGCGGTTGTATCGGGAATACCTGGCGCGCTACCCCGACCGCGCCGATGTGCGCGTGTTTCTGGGCGCCGCGCTGCTGAACCTCGATCGGCCGAAAGAGGCATTGGAGGAGGCCCAGCACGCATTGACTTTGGACAAGAGTTACAGCCGCGCTTATACCCTGGAGGGGCGAATCTACGCCGGACAGCACGATTGGGAATTGGCGCGGCAGGCTTTCGCCGAGGCCCTCCAGGTGAATCCCCGCGATCGCGAAACCTGGTATTTTTCGGGCCGCGCCTACTTCGACGGGAATCGCTTTGACAAGGCCATTGAGGCATTTCAGCAGGCGCTGGCAGTGGGCCCCGGCGATAGCCGGGTGTATGAGAACCTGGGCCTGGCTTCCGAAGCGCTGGGGCGTTTCGCCGAAGCCGAACAGGCTTACCAACACGCCATCCAACTGAGCGCGCGGGAGTATCGGCCGTATCTGGCATACGGCGTGTTCCTCAACAAACAGGGCCGGCCGGCGCAGAGTATCGAAATGCTGCAGAAGGCGCTGTCGCTCGAACCGGAGAGTGTAGATGTGCGATTCGAGCTGGGCAAGGCGCTGTATGAGTCGCGGCAACTGGCGGCGGCGGCGCAGGTTTTGGAACCGGCGTTGGCGATTTCCGACCAATGCCGGGTACATTATCTGCTGGTGAGTGTCTACTCGCAACTGCAGAAGAACGATGACGCGGAGCGGCAGGTGAAAGCGCTGGGGAACTGCCGGAATGAGCCCTAGACGCGCCGCTGCCGCAGCCATTGCACTGGGGGCCCTGGTTTTCGCGCAGCGCGGCCGGGTAAGCGCCCCGGCCGTGCCGATCGTTTTCCAAAACGTCGCCAAGGTGGCGGGTATCGACTTCGTGCTGAAGAACTCCGCGAGCGCCAATAAATTCCAGATCGAGACCATGCCGGCGGGAGTGGCCGTACTGGATTACAACAACGATGGCTTCGAGGACATCTATTTCATTAATGGCGCGGCCATTCCCGGGCTGGCGAAGAAGGACCCTTCGTCTTGGAACCGGCTTTACCGCAACAATGGCGATGGAACCTTCACCGACGTAACCGCCAAGGCCGGCGTGGCCGGTGAGGGCTATAGCATGGCGGTGGCCGCAGGCGACTTCGACAACGACGGCTGGGACGATCTCTTCATTGCCGGCGTGAACCGGAATATTCTGTATCACAACAACGGAGACGGCACGTTTTCCGACGTCACTCAAAAGGCCGGGCTGGCCGAGGCAGGGCCTGCGAAACCGTGGTCCATCTCGGCCGGATGGTTCGATTACGATAATGACGGGTGGCTGGATCTCTTCGTGGTGAACTACTGCAAGTGGGCGCCGGGACGGGACCCTTATTGCGGGGAGAACAAACCCGGGTATCGCGCCTATTGCGATCCGCGGCTCTATCAGGGGCTTCCCAATGCCCTGTACCACAACAACCGGAATGGCACGTTCGCGGATGTTTCCGCGGTTTCGGGGATCGGCGCACACATTGGCAAAGGGATGGCGGTGGCGTTCGCGGATTACGATGGCGACGGGCGCATGGACGCCTTCGTGACCAACGATACGGAGCGAAATTTCCTGTTTCACAATGACGGCAACGGCCGTTTCTCCGAAGTGGGCATTCAGGCAGGAGTGGCGTTCAACATCGATGGCAAAGCCGTTTCGAGCATGGGTGTGGACTTCCGGGATGTTGATGGCACCGGCCGGCCGGACCTGGTCACCACGGCGCTTTCGAACGAGTCGTTTTGCCTGTTTCGCAATATCGGAAAGGGTCTTTTCATGGACGCCAGCTATCCAAGCGGCCTGACGGCGTTGAGTTTACCCTGGGCTGGATGGGGGGTGGGCCTTTTCGACCTCAACAATGACGGAGCGAAGGACATCTTCACGGCCAACGCGAGCGCCAGGGATAACGAGGAACTGTACGGCAGCCGGACGTACCGCCAGCCCAACTCGGTCTTCGCGAACACCGGCGAGGGCCGGTTTGTGGATGCTGGTGCAACTGCCGGAACCGCGGCCCAGCCGGGGGCGCATCGCGGCTGTGCCTTCGGCGACTTCGACAATGACGGGCGCGTGGATGTGGTCGTCTCCAGCCTTAATGAGCCTGCCGAGCTGCTCAGAAACGTCTCGAACCCGCGGCAGCACTGGTTCGACCTGCTGCTGACCGGCCGCCGGAGTAATCGCGATGCTATCGGTGCGGTTGTCCGCGTGACCTCCGGTTCCGGCAAGGTGCAATACAACCATGTGACCACCGCGGTGGGTTATGCATCCTCGAGCAGCCGGCGCGTCCACTTCGGACTGGGGGACGAAGGAGCGATCCGGAGCGTGGAGATCCGGTGGCCTTCCGGCGCCATCCAGGAGGTGGAACATCCGAAGGCCGACCAATGCCTCCGGATCACCGAGCCGGAATAGGGTGCCCGCCGGTGTACCATGGTTGCGCTTGCGTTCGGTGCTCTCCTATTTCCGTCCGTACTTCGATCCCCACAGGGCGGCGCCCCTGGCCAATCACTCTGCCGGTCAGATTGCGCGGCACCTTTACGAAATCCTCGCGGGGTATGGTGAAGTGGATTACCTGGGCAACGATGAGAGACCCGCCGGGATGGAGGCCGATTTGTTCATCGGACATTTCTGGGCATTCGACCAGGCGTGGAGGCCCAACGCGTTTCGCAAGAACATCGCGCTCTACGCCGCTTCCGACCCGGAGACCCGCCGCGCCTTTCTCGGCCCCCTGGCTAGCCAGTTCGGCGTTCCATTTCCCGAATGGGATTTCCCGCCCGAGCCATTCGACCACCAGGCGACCATGGAAGCGGCGGACCTGGTGCTGCTGGTTGGCAATCGAACCACGCGCAGCTCGTTTCCGGACCGCTGGCATGGCAAGATTCGCTGCTTGAACTACTCGGTGGACGCCGAGTTATACGCCGCCCGCCAGGGTGTGGTCAGAAAAAACGAGTTCTGCTACGTTGCCACCGAGTGCGGGCTGCGGAAAGGGTTCATGGACGTCTTGCGAACCTGGACCGGCATCAGCAGTCTGGACACGCGCCTGCATGCCATCGGCGCGCTGTCCCCTCCCTGGGACCGGCTTTTCCGGGAGTATAACTCGGGAAGCATCATTTACCACGGCTGGCTCGATTCGGACAGCGACGAATATGTCAAGCTTCTCCAATCCTGCAAATTCGCCTTTATCCCAACCTATGCAGAAGGGCAAATGGGCAGCCTGCTGGAGGCGATTTACTGCGGCTGCGTCCCTATCACCACTCGCGAATCCGGCATCGATGAACGGGTGCTCGAACACTGCATCCTGGTGGAACCGCTCCAAATCGAGCAGCAGCGCGAGGCCGTCTTACAGGCCATGCGGTGGACCGGGCCGGAATACGCAGCCCGGCAGGAACGCCTGCGCCAGGCCGCCAGCACCTATCAGACCTGGGACGCATTTCACCATGGGGTAACCGCGGCATTAGGCGAATTGGGCTTTTCTATTGCACCCCGTCCGCACCCGTGAGACGATAGCAAGGATGCTTCGCACCAGTGGCATTGAGTTAGTAGATGGCTATCTTCGCCCGGCAGAATGCGGTGAGTTACTCGGCCAGATTGAAGAGTACCGGCGCACGTACCAGATTCCTGCAATCCATCGGGAGCAGCCCGGCCGCTCCTTGCGGTACCTGGTGATCGACGGCGATCGGATTCATGAGGCGTTTCCGGCGATTGCCGGGATTTATGAAGCCGTCGGTGAGGTGGCGCGGCGCCTGTCGGGGATGGACCTGGCGCCGCTGCGCAATCGGGCCGCCAGCGTCAATGTGAACGTCACCCAGCCGGGCGGCGCATACCGCTGGCATTACGACCGTAATGCGGTGACCGCGATCCTGTATCTGAACGAAGTGGCCGGTGGCGAAACCGAGATGTACCCCAATTACCGCATCTGCCTGGGCCGCTGGAAACACACTCGCCCGCAACGGTGGCTTGACGCCGTGCTGCAAAGCAACTGCCTGATGCGGATCTTCGCTCGTAAGGCCGAGATATCGCCACTCGCCGGCCGTCTGCTGGTGATGCGCGGCGACCGCTGCCTGCACAGTGTTCGGCCGGTGGAGCAAGGGTCCGCCGACCGCATCAACATCATCATGACGTTCGATGTTCCGGACGCACGCTTCCCAGTCCAGAAGGATTTGGACCCGTACCTGTATTCACGCCAGCCGGCTCCCACCTTCGATCCGAATTACCGGCCGTGATTTCGATGACTCTAATTGGGAGCGAGAGTTGACCCCGGCCGCTGCGCTGTGCCACCAGGCGAAGCACGTCACCCTGGCCCGCTGCGATCGCGAACGGCATCGGCTGGTGATGTCGTTTCTCGCCGGCAGCCGGCCGGTACAGAAAGTCTACCGTTACCACGACACCGATTTGCTGGAACTGGAGTCGCGCTTCGGCGAGGAGACTTTACAGCGCATTTATTTCCACAGTATGGCCCTGGAAGCGCTGACGCTGATGAGCTTTCGTCCGGGCGTGCTGGACCCCGGACCGTTCGCGCGTTTCTGGACGCCGGCCTTCGATGCGCTGTGGCGGGCGCTTCTCCGCGGCGCCGGTGCGCAATGGCGTTACGAGAACGACCTTCCGGATTACGACGGTCCGGCTATCTCCCGAATTGCGATTCCGGCTCTGGCCGCGCCGCTTACCATGCCTTATGGCGGCGTGGAAGCGCTGGCTTTCTGCGGCGGCGGCAAGGACAGCCTGGTGGCCCTGAAGCTGCTCGAAAGAGGCGGGGTCCCGTTCGCCGCTTATCACTACTCGCACTCCTGTTACGGACAATCGGAGGAGCAGGATCGCCTGATTGGCCGGCTTCTGGATTTGACGAATGCCAAGCGCCGCCATTCGCTGGCGATCGAAGATGGCCTGCACCGGGCCCTGCCGCCGCAGAAACTGCTGTGCGCGGAGACGCCGATTTCGGTGTTCGGCGCATTACCGGTAGTGCTGCAGCATGGCTACCGCTACATAGTGGTCGGTAACGAGCGCAGCGCCGATTCGGGCAACCTGGTCTGGAGCCGGAACGGCGAATCCATTAATCACCAATGGGGCAAGTCCACCGCGGCGGAATCGCTGATCAACGGCTATCTGCAGCGGGAGTTAATTCGCAATGTAACTTACTGCAGCGTGCTACAGCCCGTGTATGACGTGGTGATCTTCAACATGCTCAGGGGCCACCACGGCGCTATCGCCGCCACGCACTCCTGCAATATCCGAAAGCCCTGGTGCGGAGAATGCGCCAAGTGCGCCTATGTCGCTCTCAACTTCATGGCCTATCTGCCCCGCGATACGGTAACTCAGATCTTCCCGAGGAATCTTCTGGACTTACCCGCCAATCAGCCGATTTACCGGCGAATCCTGGGGATCTCCGGCCACAAACCCTTCGAATGTGTGGGCGAAGTGGGTGAAGCCAGGCTGGCCATGGAGATCTGCCGCCGCAAAGGCGTGAAGGGCTGGGCGGTGGAGATGTACTGCCGGGAAGGCCGCGCGAATGCCGGCTGGGATCTGGAGCGATACCTGACGGTGGCGCCCTCCGGCATGCCGGCGGACCTGAGATGCCGCATCCGGCCCTTGCTGGAGCACGGCGCGAGTGAGGCACGCGATTATATTGCGCGCTTCATTTGACTGCGCTGCTGCCATCCGCCGGCGCACCGGCACTCGCGATTTCCAGCTTCCAGTTCGCCAGCGGTGTGTTGCTCAAATCCAGGTGGCCGGCCAGATACTCCAACCGCTGGCTGTTTGACCCGGGAGTCTGGAAGCGATCCTTCAGAAAGTACGGCGGCGTCGACTGGTAATACAAGGTGGCCTGAACGCGAACGTTCTTCGGGTCGGCGCCGGCGGGCAGTTGGACGATGTATCGCACCACCGAGCGGCCCTGCCCGCTGAGATAGACTTTGTCAGTATTGGCCCGCCCTTTCGGGTAAGTCGCCTCCAGGAAGAAGTGCTTCAGCGTCGGATCGGGACCCTCCCGGGTCCAGCCGGCAGGCAAAAGCCGGTTGTCCTTGAAGTCCACATCGCGGCGCAGAAAACTGGTGGTGAACTTTCCGGAGGCATCCTTGACCAATTCCTCGTAGATCTGCACCTCGTCCTGGCGCGTGATAGGGAACTCTTCGTTGTGATGCTCCTGGTATGCCTGTTGCCCGTCCGGCAATGTTTGAAACGATTCGGACGGCAAAGGCTGGCCATCGGGACCCTGGATCTCTCCATTCGGGCCCGTCTGGCCGGACGACCAGATGACTTTCTCCGTATCGCCCTGTTTCTCTAGGACCAGGAATTCCAGGAACGCCCGCCGGAATCCAACGCCGCTGGGGAAGCGGTGCCCCGTCAGGTTAGTAACCTGAACGTCGCTGGTGAGAGTTCCACTGGCCATCGAAGAGTTCACATCCACATGCGCGCTGGACACCTGCGCCTGCTGCACCATGTTGTCGATGGCATTCGGCAGGTCGTTCAAGGCACCCGACATATAGTCGCTGGTCCACAGGCCCATGACCCAACTGAACTGGTTCATCATCTCCAGCAGGAACGCGTTGACGCCCACCAGTTCGTGGCGTCCGAAACCGGTCGGCCGATACCTCACGTTGAGCTTGTCTGACGGCGCCAGGTGGTCGGCCTGCGGAAAACTGGTGTCTTCCACGTTCGCGATTTTTGCCTGAATCTGGGGCATGGAGTAATTGTGGACCTGGTTGGCGTACCCGCCGGGCATGTGGCAGTCCTGGCAACTCCTGGCGGCCGCACTCACCGGTTTAAACTCATCCTGGTACTGGCTATTGAGCCATTCCAGGTAAGTGGCCTGCTCAATGGAAAAGACGCTCTTGTCGTCGATGGGGTGGATGGGCGGCGGCGTCTTATCGATCACCGGCAGATTGATGGTGTGGCAACTGCCGCACATGCGGGAAGATTTCAGATAAGTCGAATCCTGCGGCTTGATCCCCAATGCCTGGTCCATGGGGTAAGTTGTCACATCGCTGAACGGCCCGTAAACCTGATCAGGCTTGCCGATGTCGAACTGCCCGTTGATGGAATGCTCCAGGAAGTAATTGAGGCCGCCGGGCTGGCCGTAAGTCTGGTCCGGCACAATGTGGTGGCAAATGGTGCAACTGATGCCATCGCGGGCCAGCGCGCCGTATTGGAAGTTCTGTGGATCCTGCTGATAGGACTCGAACACGAAATTGGGGCTGAAGCCGGGGCAATTCAGGCTGTCCTTGCAGCCGTGGTCCTGATCCCAGGTGCGCTTCCCCATCGCTCCGTGGCACAACATGCAGGTGTTGATGGCCTGCTGGTTGAGCGTCGCGCTGACCTTGGGATCCGGTACGGTCTTGATGTAGGCCAGCTCACTATCGAGCTGCGCGAAGAAATTCGGGTCCCGGCCCGCCAGCCCCATCGGCGACCAGCGCCATTCCCCATAGGGTGACACGTTGATATTGAGCATCTGGGGGCCGATGGACTGCACGAAAATCGAAGAGCTGCTGGCGAGCAGATTGGCAGCCACTCCGGCGCCAAACCCCAGGTACATGTTCGGCCCGTAATTGCCGGGCGCCGAGGCGCTGTGGCAGACCTGGCACTGGTCGGAGGTCAGGAAGGCGTTGGGGCCTTTGGCGGCCGAAACGTAATGGTCATAAGAAGCCGCCGGGAAGGGCACCGGCAGACTCTCCACGTTGCCCGCGGTCAGCGCAAACGCACCGCGAAACCTTGGAGTCGACGACGCCAGCGTCTTCGGCTTGGGTGCGGCGGCCTCTTCCATGTGGATGAATTCGTTCTTCTCGTGGCTAAGCAGATCGAGCATCGGGAGTTCCGGAGCCGAGGCCGGGCCAGGTACTCCCGGAGTGACCGTGCGCCACGTGTTGTCCACCCGGAATTGGATCGGTTCGCCGGGAAATCCTTTGATATTGGTGAGGGAAGAAAAGGTGTGCTCGCCTTCGGCGGACGCGTGACAGCGGATGCAGTACAGGCCATACCCCGTGTTTGGGTATTGCAGACGGTTGTCGAAGCTCATGGTTTTCCAGACTTCGCCCCAAAACCAACCGTCCTTAGCGACAGCGGAATTCTTGATCATGAAGGTCCAGTCCGTGGGCTGGAGGCCGCTTGGCGGAGTATCCAGCCAGCGGATGGCCGGCGGAGAATACTGTTCCTTGAGAATCACCGCGCCGTCGGCAATCGTCCCCTGGCGGCCCTTGCGAAGCCAGTCCATAACTTCCGGAGAATAGTAAATGCGGACTGCGGGATGGGTTCCGTAGTAGACGCTGTTGACCCAGTCGCCTGTATCGCGGACACCCTTATCCTGGCACCATCCCAGGTTCCGATAGCCGTAGGACGACAGATAGGTTAGCAATTCTTTTTCAAAGCCGAAGTTTTCGCCCGGGGGAACCGGCTGTGGCGCCTTCAATTCCGGCGGCACCGGCTGGGGGTTCGGGCACGGATTTCCACCCGGCTGCGCATCAACTTTCAGGCTGCAGCAGGCCAGAAGCAGGACAAGGCAACCTCCTCCGGTCAGAGCTTTCGCAAACATAGTCAGCATTCCTTGAATGGTCGAGTTTGAAATGATTTACTTAAGAAGTCAAGGAAAAATGCGTTAATCGCCGGTAACTGTCTTGGGAAGAGTCAAAGAGTCAGTTGTAATCTGTTCTCAACCCTTGGCACCGTGGCAGCGTCTTATATGGCGGCAAGCAAATGGCACGTTGGTGGTCACAGACGGTGGTCCTGGCGCTCGCGGTTGTCTCCGCGCACGGCCAGCCGGCGCCGGCTTTCGAAGTGGCATCCGTGAAACCCGCCGACCCGGCAGCTACGGGCACGACCACGCATGTTTCGCGCGGCCAGGTGATGATGGAAAACCTCTCCCTGAAGGACTATATCGAGCGGGCCTTCGACCTTAAGGATTTCTCCTTGTCTGCGCCCGCATGGCTCGATTCCGCCAGGTTAAACATCGTCGCCAAGCCGCCCGCAGGCACGCCCCCGGAGCAGTTCGGCGCCATGCTGCAAACGCTCCTGGCCGATCCGGTTCAAGCTGGCATACCACCGCGAAAACGAAGGTCATGCCCGCCTATGCGCTGGTGGTGGACAAGAAGGGCCTGAAGGTGAAGCCAGTGGAAAGCAGCGGCCCATCCGGCAAGTCGAGAGGACCGGGCATGCTGCATGGGATACGTCTCACGATGGCTGGATTTGCCGACCTGCTCTCGGAGCACCTGGACCGTCCCGTCAAAGACAGGACTGGCGTAAGAGGGACGTACGACATCAAGCTGGCCTATGTTCCCGATGACGCGGTCTCCACGGAGCCGCCCCCGAATAGCTCCGCCGCCTCCTCAATCTTTGCCGCGCTTCAGGAGCAAGCCGGCCTGAAGCTCCAGACCCGGAAGCTGCCCATCCAGATCCTGGTGGTGGACCACATCGATCGCCAGCCCACCGAAAACTGACGCCGTGTGGGCCGCGGGCTATAATTGTACTCACGCCACGTAGCCGCCGCAGGAGAATCCGTGGAATCGAATAATCGTCCAATGCCGATGCGCGGGGGATCTCCGGCCATGGCCGGGCGCACCGCCGACCGCTACTTCGAACTGAAGTCGCAGATCCATCGCAAGCTGCTCGGCGTGCTCAACATGGAGCGGGTCACCTCGATCCCCAAGGACCGTGTGCGCGCGGAGATCGGCCGTGTAGTGGAGCGACTGCTCGACGAAGAACACGTGCCCATGACCACCGCGGAGCAGAACCGTATCGTCGAAGAGGTGCTCGATGAAGTGCTCGGCCTCGGTCCGCTCGAGACCTCTGCTTAAAGAGCCGTCCATCTCCGATATCCTGGTCAACCGCTATAACAAGGTGTACATCGAGCGCAACGGCAAACTATCCGAAACGGCGGTGCGGTTCAAGGATGACGCGCACCTGCTGCACATCATCGAGAAGATCGTTTCGCAGGTCGGCCGGCGCATCGACGAAGCCCAGCCCATCGTAGACGCCCGCCTGCAGGATGGCTCGCGGGTCAACGCGATCATCCCTCCGCTGGCCCTGGATGGCCCCTGTCTCAGCATCCGCCGTTTCGGGCGGCACGTGATCACGCAGGACGAGATGATGCAGTACAAGACCATCACGGCCGGCATGCTGCGCTTTCTGGCGGCGTGCGTGCAAGCCAAGACCACCATTCTGATTTCCGGCGGAACCGGCTCCGGAAAAACCACCATGCTGAATGCGCTCTCGCGATTTATTCCCGAAGAGGAGCGCATCATCACCATTGAAGATACCGCCGAACTGCAACTGCAGCAGCGCCACGTGGTGAAGTTCGAAACGCGGCCGCCCAACCTGAACAAAGAAGGCGGCATCAACCAGCGGATGCTGCTGCGCACGGCACTACGCATGCGGCCGGACCGGATCATCGTCGGCGAATGCCGCGGCGCCGAAGCGCTGGACATGCTGCAGGCCATGAATACCGGCGTGGAGGGGTCCATGAGCACGGTCCACGCCAATACGCCCCGCGACGCGTTTTCGCGCCTGGAGACCATGGTGATGATGGCCGACCTGGAGATTCCTACGCGCGTGATCCTGCAGCAGCTTACCAGCGCCATCAAGCTGGTGGTGCAGGTTTCGCGTTTGCAGGACGGCACCCGCAAAATTCTGAGCATTTCAGAAGTGCTGGGGATCCAGGACGAGCAGGTGCATTTGCAGGAAATCTTCGGCTTCGAGCGCATCGGGGTGAACGATGCGGGCAAAGTGCAGGGCCGCTTCCGCGCGACCGGAACCAGCCCGCGCATTCTGGAGCGGCTGCGCGTCAGCGGGATTCAGTTGCCGCCGCAAATATTTGAAGAAGTGGTGAGCGTGAACCTGTAAGGCAGCCGCGGCTCTCGCCCCAGGGAAGACGCCGTCATCGAACGGAGATCGAGCGTTCAATTCTCTCGGGTCCGCCCGCTGGCGCGGGTTTGCGGCCGGCCCGAAGTACTGCCGGCTCGCATAGCCCCGTGCCCCGATGTGCCGGACACACCGGAGATGGCCCGCCCAACGCAATCGCGATTGCTATACAATGTCTGACGGCGGGCGTTTCTCTGCCACCAATTTGAGGGGGCTAAGAACAACGGGATGTCGGATCGCGGATTTTTATTCCTTTTCAGTATTCTGATGATCGTGGTGGGCTTGGGGTCGGCGGCATGGCTGCTGGCCACGGGGCAGGCGGGAACGGTCGACGGCCTGTTCCTGCTATTGACGGCTTTGCTGCTGGCGGCGGCGTTCGGACTTTACGTGGTGTATGCCATCCGCCGCGCTATGGAAGCGGCGGCCCCGCCGGCCGCGCAAACGGCCAAAGCCGGGGCCCCGGCGCCGGCGGCCAAGCGGACTCCCACTCCGGCGGCGCAGGCGTAGAGGCCGGAGATCATCTCTTGCGCGTCTTGGGTTCCGGGCCCGACGCGTTCAATCAGCACGCTCATCAGCTTCACGGGCGTGACGGGTTTCTCGTCGAGTGTGCGTACGCGGTCAATCCGCTCGACCACATCCTCGCCCTCCACTACAGAGCCGAAGATGGTGTACTTGCCGTCCCATTGCGGCATGGCATTGACGGTCACGAAGAACTGGCAACTGGCCGAATCCGGGGCGCCGGTATTCGCCATGGCCAACTTGCCGGGACGGTCGAAGCGCAAACCGGGCAGGAACTCGTCGCGGATGGTGAAGCCGCAATTGTGCCTCCCGGTACCGGTGGGGTCGCCCGCCTGAATCATGGAGCCATCCACTACGCGGTGAAAGGTGATGTTGTCATAGAGCGGCCGCCTCACCCTTTTCCTGGTCTGGGGATCGAGCCACGGCAGGGTCCCCTGGGCCAGACCGACAAAAGTGCCCACGGCGATGGGCGTATCCTTTTCGTACAGCTTGGCCTTGAAGGTTCCCATGGAGGTTTCAAACACCGCATACAGACCGTTGGGCAGCGGTTTTTGTTGGGCCGTCGAACCGAGGGCAAGGACCAAAAGAAGCAAAAGGCGGAGGGCGCGCATGAGAAACTCTTATTTTATCGCGCGCGGATATACGGTCGAAGGCGCGCCGTGATTCCGTAACGGCCTCACGCGGCGGTAAAATCGTACCCAGCACTCAGCGAAAGCCGCCGGAAACCGGCTGCGAACCATATGAACGATACAGCCAGCACACCTCAGGAGAAGGCTCTCAGAATCAATCTGGAGGCGCAGAGGCATGGCACATTCGCCGAAATCGGCGCCGGGCAGGAAGTGGCGCGTTGGTTTTTCCACGTAGGCAAGGCGTCCGCTACGGTTGCCAAAACCATCTCGGCGTACGACATGGCCATCAGCGATGGCATCTACGGGCCGACCGAGCACTACGTGAGCCGTTCGCGGCTATCGGCCATGCTGGACCACGAGTACAGCCGCCTCTTGCAGCGGCTTAGCGCGGCGCACGGCGCACGAAACGCGTTTTTTGTGTTTGCCGATACCGTGGCGACCAACAGCTCCAGCCTGAGCCATGGCGGCCATGGATGGCTGGGTGTGAGATTTCAGGCGCAACCGGGCGCCGAGCCGTCGGAGATTATCTGCCATATCGCGATGCTCGAGCGGCGCGCGGTCAGTCAGCAGGAGGCTGTGGGGATTGCCGGAGTGAACCTGGTTTACGGGGCTTTCTATCACCGGCAGGACCCCGACTTTCTGGTAGGCAAGCTGATGGATGGATTGAGCCGGAAGCGCATCGAGCTGGACATGATCAAGTTCTCGGGACCGGCATTTGCGGGCCTGGACAACCGGCTGATGAGCCTGCAACTGGTGCAACAAGGTCTTACCGACGCGGCCATGTTCACCGCCGATGGGGATGTGGTGCAGCCTTCGGAAATACTCTACCGCCGGCCGGTGTTGATTGAGCGAGGCAGTTTTCGCCCCATCACCAACGTGGCGAAGGACGTGCTGGACCGGGCGATTGAACAGCTTCAGGAGGAGTGCAAACTGGAGAATCCGGCGATCCTGATGGAAATGACCTTGAATAACCTGACCACTGGAGATTCGATCGATCATGACGACTTTCTGGCGCGCGTGGATATCCTTGGTGCGCTGGGCTACTGCGTGATGATCTCGAATTACGCCACTTTTGACCGGCTGATTGAGTATCTTCGCAACTCCACGCAGGCGATGATCGGAATGGCGATCGGCATTCCCACCCTGCGGCAGATCCTCGAAGACAAGTACTACCTGGACCGGAGCGGTGGACTTCTGGAAGGCCTGGGACGTTTGTTCAACGGAGCCGTGAAGCTGCTGGTTTATCCGACTGTCGATCCCGGTTCGAGCGATCTCGTTACCGTCGGAAATCTGGAGGTTGCCAGCCCGCTGAAGCACTTTTACACGTACCTGTGCGAAAGCCGTTTTATTCAGGCGGCCCAGCGGTTTGACGCCGCCGATCTGCATCTCAGCCCAGGGGACGTGCTGGCCAAACTGCAGGCCGGCGACCCCGCCTGGGAAAGCCTGACGCCACCGAAAGCCGTCGAGCTGATCAAGAAAAACGGACTGTTCGGTTACCCCCGGAATGGGCCTGCGAAAGACAAGATGCAATAAGTCCAGCCATGATGCGGATATTCTCACGCAACGTTCTTTCTCCGTTAGTGCACCTCTCCAACAACTGGATCAGTCTGGCTGGCGTCGTGATCGTAACTACGGCGACCATATTCTGGCTCTTTCTGCTGCCGGTTACCCTGCGCGGGGAGATCACGCATCCCTATATCGGCATTCTCGTGTTTCTCCTTCTGCCGGCGTTCTTCTTTGCCGGACTGTTGCTGATCCCGTTGGGGATCGCGCTGCGGCGAAGACGCGAGCGCCGCGGTCCCGCCGCGCCCGTCAGTCTCCCGCCTCTCAACTGGAGTAACGCGGACTTCCGGCGGCTGGCGCTGTTCGTCGGGTTCACCACCTTCATCAATATCGCTGTGGCCAGCCAACTGACTTATAGCGCGGTGGATTACATGGATTCGGTAACGTTTTGCGGCCTTACCTGCCACAAGGTAATGCAACCGGAATTCACCGCACATCAGAATTCGCCCCACGCGCGGGTGGCTTGCGTGGATTGCCACATCGGCCCCGGCGCTTCCTGGTTCGTACGCAGCAAACTGTCGGGTGTGGGGCAGGTTTTTGCGGTGGCTTTCGACACCTATCCCCGGCCCATTCCGGTGCCGGTTCGGAATCTGCGGCCGGCCCGGGAAACCTGCGAAGTCTGTCACTGGCCGCAGCGGTTCGACCAGGACAAACTGGTGGTGATTCCCAGTCATGCCGAAGACGCTCAGAACACAGCTTCGGAAACGGTGTTACTGGTCAAGATTGGCGGACGGGGCCGCGGGATTCACGGTGTGCATGTGGGAGAAGGCATCCACATCCGCTACGCTGCCTCCGATGAATCCCGCCAAACCATTCCCTGGGTGGAATACGAGGATCCCCAGGGGCACAAAACGGTCTACTCAACCACGGGTGGAAATGGCGGGCCGCCGGCAGGCCTGGCGACGCGCGAAATGGATTGCATCGACTGCCACAACCGCCCCACCCACACCTTCCAGATGCCCGGCCAAGCCATCGACAATGCGCTGGCTGCGGGGCTGATCTCACCGGCGCTTCCGTTCGTCCGGAAACAGGGTTTGCAGATTCTGAAGAAGCCCTACGCCACGCGCGACGAAGCGGCCGTACAGATTCCCGCTGCACTTACGGCCTTCTATCGCGACAATTATGCAGCCGTTTACCAGGGGCAATCCGCCCAGGTGCGGCAAGCGGGGCAAGCTTTTCTGGCTATTTACAACCGCAACGTATTTCCGGCCATGAAAATTTCATGGGGAACTTATCCGAATAACATCGGCCATAACGACTTTCCCGGCTGTTTCCGCTGCCACGACGGCAACCATACCAGCGCCGGCGGGAAAGTCGTTACCCAGGATTGCGGGGCCTGCCACAACCTGTTGGCGGTTCAGGAAACCAATCCTAAGATTCTGACCGATCTGGGCGTCACCGGGATGATGCCGTAACGCCACAACCGGCCACGCTCACTTCTTGAGGGTGCGAATGTAGGCCACTACATCGTCCACCGACTTGCCCGTAACGGAGCGAATCGGCTGCATCTTTCCTTTTCCCGTGGTGATGATCTTGGCGAGGTCGGCGTCGCTCATCTTCTGGACCTCGGGGGAACCCAGATTCGCGATCTCCACCTTCATCATCTTCGCGATGGCCGGATTGGCTTCGCCGGTTGCCCCGTGGCAATTCTTACAGGATCTGTCATACACTGCTTTTCCTTCGGTGGAATTTCCGGCTGCCAGCGCCACGGCGGCCCCGAACGTCAGAACAGCAATCCCAACCACGAACTTTCTCATTGGTGGCTCCTCTCCATTTGGTAATATTGGCGGGCATCCGCGCCAAAACCCGGTTTCGGACGCCCAGTCCCGGCGATTGGCTGCCTACAGGGCGCCAGGCACGCCACGAGTGAAGCTTTCGCTCTCAAACTCTTTACCGCCGCTTAATACAAAATCAGTATAGAACATCGGGCATAATGATCGACTGTGAGGCACAATGACAGACGGCCTTCCGAAAGAGATCAGCCGGCTTGTGAAAAAGCACTGGCCGGACGGCGTGATCGAGGAGTCCGGCACCTGGGAGTCCTATTTCCACGAGATCCATGCCCGAGTCCGGGCGGATCTGCGGCGCATTCGCTCTGCCGCCACGTTCTGGGAGACGGAACGATCTTCCCGCCTTGGCGGGCAAGACGACGATTGGGATGACGACGATGACGATTTCGGTGAGGGTTCCGAGGAGTTCCAGTCTTACCACGTGTTCTTCCTCTCGCCCGGAGGCGAAGAATGCGTTTACGAGGACGAGACCCAGAGTTATGCCGATCCGGACCCTGAAGACGACGAGGCCTCGGAACCCAAAGAAGCCAACGTCCGCGGCGAGCGAACCGAGGGCTATGCGATAGCCATTTCTTTGCTGGCGCGGGTGGCGGCGATTTCCTGGAGCAGCATGGCGCACTTCGAGGATGGCAGCTTCGAAAGCCCGGGTGTCCAACCGCCGGGTCTGCCGGAAGAAGGCGCCCAACCGCCGTTGAGCAAGGAGGCGGGGCGGAAGCGAGATCAGCTTCGCAAAGCCATCGCCGCAGTTTTGGAGAAACATCGCATCCGGCTCCTGGACGAAGCGGTCCTCGGCCTTCCAGTTCCGGGATTACGGCCGGGCGAGGAGGTCTTCATAGACAAGCCCGTGCGCGTCGTTGACGCCTTCTTCTTCCGCGGCGTGTGAGTAGCCCGATTAGTGCGCCGGCCGCCGACCCTCAAGCCCGCTGGACGCCACTCGCGGGGGTAAACCGGCTGCGGATCTGGTTCATCACATCCGAGGCCAGGAACGGCTTTCGCAGCACCGGGAAATTGTGCTCCTCGCAGAGGGCTTCTTCCTCGGGTGGCAGTATCGTCCCGGTCATTACGATCACCAGCATCTGCGGCGCGCTTTGCAGGAACTCCACGCCCAGTTCCACCCCATTTCCATCGGGAAGCATGTAATCGAGGAGGGCCGCGTTGGGCTTGTGCTCCTGTACCAGGCGCTTGGCGGCGGTGGCCGATTCGGCCGTCAGCAGCGTCCAGCCGTCATTGGCCATCAGGCGTTCCAGGAAGTGCAGCAGGTCGCGATTGTCGTCCACCAGCAGCACCGTCGGGTTGCACCACCGCCGCGCCGGTTTGCAACTCCACCGTGCGAATGTTGAGTTTTTCGGCGCCCTCGGCCACTTCCACCCACACCCGCGATCCAGGCGACACCTGGTTGCTGGCCACCAGGGTTGCCAGCGGCTGCGTCAGGAACCGGTGGATGGTCCGGTTCAATTCGCGCGCGCCGTATTCCGAGCTGGTACCCTTCTGCAACAGGAACTGGCGCGCCTCAAACGGCACGTCCAGGGTAAAAGAGCGGTTGCCCAGGCGCGTGTTCACGTGGTTCTGCAGATCCACAATGTGCTTGTCGAGGATGGCGGCCAGCGATTCCGCCGTCAGTGGCTGATAGGTAATGATGCAGTCGATGCGGTTGACGAACTCCGGGGAAAACCGCTTGCGCACGGCCACCAGGGCGATATTCTGCAGCTTGCTGGTCAGGTCCGTGCGTTCGGCCATTTTCACCGATTGGAATCCGAAATCGGGATTCATCTCGCGCATCATCTCCCGCGCGCCCAGGTTGCTGGTCAGAAACACCAGGCTCTTCTCGAAGTTGACCGTGGAATTGTCACCCAGCCGCAGGATGCCCTTGTCCAGCACGCCCAGCAGCAGCCGTGTCATGGAAGGCGCGGCTTTCTCGATTTCATCGAACAGCACCAGCGACAGGCTGCATTTTTCGCTGGTGACGGCGTTCAGCTTCTGCTGCGTGAGCATGGGCTGGGTTTCGCGGTGTCCCAGGTACCCGGGCGGCGCTCCGATCAGCTTGGCCACTTCGTGCTCCATCTGAAATTCGCCGCAATCCACCTTGAGCACGTTCTTTTCGCTGCCGTGCAGCACGTCGGCCAGCGCCTCCACGGTTTTGGTCTTGCCAGTGCCCGTAGGACCCAGCAGCAGGAACACGCCTACCGGACGACCCTCCGGCGAGAGTCCCGCCTGGTACATTTGCATATAAGGAACGATCACTTTGGTGGCGGCTGGCTGGCCCACTACCTTTTGGGACAGGACATAAGTCAGGTCCTCGGTGAGATCGGGTGATTGCTTTCGGGATCCCTTCTGCGACGATTTCGGCTTTTCCACCCCACCCTCCGATTTGATTATAGCGGCGGCAGGTGCCTTTACCCTGGTGCGACGCCGCTGTTCAGGACGGTTGGGATCTTTCATAATGGGCCTTAGTGGATACAAAAGAGCAACTTAACAGCTTGGCGGGGGAAAATGCAACAAAATCGCCAACACTGTGAACGCCGGAATTCATTCTATATTCTTTTTGGGCTGCATGGGGTGTGAGGGATCGCACTGCTTTATCCAAAACTGGGGAATCGGAAAGGGTCGCAGGGGTCAGCGGTGCCGGAAGGTGATTCGGCCCTTGGTGAGATCGTAGGGGGAAAGCTCCAAAGTCACTTTATCGCCCGCCAGGACGCGGATGCGATTGCGGCGCAGGCGGCCGGCCAAGTGGGCCAGGACCACGCGTTCGTGCTCGAGCTGGACGCTGAACAGCCCGCTGGGAAATTTCTCCAACACGGTGCCGGTAACTTCGATGCTGTCCTCTTTGCTCATAAACCTCCAGTGCTTTTGGCGAGCCGGCCGGCCCGACAGGGCGCCCGGCCGGCCCGCGATCATCTTTAGGCCGCCGTGACGTTGGTCGCCTGCAGACCCTTTGGGCCCTTGGTTACCTCAAACTCCACTCTGGCGCCTTCATCCAGGGTGCGGTACCCCTGTGTCTGGATCGCCGAGAAATGCACGAAGACATCTTCTCCGTTTTCCCGCTGGATAAAGCCGTAGCCCTTGGCTGCGTTAAACCACTTCACTGTACCTTTTTCTTTCATCTGCCTATTCCTTCTTTACTGACTTTGCTGTGAACATTGGACTTGCGCGTTCCGAACCGAAAGCAAAAAAGGGGGATGCGGACGACTCACGCACCCCCCTTTTCTGTCGCGAAGCGGAAAACTAGAGTCAAATGCCCCCCCATTATACAACACCAAAGCCCGGTGTCACGCCAAACGGAAGTGAGCTAAAAGTTTAGGGTGGTACCGAACCGCCGGCCCCGGGAGACTGGGCAAGTTCGGTCGCAGCGCACCGCCCGTTCACGCTGGGGATAACCATTGGTCTAGCACTGAGCTAGACTAGCATTAGAAGAGTCTATGCCTACACTATACGTGGAGAACATTCCTGAAGACCTCTATGAAGCGCTGCGGTCTCGCGCCCAAGCCAACCGCAAATCGATCACGGCGGAAGTATTGACGCTCCTCGAAGAGCACGTTCCTACCCCTGCCGTGCTGGCGCGCCGCAAGGAGTTGATCCGCCGGATGGAAGCCATCCGGTC
The DNA here is from genome assembly GCA_963803725.1 of Bryobacterales bacterium. GTDB lineage: Bacteria > Acidobacteriota > Terriglobia > Bryobacterales > Bryobacteraceae > JOPF133. The sequence continues at coordinate 91,534 of CAWDOH010000072.1, read as the reverse complement.
GAGTGCCCCGGAATCCTCCGGACCGTTCCCGGCCACCGAAGAGATGCAACGCGAGGACCGGTCCCGGTGAGTGGGTACGTGCTGGACGCCAGCGTGGCTGCCAAGTGGGTCCTTCCCCCGGAAAAGGAACAACTGGTGGACCAGGCGTTGTCAGTCCGCGCTGGTTTCGAGCAAGGCGCCGTGGATCTGGCGGTTCCCGATCTGTTCTGGCCGGAATTGGGCAACCTCCTCTGGAAAGCGGTCCGCTTCGGCCGGCTAACCAGAAAACAGGCTGACCAGGCACTCCAATCCATCGCCGGACTTCGTATGCCGACGGCCCCATGTTTGGATCTGTTGGGCGAGGCCTTTTCAATCGCCGTTGCGTACCGGCGCACTTTTTATGACTCAGTCTATGTCGCCCTGGCGGTCCTATCCGGGCGGACTTTGCTGACTGCCGATGAGCGGCTCGCGAATGCCTTGGCCGCGAATTTCCCGGTTCGCTGGCTGGGAGCAGTTGACGGACTCCCTGAGCTTCCGGCACCCTAACGCGAGTCACGGGGCGTAGCACTCTTGCTTCTCGAACCAATACCAATATCAAATGTGGATGGCGCGTCTGATGGAGCCGCTCATCACCCCGTCGGCCGGGAAGAAAATGCGCGGCGATCTCGCGCGCCTCAAGCAGGCCGTCGAAAAGAGCGAGGCCCCCGTCTCGCAATAACCGCTACACCTTCACAATCACTTCCCGCAGCCGCTCGCGCGTGAGGAAAAACTTGACCGAATCGAACTGCCCGAAGAGCTTTTCCAGGCTCCGGTTATTGTAGAGTTGCGCCGGCCGCCGGATGCCCTGCCGGGTCACCTGCAACGTGTTCACTTCCTGGATGCGAAAAGTGTAGAAGGGCGCCGCCTGCAGCTTATCGTCGGAATGAAACACCGCCAGCATGTAACTCCGCCGCCGCACCACCTTGCGCAGCCGGTCGATCACCGCGTTCAGCAGCGAAGGCTCCAGGTATTCCAGCACATCCCAGAGCAGCACACCGTCGAACTCATCGGCGGGATAGTCCAGCGCCTGGCGCAGGAAGAAATCAATGCGCCCGGGATTGGATTGGTCCACCGTGTCCTCGGTGCCGAAGACATCCGCCAGGATCCGCAGAAAATCCTCGGTGCATAGCCGGTGCCCCAGATTCGTGATGAAGCTCACATTCTGCTGCGTGGCCCCGCCTAAGTCCAGAATGTGCAGCCCGGATTGGCCGCGTATGTTGCTGAAGAACTCCTCCAGCCCCCGGCTCTGCCGCGTGCTGATGGGATCATCCTGCTCGCTCCGCCGCGCAGGCGCCACCTTGCGCACAAATCCATTCCCAGCAGGTGGAACCTGCTCGTCTCCGTTCCGCGACCCGCGGAGGATGTTCTTCAGGGGCCCCGGTAGAAGCATGAAAGGCACCGCTAACGTTTATTTTCCGAGGCGCCCGCCGGAACGGCCGCCACCGGTGCGTGAGCTGCCACCGGAGCAGCCGCCGGCTGCGGCTTGGCCTGCGGTTTGCCGCCCGTCTCGGGCTTGACAATATCGATGCTGCCCTTGAAATACGCCCCATCCTCAATAATGATGCGCGCCGTCTTGATGTCGCCGGTCAGCCGCGCGTCCTTGCGAATCTCAATCCTTTCGGTGGCTTCCACGTTGCCCTGTATCGTCCCCAGGGCCACCACTTCACGCGCCTTGATGGCTGCGTGCACGGTCCCATTGGGGCCGATCGTGAGCTTGTGCTCCAGCGCCTCTACGGTGCCCTCCAGATCGCCATCTACATAAAGATCTTCTTTGCTGTGAATCTGGCCGACAATGCGCACAGCCTTTCCGATGGTAGCCTGGCCTGGCGTGGAGCGAGGCTCGGGATCAAATCTTCCGACGGGCATACTAGACACGGGCGAAGTCTCCTTCCTGGTCTCTGTGGGATTGGGGGCTAAGGTGGATGGGTTGCTGGGTGCCGCAGGCGCGGGGCCTGACGGGATATAAGGCTTTGCCGGTTCTTCGTCCCGGCGCTTATTCCACATTGTGCCGCCCTCCTGGATTCAATATCAATGGGTTCATAATACCGCTCCTCTAGTCTAAAGGGAGGGTGCCGAAAAGGCAAACCGCGTTTTTACGGCGTCTTATTGATAGGTTCTATCTTACCCCTTTGCCGCATTATACCTTTTTTCCGCGATGCCCCCCGCGCGGTTTAGCCCGCGTCTTCAACACGATCGGCGTTCCCCGGAATCCGAACCGCCGCCGGATCTGGTTAATCAGGTAGCGCTCGTGCGAAAAATGCATCGGCCCGCCCCCTCCCGTGAACACCACAAATGAGGGGGGACGAATTGACGCCTGCGTAATATACAGAATCTTGCGCTCTTCAAAATGCAGGCTCTCCACGAAGCGGTTCATCTCTCCGGTGGGAATGCGCGTGGACGCCGCCTCGTACACCTCCCGGATCAGCGGAAACAGCCGCTCCACGCCGGCTCCGGTCTTGGCCGAGAGAAACACCACCGGCGCATAATCCAGAAACTTGAACTGGTCGCGCACCTGGCTTTCGAATTCGTTCTTGCGCTGCCCGGTGTGCCCGGCTACCTGGTCCCATTTATTCACGCACACAATCAGGCCACGTCCGCCCTCGTGCGCGTAGCCGGCAATGGTCGCGTCGGACGCCACCACCCCCTCGGTGGCGTCCAGCACCAGCAGCACCACGTGCGCCATACGGATGTGCCGCCGCGCCATCACCACGCTCAACTTCTCGGCCATCTCCTTGGTCTTCCCTTTGCGCCGGATGCCCGCCGTATCCACAAACACGTACTCCCGCCCGCCGCGGCAAACGGTTTCATCCACTGCGTCACGAGTGGTGCCGGCCTCGGGCGATACGATGGCCCGCTCGCTTCCGGCCAGTGTGTTGAGCAGCGTCGATTTACCCACGTTCGGCCGCCCGATGATGGCCACCTTGATCGGTTCCACCGCTCCGGCTCCGGCCGGCGGCGCTTCGGCTTCCCCCTCCCCGGCTTCGGGGAATCCCGCCGTGACTCGGTCGAGCAGCGCATCCACCCCGGTGCCATGCTCGGCGGACACCGGATAAACATCGGGAATCCCGAGTTCGTAGAATTCGTTCGCCAGGTCGCTGCGCGCACCCGTATCGGCCTTGTTGACGGCCAGCGTCACCGGCTTGCCCAGCCGCCGCAGCATCTCGCCAGGTCGCGATCCGGCGCGGTAATCTCGCTGCGCCCGTCCACCAGGAAAATGATGTGCGCCGCGCCCTCCAGCGCCACTTCCGCCTGCCGCAGAATCTGCCCCGGCAGAATACTCCGGGTCGCCGGCCACGATCCCGCCCGTGTCGATCACTTCAAAGCGCCGGCCGTCGTGTTCGGCAAACCCATGGATGCGGTCGCGCGTAATCCCCGGCTCATCGCCGACAATCGCCGCCGCTGCCCCGTAATCCGGTTGAAAAGAGTGGACTTTCCAACGTTGGGCCTGCCCACGATGACCACCGTGGGAGTGGCGTTGGACATGAGCCTCTATCATAGCAATGCCGCGGCCCCATCGCCCGGCGTGGTGGATTTGCCCTAGGTAGGTATCGACATGCTCACCTTCCTTCAGTTCATTGAAGAAATCGCCCAGAACGACCTGACCATTCCACCCGCCGACGTTGACCGGATGCGGGAACGGTTCGGAGACAAAGTTCTCAAGATGGGCCACCTTCAGGAAGATGGTTCCATGCTCGTGCCCGTCGATTGCGTTGTCGAAGCGGCCAATCTCTCGGAGCACGCACGCTCACGGAAGCCGCCCAAATTGTCGTCCAAGCGGAACTTTGGACCGGCCGGTGGTGGTGTCCTGCAACTGGCTCCCGACACTGGCGCAACCAGTACACTGGTGAACCTCGCGATGCTCGTGGCACTCGAATTCGATCCTGCTCCCGCTGGCGCCCGCGTCCGGATGCATCTCAGTATCGACCTTCGCGCTGGCCGTCTTCACCTTGCTTAAGTTGTCAACCACCGCCGTGGAACCGCACCTGACGTCGGCCTACTGCACCGCTACCGTCACGCCCATCTGCGAGGCCACGCCTCCCACCGTCACCGCCACCGGCACGCTCGCCCCTGGGGTCACCTGTTGCGGCACCACCGCGTTCACCTGCAACACCCCCGCCACTTCCCCGGGCGCCGATCCCGCGAACTGCACGGCCGCGGCAACCCCTCCAATCGTCACCGTCACCGGCAACACCGCAACCGTGCCACTCGATTGCGTCACGCTCCCGGTCACCCCGCCGGGCGACGTCTGCCCCTCCCCGGTCGCATAAATCGAAATCACCGACCCGCGCGCCGCCGGGTTCGCCGCGCCATTCACCGAGCTATCCTGGTTCACCACCGCGCCCTGCCCCGTCCCCGTGGCATCCACCGTAAACACCCCCGGCGCCGCCGCCACCACCGGCAGCACCCACGCCGCCGTCTCCAGAGTCCCGCCCGCCGCGGCGTACACCACCTGCATCACCGTCGAGGCCTGATTCGCCAGTTCATACGGCACCACCACGTTGCTCTGGTTCGCCGACGTAAACAGTAGCGGCGCGGGTCTGCCGTCGAACGTCACCTGCACGCCGTTGATCTCCGGCACCACCATCCCCGACGGATTCAGCCGCAGCCCGCCCACCGCCGATGCCCCCGCGCCGTAGCCGCGAATGCTTACGATCTCCCCCGGCGAGACCCCGCCCGCAATCCCCGACGCCGCGTTCACCACCTGCGAGACCACCGGCGGCGTCACCGGCCCCGGTTCCACGAGCAGCGTCACCGGCACATACACCGAACTGCCCGGCGCCTGGATCGTAAAGGAGCCGTTGTACTGTCCGATCCCTTCCTCGCCCACGATCCCCACGATCAACTGGGCCGGCGTGGGCGCGCTGTAGTGGTCCACCACGTCCAGCCAACTCCCGCCCACCGCGATCGTCAGTGGCAACGGCACGCCGCCCGAAGTCACCTGCGCCGTCTGGAATGCCGGCCCCGGCTCGCCCACCGTGTCGATGAAGGTCATCCCGGTGGTCGAAATCGCGAGCGGCGGAGAGGTGCTCCACACGCCCAGCACCACCGGCACGGCGATGGAGGCCAGCCCCGGCTCCCCGATCGTCACCGTGCCGTCGTAGACGCCGGGCGCCAGTTCGGCCGGGTTGACCGTCACCGATACCGTGGCCGCCGTTGTCGCCGCCACTCCAATCCACGCCTGGTCCGCCGTCGCCGAAAGCGTCCCCGACGGATCCACGTTGATCGTCTGCGCCTGTGGGCCGGACCCCGTCTGCGCCGAGAACACCAGCCCATCCGGCCCCATACCGGAAGCGCCCAGGTACGTCTGGAAGGTCTGGACGCCGGTGACGTTGAACGTGGCGGGAATGGTAATCGTGTTCCCCGGTCCGCTGATCAGAATCGATCCCGGGGTGACGCGCTGCTGGTAGTAAATCTGCGACGTCACCTCCGGATTCCAGGTGACGGTCAACGTCGCCGGTGTGGTCCCGCTCATCGGCGAAATCTCCAGCCACGTTCCCGGTTGCAAGGTCACGGAAAACGGCGTGGGGCCGCTGCTGCTGGTCAGCGCGATCGTCTGCGAGGTCGGTGGCGACGTGAAGGTCTGCGCCGAAAACGTCAGCCCCACGGAATTGGCCGAGATCATCGGCACTGCCGACTGCGTCACGGTCAGCGTTACCGGCAGGGTCGCCGGCGGCCCGTAACTCGGGCTCACCAGCACCGATCCCTGGTAAGTCCCCACCGCCAGCGATGCCGGGATCACCGAAACCGAAAATGTGTAGCCAGGCGGCGTCTCGGTGGCGCTCGAAACCGAGAGCCAGGCTCCGCCGGAGACTGTCGGCATCACCGGCGCCATTTCCGCTTCCGACGGCACCGCCAGCACCGCGCGTGCCGTCGGCGCGGCCGAGCCCACCTGCCAGCTAAACGCCAGCGACGCAGGCGCCAGCACCGGCGCCGCCGGACCCAGCGTGGCCGCATCGTAAGGTAGCACCGTCCCCAGGCAAACCTGAGGCGGTGTTCCCATGCCGCAGTCTTCGAGAGCCAGCACCCGCACCGGCAGACTGGCGCTGACTACAAAATCCGAATCGTCCCCGCCGGCGAATAACGCCCAGCTCCCGGCCGGAATCGAGAGCGTCGCCGGCGTGCCGGAGGTCGGAGGGCCGCAGCAGGCGGGCGTATTCGTAACACTCACCGCGGCCGCCGCCCCATTCGGATTCTGCACCTCGATCACGCCGCCAAACTCGGACGTATACCCGCTCAATCCCGTCGCTGCCTGCAGCGGAAACAGCGGCTGCACATTGGCCACCAGAGATTCGGGATACGTGCTGCCTGGCGAATTCACCGGCGCATTTGGCTGGAAGCAGAAGTAGTCGAACTCCGTGCCGCCATCGGTCACCCGCGCCCGTTTCCCCACCAACTCAGCCGCGCCGCCCAGCGTCAAATCGATCTCCTGCGAAGAAACGAATTCCGCCGACTGGATGGCGACTCCGTCGATCGAGACCGCCGTGGCGGCGGTGAACCCGGTGCCATATACCGGCACCACCGTGCCCGCCGGCGCCACCCCCATGCCCGCTGGAATATCCTGTACGGAGAGAGACCCCTGGACGGTGACCGGCCCGCTCGCAACCGAAACGCTTCCATCGGGCGAGCTGGCGGTCACCGTCACGGTTCGTCCCCCGGCCGACGCCAGCACCGGGACCGAGAACACCAGCACCGGCAATCCCGCCAGTTGGCCGATGCCCCCGCTGGCCGAAGAAAACTGCACGTCGATCTGCGACCCCAGGAGCGTTGCCAGCCCTTCGGAGTCCCCATTGGCGCCAAACAGCCCAACCGTAGTACCCGGCCCGAATGCCGTCGAATCCAGGTTCAGCACCAGGTGCCCGCTCGCGATGGCCAAAGGCTTCACCGCGTAGATCTGGATCTGCGTCCACCCGCCCGCCGGCGCAGTCCCCGCCGCAATCTGCAGCGCCGCCGGACTCGCCGCCGCGCTTGCCTCGCCAGCGCACGCCGCGGCAAGAAAAACCGCCATCGCTCCGCAGAGTCTCATCCACCACCAATACTAAGACCCGCGCCGCACCAAAAACGCTACACCCCGCCCCGCGCGCGGCAACGTCAAGCCTGTTCCCCACCGCAGTGCCAGCCCACCGTGGCGGCTTATCGATTCGCCACGGTGGTTTCAGCCAGTTTTGAGGCTATGATCGCCAGGAAGTTGACGACGTCACCGAGGGTGGATCGGCTGGTTTCGGGCAGCGCGCCTGCCTGCTGCAGAGCCGTCAGGATGCGCCTTGCTTCGGCGAAGGATTGTTCGGCGCCGTGCAAAGCGTTGCGGTACTCTGCCCCTTGCGTGAATCGTGCGGTCTCAAACTGAGAATATCCCAACTGTGCGATCGCCTCGGCGAGTTCGAGTTGCGAGGCTGGCTGAAGCTCGCCGCCCTGGTGGGCGAGGTCTACGGCTTTCTGAGCAGCCTCGATGCGAACTGGCAAGAAATAAGCGATTTCGGCGAGCTGGCTGGCGTACTGCTCCCAGCCGCGGGCCAGATCCTGGGGCCTGTGCGCCGTCTCCGCCCCGTCAACGAAGGACTCCAGGAGCGCGCCTTCCGCACGGTAGTCGCGGAGCTGGCGCGTCCACAACTGCTTGGAGGAATCGGAATTGACCAGCGCGGACTGGTGGTTAATGGCGCCTTGGATGCGGCGCCGGGCCTCCCCGCGATCGCCGAGCACTTCCTGGATGAAAGCCAGGCGGCTTTCGGCGAGGGCCAGATACGCCAGAGCCGTGCGATCGTCGGCATGTTCGGAATGGATTTTCTCGGCGTTGGCGCGGCCTGTCTCGAATAGATCGAGCGCTCCGCGCCAGGACGCCTGCGCCGCCGCGGCATCGCCGCCGCGTGCCTGCAAAGATCCGATCTTCGCCTGGGTGATCCCCTGGTTCAGCCAGAAGGCGGCATCGCGGCGCGGGTTGGCGCTTTCGATCTGCAGGATCTTCTGCGAGGTCTGTAATCCTTCCGCGAGCAGGCCGCTATCGAGCAGGGCTGATTCAGCGGCGCGATACGCAGTGGCCAGTTCCGCCCGGTAGACCTCATTGCGCGGATCCCCACGGTGGAGCGACTCCAGCACCGCAATCACACGGCGGCAAATGGGCAAGGCTTCCCGGGGTTCGCCCCAGAGGACCAGACCGCGTGCGGCATAAAGATAATGGTCGGCCCAGTCTCGCTTGACGGGCCCGGTGTCGAGAGTCTCGATGGGCTTGCCATCGAGGACGGCCGCGGCCCGGCGGTAGTTGGCCAGGCTTTCCTCACGCCGTCCCGCGCTGCGAAGCGCGCTTCCCAGGTTTGTGTACGAGAGAGACAGCAGCGCCATGCGGCTAAAATCCGCGGGCTGAAGCGCGGTCAATTTTTCGGCGATATCCACACCACGGCGCGCGATGTCTACAGCGCGGCTGAAATCGCCGAGACTGATGTAGCAGTTGCGCAGGGTCAGCAAAGTTCCCCACAAATAGCGCGCCGTGGCAAACGAATTGGGGGCGTCCGCATAGTCGGCCTCCGCGTACGGCAGGGCTTTCAGGGACGCATCCACGGCGGACTGATAATCGGATCGGCCCGTGTAGCTCGCGGAGAGGTGCGACCATGTGACCGAGAGCGCGTATCGCGAGGCCTTGGATGCGGCGTTGCCCGGAGAGACGCGCAGGTAATCGGCGATGGCCAGACGATCTTCGGCGATGGATTCGTCGATGCGATTCAGGGCGGAAGCGCCCCGGGCCAGGCTGGCGTGCGCGTTCGCTTTGACGGTCCATTCCTCATCGGTGGGCTGGTCGCCGGCGCCCAGGCGGTCCGCGGATTGCACCGCTTCGCGATACGTCTCCATGGCGCCGGCGCGGTCGCCAGCCGCCAACTGCGCATCGCCGACGGCGGTCAATTCGGCGGCCAGGCTCATGGCAAACAGCGCACGGCCGGGGTGATCGCGAGCCAGCGTGCGATATAACGCGGCGGCGGCCTGCCGATGCTTCAGCGTGGCGGCGCGATCGCTGGTTGCGCCGGACAGCGCCGCTATCTGATTATGAGCGCCCGCGGCTGCCAGGGCGAAGTCCGGGTTTTCCGGATGCGCCAAGGCTTCTTCCTCCTGCACCGCCAGAGCTTTCTGCAAATGCTGCATGCCCTCGGCGTTCTGTCCTTCGCTGATCAGAACCATGCCGAGCAGGCTTTCAGCAGAGCTCAGATCATGCCGGAAACCCGCATTCCGCGTGTCGGCCGCGGCCAATGCGCTCTCGATGGCCACCGCATCGCGCGTCCGCGCAACCGCATCGGCGAAACGATTGTGCAGCATGAACTCGAAGCCAAGATATCCCAGCACCACGCCGCGGTATCTCTGGTAGTGGACGCTGGTGGGATCCTCGGCGTGTAGCGCGTCAAGACCGGAAAGCGCTGCCGTCAGGATGTCGAGAGCCCGGTCGTCTTCCTTTTGGATGAGCGAGCTGCCCAGCTTACTTTGCGCCGTGTACAGCTTAAATCGCGCGCCGGCCGATTTCGGGTCGGCCGCCAGGATTTGTTTGCGAATGTCAACCGCGCGCGCGAATTCCTGCTGGGCCAGGTACACCTCCGCCAGATCGTCCTTGGCTTCGAGACTGGCTGGCTGGGCGGCCGTGAGCTGGCGGGCCGACTGCAAGGCGCGTTCGAAGCCGGCGCGCTGTTCTCGATCGGAATCCAGCAATTGAGCGTGGCGGAGGCAGGCGAGTGTGAGCTGGTGGCGCAGGCCGGCATCGTTGGGGTTGGCTTCCACCTGCGCCTCGAGGAGCGCGGTGCTGCGCGCATAGCTTTCGCGGGCGCCGTTGAGGTCGCGGAGATTGGAGCCGTCGGGGTCCCACTGCAATGCGCCCATTTTGAGATAGGCGCCGCCGAGCTGCCGGCGCAGGCGGGCGCTATCGGGAGTTTCCGCAGACATCCGATTGAGGTAGTCGAGGCCGCGCTGCATCAGGACCTCGCGGGCGGGCATGGCGCCGGGAAGTTCGCGCACGCGGTCGTCCACCTCGAAGAGCATAGAGTTGGCCAGAGCGCTCACGTCTTCCAGCCGGGACTCGGCGATGGCGCGCTGCCGCTCCGCGGTTTCCTGCTGTCGGCGTGCGTTGGCGGCCTCCTCTTCGGCGTGCTGCCTCTGGATGGCGGCTTCCCGCCCGCGGGCCTCCGCCACCGCACGCTGCTCCACGGCCACGGCACGCTCGCGCCGCGCGATTCGCGCCTGCCAGATAGCGGCGGCGAAACCCACCAGCAGCGCCGCGCTGGCCACCGAGGCTGCCAGCACAGGCAGCCGGTTGCGCCGTACGAACTTGCGGGTGCGATACCAGGGGCTGGGCGGGCTGGCGAGCACCGGCCGGTTCTCCAGGTAGCGGTGGATATCGGCGGCCAGTTCGGCGGCTGTGGCGTAGCGGCGCCGGCGGTCCTTTTCGACGGCCTTCATGGCGATCCAGTTGAGATCGCCGGCCAGTTGCTTGCGCAGCGCCATCAGACCGGTGCCGCGCATTTGCGCGATTTCGGTGGCCGTGTGGCCGAGGCCGGTCAGTTTGGCCTCGAGTGTGGGCGCCTCGTCTTCGCGTATGACGCGCAGCAGTTCGGCCAGGCCGGCTTTCCGCATGGTGGTGGAATCGAAGGGCACGGCGCCCACCAGCAGCTCGTACAGCATGACGCCCAGCGAGTAAACGTCGGAAGTGGCGTCTACGGTCTGGTTCAGCGGGTCGGCCTGCTCGGGGCTCATGTATTCCGGTGTTCCGACGAACTGGCCGACCTGGGTGAGCATGGGGTCGTCGGCCCCGCCCTGGTCCATGGCTTTGGCGATGCCGAAGTCGATCACCTTGGCGATCGGGCGGCCGTCGATCTCCTCCACCAGCACGTTGGTGGGCTTGAGATCGCGGTGGATGATGCCCTTCTGATGGGCATGCTGCACGGCTTCGCAGATGGGCAGGAAGAGCTTCAGGCGCTCGCCGGCGTTGAGGCGATGGTCGTCGCAATATTTCGTGATGGGAATGCCGTCGACATACTCCATCACGAAGAACGGGCGGCCCTTCCCGGTGACGTTGGCGTCGAAGACGCGAGCGATGTGGGGATGTTCCATCATCGCCAGGGCCTGACGCTCATAGGCAAAGCGCGACAGCACATGGCTGCTGTCCATGCCCATCTTGACCACCTTGAGGGCCACCACGCGCCGGATAGGCGCGGTCTGTTCGGCGCGATATACCGTACCCATACCGCCTTCACCCAGCACACGCTGGATCCGATAATTGCCGAATTCATCGGAGTCGACAGGTTGCGGCTGCGCGGTGGCGGCATCGAAGGCAATGGTCGCCATCGTCATGCCGACGGTTGGCAAGCTCTCCGCCGGGCGGCACCTGGCGCAGAGGCCATCGGAAGTGGCGCCGTCCAACGGAGCGCCGCATTGTGGACAAGGTTGCGTAGGCTTCCTCCGTTCCATGACTCACCCAGGTTTTCGATCCGGCTTCTTCACCACCATACCGGCGGATCGCCGGTGGAGAATCCGCCGGTCAGCATCTCTTATTCAGGTAAGTTTACCAGGGGATTCGCGGCAAGGGAGGGCGCCATTCCTGGTCAAGCTCCGGGAAACCAGGCCACCGGCCGCGTGACTCGTCTTGCCCGCCTGCTCGCCTCCATGCTTAAGCCGCGCCTTACTTCCGAGCCGCGATCGAAGGGAGCGATTTTGCCACCGGTTTCCCCCGCCGTTCAAAAGCTACGCTCTCCCGCCAGTATATACCTTGACAAGCATATGCTCTTTGGAGTATACCAAGAGAGTGGAATCCGTATTCGAAGTCATCGCGGAGCCGAACCGCCGCGCGATTTTGAGCCTCCTGGTCTCCTCTCAACAGTCTGTTGGAGAGATCGAGCGTCAACTTCGCATGCCGCAGCCGGCCGTGTCCAAGCACCTGCGAGTGCTGCGAGAGGCCGGTTTCGTACAATCCACCGTGGACGCCCAGCGCCGTCTCTACCGGCTGAAGCCAGAACCGCTTCAGGAGGTGGATGCCTGGCTGGCTCCGTTCCGCCGGTTCTGGTCCGCTCACGTGGATGCTCTCGAACGCCACCTCGACCGCATACATCCGTCAGCACCAACGAAAAGGAAGACAACCAGACGACCACGCGGCCCAAACCGCGAACGGGGCAAAGGAGAAACGAAATGAAAATCAAAGTAACCAGCGTATACGTGGACGGCCACGATAAGGCCCTGCGCTTCTATACCGAGGTACTGGGCTTTGCCAAGAAGACTGATTTCAGCCAGGGACCATATCGCTGGCTGACCGTGGCCTCGCCCGAGGACCCCAATGGCACGGAGCTGCAACTGGCGCTCAACGACAACCCGGCGGCCCAGGCGTATCAGCAGGCGATGTTTCAGCAGGGCCGGCCCGCAGCCATGTTCTTCACTGACGACATCAAGGGCGACTTCGAGCGGATCAAAGCCGGCGGCGCCGAGTTCACCATGCCGCCCACCGACGTCACCGGCTCCACCATTGCGATGCTCAACGATACCTGCGGTAACCTCATTCAGCTCACCCAACTGGCACACTGGTCACACTAAGGAGAACGGCGTACGCCGGTATCGCAACCGAGCCGCGTCCAAAGGGAGCGGACCCCGCGCCACAAACCCTGGCCGCCTCAAACGGCTCCGAAGCTCACGCCGCTGGCTGTCTTCGGTCTGACCCTGGTCATGGTCCTCGCGGCTGTATTTCACCAGACCCGATAGGCCAATCCACGGAGAGTGGCCCAGCCTTCGCGCGGTGCCACAATTACATGGTGAGCACCGCGCGGAACCGGGCCTTCCCTTCCGCAACGCGCTCGTAGGCCTTCGGTGCCTCAGCCAGTGGGTACGTCTCCACGATCGTTTTAACTTTGCCTTGCGCCACGAAATCAAGGGCCTCGTACAGATATTCGGGGCCGTTCTGTTGACTGCCAATTATCCGAATGCGTTTCATAATGAGGTCCATCAGAGAAATGGAAAGCGGCTCCACGTCGGCGCCCATGGTGACAAGCCGGCCGTCCGGCCGCAATCCCTGAATGCTGTCCACCATGGACTTGGTCGAATTGGAAGTGCTGAGGATCACATCCGCGCCCCCCGCTGCAGCAAGGCTCTTTCCATCGCGGACAATTTCATCCGCGCCCAGATCGCGGATCATCTTGTCTTTATCCGGGGAGTGCGAAACGGCGATAGTTTCGAAACCCGCCGCCTTCGCGTATTGCACTGCCAGGTGCCCAAGCCCGCCAATCCCCAGCACGGCCACGCGCTCGTGCGGCTGGGGATCGGCCCAGCGCAGCCCGCTATAGACTGTGTAACCGGCGCAGAAGATCGGGGCTGCCTGTTCGTAGGAAACTTTGTCGGGAATCAGATAAGTGGCGTCAGCATTCATCAGCATGTACTCCGCGTGACCGCCCTGTACATCGACGCCCGTGCCCTTCATATACGGACAGAACATTCTGCGGCCGCGCTGGCACCACTCGCAACGTCCACACGTGGATTGGATCCATGCCGTACCTACGCGGTCGCCCACCTGCCGCGCCGTTACGTCAGGAGCCGCGGCGACGATCTCGCCGACCGGCTCATGGCCTAAGATTCGGGGAAATGCACCCGAAAAATGTCCCAGCGTGAGGTGTACATCGGTATAACAGATGCCGCTTGCATGCATCTTCACCAGCACTTGATTGGGGCCGGGTTGCGGTTGCGGAACCTCGTTGATCTGCCATGCACTGCCTGCGGCGGGGACGACTGCAGCTTTCATAAATATTTTCTCCTAGCGTCATTCGATGCGCGTGACTTGGCGATCGGTGCACCACGCAGGCCCGATCGTGAATTCCCCGGGCGGCGTCAACGTTCCGGAGTGTGCACCGATGCCCGCACACAGTAGGTTTTGCAGGCAAACTCGCTGCCGATTCCCGAGATCAGCAGCCGCTCCTTGCGGTTGCCGAGAAGACGGGCACTCCAATCCGTAAAACCGCCATCCACGATGGGATAGCGATTCCCGTCCGGTGCCTCTGGCGAGACCCGCAGCGTGAACCAGCGGTAGTAACCGAAGCCTTCCAGCCGCTGCTGGTTCACACGGAACTCCGCTTCCGGGAACTCGTCGCGCAGCGGCGCGATTACCTCAGCTTCCAGCCGGGGGTCCCGCGCGTCCGCCAGCGCGACAACCCCGCGTTCGCGCAGAAAACGCTCCGATCCACCTGGCCGGTGAGCACGTACCGACTTCCGGACCTCCTCGCGGGCTACTCCGGCAGCGCCCAGCGCCTCTTCCGCCGCGTCCATATCGGTGAATTCCACCAGCGGATTCCGGAGCGCAAACCCTACGCCGGTCAGCATCCGAAACATCCGCAGATAAACGCCCACATGCTCCGCCAGGCTTGCCGTTTCGAAGCCCCGGGAACCCGTATCGCGGCCGGCCGTCACCAGGCCAAACAGCCGGAAGTGCGGCGAATATCCCGGTACGTCGAATGGTTGGAGCCGAATGACCCGCTGACTGCTGCACAGGCGAACCACCGCCGCGGACGCTCGCCGGCGGACCGCCTCCAGAGTCAGGGAAATCGTTGGGTCGCCAACCACCTCCGCCTTGCGAATGGCCGTTACCACATTGTTCTGGCTTGTCCCCCCAAGCGTGGCCGCAGCCGAAAACGGACAAACTGGCGAAAGGTCCAGCGCAGCGAACTCCGATGCCGCCTGAAACGCCACCGAGTCGAAAGCCATCAGGTCCCTCGCGCTCACTGCACTGGGAGCCATCAGAGGGTCGCGGGCAGCCTGCGCCCGGATGTCGGCCTCCTTCACTCGCACCGATCGATCCCGATAAACTTCCATCAGTATCGATCGCAGGTCGCTCGCAGACAGCCGGCTCGCCAACGCGTCCACCAATCCCGCCATACCTAGTTCGCGTTCGACACGCAGGGCGATCTTCGATAACATCCGGTCATCATAGCCGATCCACTTGTACGAACGGCTCACCGCCCCGATGGGAGCGGAAACGGCGCGCCGGATCCTGTTCTATCATCGGGCAATCGTCCATCCGCGTACCCGGTCCAAAGAGACGCCCTGTCGTAACCCCGCGCCGGCCACGGGATGGCTCAGGGTCGTCCCTCCTCCCCCTCACGCCCGAATTCCAGCAAGGGCAGTAGCCGCCTGTAGAAGATGTACCGCTTCTCGATGTCCGTGTTGCCGTAATCGAACATCCGCGAGAGGAAGGTGGTACATTCGCTGGAAACCGCCCATCCTCCGCCGCCATCGCCTCCCGGTACCGGACCGGCAAACGGGACACCACCGGTTCCCGCACCGCCGCCAGATCGCTCTGGCGCACTTTCGGATTCAGCTCCACCGCAGCAACCACCCGGTTCACCTCGAACTCGTCGTAGAAACCCGATGCATCCAGCTCCATCCTTCAGATCGAAAACCAGATTCGGTCACATTCACCAGTTCCGCCGTCTCGTAGTAGGTCTTGCAGGCTGGCCCCTGGAGAGTCTGCGGTCCCGGATAAGGAGCGGTGCGGGACATCCCGGCACTAACGCTTACCAGGGGAGCTAGTGGCGACGGAAAAGTTCGCCGGCCCAGTTCCAGGCAATCGGGAGAAAAACGCAGAGACCAATGATGGGGCAAAAAATCGCGGTATACATGTACGGATATGCGTCAGCATGGGCGTAGTCCTCAAGCACGAACGTGGGCGTGCCGAGCGCGATGCCCTAGGATGGCGGGCAACACCGGGTCAACGTGGTAGGGGCCTTTGCCTTCGAGCGCCAGTTCGAGATTGACGAGCCAGCCGTAAAGCCCCGCCCGGGCAATGAAGCAATACACCGGGTAGTAGGCCAGCTTAGTTTGATGGCAGCATATCTTTCAATTGGTCGATGCGCTGCTGAGTAGTCCAGGCTTGCCAGCTTTCCGCACGGGTGGCGGGGTACTTGGTCCGCCCGAACTTCGTCCAGGCATCCCGATAGGGAATCCATAGCCGCTCCGTCTGACGGATTCCGTCTGCCGTGACCGTTCCCATCTCGGGTCTCACCCCCGACTTCATGAGCTTTGAGTACAAAGAATTCAAAAGGGCGTCAGCAGTCATAAAGTCCGCGTTTGGGTTGGGCAGATCACCGCGTTCAAATCTCCCGATATCCGCCACGAACGAGGTTTCAAGCCTGGCATTCTCCGCGATGATGAAAGCCGCCCGCATCGAGCCGCTGAGGTCAACCTCATTCTCCGAACGCGCTTTGAAAAACCTCTTTGCGGCCCTCTCGAGCAAGGCAAGCGCTTGTTGGTCCTCGGGACGCCACCTGGCGGTGATGGTAAGGAGTTTCCTTCCCAGCTCTGCTTCGTCGATCTGATCCTGCTTATCCGCACAGAAGCCCGACATGTAGCCGCTGGTAATGTCGTCACAAACGTCAAAGTTGGAGCCGGTCCAGCTCTCCGCCTTGAGTTTCTCCAGATGTTCTACTCGATAGGTCTTCTCGGCGGAAGCTATGGTAACCATCTCGCAAGCAAACTTGAGCGCGAGGTCCAGGTTTCGCCGCGCGCCATTTCCGTTCGCATAGACCATGGTGAGGATTGCCTCACCGCCAAAAGGAAGACCTTGTCCCAGTTCGCGGTAAGCGCATTCGCGCGCCTTTATTGGTTGCGCTGGGCCATCAAAACCATAATAAAGGCTCTCTGAATCGCACTTCGCGGCAGACGATCCCAACGCAGAGGTGGAGGCGTCGCCCTTTGGCGCGGGAATACTTTCGTACTTCTGGCAAGAAGCCGGGGATTCATCCTGGTCGTCTGCTTCAACCTGTTTGACCCCTGTCGTTACACAACAGGTAAACGCCACTAAAATAATGCTGCCTAAATTCATCTTCTTTTCCCCTCAAGGTACAGTTTCCGCAGCACCGATGAATCATCCCCCAAGTTCCTCTTCCATCGTGCGGTGGCTGTATAGTATCTGAAACCAAGAGGGCCTGCAAACTCTACGATTTTCCGTAGATGATCGGTCCGGATAATAATGCCTATCGCGCATATCGCGCATAGATCTACCGGCTTTCCGCTCAGCCCACCTCCCGCCGCCCGATTCGCCCCGCGGTACGGTTGCAGCCCTTTGCACACCTCCTCCAGATCGGCCATCGCGAACTGGACGCGTATGCGAGCCAGCAGTAGCGCCGAATCGCATACAAAGCCACGCGAAGACTCGCGCGTCGGCAGCACAGCGAGTCCAGGCCGGATGCGGTCCCGGATCCCGCCTACAGACCTCGTTGCCACTTGCGGCCCATTACGAAAGACAACGCGGCCAGTAGGCTCCGAGATATCGAGGGTTTACATAACTTTTGAAGGCGTAGACAAGCGTGCCCAGTTAGGTTTAAATTCTGGTTTTTCAAGGATATTCCGGCGGGCGTTGTACCTGCTCACGTACCTAACTTATTGAGGCCTCAGCCAGGCGTCCGCCGGAAGCCATTGCCTTAATGGTGACAGCTTCAGGACAGGCGGGACGTTGAATGGTACGTGACGCGAAGCAGAACAGATTCCTTCTTTTAGCCCCTGCACACCGGATGCCCCCGAGCATTTTCCGTAATACCCAAGGCGATCAACAGCGGTACCGCGGCCTGCTAGCCGGGGTGCAGCGCTTCCGGGGGTCTGTTTACCTTGCGGATGGCGCTATTCCCGCGACTGCCCTGACGGCCGACGGGCGGCACAAATCCTGCGCCGACGATCGCGCGTGGCACCTGGCCTCTCTCGACGAAAACGGCCAGGTCTGCGCCTGCATGCGCTACCTGGAGGAGAGCCACGCGGGCGGCTTCGATAGCTTGCTGGTCCGTCACGCCGCCGTCTCGAACTCGCCGGCTGGTCTTCAGTTCCGCCATGCCGTGGAGGAAGAGCGCGCCCGCGCTCGGCGGCTGGGGCTGCACTTCGGGGAGGTAGGGGGCTGGGCAGTGGAGGAGAAGCGGCGCCGCACCTGCGAATCGATACGCATTCTCCTGGCCATGTATGGCCTGCTGGAATTGCTGGGCGGCTGTATCGGCGTCGCCACGGCTACCTGGCGGCATCAGTCTGCCTCCATCTTGCGCCGCATCGGCCTGACTGCCCTCGAGTGCGGCGGCGCAGAGTTGGCACCCTACTTCGATCCCTATTACGGGTGCCAGATGGAAGTCCTGCGGTATGATTCGCGAAATCCCAACCCCAGGTACCGGGAGACCGTCTGGGAGTTCGCGGCCAGCTTGACCGCCGTGCCGGTGGTTTATGCCGGCGGCCTCCGGATGGCGATCCACGAGGTGATGGGAGACTTCGACCTGGCCGCCGCCGAACCATCGCTGGCTTCCTGGGCCGCGCCGCCCATTTAAATTAATGGTAATCTCATGCACCACACTTCGACCCACACCGCCCCCTGGCGCGCTGGACCTCTCTGCGGGACCGGAAAATTTGGTCATCGACCGGGGAGAGCTGAAGGGGCGAGACTGGAACCTTTCACAAGGGTCGTCGCGTTCCCACCATCATGGGGCCGAAACCGGGCAGAGGTACAGGAGAGCTGTTGATAGCTTGGGGCTGCGGGATCCTGCATGCCGGCTGACGACCAACGTGTGCTCCTCGGCCTGGGGCGGACGAACCGGATCGTTCGATTCAGTGAAGAACTGCCGTATGTCACGATCGAGCCGGGGGTCACGCGGGCGTACATGATTTTCTGGCGCAGCGCGGCTCGCGCCTGTGGATGGATTCAACCGGCGCCAGTCCGGAGAGCGGCCTGATTGGCAATACTGTGAAGCGCGTCCGATACACCCTACGGCGATTCGTTTTGCATTACCAGGACCAACCAGGACCGTTGAATGCTCTTAAAATTACCATCGATCCTGCTGTTTGATTTTGTTCTTCCGGTTCCTTTGTAAATCCCAAGACACTTATCCCCGGCTTTAGTTACCGGCCATACAAGGCTGCATTATCACTCTCCCGGTTTGGCGGGATCAGCACAGACAGGTATTGCGCAATACCGCAAACTCAAATCCTCTAATGCTGCGGCAGCCCAGAGTTGTCAAGCCGTGGGAATGCCAATTCGGAGGACCACCAGTGTAACGCATATCTGTTATGTTTGCCATTGCCGCGAGCGTAATCACCGGGAGCCTGAGCGCCGACTACCACCATCTCGGGAACGTTCGATCTGAATGGCCGCATTCGGCCGCGCTGAAACACCATCACCTGGACCAGCGACTGGGGAACAGCCGACGAGGCGACTATTGAGAACAATGGCGACCGGTCCAGAAGCTTCCTGGGCCTTGGGGAATAAGATGGTGGCAATTGAGGATCTGGACCGGGCCACGGAGGCGGACAACGCACTCTTCGTGGCGGAGGATTTCGTCAACTTCCTGGCCACGCCAACGTTCCCAGAACTGCTAATAAACTTCGTTCCTCTGCGGCACGCGGCGACGGCCATCAAGGTCAACGCTCCCGATGCCGAAGCTACAGGCGCACGTTCGTGATTTTATTTGACTGGTGCCACTTCGAAAGGGAATCAGCACTCCCGATAAGGATCTAATAATGTGTCAACCTTTAAAGGTAAGGATCATGAAGAACGCTATTTCTCTTTTAGCTCTGGCTTACTTTGCTTGTTCCCTGTTTGCCCAAAGCTCTTCCAGCTTCACCTATTTGGCTCTTGGCGATTCGGTCCCATTCGGCATGAATGTCACTTTACTGGAACCCTACGCGACGGGACGCCCCATCGGCGCGAATACGTATCTACCGCCGGCGAATTCCTCGGAATTCGTGGGGTATCCAGAAACGCTAGCCGCGATCCAGCACGTTTCTGAGATGAATGCGTCCTGTCCTGGAGAGACGAGCGGAAGCTTTCTCGGCATAAACCTGGTGGACAATGGATGCAATAGCCCGCATCTCATCCCGCCAGCCGTTCAAGGGGCCTCGCTTCCCACCATCGCGATCGAGCCGTTTAAGCCAAACGGCGCCCTCCACACGAATTATTCCGTGCCGCAGTTGCAGTTCGCGCTAACGCAACTCACGGGCAACAAGGGAATCAATCTGGTTACATTGAGCATTGGGGCCAATGATATCTTGCTCGCGCTGCCTGCTGCGGAAGCAGCTTGCGCTCCAGCGCTGGCCGACTCGTGCATGGCAGCGCAATTAGCGCCCACTCTGCAGATGTATGGCCAGAATCTAGCTCAGATTTTAGGAGCGGTTCGGGGAAGCTATTCGGGCACCTTCGTCCTTGTAACTTACTATTCACCCCTCCCAGCGTTGAACAGCGTGACCCAGGCGCTCAACAGCGTGATGACGGAGGTGGCAGCCAATTTCTCAGACATAACAATCGCCGATGGCTACACGGCGTTTCAGGTTGTATCTGTGTTCGCCGACGGCAACGCCTGCAAGGCGGGGCTATTGATTCCGTTACCACAGTCTGGCACAGCGTCAGAGTACAATCAATCGCCGTGCGACATACATCCGTCACCACTTGGGCGCGACATTCTAGCGGCAGCTGTTGAATTGAAGCTGTTGGCTCACCATTAGAGATGTTCTTGGTGTAAACAGGCGCGGCGCCCTTCCGGACCAGAACCGACGATGATGATTTGGAGGATTGCCTCCGGGGCGGCGCGACGGTCCCCCACCCGAATGCGCTTCGGCGACTGCCGCGCTTGATTCAGGCGAGGGCCAGACGCAAAGTGAAAGGGTTGAAGACCCCCTCAAGCAATCGCGGCGGACAGCGGCTCTCGGCACAGGCCCCGCGTGCTTTACGGCGCGCCGCTCAGGTCCATCGAGAAGGGTAGGCACTTCCGAAGCCCCACTACGGCCAACGACCGAGGGCCGGACGCATGAAGCGCAAAGAAACGCCAGCACGGGTGTGTGTCTGTGCTGCCGAGCGGGCGTTCCTCCCGAACCGCAAGCCGGCCGCCCAGCTCCGCCGTTCTGCCGTCGATCTGTGGCGGGGAAGTGCGGCAGGTGTCGGAGTTGGGTTTATGTAGAGAGGTGGCGGAGGGACCCGACACTCAACCCCATCGGGTGCCCGCGAGGGCCGCAGATGCCGTGCGGCTGCAGCTAGCCAGATGCGCACGCATTTCACCAGATGTTCGGGGCGACCGAGGAATTGAGGATAGAATGGCGTTGGCCCCACGGCCAAGGGTTGCGGAGTACGCCTGAAGCCGACACGGCCCAAGACTTCTCTCAAAAACGCTTCCAAAACCTGAAAAAAAGCGGAGGCCACAGAGAGGTTTTGGCTGGCTGGATCACGCCCTATTCGCCGAACTGCCGGTGGCCGTGGCGGGACCCGCATTTCAAACTGGCCCACTACCCGGCGCCGTGACCGCGATCCGCGACAGACCCGCGACACACCGATTTCCCAGCTATAATCTGTAACACATGGGCCCGTCGGCCTTTCCGGAAACTCGCTGGACCATGATCTTGCAGGCCGGCCGCGAAGACGACCCGGCGGCCGATGAAGCTCTGGCGCAACTCTGCCGCGCGTATTGGTATCCCCTCTATGCCTTCGTACGCCGCCGCGGCTACCCCACTGAAGAGGCCCGCGACCTCACCCAGGACTTCTTCGCTCACCTCCTCGAAAACCGGCGCTATGCGGCCGCCGATCCCGAACGAGGCCGATTCCGTTCCTTCCTGCTGAAATCCCTCCAGCGTTTCCTGGCCGATTCCGCCGACCGACAACGCGCGGCCAAACGCGGGGGCGGCGTGGCCTTGGCCCCCCTCGAGATCGACGGCGTCGAAGGCCAACTGGCCCGCGACTTGGGCCACCATCAAACCCCTGAGCGCCTGTTCGAGCGCGAGTGGGCCTTAGCCCTCATCGCCCGCGTGGCCGCCGACCTCCGTATTGCCTTCGACCGCGAAGGCCGCGCGGACCAATTCGACCGTCTCAAACAATTTCTCCCCGGCGCCGGCGCCGATTCCTCTTACGCCGAAGCCGCCTCCGCAATGAGCGCCACCGAAGGCGCGCTGAAAATCGCCGTCCACCGGCTCCGCCTCCGCTACCGCGACTTTTTCCGCGCCGAAATCACCCGCCTGGTCGCCGACCCGAAGGACTGCGACGCCGAAATTCAGTACATCCTCAATGCCCTCCGGAGCTGACCATGCGGACCTGCTCCCGTTGCTTCTTGCCGAACACACGCCTCACCGAATCGCAAACCGTCTGCGACGCCTGTCTGCTCGAAGAAACCCTCCGCTCCGGCGCCGCTCCCGGCAACGAACAATTCGGCCGCTACGAAGTTCTTTGCGAAATCGGCGAAGGCGGCCTCGGCGTCGTGTACCTCGCCCACCAGTCCGAGCCCATCCGCCGCGAAGTCGCGCTGAAGGTCCTCAAAACCGGCGGCGGCCGCGAAAGCCTGGCGCGCTTCGAGAGCGAGCGCCAGACCCTCGCCATGCTCGATCATCCCGATATCGCCCGCGTCTATGACGCCGGTACCTCCTCCGCCGGAAGGCCTTTCCTGGTGATGGAGTATGTCGAGGGTCTTCCCATCACCCGCTATTGCGACGAGCGCCACCTGGACGTTCCCACTCGCGTGCGCCTCTTCGAGCAGGTCGCCGACGCCGTCGAATACGCCCATCGGCACGGAGTGGTCCACCGCGATCTCAAACCCACCAACATCTTAGTAACCCAAACCGATCGCGGCCCCGTGCCCAAGGTCATCGATTTCGGCATCGCCAAGGTGCTCGATGGCTCGCTTGCCGGAAACACCCTCCACACCGCCGCCGGCGAACTGCTCGGGACGCTCGAATACATGAGTCCCGAGCAGGCTCAGGCTCTCGGCAATGCGCCCGCTCCCGCAGCCGATGTTTACTCGCTCGGCGTGATCCTCTATGAGCTGCTGTCGGGCGCCCTGCCCTTCGATTCCCACCGTCTCCGGGAGGCCGGCGTCGTCGCCGCCATCCGCATGCTCGCCGAAGAAGAGCCGCCGTCCTTGGCCATCCGTCTGAAGAATTCCCCCAACCGCGATGCCCTCGCGCAGGCGCGCGGAATGTCTGCCGGCGCCCTCGAACGCGCCTTGGCCGGTGAGCTGTTAGCCATCACTCAAAAAGCTCTTAAAAAAGATCTGCGCGAACGTTACCCGTCGGCTGCCGCCCTGGCCGCCGATCTCCGCCGCTATCTCAACCAGGAGCCGGTCACCGCCCATGCCCCCGGTGTGTGGTATCGATGGCGCAAAGCCGCTCGCAAACGCCGCCTCACCCTGGCCGTTGCCGCGCTCGTAGTCGCCGCCGCCGTCCCGTGGTTCGTCTCCACGCCGCACCGCGCCCGTCCCACGCCGAAATTAACTCTCCTCACCAGTTTTCCAGGCAACGAGCTGCAGCCCGTGCTGTCCCCAGACTCCAAAAGCCTGGCATTTGTCTGGGACGGCGAGAAGGACCACTTCAACATCTACGTGCAGGCCCTTGGATCGCCCAACCCCACCCGCTTCACCGCCGACCCGGGCTTCGACCTGCACCCCTCCTGGTCTCCCGATGGCCGCCGCATCGCGTTCCTCCATGCCTCCGAAAAAGGCGGCGAAATCCGCATCGTCCCCGCTGAAGGCGGAGCCGCCTGGCTTGTGGCCAACATCACTCTCACAGAAGACGTGTGGGAAACCCGCGAGCGTTCCCCCGGTCCCGCCTGGTCACCCGACGGCCGCACTCTCGCAGTCTCCAGCGCCGCCCCGCACGGCTCGATGGGCATCGAACTCATTTCTCTGGCCGATGGCCGTCGCCGCCGGCTGACTTGGCCCGGTAACGATACCACCGGCGACTCCCAGCCCGCTTTCTCACCGGACGGCCGCATGCTGGCCTTCGTCCGCGCCGCCAGCCGCCCCTCCGTCTCGGATATTTATGTCATTTCCACCGCCGGCGGACCGGTCCGCCGCCTCACCTTCGACCAGAAGGCCCTTTCCGGCGTGACCTGGATTTCCAACCAGGAACTCATCGTCGCCTCCAACCGAACCGGTCCCACCATGCTTTGGAAAATCAGCCTCCGCGGGGGTGCCCAGGAGCCGATTCCCATCCCCGCCCGCGGTGTACGGGATGTCAGCTTCGGAGGCAATCCGCCGCGCCTGGTGCTGGAGGAGTTCTTCACCCAGACCAACCTCTGGCGTCTCAACCTTAAGAAGCCGGGCGCACGCCCCGAACGCCTCGCCGCCACCACCCGCCGCAACAACAGCCCCAAATACTCCCCCGATGGCCGCCGCATCGTGTTTGTCTCGGACCGCTCGGGCAACGACGAGCTGTGGATTGCCGACGCCGACGGCGCCTCTCCCCGCAAAATCACCGCCTTTGATGGCGCCGCGGTGGGAACTCCGCGATGGTCTCCCGATGGACGCCAGATCGTCTTCGATGGCGTTAAGAGCGGCCACTCCGAAATCTTCCTGGTGGATGCGGCCGGTGGCGCCCCCCGCCCGTTCACGGACGATGTCTGGCAGAATGTGATGCCCAGTTGGTCGCGCGATGGCCGCTTCATTTACTTCTCCTCCACGCGCGGCGGAGGCCCCCTGCGCATCTGGAAAAAGCCCCTCGATGGCGGCTCGCCCGTCCAGATCACCCACAGCGGCGCCGGCGACGCCGTGGAAACCACCGATGGCAGTGTGGTCTATTTTTCCGATGGCGCCGACGGCGTCCACCAGGTTTCCCCGGACGGCCGGGACGAGCATCCCGTGCCAGGGCTGGCCAATGTGCACCACAGCCGCTACTTCGATGTCACCGCCCGCGGTGCCTACTTCCTGCGCGACGCCACCGCCCCCGGCATCCTCGTCTTTTTCGATTTCGCCAGCCATCGCCTCACGCCTCTGGTCAACCTGGAAAGCCGCTTCCTCCGCGGCACGCCCAGCCTCTCGGTCACCCCGGACGATGCCTGGCTGATCTACGCCCAGATCGACGACAGCGGCAGTGACATCATGATGCTCGAAAATTTTCGCTAAGCGCGCGTAACTTCCTCCCGGCGTTTCCCTAGTACAAAGGCGGAGGGAGATCGACATGGCGAAATCGAAACTGGCGATTCAAGTGGAGCTGCGGCTCCGTGAGTTGAAAACCACCCTGAAGGACGTCGAGAAGGAACTGGAGGCAGACAGGCACCTGACACCCAGGATCAAAAACCAGATGGAGGATCAATTCATAGCTTTCGCGAAGGCGTCCGATGACCTGAATAAACATCTGGCCAAGCTCAAGGAACGCGAAGGGGGTAAGTCTGTCCCCGACCGGCTTCGCAACCTGAAGAATGTCTTTAAGAACAAAGAGGCACTGTCCCAGAAGCGCGAACAGACGCGGCACCAGTACGAGGATCTGGAGAAGAAAATCCAGAAGTATAAGGCGGGCGTAATAGCCGCCGTCAACAGCCAGAGCCCCAAGGAGGGCATGCGGCAGCGCGTCGCGGAGATCGAAAAATTAGAGGCCGAAGCAAAGAATCTCGGTCCCGCCGTCGACACCATCGAGGCGGTGCTCGTTTGATCCCCAAGCCGCTCGTGTCCCTTTTCTGTTGAACAAATTCAGTACGCGGCGAGGTAGCATCGCGGGCGCTCGCCGCGCGCTCCGGGTCCCGGCGCTTGAAAAGTGGCATCCCACGGGTGCCGGGGAAGGGCCGCGAGTGTCGGAGTTGGGTGACGTAGAGATGTGGCCGGGATGTCCCGACATTCAATCCCATCGGGTGCCCGCGGGGGTCGCAGATGCGGTGCTGTTGGGGTTGCGGTGCCAGGCTGATCGCGCGCCCCGGCGCCGCGTCTGCCCAACTCACTTCGAGGGCACTCTGCCGCATCGACGAATTCATTCGCAATTCCACACTCGAGGTGAAGTGGCCCAAGCCCAGGAACGGAACTCCTACCGTTGCCGCGCCGGATGGTCCGCCCGCAAGAACCACCCACGTTGCGCAGGTGATCGAGGGTTCATCAAGGGCAGCACCGGGCGACAATCGACTCCATCTATTGCCTCTTGCCTCTGGGGATGATTGGATTACGCCACGATCGGATGAGTGTACCAGATGCCACGCGTTCGCAGCGGCGCCCATCCCGTGGTGGAACTTGTACAAGCTGCGGATGATTGAGCCTCAATCCGGCGGTTGCAGCCCCGCGGACCGGGCGGCAGCCGTTCGCGGCAACCGGTTGCGGATAAACCGCTTGTCACCCGGAAGGTGATGTGCGCCGCAGTTGGAAATTGGTGGCCCCAATGGCCCTACGCGGCGGGGCGGCTGGCTAACTGCCGGATTTAGGTTGAAAGCATTCTTTCGCCTCGCACCGAAAGGCGGGACCATTCGGCAATCCGCACGGTCCTGAAAACGGTGGCGTCGAACTTGCTCGTGCCGCCGGTAAGCAGTGGGTTGCGGCCCACCCTCAGGCGCGTCGGGATTGCCGACGTCCGGACGGGCCCGTCCGCGTGTCGACTCTGCGATCAAAGCCATTGAGCCACAGTTCCACCAGCGGGCCGTGACCGTCGAAGCGCGCGGCGCCCGTGTTGAATCAACTAGCGCCCCGGCAACGTTAAAGAAATCGTCGTGCGACGAAACCCCTCCACATCATCACACCTCCAACCGCCGCAAGCACCAGCGGCCAGGCGCGATACGAACTGATGTGGGACGCCCCGAAGTAGGACAACTGCAGCCAAACTCCGAGGAGTACAACCGCACCCCCTTCGCCTTTCGCTCCCGGACTGCGAGACAACATCAGTTCACTCAGGCCCACAAGCACGACCGTAACCGGCCAGTACCGCACCACCTCGCGCCCCGGCAAAACGAAGAGGCCCAGGTTTGAGAGCTGCACCACGCTCCCCACCACGAGCAAGACCCATCCCTCGATTTGACTCGATTGCTCCGCGACCCGAACCACGCCGAAGCCCACCACAAGCAGCGGCCAGAAGCGCTGGACGCTCCAGGCTTGGTGGGCAATGAAGCTCAGGACGGTGAGGACCAAGCCAAGAAACATCATGGCCAGGCCCGCCGGAATACGAGAATCAATGCAGAAGAACCTCCCTCGCGCCATCGCCGCCCGCCCATCCCAGTGCAGTGCGCACCCGATATTTCTCACGCGTATTTCTCACGCGCCAACCAGGGAACCCTTTAGCAGGATATGACATCACGCACCCGTGCGGCAGTTTCCCTGGACGTTTTTCACGCGGCAGAGTTCGCCAGCGGGGAGGCGACGGGTCCGCCTGCGTCGTGGTCCGACGCAAGGCGGCGAACTGCTGGAGGTTGCTCAGAAAGTAGCCCTTCGTGGTAGCCGGGAATGTGCCGTGCTAAAGCCCAGCACCTCGAACTTGACCAGCGCGCAAATATCGTGAGCGGCGGCATGTGGCCTGGGATCCTTCAAATCAGACCAAAGACGAGTGCGTGCCTCCCGTTGGTCGGCCGGGGGCAGCACAATATCATTGGAAAAGGAGGCCCTACTCCTGATCGCCTTCCCGCCCCGTTTCAGGCTCATTCTTCGATGAGAAAATGCTGAGGCGGTGAAGGCGGCGGACCCGGAATTCGGCCTAACCCGCCTGGTGGGGCCTCTGGCCGGGACGGAAACCCGTTCCATCTCCGTGGGTGGTCGGAACGTTGCGCTGCATGTCGCCTGAGCAGGCCCGCGGATGAGCCAGTTTTGGATCGTTAAAGTGCTGCTGCTGGCCGCGGCTTTGTTCAAAGACGGTTACGCGGATCGCCCGGGCCGACCGGGGCTGGGGGTCACGTTGAGCGATAAGGTAGCCGCGGCACATCCGTACGAGCCCACCAACCGGCCGAGTACAAGGTCGGCGATGGGTCAAGAGTCCTCGCGCCGCCGCGCTGCCGGGATGCGAAAATCAGTGCAGGTCTATGAGCCGGCCACAGGATCAAGTGCGCATGCGGTGCGGGACAGCCGTTCTGGCGGTCCTTGGCATAATGGCGGTTGCGCGGTCATCCGTTGCGCAATCGCCCGCCGCCGGCGCGGCCCCCGGCGCCATCAGCGGCACCGTTACCGACGCCTCCGGATCAGTTGTGGTGGCCGCCATCGTCACCTTGCGGCCCCCCGGTTCCGCCGCCCCGCGGGTCACCATCACCGGCCAGGACGGCTCGTTCCACTTCTCCGCCGTCGAACCCGGAGCCTATTCCCTTACGATCACCGCCCTCGGCTTCACAGACCGGATGCGGAACGTCTCCGTGGTCTCCGGCGAGAACCCCCCGATGCCCCCAACGGTGCTGCAAGTCGCGCCCAATATCAGCCAGGTGGATGTGGGCCTTTCGCAACACGACTTGGCCGTTCAGCAGGTGCATTCCGAGGAGAAGCAGCGCCTGCTGGGCATCTTTCCCAACTTCTTCGTCAGCTACCAACCCAACGCCGCGCCTTTGACGGCCGCACAGAAATTGCAGCTTGGCTGGAAGACCGTCATCGATCCGGAGGTGCTGTTAAGCAGCGCAATCACTGCCGGCATCGAGCAGTGGCGCAACACGTACCGCCAATTCGGCCAGGGTATGGAGGGGTATGGCAAACGCTTTGGCGCGGACTACGCCGACACCGTCAACGGCGTCTTCATCGGCCACATCCTCACCCAAGCGGTGTTTCACCAGGACCCCCGCTACTTCTACAAAGGCACGGGCGGTTTCCGCAAGCGAGCGCTCTACGCCATCGCTACGGCCTTCGTTTGCAAGGGCGACAACGGCCGTTGGCAGCCCGATTATTCCGACGTGATCGGGGGCCTGGCGGCGGGCGAAATCTCCACTCTCTACTACCCCGCCAGTTCCCGAACCGGGCTTCGGCTTTTTCATAACGTGCTGCTCGACTTCGGCGGCCGGGCGTCCGCGCATCTGCTGCAGGAGTTCGTGTACCGCAAGCTCACCACGCATGTCCCGAAGATCCTGGCGCACGCGCAACCCGTTCTGGACGACGGAACCCCGGTGTGGCTGATTTCCGTCCAGGACCTGCGTTCCAGCACGCCCGAAAACACCAGCCCCATTACCTTTGTCCTGGCCAAAGACATTCAAGTGGAAGGCGTTGTGGTTGCCCAGGCCGGTTCCCAGGCGACGGGCCGGGCAACTTATACGGCCGTGCCGCCGGGCGCCGCGAGCGCGGGCGCCATGCACCTGTCGCTGGAAAACGTACACCTGAAAATCGGTACGGCGGACGTCCCGCTGCGGAGCACCGCGCAAAAAAGGGCCGCCGGGGCGCTGGAGTATCATTGGCTGGAAGACACCGGGCGCATCGCCCTGGTGCTGTACACGGCCCAAAAAGTCACCCTCCCGCCGGCCCGGTGATCGAATTCCGCCATGCTGGAGATCGCCCGCGACGTCGCCCTCATCCCGGGAATCATTGCCAACGCCTACCTGGTCGGCAATCGCCAATCCTGGGTGCTGGTGGATACCGCCACTCCCGGCAACCAGCGCAAGATCCGGCGCGCCGCTGAAGCGCGCTTCGGGCCGGGAGCCAAACCGGCGGCCATTCTTCTCACTCACGGCCACTTTGACCACGCCGGCTCAGCTCCGCAGCTAGCCGCAGGTTGGCAGGTACCGGTGTTCGCGCATGCGGGGGAGCTGCCCTATCTGACCGGCAGAACCCCCTACCCGCCGCTCGACACATCCAAGCCCGGATTTTTCTCCAAGCTGGCGCGCTTTTTTCCATCGGGCACCGTGGATTTGAGCGGCCAGGTGCACGAGCTGGCGATGCAACTCGAGGGCTGGGAGACGATCCATACCCCCGGCCATACGCCGGGACACATCAGCCTTTACCGCTCAGGCGATGGCGTCCTGCTGGCCGGCGACGCGCTGACCACCATGGACTTGGATGCCTTCTGGGGAACCCTCGCGAAGCGCCCCAAAGTGTGCCGTCCGCCGGTACCCGCGACCATCGACTGGCCCCAAGCGCGTGACTCGGTGCGGCTGCTGGCGGCCCTGCGCCCCTCGTGGATTGCCGCAGGCCACGGCAGGCCCATGCACGGCGCCGCCGAAGACCTGCAAAGGCTGGCCGATGATTTTGTGATTCCGTGAGTCCGGCCATTGTGCGGCGACACGAAGCAGCGCGACGTCACGGGACCGCTTCAGCCCGCCCGCCTACCCATCAACCTAAATCCGGCAGTTAGCCAGCCGCCCCGCCTCGTAGGGCCATTGGGGCCACCAATTTCCAACTCCGGCGCAGATCACCTTCCAGGTCACAAGCGGTTTATCTGCAACTGGTTGCAGCGCACAGCCGCTGCCCGCTCCGCGAGGCTGCAACCGCCGGATTTAGGATCAAAGAAGGTCTCGCCGGGGTCCAGCACCGCGACGGGAGTCCGGGCGTTTAGCGGCGTTTATGCCCTCAATATACGACTCGGGAGTTCCGGTATACAACCGCCTGGGTGGCCGCGCCGGTTAGTCCGGTCCGCGGTGTAGCTTTCGCGCTGGCCCGCAGAGGTGCCGGCCGACCGCTCGTCAGGAAGTCAGAGCCGGAACCGCGGCAGCAATTCTCGGCCACGTCGCCGGGCTCCTTGGCCGCCCGGCGCTCGCGGTCAGATAGGCGCGGGCCGGTTGGTCAGGCTCGTAGCGTCCCGGCTTTGGCACGGCACCTGGCGGGCCGTACGGGCCGCTCCGAGCGTCATTGGCCGCACATCGGAGTCGTCAATTGCCGCGTCACCGTTTTGACGACGATGGTATCTCCGTTTGCTCATGCCGGTCGGCCCTCCTACATCACCGTCAGCGTCACCGGGGCGCTCGCTACCGTTCCAACGGTAACTACCACCGGTTGCGGGCCGACGGGGGCATTCTGCGGTATCTCAAAGTTGATCTGCGTCACTCCCACTAACCCTGGCGGGATACCGACGAAGAGCAGCGTCGCCGGTTGCCCGCCCACGGTCACCTGCACGGGAAGCAAAGGCGCCGGCAGTTGGGAAAGAGGCGTGGTGGCCGCGGGGGCTGCGCCTGTGGCCACCGCGGGCGAAACCGCTCCCTGTCCGGTGATGAACATGGCCAATGCGCCGCCGCGCGGCCCGCTGGCACTGGGTACCAGGGTGCCGTCCTCGGCAGCGAAAATCCCCGGAGCGGCCGCCCCCACGGTGAATTTGAAGGTCGCGGACTGCCCCAGGCTGGTTACTGTCAGCGTCGCGCTGCCCGCGGGCACTTCATAGGGAATCTGGATATCCAATTGGGTGGGCGAAACGTAGTAGAGCGGCGCAACCAGGCCGTTGATCGACGCCGTCACATCTCCCATCAAACCCAGAAACGGAACCGCAGTGGCGATCTGAGCCACCGGACTCAGCTCTGCTCCGGCAACATATAACAACATGCCGGGCGCAAACACCTTCTGGTAGGAGGCGGCGTTCGCCACGCCTCCTATGGACAGCGCCGTATTGGCCGTATCGAAGGGGACCGAGATCTGCTGCGACCACGTCTGCCCCGACGCATCCTGGCCGGTAAATCCGAACACCACCACCGAGGGGACCGTCATGGTCGCAAACTTCACGGTGGCCGTAATCGAACTGAGAGGCGCAATCGTGGTGCCGCTGAAAGCCGATAAACTACTGCTCGCGCCGTTGATCGTAAAGCCCGTCAGGGTGGTGCCGACGCCGGCTTCCTCCCGCAGAGTAATCTCGGTGCTCCATTGATTGCCTTGCGCATCCGGAGCTTGCTGATATACCGGATTGGGGTTGGCCGACACGACCACGGCCGAACTGGCCGGCGGCTGGCTGGGCCACAGGCTCAGAAGCTTGCCCACATCCACGGACCCCAGTCCGGACGCCAGATCGTAGCCCGGGCCGGCGCTGAATCCCATCGTGCCAGTGGGGCAATCCAGGGTGCCCACGCCGCACGGAACGATATTGTTTCCCAGCGTAGTATCGTGGAAAGCCCCGCTCGCGGCGCTGGCCAGGCGGTACAGGTTCGGGTTGACGTTACCCAGCCCCGGCTTGGACTGGATTCCTTTGCTCACCAGGTAATGGTTCAGCAAAGTAAGGATGCCCGCGAACACCGGCGCCGCGGCCGAGGTCCCACCGGTGATCACGGTGGACCCGCTTTGAATGGTCTGGTAGCCGTCATGGCTGAACGACGCCGCCATCGCGACATCCGGCACATCCCGCACGCCGTCGTTCGGCACGCCCGGCCCGGCCTGCCACGCTGGCTTGGGGAAGTAGATGCTCTGCCCGCCGCCTCCGGCCCAAAGCAGGTTGAGCGCCACCGCGTCGTTCCAGACCATTTCCGGAATGTACGAGAGCGCCGACGCGCCGCTGGCCGTATTGGTGGCGCTCCAATAAGAGCCCGTGCCGGCTGTTTCATCGAATTCCAGGCCGCCCACGGCGGTCACCTCCGGGACACTGGCCGGAAACCGAACGGCCAGCCCGCTCACCGCCAGGCTCGCTCCGTTGGCATCGCAGGAGGCCGGCCCCGCATCGCTGCCGGAGATCACCCAGGTGATGCCCTGCGCATTAGCCTGCTGCGCGATGCCCTGATAAAAACTCAGGCTTGCGGCGGTGTTGGCGGATTCGCAGCCGTCGTTGGCGCTCATCGTGATCACCGGCGCCAGGTTGTTGTCCACGGCATACGTCAGGGCGTGAATGAAGGAATTCGAATACACATAGAGGATCTGGGCATTGCGCGCGATGGAGCCGACCCATTCCAGGTCCAGATGCGCCTCGCCGAGTGAGTCCGTCACGCCGGGGTCGGGGTAATCCGTGTCGAAGATGACCTGGGGCACATTCGGCACCAGGTTGAACTTGGAGCGGAATTGCGCCACGTCGGCCAGGGCCGCAGCATTGAAATCGGTCGCCCCCACCACTGCGATCTTCTGCCCGGCACCGTCGATGCCCGATTGATACACGGAAGCGATGTCGTAAATGGCGGCCAGGTCATCCGGCACGAGCGTGTGAACGCCGGTGGAGGAGGTGGCCTCCGGCTGCTCGGGCGCAAGATCGTCCAAACCCTCGATTCCGGATACCACGCCCGCCAGGGCCACCGGAATCGACGGCTCGGTCGCATTGGAGAAGTGGCTTTTCCCAGCCAAGGTGTAGCGGTGAATCTCGGTGTGGAAAGCGTCCTCAGCCTGGCGTGCCGTGCCGCTGAAGGCGATCCAGGTGCGGCTGCGCGAAGCCCGGTGGATGGCGAATCCCTGCGAGCGCAGCCAGCCTGCCACAGCCGTGAGGTCGTTCGCACCGAGGCCGAAGCGGTCCGCATATTCCTCCGGCGTCAACCAGTGATGGTACTGCGGAGAGGCGGGGTCTTGCTGCTGGCTGAGCAACTGGAGCAAGTCCGCGTGCTGGCTGGCGGACGGACTCAGGAACAGGGTCATCGCAGGGAGGGGGAAGTCCCCGCTGACGCGGCCCTGGTCGTTCTGGCGGAGCATGGCCGGGCGCAGATTTCCGCTCAGCGTCACGATCCGCGCGGAATCGACCGGCACGGTGATTCGGTCAGTCTGCGCGGAAAGGCCGCCGGCGGCACTCAGGAGAAGGAGGGTGAAGGCGAATCGGTGAGAGATGGGCATGGGGATCGAGACGCAGTTTCCATTTTGGCCCAACCTTGTCGATTCGTCCAGCGGCAACCTCACGCGCGGCTTATGCGCAGGCTGCCGCGACTTATAGATTTTCCTGGCGTGCGAACTTCAGGGCTTCGATAGCCGCGCCACGCGCGCCCGCGGTATCGCCATTGGGCATCACCCGAATGGGAATCTCCACCTGCTCCACGCGTTGCCCGGGCATGGCGGCGCGGGTTTCTGCGATGAACCAGCGCTGAAACTCCGGTCCTGTCTCCAGGGCGCCGCCGCCGATGATCAGCACGTCGGGGTCGAACGTGTTCACCATCTCATCGAAGAACAGCCCCAGGGCGTGGGCCTGGACGCGGAAAACCTCGCGGCAGAGGGCATCGCCCCTTTCGGCCATACCCCGCACGAGTTTGGCCGCCTTGTTCACGTCCAGCCGGGCAAGCTCGTGGCCGGGATCGCGGGCCAGGAAATACGGCAGGAGCGTTCTGGTGATGGCGGTCAGCGAGCACAACGATTCCAGGTCGCCGGTGCGGCCGCAATTGCATTGAGGCTTTAGTCCCGGGATGCCGGCGATGTCGTGGTAAGGGATGAGCACGTGGCCCAGCTCGCCCCCGAACCCCATTCTGCCCTTCACGACATTGCCGCCTACGATGACGCCGCCGCCGAGGCCGGTGCCGATCACGGCCGAGATGGAGGTCGCCTGGTTGTCGCTGCCGAAGATGGTGAAGTGCCCCCATAGCGCCCCGGCATTGCCGTCATTGAGATAGAGGACGGGGCGGCCGAGGTAAACTTCGAGACCTTTGCGGATGTCGAAACCGGCCCAATCGGTATGCACGAAGTTGGTTGAGCCGCGCGCGCTGAGGATCCCGGTAGAACTCGCCGGCCCCGGCGTGTCCAGGCCGATAGCGACCAGGTCATGCAAACCCGCGCCCGCCCTTTCCAGAGCGATGTTCAGACCGTCGCTGATCTGCCGGAGGCAGACCGCGGGCCCCTGGGTGGAATGCGCGGGGTGTTCGCACAGGTTTTCGATCAGGAAATGCTCCTGTGCGTCGATGACCGTGTAGTTAATGGCGGTTCCCCCGAGGTCGATTCCTGCAACTACTTTCACGGTTGGTTCTCCGTTCGGAAAGGAAATGGTTGAAATGCAAGCTTATCAGAAACCGGGTTTCCGCCGGTCGCAGGGCACGCTCGGGACGTTGGGGGCATTTCCAAACCGCCGGCTCCGGCGGCGCCGGGCACCACCAGGGTGCGGGTGTACCGCGGACGGCTCTCGGGGGAAACGCGCCGGAATCCGGACGTTGCCCGGTGCGCCGGCAAGTTTCAGGTTACCGGGGCAGGCATCACGCCAACATCCGTCGGAATGCGCCTGCGATTGAACGGTCCTCCACTCCGCATCCGCCGCCGCCGCGCCTCGGCCGCACGATAGATCTCCCCAATGCTCTAAGTTTCCACCCCCAGCCACGTTTGACACCCGCTGCTCGAAAGAGGTATCACTGAGAGATTCAAGAGGACATTATTTAACTATGCACACCCGTTTTGCCGCCCTGGGGAGCGCGCTGCTCGCGCTGGCTCTCGCCTCGTCGCCCGCATACGCTCAGACCAAGAAGGGCAAAGCCGCTGCCGCGCCGGCCGCCCCCGCGCCGCAGAAGCTGGATGTGGAGTATACCAACCTCATCCACGAATACCTGCAGGATCCGCGAATCTCCACCGAGCTGGTGGACCACATGCCGGCCTCCGACACCGTGCCTTCGCCCCTCAAGTTCCTCGGCCGCATTCCCGGAAAACCCGGCGAGCTGACCTACGCCCACGATATCGAGCGTTATTACGAGGCCCTGGCGAAGGCTTCGCCTCGTGCACGCCTCTGGAAACTGGGCACCAGCGAGGAAGGCCGCGACATCGTGGTGCTGGCCATTGCCGACGAGGCCACCATCCGGGACCTTGATAAGTACAAAGACATGCTCGCCAAACTCGGCGACCCGCGCAAGATCACTGACGAACAGGCCAAAGCCCTCTTCCACACCGCCAAACCCATCTACTGGATCAACAGCGGTATCCACTCGCCGGAAACCGGCGGCCCTGAAATGCTCATCGAGCTGGCCTATCGCCTGATCATCGAAGAGACCCCCCTTATCCAGCAGATCCGCAATAACGTCATCACCTTCATCACCCCGGTGCTCGAAGTTGACGGCCGCGAGCGCGTCGTGGACGCCTACTATTACAGCAAGAAGCACCCCGGCGTCAGCCGCAACAGCCTCATGATGTATTGGGGCAAGTACGTCCAGCACGATGACAACCGCGACGGCATGGGCCAGTACCTGCAGATGACCAAGGCCTTCACCAAGGGTGTCCTGGAATGGCACCCTACCATCCTCCACGATCTGCATGAGGCCCAGTCTTACCTCTACGTTTCCACCGGCACCGGCCCCTACAACGTCTCGCTCGACCCGCTCCAGATCGACGAATGGTGGTGGCTGGCCGAAACCGAAATCATGGAGATGGCCAAGCGCGGCGTACCCGGCGTGTGGACCTACGGCTACTACGATGGCTGGGTCCCCAACTACCTCTTCTGGATCGCCCTCACGCACAATTCCTTCGGCCGCTTCTACGAAGTGCAGAGCTATGGCCCCGATGTGCAACCCAATCTGCAGCTCGGCGGCACCACTACCAGCCGCGAATGGTTCCGGCCTAATCCTCCTCTGCCCTCCATCAAATGGGGACCCCGCAACAACACCAACATCCAGGAGTCGGCCATCCTCTTCGCCTTGAACCAGGTGGGCAAGACCCGCGAGACCTATCTGGAGAATTACTATCTCAAGAATAAGCGGTCCATCGATAAGGGCAAAGAGGGCAACGACAGCCCCACCGGCTGGATCATCCCCGCGGGCCAGCGCCGCAAAGCCGACGCCGCCGATATGGTCAACGAGCTCCGCCGCCAGGGCGCCGAGGTGGATACCGCCACCGCAGCCTTCAAAGTGGGCAACGTGGATGTGGCCCCAGGCGATTACATTATCCGCGCCGATCAGCCCTACCGCGAGCTGGTGGACATGTACACCAGCGTCGAGAATTATCCCACCGCCAATCCCAGCCCCTATGACGATACCGGTTGGACCATGCAGTACATGCGCGACGTGAAGCTCATCAAGACGCACGAAAAAGCCATTTTCGACGAGCCTATGAAGCTGCTTACCGCCGACGCCAAAGCCGCCGGCGGCGTGGATGGCAGCGGCCTGGTGGTGGTGGTCGAGAACACCAGCGACAACAACCTGATGGCCTTCCGCTTCCGCAACACCGACGTCAAGATGATGGCCGCCGAAGAGGATTTCGACCTCAACGGCCGTAAGATCCGGGCCGGCGCCCTGATCATCCCCAATGCCGACCGCTCCCGGCTCGATCCGGTGTTGAAGGATTTGGGACTATCCGCCTGGGCCGTCGCCTCCGCGCCCAACGTCCGGACCCACGACCTGACCGTGCCGCGCATCGGCTACGTGCATTCCTGGTCCCGTACGCAGGATGAAGGCTGGGTGCGCGCCGCTCTGGATTATTACAAGATTCCGTACACCTACTTCGCCGACAAGAACCTCAAGGAAGGCAACCTGCGCGCCCGCTACGATGTGATCATCTTCCCCCACACCGGCGGCACTGCCCAATCCATTCTGGAGGGCGTCGGCGGCTCGCAGCCCATTCCTTACAAGAAAACGGCCGAGACGCCCAACCTGGGCGGTATGGATTCCTCCGACGATATCCGTGGTGGCATGGGCATGGAGGGTCTGCAGGAGCTCTTCAAATTCGTCCAGGAGGGCGGCGCGCTCATTTCGGAAGGCTCCACCGCTTCGTT
Source organism: Bryobacterales bacterium (assembly GCA_963803725.1). Classification (GTDB taxonomy): domain Bacteria; phylum Acidobacteriota; class Terriglobia; order Bryobacterales; family Bryobacteraceae; genus JOPF133. The sequence continues at coordinate 54,394 of CAWDOH010000072.1, read as the reverse complement.
CCTGGCGGAAGCCGATCTGGATAGCGGCGTTACCGTGGAGCATCCCACTAATCTCTTCGTCCGCGGGTCCATTCTGCGCAGCAAATTCGCCGACCTGAAGAGTCCCATTGCCTACGGTTATGACGGCAGCGACCTGCCGGTTTACTTCAGTCAGAATCCGGTGTTTGAAGTGGCCGCCGGCGGTGGATTCGGTGGTCGCGGCGGACGCGGCGGACGCGGGGGCGGCGGTGCCGGAGGCATTAACGGCGGCGAAGGCCAGTTCGTCTTCCCCAATGTCACTCCCATCCATATTTCTCCGCTGACCCCCGAGGAGGGCCAGGAGGAAGCCGCCATTTCCGGCGCCGGGGCGGGCCGTGGTGCCGGTGGACGCGGCGGACGCGGAGGTAGAGGACGCGGTGCCGCCGACACGGCTGGTGCCGCCGGCGGCTTCGGCGGATTTGGCGGTCGGGGCGGCCGCGGCGGCGCCGGCGAAATGCACGCCAGGGTCGTCTTACGGTTCCCCACCAGCGCCGACGATATGTTGCTCTCGGGCACCCTGTCCGGCGGCGAAGCCCTCTCCGGTCGCGCCGCGGCCGTGGACGTCTCCATGGGCAAGGGCCACATCGTGTTGTTCGCCATCCGGCCGTTCTGGCGCTGGCAGACGCAGGGATCTTTCATGCTGGCTTTTAACGCCATCATGAACTGGGACCACCTGGATGCCGGCAAACCGGCCCCGCCGGCTCCCTCGACCACGGTCCCCGCCGCCGGACAATAAGCCGGAATCGGCAGGACGGAGGGGCGGAGACGGCGACCCTGCTCCGCCCTTGCCGGTCGCCTCCGAGGGCAAACTTGCCTAGTATATTAGGCAATTCGCTTGTGAATGGCTACTATGCCTAATATACTAGGCATATGTTGGATTTAGCCTCCATCGGGTCTCAGGTCGCCGAAAGCCGCAAAAGGCTCAAGCTGAGTCAGTCCGCGCTGGCGCGCAACGCGGGCATCAGCCGCGCAACCCTCGACGCTCTGGAAAACGGACGTGCCGGCGAATTGGGCTTTGCGAAGCTCACCAAACTGCTGGCCGCCGTGGGTTTGGAATTGAAGCTGCAACCCGCGGCCGCTCAACGCCCCACTCTTGACGAACTCCTCCACGAGCACCGCGATGATCAAAGTCTGGACCGACGCCGCTGAAGCAGGATTGCTCGACCGGGAGGGCGCGCGCGGGAGCACTTTCGCTTACCTGCCGGCCGCGTTGGACGCCCGCGCCGTCTCCGTCACCATGCCCGTGCGCCTTCCGTCCTGGAGCGTGGCCTTTGGCCTGGCGCCCATTTTCGAGATGAATCTGCCCGAAGGCGCCCTGCGCGAGCGGCTCCGGCTGGCCTTCGCCAAGGCCACCGGCACCTTCGATGAGTTCGACCTGCTATCGATCGTCGGCCGCTCGCAGGTCGGACGCATCCGCTACACCGGCGAACAGGAGCAACTCCATGAGGATGTGCCATTTCAATCGGTGGATGAGATCCTGGAACGCAGGCGCGGAGGCGACTTGTTCCGCTATCTGCTTGAGAAATTTGCTTCGTTCTCCGGAATCAGCGGCGTGCAGCCCAAAATCCTGGTGCGCGACGAAAAGGCCTTTGCCGAAATGGAGCACGCGGGACAGCGCCTCTCCCAGAGTTACAAGGGCGCAACCCACATCGTGAAACTGTGGGAACCCGGCGAGTACCCGCACCTGGCCGCCAATGAGTATTTCTGCCTCACCGCCGCCCGCCGGTGCGGGCTCGACGTTCCCCCTTTCCGCTTGGCCGAAGATGGCATGGCGCTGGTCATCGACCGCTTCGACCTGCGACTGGACGGCACTTATCGGGGATTCGAGGATTTCTGCGTGCTGAACGCCCGCCGGACTGATGAAAAATACAACGGCAGCTACGAGACTTCGGTGATGCGGCGATTCGGGCAGTTCGCCAACTCGACCGCGGTCAACCAGGATCTGGAGAAGCTCTTCACCCTGATCGCGCTGAACTGCGCGCTGCGCAATGGCGACGCGCATCTGAAGAATTTCGGAATCGTCTACGACCAAGTTCAGGGCGAAGCGCGGCTGGCCCCGGTCTACGATGTGGTAACCACCTCCGTGTATCTGCCCAAGGACAGCCTGGCCCTCACCTTCAACGGCAGCACCAAATGGCCGGGCGCCAAGGACGTGCAAAGGTTAGGCGAAACCCGCATGGGTGGCACCCCGGCCCGGGTCCGGCACATTCTGGAGCGCATCCGTGAAGCGATTTCCGAAACTGCGCCGGAAGTCCGCGCCTACATGCAGCGGCATCCCGAATTTGCCGGGCTGGGAGAGCGTATCCTGCAGCAATGGGAAGAGGGCGCGGCCGCCTCGCTGGGCAGCTAAGCTCCGCGGTTCCCGGATACTGGGGTGCGGCGGCGCGAAAATCGTCGCCCCAAGGGCCAGCGAAATAACTGTCTGGCGACCGCTCCAGCAACGTCGCGCGTGCCGGCTGCGGATTGCAACTTCCCCGCCACACCAAAGGGGCCAGTGACTGAGTGGCCCGGGCCGCCCGGGCGAAAATCAACCGTCGTCTGCCGGGGTACCCCCAGTTCGCCTGCTAACGTGGAGACCGTAAGAGGAAGTTCGCTTCACTGCTTACCTAGTCTAGTGCGTCAGAAGTCCTGTAACGCGCTTCCCGAAGATTTTGCTGGACAATTTGTGTGGGATCGGTTAGGCTACAGTAGATCCGGAGCGGTTCCCTGTGTTCAGCCCGGCCCATCCACATGCAGCGCGCTTACCGAATTCGGTTGACTTCTGAGCAGGAGGATGATCTGCTGCGCTTTGCACGCAGCCGCACGCTGGCGGCGCGACTGGTGGAGCGGGCCAAGATGCTGGTGCTGTATTCGGCCGGACATACCGCTGGGGAAATTGCCGACCAACTGGGAGTGTCCCGGCCAACCGTCCCCCGGTGGCTGGGCCGATTCGAGGAAAAAGGTATCCAGGGGCTGGAAGATGCGCCCCGCTCCGGACGTCCGCCTGTCATTCCGGATTCCAAAATCGCCGAGATCGTCGCGAAGACCACGCGGGAGACGCCTGCTGGCGCCACCCACTGGAGCACGCGCACGCTGGCTCCGGTGGCCGGCGTCAGCCCGTCCTCGGTGGGACGTATCTGGCGGGCGCACGGTTTGAAGCCGCACCGGGTGAGTCGCTTCAAACTCAGCAACGATCCCCGCTTTGCCGAGAAACTGGAAGACGTGGTGGGACTGTATCTCCACCCGCCCGCGAATGCGATGGTATTGTCGCTGGACGAGAAGTGCCAGATCCAGGCCTTGGAGCGTACGCAACCCGGCCTGCCCTGGAAAAAGGGCCGTTGCGGGACGATGACGCACGATTACAAGCGCCACGGGACGACCACGCTGTTCACGGCCATGAATACGCAGGATGGGACGGTGATAGACGTATGCATGCCCACCCATACTCATAAGGACTGGATTCGCTTTCTCAAGCTGATCGATGGACGGACTCCCAAAGACCAAGTGCTGCACCTGATCATGGATAACTACTCGGCCCACAAAACCCCTGAAGTCAAAGCCTGGCTGGAGAAGCACCCGCGGTTTCAGGTGCACTTCACTCCCACCAGTTCCTCGTGGCTGAATCAGGTGGAGCGCTTCTTTCGCGACCTGACGGATAAGTGTATCCGACGCGGTGTCTTTCATTCGGTCAAGGAACTGCAACAGACCATGCGGGTCTACATTGACCAGCACAATCGGAACCCCAAGCAATACCTGTGGACCGCTGCGGCCAACGATATCCTGGAAAAGGTCAAGCGAGCCTGGAAGGCCCTAATGGCCCGTGGCTATGCCCCCAAGAAACTGGCCGCCCTGCAGAGTATCGAGCGCCATCTGGCAACCGCGGGCGCTGTGGCTGCTCCTTGATTAACGAAGTGCACGTTACCCTCGTCTATCCCCACCGCGCATCGGACGCCTCGCCACTAGCTCTCTCCCTCCTCCGCGCTGACCGCACTTGTCCTGGCTGAACCAAACCCGAATTCAACCATTCCCGTCCCGTTGGATGCTTCAGTCCGCCTACCACGTACCCTCAGTGGCGATCTCCGTCCTCATCTTGTACCCGACTCCTCCTGTAACAGTTCAAGTACCCAGGCGATTTTGCTGTGCTTTTCCGAAATGATCGGCTAAGGTATGGTGGATGGGTGCGAGGGCGGCCCGCCGCAGAACTCGGGGGCAAACGGTATCGGCGAAGCGCCATGGCCATGCACCTCAGCCCAACCGGGAAGGGCTACAGCGCGAAAACGAGCGACTCCGACGAGAGGTTGAAGATCTCCGGCGGAAGGTAGCTGAGCGCGAGCAGCAGATCGCCGAGCGCGAACAGCAGATTGGCGAAGCCGAAAAGCAGATCGCTGATCTGGAGCGCCAACTGGCGGCCCGCCAAAAGAATTCCACCAACTCCTCCAAACCCCCGTCCTCCGATGGACTGGCGGGGAATTCGCGGCAGCGCGGGCGCCGGAAAAAGAGCAAGCGCAAACCGGGTGGGCAGAAGGGCCATCCCGGCCATCACCGCCCGCTGGCTCCCCCCGAACAGGTCCAGGAAGTGCGTCCGGTGCTGCCGGAGGAATGCAAGCATTGTGGCCACGCGTTGTCGCAGCAGCCCGAGCAGATGCAGACGGTGGGAGAAGTGCAGCGCCACCAAGTGACTGAGTTACCGCCCATCCAGCCTTATGTCATCGAGTATCAATGTCCCAAGGTGGTCTGTCCGGCCTGTGGGGAAGGCACGCGAGCACCCCTGCCGGAAGAGGCGCAGGGGGACTTCGGACCGCAACTGATGGCGCTGATCGCCTACCTGACGATCTACTGCCGCATGCCGCGGCGGGTGTTGGAGGCGTTTCTGGAACACCTGCTGGGCATCTCTATGAGTCTGGGCAGCACCCAAAAGTGTTGGGAGCAAGCCAGCGCCGCAGTGGCCCAGCCCTGCCAGGAACTGGAACAGCAACTGAAAAACGAGCCCGTATTGAACAGCGACGAAACCGGCTGGCGCAACAACGGGGAAAAACGATATTTATGGCGTTGGTGGCCCGCGACTTCGTCTTCTACACGGTGGACAAGACGCGCAGTTCCGCCGTCCTGATCCATCTGCTGGGGGCGGTGTTCGCGGGCATCCTGTGCAGCGACCGGTTCAGTGCCTATTTCAAATATCACCAAGGCTTGTCTCAGTTGTGCTGGGCGCACTTGAAACGCAATATTCTGGGCATTCAGGAGTTCGCCAAGACCACCGACGCGCAGCGATTTTGCCGGGACGCGTTGGCGCTATATGCCCGCTTGTTCCGCCCCTGGCGCAAGTTCCAGGGCAGCTTAATCGACCGGGAGCAGTTGATCCTGCGCTCCCTTCCGCTGCAAAAGCGCTGGTTTGCGCTCGCCGAGCAGTACCTGGACAGTGACGACAAAGAAGTGCGCAACATGGCCACCGCCTTGTTCCAACACTGTGGCCGGCTGTTCACTTTCATCGAGCGTCCCGGGGTGGAGCCTACCAACAATTGCGTGGAACAAGCCTTACGTATTGCCGTGCAATTGCGCAAGATCATCTTTGGCAATCGCAGCGCCCAAGGGGAGGTGGCCACGGCCCGCCTCCTCACCGTCACCCAAACCTGCAAAATGCGGGGCCGCAACGCCTTGGAGTATCTGACCGAAGCGATCATCCGCTATCGCCGTCATCAGTCTGCGCCCTCTCTGCTCCTTCGGCAAAAATAGGCCACTTGAACTGTTACCTCCTCCTTTTCATCGACGGATCACCCCCCTCCGGCACCTACGTTACAGGACTTCTGACGCACTAGACTAGATTATCCCAACTCCTTCCACGACTCCCCTCCCGCTCTTCTGGAGCGTTCCCTACCCCGACCGGACTACCTCTTGAGGAGCAGGCGGGTGCCCTACGGCACCCCTCTGCTCCCCTTACTGCCCCCATTAACCGCCCGCTGCGTTCCCCGTCGCCAGAAACTCCACCACCACCGAAACCCTCCTGTTGGCCGGATCCTCGGGATGCGCCGCGTGCAACAGTTTCCGGTCCGCAAAGCCCCGCACTTCGGCAATCTTCTCGGGCCGCACCCCATAGGCCAGCAGCAAACGGCGCGCCGCGTTGGCCCGGTCCGTCGAAAGTTCCCAGTTGCCATAGCGCCCCGCACCCACGCTGTCCCGAAAGGGCCGCGAATCGGTGTGGCCTTCAATCGCCACCAGGTTGGGCATCTTGGCCAGTTCCGCGCCCAAAACCCGCAGCAATTCCTCCCCGGCCTGGGTTGGCTCCGGGCTTCCCGACACGAAGAACATGCCCTGCTCGGTTTCCAGCAGGTCGATGCGCAGTCCCTCCCCGGTGACACTGAAATGCACATGCCCTTCGATCCCTGGAAATTCCGGCATCTGCCGCAGGGCCTTCTCGATCTGGTTCTGCAAGTCGGCCAGGGAATGGCGGTCGAGCGCCAGTCCCTCGCCCGAATTGGATGGGCCGGCGCCCAGCTTGTGAGTGTAGCCGCGCGGGTCGAGGAAATACCCGCTAATCGACGCTTTGACCTTCGTCGAGCTGTTCATCATCCACAGCACGATGAACAGCGCCATCAGGGCAGTCACGAAATCGGCGTAGGCTACTTTCCACGCGCTTCCCCCGCGCTTGGGCCGCTCGGCCCGCCGAACCGGGGGCAGCGGCGGCGGAGGCTGGGGCGGAGGCTCAGGATCCGGAGGGCGACGCAACGGAAGCCTCCTGGCGGCTGGCCGGATCGTTGCCCGGCACCGGAGGTATGCGCGCGTCGCGCCGCATTCCGGCCTCCAGCTCTTCGAAGGACGGCCGCCACTCCGCCGGAATCGAGCGGCGGGCGTACTCCACCGCCAGCAGCGGCGCCGCGCCGCGGGCAAATGCCGCAATCGCCGTCCGCATTACTTGCAGAAGCTGCATCTGCACCTCGCCGTTCTTCTCCATGCGCGACGCCATGGGACTCGCCACCCCGTAGCACAGCAGAATGCCCAGAAACGTTCCCACCAACGCCGCGGCCACTTTTTCGCCGATCGTCTCGGGGCTGCCGCCAATCGCCCCCATGGTAATCACCACTCCCAACACCGCCGCCACGATTCCCAGACCGGGCAGCGCTTCGGCCACCGCGTGCAGCGCCGCAGCCGGCTCGAACTGGCTGCGCCGCTGCACCTCGATGTCCAGATCCATCAGCAGGTCGATTTCCTGCGGCGTGGTCGCCCCAATCACCAGCATGCGCAGAGAATCGCAGATGAACTCGCGGGAGCCGCGGTCGCGCAGGAACTCCGGGTGACTGCCGAAGACGGCGCTTTCCGAAGGGCGGTCGATGTCGTTTTCCAACTGCATGAACCCGCCGCTCCGCTGCGCAAACACGAATACCTCGTAAAGCAGGCGCAGCCGGTCGAGGAAGGTTTGCCGGTCGCGGCCCGGCGGCCGGAAAGCCAGCAGCGCGCCTTGTGCCATCTTGCGAATCACGAACCACGGATTGGCAAGCAATAGAATTCCGGCCGCGGCGCCGCCAATGATCAGAATCTCGGCCGGTTGCATCAGAACATAGGGATTTCCCCGTTCCAGGAGAAAACCGCCCAGCACGGCGGCAAACACCAGGACGATACCTAACAGGGCCAACATAGAGAGGTTTGCCTGTGTGAAGATTGCCTGTACATGTCTCGAATTCACTTATCGGCCCGATGGCTGGAAATTCGCGGATCCGGAGGGCGCCATCGCCGTTTGGGCCGGTGCCGCGTCTCCGCCCATCAAGCCCGGTCGATTCATGCAAGCGCTTAACTTGCCGCTGGGCCACGCTCCGCTGTCCCCAAAGGCCGAATGTCTCTCTGATAACGGCAAACTTGCCCAGGCAGGTAAGCGATTTACTTGGGGCACTGGCGCCGCTTGTGTTTACAATATGAACAGGCAGGCTGATTCTAACCGAAGCACCTGGAGGGGCGATTGGGCGCCAGTATCAAAGATGTGGCTCTGCGGGCCGGGGTTTCCACGGCTACTGTCTCGCACGTCTTAAACGGCACCCGCGGTGCGCGCCCGCAAACCCGCCAGCGCGTTCTGGCTGCCATTCAGGACCTCGGTTACGCGCAAAACCATGCCGCTCGCAACCTGGCCACCGGCCGCAGCACCTTCCTCGGGCTGATCATTTCGGATATCCGCAACCCCTTTTTCCCCGAAGTCACCGCCGCGTTTCAGGAACAGGCGCTACTCCACAATATGGATGCCCTGGTGCTCAATACCAATTACGACGCCCAGCGGACGCTTCACTCTGTCAGCCGCCTGGTGGGCCTCCAGGTCCCGGCCGTGGCCGTGCTCACCTCGCAGATCGATCCGGCCGTGATGGACATGCTGGCCGAACGCGACATCGCCGCCGTCTACCTGGATCTCGGCCGCGTCGACCGGCGCATCAGCAACATCCTGTTGGATTATGAACACGGCATCGCCGAAGCCCTGGAGCACCTCACCCGTCTGGGGCATCGCCGCATCGCCTACATCGGCGGCCCTCCCCATCTGCATTCGGCCCAGCGCCGCAAAAAGGCCTTCATGGAAAGCGCGGCCCAGCGGGGACTCGACCCCGATCTCGCCATCGACGCCGATTTCACCGTCAAAGGCGGCTATTTCGCCTGTTCCAAACTCCTGAAGGCCAGCGAACCCACCGCCATCCTGGCAGGCAACGACCTGACCGCCATCGGCGTGCTTCACCGCGCCTACGATGGCGGCCTTTCCGTTCCCCAGGATCTGTCCGTGGTAGGCTTCGACGATATCCTGATCGCCGAGTACGCCCAGCCAGCCCTGACCACCGTGGCGGTCCCCCGAACCGATATCGGCAAGGTCGCTTTCGAAGCCCTCTGGGAAATGGTCTCCAACCCCACCACCCCCGGCCGCGAGTTTCCCCTGGGCACCCACCTGATCCTCCGCCAGTCCTCCATCCCGCCCAAAACCCACGCCAACGGGAACCCGTAGCGCCCGGCTCCCCGCCGGTGCCGCCGGGCTGCCCCCCTTCACGCGGTCCTGCTGCAAGTGTGACGATACGGATGCCCGCGAGATGCTGTATCCGTGGTCAAGGTGTCAACATTGGTTGGTGGCGATTGCTCCGGCGTTCAGCGTCCCCGGCCGCGGCGGACCTATGCCACGGGAGAGCATCCTCTTCGGACGCCCCGTGCCGCCCGTCTTCCATTGGCAACCCGGCCTGCTCCCTGGATGGGAAGTAAAATAGAGGCTTAGCCCACGCTGTTCGCCCGCCGTCGTCTTTTTACGGGCGGGCGGCGTCTTTCCACCAGGAGCCAGAGCTTGATCTTTCGGGCGGCCGAAGATGCCGACCTCATCCGCCAGGCTGCCCGGGGCAATGTGGAGGCGTATAACCTCCTGGTGTCCCGGTGGGAGAAGCGTGTCTACAATTACCTGCTGCGCATCACCGGCAACCGCGAAGATTCTCTGGATTTGACCCAGGACGTGTTTCTAAAGGCGTACCAGAACCTCACCAGGCTGGACAATCCGGAGCGGTTCGCCCCCTGGCTGTACCGCATCGCCCACAACGAGGCCTACTCCATGTTCCGTAAGCGGAGGCCTGAAAGCGATGTGGACGACCTGGAACCCGAAGGCGCCGGCTACGGCATCACTGTGGGCGGTAGCGCGGTGTTTCCCATCGAGCTGAGCCTGGCGGTGGCCAGCGCCCTGGAGCGGCTCTCCCCCGATCAGCGTGAGGCCGTGGTACTGAAAATCTACCAGGGTTTCAAGTTCGAGGAAATGGCCGAGATCCTTTCCTGCCCGGTCTCGACCGTCAAATCACGCCTCTATTCCGCGCTCGACCTGCTCAAAGATCAACTGGCTCCCGTGAAGGCACGAGGTGTGTCATGAGTTGCTCGCCATTCGATTTGCGGGATTACTTCCTCAAAGAGCTGCCGGATCCTCAACGGCGCCAGGTGGAATCCCATGTTAGAGATTGCCTCTCTTGCCGCGAGGAATTGGACCGGCTGGGGATGACCCAGGCGGCCCTGTTCTCGCTGCGCGACGAAGAGATCCCCCAGCGGATCGCGTTTGTCTCGGACGCCGTTTTCGAGCCGTCGCCGTGGCGGCGGGCCTGGTCGGCGCTGTGGAATTCGGGACCGCGGCTGGGATTTGTGTCGGCCGCCATGCTCTCGGCGGCGCTAGTAGTATTTTCGCTGACCCGTCCGGCGCCTGCGAGCGCCCCCGCCCGCCCAACGCCGGTCGCGGCCGTGTCGCCGGCTCCCGCGCCGGTGTCCGACGCCGAAATCCAGGTTCGCATCGAAGCCGCCGTGGCCAAAGCTGTCGGCGCCAGCGAGCAGCAGCGGATCGAAAAGACCCGCGCCCTGGTGGCCGAGCTCGAAACCGTTCGCCAGCGGTTGAGCTTGGCCGCCGAGGAGTACGAACTGAACTCTAAGCGGCAGATCGAGCAACGGGGCATGATGTATCGCGCCTCCGTGCCCGCTGAAGGGGAACGGCAGTGACGCGCCGATTCCTGGCCGTGGCGGCCCTCCTCGCCGCGGCTGTTGCCCAGGCGCAGATCGTACCGGCGGCCAAAATCGACACCACCACGGCGCTGCGGCCCACCCGCCAAGCCATTACGTCGGTGGAGTCGCTGTTCAATACCCGCCTGTATGCAATCGGCACGGCCAACGATCCTGTGGATATGCTGGGCCTCACGCGCGGCCTCTACCTGAGCAATTACGGGGCAGTCTTCAGCTCCGAAATCAGCCTCATCATCACTCCCTCGCTCAACCCGTTCCGCAGGACCATCACCAAGGAACTGCACGACCAGGTGCATGACCGCAAGGTCAACCGGCTGCCGGCCCTCCGGGCGGCCATGCTGGAAATGATAAAGCAGGCCGCCCAGAACCTGGCCCAGGTTCCCGACAACCAGCAGATTGTAGTCGCCGTGCGGCTGGGATATTTGAGCTGGGAGGACCGCACCGGCCTGCCCGGCCAGATCGTCATGTCGGCTACCCGCAAGGACGCGCTGGCCGGCGCCGTCCATACTACGGATGAGCCATAAGTGACCCCCACCGAGCAGCCCACGCCCGCACCGGAAATCGCCGCCCCGCCGCGCTACCTGCGCCTGGGCGAGATCCTGATAGAACGCAAGAAGATCGAAGCCGAAGACCTGGAACGCGCGCTGGAATTGCAGCGCGAGCGCGGCGATAAGCTTGGCAAGATCCTCGTGGACATGGGGTTGATCGCCCAGCGCGATGTACTGGCCGCGCTGGCCGATCAGCTCGGGCTGCCGCTGGTGGCGGTGGACGGGCCGCCGCCGGCAGCGCCCGAGATCGACGGCCTTTCCGCACCGCTTCCTGCGCCAGTGCCGCGCGTTTCCGTTGGCCCTGGCCGATTCCATCCTGACGGTGGCCATGGCCGACCCGCTGGATTTCGAAACCATCGCGCGCACTGCGGGCCTTCTCCGGCTTCCAGATCCAGACCGCGCTGGCCGCCGAGCAGGAAATCCTCGACGCCATCGACCGGCATTACGGCGAGGGCGACCAGCAAGTGCTGGGTGGCGAGGACGAGCAGGCCACCGCCGACCTGGAACACCTGCGCGACATGGCCAGCGAGGCGCCCGTCATCCGCCTGGTCAACGCCATGATCGCGCGACGCCATCGAGAAGCGCGCCAGCGACATCCACATCGAGCCGTTCGAGAAAGAATTCCGCGTCCGCTTCCGCGTGGATGGCGTGCTCTTCAACCAGGAGCCGCCGCCGCGCGAGCTGAAGGCCGCTATCATCTCGCGCCTGAAGCTGATGGCCAAGCTGAACATCGCCGAGCGCCGCCTGCCGCAGGATGGCCGCATCAAAATCAAGGTCCTGGGCCGCGAGGTGGATCTGCGCGTCTCCACCCTGCCCACGCTCTACGGCGAAAGCGTGGTGATGCGCCTGCTCGACCGCTCCACGGGCGATTTCTACGACCTGCGCCGGCTGGGCTTCGACGACCACATGCTGGCCCGCATGGAGCACTTCACCGGCCTGCCGCACGGCATTTTCCTGGTGACCGGCCCCACCGGCAGCGGCAAATCCACCACGCTTTATTCGGCGCTCAAGCGCATCAACCTGCCGGACAAGAAGATCATCACCATCGAAGATCCCGGTGGAATACCAGATGGACGGGATCAACCAGATCCACGTGAACCCGCAGATCGGCCTGACCTTCGCCGCCGGCCTGCGCCACATCGTGCGCCAGGACCCGGACGTCATCATGGTGGGCGAAATCCGCGACCGCGAAACCGCCGATATCGCCATCCGCGCGGCCCTCACCGGCCACCTGGTGTTTTCCACCCTGCACACCAACGATGCGCCCAGCGCCATCACCCGCCTGACCGACATGGGCGTCGAGAATTATCTGATCACCTCGTCGCTGGTGGCCGTGCTGGCGCAGCGCCTGGTGCGCGTGATCTGCGATGCACTGCAAGACCGAAGCCGGCACGGCGCATTTCGCCCGAGGGCGAGATCATCCCGGTCTACCGCGGCGCCGGCTGCCCGCAGTGCAACGGCCGGGGCTATATTTCGCGCATGGGCATCTTCGAGCTGATGGAGATCAACGACGAAATCCGCAAACTCATCATGTCCAACGCGGACGCCTCCGTGCTGACCCACGTGGCTCGCCAGAACGGCATGCGCAACCTGCGCGAAGACGGCTGGAAGAAGATCGCCGAAGGAACCACCTCGGTGGAGGAAGTCATGCGGGTGACCCAGGAGCTGTAATGCCGTCCACCTTCTTTTTCCGCGCGGTCGCCTCCGATGGGAAAGTCCGCAGCGGCTCCCTGGCCGCCGAGAGCGAACGCCGCGTGGCAGGAGAACTGCGCAAGCAGGGGCTGACGCCCATCTACGTGGGAGCCGGGCCCAAAGCCGCGGCCCTCGAATTCAAGCTGCCGGCCTTCGGCACCGGCGGCCGCCGCGACGTCCTGTTCTTCACCAGCGAACTCTCCACTCTGCTCAATGCCGGCGTGCCGCTCGACCGCGCCCTCAGCATCACCGCGCGAACTTGACCGAGCGCGCCAGTTTCCGCACCATCGTGCTGGACGTCCTGCGCGTGCTCAAGGGCGGCCGTTCCCTGGCCGACAGCCTGGCCACCCATCCGGAGCATTTCTCCGACCTGTACATCAACATGGTGCGCGCGGGCGAGGCTTCCGGAGCGCTGGCGGTAATCTTCCAGCGGCTGGCGGAATTCGAACGGACCCGCGACGACCTGCGCAACTACATCATCTCGTCCATGATTTACCCGGCGCTGCTGGCGTGCGTGGGCCTCGGATCGATCACCTTGCTGCTGAATTTCGTGGTGCCGCGGTTTGCCTCCATTTTCGACGGCACCACCATGAAAATCCCGCTGCCCACGCGCCTGATGATGCAGGCCAGCGATTTCAGCCGGCACTATACGGTGGATGGTCGCGGTGGGCCTGGCGGCCTTCATCATCGGCTGGCGTGTGTACACCCGCACGACGGCCGGGCGGTTGTGGTGGGACGCGCGTCCGGCTGCGCATCCCCCTGTTGGGCGATGCGCTGCTGAAGGCCGAAACCGCGCGGTTTGCGCGCGCCATGGCGACCCTGGTGGCCAATACCGTGCCGCTGGTGCAATCCATCGCCATCGCCGCCGCCACGCTCAACAACCGCATGATCGCCGCCGCCATGGCCGGCGTGGCCCAGGGCGTCAAACGGGGCGAAGGCATCGCCGCGCCCATCCGCAAGGCGGGAGTCTTCCCGCCGCTGGCCGGCCACCTTCTCCTGGTGGGCGAGGAAACCGGCCGTCTGGACCAGATGTTTACGCAGATGGCCGATATTTACGAAAATGATACTCGGGCGGCCATCAAGCGATTTACAGCGGTCTTCGAACCGATCATTATCCTGGTGATGGGCATCCTGGTAGGCGCGCTGATTTTGAGTATGCTGCTGGCGATTACCAGCATTAACGATGTGGCAATGTAAGGCGGATATTTCCATGCACAACCGGCGCAAAATGGGACCAAACAGGCGACGACAGGCTGGTGTCACCCTGATCGAAATGCTCGTGGTGGTGACGATCATCGGGCTGTTCGTGGCCCTGGTGGCTCCCGCAATGTTCAAGAAAGCGGACAGCGCGCGGGTCACCGCGGCGCGCAGCCAGATGGAGAACTTCATGACCGCGCTGGGGTCGTACAAATTGGACACCGGCGTGTTTCCAACCACCGAGCAGGGCCTGGTGGCGCTGCGGGTGAAGCCGCAGGACGCCAACCAGTGGGCCGGCCCGTACATGCCCAAGGACATCCCCAAAGACCCCTGGGGCCACGACTACGTCTACAAATACCCAGGCGACCACGGCGACGAGCCCGACATCATCTGCCTGGGCGCCGATGGCCAGCCAGGCGGCGAAGGGGTGAATGCCGATATCCTCAGTTGGAAGTAGCCGCAGGAGAATGGACGCTGAGGCGCGGAGCCGCGGAGAACGCCATAATTGGTCTTCTCCTCGTGTTTCTCCGCGCCTCAGCGTCTCCGCGTCCAGGCGCTCTCTGGCAGGCGTCACCCTCATGGAGATGCTGGTCGTCGTCGCCATCATCGGCCTCATTGCGGCGATCACCACGCCGGCAGTTTCGGCGGGCATCGATAGCGTACGGATGAACTCCGCCACCGGCTCGGTGGCCAGCTTTCTCAACGCCGCCCTGAACCACGCGGAGCGGCGCCAGACGGCCGTTGAGGTGGTCATCGCGCCCAAGGAGAATCGCCTGACGGCCTACTCCGCAGAGCCGGGCTTCCGGCGCGAGTTGCAACTGCCCCAGGGCATCTCTATCGAAGCGCTGGTGCCGCCTCTCGACGATCCGGCCGACCCTGTCCGGCGCCTGATCCTCATGCCGGGCGATACCGCGCCGGGCATTGGCGTCCAACTCGCCAACAGCCACGGCACGCACCGCCTGGTGCGTCTCGACCCCATGACCGGCTTTCCGCACGTCGAAAGCGTCCAACCAGAGTGACCCGCCGCCATCCAGCATCGGAGCGCGGATTCACGCTGCTTGAGATGATTGTGGCCACCACCATCATGGGTATCGCCGTGGTGGGGCTGATGTCCGGCATCTCCGGAGCCACCCGCAATGCCGCCCGCCTGCGCGATTACGATCGCGCCGCGCAACTCGCCCGCCTGCGCATGAACGAACTGCTGCTGGATCGCAGGATGCCCCGCAATACCGCCATCGCCGGCCCCTTCGACCCGGCTCTGACCGGCGGCATCGAGGCCGGCTGGGAGGCCCGCCTGGAAAATTTCGAGATGCCGCCGCACCCCTCCCCAGGGCTGTTGGCGCTCGACCGCATTGAGCTGCGAGTGTGGTGGATGGCCGGACCCGAGCGCCGCTCCTTTACGCTCGACGCCTTCCGGCCGCACCTGCTATTACCGCAGGATTTGCTGCCGGGCGCGGGACCAGGGGGCACCGCGCTGCCATGAGCCGGCGTCATTCCCAATCCGGTCTGACGCTGATGGAAGTGCTCATCGCCATCACCTTGCTGAGCCTGCTCTCCACCGCCATGGTGATGGCCATGCGCATCGGCCTGAATGTCTTCGGCCGGGCCACCACCCGGCTGATGGACAACCGCCGCGTGGTGGGCGCACAGCGCATCCTGGAGCAGGAACTGCAAGGCTTCCTGCCGGTGGAGGCCACCTGCGCCGGCGTTCCCATCCGCTTCGGCTTTTTCCAGGGCGAGCCGCTGAACATGCGCCTGGCGACCACCTTTTCTCTGGAACAGGGGTGGCGCGGCCGGCCGAAGTTGCTCGGCCTGATGGTGATTCCGGGCGACGAAGGCCAGGGCGTCCGCCTGATCGTCAACGAGACCCCGTACACCGGCCCGCCATCGGCCGGCGGATTATGTGCCGGCGCGGCGCCCGACCCGCTGACGGGCCGCCTGCTGTTCCGGTTCGCGCCCATGCAGCCGACTCCGGATTCCTTCGTGCTGGCCGACAAGATGGCCTATTGCCGGTTCAGCTATTACGGCCCTGGCCGCTCGGAGAACGATCCGCCCGTCTGGCTGCCGCAATGGCGGGGCCCCGGTTGGCCGTGGGGCATCCGCGTGGAGATGGCGCCCCTTCAGCCGGATTCGTCGCGCCTGCAACCCATCACCGTGATGGCGCCGATGAACGTGTTCCGCTCGCCGGAGATCGAATATGTGGACCAGTAAGGGAGTACGGCCGAGCAAAATTGACGCGGAGGCGCGGAGGCGCGGAGCAACTCGCGGAGAGGCAAGCTGGATTTCTCGGCGTTTTGCCTCCGCGTCTCGGCGCCTCCGCGTCAACGGCCCGCTCCTCGCGCCCCAACGTGGCAGGTCCCCTTTGGACGCGGAGGCGCGGAGGCGCGGAGCAACTCGCGGAGAGGCAAGCTGGATTTCTCGGCGTTTTGCCTCCGCGTCTCGGCGCCTCCGCGTCAACGGCCCGCTCCTCGCGCCCCAGCGTGGCAGGTCCCCTTTGGGCGCGGAGTCGCCGAGGTGCAGAGCAGGCTGCGGAGAAACAAGTTGGATTTCTCGGCGTTTTGCCTCCGCGTCTCGGCGCCTCCGCGTCAACGGCCCGCTCCTCGCGCCCGAACGTGGCAGGTCCTCTTTGGACGCGGAGTCGCCGAGGTGCAGAGCAGGCTGCGGAGAAACAAGTTGGATTTCTCGGCGTTTTGTCTCCGCGTCTCGGCGTCTCCGCGTCAACGGCCCGCTCCTCGCGCCCCAGCGTGGCAGCGCCCTCCTGGCCGTCTTGTGGCTCTCGGCAGCGCTGGCGGCCATCGCTTTCTCCCTCTCCAGCACCGTCAGGAGCGAAACCGAGCGGGCCTCCACGGAGGTGGACGGGTTGCGCGCCTACTACCTGGCCCAGGGCGGCATTCATCGCGCCGCCCTGGAGTTGCTCTGGGGCGGCAGCAATCCGGCCCAAACCCTGATTCCGCGCGGAGTCCCGGTGGTCAACTACCTCTTCCCCAGCGGCAACGTGCGCGTGGAAATCATCCCCGAGGCCGCCAAGCTGGATCTCAATACCGCCCCCGTGCAGGACCTCTTCCGGCTGGTGCTGGCTCTGGGGGTCGCGCCGGAGCGCGCCCAGGAAATCGTCGCCGCCATCGACGACTGGCGCAAACCGGCGCCCCAGGGCAGCCCCTTCGACCTGTATTATGCCTCACTCACTCCGTCTTTTCGCCCGCCGCATGCGTCATTCCAAGAGATCGAGGAATTACTGCTGGTGAGAGGAATCACGCCGGATCTGTATTACGGCACGTATGTGCCGGGGCCGGAAGGCAACGCCGAAGACACCTCCGCGCCTCGTCTGGTGGCGCGTGATGGCCTCGCCGATTGCCTTTCGGTTTACGGCTCCGGCACCCAGGTGGATGCCAACTCCGCTGTGCCCGCGGTGCTGGCGGCCGTGGGCCTGGCGCCCGATGCCATCCAGGCGCTGGTGGCGCGCCGCCGCATGGCGCCCTTCACGGATCTCGATTTGCGGGCCTTTCTGGCTTCCATCGGCGTGCCTGTCGCCCGCCTGCGCATTGGCGGCAATTCCATCGTCACCTTCCGCGCCACGGCCCAGTTGCGGCTGGCCGATGGCCGCCTCTCCGATCTCAAACGCACCGTGGCGGCGCAGGTGAAGTACATGCCCGCGCAGTACAACGAGCCGATCCACTTTCTGCGCTGGTACGACCACGCCTGGAGCCACTAACCCGGCATGAGCCTCGCCACCGCCATTCCCAAGGACATTCGCAAGCTGCTGGCCTTCGGCACCGGCGTTGGCATCGAAATCGGCGCCGCCGATCTGGAAGTGGCCGCCGCGCGCGTGCGCCCCTCGGGCATTCGAGTAGCCGGCCGGCTGACCATCCACGACTACGCCACGCGCCCCGCGGCTGAATGGGGCGCCGAATATCAGGCCTTCCTCAAATCGCTTGGCATGGCCGAGTGCAGCGCCACCGTGCTGCTGCCGCGCCGCGAGGTGATCGTACGCCAGGTGTCGCTGCCCGGCGTCGCGCCTAAAGACATGGAAAGCGCCATCCGCCTGCAGCTCGATAGCTCCACCCTTATGGCGATGACGAGGTGGTGTGGGGATGGTCGCCGCTGGAGCACGGCGCGGTGCTGGTCGGAATCGTCCGGCGCTCGAGCGGTCGATCGCTACATCCAGCTTTTCGAGCGAAGCGGGCATCGCGGTCGCCAGCTTCACCTTCTCGGCCGCCGCGGTGCATGCCGCCATCCGCCTGAACGGCGCCGGCGGCGAGGTGGATTCGTGGCCCTTAGCCAGGCTGCGGCGGGCGGCATCGAGGTGTATGGCGAAAGCCCCGCGCGGCCGGTCTTCTCCGCTGAATTCGATCTGCCGCCGCGAGCGCGCCGCCATCCTGGCGCTTTCCGAATTGCGCCTGCCGCCCGATACCGCGCCGCGCACGCTCGAGGACGTTCTGCCCGAACCCGGCGGTCAATCCGGTGGAAAACGATCTTTCCCGCAACGCACTGCCGTACGCCACGGCGCTGGCTGGGGCTTGTCCCCTGGTTGGCGCCGGCGGCGAACGTGTTGCCGGCCGAGCATCGCCGCCTCAGCTCCCACCGCGCCTTTTTTCCCACCTTCATCCTGGCCGTCCTGCTGGCCGTGGTCGGCGGCGGCGTGGCGGTGTACTTCACCTGGTCGCAGCACCGGTACCTGAAGCAACTGGATGCCGAAATCGCCCGCCTGGAGCCACGTGCCCAACGCGCCGCAACCCTCGACCGGGCCATCGATAATACCCGCGCGCGCGCGCAGTTGCTGGACGAATTCCGCGGCCGCACCTCCGCCGACCTGAACGTTCTCAACGAGCTGACCCGCCTGATCGAACCTCCCGCGTGGACCAGTTCCATCGACATCACACGCGATTCCGTACGCCTGACCGGCGAGGCCCAGCAGGCCGCGCCCCTGCCCAAGCTGCTGGATTCCTCGCCGTTCTTCGTCAATACCGCTCCCGACATGGTGGGCCGCGCCCCTTCGGGATCAGGCGAAACCTTCCAGCTCCACACCACTCGGAGGGCCGGCAAATGAGGCCCGTCTCGATTCGCCGCCCGGCGCGAAAAACACGGCGCGTCCGCACCCAACGCGTTGAGGCCCCAGCCGCCCCGAAACCGGGAAGCTTCAGGCCCCGTGAATCACAGCTCCGGTTGCCGGGTACCCCCGGAAATCCCGCTCCCTCCGCGGCCCCGCGTCTCTCCGGAAACTCCGCTCCCTCTGCGACCTTTCCTCACCTTGGGTCTTCTCCGCGTTTCCTCCGCCTCTCCGGGCCCAGCGGGCACCCC
This sequence comes from Bryobacterales bacterium, assembly GCA_963803725.1. Lineage (GTDB taxonomy): Bacteria > Acidobacteriota > Terriglobia > Bryobacterales > Bryobacteraceae > JOPF133. The sequence continues at coordinate 35,174 of CAWDOH010000072.1, read as the reverse complement.
CCGCGTCGAATGTGCCCGGCCGCTGGCCTGTCGGGCGTTTCCTCGCCCCAAGAACATCGACAGCAGTCGATACGTGTGCTCCGCGGTGAGACTCCGGCCGCTGGTCCCCGCCCCACCTGGAGGGCCGGCAAATGACCCTCGCCGGCATGGACCGCAAGACCTTCATCGCGCTGGCCGCCGCGGCGGGCGCAGTGGTGCTCGCGATCCTCCGCCTGACCGGCGGGGGCGATAGCAGCGGCACCGTAGTCTCAGCCACCGAGTCCGTTCCCCAGGCGGAGCAGCGGCTCCAGCGCCTGCGCCGGCTGGCTGCCACCGTGCCCGGTAAGGAAGATCTCCTCAGAAAAGTCTCGGCCGAACTGAAAAGCCGCGAAACCGGCGTGCTGCCGGGCGAAACCTCCGCGCAGGCGCAGGGCCAACTGCTGGACACCATCCACCGCCTCGCCGCCCAGAACGGTTTCGATGCCCGCGGCGCCGAACAATTGGGCGACGCGCGACCGCTGGGCAACGATTACGGCGAGGTTTCGGTGGTCGAAACCTTCACCTGCGGCATCGATCAACTGGTCAACTTCCTCTCCGACCTGGCCCGCGAGCCGCGCCTTCTGGCCACCACCGAAATCCACATCTCCGGCGGCAGCGACAAAAAGAAAAATCTGCAGGTGCGCCTGACGCTCTCCGGAGTCGTGGCGCGCAAGCTGGTTCCCGTGAAGAAGGCGGTCGCATTTTGAAACATAAACTGTGGGTGCTCAATGGCGTGCTGGTCGTGGGGCTGGCTTATGCCGGCTTCGGATTCCGCAACGCCTGGCGCGCCACGCACGCGCGCGAAGCCTCCGTGCTGCGCGCCAAGGTAAAGGCCGCCTCCGCGCTTCCCTTCAACCCACTGCCGGTGGCGCCTCCGGTGACGGCCTCGGAGTATTCGCAAATCGCCCTGCGCACGCTGTTCGATCCCTCGCGCAATCCCAACGTGGTGGTCGAAGTGCCGCCACCGCCGCCTCCGCCGGTAATGCCGCCGCTGCCCCTCTGCTATGGCGTGATGAACCTGGGCGATGGGGTGGCCGCGATTCTCGCCGAGAACGACAAAGCGCCGCATCAATTGCTGCATCCGGGAGCGGCGATCGGCCAATTCAAGCTGGTAGACGTCAATACAGATGAGATCACTTTGGAATGGAATGGCCAGCAGATCCGCAAATCGCTGAGCGACCTCGCCGCGGGATCCGCCTCGCAGTCCCAGGCGCCGGCGGCGGCCCAGGCCGATAATACGCCGCCTCCGCCGCCCGCGCCGGTAAAGGCGGGACCGGGCGAGGATACCGGCCGCGGCTGGAAGACCTGCTCGATGGCCGATGGTCTGGCGGACGGCACGGTGGCCGAGGGTTATAAGAAGGTTGTGTACACCACCCCCTTCGGAAAGTCCTGCCGCTGGGAGCCGGGGCAGTAGCGCGGGCGTGGCCATCCCGAGGAGTTTAGGCAAATGAGACGAATGAAACCTGCAATGCTTCTGTGTTTCTCCGCGATGGTGCTGGCGATGGAGTGCCAGGCCGCGCAGCCCGCCGTTCCCGCGGGCGTCCCGGTGGGCGCCGTGAAGGTTGCCGACGGCTACCACTATACCGACCCGCAAGGCCGCCAGTGGATCTATCGCCCGACGCCCTTCGGGATTGCCCGCATCCCAGCGGCCGACGCCTCCGCGTCCAAAGCCGCCCGCTCGGCCGCCGCAGCCGGCGAAACCTTGCACGCCACCGACCACGGCGATACCGTGAGCTTCGAGCGCCCCGGCCCCTTCGGCGTATACCGGTGGGAGCGGAAGAAGTCTGAAATGGATGCCGTCGAGCGCGCCGCCTTCGAGCGCCAGGCCGCGTCCGCGAGCGACCGGAAATAGCCGCCATGCGCCCCTTCGATTGGCTGACCGCCGGATCCCGTGCCTGTCTGCGGCAGGCCCTCCGCTTGTGCCTGCCCCTCCTCGCGGCCGCCACGTTGTGGGGCCAGGCGGCTACGCCGCGCATCGTGCCGCTTTCGCCTCCGCCGGATCAAACCAAGCCCCAGCAGCCGCCCCAACCGCAGCAACCGCAGCAGCCGCAGGCCAATACGCCCACCACCCAGCCGCAGACCACCACGCCGCGCCTGGCGACCACCGAAGGCCTCATGATCAATGGCGAATCGCTCACCCAGATGATCGACATCCTGGCGCGCATGCTCAAACTCAACATCATCATCGACCCGCACGTGAACGGCACGGTGATTGTCCACACCTACGGGGAAGTCAAGTCCGTTGACCTCATGCCGCTGCTCGAAACCATCCTGCGGGTGAACGGCGCGGCCATGGTGCAGGTGGGCAACGTCTACCGCATTGTGCCGGTCAACCGGGTTTCCAGCCTGCCCGTCAATCCCGAGGTGAACGTCGATCCCAAGACTCTGCCCGATGATGAGCGCATGGTGCTCAACCTGGTGTTCCTGAAGTACGCCACCGCCGAAGAAATCGATAAGCTGATCAAGCCGTTCATGGGCGAAGGCGGCACCAGCCAGCCCTACGCTCCCGCCAATCTGCTGATCCTCCAGGACAACAGCCGTAGCATGAAGCGCATCCTGGATCTCATCGCCATGTTCGACTCCGACAGCTTCGCCGGCCAGCGCGTGCGCCTCTACGACGTGGAAAACAGCCGCCCCACGGACCTGGTGAAGGACCTCGACAACGTATTCAAAGCCTACGCGACCTCCGAAAAATCCGGCGCGGTGCGGTTCATCGCGGTAGACCGCATCAATGAGGTGATCGCCGTGGCCGCCAATCCGGGGATCTTCGACCAGGTGGAGGCCTGGATCAAGAAGCTGGATGTGGAGGTCAAGATTCCGGCCGGCGCGGTGAACAATTACGTGTACCGCCTGCATTACGGGCGCGCCGAAACCCTGGCCATGGCGATTATGGCGCTCTACACCGGCAACACCATGGCGCTGGTGCAACTGGCGCAGATGAGCGGCGCGGGCGGCATGGGCATGATGGGCAGCCTGGGCGCGGGGATCGGCGGTGTCGGCGCGGCCGGCATGGCTGGCATGGGCGGCATGGGTGGCTACGGTGGAATGGGCGGGTATGGCGGAATGAGTGGCTACGGTGGCATGGGTGGCTATGGCGGCATGGGGGGTTATCCCGGAGCGGGCGCTTACGGCGGCATGAGCGGCGTCACGTACGGCTCTTATGCCGCGCCGGGCGGCCTTCCGGTGTCTCCTACCGGCAACCCGCTCAGCCCGCAAGCCCAGGCCGGCATCGGGCAGACCGGACAGCGCCTGGGAGGCGCGGCCGCCACGGCAGAGGAAGCCGGCAACCGCATTCCTCACGTCATTCCCAACCCGTTCGATAATACCCTGCTGGTGCAGGGAACGCCCCAGGAGTGGGAGCAGATCAGCAACCTGATCCGCCAACTGGATGTGCCGCCGCGGCAAGTGCTGATCGACGCCAAGATCTATGAGCTGGATTTGACCGGCGCCTTCTCTTCGGGCGTAGAGGCCTACGTCGACCAGGCCGGCACCGGACCCTTTTCGCGCGCTCTGAATATCGCCTCGAACGGCGGCGTGACGCTTTCGTTGGGGGCGCTGGTATTGAAGGGCAAAGAGCTGCTCACGGCGGTCTCCCTGGCCGAAAGCCGTAATCAAGCCAAGACCATCGCCTCGCCCAGCATCATCGCCACCGATAGCGTGCCGGCGGTTATGAACGTGGGGCAAAGCGTGCCGGTGCTGACGTCTTCTGGCGTCGCGGTTACGGGCAGTTCGTTCAACTCGGTATCCAATCAAACCACCGGGACGAGTCTGGCCATCACAGCGCGGGTCAATTCGAGCGGGGTGGTCACGATGATGATCGATCAGGAAGTCAGCCAGCCCCAGCCGGCCAGCGCCAACACCAGCAGCACCATCGATTCGCCGTCGTTTTCCACACGCTCGTTCACCACCCAGGTGACCGTTCGCGACGGCGACACCATCGCCATCGGCGGCTTCATTCAGGACAGCAAAACCCTGGTCGAAACGGGCATCCCGGTGATACAGCGCATCCCGGTGCTGGGAGCGCTGTTCGGCTCTAAATCCTACAGCGACGCCCGCACCGAGCTGATTATTTTCCTGACCCCGCGGGTAATCTACGACACCAACCAGGTGGATGACGCCACCGACGAAATCAAGGGTGGCCTGCAGAAACTGAAGAGGATGATGCAGTAAGCGAAGCGGTCATCCCTCAATCATTTTCAGCAGCTCTTCCTCGCCGATCACCGCGACGCCCAGTTCCTCCGCTTTGGCCAGCTTCGACCCGAGTCCTTGCCCGCCACCACGTAGCTGGTCTTCTTGCTCACCGACGCCGCTGACTTTGCCGCCGGCGGTTTCAATCAGCTGTTTGGCTTCCTCGCGCGACAGGTTCGGCAGCGTCCCGGTGAGCACGAACGTGCGGCCCGAAACGGTCCGGCCTTGGGCGCGTTTCCTCATAGGTAAACTGCAGGCCGGCGGCTCGCAAACGTTTCACCAGCTCCTGGTTGCGCGGCTCGCGAAAGAACAGGAACACGCTCTCGGCCACCTTGGGGCCAACCTCCTCGGCCACCTGCAATTCCTCGCCATCCGCCTCTGCAATCGCGGTCCAGGCAGCCAAATGCCTCCGCCAGAAAAACCGCCGTGCGCTCGCCCACGAAGCGGATGCCCAAGGCATTCAGCACCCGCGGCAGCGGATTCTTCTTGGAAGCCTCGATGTTGCGCAGGATGTTGCCGGCCGATTTCTTGCCCATGCGCTCCAGGGTCATCAGCTTTTCGAGCGTGAGGTCGTAGAGGTCGGCCACGCTGGACACCATGCCGCGATCCACCAGTTGATCCACCAGCGCTTCGCCCACGCCGTCGATATTCATCACGCTGCGCGCGGCAAAGTGCAGGATGGACTCCTTCAGCCGCGCCGAGCAATTGGTATTGATGCAGCGCCGGGCGGCCTCGCCCTCCACCCGTACCACTTTGCCGCCGCACACCGGGCATTCGGTGGGCATATGAAACGGTCTGCGGTAAGACCCTTGCGAGTGCACCCGCACCACCCTGGGAATCACGTCGCCGGAGCGTTCGATCACCACCTCATCGCCGATCTCGAGGCCCAGCCGCTCGATTTCGTCTTCGTTGTGCAAGGTGGCGCGGGAAACCGTGACGCCGCTCACCTCCACCGGCTTCAGCTGCGCCACCGGCGTGAGCGCGCCCGTGCGGCCGACCTGCACCTCGATATCCTCCACCGTGGTGACGGCCTGCCGCGCCGGGTACTTGTAGGCAATGGCCCACCGCGGCGCCTTGGCGGTATAGCCAAGCTGCTCCTGCTGCGCGATGGAGTCCACCTTCAGAACTACGCCATCGATTTCGTAAGGCAGCTCGTCCCGCTTGGCCTCCCATTGGGCGCACAAGGCCAGCGCCTCTTCCACATCGGCGCACAGTTTGCGGTGGCTGTTGACCTTGAAGCCCAGGCGCACCAGCTCGTCGAGCGACTCCCAGTGGCTGGGGAAGATGGGCCGCCCCTCGCGCAGCAGCCAATAGCAGTAGTACTCCAGGCGCCGCGAGGCGGTGATCTGCGGCTCCAGCACGCGCAGCGAGCCGGCCGCCGCATTGCGGGGATTGGCGAAACGCGACAGGCCCTTTTCGTCGCGTTCGGCGTTGAGCCGCTCGAAGGCGCGCCGGTTCATCACCGTCTCCCCGCGCACCTCGAAGGCGGCCATGGTGGTTTTCACGTGCAACGGCAGGGAACGGATGGTACGGGCGTTTTCGGTGACCTCCTCGCCTACGGTGCCATCGCCGCGCGTGACCGCCTGGGTGAACTGGCCGTCGCGATAATGCACCGCCATCGAGAGGCCGTCCATTTTCAGCTCCGCCACGTAGCGGAAGGAGGCGTCCCCCAGCAGGTCGCGCACGCGGCGGTCGAAATCGCGCAACTCGCCTTCGTTGAGGGCGTTATCCAGGTGACAGCATGGGCGCGCTGTGGCGCACCTTGACGAATCCCTCGCGCGGTTTGCCGCCCACCCGCTGGGTCGGAGAATGCCGGTCGAGCAGCTCCGGATGCTCGGTTTCAAGCTGCTGCAGGCGGCGCATGAGGCTGTCGTATTCGGCGTCGCTGATCTCCGGCTGGTCCAGTACGTAGTACAAATGTTCATGGCGGCGCAGCTCGTCTCGCAGGTCTTCGGCTTCCCTGGCGGGATCTTTCATGGTCCCCTCAACTATAATCTAACGAGGAACCTGGAGAACGCGCTATCAAAGCCTACAGAAACACGGTGCTGATCTATAACCCCCGGGCTGGCAAATTCGGGCGGAACGGCCAGTCCCAGATCGAACGCGCCGTTAATATTCTTGAACACCGCGGCCACCGCGTGACGGTGGCCCCCACCACCGGCCCACGCACGGCCGGGGCGATTGCCCGCGCCCATATCGACGGCGGCGCCAGACTCATTCTGGCCGCGGGTGGCGATGGCACCATCAATGAAGTAGCCGAGGGGATGCTGCACACCGAAGTACCCCTGGGCATCTTGCCTGGCGGCACCGCCAACGTGCTGGCCATGGAAATGAAGCTGGGCAGCCGTCTGGATCGCGTGGCGGAACGGCTGGACGACCTGTGCCCGCGGCGCGTTTCGGTGGGGCACGTGATGTGCGAAGGGGGCCGCGTTTCGCGCCATTTCCTGCTGATGGCGGGCGCCGGCCTGGATGCCCACATCGTATACCACGTGGATGGCGTATTAAAGGCCAAAATCGGCAAGTTTGCCTACTGGGCGGCCGGCTGGAGCATGCTGGGCCGCCGTTTACCCCAGATCCAGGCGCAGGTCTGCGGCCAGCAGCGGCAGTGCTCCTTCGCGCTGGCGAGTAAGGTGCGCAACTACGGCGGCGATTTCGAAATCGCCCGCTCGGTGACCTTGTTCGAGGATACTTTCGAGGTGGTGCTGTTCGAAGGCCAGACCTCCCTGCCTTTTGTCAAATACTTCCTCGGCATGGCGGCCAACCGTTTGAATGGGATGAAGGGTGTAACCGTGCTGCGGACCGGACATCTGAAGCTGTCCTGCGCCGATAACCCGGATGTCTACGTGCAGATCGATGGCGAGTTTGCGGGCCAGCTCCCGGCCGAGCTGCGGATCGTTCCCGATGCCCTGACACTGCTGGCGCCGGCCGAGTATGGAGACCCCGAGGGCCAGGTGGCCGCCGCGGGGCGGGATTGCGCCTAGCGGCTCGCAGCGAGGCTTTCCGAAGAACGGAACCGCTCTACGGTGCCGCCGCTGGTCGGCCAGCATCAACCTCGGCAGTACCGCCCAGACGCGAAAGTCGCGGCGAAGGACCGCCGCCAACCGCCTCTTAACCTGCGGTGGAAGTTTTCGTACAAATGTTCTATACTGCCGGTTCGGAACTACAGGAGAGCCAATGACCCAATCTACCGTGCAGATCGTGTCCGGTGTGCTGGCCGTTCTTCTGGTCGGGATTGTGATCCTGCGCCGCAAAGGCAAGAAAAAGAAAGAAGACGAGGAAGAGTTCTAAGCGCCTCTGCGGGCCGCGCCGCGGCGCGTGGCCTACTTCTTCAGCCCCAGAACCTCGTTGAGCGATCCCTGGCGGTAGCCTTCCAGATCGAGGGTCACGTACTGGAATCCCAGCCCCTTGAAGATCGCCGTAAACCGGCGCGCCATCTCCAGCGTGAGGGCCTTGGCTATCTCATCCGGAGCGATTTCGATGCGCACGATTTCGCCGTGGAAGCGCACGCGGAACTGCCGGAAGCCGAGTGCCTTGAGGTCCTCCTCGCCGCTCTCCACGGTCTTCACGTTCTGAGGGGTCACTGGCGTGCCGTAGGGAATCCGCGAACTCAGGCACGCGGACGCGGGCCGGTCCCAGGTGGGCAAACCGGCCTGCCGGGAAAGCTCGCGGATTTCCGCCTTGGTCAAACCGGCATCGGCCAATGGCGCGTCCACGTGATGCTGCCGCGCGGCGTTCTGGCCCGGCCGGTAATCGCCCAGGTCGTCGGCATTCACGCCGTAGATGATGTGCTGGTAGCCGCGCTCGCGGCCCACCTGTTCCAACACGCGTGAACAGCTCGTCCTTGCAGTGGAAGCAACGGTTGGCGTCGTTGCGCAGGTAATCCGGATTGTCGAATTCGTGGGTCTCGATGTATTCGTGCGCGATGCCGAACTGGCGCACAAAGGCTTCGGCATCGCGTTTGTGAGATTCGGGCAGGGAAGCCGAATCGGCGGTCATGGCCAGGGCGTTGGCCCCCAGCACCTGCCGGGCGGCCCACGCCAGATAAGCCGAATCGGCGCCGCCCGAGAAGGCCACGATCACGCGGCCCAGCCCGCCCAGGTGCAAGAACAGATGCTCCTGCTTTTCCTTCAGGCGCGACGGATTGGAGAGTTCGACCAGTGCTGCCATGTTCAGCCCCTACCAGTTTACTTTACTGGAGCGGCAGGCTCTCCTGCCCGTTCCCGTTGGGTCCTCGGCTTCGGGAATCACCGAAGCGGCCGCCACCTTGTCGCCTTCGTCCAGGGCCACCAGCTTCACGCCCTGCGAGGAACGGCCCACCTGGCGGATGGTAGCCGAATTCGATGCGGATGATCTTGCCGTTCTGGCTGACGATCATCAGCTCGGAATCTTCCTTCACCGAAAGGATGGCCACCACCCTGCCGGTCTTGTTGGTGGTCTTCATGTTGATGACGCCCTTGCCGCCGCGGGCGGTGAGGCGGTAATCTTCGAGCGGCGTGCGCTTGCCGTAGCCATTCTCGGCGATCGAGAGGATCAGCCCCTCCTTGCCCACCACTTCCATGCCGATCAGGTAATCGCCTTCGGCCAGGTCCATCGCGCGCACGCCGCGCGCCTGCCGGCCCATCGGCCGCACCTGGCTTTCGGCGAACCGGATGGCCTGCCCCTCGCGCGAGCCCAGGAAGATGTAGTTATCGCCGTGGGTGATCCTGGCGCCGATCAGCTCGTCGCCCTCGTCCAGGGAGACCGCGATCAGCCCGCCCGAACGCGGGTTATCGAACTCGGTCAGCTCGGATTTCTTGATGACCCCGTGTTTCGTCACCATGATGATGTACTGATCGGGCACGAAGTCCTTCACCGGCAGAAACGCCTTGACGGTCTCATCGGGCTGCAGGTTGATGAGGTTGGAAATGTGCTTGCCCTTGCCGGTGGTAGAAGCGTCTGGCACTTCATACACCTTCAGCCAGTAGACGCCGCCCGCGCGTGGTGAAAATCAGCAGATAACTGTGGGTGGAAGCGACGATCAGGTACTCGACGAAGTCCTCCGCGCGGGTGCCCATGCCGATGCGGCCCTTGCCGCCGCGCGTCTGCCGGCGGTAGGTGTCCACGGAGGTGCGCTTCAGGTAGCCGCCGCGGGTCACGGTGACGGCCACATCTTCCACCGCCACCAGGTCTTCCAGGCGGATCTCGCCGGTATCCTCGACAATGGCGGTGCGGCGCTCGTCGCCGAATTCCTTCTGGACCTCGCGAAGTTCCTTGACGATCAGGTCGCGCAGCACCTTGTCGGAGCCCAGGATTTCCAGGTACTCGGCGATGCGCCGCTGGATATCGGCCAGCTCGTCGAGGATCTTCTGCCGCTCCATGCCGGTGAGCCGCTGCAACTGCAGCTCGATGATGGCCTGCGCCTGCTTCTCGGTGAATTCGAAGCGCGCGATCAGCCCTTCGCGGGCCTCGCGCGGAGACTGGGCCGCGCGGATCAGTCTGGATCACTTCGTCCAGATTATCGAGGGCCTTCTGGAAGCCGAGCAAGATATGCTCGCGGTCGCGGGCTTTGCGCAGCTCGTACTCGGTGCGGCGGCGGACCACTTCGACGCGGTGGTCGATGAAGAACTTGAGCATATCCACCAAGCCCAGCTCGCGCGGCTGGCCGTTGACGATGGACAGCATGATGACGCCGAAGCCGGATCTGGAGCTGGGTGTGCTTGTAGAGGTTGTTGAGCACCACTTCGGCCTGTTCGCCGCGCTTCAATTCGATCACGATGCGCATGCCGTCGCGGTCGCTTTCGTCGCGGATATCGCCGATGCCTTCGATGCGCTTCTCGTTGACCATCGCGGCCATCTGCTCGATGAGCTTGGACTTGTTGACCTGGTAGGGGATCTCGCTGATGACGATCTGCTCGCGGTCCTTGCCCATCTGCTCGGTGGCCGCCTTGGCGCGGATCTTGAGCTGGCCGCGGCCCCTGGTGTAGGCGTCTACGATGCCCTGGCGGCCGAGGATGGAGCCGCCGGTGGGGAAGTCCGGACCCTTCACGATTTCGAGCAGCGCGGAAAGCGGCGTATCGGGCCGGCGGATCAGGTCACGGTGGCCTCGATGATTTCGGTCAGGTTGTGCGGCGGGATGTTGGTGGCCATGCCTACGGCGATACCCGAGGAGCCGTTCACCAGCAGGTTGGGAACGCGCGTGGGAAGGACCTCCGGCTCGACTTCGCTATCGTCGTAATTGGGGCGGAAGTCGACGGTTTCCTTGTCCAGGTCTTCCAGCAGCGATCCGTGGCGATGCGCGACAGGCGGGCTTCGGTGTATCGCTGCGGCGGCCGGCGGGTCGCCATCCACCGAGCCGAAGTTGCCCTGCCCGTCCACCAGCGGATAGCGCATGGTGAACGGCTGGGCCATGCGCACCAGGGCATCGTAGATGGCGGCGTCGCCGTGGGGGTGGTACTTGCCCATGACGTCGCCGACGATGCGGGCGCACTTGCGGGTGGGGCGGTTGAAGGCCAGCCCCATCTGCTGCATGGAATAGAGAATGCGGCGGTGGACCGGCTTGAGGCCGTCGCGGATATCCGGCAGCGCGCGCCCGACGATCACGCTCATGGCGTAATCGAGGTACGAGCGCCTCATCTCGTCTTCGATGTTGATGGGCAGGAGGTTATCGCTGCCGCCTCCGGGCGGGGGTGGGGGCGGTGCCTGGGGTGGTTGTTCCTGGTCTGCCAAACGATCTCCTTTTTGTGGGTAAGTCCTATTGTAACAAGAATTTAGTTGGAAGAGAAGAGGGGCTGGGGCGGGGTCGATAATCGCCCCTCGGACCTCAACGGATTGGTCGGTCGGCAGCATCGCCGGGTCTGGTCCGATTTCTATTTTGCTTTGAGCTGCATTAGCGTCGTCCCGCGATGATCCAGGGCCGCTGGATCGAACTTGCAACGGCACCCGCCAAACGGCCTTAGTCCCCGCCCAACAGGCGAAGGCAATGGGCCAAGCAGTTCGGGCGCGTCCTTTTCAGCCATTTCCTAATCAGCTCCGGCCAGATGAACCCGTAGGCGTGCATGAGGATGTTCCGGGCACCAATGATTCGAACCTGATCCGACCGCTTGTACCACGAGAAGAGTTTCGGGCATTCTCCAGGCATGCCGCGCCGGGAGTACCGCCGCGTTTCAGGTTTTACCTGAGGACCGTCGCCCTTTCACGATAACCGATTACTTCCGCGCCCAGGCTTTGCAGAAGAAGGGGCGTGAAAACCGGCGGTCAGCCTGCACAATCTGGCGCAGGATGATCCTTCCGAAGCAACCGAGTGGACACCGCTTCTGGCGCGTATCGAGTGCTGCCTGGAGTGCTACGAGGCCATGGGTGCGGTGCTCACGAACCACCGTGCGGGAGTCGGGCCGCCGGAGCGCCAGGCTGGGCCGGTTCGATCTCGTCTACACGCTGGGTCTGCTGGACCACATCTCCGGCCGCGCCGCCGGCCGCCTCTTTCTCTTGCTCCTGGACGAATTCGAGAATGTCGTAACGTCTGGGCTGTCTGTCCGGAAAGAAGCTGTCAACCGCGTCCTGCTCGGTTGTATAGACCTCAAAAAGGGTCTCGAGCCTCGCCAGGACCATCATGTTCATATGACGCGGGCTGAGGTTCAGCAGCTTTAAGGAGCCGCCGCGGTTCAGGAGATGAGCGTTGCAATAGACCAATGCGCCCAGGCCGTCGTCATCCATCCCGGCTACGTGCAGAAAATTGAGCACGATCCTGACGATGCCGCCGTCGGCCAATGCCCCGACGGCCGCCCGAAGCCCACTTTCGGAGTCGCCGATCGTCAGACGCCCGTGCAAACCGAGGATCCGAATCCCCTCATTCTCGTGTTGTTGGATTTGGAGTTCTGCCGCCATGATTGAAGGATGGCACAGCTAAGGCCGTCTTCCTACGCCGCAGGCGTCCAACATCGCGGCCATCGCGTGCCGGCCGATTGATCGCGAACAGTTCCCAGGCCGGATATCCTGTCCTTCCACCAAAACGGCCGCGGCTCAGGCCCGCCACGGTGGCGGCCAATGCCCGGAGGCCGGCTTCGTCGACTGGATTTAATGGTGCAATTCCTTTTGCTGAATGGTCGCCAAAATCCCACTTGTCGTAAGTTATCATCGCCGGTCCAGGCGGCTCAAACCGAAGGCCGCGAGGCCGCTAAAGAACACGACGGGGATTACGCTGTCGCCGAATATATGGATCAGGGCCGCGCCTGCCATCGTGGCGGCCAGAAGCGCCAGCCCAACCGTGGCGGTGACGGGGAGCAGCACCAGCACCGCTCCCAGGATTTCCACGGCTCCGGTGAAGTAGCGGAACCACTGCCCGATCCCGACATCGCGAAAAAACGCGGCCCAAAGCGGGGCATCGAATTTCTCTGCCCCGAAGATGGTGAAAGCTACCGCGATGGCCCCGCGCAGGGCCCAATCGCTGATCGCACTGCGCGGCTGGCTCGTAGTGGTCTGCTCGAACATGCGCCCTTTAGACACCGCGGTGAGGCAGCGGGTTCCGTACAGCCGCGCGAAACTGGGGCCTGCCGCCGATGCCACACGAACACAGCGCAAGCGTGCCGCCGAAGTTCCTGCCCCGCTTCCGATGGCCCAATCCGGAAGTCTGGGTTCGGTAGAGGCACGGAACGCCGGCGGCACGAGCGCGAGCCTATTCTGGAAGCTCTCGAAGCAGGCGGCGACCTGCTCGACACCTGCTGCGCCAACGGGACCCGCTGGAGAGCCTTATCGGCTGGGGCCGGGCGAGCGGCATGGAGATCGTCCCTTAACGGCATCAATGTGAGCGCCCGGTTGATCGAAATCGCGTGCAGGCGGCCGCCCGAATCTGCGAGCCATTTCCATGCCGTCAACTCCTGGGATTGTCGCCCGCCGCGCCAGCGCTACGTCTACTCGCTTTGCGATTGCCTCCCGGACGACTATCTCGCCGAGTTCGTCCGCCGCCTGATGGGGCGGTGTGTGGCGCCGGGCGGCCGGCTGGTGCCGGGTGGGTATGGCAGTCTTCCGCGCAACCTGTCGCCGCGCAATGGGAGACCGTCCTCCGGTCGGCGGGCTGCCGCGTGAGCGGCGCCGCGTGTGCAGGAGATCCCCCGGTTGCCCACTTCGCCTGGATCGATCGCTAATCCGCCCGCAGCATCGCCACCGGATCGATTCGCACCGCACGCAGCACCGCCGGCAACGCGGCCGCGAGCGCCGCCGCCAGAGTCGCCAGCGAGGGCAGCGCGAGCATCGCCGGATCGGTGGGTTTCACCTCGTATAGCAACGCTTCGATATACCGTGTCGCGGCGACGCCCAGCGTCAGGCCCGCCGCCGCACCGGCTGCAACCATCGCGAAAACCTCCGCCGTGACGCGCCGCGCGATGTCGGCGGGCCGCGCGCCAATGGCCATGCGAATGCCGATTTCCCGCCGCCGCGCGACCACCGAATAATCCAGCACGCCGTACAGGCCTATGCCCGCCAGCACCAGCGCGACCGCGGCGAAGAACATCGCCAGCATGGCCAGCAGCCGCTCGCGGATGGTCTGCGCCGCAATCAACTCCGCCAGGGTGCGGATATTGCTCACGCGCAACTCGGGCCGTGCGCGCGGCACTTCGCGGCGCAGCGTGGATGCCAGCGCCATGGGGTTCGCACTGGCCGTGCGCACTAGGAAACTGGCGCGCGCGTAGTTCAACTGGAAGGGAAAGTAGGCCACCGGCTGCATCGGCTCGCGGATGCTGCCATAGAGGGCGTCGGCGGTCAGGCCGACAATCTGGAAGCGCGAACGCTGCCCCTCGTTGGCGACCACCTCAAACCACCGCCCGGTGGGATTCGAGCCGGCGAAGTACTGCCTGGCGAACGCGCGGTTCACGATGGCGGCGCCGGGCAGTTTGTCGCCGGCGCGGAAATCCCGCCCATCCAGCAGCGGAATCTTCATCACCTCGCGCCAGCCCGGCGAAACGCTCAGAAAATACGATGCCACCGGGCCGGGAGCGGCCCCATTTACGGAGATGAATCCGTTCCACGTTTCGCCATCCATCAAAGGCCACTCGCTGATGGCTACCGCCTGAACGCCAGGCGTCTCGCGCAGGTGTTCGGCGGCCTGCTCCCAAACCACCGGCGGCTGCGGGCGCGCCGCCAGGGTTTCAAGCGTGAGCAGGCGCTCGGCCGAAAACCCGGTCGGTTGGTTGGCCAGGCGGCCGGCCGTGGCGGCGAACAATGCCGCGACAAAAAGCACCAGGAAACAGAACGCCACTTGAGCGGCGATGAGCCCGTGCATCAAGCGCCGCCGGGCGTGCGGGTCTTCGCCGCCCCTGAGCGCGCTGGCGGGCTTCACGGCGGAAGCGCGTAGCGCCGGGGCCAGGCCGAAAAGGAACGTCACACCCAGCGCCAGGGCCAGCCCGAACGCCAGCACGCGCCAGTCCGCCGAGAGCACCAGGCGCGCCGGGTTATCCGGCGGATTGATCCTGCCCACCACGAAAGGCGCGGCCCACCAGGCGAACAGGCCGCCGCCGGCAGCCGCCAGAAAGGCGAGCCAGGCGCATTCCATGAGGACCAGTTGCGCCAGGCGCCAGCGGCCCGCGCCGATCGAAACGCGCAACGCCATCTCGCGGGACCGCGCCGCCGCCCGAGCTGTCATTAAATTGGCGACGTTGGCGCACGCGATGAGCAGCACCAGGACCACCAGGGCGCCAAGAACGGCCAGCGAGCGGCCATAGGTTCGCTGCATGCCGGAGACGCCCGACGCCGCGGGCTTCAGCAGCAGCGTCTGGCTCAGATAGCCATCGCGCTCGTTCTTGGGAATGCCGGCGAACATCTTCACGCTTTCCTCGAGAAACGCGCGGAACTGCGCGCGCAGTTGGCCCTCGACAGCCAGCGTGCTCACCCCCGGCTTCAGCTTCACGAATATCCGGATCCAGCGGTAATCGGAGCGCTCGATGGCGCGATGCTTTACCATCATGGTGGGAACGAAGAGATCGGTCACCACGCCCGGCGCGGTCCCGGTAAACGGTCCGTGAATCACCCCCACGATCTGGTAAATGTCGTTGCCGGTCCGGTAGGTGCGTCCGATGATGCGCGGGTCCTGCCCGAAGCGCCGGGTCCAATAGTCGTGCGAGAGCACGGCGTAGGGGTGCGCCCCGGGGTGAGATCGTCGTCTTCGGTGAGCAGGCGGCCTACCTCGGGCCGCAAACCGAACGCGCGGAACATCCACCCGGAGACGTATTGCTGGTAGGCCTTCTCCATCTGCTGGTCCGAACCGTAGGTCAAATCGATACGGGCGGCGCTGTCGGCGGCGATCAACTCGGCCTGGTCCTTCACGGCGGAGCGCATCTGGCGGAACATGGGGTACGCGCAGCCATCCTGCTCGGCGGCGACGCCATCCGGCCCCACCGACCGCCGCGAGAGCACGTACAGCCGCGCCGCATCCGCCACCGGCAGAGGCCGCAGCAGCAGAGCATCGATGAGGCGGAAAGCCGCCAGGCAAGCGCCGATGGCCAGGGCCAGTGACAGAACCGCGGCGGAGGACGCCACGCGATTCTTGCAGATCTGCCGCCAGCCGAACACGGCATCGGCATAGAGCGACGCAAGCCACGCGGCCACGCGGATGTCGCGGCTGGCCTCGCGCAGGTGCAACGTGGATCCCAAGGCGCGGCGAGCTTGGGCGGGGTCGCGGCCCTGTGCGGCGGCTTCTTCCAGGTGCGATTGCAGCTCTTCATCGATTTCGCGGCTCAACCGATCGCCGCGAAATACGTTGGCAATGCGTGACCATAACGGCATAGGGACCAGTCCTTATTCGGAACGCAGCATGGCCACCGGGTCGATCTGTACCGCGTGGAATACCGCCGGCAGCGCGGCCACCAGGGCCACAAGCAGGATCGCCAGGGACGGGAGTGCCAGCATAGTGGGATCGCCGGGCTGCACCTGGTAGAGCAGCGCCTGCAGATACCGCCCCGAGGCCACGCCCAGCGCCAGACCCCCCACGGCACCGGCGGCGACCATCAGAAAGACCTCCGCTGTGACGCGCCGGGCGATATCACCGGCCTGCGCGCCGATGGCGATGCGAATGCCGATTTCGCGCCGCCGCGCGAGCACCGAATAATCCAGCACGCCGTAGAGACCGATGCCCGCCAGCACCAGCGCGACGGCGCCGAAGAATACCGCCAGCATAGCCAGCAGGCGCTCGCGCAAGGTCTGGTCGTGAACGATTTCGGCTTCAGTGCCGATTTCGCTGACGCGGAAATCCGGCCGCGCCTCTGGCACCGCACGGCGCATGGTGGAGGCAAGCGCTAGCGGGTTCGCACTGGCGGTGCGCACCAGGAAAGCGGAACTCCCAATGGGCCGGAAGGCGCCCTTCTCATCGATGCCCCGAAAGGGAGTATACGCCACCGGCAGAATTGGCTCGTGCAGGCTGCGGTAAGGGCTATCGGGAACCACGCCGGTTACTTGATAAACATTGCGCCCTCTCGCGAAAGTCTTTCCGATGGGACTCTCGCCCTGGAAGAATTGCCGGACGAATGTCTGGTTGACAATGGCGGCGCCGGGAGTGGTTTCGTCCGGACGGAAGTCCCGCCCCTCAATCAGCGGAATCTTCATGGTGTCGAGCCAGCCGGGCGAGACCGGCAGGAAGTACGCCAGCACCGGGCCGGGAGGCGCGCCATCGATCGAGACGAAGTTGTTCATGGAATTCCGGGTGAGCAAGGGCCATCCAGCCAGGGCAACCCTCTCCACGCCGGGCACCGCGCGCAGGCGGTCGGCCAACTGCTCCCAGACCACCGGCGGCTGCGGGTGCGCTGGAATCACCGTGAGCGTCAGAATCCGGTCCGCCGAAAAGCCCAGGGGCCGATGCGACAACCGGTCGAAGGTCACCACAAACAGCCCGGAGACGAACAGCACGAGAATGCAGAAGGCGGCCTGTGCCGCGATCAGCAAATGCATCAGGCGGCGCCTCGCGTGCGGGTCTTCACCGCCCTTGAGGGCGCTTGCGGGCCTGGTGGCCGAAGCGCGGAGTGCCGGCGCCAGGCCCAGGAGCACGCTGACCAGCACGGCCAGCGCCGCGCCGAATCCCCACACGCGCCAGTCGGCCGGCAGCGCCAGCCGCACGGGATTGCCGGGCGAACCGATGCGGCCCACCACAAACGGCGCGGCCCACCAGGCGAACAACGCGCCGGTGGCGGCGGCCAGCGCGGCCAGCATGGCGCTTTCCACCATCACGAGTTGCACCAGACGCCAGCGCCCCGCGCCGATGGAGACGCGCAGCGCCATCTCACGCGCCCGCGCGGCGGCTTGGGCCATCATCAGGTTGGCCACGTTGGCGCAGGCTATCAGGAGCACCAGGGCCACCAGCAGAGCGCCCGCCAACAATCCGCGGCGATATTCCGTCTGCAAATCCGAAAAGCCCGCTGCGGCCGGCTCCATGCTGACGGTGTTGTTGATAAACCGGTCGATGGCCTGCTTCGTCATCCCGGTGAAGCCCTTGGCCCGCTCCCTTTCGAAGGCGCGCGAAGTGGCGTCCAGCCGCGCGCGAAGCGGCTCCGGGGCCGTACCCGGGTAGACCCGTGCGAGCGTACGAATCCAGGTAGTGTCATCGCGCACCACCCTGGGATCCATCATCGTGGGGAGGAAGATATCGGTCACGGTTCCCGTCTCCGTGCCCGTGAATGGCTGGGGACCAACGCCCACGATTTCGAAGAGCCGGTCATCCAGCCGGAAGGTGCGGCCGATCACTTTGGGGTCGCGGGCGAAACGGCGCGACCAGTAGTCGTAGGAGAGCACCGCGTACGGATGCGCGCCAGGCTTCAGATCGTCGTCTTCGGTGAAAAGCCGCCCGAGCGCCGGCCGCAGCCCCAACGAGTGGAACACCCACCCGGAAACATATTGCACGCAGGCCTTCTCCATTTCCTGGTCCGACCCGTACGTCAGATCGTTACGCTCAGCATAGGAGACGGCGATCAACTCGGCCTGGCCTTTCACGGCCGCGCGCATCAGGCGGAAATCCGGGTAGGCCCAGCCATCGAAGGACTGCGGCCTGCCATCGAAACCAATTCCCTGCCGCGCGAGGGCGTACAATTGCCGCGGTTCGGCCACCGGCAAGGGCCGTAGCAGCAGCGCATCGATCAGCCGGAACGCCGCGGTGCATGCCCCGATAGCCAGGGCCAGCGACAGCACCGCCGCGGCCGAAGTTACCTTGCGCTTGGTAAGCTGCCGCCAGCCGAAAACGGCATCCGCGCCCAGCGATTCCAGCCACGCGATGAGCCGGACGTCGCGGCTCTCTTCGCCCTGCCGCAGCAGGGAGCCGAAGGACCGCCGCGCTTCGGCGGAATCGCGCCCCTCGGCAACGGCCTCCTCGATGTGCAAGCGGAGTTCTTCGTCGATTTCGCGGCTCAACCGCTCGCCGCGAAGGGTATTGGTGATGCGCGACCAAAGCGACATATTCAGACCGTCCTCAGCACCCGATTCACTGCTGCCGTCACCGCCTCCCAGCGTGACTCTTCCGCATCGAGCTGCTTGCTGCCCGCGGCGGTCAGCTCGTAGATGCGCGCCCGCCGCCCGGTTTCCTTGGTGATCCATTGGGCGCGGATCCAGCCGGCTTCCTCCATTCGGTGCAGCGCCGGATAAAGCGAGCCTTCCTCGGCGCGCAGCACGTCGCCGGACCAGTCCTTGATGGCCGTCATGATGGCGTAGCCGTGCAGTTTCGGCCGCCGCGAGAGAATCTTCAAGACCAGCAGATCGAGCGATCCCTGGAGAGAGTCGGTTTTCGGCATACTCAGACTTCGTAGTATACAGACGTCTGAGGCGGGAAAGGGTTAGGACTGGTGCGGCGCGGTTCGCCTTTCGTGTAGGTTGACAGAATTGGTGAAAAATCTTGCCACAGTTGTTGAAAAAGCTCGCCACGGTAAGTGAAAACATCCTACATGGTCGCCGGAGGCCCATGGCTTGGGGACGCGAGTGCCGGTGCCAGCTAGGGCCACGCATCGATCGCCATTCTCCATCCGAATGTCCCTGGGGCGGGACCGAAAGACTAGAGCTGCAGGGAAAACCTAGCCGACTCGCAGTTGTCAGCCTCGCGCGTTATGCGTCAACTTGACGGGCCCTGCCCAACTTCCGGTTGGGGGCGTTTCTCGGCCCAATGGGTGTTCAGAGCGAAGCCGCACTGGTGGTCGGCTAACTCAACGGTCCTTTGATGTTGGCTCGCAACTCAGATTGATCATTATGCGACTTGCAATTGGCTCGGCATTCAACACTGTGGGCGTTTTTTCCCGAGGCGTAGCCGACGTGGATGCTGTATTCTGAATTCGATGCACCCTCGACTGACACTCGAGAACCCAGACGAGTTGTTTCATTCTCTTCACTTCCACCACCTCGGCGGAAGCACCGTGGAGGAGAGGCGGGGGGCGTTGTGGTCCGTTATCGGGGCGTTCGGCCACACTATCGATTTTGATTACAAGGCGGTCATACATTTCGTTGAATTCTGCAATGCGTACCGCCTTATGACTTTTTTTAGCAACCCATGGGTCGACCTCCTCGCACCCTCGCCGATCGAGTACTTGGAGATCCTGGAATTCGTGGCCGCCTCATACAGGCGCGCATCACTGGACCCAAATGCGGAGTGGCCCTGGAACGAACGGGTCGCAGAACGATCCTGGCCTTCTCACTGGGGCAAAGTGCATTGGAATTGCCCGATCGCGTATTCGTTCAAGAACTGCTCCTCGCCAGAAGCCGGGATCGAAAACGTAGAGCGTACGATTCTTCTTCACAAGACACAAATGGGCCATGATCAACCCATGCCGCTGACCGCCAGCGAACGGCTGTTGGTATCCGAGCTGCTTAACATGTTCGTGGCAATCGACTGGGTCACGGAGTTGCCGCCGCTTCCCCCAGTCAGCCTGTCGTTTGACAATCCACCTGATAGCGGTAAACAGCGGGAACAAGCCTGGGATCTTGATCGTCTCCTTGGAGAGTACCATCCGGGCCTAGACTGCAAAGTGACGATTTACGAGCGCGGTTTGGTGAATTGCGCCCGCGCGCTCTCGCTGCCCAAACTGGCGCTCCGCGAAATCACACTTCTGCATGAACTGGCCCATTGGATCTCTGACCAGCTCCCCATGAAGCGTGCCACGTCGATCGGCAGCTATGTCCGTTGGTCGGACGAACAATGTCACACTTCAGACGGGGCCTGGACCTCTTCGCTAAGCGGCTTCGCAACCACCAGCACCGAAGTACACGAGGGTTGGGCCCAACTGATCACTTTTTATTGTCTGTTGATGGCCTACGATGATCGCGCGCGCAACTCGATAGCAGACCCCTCCCTGGTCGACTACGCGAAGGATGAAGATCGTGCGTGTCTCCACACATTCCTAGCCTTGAATCGTCATCAGTCTGCTCCCTACCATGTATGGAGAGAGATCCTTGAGCTTCGCAAGGAGCCGCGGGAGGTTCTCGCCACTTTACGGGGAATTCGCAAGTTGAACTCGGGATCTGACCTCTCTGCCTGGAGATCTCTAGTTGCCGCGCTCTGAGCGACCTGGCACCTACAGCTCTCATAAAACGCAAGCCAGCCGCGATGCGCTGAACACTGCGCAGGGAACGACGGAACGGAGCCCAAGTAGGATTATTTCAACAACAATGGCAAACCCGTAGGATAATTTCACGAACTCTGGCGAGATTTTTCACGATCTGTGGCGAGGAGCGATAGTTTTGGCTTTGCCATCAACGTCCGCGTTTTCACGAACTCTGTCAGCCTACATTTCGTCTGGCAGGCTTGACGGAACTAAGGGGCCGCGGAGAAATATTCTGTGCATTCAAATCCAACCGCTTGCTGGCGCGCGCGGCTCAGAGCGCGGTCTGGCGGAGCCGCGACCGCAAGGAGCGGTAGGGTGCGTCGAAACATCTGTTCAGATTATTGTTCCGCGGCCCCTAAGGAAGACTCTTGCGGCATTTCCGGTCTGCAGGTCTCTATGATGGTTGCCGGCGGCGCATAGGAGGATTAGACTGCTTGGAGGCCAGACTCTGAGATTGTGGGGGATACTAGCCGCATGAAAGCCGCCGTTTATTGCCGGTATGGACCGCCGGAAGTCGTGCAAATCAAGGACGTCGAAAAGCCAATTCCCGAGGACAATCAGGTGCTTGTCCGCATTCAGGCGACAACCGTTTCCGCCGCGGATTGGCGGATGAGAAGGGCCGTTCCCCTTATCGTCAGATTCATGACCGGCCTTTGGGCGCCAAAGAAGATCCGGATACTGGGGATGGAGTTCGCCGGAACAGTCGAGGCAGTGGGAAGGACTGTGACCCGGTTCCGCGAGGGCGACCCGGTATTTGGATCGACCGGGTTCAAGTTCGGCACCCATGCCGAGTATGTATGCCTGCAGGAAGATGGCTTACTGGCGATAAAGCCCGTCAACATGACGTTCGAGGAAGCGGCGGCGGTCTTGTTTGGCGGAGTGTCGGCCTTGCATTTCCTCAAGAAGGCCAACATCCAAGAGGGACAGAAAGTGCTCATTTACGGAGCGTCCGGGAGTGTCGGGGTTTTCGCGGTTCAACTGGCGAAGCACTTCGGGGCACGTGTCACAGCGGTGTGCAGCACCGCCAATCTTACCTTGGCGAAGTCTCTCGGCGCCGACGAAGTGGTTGACTACACCCGGGAGGATTTCTCGAGAGCCGGCCGGGCTTATGACATGGTCTTTGACACGGTCGGCAAGAGTGGTTTCACACGCAGCCTGAAATCCCTGAAGCCAGGCGGTTTCTATGTTCGTGTGGGCGGTCCCGGACGACTATCGTCGATTCTTGTTGGGATTCTTCAAGAGAAGTGGGCTTCCGTCACGGGGTCCGCGAAGGTCATTGGCGGGGTGGGGCGCGGCACGCCGGGCGACGTGTCCTTTCTCAAGGGGCTTATCGAGGCCGGAAAGCTAAGGACAGTAATCGATAGACGCTATTCGCTGGACCAGATCGCTGAAGCCCACCGTTATGTGGAGGCCGGCCACAAGAAAGGGCACGTGGTCATCGTGCCCGAACAGACGTGCTGAACTGTGGACAAGTACCACGGACGGAGGGGGCCGATCTTGCTGCCGTCGGGCAGAAACAGATAAACGAATCTTATTTACTGGCTGCCGTCGGACGAAACCGAGCCGATTCGGCGTTGGCCCAAGGATTGCCCTGTTGGTGCTGGCCATCGTCTCCGTAACCCGAGCGTACCGCAGCGATCGGCTGGTCACGTCCGGAGCGTTCGCCCTCTGGCGCCATCCGCTGTACGCGGCATGGATCGTCTTCCTCGTATCTGGAGTGATGCGGCTGACCGGGTCCTGGCCGCTGATGATCACGTCCTGATGGCCTCCGCAGCGTTCAAGCCGATTGATCCACGAGAAAGACGACTATCTGGGACGCAATTCGACGCCGCATACCACTGTCAAGGCGGCTAAGTAAACAGCTAAACTGGCAAGCCGCACTTGCAAGCTACACTTGCAAGATTGCCTGCTGATTCGCTATCATGAAATTGCCATGCCGCGAAAGACCATCGATGCCGCCGTGGCCGATTTCAGCCACGCCATCGGTCTGTTGGTCCGCCGGGTGCGCGCGGCGGCGGCCTCGCAGGAGCTTTCGCTCACCGAGAGCGCCGTCCTGAAGCGCCTGGCGCAGGACGGGCCCGCCACCACCGCCGAGCTGGCGCGCGCCGAAAGCATGCGGCCGCAGTCGATGGGAACCACCATCGCGGCGCTGGAGGAAATGGGTCTGGTGGAGCGTAAGCCGCATCCTACCGATGGGCGCCAGGTGAGTCTTGCGCTGACCGGCAAAGGCGCGGCGGTGCGCCAGACCGCCGGCGACGCCAAGCGGACTTGGCTGGCCCAGGCCATCGCCCAACTCGGCCCGGAGGAGCGGGAAACCCTGTTCCAGGCTGGGGAGATCATCCGGAGGTTGGCGGAAAAGTGAAGCCCGCTGCCAGCCCGGACCGGTCGCGGGTTTCTTCGGGAGGTTCGCTGTCGCACGCCTGGCGCGCGCTGCGCCACCGCAACTTCCAGCTCTTCTTCTTCGGCCAGACCATCTCGATGGTCGGCACCTGGATGACGCGGCTGGCCACCGGCTGGCTGGTCTACCGGATGACCGATTCGGCGCTGCTGTTGGGGGTGGTCAGCTTCGCGGGCCAGATTGTGGCGTTTCTGCTGGGGCCGTTTGCGGGTGTCTGGGTGGAGCGCCTCAATCGCCGGAAGCTGCTGTTGTGGACGCAAGCGGCGGCCGCGGTTCAGTCGCTGGCCTTGGCCGCACTCACCCTGGCGCACGTCATCACCCTCCGGGAAATCATCGTCCTCACCGCTTTCCAGGGGTTGATCAACGCTTTCGACATGCCGGGGCGCCAATCCTTCCTGGTGCAGATGGTCGAGGACCGTAATGACCTCAGTAACGCCATCGCCATCAACTCTTCGATGGCCAATGGCGCGCGGCTCGTCGGCCCGGCCATCGCCGGCCTGGTGATCGGAGCCGCCGGCGAAGGCTGGTGCTTCCTGATCGACGGCATCAGCTACTTTGCGGTGATCGCCTCCCTGCTGCTAATGCGCATCCAACCGCTGCACATCCGCCGGGCCGCGGCCAGCATGTTCGAACAGATGCGCGAGGGATGGGACTATGTGCGGAGCTTTCGCCCCATTCGCACCATTCTGCTTCTGTTTGCGCTGATCAGCCTGATGGGGTGGCCGTACTCCGTGCTGTTGCCGGTGTTCGCCGGCCAGGTGCTGCACGGCGGTCCGCATACGCTCGGCTGGCTCACGGGAGCTTCCGGGACCGGCGCGCTGATATCGGCGCTGTCGCTGGCCGTGCGCAAGACGGTGGTCGGGCTGACGCGCATGGTGCAGATCGCCGCCGCGACGCTCGGATGCGCGCTGATTCTGTTCGGCCTGTCGCACACGTTGTGGCTCTCGCTGCTGCTGATGGTCTTCGCCGGCTTCGGCTTGATGCAGGGCGCGTCGGTCAGCAACACCATCGTCCAGTCGCTGGTGACAGAAGATAAACGCGCCCGCGTGATGAGCTATTACACCATGGCATTTTTCGGTGCAGCGCCATTCGGCAGCCTGCTGGCCGGCGCGCTGGCGCACCGCATCGGAGCGCCCCACACCGTCATGGTTACCGGCGCGTTCTGCATTGCCGGCTCGCTCTGGTTCACGCTCGATCTGCCGAAAGTCAATGCCGTCATGCGGCCGGTATACCACGAGCTCGGGCTGTTGCCCGCGCGCGAAACTCCATCGTCTCTCCAGTAACCGAAAGGAAAAACCATGCCTCTCACACAACTCGATACCACCCCCGCCCTGGTCGTGATTGACCTGCAAAAGGGCATTGTCGGCTTTCCCACCGTGCACCCGATCGCCGAGATCATCGCTCGAACCGCCCAAGTCGCGCGGGCGTTCCGCGAGCGAGGTCTGCCGGTAGTTCTAGTCAACGTGTCGGGCATGGCTCCGGGCCGCACCGATGCCGGAAGACCCAAGTTCTCATTTCCGCCCGATTGGACCGAGCTGGTCCCGGAACTGGAGCAGCAACCCGGCGACCACCTGGTCACCAAGCAGCGCTGGGGCGCGTTCCTGGGCACCACTTTGGACGACGACCTGCGCCGCCGCGGCGTCACCCAGATTGTCCTCACGGGCGTGGCGACCAGCGCCGGCGTAGAGTCGACCGCGCGCAGCGCTTACGACCTGGGCTACCACGTGGCGTTGGTGTTGGACGCGATGACGGACATGGATCCCGATTCGCACCGTCACACCGTGGAGAAGATTTTTCCCCGGCTGGGTGAGACGGCCACAACCGAAGACGTGCTGAAGCTGTTGCAGGAGCGTCCGATCCGCTGAGCGGGCGAGCGGACCGTCCAGCCCAGACCTCGCGCCATCCGACTATAATCCAATATGCGGTCTGTCCCCCGCGCTAGACGGCGGTTAGGCTGTTTGGGCGGCTTGGCCGTGCTGTTGTTGTGCGTGGTGGGCCTCTTCGCCATTTTGCAGCCCTGGTCCTTCCATATCGGCGGGCGATGGACGCCCACTACGACCTGGTATGGAGTGGGCCGCCTCCGCGACTCCACCGGAGCTGAGTATGGCTTGTACCTCTCCTTCTTTCCCGATAACACCTCGGACGGCGAAGGCGGGCTGCCCAGCGGGCCTATGTTGAGCAAGGACCTGCGCGGGAAGGCCTCGGTTTGCACCGCCGGCGGCGCGAAGTACCGTTTCGACGTCAGGGGTGAGATCACAGGCGCCTGGCTGCATACCGATGGCGCAAAAATGTTCCTCTCCCTCGGCGAACGGCCCGGCTCCAAAATCCCGCGTACTTTCAGCCTGTTCGGCGCCTGGCATGGCCCGGAGCTGCCGCTCGACGATCACAAGACCATGTTCATGAACTTTCTTCCCGACGGCACCCTCACGCCTGCCGGCCAGTACACTGCGCCGGTTCCGGAAAAGCACGCCACGGTCACCCTTTCCTGGGGTTCCGAAAGCGGCTTCGAGACGTTATGCGCGGAGCTGCGTGGCGCCCCCGGCCGATGAGCGCCGCTTATCGCTTGGCCAGGGTTCCCGCCGCGCCTTTCCGGGCGTAGAAATCCTGCGGCACGAACCACGCCTCTTTCTTTTCGCCGCGGTCGTACCCGCTCGGTTTCTATTTGCTAGAGATTGCCAGGATAGGCCTGGAGGCTTGGTGTAAGGCGCAAAGGCTCGCGGGCCGTCTGGGGAGCCGTGTACACTGAGATACGTTGCCAACTGCTCTTCGAGTAGGACCGTACCGGCTGTTCTTTTATTCGGCGGATCGAGAGGAGCCTCCTCACGTCCATGTGGAGCGGGAGGAGCAAGAGGCGAAGTTTTGGCTGGAACCGGTGCGCCTGGAGAGGAGCCGTGGCTTCGGGCGGACGGAGATCGGCCGTGTCGAAAAACTGGTCGCGGAGAATGCGGCTCTCCTGTTGAGGTCATGGTATGAGTACTTCGGGGAATAAAGTACAAGGGGCACACGCCCAGCGGGTGAGTGTCAGCGACGATGCTCTGATCGTAGACTTAGCCGACGGCAGAACCATCGCGGCGCCCCTTGCCTGGTTTCCGCGTCTGGCGCACGGGACACCCGTAGAGCGATGCAACCTGCGTCTCATCGCCGCAGGGGAGGGGATTCATTGGCCAGATCTGGACGAAGATATCAGTGTGGAGAGTTTGTTGGCGGGCCGTCGATCCGGTGAAACACAGGAGTCTCTTCGCCGGTGGCTCCAAAAGCGGGAATCGGCCGCCTGAGGCGCCAACCCCGCGCCCGCAACGCTCGAGGTCCAACACGATGTGCCGAAGCATCAAGCCGCTCTTTAACTTCGATCCGCCCGTCAGTCCCGACGAAATCCGCGCGGCGTCGCTCCAGTTCGTGCGAAAGATCAGCGGCTTCCACAAACCGTCCAAGGCCAACGAAGCCTCGTTCGTTGCCGCAGTGCACGAAATCGCCGCCGTGTCGATGCGCCTGCTCCGTTCGCTCGAAACCGCCGCGCCGCCGAAGAATCGGGAAGAAGAGGCCGCCAAGGCCAAGAGTCGCGCCGCGGAACGATACCGCGCTTGAGCCGCAGGCGGCGCCCGGAGATCACCGCTGCCACGGGATGATTTCGAATATGCTCCGCAGGCGCCGGGCCTTGGCGGGATTGATCATCTCAACGAACCCGATCCGGCCCGCCAGGTGCGCTCGAAAATCCGCCAGCCCTTCCCGGTTCTGCGAGGCGGGGCCGCGCCTTACGCAGTTGATCAGCACCGCCTCCAGCAGTTCGAGGTCGCCACGCCGAAGGTTGAGCTTTCGATTCACCACTATCCCCGCGAGACTCTGGCGGACGCCTTGCCGCATGATGCGGGTCTTGTGGTGGTTGACGCTGAAGCCCTCCTCCAGGGCGACGGCGGCTGCGTGGGACGCGAAGCGGCCGACCACCCGGCGGAACTCCGCATCGCCTGAGAAAGCCAGATCGTCGGCGTAGCGCGTGTACACCGCGCCGGCAGACCGGGCCAGGCCGGAGAGGCGGCAATCCAGGCGGTACGCCGTGATGCTGGCCAGCGCCGGCGAGGTCGGCGCGCCTTGCGGCAGGTGCCGCCGCGCGTACACCGTCTTCGCCTCCCGCCATTCCGCTGCGTCGATTTCGAGTGGGCGATGGCCCCATACATCCCCCGGAACCGCGTTGGTGCAGATGCCGGTCAGCCGGTCCGCTACCGCCTCCGGATAACCCAGTGTCCGAAAGAACGCCTGCACCCGCGCCGCTGGAAATGCAGGGAAGAAGTCCTGCAAGTCCAGGCGCAACAAGACCTGCCGGCCGGTATGCGGCGCCGCGAAGCTGGCCACCGATCGCCCTTTGACGAATCCGTGAGCCGCCGGGTGGGGCGGAATGCGGTCGAGAATCTCGCGCAGGATCCACCGCTGCAATTCCTTCAGTTCCGGCTTGGGGATCTCAATCAGGCGCACGCCGCCGGAGCGCTTGGCGCGTATCCGGTAACGGTAGTGGCGGAGCTTCGGATTGTCGAGCTTGCATCCGAGGCCTTTCAGATCGGCAAACCACTCCAGTTCATCCGGCTGCAGTGACAGCCACCGGGCAAGGTCGCCTACCGTTTCGATCGCGGGAAGATCCCACTGGGCGGCGGCAGCAACCGGGCGCATGCGCTGCGGCTCGGGAAGCCATACGGCCACCGAGAGCTTATCGCGATGGGCAGCGCGCTGGAATCCGGCGTCCCCGAGAAGGAACCGAATGACGTCGCGGTGGCGTGGGCGTGGGCGCCCGGCGAAAGCCTCCACGTAGCGTTGGGCCAAGGGACGCAGCCACCGCCAGGGCCTGCCCAGCGTGCGCATGGCCCGTACGTGGACACTCTCGACCGTCGGATCCCCAGCCATCAGGCTTCGGGCCAGGGCGCTGATTACAGCCGAGGCGGGCATACCGGATGGCGGCGGAAGACTTCAACCAGTCTGACTTGGCGTGAGCAGAACTGCCTGCTCGCCATCGCAGAGAGGCTCACGCGACGAAATGGCGAGGTGACATTCTCCCCCGGGGTAGCCCCGGAGAGGCGAACCGAGCCCGCAAGCCCGATCGCACCGTGCTTGAAAACCTCCGCCGCCACAGCACATGATAGCAGCCCTGCGCCCAACTTGAAGGCTCGGACTTACTGCTCGATCCCCAGCGACGCCGCTACGCGCACCAGCGTCGAGACCAGGCGCTGCACGTGCTTCTCGGTGTGGGCCGCGGTGCAGGAGATCCGCAACAGGTTCTGCGCGGCGGCCGGGCGCAGCACCGGGTTGATATAGATGCCTTCTTCCAGCAGCGCCTTGCACAGCCGGCAAAGGTCGACCTCATCCTCAATCACCACCGGCACGATAGCGGTTTCGCCGGGCAATACCTGGAAACCGCGGGCGCGCAGCTCTTCGCGCAGCTATTGCGCGATGCTCAGCAGCTGCAGGCGGCGCTCCGGTTCCTTCGCGCATAATTTCCAGCGCGGCGGCCACCGCGGCCACCGAGGCCGCCGGCAGGCTGGCGGAGAAGACGAATGGCCGCGCGGTGTGCTTCAAGTAATCCACCACCGCGCGCTCCGCGGCGATGAAACCGCCCACCGACGCCAGCGACTTGCTGAAGGTGCCCATCACGATATCCACGTCGTCCAGCACGCCCAGGTGCTCGGCCGCGCCCGCGCCGGTGGGGCCCAGGACGCCGATGCCGTGGGCTTCATCCACATACACGCGCGCGCCGTACGGCTTGGCCAGCTTGAGAATGCCAGGCAGGTCGGCGATGTCGCCTTCCATGCTGAAAACGCCTTCGGATACGATCAGGATCTTGTCGTCGGGCGGCGCAGTTTTCCAGGCAGCGCTCGAAGTGGTCCAGATCGTTGTGGCGGAAACGCATGGTGCGCGCGGGCGAGCGCAGAGCGCCCTCCACCAGGCTGGCGTGCAGGTTGTGGTCGCAGATCATCACGTCGCCCTTTTCGGTTAGCGCCGAAAGGGTGGCGTAATTGGCCTGAAACCCGGTGCCGAAAATAATGGCGGCCTCTTTGTGGACGAACGCCGCCAGTTCGCTTTCCAGCCTGACGTGAATATCGAGCGTGCCGTTCAGCAGGCGCGACCCGCTGCATCCGCTGCCGTATTTCTTAATCGCGTGGGCGGCGGCTTCCTTCACCTTGGGATGCGTTATCAGGTCCAGGTAATCGTTGGACCCGAACATCAGCACCTTGCGTTTGCCCATGCGGACTTCGCCCGGCCCGCAGCCTTCGCGATCGCCAAAGACCTCGAAGTACATGTACAGCCCGGCGGACTGCAGATCACTCGGACGAGTGAAATTACGGCATTTTTCGAAAATGTCGTTCGATGCCGCGGGCCTTTTTTTTGCCGGTGATGTCGCTAGTCGATACGCGCATGGTCCTCAGTTCCATTCGTAAATTCGGTAGGTCTTGTAGCGCTTTGCCCCCATCACCTCCAGGGAGCGGTTCATCAGGACGTTGTCTTCCAGTATCCAGGACATCTCGCAGTGCGCCGTAGCCCAACTTGTCGCGCGTTGCGGACCAGCGTCGCGTAAAATGCCGCCGCCACCCCGGAAGCGCGGTACTCCTCCACCACCCCCAATGCGAGAACCCGTACACTTTGGATCAAACGTTGATAATACAGGATTTTGAGGAACCCGGTGGGAAGTAATTTGCCGCCCGCCGGTTTCAGCGCCTGGTTGATGTCGGGCAGGGCCAGGGCGAAACCCACCACGCGTGCCGTTCACCTCGCCAATCAGTACCAGTTCGGGCTTAAGAATCTGCTTCATCTCCTTGCCCTGCAAGACGAATTCTTCGCTGCGACATGGGGATGAAGCCCCAATTGCGCACCCAGGCCTTGTTGTACACCTCCCAGACTCGTTCCACTTCGGCGTCGAAATTCTTCATGTTGATGGGGCGGACGGTCACGCCGTTCGTTGGCCAGCGCCCGGTCGGCCACGCGCTCGATCTTCGTCGATTCGATGGTGTTGGCGTTGCTGAGGTACGCCAGCAGGTCTTTGGCTTTTCGCAGTCCCGCCTGCTCCATCAGCGCGGGGTAGTAGCGGGGATTGTAAGTCATCATTACCATGGGGCTGGAGTCGAAACCGTCCACCAGCATGCCGCACTCGTAATTGGTGGAGGGATTTACCGGACCGCGCAGGAATCGCGCGCCGCGGCCGGCCACCCACTGGCGGGCGGCAGTAAGCAGTGCCTTGGCTACCGCCGGGTCGTCGACACTTTCGTAAAAGCCGAAAAATCCGGCCTCTTCTCCGTGGAACCGGTTATGGGCCTTGTCGAAGATGGCGGCAATGCGGCCCACCACCCGGCCGTTCTGCCGCGCCAGGAACAACTCCGTTTCGGCGTCCTTGTAGAACGGATGTTTGGCCTTGTCGAGCAGTTCCTTGACGGCGATCCGCAATGGTGGCACCCAATAGGGATCGCCGCGGTAAATTTCGTAGGGCAGTTCCACGAATTGATGGAGAGCCTTTTTGTCCTCAACCGCAGCAATCTCAATTCCCGCCAATCGTCACACTCCCATTGGAAAGTCTTCGGTACAGGACGGGGGCAAACCGGATCAGCACACCTGCCAACACTGCTCCCGCCAGCAAGTCGACCGTATAGTGGTATCGAAGATAAACTGTAGCAAAAATGATGCAAAGAGTGTAGGCAAAATAAGCCCGGAATAGCCGATTTGAGACCATCCGGCTGCCCCACCACGCCAGGATGGTGAGCTCTGTGTGGCCGCTGGGGAAACAGTCGTAATGTGCGGATTCCAGACGGTCCAGCGTGCCCTGCATCCAGTGGAACAGCCAAAGTCCTTCTAACGGCGCATGTTGCAAATGGCGCAGCAGAAAACGGGGGCCGCGCGCCGGCACCACGAGGTACCCGGCGTAGGAAGTCAGGAAGCCCAAGGCGATCAGAAACGCAATATATTGGAACTCACCGTAGCGGCCTCTCTTCCAGACCAGAAACGGAATTAGTAGTACGGCCGGTACAAATAGCGTGTAGACAACCTGCAAAAATTCGGTTAAGGTCGGCGTCTGCACCCGCTCCAGCCAAACCGTCGGGTTGGCGTGCCAGAGACGGTAATCCAGGTTCGCCAGCCATTGGTCGAGATCGGTGCGCCGCACCGCCGGTACCAGCAGGGCCATTTCCTTGTAACAGGAGGCTACGTAGGGCAGCGGATACCAGTTCCGGAAAACCCAACTGGTACGATTGGGGAATTTTACCTCACCCACAATCAGCGCCAGCGCGGCGGCATGCGCGGCCAGCAGCCAGGGGCCTTCGGCCAGCCGGGACCACCCCAGCAGGATGAGCACTCCGGCGAAGGCGGTGTAGCCGAAGATCAGCTTGTCCACCGCCCAGAAACCTGTGGGTGAGGATTTCAGTAGCGGATCCAACCGGCCTCCTTGTACCAGGCGAGGGTGCGGGCCAAGCCGGCTTCCAGCGAAGTGGCGGCCTCGAAGCCCAGTTCGCGGGCGGCACGCCGGGGGTCGCAGGTCCAGGCGCGGCAGCAGGCCTCGGTGACTTTATCGCGCGACAAAATGCCCGGCCGGCGGGTGACACGGGACCACAACTCGGCGCAGTACGCCGCCGCCCGCGCCACCGCCGGCGGGATGCGCAGCACGCGCACGCGGCGATTCATAAGGCGTGCTGCCACGGCGGCCAACTCGCTCCAGGACACCACCTTCGGATGGGCCAGAAAATAGGTCCGCCCGGCGGCTTGTGGGGTTTCCGCCGCGGCGATCAGGCCCTCCGCCAGGTCTTCCACGTAGATGGCGCTGAACCAGCGCGGGCCGCCCGCAATTTCTACTACCAGCCCGCCGGAAATCGACTTCAGGATCTGGAATACGTCCGTATCGCGCGGCCCATACACCACCGGCGGCCGCACGATGACCGCATCCGGGCGCCAGAGCGCCGCCATCCGCTCGGCCTCCAGCTTGGACTTGCCGTATTCGGAAACCGGGTGCGGCGGGGCGTCTTCGGCTATGGGCGCTCCATCCGGGCTGGGGCCCATGGCGGCCAGCGAGCTCACGTGGACAAACCGTATGGATCGGCCGGCCAGCAGGCGGGCCAGCGTTTCGGTGGCGCGTGTATTACCGATGTAATAATCCGCGGCCGCCAGGGCTTTGGTCACGCCCGCCAGGTGGATCACCGTGTCGACGCCATCGAGCGCCGCCTCGATTCCCTGGCCCGTGGCCCAATCGGCCTGCGCCGTCTCCACGCCCGCCGGAATCGCGTCCTTGCCGCGGGATCGCGGCTTACCCAGCGTCAATCGGCGCACCAGGCAGCGCACACGGATACCCCGATCGGTCAGTTTCCGGAGCAGATGACCGCCGATGAAACCGGTCCCGCCGGTAACCAGGAACATTTACTCGGCGGCGCTACGAAAAGCGACTTCGCCGAAGTAGCTTTCCGCGGTGGCCCCGGTGTGCTGGGAGTTGATCTGGAGGCGCAGCCCCTTCACGTGCGGAGCCGGCTTGCCATAAGCGCGCTGGTAATCGGCGGCCAGATTCTGGCTTTCCGAAACCCATTGGTTCAGCAGCGACGATCCGGATTCGCATACCACTGCGAAAACGTGCACCAGCGGAATGAAGCCGGTGGCCTGGGCGGCGCCCTTGGGGGCGGTGGAATCCCAGATGTAGCTCACCACCTTCCGGTCGGCGAAAGCTACCAGTACCTGGGCCGCCTGGTCGTCCGTGGAAGCCCGCCGGAAATCGCCGGCCGAGGGAAGCTGGGCTACCTTCCAGCGCCAGGTCAGCATGGGCAGCTTGTTGGGGTCCACGTCCACGCTCCGTTCCAGGGAGAACGACGATTTCACGCTCTTCAGATGCAGACAGCAACCTTCCACGGGCTGGCACAGGGAGACGTCGGGCTTTCCGCGATTCACCTCGATCTTCCAGTCGTTGTTGAACCTTCCAGCGCTCCAGCTTGCGGTATCCAGAACGATGAGCGCTAAAGGTGAGGTGCGAGCCTGAAAAACGAACACAAGAATAGTGCCAATGAGCAGTAGCTTCTTCAAATGACCTCGCTGGGGGCGTTATGCCGGGCACCCACTAATATCGCATGATTCCGTGGGGCTTTGCCACAGGCGGACCCCTGCCGTTCTACCGCACCTTCTCCTTGACCGTCTCCAATTCATGCCCGCACTGCGGCAGATCCGGGGCCAGGCGGCAGCCGTCTTGCAGGTGTTGGAGCGCCTCGGGTAGCAGGCCCAGGTGCTCCTCGGCGATTCCTTCCTCGACCAGTGCAGTGGAATCGCGGGGCGCAGCCGCCAGCGCCTTCTGGAAATAGGTGCGCGCCTTGGCGTAGTCCTGGCGGCCCATCCACCATGCGCCCAGGGCTTCCGCGGCCGGCACGTACTCGGGGTCGAGTTGGAGGGCGTTCTGCCATTCGCGCAGCGCGCTGGTGAATTGGCCCGCGCGCAAACAAGCGTCGGCCAGGTAATATCGCGCCAGCGAGTTGTGCAGGTCGCCTGCAAGCAGCCGCCGGAAGCCCGCCATGGCTTCCTGGTAGCGGCCGGCATACATGGCCGCCAGGGACTTCTCGAAAAGGTTGTACTCGGGCAGCTTGTCCTTGGGGTCCGCCGCCGGCCGGGCCGAAGCCTTGGAAGTTGCCGCGGAGCCGCCCAGGTAGCCCAGCGATTCCAGCATGCGCCGCCGCTCAGCCGAAACGCCGGCCGCGGCGTGCCCGGGGGTGGACTGGGTCATGATTTCGGCCAGCCGGCCGCGCAGTTTTCCGGCCATGGCGGCGTCCGCGCCCGCCAGGTTGTGGCGCTCTTCGGGATCGCGCGAAAGATCGTAAAGTTCCGGCTTGGGTGCGTCGATATATTGGTAGGCGCCTTCGCGGATGCTCCGCAGGGGTGCCCAATGAAAGGCATCCCGTGGATAGACGCTTTCGCTCACCACCGCGCGCCCGTCGTCTTTACCGGATCGCGCCGCGGCCAAAAGGCTGGTGCCCGAGAACTGTGGCGGCATTGGCAACTTGAGGAAATCCAGGATCGAGGGAGCCACGTCGATGAGGCCCCCGGGTTGCGCGGAACGTTGTGGAAATCCGGCGGTTCCAACCGGCCAGTGAACGATCAGCGGGGTCCGCAGCGTGCTCTGATAGACGAAGTACCCATGGCTGGTTTCGCCGTGGTCGCCCAGACTTTCGCCGTGGTCCGAGAGCAACACCACCAGCGAACGGTCCCACCATCCGCCCGCCACCAGCGCCTGTTGCAATTGGCCCAGAAGACGGTCCACGTATTCGATCTCGGCGTCGTAGCCGGCGGTATTCGGCAAGCCGGAGGTCGAGGCGGCATGGCTGTAAGGCGCGTGCAGGTCGAAGAAATGCAGGAACGCGAACACTGCCTGGCCGTGGTTCTCGCCGAGCCATTGCCGCGCCGCCCGAACCACCAGGGCGCCATCGCGCCGCACTCCTACCGTCATCGGATTGTGCGGGCCTTCCGAGGCGATACCGAACGGGCTGTCGTAAAGGTCGAAACCCTGGTCGATACCTAAGTGGCGGTCGAGGAGGGCGCTGCCCACAAAGGCTGCGGTGCGGTAACCGTGGCCGTGCAACACCCCGGCCAGCGTGACCACCCCAGCGGGCACCCGGCCGTCGTTCTCTTCCACGTGGTTGGCAAACGGCCAGGTGGAGGTGAACAGCGCCGTATGGGAAGGCAGGGTAAGCGGAATCTGGCTATCGATGGCGTCGAAAACCGTGCCTCCATGCGCCAGGGAATCGATGTTCGGCGTGACAATGGCCCGGTAACCGTAGATGCCCAGATGATCGGCGCGCAGGGTGTCAATCGAAATCAGGATGACGGGGGTCTGAGCACTTGCCGCTGCTGCGGCGAGCAGAGCTACGCTCCACCGCGCGAAGGTCCACACCTTTCCATGGTAATGCTCGCCGCCGTGCCCGATCAAGGCGCCGGGGGGCGGTGTCGGCCGCGACGCGCCGCTTTATCGCGGCTGCGAGCAGCGATACATGTAAGATCCCAGTGCGACCAGCATCACCGCGCCGAGCCCCACATAGGAATACGGCTGATGGGCT
>CAWDOH010000071.1:0-7986 GCA_963803725.1 Bryobacterales bacterium | reverse complement strand
CTCTTCGCCTTCCGGCCACGAGACGTTCTGGATGTGGAAACCGTCGTTGTCCGGCAGCGACGCCGCCTGGATTGGGCATACATTGAAACCCACCTGGCGCCGCTAGCCGAGTTAAAAGACCAACCCGAAATTATGAGCACCCTTTCGAAGCTGCGCCTCGCCCCATAACCCCCGCCCGTAACTCCCCGCCCCCTCCCTGATATCATGTAACCCATGCGAAAAATCGGAGTCTGCCTGCTGGTTCTCTGCGCCCTCCCGGCGCTCGCCCAGAAGGCCCCTAAGAAGGCCAAATCCCCAGCGCCCACCGCCGCCGCGGTGCCCCAGAAAATCGACCAAGCCTACACCGCCAAAATCAAGGAATACACCACCGAGCCTTTCTTTCTCACCGAGCTGGTCGACCACCTGCCGGCCTCCGACACCGTCCCCTCCCCCGACAAAATCCTCGGCCACATCATCGGCGCCCCCAACAAGCTCACCTATGTCAAAGACATCAACGCTTACATGCGCGACCTCGAAAAGGCCTCCAGGCGCGTCAAGGTCTTCTCCATCGGCAAATCCGAGGAGGGCCGCGAGATGATCCTGGTGGCCGTCTCCGACGAGGAGCACATCGCCAACCTGGACCACTACCGCGACATCACCGCCCGCCTGGCCGACCCCCGCCGCACCTCCCAGGCCGAAGCCGACAAGCTCATCGCCGAAGGCCTTCCCATGTACTGGGCCTCCGGCAGCATTCATTCCCCCGAAACCGGCTCGCCCGAAATGCTCATGGAACTGGCCTACCGTCTTGCCGTCGAAGAGTCGCCGGTCATTCAGAACATCCGCAAAAACTCCATCGTGCTCATCACCCCGGTGGTCGAAACCGATGGCCGCGACCTCGAAGTGGACGTCTACGACTACCGCAAAGAGAACCCCGGCAAGCCCGCCCCGCCGCTGGTCTACTGGGGCAAGTACGTGGCCCACGATAACAACCGCGATGGCATCGGCATGGCCCTGGCCCTCAGCCGCAACATGATGGGCGCCTTTCTCGGGTTCCACCCCACCGTGCTCCATGACCTCCACGAATCCGTGCCCTTCCTCTACGTCTCCACCGGCATGGGCCCCTACAACGCCTGGCTCGACCCCCTCACCATCGACGAATGGCAGAAGATGGCCTACGTGGACGTTGAAGGCCTCACCCGCCGCGGCGTGCCCGGCGTCTGGACCCACGGCTACTACGATGGCTGGGCGCCCAATTACATGTTCTACGTGGCCAACGGCCACAACTCCATCGGCCGCTTCTACGAAACCTTCGGCGCGGGCGGCGCCGATACCGGCGAGCGCACCGTTCCCGCCACCTCCACCAGCCGCACCTGGTTCCGCCCCAACCCGCCACTGCCGCGCGTCAACTGGTCCCTGCGCAACAACATCAACCTCCAGGAAAGCGGCATCCTCATCGCCATGAACGGCGTGGCGACCAACCGCACCGAGTACCTCTCCAACTTCTACCTGAAGAGCGTGCGCAGCGTTAAGAAAGCCGCCAACGAAGGCCCCGCGGCCTGGGTGATCCCCGGCGACGACCCGCGCCCCGGCAACGCCGCCGACCTGGTCAACCTCCTGCGCATGCAGGCCGTCGAAGTGGACCGCCTGAACGCCGCCACCGAGGTCCCAGTCAACGACACCAAAAAGGAAAAATTCCCCGCCGGCAGTTACGTCGTCCGCATGGACCAGCCCTACAGCCGCATGGCCGACATGCTCCTCGACGTCCAGTACTACAACATTACGGACCCCGCCCCTTACGATGATACCGGCTGGACTATGGGTCCTACTCATAACGTCGCCACCGTACGCATCACCAAGCCCGATATCCTGAGCGCCCCCATGACCCTCCTCACCGGGCCCGCCAAACCGGGCGGCGGCGTATCGGGCGCCTCTTCCGCCCCGGCCTACCTGATCGCCCACAACGCCGATAACATCCTGGCCACCTTCCGTTTCAAACTCAAGGACATCAAAATGTTCGCCGCCGAGGCGCCCTTCAAAGCCGATGGCCGCGACTACAACCCCGGATCCTTCATCGTAAAAGCCGATGGCAACCCCGGCGACCTCCGCGCCCGCCTGGAATCAGAAGCCTCGGCGCTGGGCGTCACGGTCACCGCCGCCGCCTCGGTCCCGCCGGTCGCCATGCACGAGTTGGCCGTGCCCCGGATCGCCATCGTCCACACCTGGACCAACACCCAGAACGACGGCTGGATCCGCGTCGCCTTCGACCGCACCGAAGTCCCCTACGATTACATCTCCGATCAGAAGCTCAAGGACATTTCCGACCTCCGCTCCAGGTACGACGTGATCCTCTTCAGCCCCGTCGGCGGCACCGCCCAGCGCATCGTCAATGGCAGCGCCGGCCGCGGCGGCGCTCCCATCCCCTTCAAGAAATCCGCCCTCACCCCCAACATCGGCGACGCCCCCGACCAGACTGATGACACCCGCGGCGGCATGGAGTTGCAGGGCCTCTTCAACGTCGCCAAATTCATTGAGAATGGCGGCCTGTTCATCACCATCACCGGCAACGCCTCCATCCCCATCGATTACGGCCTGGTGGAAGGCGTCAGCATCCAGCAGGTTCCCGATTTGCAGGCTCGCGGCAGCATTCTCGAATCGGTCATCGCCGATAAGCTCAGCCCCATCGCCTACGGCTACGGCGATCGCCTGGCGGTCTACTTCAACCAGGGACCGGTGTTCTCCGTAGCCGCCGGTGGCCGTGGCGGCCGCGGTGGCGGCGGTGGAGGACGGGGCGGTCGCGGCGGCCGCGGCGGCGCCACAGCCGACAACGAAGGCCGCGCCCGGCCCACCGGACGCGGAGGCCCCACCGACCAGGACACCCCCCAGGGGCGTCCGCTGGAGATGGCCTCTCCGCCGCGCGGTCAAGCCACTGCGGGCGAAGATTCGCAGCTCGGCGAAATGGGCGGCGGCGGTGGCGGCGGATTTGGCCGCGGCGGCGCCGCCGTGCCTCCCGAAATGCGACCGCGCATCGTCGTCCGTTTCGCCCCCGAAAACGAGCTGTTCGTTTCCGGCATGCTGGCGGGCGGCCGCGAACTGGCCGGCACTCCCACGGTGGTCGATGTCCCGCGCGGCAAGGGCCACGTGCTGATGTTCGCCAACAATCCCATGTGGCGCAGCGAAACCCAGGGCAGCTATTTCCTGATCTTCAACGCCGCCCTCAACTACGACCACCTGACCGCCGGACTGCAGCCGGCGCCTGCCGCGGGCGGCCGCGGGGGCAGGCGGTCGAGCGGCGGCGGAAGATAGCCCCGCCGCTCAGTCGATGCGCAGCACCACGCATGCAACCGCCACAATCGCCAGCAGCAGCATAGCCTAATCGTACACTGCGTGCAGGACCTTCTTCAGGTCCTCCCATGCCTCGCGCTTGGCCGCCTGGTTGTAACCCCGCAGCAGAAACGACGGGTGGTAAGTCACCATTACCGGAATATCCCGCCACTGGAACCACTTACCCCGCATCTTAGTAACTCCTTCTTTGTGCCCGGTAAGTGCGCGCGCGGCTGTGCCTCCCAAGGCGACAATCGCCTTGGGATGGATGGTATTCAACTGGCGGTAGAGGAACTGGCCGCAGGTCTCCATCTCCTCCACTTCCGGCGTGCGGTTGCCCGGCGGACGGCACTTCACCACGTTGCAGATATACACATCCGCGCGCTGCAGTTCGATGCCTTCCTTGCGT
Organism: Bryobacterales bacterium; assembly: GCA_963803725.1. Lineage (GTDB taxonomy): Bacteria > Acidobacteriota > Terriglobia > Bryobacterales > Bryobacteraceae > JOPF133. The sequence continues at coordinate 4,277 of CAWDOH010000071.1, read as the reverse complement.
GCCGTCCCCTCGATCATCTGCGTGAGCAACTGGCCCGCCCGCCCCACGAACGGAATGCCCTGTTCGTCTTCGTCCTGCCCCGGCCCTTCGCCCACGAAGACCAGCGGCGACCGCTCATTGCCCACGCCGAAGACAATGTGCGTCCGCGCTTCGGACAGCCGGCAGCGGTGGCAATCGCCGATATCGGCGCGGATCTGCGCCAGCGTCTCGCCCGGAGGGGCCAGCGTAGGCAGTTCGGCGGGTACCGCCGCCACGGGCGCAACCAACCATTCAGCCTGCTCCGCCGGCCCGCTCTCCGAAGCCGTCGCCCCAGCCGTCACGGGCCGCCGGTACAGCGTCTGGATGCCCAGGTCGCGGTAATACTCCAGGTACTGGCGCAGCCTCTCAGTGTCCATACTCGGCGTGCAGCGCCAGCCGCAGTTTCAGCACTTCGTCGAAAATGCGGTCGGCAATCTCGCGTTTGGGCGCCCGCGGCAGCGGAATCGATTCGCCCGTCCGCAACAGCAGCACCACCTCATTCTGGTCGGATTCGAACCCCACATCCGCGCCGCCCACCAGGTTGGCTACCAGCATGTCGCAATTCTTGGATTCCAGCTTGCGGCGCCCCTCCTGGATCAGGTTCTGCGTCTCCGCCGCAAATCCCACCAGCAACTGGTCGCCCTTCTTGCGCCCGATCTCCGCCAGGATGTCCGGCGTCGGATCGAGTTCCAAAGACACCCGCGCGGCGGTCTTCTTGACCTTTTGATCGGGAACCTTGCTCAGGTGGAAATCGGCCACCGCCGCGGCTTTGATCACAATACCCGCTTCGGCCAGTCGCTCCATCACCCGTTCGCGCATCTCGTTGGCTGTGCGCACCTGGATCACCTCCACCCCGCGCGGCGCATTCAGGTGTACCGGCCCCGAAACCAGAATCACCCGCGCGCCCCGCGCCGCCGCCGCCTCGGCCAGCGCGTAACCCATCTTCCCGCTCGAGCGATTGGAAATGTACCGCACCGGGTCCAGCGGCTCCTCGGTGGGACCGGCGGTCACCAGCACGGTCTCGCCTTCCAGATCTGTGCGCCGCCGCAGCTCCTGGAAAATGGCCGTGGCGATCGCCTCCGGCTCCGCCAGCCGCCCCGGCCCCGTCATCCCGCAGGCCAGGTAGCCGCTGCCCGGCTCCACAATCCGATGCCCGCGCCGCCGCAGCGTTTCCACATTGGCCTGCGTGGCCGGATGCTGCCACATGTTCACGTTCATGGCCGGCGCCACCACCACCGGACCTGTGAACGCCAGGTATACCGTGGTAAGGAAGTCGCCTGCCAAGCCGAGAGCCAGTTTGGCCATCAGATCGGCCGTAGCGGGTGCGATGGCGAGCAGGTCGTGCTCCTGGGCCACCGAAATATGCTCGATGGCGGCCTCTATGGCGAACAAGTCCGTGAGGGTCTTTTGCCCAGTCAGCGCCGCGAACGTCATGGGCGTGATGAACTCCTGCGCCGCCGCCGTCATCACCGCCTGCACCGCATGATCCTGCTCCATGAGCAGGCGCGCCAATTCCGCCGCCTTATACGCGGCGATCCCGCCTCCAACGCCTAGAAGGATCCGCATGGCCAGAAACCAACCCTCGCGTTTCCGTTCTCGCCAGCCGCCCCGCTAGATGCCCGGCTCGGCCGGCTGTTCCTCGGGCGCTTGCCCCGTCAGGCTGTACTTCACCAGCCCGCGCCTTACCTCTTCGGTGGCGATCACGGTAGGCTTCTTCGACGATGTCGGCAACACCGGCCGCGCCCCACCCTGCAACTGCCGGGCGCGTTTTGCGGCTACGATGATGAAGCGGTAAGTGCTCTGGTCCGGGTCGTCCGGAATGGTGCAATACGCGTTATTGCGGGGAGCTTTGTCGCCCATATTTTATTTTCCAATACCTCTCAAGCTTGAAATGTTTCCAGAATCGGCCGGATCTGGTCCTCGATGCGGGTCCGCCGCACCCGCTCGGCACAGACGATAGCGCTCAGAACGGCATCCGATTGGGCCAAGTCGCGATTGATCAACACATAATCGTATGCTTCGTAATTGCGGATTTCCTCGGCCGCATCCCGAAGCCGCCTGGCAATCACGTCGTCGCGATCCTCACTCCGCGCGCGGAGCCTCTGTTCCAGAATCTGACGTGAAGGAGCCAGGATAAATACGGTTACCGCCTCGGGGATCTGACCTTTCAATTGTCTCGCACCTTGCACGTCAATGTCGAGTACCAGGTCCTTGCCCTGCGCCCGCGCCGATTCCAGCACCCCCCGGTGGGTCCCGTAATAATTCCCAAACACCAGCGCCCACTCCAGGAATTCGCCGCGGCCGATCATCCGCTCGAACTCCTCCCCCGACACAAAGTGGTAATCCTTCCCGTCCCGCTCCGCCCCCCTCGCCGCCCGGCTGGTATAGGACACCGAAAACGTGATATCCGGGAAGCGCCCCAGCAGCCGCGCCACCAGCGTAGACTTCCCCGATCCCGAGGGAGCCGAGATAATAAAAACTGTAGTCATAGAGGGAAGGAAACCCCGACACGGAGACGCGGAGACGCCGAGAAACACACGGAGAACACCAAGGGAGCTTTTCTCCGCGCCTCCGCGTCTCCGCGTCGCTGTTTTTCTCTCCTCATTCCAGGTTCAGCGACTGCTCCCGAATCTTATCGATCTCCGACTTCGCCGCCAGCGCCAGTTCCGTGATCGTCAGCCCCAGGTCCCCCAACCCGCCGGTCTTCGAGAGCACCGTGTTCGACTCCCGATTCATTTCCTGCAACAGGAAATCCAGCCGCTTGCCCACCTCGCCGTCGCCCGCCAGCATCTGGTCCACTTGCGCCGCATGCGTCCGCAGCCGCACCAGTTCCTCAGCAATGTCGCTACGGTCTGCCAGCAGCGCCGCCTCCTGCGCCAGCCGCTGCGGGTCGATCTGCGCCCCGTGCAGCAGGTCCGACAACTTGTCCCGCAGCCGCTTCTGAAAGGCTGGAATCGCGCCCTCCCGAATCTGCTCCATGCGGTTCACCAGCGTGCCGATGCCGCGGCATCGCTGGCTCATTTCCGCGGCCGTCGCCGCGCCCTCCCGCTCGCGGAACTGGTTCAGCACTGCCACCGCCTCGCGCGTCGCCTCCAGCACCGCCTGCGTCAGGGCATCGCCCGGTTCCTCTTCCGCCTCCGCGCTGAACACGCCCGGCAGGCGCAGCGCGGCATTCAAATCCGGCTGGCCCTCCAGCCCATACAGCGCGCGGGCCTCCTGGTAGGCGCGCATGTAAGTGTCCACCAACGCCCGGTTCCACGCCCCGCCCGTCACGCTCATCGTGCGCACCGTGGCTACGTGTACCTGAACGTGCCCGCGCGCCACCCCTTCCTTAATAATGCCCCGGACCTCGTTTTCCAGCGGGTCCAGCTCCGGCGGCAAATGAAAATGCAGGTCCAGCCCGCGATGGTTGACGCTCTTCAAGCTCACCACCACCTCGCCCTCCGCCACGGTCCGGCGGATGCGGGCAAACCCCGTCATGCTGCGCACGCTCACAAATCGGCTCCCTGGCTCAACGGCCGCTCCACGGTCTGGAATTGCAGCTCGTGCAGGCGCTGGTAAATTCCTCCGCGCGCCATCAGCTCCTCATGCGTGCCGGTCTCGCGGACGCGCCCCTTCTCCAGAACCACGATCTTGTCCGCCCGGCGGATGGTGGAAAGCCGGTGCGCAATCACAATCACGGTGCGATGCTCCATCAGGTTCGCCAGCGCCCTTTGTACCAGCATTTCGCTCTCCGTGTCCAGATGGCTCGTAGCCTCGTCCAGAACCAGGATCGGCGCGTTCTTCAACAGCGCGCGGGCAATCGCGATGCGCTGCCGCTGCCCGCCGCTCAAGCGCACTCCCCGGTCGCCCAGCACCGTGTCGTATCCCTCCGGCAGCCGCTCAATGAATTCGTCCGCCAGCGCCGTCTCCGCAGCCTTCCGGATCCGCTCCATGGGCGCTTCCGGATGGCCGTACGCGATATTGCGCGTCACCGTGTCGTTAAACAAGAAGGTGTCCTGCGCCACCATGCCGATCTGCGCCCGCAGGCTCGACAAGTCCAGGTCGCGCACGTCGCACCCATCCACCTTCACTGCGCCGCCCGTCACGTCGTAGAACCGCGGCAGAAGGTGGGCAATCGTGGTTTTGCCGCCGCCCGAAGCGCCCACAATAGCCACCACCTCACCCGCCCGCACCGTCAGGCTCAGGTTGGGAATGTGGAAACCAGCCGGCGCCGAAGGATAGTGAAACGAAACCCCTTCGAAGGCGATCTCCTGCGC